>CAWGJI010000019.1:0-461459 GCA_963822895.1 uncultured Acidobacteriota bacterium
CCCCGGATTACCCAAACATAGCTCGTGGCCCCAGGCGATGCGCACGGCGAAGCGAGCGTTTCCAGGGCATACATAGTCCGAATCAGTGGACCTACCCTCGAACCCATGGAAGTCGTCGAGCAGATGGCGGAGTGGACCGACTTCTACATCGCCGTGGCCGCTGCTGCCTCGGTGTTGTTGGGTCTGGTCTTCATCGGGTTGTCGTTCCATCTGGAGCGGAATCGTGATGACGCGGTGCGGGGTCTGGCAATCCAATCCGGGACGAGTCTCTTCTATCCGCTGCTCATCGCCCTCACCATCCTGATCCCGGAGGGGAGGCCCAACACGCAGGCGATCCTGCTCGGGATCATCGGGCTATTCGGGATCCTGTCCTCACGCCGCCGCCTACTCCAACGCCCGGACCATGCACCCGTCGACCATGGGGTTGGTCTTCCGGTTCGTCCTGCCCTGGGTGGCGATGGCCGCCTTGGTGGTGGCAGCGGTCGGGCTACTCCTCGACTGGCGGGCGGCGCTGTGGCTGGTGGCCGGGGTCAGCTTCTTGCACATCGTGGTGGGGACCCAGAACGCCTGGGACATGCTGACCGGCGGCGGTCGGGGCGATTCCGCACAGCGACCGTAACCATCGGGCCCCGAGTTGCGTCTTCCCCGGGTAATCGAAACCACACGAGAAGAGAGTCGGAAATGTCCCGTTATGCGTTGACCATGTTCGGAGGGATCGCCATGACCGCGGTCTGCGGGGGCTTGCTGCTGTTGTGGTTGCAGGCCGACACCGGTGCCGGTGAGGTCGGTTTGCTTTGGATCTTCGGGATCCTGGTCGGGTTGGCAGTATTCGCCGGTGGTGCGATAGAAACCATGCGCTCGGAGAACCGCCGTCCCGAGCAGATTCGGGTCTGATCGGAGCCAAGGCGCAGGCATCGGTCCGCTCACGAGAGCTCCGGGCCGGAGGCATTGTTGCGCTCCGTGAGCCGTCAGCGCTGACGTTGGGGCGGGAAGTCGCCTAGATGCGGGTGATGAACGAGAAGATCGCTGTCATCACTGTCAGAGCCCCAAACGAGACTGTGAGGAACTGCCGCTGCATCCGATCCATTCGCTCTTCTATGCGATCGAACCGAGCGTCGATGCGGTCTTCGATGCGGTCGAATCGCTCCCTGAGCTCGGCAATGTCGGCCTTGGTGGCCACCTCATCCGATCTGTGTTGGGGAAGGTGTGTCATCAGCGTCTCCGCGTGCTCGGCACCGAGCACTCGCTCGAGCTCAGAATACAGTGCGTGCCGGGCTGGCTCTACCGATGGCATATCGCAAAGATGCCAGGCCCGCCAATAGCGTTCAACCCTGTCGCAGCGATCCTGCAAGACGTCCCGGGATCAAGGAACCACCCAACCGACAAGGGGCATTGTCGAAGAGATGGCGTTGGCCCCTATCCATAGGGCCGTTCAGCGTCGATAATCCGGTAGCGGGCGAGGTGAACGCCCATCCCCGACCGATGTGGAGGCAGGTCCGCCGATGGTTTCGCGTGATGATCTGAAACGCTGGGTCGACGCCGGTCTGATCGAGAGCGACCAGGCGGAGTCGATATCCGCCTTCGAGGAGAGCCGCCGACCTGAGGGACAGCTGGGGCGGGGCATGGAGGCCGTTGCCTATCTCGGCGCCGCCCTGGTCTTGGTCGCCCTGGGGATCCTGGCCTCGGAGTTCTGGGATCGTCTCCAGCCGTGGGGCCAATTCGGGCTGAGCGCCATCGTCACCGCGGTCCTTTTCGTGGTCGGGCTACGTCCTCGGGCGCAGTGACGAGCCGGCAATCAGTCGCGCACAGATGTTCTCGTGGCTCCTGACCGTGGCCGGTGTGGCCATGACCGCCTTTGTCTTCTTCGACCGGATCCTGAGCTTCGAGAGCCAGGACACCTTCCTCTTCGTCTCCCTGCTCTCCTTCGTGGCGTCGGTCGGTCTCTGGTTCTATCGAAACTCCGTCCTGCAGATAGTGGCGATGGGGGTCACCGCCGGGATCGCACTGGTCAGCGTGATCGGGGAGATTGACGTGGTACCCGATTGGGTGTTCGGTCTCTCCCTAGCCGCCTTGGGCACGGTCTGGTTGCTCCTCACCTGGGGAGGTGTGCTCAAGCCGGTCCGAACCAGCTATGCCCTGGGGTCGATCGGGGTGCTCCTGATCGCCGTCCCGGGAGGAGATCACATGCCGTGGCCGCTCCTGGGTCTGCTCGCCGGGCTGGCTTTGATGGCTGCCTCGGTCCGTCTCGACCAGACGGTGCTGCTCGGTTTCGGCGTGGCAGGGCTCTTCGTCTATATCCCCATGACCATCTTCGAGTTGTTCGGAGAGAGCCTCGGGGTCCCGGTGGCGTTGTTGATCACCGGGCTGGTCTTGTTGGCAGTGGTGGTGGCGACGATTCGTCTCAGACGTGAAGCACAACCGTGAACCGACGACTCATCACGTCGCTGGTGGCCTCGGCGGTGGTGATCGCCGCGGTCGTGGTCATAGTCCTCCTCGCCGTGATCCCCCTCCCCGAGTTTGCCGCCCTCCCCGAAGGGAAGTTCACCGGGTCCCTCGCATTCATCGACGAAGCCAACTGTGTCGTCGTGGCCGATCTGGGGACGGGAACAGTGACCGAACTGCGGTGCGAATCCGAGAACAGCTACATCGAGTACCTGGACTGGACGGAGAAGGGTGTGGAGACGACCACGTTCACGAACCGGGCCACGACCAAGGTTCTCGACCCGGTCAGTGGCGAAGTCCTCGAGACCAGCGTCGAGGGGGACAGCCCGATCGGCGTCAGACGACAGGGATCCCATGGACGGCATGACGACCGATCAACCCGAGACTGGCGTGGTCGTCCTTTATGACACCTCAGGCGCAGAGTTGCTACGTCTCGAAGCCCCTGAGCAGTACTACATCACTTCGGCAGCCCGTCGGCCAGACGGAAATCTCATCGCCATCGCCGACAGCTCAGGGCGACTCGGTGTATTCGAACCGGGTGGCTCGGGCCCCTTCCTGGTCAGCGACGGGATGCGGGCCTGGCCGACGCCGGTCTGGGCGCCGTAGGGCTCAGCGGGCGGGGATCGTCGCCTCGAAGACTGTCCGGTCATCCACCCTGCGGTATTCGAGATGGCCGCCCATGAGGTGGGTCAGTTCGCGGCATATCCACAAGCCGACGCCGACACGGGCAGGCCCGTCCGCGGTGGGGCCGCTGGTGTACTGATCGAAGGCCGACTCGGCCAATTCCTCGGGGAGCCCGACACCGTGGTCGATGACCTGAACGGCAGCCCCGGTTCCATTGGATACCACGTTGACCCGAACCGGCTCGGCGCCATGGGTGAGGGCGTTGCTCAATAGGTTGCGGACGATCTGACGGAGACGGGCCGGGTCGCCCACCCCGGTCACGCTCCGGTCGCCGGTGACCGTGATCGAGGTGCCACGGGTGCCCATCGACTCACAAACCTGGGCCACATTGGCGCTGATGTTGACCGGGACCTTGGCCACGACCAGCTCGCCCAACTCGGCCCGGGCCACGGTGAGGAGGTCTTCGACGATCCCGGCGAGGTCCCAGGCCTGGTCGGTCATGTCCCGAACCATCGCCTCACGGGCCGGGTCTTCGAGGCCGGCCTCCGGGTCGGAGAGGAGGTTGGCGTACCCGATCACCGCGGTGAGTGGCTGCTTCAGCTCGTTGCTGATCGAAGCGAGGAAGTTGCTCCGATATCGGATCAGGTCGACCAGGGTCCGGCCCGCCTCGGAGATCCCGGTGATGTTCTGGAAGACCAGCAGGGTGTTGGGGACCGAGCTGAGCCGTTTGGCCGTGACCCGGAACATGTCACTCCCGGCGTGGTGCTCGGCGATGGCGCCACCGGTCAGCTCGGCGTTCTGGATGAGAGCCGTGATCACCTCGACGGCCTCGGAGTCGAATGCGTCCTCGAGTCGTGTGCCCACCTCTGCCCTCTCCCGGAACAGGGTCGAACGTGGGCGGTTCACCGAGGCGAGGCGGAAGTCGTCGTCCACCTGGATGATCACCTGGGGCAGCGCGGCCAGGACCTCCTGGGCGCCAGGGCTCAGGTCGGTCCGCGCCGAGTCAACGGCCAGGTTCTCTTCTGAATTCTCTATCTCGTTCAATGGCTCAACTTCCGAGGACTACCCAACGTGAACGCGAGCGGCCGAAGCCCCGTCGATGAATCGACGGGGAGACGACAACTCTGTAATCGTCCGGAGAGGAGCTATTGGATCCGCTCCGGAGGAAAGAGGCGTATTGGTTTCAGGTCATCAAGCTGCCCGATGCCATGGCGGGCAATGCCAGGGCGAGGGCACTCATCACTGCGATGACAACAACAATTAGACGGCGACGCATGGGGGACCTCCTTAGCCCTATCTGCTTTTTCAGCGTTGACTATGGAGGGGGACCGTCTATCAGCTATCTCAGCGGGTGATGGCGGTCACCCCAAACCTTCCGTCATGAGACGCGACTCCGCTGACCACGGGTCATGACTTCGTGACCTTCGTACCGCAACTCGGCGAGGTCGCGCCGGACGGTTGAACCGCTCACATCCAGGACAGCGGCGAGTTGCTCGATCGACGGTATGGCGCCGGCGCGTGCCGCCTCTCCGATGAGTCTCAGCACCTGCGCTCGGCGTCTTTCTGTCGGTGAGTCAACGGACTGGTCGTCGGGGTGTTCAACGGTCCATGTGACAAGGCGAAGGTCATCGTCATCGAGCCGCCGCCCGGTCGGTGCCGAAGCGGCCGGAAGCCGGACTTCGACGGTCTTCGGTGACAACTGATTCGCCATTGCCAAAATATCACCGATGCTCAGGAACACGATCGAATGCCGCGAGCTCGGTCCTGGTCTGAAAGTCCGTCCAGCGCCGAATGGAGCAGACGGAGGGCCTCCTGCGCTGCAACGCGGGCCTCGAGGGGACGTCCGGCTGCCAACGCAGCGTCGGCGTATCGATGATGGACCAGATAGGGCTGCTCCACACCCGACGTCAGACTCTCGACGGCCTTCCTCGTCAGACGCACGGCTTCTTGCTCGTCACCGAGCGCGAGACACACGGCACCCCTTATCGAAAGCAATTCGATACCGAGATCACTCAACGCGGCTTCGGTCGTCATCGACTCGGCCTTGTCCAGGGTTGCCAGGGCCTCGCTCTGCCTCTCCGAGATCCAGCTGAAGCAGGGCGAGCGAGCGAAGATGCTGAGTCTCCAAGAAAGCGTTCTCGGTGCCCTCCAGGGCGACGAAGGCTGTCTTCGAGGAGCTGGCGTGCCTCGTCTCGTTCTGCCACTGCGAGCGAGAACTCCCGCGATGATCTCTTCGCACTGGGCCTCTCGCGAGCGATCGCCTATTTCACTGAACAGCTGCTTGGCCCTCACGGCATCCGACGTGCGCCCGCTCGTGGTCCCCCAGGACCTCGAGACGTGCCCAGGCCGAGTTCGCCAGAACCATCGCCTCGCCACGGACGTTGGCAAGCTCACCGAAGATCGCTGCGGCACGTTCGTAACTCGAAAGAGAACTCGCGATCCGACCCATCATGTGATGGAGGAGTCCGAGATTGACCTGGTTGACGCCTTCGCCATGTCGGTATCCGATCGTCTGACAGAGTTCGATCGCCTGCTCGATAGCTCGTGCCAGCCAGCTCACGTTCGCCATGCTGGTGATAGGCACGGGCCCGGATACCGGCCACCTCGGCCTGGCCACGCAGGTCGTCGAGGCTCTGATAGATGGACCCGGCACGTTCCAGATGGGGAAGGGCCTCCACGGAGCGCTGTACCTCGACCAGGGTGCTGGCCAGCTCCGTGAGTGCGTCGGCGGTCGCCTGATCAGACCCGACGGCAGCCTGGACGGCGGCCTCCAGATGGGGTACGGCGTCCAAGGACCGGCCGGACCACAACAGCGAAGTTCCGAGGGCCACCAACGAAGCAGACAGTGCCGGAGCCATCGCCGCGGCTTCGCTCGATCTCCACCGACTCCCTGGCCGACTCTTCGGCACCGGCGAAGTCGGCGGTATGGGCCAGCAGCCAGGCACGGCGGATCCCCAGGTCACCGGCCAACTCGGTGTTGCCCTCGGCCAGCATCGACATCTCCGAGATCACGTCGCGCTGCTCGTCACGGAGACCGAGAACGTTGAGGACACCCTCGAGGTGACCGAGCAGGTGATAGCGCTCATCATCCGGCCAGCCGGCGAGGGCCGCGGCGACACCGGCGGTCTGGAGATGCTGACGGGCGGTGGCGTATGCGTTGAGGCCGGCGGCCCGAAGACCGGCTTTGAGCAGATAGGAGGCGGCCTGGTCGGAGACCTCGCCCTCCCAGTAGTGATAGCCGATGGCCTCGACGTCATCGGGATAGAGATCGGTGAGGGTGCCGGCCACCCGCCGGTGCAATTCCACCCTCCTCTCTTCCTCGATCCGCTCATAGACGACCTGACGGACCTGGTCATGGGTGATCCGGTAGCCCCCGTCGCCCTCGTCACGGAGCAGGCTCCGATGCAACAGTTCGTCCACCGAGTCGAGTACCAAGGACCGGGAGAGGTCGGTTCCCCGGGCCAGCAGATCTAGATCGACCGCGTTGCCGCAAACCGCCGCCAGCTCGAAGACGGCGGCGACTTCGTCCCGAAGTAGCGACATGCGGGAGTCGATGACCGATCTCACCCGGGGCGCCAGAGGCACGGTGGGCCCGGCGAGCTGGAGTTGCAGCATCTCCGCCGGATCACCGGTCTCGAAGACCCCCCGATCACGGAAGGCCAGGAGAGTCTCGACGCTGAAGAGGGCGTTGCCACCGGTCTGACGATGGAGTTGGGCGGCCACCGACGGATCGAGACGGCCCAGGCCCAGGATTCGCTTCACCATCTCGTCGAGCTCGAACACCGATAGAGGCGACAGCACGACCCGGCCCAACCCGGCCACCTGGTCGAGCTCGCGGAGGACATCCCAGACCTCGGGGTCTCCCCGGGCCTCTTCGCTTCGATAGATGAGCATGAGGAGGATCCGGGACTCGGCGAGACGAGGCCCCAACTGGGTGAGGACACCCAACGTGTCCTTGTCCGCCCATTGGACGTCGTCGACGATGACCAGATGGGGTGTGATCTTGCCCAGGGCTCCGAGTGTGTGGACCAGGGCGTCCTTCATCCGGGTCGACTCCTCGGCCGGTCGGAGGGAGGCGGGCTCCGACGACGAGCGATGACGTAGCTGGGGGACGAGACGAAGGGCCTCACCCAGCCAGACCGGTGTCACCTGCTCCGAGAGCTGCTCAACACGGAGCGGGCTGAGCGACCCGAGCACCTCCACCAACGGGGCGAACGGCCGCAGGGCCCCCGGCGCACAGGCGCCACTGGAGATCTCGAATCCACGCCACTGGGCATCCTCGGCGGCCTCCACGGCGAGACGGGTCTTGCCCACCCCGGGCTCGCCCTCCACCAGAACCACCCCGCCGGGACCGGCGAGAACACGTTCCATGTGATCGATGAGACTGCGACGCTCATCTTCCCGCCCGACGAAGGGGGCATCGGCGCGGCTGCCCAGGAGTGAGGCGCTCGCCTTGTCCCTGACCGGGCGGATACCGGCCTGACGTTGGCGGACCACCTTCTTGTAGAGGTCCACCGTGGCCGGGGAGGGCTCCGAGCCCAGCTCCTCGGCGAGCACCGAACGGCATCTCTCGAACTGTTGGACCGCCTCTCCGGTTCGGCCCAGCAGGAAGCAGAGCCTCATGACCTCCTGGTGGAACTCCTCGCTCAGGGAGTCGTGATGGGTGAGACGACGGGCGTAACCCAGCGCTTCCTCATAGGCACCGTTGGCCTTGGTCACGTCGACGAGACGGCTCAACGCCACCAGGTAACGCTGCCGGTAATGGTCCTGGTCGACCACCACCCAGTCGTCGAAGAACCCGGCCATGAAGTCTCCCCGATACAGCTCGACGCAGGAGCGGAGAGCGGCGGCATCACGGGTGGCGCCGGGTGTGGCGTCACGACGCTGCATCTCGGAGAGGGCAAAGCCTCGATCGAACTCCTCGACGTCGAGCCAAAAAGGAAGACTGGTGTCGAAGGCGAGAGTGTCGGTGGTCACCGCCAGATGGGACATGGCGCCCTCGCTGATCACATCCTGGATCTGCCACAGGGTGTGACTGAGACGTCGACGCGCTCTTCCCTCGGGGAGGTCGGGCCAGAAGGAGCCGGCGAGAAGGTCGCGCTGGAGGGGGCGGTCCCGATTCATCACCAGGTAGGCGAACAGGGAGCGCCCGGCGCGTGAGGCGATGGGCGGATAGGCGACACCACCCCGTTCGAGCAGGAAGCCGCCAAAAAGATGGATCCGCATCGCTTCCATGGGTGAACGCTACCCGGTTGGAGGACCTGGAAATACAGCCGCTCTCAGGGCTTGCTCAGCCTGAGCGGGCTACTCGCTCCCCTTCGCCCAGAACCCGACCGACGCCGGCTGCATGGTCTCGATCGCGACGGCGACCCACTCATCGGCCAGCTGGCTCAGGTCGAGCTTGTCCTTTAGACGTTCGGAGAAGTCGGCGGCGACCACCTCGGCGTCGTAACGGGACCGGTAGAAGCGACGGTCGACCCAATGGAGGACACGTCTGCGGACGGGGTTGAACAAGGCTGCAACCGCAAGGGTCGCGGCGGCCACGAACAACGGCGACTCCACGCCAAAGCGCTGTGGCAGCCAGACGGTTCCCCCGGCATACGCCAATCCCAATATGCCGACCACGAGCGCATAGCCCACCGTTCGGGAGACGAGGCGGTCGATCTCGAACAGTCTGTAGCGAAGCACCGCGATGGCGACGGCAACGGCAATGGCGATGAAGGAGAGGCTCATCAGAAGGTCGGGCAACGCCTGGTCTCCAAAACCAGTGGCCACCGCCGAATAGACGTACACGACACCGAAGAGTGCGACGGCGTAGAGAAACCACTTGATCTGCTGCCGTTCGACGCCGGCCGAACGTCGAAACCTCAGCACCATCGAAGTCACACCGGACACCGTGATCACCAGCAGCCCGACGACCCAGAACACGAGGAACTGGCCGTCGAATATCGACCTCGGTATGAGGCCGATCGGATTGTCGACGCTCCAGGCCTCATTGAAGGGCGCGATCGGCTCGGTGAACACCGAAAACACGATCATGATGACCATCATCGAGACCTCCAAGACTGGCACCCACCACCAACGCCGGGAGAGCAGGCTCCCGGTCGGGAAAACGAGGAGAAGGTGGAAGACGGGGAAGACCAGGAGCACCCAATTGAAGTTGTCGAAGGCGAGGGCGGCGACGAGCCCGAGGTCGACACGATCAGGGGCGACATCCATCAAGCCGACGCCACGACTGACGAAATCGCCGGCCAGAGAAGTGAGGGCGGGCACCATGAGCAGCCATCCGATGACATTGCCCGGCTGTCTCCCGACGATGATCGCGGCCGTGACGGCAAACACGGCAGGAAGGGCACGCCAGGAGATGGCTTGGGCCATACCCATAGGAGTCCCATCCGAGTCGAGACCGATGAGCCCGAACCAGATCGATCCGACCACGGTCGATGCGGCGAGCAGCCAGACGAATATGCTCAGAGCCCTCTTCATTACCCGCCGATTATCACCGGGAACCGTTCCCGAACCGTTACGGGACGATCGTGTCAGCCGTTCTTGGCGGCCCGTTCAGGAAGCGGTCGTCGTGGTCGTGGTGTCGATGCCGACGCGAAACGACAAGTAGAAGAGAGCGAAAAGGACCAAGAGAATGACAATCGCAGCGACGACACCCTTGCGTGACCCCGTGTCGTCCTGGTCACGATCTGGTGGGAGAATCCCTCTGTCGAAACCCATCACCCCTCCTTTGGTTGGCGAAACGATCGGGGGTGCGGTTTGGGCGCCACCGACCGGGGGTACCGGTAGGGTCCCGTATACCCACCCGTGGGGAGGAGGAAACCGATGAGAACACGCCGCAGCATCGCTTCGCTACTGGCATGGGTCGTCGTCTTCTCCCTGTTCGGGTCGGCAGTCGCCTCGGCGGCGTTACCGCCGGGTGGCACGTTCAACGACGACAACGGCAACATCTTCGAAGGCGCCATCGAGTCAATCGCCGCGGCCGGGATCACCGAAGGGTGCAACCCGCCGGCCAACGACCACTACTGCCCCTCACAGGATGTCACCCGTGGAGAGATGGCCGTCTTCCTGGTACGGGCGATGGGCTACACCGACAACGGCGGTGGAAACCTCTTCACCGACGACAACGGGCTTTTCTACGAGAACGCCGCCGATCGGCTCCGCACCGCGGGTGTGACGTTGGGATGCAACCCGGCGGCCAACACCCACTACTGCGGCGAGCGGAAGGTGACCCGGGGCGAGATGGCCGCCTTCCTGGTCAGGGCCAAGGGCTACACCGACAACGGCGGCGGTGACCTCTTCACCGACGACAACGGCAGCATCTACGAGAACGCCATCGACAAACTGGGTACGGCCGGGGTCACCGAGGGATGCAACCCGCCGGCCAACACCCACTTCTGCCCCAACGACTACGTGACCAGGGGCGAGATGGCGGCCTTCCTGGCGCGCGCTCTCGGGCTCAGCCCCATCTACCCGCCGGCACCGGCCACCGCCGACGATCTCCTGGTCATCGGTGACTGGGGCTCGGGGGACGGCAACGAGCAGGCCATAGCCAACCAGATGCATCAGGCGGTGCTCGACCACCCGGTGGCGGCGATCCTGACCACCGGTGACAACATCTACTCGAACAGCACCGGGTCGACCATGGCCCCCTTCACGTGGATGTCAGGTGTCGGTCTCGACTGGTGGGTCACCTGGGGGAATCACGACGAGGAGGACGCCGGGCGGATCGCCGTGGTCAACGGCATCTTCGGGAACCCGCCGATGTGGACCAAGATCCAATGGGGCGACGTCGACGTGATCATCCTCGACTCCAACCAGGTCACGACCAAGGCCCAACTCGACTTCCTGAAGAGCCAGCTGGCTGCATCGAACCGTCCCACCATCCTGGCCTTCCACCATCCCGTCTACTCGTGCGCCAACCACGGCGACACCGCCGCAGTGATCGACAACTGGCTCCCCCTCTTCGACAAGGACGTGGTGCTGGTGCTCAACGGCCACGATCACAACTATCAGCGCTTTGCCGACGGCGGAGTGACCTATGTGGTGACCGGTGGAGGTGGCCGCGGTCTCTACAGCCTGGAGAGCTGCCCCAACAACCACCCGGTGCGGATCGCCGGTGAGGCCACCCACCATTTCCTCGACATCCAGCAGACCAAGACAGCGCTGGTCGTCAAGGTCATAGACGGCAGCGGATCGGTGATCGACAGCTTCAACGTGGCTTTGCCCTAGAGCCGATCCCAGCCGTCGGGTCTCCTCTTTTTGGGAAGCTTGCTGACCACGATCAGATAGGAATCCTCGATCGCATCGAGGACCTCGCCATCGGGCACGGCGCCGCCGACGGTGATGACGTTCCAACCATGACGGCCGATGTAGCTCATCACACGGACGTCGTCGGGGTAGCGACTCAGCCACACGTCGGCCTCCTCCCTGCTCTCTCCGCACTTGACACCCACCGAATCGGCCCCGAGAAAGGCAAAGATCTTCTCGTCGACCTTGGTCACCACCTCGTCGCCCCAGGGCTGGTCCTTCCAGGCACCGGGGTAGGCGAGACAGCGGGCAAGGACCTCTTCGTAGTCGAGACGGCCGGTCACGCCCCCATCATCGCATCGTGATTTAGAGCCGTTTTCCTCTGGTCGGCATTCGGTCTCGGGACCGACACTGCGAGTGAAATCTCACGAGGAGAAACAACATGAGAATCCTGATCGCACATGGTTCCAAGATGGGTGGCACCGAGGGCCTGGCCGGGATGCTGGGCACGGACCTGACGTCCGCCGGCTTCGAGGTCGACGTGGTCCCGGCCGCCAAAGTGAAGGACCTGAGGGCATACGAGGCGGTGATCATCGGTGGGGCGCTCTATGCGGGCAGATGGCACAAGGACGCGCGGAGTCTCGTCAAGAGATTTCAGACCGATTTGGTGCGCCAGGCCGTGTGGTTCTTCGCCAGCGGGCCACTCGACGACTCGGCAGAGGAGCGGACGATCCCACCAGTGCCACAGATCCAGAAGCTGATGGACCTGGTACATGCGAAGGGTTACATGACGTTCGGAGGGCGGCTCCCCGCCGACGCCAAGGGGTTCCCGGCGAGCGCCATGGCCAAGAACCACGCCGGAGACTGGCGCGACCCCGAGCATGTGTCCGCGTGGGCGGACGAGATCGTCAACGATTTGCGCTCGCTCCCTGTACATTGGGACTCCCCGACCGGGCAGCCCGCCCACTAGGGGACAACCGGGTTCGTCCGTGGGCTGGGTGGGATCACGGACGAGGCCGGAGCACCGATCAATCTTCGTCAACCAGGGCGACCGCCTCTTCCAGGGTGAGCTCTCCGCCGCGGGCGAGGACGTCGTCGGTCCGTTGATCCCCAAGTGTCTCCCGCAGCTCGAGACGCGGGTCATCCAATCCAAGCGTGGTCAACGACCAGGTCGTCCCATACTTGCGACGCGCCGCATCGGCCGCACCCAGTAGGAGACCGGCCTTCTCGGGATTGCCGAGCGCGAGCTGTGTGGCCGCCGACCAATCGAGACCCCACACGGCGAGATAGAGGTCGCTCGTCTCCATTGCCATCTCGAGACCTTCACGGGCCCGGTCTCTGGCGTCCGAAGGTCGACCCTCGGCCAGTGCGGTGGCGGCCAGCCCGAACAGAGACTGGATCGCGTGCACTTTGCGCCCAGCCTGGAGATAGAGCTGAAGCGCCTCCTCGAAGTAGGGTCCCAGACCCTGCGGGCCAGCTGAAATGAACGTCTGGATGGCCCGGCCTGTCACCACGTCGGCCAGCCCGCCGGGATCACCGATACGCCGGTATATCTCCTCGGCCTCGACCAATATCTGATCCGCCTCCTCGAAATCCTGGCGACCCACGACCATCGATGTGGACAAGCCGAACAGCGCTTCGGCCACCAGCCAATCGTCATCTGACGCCTGAGCCGCTTCAACCGCCGTCCGATAAACGGTGACTGCCCGGTCCAGGTCGTTCTGCCAGTAGGCCAATGCGCCGCGGGCCATCAAACCCCGAACGACCCCGGGGCCATTTTCGCTCGCAGATGAGAGTTCGAAGAGACGGTCGAGCCAGATGCCGAGCTCGACTAGATGTCCCCTGCTCTGCATGTAGCGCCATATGGAGCCGACCAGACCCAGACCCGTCTCGGCATCGTGTGCTTCGACGAGACGCCCCAGGACATCGCGGATGTTGTCCATATCCGATTCGAGACGAGCCCGCCACCACTCGCCCCGATCGGCCTGCAGGCCCCGCTCCGCCTCGGAGGCCATGGCTACGAACAACGCTGTGTGCGACGACTCCGTCTCGTCCCTCTCCCCGCTCTCCTCCAGCCGGTCGAGGGCGAACCTCCTCACCCCTTCGAGAAGCCGGAAACGGCCGGTCCCATCACGCTCCCGGACCAGGAGACTTCGGTCGACCAGCTCACCGATCGAGGCGACGACGTCGCTCACGGGGTCACCACCGATCACCTGCTCCGCCCCGGCGATGGTCATCCCACCTGCGAACACACCGAGGCGACGGAGAGCCGCCCTCTCTGACGGGCCAAGCAGATCAAAGCTCCAGGTGAGAGCATCGGCGGTCGACCGATGGCGTTCCGGGCGATCGCCGTCGACGGCACTGGGCGCACGTCCCTGCTGGAAGCGCTCCAACATCTCCACCGGGCTGAACAGGTTGACGCGGGCGGCCGCCAGCTCGACTGCGAGGGGCAACCCATCGAGGGCGCCGACCAGATCGCGCACGTCAGACTCGTCGGCGTCGAATGACGGGTCGACCGCACGAGCACGATCGAGAAATAGCTGGACAGCGGTCCCGTCGGGGCCTATCGGCAAGGGCTCCAGGACATAACGCTGCTCTCCGGCCACCCGGAGAGGAGCCTGGGTGGTGACCAGGACGGCGACACCCTCGGTGCCCTCCAGGACGGCGGAGACGACGCTGCGGGCGTCGATGACCTGCTCGAAGTTGTCGAGGACGAGGAGGAGCCGTCGACCTTTCAGATGTCTAACCACACCCTCGACGCTGCCCTCCCCGGCCCCCAACTCGGCGGCAATAGCACCGACCACCAACTCGGGGTCGGAGATGGCGGCGAGATCCACCATGACCGCCCCATCGTTGAAGCGTGAGACGAGACGCCCGGCGAGGGCGATGGCGAGCCGGGTCTTCCCGATGCCGCCCGGACCGAGAAGGCTGACCAGGCGCTTCTGCTCGAACATCGACTCGAGGCTCTCCAGGTCGCCGTCACGCCCGATGATCGGATCGGCCACGACCGGGATGTTGTTCGGTCGGGCATCAGCGGAGCGTGGAGGGGGGAAATCGGTGGGAAGACCCGGCACCACCACCTGATAGAGCGTCTCGGGATCGTCGAGATCCTTGAGCCGAAAGTTGCCAAGCGCCTTGAACCCGTACCCGGCACCGCGCGCCAGCGCCTGAGTGGTGTCGGAGACGAGGATCTGGCCGCCATTGGCCGCATCGCCGATCCGAGCTGCGCGGTGGACCTCGAGCCCGGTGTAGTCGTCTCCGCCCAACTCGGCTTCTCCCGTGTGGAGACCGACCCTGATCTGCACCGCCCCGCCCTCGGGCCAGACATGGTCGTCGAAAGAGCGCTGGATGTCCGAAGCCGACCCCACCGCCTCCGCCGCTGATCGAAAAACCACGAAGAAGCCGTCGCCCATCGTCTTGACCTCCCGGGCGTCTGCATCGTGGACGATCGATCGGATCAGCTCGCCGTGTTGGCCCAGAACCTTGGTGAACTCCGGGCCGCCGAGACGCTGGACGAGACGAGTCGACCCCACGATGTCGGAGAAGAAGTAGGTGAGGGTGCCGGTGGGCAGGGCTGTGGCCATGGCAATGGCGGAGTCTTGCAGTCTGGAACCGCCGATGAGGGGTCGGCCGCTCGAGAGACGTGCGTGAGCTCGAGTTCAAGACGGGTGTCAAACCGACCGATTCCTATTGGTGTCCTCTGGGAGCAGAATCACCCGTTTCACCAGGCCGATCCGGTCCCGCTTCGGCTCGGGATCTCACGCCGTGGTACCGGCCGTCATTGCCATCGGGGTGACCGTGAGCCTCCTGCTCGCCTGGGCCTTGTGGCAGACCGAGGTGAGCGACGCCGACGAGGCACTCGCCACCCGTCATCGGGTCGTCATCGACTCGATCGAACGGGACGTGTCACAGGCGACGTTGCGACTTGCCTCGGTGTCCGGTCTCTTCCAGGCATCGAACGAGGTGACCGAGCTCGAGTTCAGGCGATTCGTCAAGAAGCTCGGCTTGCCGCCGGGTGTCCAGGCGATCGGCTACCTGCCTCTCGTGATGGATTGGAACCGGGATCTCTACGAGGCCTCGATGCGTGAGTCGATCCCCGGATTCACCATGTTCGATCTCGACGAGAACGGGGAGAAGGTTCGGGCGGCGTCACGCCGTGTCCACTACCCGATGCAGTGGTACGAGCCGACCGAAACCCTGAGCTCGGTGACCGGGTTCGACTCGAATTCCAATCAGAGCCGCGCCGAGGCGTTGGAGAGGTCGCGGGTCACCCGGGACGTGGCAGCCACGCCATTCCTGTCGTTGATCTCCGAGACCGAGAGCGACGGGTTCGTCCTCTATTGGCCTATCACCGACGCCGACACCGACGCACTCACTGGTCATGCCGCCGCGGCGATGGACATGAGCCTGTTGGTCGACGACGCGATCCCGGAGAGCTTCAACGACCTCCTCACCTGGGAGGTGCACGACATCACGGACATGGCCGTCGACGATCAGCAGAGCATCTCGCCCGACGAAGGCAAGATGACCTTCGGGGGCAGGGTGTGGCAGGTCCAGCTGACACCGAATCCCGGCACCGACATGGTCCCCGACGCGTCCACACCGGCGATCCTCATGATCGGCGGACTGTTGTCGACCCTGTTCATCGCCATCGGGCTCAACAGCCGTCGCAAGCGCCAATCCGCCGAGGCGGAGTACGAGCATCTCCAGGACCTGGCCCAGGCCAAGGACAAGTTCCTCGCCTCGGTCGGTCACGAATTGCGCACACCGCTGACCAGCGTGGTCGGCTATGCCGAGCTCCTCCGTGACGATAGCCCGGGGGTCAGTGACGAGGACCGCGCGGTGATGATCTCGACTATCGCCGATGAAGCCGCCGACCTGGCCTCCATCGTCGACGACCTCCTGGTGGCCGCCCGCACCGAGTTGGACACCCTGGTGGTGCAGAAGCTGCCGGTGGACGCCCGGGCCCAGACCGCACAGGTGCTGGAGGCCATCGGCCGGGCCAACCGAGACTCGATTCGTCTGGTGGGGGGCCCCGAGGTCGAGTGCCGTGCCATCGGCGACCCGGGCCGGGTGCGTCAGATCCTGCGCAACCTGGTCACCAATGCCTACCGATATGGGGGAGACGAGGTCGTCGTGCGTCTGGCCCCGTCGCCGGACAGAGTGGCGATCCAGGTGCTCGACGACGGTTCCGGAGTGAACGACGAGGACGCCGGGCGCATCTTCGACCCCTACTTCCGCGCCCACTCGATGGAGTCACAGCCGGCCGCCCTGGGCATCGGTCTGGCGGTGGCCCGGCAGCTGGCACGGATGATGGACGGGGACCTCACCTACCAGCGGGTGAGCGGGTGGACCGTGTTCGAGTTGTCACTGCCGGCGGCACCCGACGTTGCCCGAACCGACGATCTGGTGACCCAGGGGGCCGCCGACACCACGCCCTGACTCAGGCTTCATCCTCGAGGTCGGTGGCCATCATCTCGGCAGAAGCCATGTCATCGCCCGTTGCGTCCTTGATCGGCCATGCCAGCACCAGGATGCTGATCAGCATCACCCCGATCGAGACCCAGCCGTTGCGACTCAGGCCGAGGAAGCGAAATGTCGTGTCGGTGCGGATCAACTCGAGGAGGAATCTCATCAGCCCGTAGCCGGCGAAGTAGACACCGATCAGCCTCCCCTTCAGGTACGGGTAGCGGCGGTCGAGCCAGATGATCAGACCGGCCAGGGCCACGTTCCACAGAGACTCGTAGAGAAAGGTCGGGTGGAAGGTGGCGGCGTCGGGGTAGGCCTCCGGTCGGAATTCGGGAGCGATCTCCAGACCCCAGGGCAGGTTGGTGGGTGTGCCGAACAGCTCCTGGTTGAAATAGTTGCCCCAGCGGCCGATCGCCTGTGCCAGCGGCAGGGCGGGGGCGACGGAGTCGAGGAAGTCCCGTCGGTTCACTCCGAGTCTTCCGGCGGTGATGTAGAAGGCGATGGCCCCGGCGGTGAGGCCACCGAAGAGGGCGATTCCTCCCTCCCAGATGGCGATGACCTTCCACCATTCCCCCTGGAACCGGGAGAGGTGGGTGGAGACGTAGGCGATGCGGGCTCCGATGAAGCCGTAGATCACCATGCGCACCATGATCTTCTCGGCGAGGGCGGGGTCGCCTCCCCTTTCCGCAAACCGCTTCTTGATCAGCCACCAGGCAACGGCCACACCGGTGGCGATCAGCATCCCGTAGAAGGTGAACTTGATGGGACCGATGTAGAACCCGTTTATCGGGGGCGAGGGGATCGATGCCAGAACGCCGGTGATCATCACCGGGACATCTTCGTCCAAACCCGGAGATGTCAGTACTCGACGCGGCGCTGATAGGTCACGCCGTCTCCTAGCCTTGAACCCATGCGTAAAGCCACCATGGGGGTCGTCGCCGGAGACCTTCTCGTAATCGCAATCATCGTCCTCATCGGTTTCGCCACCCACGGTGAGTTGGAGATGGAGCCCGACGAGTTGGTGAGGATGGTCGTCCTCTTCCTCGAGATTTCGCTGTTGTGGGGGCTGATCGGGCATCAACTCGGGGTATTCGCCGAGCCGATCCTCTCGAGCCGCTTCAATTGGCAGGTCCCGATGACCATGCTCATCGCGGCACCCTTCTCGGCCTTGATGCGGGCGGTCATCCTGGGGATCCCGGTCTCAGCTCCCTTCATCCTCGTCATCACCGCTGTCACCACGGCCGGCATCACCGTCTGGAGATTCGCCCAGGCCTCCATCCGGACTACCGGATCACGTCTCCGAGCCCGACCCGGAGCCCCCGGCCAATCCTGAAACGCAGGCGGGCTGGTACCTTGACCCGCTCAGGTCCGCTTCATGATCTGATCTGATCGGGGCCCACGCGCCCCGATCAGACGCGAGTACGGGTGTTTGAAAGGAACGTTGGGCTGTGGATGTCGCATCCTCCCTGGTAGAGCTGCTGGTCATCCTGATCGCGGCCAAGGTCGGTGCCGAGCTGATGGCGCGAATCCATCAGCCGCCGGTCATCGGCGAGCTGATCATGGGAATGATCGTCGGGGCCAGCGTGCTCGGCTGGGTGGACGTCTCCGAAGGCGGGCTGGTGTCGATCCTCGCCGAGCTGGGTGTGATCGTCCTCCTGTTCCAGGTCGGTCTCGAGATCCAGATGCGGGACATGCTCCGTCTCGGCCCGGTGGCGGTGGCCGTGGCGACGATCGGGGTCGTTACTCCCTTCGTACTCGGCTTCTTCGCATCGAAGTGGCTGGGAATGGGTGGGGGAAGCAACGAAGTCGCCCTCTTCGTCGGTGCCGCCATGACCGCGACATCGGTGGGGATAACGGCCCGTGTGTTCACCGACCTGGGGAAGATGAACAGCGACGAGGCCCGAGTCGTCATCGGGGCCGCGGTCGTCGACGACGTGATCGGCCTGGTGATTCTGGCCGTGGTAGTGGGTCTCCTCGGCAACGGTGGGGAGCTCCAGACCGGTGACTTGATCACCCTCGGCATCAAGGTGGTGCTCTTCCTCGGCGTGTCCATCGGGCTCGGCGCCCTGGTGATGCCCTGGCTGCTGAAGCTGCTGACATTGCTGAAGGTTCCCGGCAGCTACGTGATCGGCGCCCTGGTCATCGCCATCGCCGTGGGCATCGCCGCCGATCGTCTGGCCGGGCTGGAGCCCATCGTCGGTGCCTTCGTCGCAGGCCTCATCGTCGGCCAGGCCGATCACATCGAGAGGATCCAGGGTGAGATCGCCTCTATCGGGCATCTCCTCGTCCCCATCTTCTTCCTGGCCGTAGGCGCCCAGGTCGACGTCGGCGTGATGTTCCAGCCAAAGGTCCTGGTCGCCGGTCTGGTGATCACCGTGCTCGCCGCCGCCGGCAAGGTGGTTGCCGCGCTCGGCACCCTGGGACGTCCGCTACGCAGACTCGTGGTCGGGGTGGGGATGATCCCCCGTGGTGAGGTGGGCCTCATCTTCGCTGCCCTCGGCGCCAGCCAGCTGGCCGCCGTCGTCGAGTCCGAGGAGGTCGCCATCGTGGTCCTGATGGTGGTGCTCACCACATTGGCGGCGCCGCTGATCCTGAGCCGGATGCTGAAATCCGACCCGCCGGTGGTCGAGCCACCGGTGCCGATGACATGAGCGAGCTCGACGTCACCTCGGTCCGATCCAGGTTCCCCGCCCTGGACAGGACCGAAAACGGTGCGGTCGTTGCCTATCTCGACGGGCCGGGCGGGACCCAGGTGCCCGACACCGTCGTCGAGGCGATGTCGTCGACCTTGAACCAGGGGATCAGCAACCTCGGTGGCGGCTTTGGCGCATCCCTGGCCGCCGACGAGGTGATGCGAGAGGGCCGGAGGGCGATGGCCGACTTCTTCAACGCCGCACCGGAGGAGGTCTCGTTCGGTCAGAACATGACGAGTATCACCTTCGCCGTGAGCAGGGCCCTCTCCCGCCAATGGGACGAAGGAGATGCCATCGTCCTGTCCAGTCTCGACCACGATGCCAACTTCACCCCCTGGGCACGGGCCGCCGACGACCACGGTGTGGAGGTTCGGGTGGCAGAGTTCGACACGTCCACGGGTCGGCTCCAACCCGAAGCGGTGGCCGCCCTCCTCGATGACCGAGTGAAGCTGGTGGCCGTTTGTGTTGCCTCCAACTCGTTGGGGACCCTGGTCGACGTCGCCGATATCACCGCCGCAGCGCATGAGGTGGGCGCCCAGGTCTATCTGGACGCGGTCCATGCCGGGCCTCACCGTCTCATCGACGTGGCAGCCATCGGCTGTGACTATCTGGTCGCCTCCGCATACAAGTTCTTCGGGCCCCACACCGGGGTGCTCTACGGGAAGCTGGACCGTCTGGCCGAACTCGACTTCTACAAGGTCCGACCTGCACCCTCGGACCCACCCGAGAAGCTGGAAACCGGGACCCAGAGCTTCGAGTCGATCGCGGGTGTCACGGCAGCCGTCGACTATCTGGCCGGTATCGGTGAGGGCAGGAGTCGTCGGGATCGCCTGGTTTCGGCATTCGATCGGATCAGCCGGCACGAGACGGTGTTGGGCACCAGATTCATCGAAGGGATCTCATCCATCCCCAAGGTAAGCCTGTTCGGCACGCCGGAGATGGACGGGAGCCGGGTTGCCACCTTCGCCATTTCGGTGGAGGGGAACGAACCCGACCAGGTGGCCGGCCGATTTGCCTCGAACGGGATCTATGTCTGGTCCGGTCACTACTACGCGGTCAATGTGATGGACCGTCTCGGTCGGCTGGAAGACGGGGGCCTGATTCGTATCGGCTTCGTCCACTACAACACGGTCGAAGAGGTGGACCGTGCGCTCGAGGTGCTGGAGAGACTCTGACTCCTAGTTCAGGATGCTGACCACGAACGAGAAGATGGCGGTGAGGGCGGTCATCGAGCCGACGGTCGCCCCGACATAGAAGCGTTGCATCCGATCCATGCGATCTTCCATCCGATCCATACGCGCTTCCATCCGGTCGAAACGCTCCTCCATCCGGTCGAAACGCTCCTCCATCCGGTCGAAACGCTCCTCGATTCGGTCAAATCGGACGTCGAGGGAGGCGGTCAACTCACCGAGATCACCCCGTGTGGCGATCTGTTCAGATTGGTGCTCCGGCAAGAATGTCATCAGCGTGTCCGCGTGCTCGGGCCCGAGCACGTCCTCCAGTCGCGAATATAGGGCGTGACGGGCCGGTTCGACAGACGACATGAGGTCGAGCCTGCCAGACCCAAAGATGCCGAACAACCCCCTCTCCGCACGACGGCTATCCGCCCGAGCGCACCTCGGCGACCATCGGTGGCTGATCGACATTGTCCACCCGCACCACGATGTCCTGCCCGGCATCCTGCCAGGTGCAGTACACCGAGCCGGCCGCCCCCTCGCACCCGGTCAACCTCGGCTGGGAGGGCGGGCCGAGTGCACTCGCCTGCTGGATGGCGTCGGCCGAAGCCAATGTGGCCATGGTCGTCTGCTCGGCGCCACCACTCCAGACGCTCATGAAGAGGTTGGCAACTGCCTCTGCGCTCGGCGGCACCTCGGAGAGCACCCCTTCACGAACCTCATAGGCGAATGGGGCCGTGCAACCCAACGAGGCCGACAGACGGACCTGGAAAGTGATCCGGGCCGCTTCCGGAGTCGATGAGAAGTCCGTGGTGCAGATGCCGGTGGGCTCTGTCACCGAGTTCCAGAAGAACCCGCCCGGGTCACCGACCACGACCTCGTCCAAGGGCTGGTCACCACCGTCGGGTAGGGCGAGAAGCGTGACGGTCGCCGTCGGCGGGTCCTCGGCGTCGATCTTCTCGGCGGCCACCACGAAGCGTGTTTGACCGTCCGAAGTGTCGAGTAGCACTAAGCCATACGAGCCGATGGTCGGGCCGGGTGACAATGATGTGGTGGTGGCGATGGTGGTCGTCGAACCGGCTGTGGTGACGGGACCGGCCGACTCGGAGCCACCGAAGTCGAGGAGAAACACGGGGATGGCCACTACGGCCACGACGGCGGCCGCGCCGGCAAGGGCGACCATCACCCTGCTATTCCGAACGCGAGGCCGCTTGCCGACCGGATCACCCTCCGGCTCGGGCACCACCAGGCCTTCTGCAGCGGCACTCAGACTGTCACGAACTCTCTTCTCGAGATCCATCATGTCTCCTCGACGACCGCGCGCAAACGCTCCAGCGCCCGGAAAGTCCTCGTCTTCACCGTTCCCTGCGGGATCCTGAGCGTCTCGGCCGTCTCCGCAACACTCATGTCGAGAAAGAAGCGCGCCACGATCACCGTCCGATAGCTCAGAGGAAGGGTCATCACGGCATCGACGAGCCCGGGATCCGGGAGACGCTGCTCGTATCCGGGCTCGAAGTCCAAGCCTTTGCTCTCCCGACTCCAGCGTCGCAGCCGGGTGCGAGCCCAGTTGACTGCGACCCGATAGACCCACCCCGAAGGGTTCTCATATCCACCTACGTCACTCCAACGGCCCGCCGCCCTGGTCATTGCCTCCTCGGTGGCGTCGAGGGCCAAATCGCTGTCGGACAGGGTGAGGGCGACCGCTCGATAGATCCGGGAGCGGCTGGAGCGATAGAAGCTCTCGAAAGAGGAGATGAGGGGTGGTTCGGTTCCTGACAACACCGTTGAGTATCGACTCACGAAGGGATAAACCCACACCTCGACGGTTTGGTTTCAGCCCGGTTCAGGAAATTTCGATCTGACGATCGGGGTGACGGATCACGATCTTCTCGATCCCGTTGCGACCACCCTTGACGACGATGCCGCCGACTTCCCCGATCCAACTGTCAAAAAAGCCCCTGGATCCAGCGAGATGGACCTCCTCGATCGGGCCCGCCGTGTTGAGGTCGGAGCTCCCCGGTAGCTCGGTGAGGTCCACGTTCCACTGGATGAAGAAGGGGACGTTTCGAACCAATGCCTCGTGGAGGCCGGCCATGCGCCAGCTGAGCAGCGTCCCGTCGGGACGCGCCCTCGACATCTCCTGGATCTCCAGCTCGTGCGGACCGGCGACGCCCTCGATCAACTCGGTGCGGAGACACAGGGCGGCCGGCCGCCACGGGTTGTCGTGGATGGTGCCGATGGCCCACCGCCCGAACATGTTCCCCATGGCCTCTGTCTCGTCGACCACGGATAGGAGCTCGACGTAGTTCGAGCCCAGGGGCACGATCCGGTTGGCGGTCCCCAGACCGACGTGACGACCACCCGGCACCGAGTCCAAGCCGTGCCGATCCCGGTATCGCTCGGCCGCCTCGTCGAGGTCGGGAACGCAAATGATGACGTGATCGATGACCAGTCGGGATTGTTGCCCACGACTCATGGCATCATTTTGCTCCAATTGCGTCGCTTTCTCTCAATAGCCCTCGTCCTTGGCCTGCTCGTCGTCGCATCTTGTGATCTCACAGGAGAAACCAAGATCCCTCCGGACCCCACGGTGGAGTACCTCCCCTGCACCGGGATGAGCCTTCCCGACGACGAACCGGTCGACCCGGCGCAGGCACTGTCGGGTCTACCCGCCGGCGCAGCCGGGGACGATTCCACCTTCGACGACAACTGGGGTGGGGAATGGCAGGTGGGCACCGAGTGGCATGTGGCATTGGTGGATGTCGGTGTGGTCGACTGGGAGGCCGTCTGCCCTCAGATCAGAGATCCGAATCTGGTGGTCCATGAGGTTCCCCATTCCTACAACGACCTGCTCGAGTGGGAGGCCGCCCTCTCGGCACGGGCAACGACCGACACGACGGCCGATCTCGTGATCGACGCCGGACAGTTCGTGATCGAGGTGCGCGCACCCGACCTGGACACGGCCAACGCCTACACCGAGGGAATTCCGACCGACGCCTGGAAGTACGGGGGAACGGTGTCTGGGAACGGCTGAGCCGCCGTAGACTGAACCTCGTGAAGAGATTCTCCCCGCTATTGATCCTGGGCGCCCTGGCCGCACTCCTCCTCCTCCGAAAGAAGGACGAAGTGGTGGCACCCGACTCGGTCTGGACACCGGTCGACCCCTCGTGAAGGTCGGCGTCCTCGTCACCGGCGACAGCGCCGTGAGGGGAGCACACTCCCTGACACCTCACCCCGGGGTGGACGAAGTAGTCGTGATCGGCCCGGCGCGGAGTCGCAATTTCCGGGTGGTGAAGAGCCCGGAAGGCTGTGATCTCCTCCTCGGAACAGGCCTCGACGCCCCGGCCCGGGCGCGCGAGCTGGGTGTGCCACTCATATGGGACGGTGACCACCCCGAGCCCGGCGTCCTGGTCTGGGGTGCATCGGCACTGGGACTCGCCCTTGCCCTAGGGGCACGCGAGCCCGACCCGACCATCGTCGCCCTCGCCCATCCCAACCAGGACGAGGGCCAGGAGCACGTCGTCCGATTCCCCGACCCGATCGGGTCGGTGACCATCAGTGAGGTCGAGCTCGATGGCCGACATGTCTCGGTCGGCAAGTCACCCAACCAATTCGCCGCCTGTCTCGCGTTGGGCACCGAGCGCAAAGTGACGATCATCGAGGACGCTGCGTTTCTCGACGGTGTGGCACTGGCCGCAGGCGCCCAGGTGGCCGAAACCGGTGAGCCCCATGCGGTGTGGCACCAGGCCCTCCCCTATCTCCAGACCGCCACCGCCATGGGTCTGGTCATGGGTATGAGCTGATTTGATTGCTGGCGGACTTTGACCGTTTGGCTCCGGTTGCCAACCGCCTACGCGAACCCGGGGACTGCCCTCACAGAGCCGCATCTGAGGTCTTGACCTCGGCCAAACAGACGCCGGTCCGCCAGGGCTACCGCTCCCAGCCGAGATTACGAACGGGTTAGACCGATCTATTTTGCCGGCGGACTTTGACCGTTTGGCTCCGGTTGCCAACCGCCTACGCGAACCCGGGGACTGCCCTCACAGAGCTGCATCTGAGGTCTTGACCTCGGCCAAACAGACGCCGGTCCGCCAGGGCTACCGCTCCCAGCCGAGATTACGAACGGGTTAGACCGATCTATTTTGCCGGCGGACTTTGTCCGTGTGGCTCCGGTTGCCAACCGCCTACGCGAACCCGGGGACTGCCCTCACAGAGCCGCATCTGAGGTCTTGACCCCGGCCAAACAGACGCCGGTCCGCCAGGGCTACCGCTCCCACCCGAGAACCGGCAATGGAGCAGCAATCAGACTTTGATCGAGGGAGACTTCCTCGGTGGGGATGTCGGCCTGGTCGGGGGGTGGGGTGATGGCGCCGCCGTTGCCCGGCTTGAAATCGGTGGGGGGATGAAGGACCTGACCCGGGGCCGGCACGACCGGGTTCAAGGTCTCCTCCAGCATGACGACCTCCAGACCACCGACGACATCGGAAACCAGGTTGTAGACGATGGCGCCGGCGACGGAGATGCCGGTCATGGCCACCCACCACACGATCGATCCGAAGACGATCACCCGGAAGAACTGCTCGGTGTTGGCGAATGGCTGTGAGCCCGCGTCGATGAGTGTGATCTCGACCATGAAGTCGGTGATCTTCTGGGGGATACCGGCCCGGTCGAGGACCGACCAGAAGATGACAGCTCCCAGAACGAGCGCCAGCGCGATGACGGCCCAGACCACGGCTGAGTTCTTCAACACGGTCCAAGGATCGATTTTTCGGATGATGCGTCTGACGCGGCGAACGGTTGCCATCTCGGCTCCTGGTTATCTCGTGAGTCTAAAAGAGGCCCACCGTTGTCCAACGACAAGCGGCGGCGTGGGGTTCCTCAGTCGGTCCCATCGTCGTGGACGATGGCCACTGCGGCCAACCCGTTCCCGTCACCGACGTCGATGACACGGACACCCGTCGAGTCACGCTTCTGCTTGCTTATCTTGGCCACCGGGGTGCGGATCCCTATACCCGCACTGGAGATCAGGAAAACGTCGTCGTCCTTGCTCACGGCGCGAGCGGCGACCATTTCGCCGCGGACCCTGGTCAGCTTGAACGCCTTGACACCTATCCCGCCCCTGGCCTGACGTCGGAACTCGGAGATGGCCGTCCGCTTCCCGTAACCACCGGTGGTCAACAGCAGGACCTCGTCGCCTTCCACGTTGGAGACGGCGGCCACCACGTCGTCGTCGTCACGGAGACGGATGCCGCGGACACCCTGGGTGCCCCGACCCATGCTGCGCAGGTCGGATTCCTTGAACCTGATCCCCATCCCGTTCTTGGTGAAGATCAGCAAGTCGTTGGCGCCGTTGGTGGGGCGAACCGAGACCAGCTCGTCGTCGTCGGTGAGCTTGATGGCGACCAGGGTCGAGTTACGCGAGTCGTACTCCTTGAACTCGGTCTTCTTCGCCTGACCCTTCTTGGTGACCATCACCAGATAGCGCCCCGTCTCGTAGTCCCGGGTGTCGATGATGGACTGGATCCGCTCCTCGGGCTCCAGCGGGAGGACGGACTGGGCCAGGACTCCCTTGGCCGTCCGTGACTGACGGGGGATGGCGTGGGCCTTGACCCGGTGGACCAGCCCCTTGTTGGTGAAGAAGAGCAGATAGGCGTGAGCCGTGGTGTGGACCAGATGCTGGATGACGTCCTCGCCCTGCACCTCGGCCGCCCTGATCCCCCGGCCCCCGCGGCCCTGGGTCTTGTAGGTGAGAGCCGGAACGGACTTGACGTATCCGGTCTCGGAGACGGTGACGATCAGCTCGTCGTCGGCGATCAGGTCCTCCAGGGAGAGATCGCCCTCGTCGGGGACGATGCGGCTGCGACGGGCCTCCCCGTACTGCTCCCGGACGTCGGTCAGCTCGTCTCTGATGATCGACCAGCGGCGCTTGGCGTCGGCGAGGATCGCCTCGAGGTCGGCGATGACATCACGCAGCTCGGCCAACTCGGTGCGGAGCTTGTCCACCTCGAGGGCGGTGAGACGGCGGAGGGGCATGTCGAGGATGGCATTTGCCTGGATCTCGCTGAGCTCGAAGCGCTCGATGAGGTTGCTTCGGGCGTCGGGCGTGTCGGCGGACCCGCGGATGATCTTGATGACCTCGTCGATGTTGTCCACCGCGATGATCAGACCCTCGAGTATGTGGGCCCTCGCCTCGGCCTCGCGTAAACGGAACTTGGTGCGGCGCTCGATGACCTCCATCTGATGATCGAGGTAGTACCCGACCATCTCGGACAGGTTGAGGGTCCGTGGCACCCCGTCGACCAGGGCAACGACGTTGTAGCCGAAGGAGTCCTGCAGTGGCGTGTTCTTGTAGAGCTGGTTGAGCACCACCTGGGGGACGGCGTTGTTCTTCAACTCGATGACCAGACGGGTGCCCACCCGGTCGGAGGACTCGTTGCGTACCTCGGCGATCCCGTCGAGCCGGTGGTTGTCGACCAAGTCCTTGATCTTGGAGATGATCCTCTCGATGGAGACCTGATAGGGAAGCTCGGTGGCGATGATGGCGGTCCGACCCTTGCGGATCTCCTGCACGTCACAGACACCCCGGATCTTGACCGAACCGCGTCCGGTGGAGAGGGCGTCCTTGATGCCGGCCGTGCCGACCAGATAACCACCTGTCGGGAAGTCGGGCCCCTTGACGAACTGCATCAACTCCTCGGTGGTGGCATCGGGGTTGTCGATGGCGTAAAGACACGCCTCGACCACCTCGTTGAGGTTGTGGGGCGGGATATTGGTGGCCATCCCGACGGCGATCCCCTGTGAGCCGTTGACCAGGAGATTGGGGAAGCGGGCGGGGAGCACGGCCGGTTGTTGCAGCTCGCCGGAGTAGTTGTCGACGAAGTCGACCGTGTCCTCCCTGATCCCCTCGAGGAGGTGGGTGGAGAGCTTGGAGAGACGGCACTCGGTGTAGCGGGCGGCACCAGGCGGGTCGTCGATGGTGCCGAAGTTGCCCTGCGGGTCGATGAGGAGATGACGCATGGAGAAGTCCTGGCCCATGCGGACCAATGCGTCGTAGATCGCCTGGTCGCCGTGGGGGTGGTAGTTCCCCATCACGTCACCGACCACCTTCGAACACTTCCGATGGGCCGAGCCGGGGCCGATGTTGTTCTCGAACATGGAGTAGATGATCCGTCGCTGCACGGGCTTGAGACCGTCCCTGACATCGGGGAGGGCCCGGGAGACGATGACCGACATGGCGTAGTCGATGAAGCTCTGCTCCATCTCCTCGGTTATCTCGACATCGGTGCCGGGGTGGATTGGATCTATGGTTTCTTCGCTCATTTGATCAAATGTCCAGGAAGCGGACGTCGTCTGCGTTTTGCTGGATGAATGCCTTGCGGGAGGCCACGTCGTCACCCATGAGGGTCTCGAAGACGTCCTCGGCCCTCAAGGCGTCCTCCATGCCCACCTGGAGCAGGGTGCGTGTCTCCGGGTTCATCGTGGTCTCCCACAACTCGCTCGGGTTCATCTCACCGAGCCCCTTGAACCTGGTCGGCTTGACCTTTGGGTGGTCCTTCTTGAAGAAGTCGAGCTCGTGGTCGTCCTTGAGGTAGTGGACCTTGGACCCCACCTTGACCCGATACAACGGCGGCTGGGCGACATAGACGTAGCCGTGGTCGATGAGCCCCCTCATGTGCCGGAAGAGGAGGGTGAGGAGCAGGGTGCGGATGTGGGACCCGTCGACGTCGGCGTCGGTGAGGATCACGATCTTGTGGTATCTGGCCTTGGTGGCATCGAATTCCTCGCCGATGCCGGTGCCCATCGCCGTGATGATGTCCTGGACCTCGGCATTCTGGAGCGCCTTGGCCAGACGTGACTTCTCGACGTTGAGGATCTTCCCCCTGATGGGGAGGATCGCCTGGGTCGCCGAGTCACGGGCCGACTTGGCCGGGCCGGCGGCGGACTTGCCCTCCACGATGAACAGCTCGGACTCGCCGGGATCGCGGGACGAGCAGTCGGCGAGCTTGTCGGGAAGGCCACCGGACTCGAGCCCGGACTTGCGCCGGGTCAGCTCACGGGCCTTGCGGGCTGCCTCTCTCGCCTTGGCGGCGCTGACACACTTGTCGACGATGCGGCGGGCCTCGGGCGAGTAACGCTCGAGCCACTCGGGGAGCTTGCGGTTGAGGGCCTTCTCCACATAGGAGCGGATCTCGGTGTTGCCCAGCTTGGTCTTGGTCTGCCCCTCGAACTGCGGCTCCTTGACCCGGACCGATACCACGGCGGTGAGACCCTCGCGGATGTCCTCACCCGTGAGGTTGCCGTCCTTCTCCTTGAGCAGACCCTTGCCCCGGGCGAAGTCGTTGATCGCCTTGGTCAGGGCCTTCTTGAAGCCCTCCTCGTGGGTGCCACCCTCGTGGGTGTTGATGTTGTTGGCGAAAGAGAGCACCGACTCGGTGTAGGAGGTGGTCCATTGCATGGCCACCTCGATCTCGGCGTCGTCACCGGTGTCGACGACGTCGATGACATGGGCGTGCAGGGGCTCGCGCTTGCCATTGAGATAGTTGACGAAGTCGACGAGACCGCCCTTGTAGTGAAAGACCTCGCTCTGCGTCTCGTCACCACGCTCGTCGTTGAGGGTGATGTGGAGGCCCCGATTGAGGAAGGCCGTCTCGCGGAGACGGGAGGCAACCGTCTCGTACTCGAATGTCGTCGTCTCCTTGAACGTGTCGAGACTGGGCCAGAAGCGGATGGTGGTCCCACTCTTCTTGGCCGGGCGGACCTTCTTGGGGTCCTTGGTCTTCGGCCGCCCGTCCTCGAACTCCTGGAGATAGATGTGCCCATCGCGACGCACCTCCGCCTCGAGCCGTCTGGAGAGGGCGTTCACCACCGAGACACCGACCCCGTGGAGACCACCGGAGACGGTGTAAGCGCCCTGTTCGAACTTGCCACCGGCGTGGAGAGTGGTGAGGACCGTGGTGAGGGCCGACCGGTTCGTCTTGGACACCTTGTCGATGGGGATTCCGCGACCGTTGTCCACCACCTCGACCCCGCCGTCCTCACGGAGGGTGACGATGATGCTGTCGCAATAGCCGGCCATGGCCTCGTCGACCGAGTTGTCCACGACCTCCCAGATGAGATGGTGCAGACCCCGGGGGCCGGTGGACCCGATGTACATGCCGGGTCGGCGCCGTACTGCCTCGAGACCCTCGAGAACGGTGATGTCTTTGGCTTCGTAGCTGTCGCGAGTAGCCGTCACGACCCTCCTTCCGGACCTGACCGATGGTTGACGTCCTGGTGTGACCCTGGCTGTGACCCTGAATGGGGCTCCTGTTCGGATCGGCCGCCAAACCTGGCTGTTTGGGCCGTCTCCAAAGCAAGTTTCACGTTTGTCATTTTACCGTAGATAGCTGGCAAAAACCAATCTTCACAGGTCCCTGTGACAAATCAGCGACGTGGGGGCGGACGGACGTCGATATGGTCGATAACACCCTCACCCAGCCGCTCTGCGAGCACCTCGAGGAGACCGGCCGAGCCATAACGGAGGAAGGCCACCATCGAAGGAGTGGAGGCCTCCACTATGAGTGTCCGGCCCTGGATGTATTGGGGTGTGGAGCGACGAGACCACGGCTCGCCGGCGAGATCGTCCCACTCTGCGATGAGCCGGGACATCACGATCGGGTCGGGAAGGCCGAGCCGGCGAAACATCTCCTCGAGCGAGGAGCCGAACGAGGACAGGTCCCCCTCAGACAAGTGTCACCCCCTGATCCACCCGCCAGATCGTCCCGACGAGGGGCACGTCCTCGGGGCGGGCCGAGCTGATCAGGGTCTGGGTGTCGGCGGGAAGAGCCTTGGCCAGGGCGGCCGACCGGGACGGGTCGAGCTCGGAGAAGACGTCGTCGAGCACCAGGACCGGTGGCTGACCGACCACCTCGGCGACGGCCCGATGAGCGGCCAGCTTTACCGCCAGCGCCATGGTGCGCTGCTCCCCCTGGCTCCCGTGACTCCTCGCATCCCGCTCGTCGATGATGAACAGGGGCTCGTCCCGGTGGGGGCCGACCGTGGTGACCCTGCGATCGAAATCGGCCCGTCTGACGCCCTCCAGGGCCTTCTGGATGGACGCTGCGTAGTCCGAGGCGCTTCGATTGGCGATGGGCTGATCGTCCCAGGTGGCCGAGTAGCCGATGCTCGCCCCGTGGTCCCGCTGCGAGATCTCCCTATAGGCCTCATCGAGGAGGCCGGCCAGTGTCTCGATGACCCGGGATCGTCGCGCCATCACCCGTCCTCCCGACTGGGCCAACCGGGAGTCCCAGACCGAGAGGGTCGGCTCGTCGTGCTGGCCCGATTTGAGGAAGGCGTTGCGTTGACGCAGGGAGCGGTCGAACTCCGATTGATCCAGATACGCCCCGGGCCACAACTGGACCGCCACCGAGTCGAGGAGGTCGCGGCGATAGGCCGGCCCTCTCTTCACCAGGTCGAGATCCTCGGGGAGGAATGCGATCACCCGAAGGACCCCGAGCAGATCGGCCGTTCGCTGTAACCGACTCTTGTCCACCTGGGTGCGCCGAGAGCCCTTACGAGGCATCTCGATCTCGATCGCCCGCTCCCGGCCGTCGAAGGAGATCCCGGCCCGAATGATCGCCGCCTCGGTGTCATCTCTGATCAGTGAGGCGTCGGGCACGGAGCGAAAAGAGCGGAGTGTGGCCAGATAGGCGACGGCTTCGAGCAGATTCGTCTTTCCCGCACCATTGGGCCCGAACAGGAGGTTGACACCGGCCTCGGGCCGCCAGTCGAGATCGGGATAGGAGCGGAAGTTGGTGAGTGAGAGCCAGTCGACTCTCATTCAGACCCGGACGGGCATGAGGAGATAGAGAAAGTCCTGATCCGCACCGGAGTCGATGACACTCGGCTTGAAAGCATCGATGACACGGATCCGCACCGAGTCCCCGGGAATGACGTTCACCCCGTCCTGGAGGTACCGGGGGTTGAATGCGATCGACACTTCCTCGTCGGCTCCACTGAACTCACCGGGAAGGTGCTCGCTCTCGCCACCCACGTCCTGCCGGGTCACGGTCACCTCCACACCACCGTCCATGAGCTTGAGACGGACGGGGATGTGATCCTCGGCGACCAGCGTCACCCGGCCGAGTGCGTCGAGAAGGACCTCCTTCTCCACCACCACCTGATTGGGGTAACTCTCCGGCAGCAGAGACTGGTATTTGGGGAAGTTGCCATCGATCAGACGAAGGCGGAGCATCCCCTTGTCCGAGCTGAATATCGCCTCCCGATCCCTGAGCTGCGCCGTCACCTTGGCCGCACCGATCGACCGCGGCAGCTCGCGCAGGCCACGCGCCGGAATCAACCCGGTGCCCTCGAGGCCGACACCCGCCAGATCCCGCTTCGCCAACCGATAGGAGTCGGTGGCCACCATCCGCAACCCGGCATCGGAGCTCTCGAACAGCACACCGGTGAGAATCGGGCGCGCCCCGTCCCCCGATGCAGCCGTCGTCACCTGGTTGATCGCCTCGGCCAGTTCCTCACCATCGACCTCGACACCGTCCGAGACCACGTCCTCCTGGACCGGGAAGTCGTCAGCGTTGAGCTGGCGGAGGGAGAACCGCGGCCCGTTTCCCTGGATTTCGACCTCGGTCTCGTCGGCCCCTACCGTCACCGAGCCCGGCGGCATCTTCCGCACCGCCTCGGAGAGGAGACGACCGGGGATGACCGCCCTTCCCTCTTCCATGACCTCGACCTCGGCGGCGGTCCTGATGGTGACATCGAGATCGGTGCCGGTGACCCGAAGTGTCGTTCCCGAGACCTCGCAGAGCAGACCCTGGAGGACGGGCAATGCCGACCGGGCGCCTACTGCCCTGTTTGCTCGGGAGAGGACGTCGGCGAGATCGTCTCTCTGCGCTCGGATTCTCACAGGTGGAAGTCCCTTCTTCTGTTTCTGCTGAGTCTCATATAAAGAGTATTAGTCGTAGTAGGGGGTTGTGGAATTGGGGATAGGTGCGAATTTCGATGCTGTTGGCTGGTGTTTTGGCTGTGGAGTGACATGTTGACGAATTGGGAACAACGCGGCGCGCTCAGGGGATAACTCAAACCCCTGTGGAAATCCCCCCACCTTTCCTCAGGTCCTGTGTGAGTTGTGTGACCCGATCGAACACGGCCCGATCTGATCTCAGGATGCGCTTCACCTTCTCGACGGAATGGAGCACGGTGGTGTGGTCCCGCTTGAACTGCTCTCCGATCTTGGGAAGGGACAGATCGGTCAGCTCCCGGCACAGGTACATCGAGATCTGACGGCAGAGCACCAACGGCTGACGCCGGCTTGGGCTGAGCACGTCCTCGACCGAGAAGCCGTAGGCGGCGGCGGTGGTGCGGATGATGGTCTCCGGGCCCAACGGCACCGGCTCATCGGTGGTGATGATGTCATGGAGGACCCTCTCGGCCATCTCCAGGTCGATGTCGCGGCGGTTCAGCGCCGACCAGGCCGTCACCCTGGTCAGGGCGCCCTCCAACTCCCGGATGTTGTCCGAGACCAGGCCGGCGATGTGCTCGAGGACTTCGAGCGGAACGGGCCTTGGGGCGAATTCGGCGTTTCTCCGCAGGATGGCGAGACGTGTCTCGACGTCGGGTGGCTGGATGTCGGTGAGAAGGCCCCACTCGAACCGGCTGCGAAGACGATCCTCGAGTGAGGAGAGGTTGCGAGGATGGCGATCCGAGCTGATCACCATCTGCTTACCCGATTCGTACAGCGAGTTGAAGGTGTGGAAGAACTCCTCGAGGATCTGCTCCTTGCCTTCGAAGAACTGGACGTCGTCGAGGAGGAGGATGTCGACCCCCCGATATCTCGACTTGAAGTCATCCGGTCGCTTGCGTCTGATCGAGTCGATGAAGTCGTTGAGGAAGTTCTCCGAGGACACGTAACGGACCACCAGCTCGGGATACATCTCGAGAGCCTGATGGCCGACGGCGTTGAGAAGGTGGGTCTTGCCCAAACCGGCACTCCCGTAGATGAACAACGGGTTGTAGTGGGCGCCGGGTTGTTCGGCGACCGCCATCGCGGCGGCCCAGGCAAATCGATTGGATTGGCCCACCACGAAGCTCTCGAAGCGGTAACGGGAGATGAGAGCCGTGGAGGGGGCGGTGTTGATCGGGGTGACCGCAGGATTCTCCGTGTTGACGTGCTCGTCCCCCATGGGGAACGGCAACTCGGCCGGCTCCTGCTCGACCACCCGGTAGCTCAGGGTCGCGTCCGGGCCGAACACGTCCTGAAAGACGGCGTCGATCAGGTCGCCATGCTTGTCCCGGACCCAACGGAGATGGAACTCGCTGGGTGCGATGAGGGTCGGGTTGTCGGCCTGGAGATCGGGCTCGAGACGGGAGAGCCAGGTGTCCCAGTTTCCTTGGGAGGACTCCTCCTTGAGGGCGTCTCTAAATTGGCCCCAGCCGGCTGGTGCCTCTTGTGCTTGTACCAAGACAACTCCTACACACCGGGAGTTGTCCACAGAACCTCCACATCTGTGGATAGGACTGTGCACATCCCGGGGACGTCGTTTCAACTTTGTCACCCGAGAGCGGTCAAGCCGTCTAGCAAACGACTGAGGAAGTCGATCGCGCTCCCAGAGGCGAGGGGGGCGAGTATCCACATCCATCCGAGTGCTAGTCAAGATCGCGAGAATCAACGGTGTGGATGAGTGAGAGTCGATCTTTCCACAGAATAAGACCAGCACGCAACGAGTTTTTCCAGAGTTTCCCATGTGGCGAATGTGTCCAAAACGCCAATGAACGCCTTGCGTTTCTTTTCGCGAGTTATCCGAAATCTTCGCGCACAACCCACTTTGGGCCCGAGACAGCCGGCTCCTGGTGGTCACGAGACTTTGACATAGGTTCTCACGGCTTCGTAACCTGTATCGACTCACCCTCTCTATCTGAGTTTTCCCATGAAAAGGACTTATCAACCCAAGGTTCGACGACGAAAGCGGCGTCATGGCTTTCGTCACCGAATGCAGACCAGGGCCGGACGCAACGTGGTCAAGTCACGACGTCTCAAAGGTCGTAAGCGTCTCGCCGCCTGAGTTCGAGTCTCTACGCTCACCTCTAGACTTCAATCGTGTCCTCAAGGAGGGCAAACGACGTCGCTCGGGGGGAGTCGTGGCGGTTACGTGCTCCGGACGGCCGGGCTCACCCCGGGTCGGGCTCATAATCTCCAAGAGCGCCGGCAAGGCGGTGACCCGCAACCGGATCAAGCGGCGTCTGCGGCACGCACTGCGCGTCGTGGAACTACAACCAGGAACTGATTACGTGATCATCGGGAGCAGGCAGTTGGCAGACGCCCCTCATCCGCAGTTGATGGGCTGGCTTCGACGTGCCCTGGGCGACACCGATGATTGAGGCACTTCGTCCCCGGAATCTCCTGGTCAAGCTGATCCGGTTTTACCAGAAATTGGTAAGTCCCAACCTCGGCGCCAACTGTCGTTATCAGCCGACCTGCTCGTCATATGCAGCCGAGGCGATCAAGCGCTTTGGTGTCTTCAGAGGCGGATGGCTGGGGATCAAGCGAATCGGCCGATGTCACCCGCTGCGTCCGGGTGGCTATGACCCCGTACCCGAGACCTGGAGAGTCGGCTGATGTTGTTCTATGTGGAGCGCGCCCTCGGTGTCGTCCTCGAGTTCTTCTACAACTTCTTCGATTTCATGGGCGAGGGTCTCGGGCTCGGCTTCTCCATCATCTTCCTCACCATCTTCATCAACATCGTTGTCTTCCCCCTCACCCTGAAACAGACCAGGGCCACCAGGGCATTCACCGCCATTCAGCCCGAGATCAAGCGGATCCAGAAGGAATACAAGGACGACCCGCCGGAGATGCAGAAGCGTCTCATGGAGGTGCAGAAGTCGGCCGGCGCCACCCCGGGCGGGTGTCTCCTTCCCCTTCTGGTGCAGATGCCGATCTGGTTCGCCCTATTCCGGTTGCTGCGAACACCCTTGGTCCTGGACGATGCGGGAAAGCTGGTGGAGGGTGCCAAGCACGCCATCGACCCTCTCTCGACACTGGGCATGGCCCTGCTCGACGGCACGCAGAAACTGTTCCTCGGCATGGACCTGAGTGTGAGCCCGAGCACCGCCATGTCGATCGGGCTCCTCACGGCACTCCCCTATCTCATCACGATCGTGTTGATGGTCGCCACCCAGTTTGTCCAGCAATGGCACTCGACCTACGGGCAGGAGAAGCCGAGTGGTCAGCCCGGGGGTGGCGCACAACAGGCCATCACCAAGATCATGCCGCTCTTCATCGGTTTCATCAGCTGGAACTTCCCCGCCGGCCTCATCCTCTACTGGAGCACTTCCAATCTGTTCCGTCTCGGTCAGCAGGCACTGATTTTCAGGATCGATGGGCGCCCAACCCCGTCGGCGCCGTCCAATGACAAGTCGGGCGACAAGCCAAACGCCAAATCGAATGGCAAGTCGAACGACAAGTCGAACCAAGAGGACGAGACCGACGAAGACCAGGTCAAGAAGCCCCAACCGGGCGCCTCGAACAAGCGCCGAAGGCGCAGGAGGAGATGACGTGAGTTACGTCGAGATCGAGGTGAGAGCCAAGTCCGTGGACCTGGCGGTCGAAGCAGCCATGCAGGAACTTGGTGTGGATGATCGTGATCAGGTGGCGGTAGAGGTGCTGCAGGAGCCGGAAAAGGGATTCCTTGGGATCGGCGGGACCGATGCCGTGGTGAAGGTGAGTCGTCGCAGCCAATCACGGCGACGTCGCAATGAGCGACGCAAGGGACCCAAGGAGCAGCCATCCAATCAGGGCTCCAAGCAGAGAGCGCAATCTTCCGGTAAGAATGGTGGCGGAAAGAGTTCCGGTGGAAGTCAAGGAAAACACAGACAACCCAAGAACAAAGGTCGTGAGATGAGTCGACAGCAAGAAAAACGAGAGCCGAAGGTCGACGATCGTCCCGAGTTGCCGATCGAGGAGCAGGCACAGATCGCCGCCGACTTCCTCGAGGGTTTGCTCACCGCGTTTGGGTTGGAGGGCGAAGTCACCACCGACATCGATGACGAGGTCATCGTCGCCGACGTCCGTGGCGAGCAGACCGAAGCCCTGGTCGGGATCAGGGGAACCGTTCGCTCCGCCGTTCACGAACTGACCCGCACGGTGATGCAGCGTTACACCCAGGACACCTCCCGTCTTCGTCTCGACATAGCCGGATATGCGGAAAGACGCAGACAGGCATTGACGATTTACGCCGATCAGCTCATCGATCAGCTACTCGACGAAGGTGGCGAGATCATGCTGGAGCCGATGAGCCCGGCCGATCGCAAAGTGATCCACGACGCCGCCGCCGCCCGTGATGGTGTCGGCTCATACAGCGAGGGCGAAGCCCCGAGACGCTATGTGGTCCTGAAGGCCGACAAGGAAGCCTCCAGCGAGAACTCCAACGAGGATTCAGGCGAGGATTCCAGCGAGGAAGAGTAGGCATAGCCTGCTTTTTTGCTGGCCGCCCTGGTGCTGGTACCTATTGCGCGACGGAAGCCCTGGCCGACCGGCGTCTGTTTGATCGAGGTCGGAACATGAAGCGCGATGGCCCAGGGCAGTCCCCGGCCGAGCGGAGACCTGCAGCGAACGGGGCCATACGATCAAAGTCGGCCAGCAATGAAAAACGCACGGATTTGGTCACGCGGGCGGTAGCTCCGGCCGACCGGCGTCTGTTTGATCGAAGGTTGGAATGTCGAACGCGGCAACTGAGGGCAGTCCCCTGAGCCAGCGAAGACCTGCAGCGAACGGGGCCACTCGATCAAAGTCGGCCGGCAATGAAGGCTGCACGGATCTGGCTGCGGGCGGCAGCCCCGGCGGACCGGCGTCTGTTTGCCGAGGCCCCTATTGCGCGAATAGCTGAAACAGCGTCACAATGTGAGGGTGAGCCGAGGCAAAGTCCGCCGCCAATCAAGCCGTTTCACGTGAAACTGGAGGACGAGTCCATCCTGCGTCGGGTGGCGGCGTGGTCCGGGGTCGAGCTCGATCGGGATCAGATGGGTCAACTGGACAGATATCTCGTCTGGTTGGAAACCGAAGCCACCACGGGTGGATTGATGGGTCCCAATGAGAAGCCACGATTGGTTCGTCGTCATTTGGCCGATTCCCTTCTCTTTGCTCGTGGTCTTTTCCCCTCCGCCCGACGGGTGCTCGATGTGGGCTCGGGTGCCGGTCTCCCCGGGATCCCCCTGGCGGTGGCCTTTCCCGATTTGGAGTTCGTGTTGCTGGAGCGTCGTGGCAAGAGGGCCGAGCTGCTCCGTCGGGTCTCTCGTATTCTCGACCTGGAGAATGTTCAAGTAGTACAGGGTGATTTGGACAAATGGTCGGACCGGGTGAGTGTCATTGTCTCCAGAGCCACCGTAACCCCTGCCGATGTGGCCGACCGTTTGCTTCCCCTTCTCGAGCCCGATGGTGTCGTAGTCCTGGGCGGATCCTGGACCGGTAGACCGGATGTGAGGGGGTGCGATGTGGTCGAGGTTCCGACCGAGGTCCTTGACCAGACGGTGTGGCTTCTTATCATGCGGCCTACGTGAGTACCAACATCCCTCTCGTGGTCGCTCTGGCCAATCAGAAAGGCGGGGTGGGCAAGTCGACCACGGCGATCAATATGGCGTCGACACTGGCGCTCCATGGTCATCGGACCCTCCTCATCGATCTCGACCCCCAGGGAAATGCCACCAGTGGTCTCGGGGTCGACCGTACGTCGATCGACACCTCGGTCTATGACGTATTACTCAAGGAGGCCGATCTCGATGATGCGATCGAGCCGACGTCGGTCCGTGATCTCTTTGTGGTGCCGGCGACCATCGATCTGGCCGGTGCCGAAATCGAGCTGGTTTCCTTGTTTTCACGTGAAACCCGTCTCAAGACGGCGATTGCGGAGAGCACACAGAGTTTTCAGGTGGTCCTGGTCGATTGTCCGCCCTCACTTGGCTTGCTCACGGTCAATGCCCTGACCGCCGCCGACGAGGTGATGATCCCGATCCAATGCGAGTACTACGCCCTGGAGGGTTTGAGTCAGTTGCTGAGAAACGTGCAATTGGTCACTTCGAACCTCAACCCCGACTTGAAGGTTTCCGGTGTCGTGCTCACCATGTATGACGGTCGGACCCGGCTGTCGAAAGACGTCGCCGAACAGGTACGTGACCATTTTGGTGAAGTCACCTATCGAACGGTGATCCCGCGATCGGTGCGGTTGTCCGAGGCACCCTCCTATGGCGAGCCCATCGAGGCGTTCGACCCGATGAGTCGGGGGGCGATCGCCTATCGACATCTGGGTAAGGAATTCGCCGAGCGTCATGGTCTGGAGAAGGAGGGGAAGAAGAAGTGACAACGCGAAGATCCGGTCTGGGGCGTGGCTTGGACTCCTTGATCCCGGTCGACCCCGGGCCAGAGGAGACCATCGGCTACCGCCTGATCCCGGTCGATCAGATCAAGGCAAACCCGGATCAGCCCAGGACCCGGTTCGAGGACGAGACTCTCGAGGAGTTGGCCTCCTCTATGAAGGAGGTCGGTGTGCTCCAGCCGATCGTGGTCACCATGGGCGACGAGGGTTATGTGCTCATCGCCGGGGAGCGACGGTGGCGGGCGGCCAAACGTGCCGGTCTCCATGACATCCCGGCGGTGATCAGGGAGACCTCGGGTGACTCGACCCTGGTCGAGGCGTTGGTGGAGAATCTGCAACGTCAGGACCTGACACCGATCGAAGAGGCCCATGCCTTCTCCCAACTCCTGGAAAATTATGGAATGACCCAGGAGGCCGTGGCGAGCCGTGTCGGCAAGTCACGTCCCACCGTGTCGAACACCCTGCGCCTGCTCCAATTGCCCAAAGAGGTCCAGGAGCTGGTCGATTCGGGTCGTCTCTCCGCCGGTCATGCCAGGACTCTGGTTGGCATGGAAGACGAGGCCTATGCCAAGCACCTGGCCGAGAAGGCAGTCAGCGAAGGCTGGAGTGTCCGGCACATGGAAGACGCGGTCCGGCTTCGGAAGGGAGCCGCCGCCACACATCGCACCAGTACCTCCGTGCGGGAGCTGCGACCGGTGGAGATCATAGAGTTGGAGAAGAGACTCACCGATCGTCTCGATGCCAAGGTGAAGATCGACTACCGCAACGAGAAGGGCAAGGTCGAGATCCGATTCGGCTCACTCGGTGAGTTGGAGAGGCTCTACCGTCAGCTCACCGACTAGTCGAGGCGTTGGCGAAGAAGTCACTCACCCCTGACGCCACCTGACGCCCGGTCTTCTCGTTCAACTCCGAGCAGGAGACGATCACCGCCGGTGCCCTGGTCTCCTTGAGCAGGGCGCTGGCACGTCCTTCCACTCCCGAGCCGGTGGCAGCAGCGATCGATTGGGCCAGCAGCTTGCCCGCCGCCGAAGAGCTGTGATCCGATGCGAAGTAGTAGACGAAGTCTTGACCGTCCTTGTTGAGCTGGAATGCGACGATCAGGTCCGACCCCAAGGTGTTGGCGCGCCGCGCCCGGAGACGCTCCGGCACCGATCCGTCCTGGGATCGCGACATCACAGGCAATCCGCCTTGTTCCTGGACCACCAGGGCGGTGGCGGATGCCGCTTCCCACGACACCGATGCCTCATGGGTGTCGCGACAGCCGGCATCGAGATAGATCCGGGCCCCGGCCATGGTCGGGGGCAGACGTCGCAGCCACTCTCGCTCTCTGACCGCATCCCTCCCTGCCCTCAGCTCGCCACGGGTCACCAGACGCAACTCGGTGACGACCTCGGGCCCCGCTTTTCCATCTTCTGCCAGGTCGCGGTTTCCCTGGAACTCGATCACCGCCCGTTCGGTGTCGGGGCCGAAGATGCCATCTACCTTCCCGGTATCGAAGCCGAGCGAGCTGAGACGGGATTGGAGCTCGGAGACGTCCTCACCGCGCAACATCGGCCGCCGCAGGAACAGGAGACGGTCCCCCAACCGATATCCGGCCTCATAGAGGGTCCGCCAGGTGTCGGGGCCGACGATCCCGTCGACACCGAGACGACGCGCTTTCTGAAACGACCGGACCGCTTCGACGGTGCCGTCGCCGAAGGTCGACCGGGGATCGGGGTCGGATGGGAAGCCGAGGGCGTCCAGGCGGTCCTGGATGTCCCGGACCGCAGCCCCTTCATCTCCCAGGCGATAGAGCCGCATGGGCCAATGCTTGCACAGTTTTGGTCGTGGGCATGCTTCCCGAGACGACTCGACCGGTGGACGGATCGGCTACTTGGCAGCTCGCGTCTTCGGCCCGCTCAGCGAATAGCCGAACAGAGGGGCGAATACGCAGAAGTCGAACGCCCCGGCCATCAGGGGTACGAGCCCCACGATGCCTAGGACGACACCACCGACTCCTCCGATGCCGAACCATCCCCACGCCACGAGGGCCAAACCGACGACGATTCGGGTGGCGCGACCGGCACCCGAGACCATGAAGGCGACGAATGGGTTCATTGTGAGTCTCCCTTCAGATGACCTGGTGAATCCATCCGCCCATCCTCCCGCGCTTTCACGGGCCCGGGGTAGAGAACAAAGTCCCCATTGCTCAGGAGCGTCGACGACGCCGGGGGATGCGGAGTCTCGTTGGTGCCACCGTCATCAGACCGGCCGTGACAGGCAAGTCGGGTCAGCCCCGGGCAATGGGCTGTGCGTCTGCGATCAGAATCGCCAAATCCCCTGCGCTGTGTGCGATCTCGGGGCGAAGGCCGGCCTCGGAGAGCCACTGAGTCATCTCGGTCGCTCGGCTCGGCATGTCGACGCCGTCTTCGAGGGGGATCGGCTCGCGCACCGGTGCCTCAGGGACGACCACGTCGAGGAAGGCAAACCGACCACCGGGGCTCAGAACCCCCGCCACGCGGGTGAACAGATCCGACTTGGAAGGCCCGTCGAGATGGTGGATGGCGAAGGCGGAGACGACGAGGTCGAACGGCCCGTCGGGGAGCGGGTCTTCGAGACGAGATACCAGGAACGTCGATTCGGGAAGTTGCCGTTGTGCGATCGCCAGCATGTCCGCGCTCGAGTCGATGCCGACGAGGCGCGCACCCGGGTGCTCGCTCAGGACGGCTTTGGCCGTCTCCCCGGTCCCGGACCCGAGATCGAGGATCGTCCTGGCCACGACTCCGGCCGTGGCAGTGGCCAATCGGGCCTGGAGTTGGTCGTAGTCCTTGATCTCCCCACGTACGGCATCGAGGTATGTCGCGGCGTCGAGGTGGAATTGACCGCCCATCCCTCGGTCAGATGAACTCGGAGAGCTCCTGGAGCAGACGATGTTTGGGGGCCGCCCCGACGATGCGCTTCTTCTCCACCCCGTCCTTGAACAGGATGAGGGTGGGGATGCTCATGACGTCGTATTGAGCGGGAGGATTCGGGTTCTGGTCCACATTCAGCTTGCCGATGGTGATGTTGTCGTGCTCACCGGCTATCTCCTCGAGTACGGGCTCTATCACCCGGCATGGGCCGCACCACTCTGCCCAGAAGTCGACCAGTATCGGCTTATCGCCGCTGATGGCGTCGTTGAAGGTCCCGTCGTTCAATGTGACGATGTTCTCAGCCATTTCTACTCAATGCTCCTTGGTCTCCTTGTTGAACCCGGGTGTGGCGGGTCTCATTCCATCCGCGCCAGCCATCTTTCGGCGTCGATCGCTGCCATGCAGCCCGTGCCGGCCGCGGTGACGGCTTGACGGTAGACGTGGTCGGCCACGTCCCCGGCGGCAAAGACACCTTCGACCTCGGTACGGGTGCTGCCGTCGGTGGATCGCCGGATGTAACCGTTCTCGTCGAGCTCGAGCTGGCCCGCGAAGAGCTCGGTGTTGGGCTTGTGCCCGATGGCGACGAACACGCCGTCGGTGGCCAGTTCACGCGTCTCGCCGGAGATCGTGTCCTGGAGCGTCACGCCCTTGACCGTGACGTCCCCGTTGATCGCGGTGACGACCGCGTTCCAGATCACTTCGATCCTGTCGTGCTTGAGGGCGCGCTCGGCCATGATCCTCGAGGCGCGGAACTCGTCACGACGGTGGACGATGGTCACCTTGGAGGCGAACTTGGTGAGGAACAGTGCCTCCTCCATGGCGGTGTCACCACCCCCGACCACGACGAGGTTCTGATCCTTGAAGAAGAAGCCGTCGCAGGTGGCACAGGCGGAGACCCCGCGGCCGGTCAGTTCCTGCTCACCGGGAACGCCCAGCCACTTCGCGGTGGCCCCGGTGGCAATGATCACCGCGTCGGCGGTGTACTCGTCGGCGCCTACCTTCAACTGCTTGGGTGTCGTGCTGAAGTCGACCTCGGTGACGTCGAGCTGATGCAAACGGGCGCCGAACCGATCCGCCTGCTTGCGGAATTGATCCATCAGCTCCGGTCCCATGATCCCGTCGGGAAACCCCGGGTAGTTCTCGACGTCGGTCGTGATCATCAGCTGCCCACCGGCGGCGACGCCCTCGAAGACGATCGGGTCGAGGTTGGCCCGCGCTGCATAGAGGGCCGCGGTCAGGCCGGCGGGGCCCGAGCCGATCACCACCAGCTTTTCGTGATTCATCTCTCCTCAGACTTTCTTGAACCAGAGATAGGCGCCAGCACCTGCCAGCAAGGCCCCTACCACCGCAAACGCCCCTGCGGTGGTGAGTGGTATCTCGAGCGCACCGAAGATGGCAAGAAGCAGGAACAGCAATGCAGTGAACGCCATCGTGGCCGTCAGGATTCCCAGACCGGTGAGACGCACGCCGCGCGCGATTCGATCGACGGTGTACGAGCGGATCTTTGCCGCCAACTGCTCGAGAAACTCGGCGAACCGGGCTGCGTATTCCTCCATGAGTGAGCCGAAGGTTAGTTTCCCGGGGCGCTCTGTCAGCTATCCGTGTAGACGACCTCGCAGGGGTCGACGGTGATGATGACGATGCTCGGGGTGGGATCGTCCTCCGGCCCGGCAGTCACCAGATAGTCCTTGTCCCGGACCACCTGCTCGACCAGCGTTTGACCTTCGAGCCCCAACGTGGCCAGACACCCCTCGATCTCGTCGGTCATCTCGGGGGCATCGGTCAACTGGCTTCGATCCAGCTTGAGCCGGGCGTCGGCGGCCAGTGTGTCGAAGGCGACGGGGCCTTCGGCGGTGGCTGCGGCCGTGGTGGTGGTCTCGGACCCGCCGGCGGCGGTGTCCGAGCCCCCGGCGTCCTCCTCGCCCATGAGGGACTGAGGCCGGCCCGTGTCGGAGCCCAGTCCGGAGCCGATCTCGGAGAAGGCAGCGGTGTTCTCGCCGCTCCTGCCGATGACGTTCCCGAGGCCGGCGGCTATCCCCACGACGATGACCAGACCGGCTGCGGCGTACGACCATCGATACCACCATGGTGATCCGGTGGTTGCCGTGGCGACCGGTTGGCTTCTCATCTCGGTCCACAGATCGCGTTGCATGGACGCCTTCTCCAGGTCGGTCATGGCCACAGGCGGCACCTGACGGAGCATGGCGATCACCCTCACCTGGTTCTCGTACTCGGCCCGGCACTCGCCACACGACTCGATCAAGGCCCGCGCCTGGATCTCGGCGTCGTTCGACCCGTCGGCGAAGGCGGCGATGAGGTCTGGGTCGTGCTTATGCATTCGTAACCTTTGATGCTCTCATGTGGTGTTTCGGTTCCCCAGGTGCTCGGCGAGGAGTCTCCGGCCGCGGAAGACCCTCGACTTCACCGTTCCCACGGGAATGTCGAGGATCTCGGCGGTCTCCGGGAGAGACAGGCCGAGGAGGTCCGAGAGGACGATCGCCGTCCTGAACTCGGGGGAGAGGGTCCCCAGGGCGAGCTCGATCTCCGGGCGAAGCGCAGCGGACTCGATGTGGTCCTCGGCGGCGGGGTCGGACGGGTCCATGTAATCAGGGAGCGGCTCGGACGGCCGGCGCTTCGACTTGCGGAGCATGTCGTAGCAAGTGTTCACGGCGATCCGGTAGATCCACGTCCCCAAAGCCGACTTGCCCTGAAATTGGGAGGCCTTCCGGAACACCGTGAGAAAGGTCTCCTGAGTGGCGTCCAGCGCCTGCTCCCGGTCGCCCAGCGTGCGCAAACACACCGAGAACACCCTGTCCTGATGGGCCTTCATCACCCGATCGAACGCCTCGTGGTCACCATCGACTACGCGAGCCAGCAACTCGGCGTCTTTGGGTGGAGAGGTCACGGCGTGAATCGTACTTCTGCCAGCTCTGCGTAATAGGTGCCGTCGGGCTGGCGGGGAAGCTCGGTCAGCCAGAGCAGCCAGAATCCGTCAGAGCGCCCGGGCAGTGTGAGAAAGGTCACCCCGGGTGAAGCCGTGCCGGCCAATATCCGATCCCAGTTCCCCAGATCGGGATTCTGGTCCGGGCTCCAGTACACCTCGAAGTCGGTGCCCTCGCTGAGGTCCACCATTTGCATGTGGGTGGGGCGTCCCTCGATCTGGAAGCTGATGCCGACACCCGGCTTCTGAAGTGACAGCGGGTCCTGATAGCGCTCGGTCCGCCAGCTCGTGGACGAGCTGCCGTCGATGACGTTGGGGATATCCGAGTCGTTCTCACCACCCTCACCGAAGGGGTCGAAGGCGGCGGCCCCCACGACGTTCACCGGTCCGGTCGGGACCGTGGTGCTGGTCCCACTCGTCGACGATGTCGGCTCTATCGGCACGGTGGCGGTGGGGGACACCGGGATGATCGGGCCGCCGCCGGCGAACACATAGCCCAGAGCGACCAATCCGACGGCCACCACCACCAGCGCGGCGGCCGCGAGGAGGAGGCGTCTCGAGGCCGAGTGCGGCTCGGGGCGCGAGGGGCGCAGGGTCGGGGAGGCAAGTAGCGCCTTCTCCAATTGATCTGCGGTGAGCTCTCCGTTTTGCGCTGAGCGCAAGACGCGATCGAAGGTGCGGGGGACGCCATCGATGCTCTCGGATGGCGGTGGCCCCCCCGGGGCCGAGCCGGTCAGGGCAGTCTCCAGTGCGACGGCGAGTGCGGTGACGTCTCCCTCCTGGTTGGCCCTGATCCGGCGCCCGAAGGCTCCGAGCTTGGCGGGATGCGAAACCGAGTACGAGATGGCCGAGAGGTCGATCGAGCCATGGGCCCCACCGGTGGCATGAAGGGTCGCCAGGGCACCGGCCAGCCCGGAGGCGTTGGGGAGGAACTCCTCCAGCTCGATGGTGTTGCCTGCGGCGAGACGATCTGCTGCGGTGGCCCCGCCCGTCCATTCGCATACCGCATAGGCCCCACCTTGGACCTCTTCCACGGCATAGACGCGGGCCAGATGCGGATGGGACGACTTGGCAGCCTCGCCCACGCTGCCGACGAATTGACGACGGCGCTCCAGCTCGGTCTCAGGGCCTAATGAGCGGATGAGCACGGGTCTCTCGAGGGATGTGTCGGTAGCCAGCCACTCCTCGATGTCGTCGTCCCGGCCCAGACGCATCTCCAAGTGATAGCGATCTGATACAGGCGGTGGCATGTGATCAGTTCAGCAGGAGCCGGGGATCAGCCATCGAACTTGAGCACGTGGAGGCTCTTGCCGGTGTCAGAGAAGCCGAGCCGGGTATAGAGGCTCTTGGCGCCCACATTCTCGGGCCGAACGTTCAAGACCATCCGCTGTGCGCCTTTCGATGCCGCCCAGCGGAGACAGGCGCGTATCAGCACCGTGCCGATCCCGTGCCCTGCCTCGTCCCCGGAAACGGCCACCCTTTGCAGGAAGGAGGTGGTCAGCTGTGTCCCCGTCAGGGCGTAGCCGGCGAGCTCACCCTGGATGCGCCACTCGAAGAACACGGCAGACGGCGTGGCGACCATCGCCTCGACCAAACCGTCGGCCCCCATGCGCCAGAAGCCTTCGAAGGCGCGCCGGTCCACCTCGACCACCTCGCCCCAGCGGGGCGAGCCGACCGCGATCAACGACGAGCCATGGTCGGGAGACTCGGCGAGATCCTGGCGGGTGATCGATCGCTCCATGATGTCCAGCTCGGCGTGGGGCTGGTATCCGGCCACATGCCAGACCCGTGTCGTATCGGGGTAGAGGGCAGGGGAGAAGACATCTGCCTGTGCCAGGTCTCGCATTGCTTCCGTGGCGCTCTTCAAGAACTCACTCGAGCCGCGCTCCAGACGTATGGCCACATCGGGCACATCCTCGTTCCAGCGCCGCGCCGACGCCTTGGACCACCCGCGTTTGATGATCACAGGCTCCGGCCAATCGCCTTCGAAGTGGAGTCTCGTCGCCACGCATGCGAGAGTACGAGGATGGAGGTCGTTGTTGCGAGCCATTCCTCTGCGACAGCCCATGACACCGGTCCCCATCATCCGGAGCGCCCGGCCCGGGTGGGGGCGGTGCTGAAGGGAATTGCCGAGTGTGGCCTCGGTTTGGTCGAGATAGAGGCGCCCCGGATCAGCAGGTCCGATCTGGCCCTGGTGCATGATCCGTCCTACATAGAGAACATCGAGAGCTTTTGCCTGGGTGGTGGCGGAGCGCTCGACATGGACACGTTCGTGTCACCGGAGAGTTGGGAGGCGGCACTCACCGCAGCCGGTGGGGTGAAGGCGGCGGTCGAGGCACTCGTCGACCGTGAGGAAGCCGTCGGGTTCGCGCTGACCCGGCCCCCGGGACATCACGCCCTCCGCTCCCATGCCATGGGGTTCTGCCTGTTCAACAACGTCGCCGTGACCGCCGCCTGGCTCAGGGCGGATGGGAATCGGGTGGCCATCCTCGACTGGGACGTCCATCACGGGAATGGAACCCAGGCAATGCTCGGGCCTGATCCCGACGTCCTCTACGCCTCGATACACGAAGGAGCTTTCTACCCCTTCGAGGGGTTCATCGAGGACATCGACCTCGATGCCAAGGGGACGATCCTCAACATCCCGCTGGATGCCGGCACCGCCGGGGACATATACAGACAGGCTTGGACCGGGCTCGTCCTCCCGGTGCTCACCGAGTTCGCACCGGATTGGGTCCTGGTGAGCGCCGGTTATGACGGTCACGTCGGCGATCCATTGGCCGACCTGAGACTCACCGCAGACGACTACGGCTGGATGGCGGCGAAACTCGCTGCGGTGCACCCACCCCATCGAACGGTGTTCGCCTTGGAGGGGGGCTACGACCTCGATGCCTTGCGCACCTCGGTCAAGGCGACCCTCGTCGGGGCGTCCGGGAGCGACGAGTTCGGCCCTCCATTGACCTCCCCACCCGGCGCCGGAGTAAGACTCGACAAGGCGCGTCTCGCCATCTCGCGTCATTGGAGGATCTGAGAAAGTTCCTTCAAATCCAGGGGGCTTCTACCGATAACAAGGGCTGTAGCCGACTCCTCTGAAGGAACATGTCCAGCAACATCGACGAGCTTCTGAGACGCGCCGTGGCCGACGGGGCCTCCGACCTCCACCTGAAGGTGGGATCGGGGCCGGTCGCTCGAATCTCGGGGGAGCTGAGACGGATGAGCGGCTTCGATGATCTGACGCCCCAGGACACCCACGCCTACGCCGAGGAGCTGTTCACCACCCGGGCTGCCGCCGAGTACGACGAGACTGGCTCCGCCGACTTCGCCTATGGCCGCCAGGACGTCGGCCGGTTCCGGGTCACAGTCTTCCGTCAGCGAGGCTCGGTCTCGATAGTCCTCCGACGGGTCGTTCCCGGGTCCCAGACCTTCGAGCAGCTCGGGCTTCCCAAGATCACCGAGCGTCTCGCTCGCTCGGAGGCTGGTCTGCTCCTGGTGACCGGCCCATCCGGATCGGGAAAGACAGCCACCATCTCTTCGATGCTCGATTGGATCAATGCGAACCGGGCAGTGTCGATACTGACCGTCGAGGACCCGATCGAGGTGCTGCACCCGGACAAGAAGAGTGTCGTCGTGCAACGCGAGGTCGGGGTGGACACTCCCAATTTCGCCGAGGCGATTCGCGGGGCGCTCCGTCATGACACCGATGTCATCATGATCTCCGAGATCGATGACGCCGACACCGCTCGTGCCGCAATCGCCGCCGCCGAGACCGGTCACCTGGTCATCAGCTCGATGAGGACCACCGACCCTGCCGACACCGTCGATCGCATCGTGTCCCTCTTTCCCGAGACACAGCAGAGGGTGGTGCGGGGTCAGCTCGCCGCCCAGTTGCTCGCCATCTTCAGCCAACGGCTCCTCGAGGGCCAGGAAAGCGGCAAGGCCCTGGCTTGCGAGGTGCTCACCATCAACGAGCGGGTCCAGGAGTGGATCATGGGCGGCGAGACCGAGTCCGGGGTCCTGATCGACATCATGAAGGACAGCGAGTTCTTCGGCATGCAGACCATCGACCAGGCCCTGCTCAAGCTGGTTCTCGCCAAGTCCATCGAGATGCCGGTGGCGGTCCCCCATGCGCGCAACGTCCATGAGATGAGGGCCAAGGCCATGGCGGCGGGCATCCAGATCTGATCTTTCCGCTGGGGAATGCGTGAGGGGCCGGCGATCGCCGGCCCCTCATGTTTGTGGGTAAGAAGGCACCACGCCGATAACCTCCGGGCGCGTGATCCCCAAACGTCTCGAGTTCCTGGTGTCACCGGAGCTGCCCCCGGCGCAGCTGGCCGCCGTCTTCGAAGAGGCGGGCCATGAGATCTTCCTGGTCGGAGGCTCGGTCAGGGACGCCTTCCTGGAGCGACCAGTCGAGGACTTCGACTTCGCCACCGATGCCCGGCCGGACCGGATCGCCGAGCTCTTGGGGAGGTGGGCGGACACCGTCCACACGGTGGGCGCCGCCTTCGGGACGGTGGCGGCACAGAAGGACGGATATCAGATCGAGGTCACGACCTTTCGTGATGAGATCTATCGCGACGACTCCCGGAAGCCACACGTCACCTATTCGGACTCCATAGAGGCGGACCTCTCCCGTCGGGACTTCACCGTGAATGCCATCGCGCTCCCCATGAAGACGATGGTCCCGGTCGATCCCTACGGTGGGCTGGCCGACCTGGCGAAGGGCGCCCTGCGGACCCCATTGGCTCCCGAGATCTCCTTCTCCGACGACCCATTGCGAATGCTCCGGCTGTTCCGTTTCCAGGCGTCCCTCGAGTTTCAACCCGACCCGACGGCGCTCACCGCGGTCCAGGAGATGGGAAGCCGGCTGGAGATCGTGTCCGCCGAGCGGATCCGTGACGAGTTGTCGAAGATGATGGTGGCGCCACGCCCCGGCCAGGCCCTGGAGGCGATGGTCGAGTCCGGTTTGGCCGCGCACTTCATACCCGAACTGCCGGCCTTGGCCATGGAGCAGGACCCGTTCCAGCGGCACAAGGACGTGCTGCGGCACACGTTCGCCGTGGTCGACAAAGCGTCGCCCGGCCTCGTGATCAGACTCGCCGCTCTGTTCCACGACGTCGGTAAGCCTGCCACCCGTCAATTCGGCCCCGGCGGCGTGTCCTTCCATCATCACGAGGTGGTCGGGGCGCGTCTCACCCGTCATCGGCTCAAAGAGCTCCGCTACCCGAAGGACGTCATCCGTGACGTCTCCCAATTGGTGTTCCTGCATCTTCGCCCGCACACCCTCGACGCAGGTTGGACCGATTCGGCTGTCCGGCGCTACGTGAGGGACGCCGGCGATCTGCTGGACGAGTTGAACGAGTTGGTCCGGTGTGACGTGACCACGGCGAACGCACAGCGGGAACGGGCCATACAACGTCGAATCGACGAGCTCGAGGAGCGAATCGCCCGTCTGAGCGAAGAGGAGGAGATCTCCAAGTTGAGGCCGCCAATCGACGGAAACGACGTCATGGCCTACCTCGGGATTGGTCCCGGGCCACGTGTGGGTGACATCATTGAGCGGATGTTGGAGAGAAGGATCGAGGAAGGGCCCTACACCAAGCAGGCCGCCTATGACATGGTCAGGGCCTGGGCCGTCGACAACGACATCCCCGACCCGGGCCCCCACCCGGACGAGGAGGAGTGAGATGAGAGTCGTCCTGGCCTATTCGGGTGGTCTCGACACTTCGGTGATCCTCGCCTGGCTGAGGGAAGAGAAGGGTGCAGAGGTCATCGCCTACACCGCTGACGTCGGTCAGGGCGAAGAGGTCGCTGAGGCGCGCGACAAGGCTGTGGCCACGGGTGCGGTCGAAGCCGTGGTCGAGGACCTGCGCGAGCGTTTCGTGACCGGAGCGGTGTTCCCGGCCATCAGGGCGGCCGCCCTCTACGAAGGGCACTATCTGCTCGGCACGTCCCTGGCCCGTCCCATCATCACCGAGGGGCTGGTGCGGACCGCCCAAGACCACGGCGCCGACGCCATCTCACACGGGGCTACCGGCAAGGGCAACGACCAGGTCCGCTTCGAGTTGTCGGCGGCCGCCCTCGCCCCGGAGCTCGGTGTGATAGCGCCGTGGCGCGAGTGGAAGCTCGGAGGTAGGGCTGATCTGATCGAGTACGCCCGCCAGCGTGGCATACCCGTGCCGGTCACCAAGGAGGCGCCGTACTCCATGGACGCCAACCTGTTTCACATCTCCTACGAGGGAGGGGTGCTGGAAGACCCATGGGCCCCGCCTCCGGTCGGGATGTTCCGTCTCACCACCGACCCGGTCGACGCCCCCGACGAGCCGGAGGAGGTGGTCCTCGGGTTCGCACACGGCAACCCGGTGTCGATCGACGGCGAGAACTTGGCCCCGGTGCCCTTGCTGGAAAGGCTCAACCAGGTGGCGGGCCGGCATGGCATCGGCCGTGTGGACATCGTCGAGAACCGATTCGTCGGGATCAAGAGCAGAGGGGTCTATGAGACCCCGGGCGGGACCATCCTCCATTTGGCTCATCGGGCGGTGGAGTCGATCACGCTCGACCGGGAGGTGATGCACCTTCGCGACGAGCTGATACCGCGATACGCCGAGATCGTCTACAACGGCTTCTGGTTCAGCCCCGAGCGCGAGGCCCTCCAGGGGATGATGGACGACATCCAGGACACGGTGACCGGCGAGGCGAGGCTCACCCTCTACAAGGGCAGTGCGTGGGTGACGGGTCGGAAGTCCCCGAACAGCCTCTATGACCCCGACGAGGCCACCTTCGAGGAGGACAAGGTCTACAAGCAGGCCGACGCCGAAGGGTTCATCTCGCTGAACGCGTTGCGCATCAGGGGCCACGGAGGAGGGGAAGTCGAGTGACGCTCTGGGGAGGCCGGTTCGAGACCGGCCCGGGTGACGTCCTCTGGAGCTACACCACCGACGAGTCGGATCGCCGTCTGCTCACAGACGACATCGAGGGATCGATCGCCCACGTCACAATGCTCGGCGCCACCGGCGTACTCGACCAGGCCGAGGCCGACGTCATCGGTGAGCATCTCCGGAACATCGCTGCCGAGGCCGCCGCCGGCGATTTCGCGTTCTCCGATGAGGACGAAGACGTCCACAGCGCCGTTGAGCGCCGTCTGCACGAGCTGGCAGGGGAGGTGGCCGGGAAGCTGCACACTGCTCGCTCTCGAAACGACCAGATCGCACTCGACCTTCGTCTCTACCTCCGACGCGCCGGATCGGAGCGGGCTCAACAGCTGAATGATTTCGCCCTTTCCCTCGCCGGGATCGCCGAGACCCACGCCGAGACGGTCGTTCCCTCCTACACCCATCTGCAGCAGGCGCAACCGACCACTCTCGGCCATTGTCTGCTGGCATACGCCTGGATGGCCTTGCGCGACGCCGAGCGGATCGGGGACGCCCTGGATCGCATGAACGTCTCACCGCTCGGTGCCGGGGCGTCGGCAGGGACGTCACTCCCGATCGACCCGGCGCGGACGGCCGATCTCCTCGGCTTCGACTCGGTTTTCGCCAACTCCCTCGACGCCGTCGGGTCCAGGGACCATGTCGCCGAGTACATCTTCTGCTGCGCCCAGGCAATGGCCAACCTGTCCCGTCTGGCCGAGGAGATCATCTTGTGGGCCGGCCAGGAGTTCCGTCGCCTCTTGCTCGGCGACGAGGTCTCGACCGGCTCGTCGGCCCTGCCTCAGAAGCGCAACCCCGACATCGCCGAGCTGGTGAGAGGACGATCGGCCCGTGTCGCCGGTCATCTGACGGCGATCCTGTCCTTGCAGAAGGGTCTTCCCCTCAGCTACAACCGCGACCTCCAGGAAGACAAGCGTCTCGTCTTCGACAGCGACGACGTGCTCGCGGGCTCGATAGCGGCCATGACGGCGTTGCTGGCCGGGTCGCGCTTCAACTCCGTGGAGCCGGCCCCGGAAACGGCCGGCCTCGACCTGGCCGAGCGTCTGGTGTCGCATGGAGTCCCCTTCCGCGAGGCCCACGCCGCGGTGGGTCGGCTCGTGCTCACCCTCGAGCGCGCCGGTCGCACACTCAGCGACGCCGGGATCGAGGATCTCGCCGCAGTGAACGCCGCTTTCGCTCCTGAGGATCTCGATGTGCTTGACGCCGCACGCTCGGTTCGATCCCGGGCCAGCGCCGGGGGCGGCAGCCCCGAATCGGTGCTCGACCAGGTCACCAGGATCCGGGAGCTGGTCTCCGGCGACAGTCCCTAGTGCTAGACGGCGGTCCCGAGAGCTCAACCGGGCAAACCCGGGCACAGTTAACCTCCCCCGACATGTCGCCTCCGGCATTCGATCCCACCCGCAAGCAGGTCATTGACGTCCTCGGGGCATCGATGGCCTATGTCGAGCATGGCCGAGGGGATCCCATCGTTCTCCTCCACGGAAATCCGACCTCATCGTTCCTCTGGAGAAAGGTGATACCGCATCTCGGTGACCTGGGACGTTGCATTGCCCCCGACTTGATCGGCATGGGCGACTCCGAGCAGGTGCTCAGCGGCCCCGGCGCCTACGGCTTCCTCGACCACCGCAGATATCTCGACGCCTTGCTCGACCAGTTGGATCTCGGCGGCAATGTCACCCTGGTGGGTCACGATTGGGGTGGGGCGCTCGTCTTCGACTGGGGTCGTCGCCACGCCGACCAAGTGCGTGGTGTGGCCTACATGGAGACGATCGTCACCCCGATGACCTGGGACGACTGGCCCGCTTCGGCGACACCGATCTTCAAGGCGATGCGGAGCGAGGCCGGTGAGGAGATCATCCTCGAGAAGAACGTGTTCGTGGAGCGGATCATCCCCGGCTCGGTCCTTGATCCCATGCCCGAGGCGGTCCTGGATGTCTACCGGCGCCCCTACCTCGAACCGGGCGAGTCCCGTCGGCCCGCTCTGACCTGGCCGCGGGAGATTCCAATCGACGGCACGCCGGCGGCGATGGTCGAGATCGCAGAGGCCAACGAACGATGGATGAGCAGCCCGTCCGTAAGGAAGTTGTTCGTCAACGCCGAGCCCGGATCGATTCTCGTCGGGAGACAGCGGGAGGTCTGCCGGTCGTGGCCAAACCAGACAGAAGTGACCGTACGGGGATCCCACTTCGTCCAGGAGGACTCGGGTGACGAGATAGGCGAGGCCATCGCCGCCTGGTTGTCCCACTCCTAACGTGACCCCGTGATCGTCGTCGTGGTGCCGGCAGTGGCGCTGGCCCTGGTGAGCCTGGCCGCCTTTGGCGGGCAAGGGGTGTGGTGGCTGGACGTCCTGGCCAATTTCCGCGCCCAATACGCGATCGTCCTGCTGGTCCTCGGCCTGGTCGTCGCGGTGTCCCGCTGGCGTCGCACCGGCCTCGGGATCCTCGCCGTGTCCCTGGTCAACGTGATCGCGGTCGCCCCCTTGTTCATCGGTTCCCCGGGCGAGGCCACCGCCGGTGCCCCCGAGATCCGGGTGATGAGCTTCAACCTGCTCTCCAACAACGCCAACTACAACGAAGTCATCGAGTACATAAACGCCATCCACCCCGATCTGGTGTTGCTCCACGAGTCCAGCCGTCCCTGGGAGGTTGCTCTCGAATCGTCCGATCTGGGCTATCGAATCGTGCGGACACAGGCCGAGAACCTGATCTTCGGGACCCTGGTGATGATCCGGGGCGAAGGCAGTGTCGTCTCCTATGGGTATTCGGAGACACAACCCCGGGCCGTCGCCATCGAGTACCAACCCGAGGATTGGCCCGTCCAGCTCCACGTCCTCGCCACCCACCCGCTCGCACCGACGACCGCGCGGAAAGCCGCCTTGCGTGATGCCCAGCTCGGCTTTGCCGCCGACTGGGCGGCGGACAGCGAACGCCCGACCATCGTCGTCGGGGACTTCAATGCATCACCGTGGTCCTGGACATTCTCCCGTCTGGTCGACGCCGGGTTGCGAAACTCACAGATCGGCTTCGGGCTCCAGCCCAGTTTCCCGGCTACAACGAGCCTGGTGTTCAGGGTGCCCATAGACCACCTGCTCCACTCCGATGAGCTGCTGGTCCGTGATCGATTCCTCGGCCCGGCCATGGGCTCCGATCACTTCCCACTGGTCGTCGATCTCGAGTTGAAGCCGTGACGACGCCAGTAGCGTCTCCGCGATGACAGACCTGTTTGCCGAGCGACGAAGACGTCTCGCCGAGATGATCGGGCCGGAGGGGATGGCCATCGTCCCCGCCGCCGTCGAGGTCATCCGGAGCAAGGACGTCACATTCGACTTCCATCAAGATCCCGATTTTCTCTATCTGACCGGGTTTCACGAGCCGGACGCGGTGGCGGTGATAACACCCGGCTACTCCGACGGTGACTACACCCTGTTCGTCCGCCCCCGCGACCCGGAGATGGAGGCGTGGACCGGATATCGCGTCGGCGCAGAGGGGGCCAAGGAGCGCTTCGGGGCCGATCAGGCCTACGAGTTGTCGGAGCTGGACGATGCCCTGATCCGATACATGGTGGGGAGGAGCGCCCTCTGGTATCGGACCGGCAACGAGCATCACGACGAGCGCATCGAGACGATCATGGAGCGTGCCCGCAACCACCGGGAGCGGTTCGGCGGGTCGGTCCCCGAGGTGATTCGGGACGTCTCGGCGACCTTGGCCGAGATGCGTCTCTTCAAGAGCGATGGCGAATTGGAGCAGTTGCGCGCCGCATGTGAGATGTCAGCCAAAGGGCACGCCGAGGCCATGAGATTCGCCCGCCCCGGTATCTACGAGTATCAGGTGCAGGCCGCACTCGAATATCACTGGAGACAGGCGGGGTCGAGACACAACGGGTACCCGTCGATCGTCGCCTCCGGGGCCAATGCCTGCGTCCTCCACTACATCGAGAACACCGATCTGATCGGTGAGGGCGATCTGATCCTGATAGACGCCGCCGCCGAGGTGGGCGGATACTCGTCGGACATCACGCGAACCTTCCCCGCCGGCGGCACCTTCTCCGGCCCGCAGCGGGCCGTCTACGAGGTGGTCTACGAGGCGTTCAATCGCGGTCTCGAGCTGTGCGCCCCCGGATCCAGCATGAGGGCCATCCACGAGGCGGCGACGAGATCCCTCACCGAAGGCATGATCGAATTGGGCCTCTTACCCGGCAACCTGGAGGACGCCCTGGCGATGAATCTCTTCACTGAGTTCTACTTCCATGGGACCGGTCATTGGCTCGGGCTCGACGTCCACGACGCCGGCTCGTACCGGGTGGATGAGGCTCCAAGGAAGCTGGAGCCCGGCATGGCCTTCACCGTCGAGCCGGGTCTATACATCGCCCCACACAAGGAGGAGATCACGCTGACACTCCTCGCCTACGACCAACAGGAGTGGAGTCGGCGCAGGATCCTCGAGGGACGGGCGGTGGCCGCGGCCAAGGAGGCCGAGGCCCGGGAGAGCGCAGAGAAGATCACCCACAGGGTCCCGGCGGAGCTTCTCGGGATCGGGATCCGAATCGAAGACGACGTGGTCATCACCGACAGCGGTCACGAGAACATGACCGACTCGGTCCCATCGTCGCTCGCCGAGGTCGAGGCCCTCTGCGCCGAGAGTTCTCCGTTGCCGGTCGGCTAGAAGGTCGTCAAACACCAAGTTTTTCGTGGCGTCCGACAAAGGGAGGCCACTGCCGCGGCCCTCGTTAGTCGTCTCGACCAGGCCGGCTAGACCGTGGCCGGGATGGCGTAGAAGAGGATCGCCAGGAAGTGCAGGGTGCTTCCGGCGATCACCAGCACGTGGAACAACTCGTGGTATCCGAAGGTACGGGGGAAGAGCCGTGGCCGTTTGCTGGAAAAGATGACCACTCCGACGGTGTAGGCGAGCCCGCCGAGGGCGATGAGGCTCATCGCACCGAAGCCGAGACGTGACCACACCCAGGGCATCCATATCAACGCCGACCATCCCATGATCATCTGAAGCGTCACGGAGAGGCTGGTTCTCACCTTCGGCATCACTGCCTTCAGCACGATTCCGGTGACGGCGATCCCCCACACCACGGTTAGGGCCAGGACGAGTTTGGACCCTTCCAGTGAGGCGAGGGCGATGGGGGTGAAGGTGCCGGCGACGACGAGGAAGATCATCGAGTGGTCCACTCTCTGAAGCCGCCTTTTCCACGTGGCGCTCCAGGGAATCGAGTGATACAGCGTGGAGACCGTGTACATCGCTACGAGGGCGCCACCGAATATCAGCGCGCCGATCACGGCCGGGCCCCGGCCCCAGGCTCGGTCGAGCAATAGAGCCGACCCGGTAGCGGCGGCAAGGGCCGCAGCACCATGGAGAAACCCTCGAATCGGGTTTTGCATCTTCCCGAGTGTGCGACGCTCCATCGGTCCACAGGCTATCCGGCCGGCGTCCCAAACCATGGGGCGCCGACCGGGCCGCCCGACCCAAACTGCGGGCCAGACCTCCCAACGCAATTACATTGGGGTACCGCAATGGCACTTGGGATTCTCTACCGGGTCTACGAGCGAAACCTGATCAGGGACCTCGATCGCTCACGATTGCCGCGTCACATCGGAATCGTGCTCGACGGTCATCGTCGTCACGCCCGCGAGGAGAAGCTCCCCACCTACACGGAGAGCTATCGGGTGGGGATGCGTCGTTTCGAGGAGTTCCTGGGATGGGCCCACGAGCTGGAGATCCCGGCGGTGACCGCCTGGGTGCTCTCACGAGAGAACCTGGCCCGCCCGGCGGAGGAGCTGGAACCCTATTTCGAGGTGCTGGTGGAGTTGTTCGAGCGCCTCCCGGCGCTGTGCGCCCAGTACGACATGGGCATCCGCTTCATCGGGAGTCTCGACCTCCTCCCGGATCGCCTGGTCTCTGCTGCCAAGAACGCCGAGGAGGCACAACCCTGGGGTACCAGCCGTCTCAACATCGCAATGGGATATGGGGGACGCCAGGAAATCGTCGACGCGGCCAAGGACCTGGTTGCCAAGCTGGTTGCCGACGGGACCGACCCCATTGAGATCCCCTCACGCATCGACGCCGAATCCCTCGCCTCCCACATGTATTCGGCCGACGTCCCCGACCCGGATCTGCTGATACGGACGTCGGGAGAATCCCGGCTCTCGGGTTTTCTCCTTTGGCAGTCCGCCTACGCCGAATTCGTGTTCGTCGACGTCAACTGGCCGGCGTTCCGGCGGGTCGACTTCCTCCGCGCCCTGCGCGACTTCACCAACCGCGAGCGTCGGTTCGGCAAGTAGCTAGTCGCGCTCCTGCAGCCGTTTGGCCGACACCAGGGCTCGCTCGATGTCCTCTTGAGGCAGACCCGATCCCTCCATGGCGGCTATGGCCATGGCCGCTTCCTTCTTCAAAGCCCCCGTCCTTGCCTCCATCCCGGCATCCTCCAGCTCGATGATCAGGTCTCCGAGGACCTCGAGAAGTGTCGAGATGACCGAGACCTGCTCGCTTCCGGCGATTCGGATCTCGGCGAAGGAGGCGTGGATCACGTCCGACATCGAAGGGTCGGCCGCCAGGAACACCCGCTGCTGATCGGGCCCGACCCGAACTCTGTTGGGCTGGTCCCTGGTGAGGAGCTCGCGGAGGGGGAGCTTCAACTGGTGGAGCACATCGACCGCAGTCGTGGGATCGTTGATACCCGGGGAGAGCGCCTTGAGCGCGATGTCGACGAGGAGGCGCAACCCGAAATAGGGATCGGCGGAGATGCTTCGGTCGCGTCGCATCGTCATCGCGGAGCGGATCTGTCTCGCCAACTCGTCGGATAGCCCGGCATCGGCCCAAACGGTGATCAACCGGTCGCCGGGCGAGACCGCCTCGCCCCTTCGCACCTCGACCCGGGCGTTGGCCTCGGGCGGGAGGATGCCGGCGATCCTCTCCGCGTCGATCTCGAGGACGAACCCCGAGCGCTTGGCGCTCACCGAATCGGACTCGCCCTCGGGCATCCCGCCCCTGGGCTCGTTCTCCCTCATGTCGGAGTGCCGCTGGTCACGACGAATCGTGTCGAGTGTCTGTTCGGCGATCCCCCGGATCACGCTGTCAATGTGCATGCGACGAAGCGAGTGGTCGATGTAGGCGACGATGGCGATGACCGAGAACACCCCCATGAGGATCGAAAGGGTCACCGACAGGCTGGCGATCTGACCGCCGACCTGGGTCTCGAGGGTGCCGAGACCCGCCAGGACGAAGAGGCAGAAGGTGAAGGTCCCGATGGTGAACCCGATGACGAACTGTTGGAATCGGTCCTCGAAGAAGCCCTTCACCGCCCGTGGTGAGTACTGACTCGCCGCGATCTGGGTTGACAACGACGTGATCGAAAAGACGATCGCGGCAACGGTGATCGTCGCACCTGCCACGGCGGTGACGGTCGTCCTGGCGCCACTCACCGTGGACCACACCATGAGCGGGAAGCGGGTGATCTCCGATCCGAGGTCGCGGTCCAGGTAGACGGTGACGAAGGCCAGGCCACCGCACAGGACGATGATGACCAGCGGGATCAGGAAAAGACTCTCTCGGATCGTTCGTCCGAAGGCTCTGATGGCGTCCACGCGCCCAGGCTAGGGCGAGGTGTACCATCCTCCTGTCGTGAGGCTGGTCCTGCCCCCTGTTGGCACACGTGGCGTCGAGATCCCCAAAGCGGTCCGGCCGCTCGTGAGGGCAATGTCCTGGACGGGGAGGCTGATGTTCCGTGTCGGGATGAAGATCCAGGGCCGGCCCCTTCTCCGTCTGATCACCGTTGGCGCTCGCTCGGGAAAACGCCGCGAAACCGTGCTGGGCTGGTTTCCCGACGACCACCGGCCAGAGTCCTTCCTGATCGTCGCCTCCAACGCCGGCTCTGCTCGGCATCCCGGATGGGCATACAACTTGGCCGCCAACCCTGGCCAGGCGAAGGCCGATCTCGGGGAGGGGGAGGTGGCGGTCGACACCGAGTTGCTCTCGGAGGAGGAGAGGGTATCCGCTTGGGACATGGTCGTGGATCTGGCACCGGGTTACGGGTCATACATCGAGAAGACCGACCGCGAGATCCCGATCTTCCGTCTCACCCCACGCAGTTAGCGCAGTCATGCCGCTAGATGCTGACCATCCCGGGATGGAGGTGTGACACGTCTCCGAGCTGGCGAAGCGAGAACGACCAGCCGGTGCTGATCCGGGTCATGGTGAGCCGTGACACGCCGGTGTGGGGCTGTCGGAACCGCTCCCACTCCCAGGGAACAGGCTCGAGCCCCAGGAGATGGCCGAGGATGACGGCGTTGGTGCCGGCGTGGGCAACGACGATCACCCTCTTCTCCGGGTCGTCGAGATCCCATAGATGACGATGCTCCGGCTGGGTCGGGAAGATCCCGTGTGAGCGAAGGGTGTCCTCGAGCCCGGTGACGACACGCTGGTGGAATGCCCGGAACGACTCGCCTCCGGGCAGGCCATCCCACCACTCGTCCATCGACCGGTAGGCGGCCTCCTCGAACGCGTTGTCGATCTCCTCGACCGGAGAGCCCTCCCAATCGGGCGGGTTGTTTATCTCCTGAAGCCAGTCGTAGGTGTCTGTCTTGGTTTGCAACTCATCGTGTACCGGCTCGGCGGTGCGTCTGGCTCGCATCATCGATGAGACCCAGAGCTCGTCCACCCGGTCCAGGGTGGCGAGGCGATGGGCGACGCGCTTCGCCTGCTCCAGGCCCAGCTCGGTGAGGTCGGGATCGTTACGGGCGATTCGGCCCGGTGCCCAATCGGGCTGCCCGTGCCGGACCAAGAACATGTCCATGGCCTGCAACCTACCGCCCTCGTCGGCCTGGTCATACCGGTGTCACAGCCAATACGATGTCGGTGTGTCCCGTCAAGCCCTCATCGACCACCTTCGCGCTCACGCCCTTCGCACCGACGGGCCTTACAAGCTTCGCTCGGGCGCCACATCCGACTGGTACCTCGATGCGCGGCAAACCACATTCAACGGGGAAGGCGCCGGCATCGTCGCCGAAGCGGTCTTGGAGATCCTCGACTCGGAGGTGGAGGCAACCGGTGGCATGACCATGGGGGCCGACCCGATCGCGGTGGCGGTGGCGCTGTTGGCCCACACGAGGGGCAGGAAGCTCAACGCCTTCTCGGTCCGAAAGACGGCCAAGACCCATGGAATGGGTGGTCGTCTCGTCGGCCCGGTGACATCGGGGATGGCGGTCGCCATCCTGGAGGACACGACGACCACCGGTGGAGCGGCACTCGATGCCGCGGAGTCCGCCAACGCGGCGGGGCTCAGAGTCATCCAGGCGATCGCACTCGTCGATCGGTCAGGCGGGCGGGCGGCCGAGGGCTTCGACGCATTGTCGATCAACTACACGGCCCTGGTCCTGCCATCCGACCTCGGAGTCGTGTGATGAAGGTGGTGATCCAGCGGTCCGCATTCAGGATGTGGCTGCTGGCGATGGGAGGGATCCCGCTCCTGGTCATCGCCATCGACGTGCTGACCAATCGTCGCATCACCAACTGGCTGCGTGAGATGATCTTCAACCCGAACGACACCCAGATTTTCGAGCCGCGTGACGTGATCTGGGCGTGGGCGCTCCTTCTCTTCTCGGCTTTCCTCGTCATTTGGGGGCTGAAGGAGCTGTTCGTGCCGACAAAGGTCCTCGAGGCGAGTGACAAGGGGCTTCTGGTCAAGCTGCGAGGCCCATTCCAGAAGAGCGACCTGATCCCCTGGGAGCACATCGTCGACATCAAGGCGGGGGAGATGTACGACGAGGAGGACCTGCTGCTGTTGCTTCGTATCAGCGTCCTGGATCGCGGAGACCTGCCCGAGCACCCGTGGAACGCGAGATGGGTGGAGTCGAGGGTTCTCGGCCTTCTCAGCGAAGACTGGTCCACCCCTCCGTCCGAAGTGGCGGAGCAACTGACCGAATACGCAGTCGAAGCGGCAAAACGCGAGACCAAGGCGCGCACGGTGCGTCTGTGGGATCCCACACCGTGAGACTGGTCGGGGCCCATGTTCCCTCCCTACACCCGTTGGATGAAGCGGAGGAGAGAGGCGCCGACCTCGTCCAGATCTTCCTCTCCAACCCGCAGTCCTGGAAGAAGCCGGTCACCCGACCTGACGCCGAGAGCCTGAGGACGGCTCCGATCCCGATCTATGTCCACTCGCCGTACTTGATCAACGTTTGCGCCGACAACAACAGGGTGCGAATCCCGAGCCGGAAGATCCTCCAGGACACCTGTGACGCGGCCACCGAGATCGAGGCGTCGGCCGTGGTCGTTCACGGTGGTCATGTGACCGGTGATGGCCCGCAGGAAGAGGGGATCGACCGGTGGCGCAAGGCCCTCGACCAACTCGACACGAAGATGCCCGTGCTCATCGAGAACACCGCGGGCGGCGACAAGGCCGTTGCCAGACGGGTGGAGTGGATCGCACGCCTCTACGAGGTCATTGGCGCATACGACGTCGGTTTCGTACTCGATACCTGTCATATCTGGGCCGGGGGTGAGCCACTCGAGGACCTGGTCCCTCGTGTCATGGAGGCCACCGGCCGGATCGATCTGGTGCATGCCAACGACTCCAAGGACCCCTTCGACTCGAGACGTGACCGTCACCAGAATCTCGGCAAGGGAAAGATCCCCCAGGAGCTATTGGCCCAGGTCATCAATGAGGCGGACGCTCCGGTGGTCGTGGAGACACCCGGGGGACCGGCCGATCAGGCGGCGGACATCGAGTGGGTGCGCTCGATCATCTGAGCCAGTCATCTGAGCCAGGCCTCCTTCCTCGAATCACGAGCCGCCGGTCGAAGTAACCTTCTGCCATGAGCGAAAAAGTGACGGTTCCATCGATTCGGTCCCGCAAGGGCGGGCCACGGATCACCATGGTGACTGCCTACGACTACCCAAGCGCCCGGATCGCTGACCAGGCCGGTGTCGACATCATCCTGGTCGGAGACTCCGCCGCCAATGTCGTCCACGGGATGGCCACCACCCTCGAATTCGGCATGGATGAGGTGATCCTGCACGCCCGGGCGGTGAAACGGGCCGACCCGAGGGCCCTGTTCGTCGTGGACATGCCCTGGCTCAGCTTCCACGTGTCCCCCGAAGACAGCGTGATCAACGCCGGTCGGATCGTCCGGGAGGGAGGTGCCGAGGCGGTCAAGCTGGAAGGGGGCCGCAAACGGCTCCCCGTCATCGAGCGCATCCTCGACGCCGAGATCCCGGTGATGGGCCATGTCGGCCTCACCCCGCAGTCGGTGAACGCCATGGGCGGATTCAAGGTCCAGGGAAAGATGGTCGAGACGGCCGAGGCGATGATCGACGATGCCCGCGCCCTGGCCGACGCCGGATGCTTCTCACTCGTGATCGAAGGCGTCCCGGACGTGTTGGGCGAGTTGATCACCAAAGAGGTGGACATCCCGACGATCGGGATCGGCGCCGGTCCCGGGACCGATGGCCAGGTGTTGGTTTTCCACGACGTGCTCGGCCTCGGCTCGGGGCACTATCCCAAGTTCGTGCGGAGCTATGCGCATCTGGCCGATGATGCAGTCGCCGCACTCACCCGATTCGTGTCGGATGTCGAGTCGGGCGACTTCCCCGGTGATGAGGAGAGCTATCACCTCCCCGAGGAAGTGACGGCGGAGTTGCTCAGGGGCCGCAAGTCCGGATAGCGGCCCTTCTGCTGGTGGTCTCTGCCTGCACGGCGGCGGCCAACCTCGGCGATCTGCCCACCACCGACGTGACGGTGGGTGGCGAGACGCTCCACGTGTGGGTTGCCGATGACGCCGCCGAGAGGACCCAAGGTCTCCGTGGTGTCACCGAGTTGCCAGAGGGCATCGATGGGATGTTGTTCGTCCACGACCGCCCGTCCTCGGTTTCCTTTGTGATGTCGGATACGCTCATCCCGCTCGACCTCTGGTTCTTCGACCCCTCGGGAATCCTGGTCGGTGGCGCCGAGATGACACCATGCCCGGCCGTGCCCTGCACCCGCTACGCCTCTCCGGAGCCTGTCGTCCTGGTGTTGGAGACTGCCCACGGGGATCACGTCTTCGAGCGCGGTGACTCGATCCTGACTTCGGTTTCCGGCTGACCATCCCTACAATCGAGGTCTCGCATCGGCGTCTCGCGCCGTTCGATGCGTCGATAAACCCCTGCTCCATCAGATTGGTGGGGCCTTCCATACGGATGTCCACAGGAGGTCACATGCGCGACTATGAATTGATGACGATCCATCGTGCCGATCTAGCCGAGGACGACATCGCGATGAAGATCGTCGAGCTGGAGAAGCGGCTCACCGACCAGGGTGCCAGCATCGACGGCCGCGATATCTGGGGGAAGCGTCGCTTCGCCTACGAGATCGACCACATGTCCGAGGGCTATTACACGGTCCTCACCTTCAGTGCCGACACCGATACGGTGGAATCTCTCGACCGGGCACTGCTCCTGGCCGACGAGGTCGTTCGACACAAAATCGTTCGCAAGGGGAACTGATTTGGGGGAACTGACTTTGGGGAGCTGCAGTGGAGGGAACCGGCTGGAATCCGTCACACGGAACCGGCATGATCCGGGGAGAGACGTGAAAAGAGGAGATTTCGAATGTCGAACAACGTCACACTGATAGGAAACCTGGTCGACGACCCGGAGTTGCGCTTCACCCCCTCGGGTGTGGCCATGGCCAAGATCCGACTGGCTGTGAACCGGCGTTGGCGGGGCAGTGACGGTGAGTGGCAGGAAGACACCAGCTTCTTCACCGGGACCATCTGGCGCGAGCAGGCGGAGAGTGCCGCAGAGTCGCTGCAGAAGGGCGCCCGTGTGATCGTCACCGGCCGTCTCGAGCAGAGGTCCTGGGAAACAGACCAGGGTGAGAAGCGCTCGGTCGTCGAAGTGGCGATAGACGAGATCGGCCCCTCGCTTCGTTGGGCCACGGCACAGGTGAACAAGACGACCCGCTCCGGTGGAGACTGGGGTGGGGACAACTCGGGTGGTGGGCAGAAGGTCCCGCCGGCCCCGGTGGCACGCGAGACCTACGGCCCCGACGAGGCCCCGTTCTGATCAGGAGTTCGAGCTAATGGCAAGAAAGAGCACAAACAACCCGAGGCCAAAACGACGTCGCGGCATGGAGGTCAGACGCGGGCGTCCCAAGCCGTGTGCCTTCTGCAAGCAGAAGGTCGACTACATCGATTGGAAAGACGTCGGTGTTCTGCGCAAGTACATGTCCGACCGGGGAAAGATCCGGGGTCGCCGCGTCAACGGCAACTGCCCTGCCCATCAGCGGGAGATGGCGACGGCCATCAAGAACGCCCGGGAGATGGCCCTGCTTCCTTATCTGAACACCCGATGAAGCTGATACTCACCGACGACGTGCAGGATCTGGGCAAGCGGGGTGATGTCGTGGACGTCGCCGACGGCTTCGCCAGGAACTTTCTCCTTCCTCGCAAGAAGGCGACCAAGGCCAGCGAGGCCGCCATGGTTCATGCCGAGCAGATCCGCGAGGCCCGGATCGAGGCCGAGCGGAAGGCCAAGGACGAGGCCGAGAAGGTCGCCACCCAATTGGTCGGCGTTCGCGTGGTCATCGCCGCCCAGGCGGGAGACGAGGGTCAGCTCTATGGCTCGGTCGGTCTCGCCGACGTGGTCGAAGGCGTACGGCGCTTCACCGGTGTCGAATTGGACCGGTCTGTGCTCGAGATCGCCAAGCCGATCAAGGCGATCGGTCTCCACGAGATCACCATCAAGCTTCACCCCGAGGTCGAGTTCCCACTCACTCTGGACGTGATACCCGCCTCCTAGGTCGTCCCGGCTGCTCCGGCAGGCTCACCGACTCAGGAGGGCCTCGACTCAGAGAGTGAGAGCTCCCGCCAGACGACGCTCATGGCTGGGCTCGTCGGATCCTCGACCGTGCCCAATTCCGTGAACCCTTCACGCTCATAGAACTGGCCCGCACGTCGGTTCGGGACGAAATGCTCAACCCGAAGCCACTCGGTGCCGTCGGGGAGGGTGTCGACGATCGCGCTCAGGAGCCGTGGGCCGATCCCACGTTGTCGGTGGGACGGATGGACATAGAGCTTCCATACGACGGGGACACCGTCATGTATCCCCCACTCCCCGACGCCGACCAGCTCGCCCTCGACCTCTGCGACGATCATCCTGCCCTCGCGGGCGGCGAGTGCCAGCCGCTCCGGTGTCCACCAAAGGGTCACCTGCGCCTTTGCCGCCTCTGCACCCAACAGAGGTCCGTAGTGCTCGGGGATGAACGCCGCTCCGAAAGCGCAAATGGCCCCTGCATCCTCGGGTGTGGCGAGTCGCACATCCACATTCCGAGGCTACCGACACCCGGGCGGGGCCGGGCGCTAGCGAAGGTTTTCGCGTCCTCTAAGAGCGATTTTCGCGGTCTGGTCGGTGAAATTCACCAGCGCGAAAATCAAGGAGCGGATCGGCTTGGCCTGCCCGATGGGGCCGGTCTATGTTCAGGTCACTTCCCGCTGGTTCGATCTTCCCCACCGCTCGAGCGGGTTTCGCGCGCCAGTTTTGTCACAGCCAGATGCGAGGGTGTAGCTGAGGATGAGTGGTTTGACCGAACAGGCACAGATGAGACCGGGTTATCGAAACCCACCCCATTCCCGCGAGGCCGAGGAGTCGGTGATCGGGGCGGTGCTCCTATCCGAGGAGGCGGTCAACGAGGTCATGGACCGGCTCCATCCGCCCGACTTCTACATCCCTGCGCACCAGGCCATCTATGAGGCGATGCGTGACCTATTCGACGGCAACCAGGCGATCGACGCCGTCACCGTTTCCGAGGTGCTTCGTCGCAAGGGCGAGCTGGACAAGGTGGGCGGGGTGGCGTACCTGGCCCGTCTGGTCGACATCGTGCCTTCGACCTCGAACATCGTCTACTACGCCGGGATCGTCGAGGAGCACGCCAAACGTCGAGAACTGATCCGGGCCGGCGCCTCGGTGACCGATTTCGCCTTCGACATCGACGAGGAAATCGCCCATGTCCTCGATCGTGCCGAGCAGGCGGTGCTCTCCGTCGCGGAGCGTCGCAGCTCACAGACCCTGCTCGAGGTGGGGCCTTTGTTCAGCGACGTCCTGGAGCACATCGAGCTCCTCGAGCAGAGGGGCTCGGAGCTGACCGGTCTGGCGACGGGTTATGTCGACATCGACAAGAAGCTGGCAGGTCTCCAGCCGGCCAATCTGGTGGTGATCGCAGCAAGGCCGGCCATGGGAAAATGTCTAGACGGATCGACTCGAGTGTTCGATCCGGCGACCGGGCTGTTGGCGAAGATCCAGGATCTGGCGGACGGCCGGCCCGGGACCGTGACCTCCCTCACCGATGACTTGGTCCTCGAGCCCAGGATCCGCACCGACTGGTTGGATCAGGGGCTGCAGCAGACGTTCAAGATGACCACCAGGTTGGGGAGATCGATTGTCGCCACTGCCAATCATCCCTTCCGCACCTTCGGGGGATGGTCGGAGCTTCAAGAGCTCGGACCGGGAACGGCGATCGCGGTCCCGGCGCGGATCGATCCCACCGTGGGTGAGGAGATCCTCATGGATGCCGAGGTCGCCCTGCTTGGATACCTGATCGGTGATGGCACGCTGACCGCGAACACCCCCTTGTTCACCAACAACAATCCCGAGATAATCGCCGACGTCCGCTCCTGGGCGGCCGAGCTCGGGCTGGAATTGTCGCAGGATGTCGGAAGGCCCCAATACCGGCTTCGGCAGCGTGTGATGAGTGCCGATCGGGTCAACCCCCTGACGCGTTTGCTCAAAGATCTCGGGATCTATCACAAGACGGCACATGGAAAATTCGTGCCGGAAGTGATCTTCCGTTCGTCACTGCGCCATATCGCCCTCTTCCTCAATCGGCTCTATGCCTGTGATGGCAGCGCCTGGGTCGATAAAGACAACTACCGCATCGAGTACTGCACGGTGTCCGAGCAATTGGCCGACGATGTCCAGCATCTCTTGCTCCGATTCGGGGTGGTGGCCAAGAAGCGTCGGCGTGAGGTCAAGTACAAGGACGGAACCCGCACTGCTTTCGATGTCTCCTTTCAGGACACCGACAACGTGGAGCGCTTCATCGGGCACATAGGGATCTTCTCCAAGATGGAGCGGGTAGCCGATGTCCTCCAGGTGGCCCTCAACCGTCATGTCAACGCCCCGGCACACGACCTGCTGCCGATCGAAGTGTGGGGTGTGATCCTCGCCGAGAAGGGTGAGACCAGCTGGGCCGACGTCTCGGAGGCAACGGGACGGCCCCGCAACCACAACTGGCATGTTCATCGCAGGAGACCCTCGAAACGGCTCGTCACGGAGCTGGCCAAGGCGTTGTCATCGGACCGGCTGATGCAGCTGGCCGAATCCGATGTGATCTGGGACCCGATCGTCTCGATCGAGCCTGCAGGTGTTCGACCCACCTACGACCTGACCGTGGACGGCCTGCACAACTTCGTTGCCAACGACATCGTGGTGCACAACAGCTCCCTTGCTCTCGGGATCGCGGTGAACGCGGCCACCCAGGGTGAGCCGGTCGCGATCTTCTCCCTGGAGATGTCGAAGGAGGAGATCGTCCAACGGATCCTCTCCTCCGTGGGCCGGGTCGACTCGATGAAGCTCCGCTCCGGTCAGCTGGGCCCGCTGTGGCAACGGGTGGTCGATGCCGCCGGGAAGATGTACAAGGCGCCGATCTACATCGACGACTCCCCGGTGGTGACCGTGACCGACATCAGGGCCAAGTGCCGTCGGCTCAAGCGAAAGCGTGGGCTGGCCCTGGTGGTGGTCGACTACCTCCAGCTGATGGAGGCGTCCAACCGGGAGAATCGCCAGCAGGAGATATCGGAGATCACCAGGAACCTCAAGAACCTGGCCCGGGAGCTGGAGGTGCCCATCGTGGCGGTCTCACAGTTGAACCGCTCATTGGAGGCGAGGGAGGACAAGCGACCCCGGCTCTCAGACCTCCGTGAGTCAGGGGCGATCGAGCAGGATGCCGACGTGGTGATGTTCATCTACCGGCACGAGTACTACCACCCCGAGGAGCAGGAGAAGAAGGGGATCGCCGAAGTGATCGTCGCCAAGCATCGCGCCGGGTCGACCGGCCCGGTCGAGATGACATTCCAGCCCGAGTTCACCCGGTTCGCCAACCTGGGCCGCGACGTCAGCTGATAGCGGCGAACGCCCGCTCGATGGTCGCCTCGGCGGAGGCGACGTCCTGCCAACCGAGGGTGGCGGTCTTCTTGTCCTCCAACTCCTTGTACACCGCGAAGAAGTGCTCCAACTCGCGCAACAGGTGCTCGGGCACGTCCTCGAGACCCTTTGCCTCACGCCATATCGGGTCCCCCTCGGGAACGGCGAGGACCTTGTGGTCGGGGAGGCCCTGGTCTTCCATCAGAAACAACCCGATCGGCCGGACACGTATCCGGCAGCCGGGAAAGGTGGGCTCGGAGACCAGGGCGAGGATGTCGAGTGGATCCCCGTCCTCGGCGAGCGTGTCGGGGATGAACCCGTATTCGGCCGGATAGCGTGTGGCGGTGAACAGCGTCCGATCGAGATAGATGTCCCCCGTCTCATGGTCGACTTCGTACTTGTTCCGGCTCCCTTTGGGAATCTCGACGATCATGGTGACGAGCACGACAAGACTGTACATATGGCTACTCTCGCCAGTTCGTGGGTGATGTCAGAGGCGCACTGGGCGCCGCCAGCGTTTTGATGATGGCCGTCCCGATGCCTCTCGTCTCGGGTTAGCGACATGATGACTCACCCCGCCAAGCGCGGGAAACGTTATCTGCTTGCCATGTCGGTAGGGGCACTCGGAATCGTCTATGGCGACATCGGAACCAGCCCCCTCTATGCCTTCCGGGAGTCCTTTCATGCGGCCGAGGGCCTGGCGGTCGACCGCGCCAGCGTGTTCGGCGTCCTCTCCCTGATGTTCTGGGCCATGGTCCTCGTGGTCTCGGTCAAGTATCTGATCTTCGTGATGAGCGCCGACAACCACGGTGAGGGAGGAATACTCGCCCTAACTGCCCTCGTCGTCCCCCGTCGACGCAGCAAGCAGAGGAAGATCCACCTCTTCCTCGTCCTCGCCGGGCTGTTCGGCACCGCCCTGCTCTACGGTGACGGGATCATCACGCCGGCGATCTCGGTGCTCTCGGCGGTGGAGGGCCTCCAGATCGCAGCCCCCTCACTTGGCCCATATGTGATCCCGATCGCGGTGATCATCCTGATCGGCCTCTTCAGCATCCAGCGTGCCGGCACGTCGACGGTGGGCGCCATCTTCGGCCCGGTGATGATCGTTTGGTTCTCGGTGTTGGCCGTGCTCGGTGGCTATCAGATCCTGCAAGACCCCGGGATCCTCGCCGCGATCAACCCGGTCCACGCCATCAGATTCATCGCGAACAACATCCGTCTCGCCTTCCTCGCCCTGGGTGCCATCTTCCTGGTGGTGACCGGGTCGGAGGCCCTCTATGCCGACATGGGCCATTTCGGGAAGCGACCGATTCGGATCGGGTGGTACTCGGTGGTCTTCCCCGCACTCCTTCTCAACTACTTCGGCCAGGGTGCGCTACTCATCTCCGACCCGGGCAGCATCGACAACCCCTTCTACCGGATGTCGCCGACCTGGGCCATCATCCCGATGGTGATCCTCGCCACGATGGCCACGGTGATCGCCTCCCAAGCCCTCATCTCGGGCGCCTTCTCTTTGACGATGCAGGCGGTCCAGCTCGGATATCTCCCCCGCTTCCACATCGACCACACCTCGCCACGCGAGATCGGCCAGGTCTACATTTCGAGTGTCAACTGGAGTCTGATGGTGGCATGTGTCGGCCTGGTCATCGCATTCGGCACCTCCTCCGACCTGGCGGCGGCCTATGGCGTGGCAGTCACCACCACCATGGTCATCACCACCCTGCTGCTGTTCTCGGTGATGAGAGAGCGCTGGCACTGGTCCTTGCCGGTCTCCTTGGGGTTGACAACGTTGTTCATGACGGTCGATCTCGCCTTCTTCGTGGCCAACATCGTCAAGGTCCCCGCCGGCGGGTGGTTCCCTTTGGTCGTCGGAGGACTCGTCTTCATCGTCATGATCACCTGGAAGGCGCAGCGCGGCCAGATGACGGCCCGCCTCAAGCGTGGCGAGCTGCCCATAGAGCGTTTCATCGGATCGATCGTCTCGCATCCCCAACTCAGGGTCCCGGGGACGGCTGTCTATCTGTTCCCCGACCCCGGGTCGACCCCACCGGCGCTTCTGGCCAATCTCCGACACAACGAGGTGCTCCACGAGACGGTGGTCCTCGTCTCGGTCCAGACATCGAACGTTCCCCGTGTGCCCCAGGTGAAACGAGCAACCGTGCACGACCTGGGCGAGGGGTTCGCCCAGGTGGTCCTCCACTTCGGCTTCATGGACGACCCTCGAGTGCCCCGGGCACTCAAGAACATCGTCGACCCCGAGTTCGGCTTCGATCCAGACGATGCGACCTACTTCGTGGGACGGGAGACCATCGTCAACAACGAGAGCCGGCCTTGGGAGAGATGGAGGGTCGGCCTGTTCTCACTGATGCATCGCAACGCCTCGAGCCCGCTGGACTATTTCGGGTTGCCACCGGAGCAAGTGATCGAGATCGGCAGCCAGGTCGTGCTCTAAAACGGGCGCGCGGCAACCCGAAGGTTGCCGCTTGGAGGGGTTCCCACGTTGCCCCGTGAAGCCGGGGAAGCTTCGAGAGGGGGGACTCTTCTAGGGCCCGAGGGACCTTGAACCCAATTCTGTACCTCACGAGCCCCCTTGGTCGGGCAGATCCGGGCTCATTTTGAACTATACGCAACCGCGCTAGACACCATCCGGGGTGGTGCACGGTACCTGGAGCAATCATCCTGTCCCACCCACTCTCTACAAACAAACCTATGCCACTCGCCCACCCCGTCTCAGTCACACCTACCTCCAACTTCTCCGAGCCAGCCATGGCCATCACGTTCGCCACCGGACGACCAGGCGAGGACGTCGCCGATTTCGTGAACCGGATTGGCGACCGTGGACCGTGGGGACAGTCCGGTGTTGGACGGCATCGGGTGGAGCTTGTGTTGACGAGCGAGTCGGCGGTCAGCTTGCTGGAGTTGCTGGGGCCAATATTGGGCAGTTAGCTCAGGGAGCGGAGCGCATGTCCTCCTCCACCTGTATCTGGATCTGGCTAACAGGCTGTTCCGTGATGACGGAGTCGCCGCTGGCCGTGAACGTCGTGAGGCGGACGTCGTCCAGATTGGAATGGTCCGGGAGGTTGAAGAACACGGTCCGTCCCCTCGGCCTCTGCCAGTAGCTTGAGCCGCCGACGAGTTCCATGCGTACCACTGACGTCTCTTCGGCGAGCTTGGTCCACACCACCCATCCACCTATCGCCGGGTCAGCCGCAAAGCCACTGACCGGATGCGACGAAACGGAAGGACCACAGATACCACCGCCCGTGATGTCGGTGCCGTTGCCGAAGAACACACAGAAATGGTCCTGCCCGTCGAAATGTGACAGCTGAAGGGCGATCTGCGCTCCGTTGATGTCACCGAGATACACGAGTGCCAGAGCATTCAGAGCGTTCGCCTGCCAAAGGTCGACCTTGGGAGGGACCACCAGGTCCGCGACGGAATCAAGCGTCAGTGGGATCTCAGTTCCGAGCCGGCTTGTGTCGAAAACGGGCGTTGGCCCCAGCAGCCCTTCATAGACCATGGCTCCTTCTGACTCGACGGTGTTTTCACTTACCCCGACTGTGAATCCATCGGTAAGTTGGAGGCTCCCGGACCCTGATGCGAGCGGTTGTTCAACCGGACGGAACAGCCAGAACATCGGGCCAACAAACAGCGCGACCAGGAGCGCAGCAACAGCAACGGTGAATCCGCGTCGCGCACGACGACGCCGCTGCCCCCGAAGGACCACCGACGCTAAGTCTCCGCTGCGGAGCGGAACCTGATCCAATCTCTCCTCGACATAACCCCGGACCTGACTATCAATCACGCGCCAATCTCCTTCCGCAAGATTGCCAAACCTCGACTAAGTCGACTCTTCACCGTTCCAGGACGGATACCGAGCACCTCAGCAATTTCGGCCTCCGACCAGTCGAAAGCACATGCCAGAACTACCACCGCACGTTGTTCCAAAGACAACGCGTCGAGGGCATCATCCAAACCCGGTTCGACCAGGTGATCCTCCACCAGGTGCGGAGTCCCCACCCTTTGAACCACGACGGCCTCTCGACGACGCCTGCGAAGACGATCGACCGACCAGCGAAAGGCAACCCGATAGACCCATCCCTCGGGGTTCTCGGCATGTTGGAGGTTCTGCCACCGAGTAAACGCTCGGACCATCGCTTCATCGACTGCCTCGACAGCAAGCTCAACATCACCCAAAGTCGCGGCAAGTACTCGGAAAGTCGAGTGCCACGACATCCGGTAGAAGTGTTCAAAGTCACTGAACCGCGGCCTGTTCAACTTCACATCGACCTTGATCGCCACACTCAGAAGACGAACACCTTCCCACATCGGTTCCACAGGCATATCCCGCCGACCGTCCACTCGGCAATGCACAATCAGTTCAGCGTGAATGTCTCCGTGGTCCCATCGAGCTAACCCGCATCCTCCCCCATGATGAAACCCTGGAATGTGCGGTAGATGGCGATGATGTCATCAACGTCGGGCGGCTCGAAGTCATTATCGGTGAGACGAGCCTTGAGATAGTCGATCAGGATCTCGAAGTCGTCAGGTCCGATGTCGTGGAGAGTCGTCGAAGTCCTGATGCGACCTGCTGGCGGTGGGACCGGTCTGGCCCTGATACTTCGACCCCAGCTGAGGAGACCCGTAGGGCACGTCGGCTTCTGTGGTCATTTGATAGAAGCTTATCTGGCCGATCTTCATCCCGGGGTAGATGGCGATGGGCAGGGTGGCCACATTGGACAGTTCGAGGGTGATATGACCCTGGAACCCTGGGTCGATGAATCCCGCCGTCGAGTGGATGAGCAGACCCAGCCGGCCGAGTGACGACTTGCCCTCGAGTCTCGCCACGACGTCGTTGCCCAGCTTGATTCGCTCCAACGTCGAGCCGAGCACGAATTCGCCGGGATGGAGCATGAACGGGTCGTCCTCGCCGGTGTCGACCAGCTGTGTCAAGTCGGTTTGGGGATGACGGGGGTCGATCTGCCCGTAGCGGTGGTTGACGAACACGCGAAAGCCCTGACCGACACGGAGGTCGACCGAGGATGGCTGCACGAAGGACGACTCGAACGGGTCGATTTGGATCGACCCATTTTCGATTGCCTCCCGGATGGAGCGATCCGAGTAGATCAAGGGGTGGGTCCTGGCATCGGTGGCCATGGTAGATGGGGCGCCGGGCGGCCCGCCCGATGGCCAGGGAGCCACGGGCGGCATGCGTAGCATCGCAAGCGAGTGATGCCGATTCTGTGAGCCTCGTGACCTGGCTGAGGACCGCTCCGTTCCGTCGAGCACCGTGGCTTCTCTTTCGCCAACCGGTTCTGCTGGGTGCGGTGGGAGGGACGGCACTGATCCTCGGGTTGGTCGCCTCGATGACGCCGATGTTCGAGTCCTCTGCTGCCAGCGCAGCGCTGCAGCGACAACTGGCGGACCGTTGTCAGTCGACCGTCGCGCCGACCATTCCCGTCTTCTTGGAGGCCGTCGGGCCGTCAGCGTCACTAGCGGACCAGTTGGATCAGAACCGGCGAGTTCTGGCGGCCGCCACCGCCAGTGATCCTGTGTTTGGACCGCCGCAGTTGGTGCTCAAGGGCGCCGTTGTGGACCTCACAACCGCTGACAGGACCGAAACGTCCGAGGCCCAGGTCATGGGTCTCGAGGACTTTCGTGACCACATCACACTGGTGGCGGGTGGGACCGGTGACGGGGCATACATCGATCAACGGACGGCGGAGAGCCTGGGTGTCGGTCCCGGAGATACCATCTCGGGTCAGATCAAGGGATTCTCATCCCGAGGCGGTGACTCGCAGACCCCCCTCACAGTTTCCGGTGTCTATGAGAACCTGAATGATCGGTATATCGATCCATACTGGTGTGCCTATGAGGATTTGCTGGCGCCGAGCAGCACACTCGGTGATCTGCCTCCGCCCCTGCTGATCGTCGATCCCAACTCTGTGGTGACCAACCCCGATTTGTTCGCCCTCCTTCTCGGATCCGACGGGCCGGATCTCGGGACCTGGCAGATCCCGGTGAAGCTGTCGGGGCTGACGGTCACAGCAGCCGAGCACGCCGCACAAACCATCGAGGAGGCCGCCGAGGGGCTACCGGCCCTCAGCGAACAGGTGAGCGGTCAGCCTTGGCCGAACGGGCTCGAGGTGTCGCTTACGTCGGATCTCCTCGATGTCGCCAAGCGCGTAGTGGCTCAATCCGACGCCCTCGACACGTCCATAGTTCCCCTGGCCGTCGTGGTGCTTCTGGCCGCGGTGGGGCTCATCGGCATGGCGGGCTCCTACTGGGTCGACCGACGCCGCGCCGAGCTGGTGCGTCTCGAGATGAGCGGTCTTTCCCCCTTCGGATCAGGTGTCAAGGCGGTTCTCGAACTCTTCCTGCCGGTTCTGTTGGGCGCCCTGTGTGGATGGGCGGTGGCGAATCTCTTGATCCAAGGGGTGGGGCCTTCGCCAGACATCGAGGGTTATGCCCGTCGGGATGGCTTGACGGCGGCTCTGGCCGCTACCGCCGTGGGTCTGATAGTCGCCGGGGCGGTGGTGATGGGGAGGAGGGCGATCGGTCACCGCCGATCGGCGGCGACCCGCCGTCTTGGTCTGAGATGGCCCCTTCTGGCACTCGCTGTCGCCGCCTCGATATTGGTTCGCGTCTCCATCGGCGGTCAGGCGGTGACACTCGGGGAAAGCGTCGTCGTCGGCTCAGTGGATCCACTCGTGATCCTCTTCCCGGTGTTGGTCCTCATCTCGGCGGCCTTGGCCGTGTCGGAGTTGGTGACCATGGCACGACCGTTGATCGAGCGTGCCGGCGCCCGGACCAATGCCGCCTATCTGGCGTCACGCCGCCTGCTGTCCGAGCCGGCCGTGGCCCTGACCCTGCTTGTCGCGGCGGTTGTCCCGGTGGCGATCCTGGTCTATGCCGAGGCTCTCGGCCGCTCGGCGACAGTGAGCGTCGAAGCCAAGGGCAAGACATCAGTCGGATCAGACGTCGCCACCGTCTTGTATCGGGTGGAGGAAATCCCGCCAGTCCTTGCTCACAATTCGACGATCGTGATCAAGATGGCAAACGTCGATCTCGACAACGAGATCGTTGATGTGCTTGCCGTCGACCCTGACACCTTTCTGACGGGCGGGTTTTGGCTCGATGGTTTCTCTTCGCGCTCGATTGGGGCCATCCTGAAGACTGTCTCAGAGCCGCCACACGATGGGGCACTGGTTGCAATCGTGGCCAACACCCCGGTGACGAGCGGCACCGTCAAAACCGACGCCGGCGACCTCCACGTCGATGTCGTGGCGTCCATCGCCGACTTTCCCGGTGAAACCCGGGATCGCCCGTTGCTGCTGGTTGGTCGACAACAGCTCAGCGATCTCCTCGCCTCCGACAGTGGGCGGATTCGGGGCTCTCGATATCTGTTGTGGACGAAAGGCCTCGATCAGAATGCGATCGACCAGGCGCTTCTCGACGCCGGGGTCGGGTTTGCGTTCAGCACACCTGCGAACTCGACGCTCGATCAACTGAAATTCGCCGTGATCATTTGGAGTTTCGACTTTCTCCGGCTCTACGCCGTTCTCGCCGGTCTGATCGTCATCGCCTCGATCCTGATCTACGTCGACACACGCCAACGAGGACGCAATCTCTCATACGCGCTGGCGCGACGCATGGGATTGACCAGGGCAGCCCATCTGAGAGCGGGCTACATGGAAATCGGCTCGCTGGTCCTCGTGGGCTCAATCGTGGGCGTCGGTGTAGGCGAGTGGACGGCGCGGAGCCTCTACCTGGCCCTCGATCCCTTACCCAACACACCGCCGGCACCACAGTGGGTGAGCACGATCGACATAGCCCTCATCGCCGTCGCGGTGGGTGTCCTGGTGGCGGTGGTGTCGGTCTTGATGGCGCAGCGGACCGCCGATCGAGCGGACGTGTCCGAGCTGTTGCGACACGGCAACTGACTCGGCGAAGAGAGTGCGGAGCGGGTGAAGGGAATCGAACCCTCGCCCCGAGCTTGGGAAGCTCGTGTTCTACCATTGAACTACACCCGCATACTGGGCATCGTTGCCCCGAGCGGGAGTGTACCGGTGTTCCGATTGGCTCTTCAAAGCCCGGTGATCGGCTATCCGTGGCTCAATTGAGGACCGATACCAGCCCCCACACGGTCATCACCAGCCCTATCACGGAGAGGAAGGCGACCCGGCCGGGCCGGTATTGGGCATCTTCGACCCCTTTGGGGGTCTCACCGCGGCGATGTTTCCACCAGGCCAGGCCGTTGCCCAGGATCAGGGCCAGACCGAGCCCGACCACCAGCTCCGGCAGGAGGTTGTTGAAGTCGAAGAGATCACCCATGCCGGGAACCACGGTAACCCTGAATAACCTGCGCTCGTGAGTGACCTGCATCAGATGGCGACGGCCTCGGCGCCTGCCACTTCGGCCAACCTGGGCCCGGCCTATGACTGCATGGCCCTCGCCCTCGACATCAGGTGTCAGGTGCAGGCGGCGACGGCCGCCGACTGGTCGGTCACGCAGGTCGGATCTCATCGTCCCCGCTCAGACCAGGACGACGTCGTGCTCGAGACGGCCAGAATCGTGAGCTCCGTCCCCCTCGCCATCGAAGTCGCGGCAGAGGTGCCCATCGGAAAGGGGCTCGGCTCGTCCGCAGCGGTCTCTGTGGCCACCGTCGCTGCCGCCCTGAAGGCGCAAGGAGAGCAAGTCGACCCCGATCGCGTCTACCGGGTAGCGGCCGAGCTCGAGGGCCATGCGGACAACGTGGCTGCCGCCGTGTATGGGGGTCTCACCCTGGTGCCGGCGGAGGGGATGCCGATTCGCATCCCCATCCATCCCGCTCTTCACGTCGTCATTGCCCTACCCGACCAGGAGCTCTCGACCAGCGACGCCAGGGACGTGGTGTCCATCTCGCATCCTCAGGGAAGGGTCCTGCGGAGCCTGGCCCGGGTCTCGGCGTTGACGGCCGGGCTGATCACCGGTGACGCAGAGATGCTCAAGGCGGCCCACGGTGACGAGATTCACGAGGCGCCGCGAGATGCGATCTCACCCGAGGTGGGGAAGCTGATCGATGTCGCACGCCAATCGGGGGCCCTGCACGCAGCCCGTTCCGGATCGGGACCCGCTGTTCTGGCCATCTGTCTCCATGAGAAGGTGGCCGACGTCGTGGCCGGCTTCAAGCATGCCGGCGTGGATACCCTGACTCCACGGCTCGCCTCGACCGGCTTGATCTAGTCGGCGGCAAAAGCTTCGAGCGCGGCGACCTCGTCGTCCAACTGACGGCGGGCGCGCTTGGGGATCGGTGTCAAGACCTCGCTCGACACCCGGGTCCCCTGGAGACGCCAGGTTCCGGCCACCGTCCCATCCACCAGGAAGGTGCCTACCGAGAAGGGGTTCTTCGTGCTGAAGATCTCGGCCCGAAGCTCTTCGGGCAGGATCGCCTTTCGTCGAGCATGCACGAGGAGCAGGGCATCCCAATGGGGGAGGAGTCGAACCGGGGCCGGCTCACCGGGGTCGACGATGCGCAGTCGGGGGAGGTCGACCAGCTCGCCCCCATCTTCGTCACGGAACTCCCGGAGTGACATCCCGTCCACAGCCGGAGCCATGGTGCTCTGGGGCACGCCCGACCAGCTAGAGATGTCGGACACCGACGCCGGGCCAAATGCCCTCAGGTATCGGGTGGCCAGATGTCTCAGGCCGGCTTCCTCGGTCACCGGTGCCGTCTGTGGGGCCAGCCCATAGAGATCGGCTCGCCTCCGCTCCCAGGTGCCCGAGGGTGGGACCCGGATCATGTCCACCCATAAGCCGGCACCCTCCCACGTCTCCTTGGGGAACCCGGCTGCGACGAGGGCCGCCACCAGATCCGAGCGCGGCCTTGGCCCGTCGGCCAGGGCATCGGTGAGGATCTCGGCCATCTCGTCATAGGAGTCGGTGTCGAGATCACGTGACCTGGACACGCGGAGCCACCACTCTCGGCGTGATCTTCGAACACCCTCGCTGAGGAGCGGGAAGTCCGAGGCCGACACCATGTGGATCGTCATCCTCATCAGCGTTCCCTGGAGAGCCCGGCCTGCGATGAGGGATCGGGTCAGGCGGTCTCTCTCGAAGGCCTCGAGACGTGACCAAAGCCCGATGTAACCGGACGGGGCGTACTGGGTCTGGAGCCCGCCCACCCGCTCCAGCGCATCGGGCACCGACAGACGGCGCCTGCTGAGAAGGAGTTGGCGGTCGAGTGCGGTTCGGTTGAGGACCCGCGTGGACAGGACCCTTGGCATCACGGCGGGGACATTACGGGCACAAAAAGTAGAAGCAGGTGCGGGGTGGGTCCGCACCTGCTCCTCAGGGAGGCTCGATCGGTATGGGGATTCCGATCGGCTGGGCACTTGGCCTCTGGTCTACGATTTGATTCGGCCTTCTCGCGAAATCTCTGCATAGGTCTATCGACCCGGTCTTCTGAGCCCGACGATCGAACGGATGATTGCGCCCGTCGCGTGACAGAATCGTGTCCTGACCGGACATAACCCCCCTGTGAAACCCCAGAGTGGTCGCGACATGAGGTTCGAATCGGTCGCCCAAGAGGTCTACGAGCCTCTGCAGCGCTATCTGCGCAGACGCGTCTCGACCGACGATGCCGCCGACTTGCTCGGTGATGTGTTGCTCACGATCTGGCGTCGTCTCGATGACGTGCCGGGCGACGGCGTGCTCCCCTGGTCATATGGGGTGGCGCGTCGGGTGCTGGCCAATCACAGAAGGGGCGCACGGCGTCATCTGCGTCTGGTGGAGCGTCTGAAGTCGGAGCCGCCCCTCTCCGTTCCCGATCCTGCCGATCACCACCAGGACGACGACCTGACTCTTGCCCTCGGGAAGCTGGCCCCGGCCGATCAGGAGGTCCTGCGTCTCTGGGCGTGGGAGCATCTGGAGCCGCGTGAGATCGCAATGGTGCTCGACACGACGGCGAATGCGGTCAGTCTCCGGCTGACACGGGCCAAGCGAAAGCTTTCCGAGCAACTGTTGCGACAGGATCCCTCCCCATCCGGACAGATAGGGGATCGACACGCCGAGGAGCAGAGACCATGACAGACGAACTACGTGAGAAGTTGGCCCGTCTCGACCCGATGTCCCCGGATGTGCCGACCCAGTCGGTGACGACGCCGTCGTCCCGTCAACTATTGGAGGACATCATGAGCACCCCTGTGGTGGAGAAGAAGGAGCCGGCCGCACCGGACTCGAGCAGGAGATGGCTGACGGCGGCCGCGGCGGCCGCTGTGCTGGTCGTTGCCGTCGGCGGAGCGTTCATCCTCAACAATGGAGGCGCGGGGGGCGACCCGGTGGCTTCCGGCCCGCCTCTGACACTCAGTGCCGGTGAGGGCGACGGGATGGCGATGTGCATCCAATTCTCCGTGGAGCTGCTCGCCCCAGCCCAGATTGCCTTCGAAGGGACGGTTACCGAGATCGCGGACGATCAGGTCAGTCTCCAGGTCGATCACTGGTACAAGGGTGGAGACGCCGGCGAAGTGGTCCTCACGGCCCCACAGGGCCTTTTGGGTCTCATCGGTGGCATCGACTTCCAAACCGGTGAGTCTTATCTCATCACCGCCACCGACGGAGTGGTCAACTACTGCGGGTTCAGCGGCCCCAGCACACCCGACCTCAAGGCCGCCTTCGAGGACGCCTTCGGGGCATGAACGGACCCGGGTCTCGCCCTCTGCCCGCAGCGAGGGCGAGACCCGGTCTTGACGCCTGTGGAAACCGGTCCCATACTGGCCGGGCAATGAAGGGAACTTTCGAGCAGAGCGCACGGATCATCATTCCCTAGGGGTGTCGCGCCTCTAGTCAGGCGCCGCCCCGAATCCAGACCTCCGCACACCGCGGGGGTCTTTTCTATTGGCAGGCGAGATCAATGAACAAGACGGCAGAGATCTACGACACCACCCTCCGGGATGGGACACAGGCCGAGGGTCTGTCACCGACCGTTGGGGAGAAGATTCGCGTGGTGCGTCTCCTCGACGAGCTCGGGGTCCATTTCATCGAGGGTGGATGGCCCGGTGCGAATCCCAAGGACGACGAGTTCTTCGAGCGAGCCAAAACGGAGCTCGCCTTGGAACGATCACGTCTCGTCGCCTTCGGCTCGACCCGGAGACCCGGGGTCCGGCCCGAAGACGACTCACAGCTCGAGGCCCTGCTGGCCGCCGAGACCGATTTCGTGTGCCTGGTCGGCAAGTCTTCGGAGCTGCATGTGAGGAAGGCCCTCAACACCTCGCTGGAAGAGGGCCTGGACATGGTGGGGAGCAGTGTCGAGTACCTCCGTTCGTTGGGCAAGACCGTCTTCTTCGACGCCGAGCACTTCTTCGACGGATATCGGGCCAATCCCGACTACTCGATGGCGGTCCTGGCGGCGGCGGCCGATGCGGGTGCGGAGAGGATCGTGCTCTGCGACACAAATGGCGGCGCCCTTCCGGACGAAGTCGCTCCCACGATCTCGGCGGTCCAGGAGCGTGTTGCCACCGCCCTCGGCGTCCATTTCCACAACGATTCCGACTGTGCCGTGGCCAACTCGTTGACGGCGCTGTCCTCGGGGGTGTTCCAGGTGCAGGGATGTATAAACGGCTATGGGGAGAGGACCGGGAACGCCGATCTATGCTCGCTGATACCGAATCTCAGCCTCAAGTCCGACGTGGCGACGATCCCGGAAGAGTCGCTGTCACGGCTCTATCCGATCTCACAGCAGATCGCCGAGATCCTCGGGGCACCGGTCGATGCGCGTCGGCCCTACGTGGGTGCTTCGGCGTTTGCACACAAGGCCGGTCTCCACACATCCGGCCTGGCCCGTCTCGAAGGCGCCTACGAGCACATCGACCCGGCCGCCGTGGGAAACACCGCACGGATGCTCTTCAGCGAGTTGATGGGCCGGTCGACGGTCCTCACCGTTGCCGCCGAGAAGGGCTGGGACCTCGATCCCGAGATGGCTCAGCTCCTCGTCGACCAGGTCAAGGACCTCGAGCATGCGGGCTATCAGTTCGAGGCTGCCGACGGTTCGTTCGAGATGCTGTTGCGAAGGGCATCGGGGGAGGACGTCGCCCTCTTCCACGTCGACGACCTCAAGGTCAACATCCACACCGACGGTGATGGCGAAGTGGTCGCCACCGCCTTCCTCACAGTGAGGGTCGGCGACGAGGTCATCGAGGTCTCCGCCCAAGGTGATGGGCCGGTGAACGCCATGGACCAGGCGTTGCGAAAGGCCCTGGAGGACTCATACCCGGAGATGAAGAGGCTCCGGCTCATCGACTACAAGGTCAGGGACCTCGACTCCGCCGAGGGTACGGCAGCAAGGGTCCGGGTCCTGGTCGAGACCACCAACGGCGACAACAGCTGGGGCACCGTCGGTGTTCACCAGAACATCATCGAGGCCTCATGGCAGGCTCTGGTCGAGGGAATGCTCGTCGGCCTCCTGCGCGCCGAGAAGACGCCCCACACCACCGACAGTCCCTGAGCCAGACAGGCCGAGGCGATACTCGGGTAGTGAAGACCACAAGACATCGAGGGGTATGGCTCATCCTCGCCGCAGCATGTCTGTGGGGGACCACCGGGACCGCTCAGGCGTTGGGCCCGGCTGCGGCAGAGCCACTGGGGGTCGGGCTCATGCGTCTGGTCGTTGCCGCCCCCGCCCTGGTGATCATCGCCGTCGCCACCGGCTCGCTTCCGAGTCTCTCTCATCTGCCGTGGGGCCCGACCGTCCTGGCCGGGATCGGGATGGCGGCCTATCAGCCTGCCTTCTTCGCCGCCGTCGACCGGACCGGGGTGGCCCTGGGGACCGCGGTCGCCATCGGTTCGGCTCCGATACTCACCGGGTTGATCACCTGGCTGGCAAGCCGTCGGCGCCCGACCAGGGGATGGTGGGCAGCCACCACACTGGCCGTCGGCGGTGTGACGCTCCTGGCCATCGCAGGCGAGCGAATAGGAGTCGATGCGATTGGTTTGGCCGCGGCGATAGGAGCCGGTCTGGCATATGCGATCTATGTGGTGGCGTCCACTCGGGTCGTGGACCGCACGCCGGCCATCGGAGGGATGGCGTTGGTGTTCACCGTCGCCGTGGCCCTGTCCCTTCCTCTGATCGGGTTTACGGACCTCAACTGGATAGGCACCGCCTCGGGTGTCCTGATGGCCCTGCATCTCGGGCTGGTGGCGACTGCCCTTGCCTATGTCCTCTTTGCCAGCGGGCTTCGAACGACGACCGGCCCCACGGCTGCGACCGTCTCCCTTGCCGAGCCGGCGACCGCGACCATCCTCGCCGTGGTTGTGCTTGGTGAACGGCTCGGATGGATCGGCTGGATTGCGATCCTTCTCATCTTCGCCGGTCTCTGGCTGATCCTGAGGACACGCAAGGCAGGGCCGGTGCCCACCCTGGCGGCGTGAAGACAGGGTTGATCAGGCTCTTTTCGCGGCTCAGATGGTGACGACTCGGTCGGCCTCAGCGATCAGCCTTGCCCAGACTTCACCGCCCATCCGCTGGCCGTTGATCGAGCTCAGATCGGTCTCAGACACCCCACGGGCGTCTCCACACGGTGCTCAGACGTATACCGGGACACGGTGCTCGACAATCCGATCGAAGAGGTCCGTGAGTGGAGGGAACCCGATCCCATGGATCGATTTCCTCACGTGCTCGAGGGCCAGATATGCCCCCTCCCCGAGTAAGGCGATCTGGGGCTGGTCTCCGTTATCCAGCGCCGATGCGGCCCCAATGAAGGGAAGGGTCGCCTTGGTCGGGGGTGGGCCGTTTCGACTTGGGGGGCCACGAGTCACGAAGCCCGAGTCGGGCCGGCCTCAACCGGATGCGAAGGTCATATGGGTGTGCCTTAGAGTCGGTGAGATGACTGTGCTCAAATCGATCGGCCTCTTCGTGGCTGCCGCCCTTGCCGAGATAGGCGGCGCCTATCTCATTTGGCAGGGGGTGCGCGAGAAACGCGGTCTTCTCTTCATCGCTGGGGGCGTGATGGCCCTTGCCCTGTATGGGTTCGTTGCCACTTTCCAACCGAGTCCTCATTTCGGGAGGATTCTCGCCGCATACGGGGGTGTGTTCGTGGTCGGCTCCCTCTTGTGGGGCGTGGTATTCGATGGTTTCCGACCCGACGGATACGACGTCGCCGGTGCCCTGATTTGCCTGCTCGGCGTGGTGATCATCATGTATGCGCCGAGAGCGAGCGTCTAGGCCGACGGGCCGAAGTCGACCAAACACCGGTTCCCTACATGGTGATGACGACCTTGCCCCGGGCATGCCCCAGTGCCAGGTAGTCGATCGCTTCGGAGACCTCGGTGAGCGAGTAGGTCCGATCGATGACCGGCCTTATCGTCCCCGCCTCGAACAAGTCGGTCAGATATTGGAGGTCCTCGCGGTTGGGTCGTGTGCTGAGCAGGACCATCTCTTTACCGAAGAGCGATACAGCCTTCATCCCGATCAAGAAGCCGAATGGGCCGAACCAGAGATTCTCCGGCTGGCCGAACGATGCGACGAATCGCCCGTCTCGAGTCAGAACCCGGTGGTAGGCGGCGGGTGAATGACTCCCGACCAGATCGAACAAGATGTCGTAACGCTCGGTGCCCTTGGTGAAGTCCTCCTCGGTGTAGTCGATGACGTGATCGGCGCCGAGAGCTCGCACCATCTCGAGGTTCCTGGTGCTGCACACGCCCGTCACTTCTGCGCCGAACCACTTCCCGAGTTGGACGGCGAAGGTCCCGACTCCACCAGACGCCCCGTTGATCAGGACCTTCTGGCCGGGACGGATCTGCCCGGAGTCGCGGAGACCCTGTAGTGCCGTCTGTGCGGCCATCGGCACGGCCGCAGCCTCTTCGAAGCTCAGAGTCGGCGGCTTGGGTGCCAGCGTCGTCTCGCGTGCAACCGCATATTCGGCATGACTACCCAAACGGATCTCGCCGTAGACCTCGTCGCCGGCCTTTAGGCCGGTCACGTCTTCGCCGACGGTCTCAACCACGCCTGCCAGGTCCGCCCCGAGTCTTCGATTCTTCTCCTTGGGTCTGAACATCCCGAACTGTGGCCGGATGACACGGGGGAGACCGGTCACGTAATGCCAGTCGTATGGGTTCAGAGAGGCCGCCCGGACCCGAACCAGGACCTGATCGTCGGCCGGCACCGGCTTGGCGACGTCGGCCAGTCCCAGCACCTCACCCGATCCGTATCTTTCGAAGGTGATGGCCCTCATAGTCTTGGTGGCTGTCGTGTTCGGTGTCCCGCTCGTTGTCCCGGTGGTGTCCATGGCTGTTCTCCTCAGCTGACTACGTCGACCATACGTCGTAAGATAACCATACGATGTAAGATAGACCATGTCAACATCGATTGAAGAAGTGTGAATCGCGATGTGACCGACTTCAGGTTTGGGGGTAGGGCGTCACGTCTGCGCCGTACTTCTCGGTGAACAGCTCCAGGACTTCCCCTGGCTCGGCGTGGCGGCCGATCGAGTGTTTCGAGAAGAGGACCTCACCGTCCACGGTCACGTCGAACACGCCCTTGGAACCGGTGGTCAAGGTGAGGGAGCCGATCACGTGTTGATATGCGCCGAGGATGTCTGTGGCCGCGCTCACGGCGCGGTTCAGATAGTTTCAGGTGACGCAGTACTCGATGTCGATGGTGTGCAAGGGCTACCTCTGGTCTCCTGGCGACGTTAACTCGACCGAGCTGCATTGTTCAGTTGGGAAACCCCCCGGCCTTGCCCAGATCAGAGAACGGCGTAGACATGCCATTTGTCGGGCACCCCTTTCAGTGAATGCTCGCCACGGTCTTCGAACTCGATCCCAGACCCGGCAACCAGGTCCTTGACCGTCCGAGAGACGAGCACCTCATTTGCGCCGGCCAATCCGGCGATCCGGGCCCCGATGTGAACGGCGATGCCGGCGACGTCGTCACCGATTCTCTCGACTTCTCCGGTATGGACTCCCGCCCTCACCTCGAGGCCGAGAGCCTCGACCTGAGGGCCAATCGCCTGGGCACACTGAATTGCCCTCGCTGGACCATCGAAAGTCGCCAAGAATCCGTCGCCGGCGTTGTCGACCTCCACGCCCCGAAAGCGCTCCAATTGCGAGCGCAGAACGTTGTTGTGAGTCTCCAACATCTCCCGCCACCTTCTGTCTCCCACCTGTGCGGCTCTGCCGGTGGAATCGACGATGTCGGTGAACAGTACGGTCGCCAGCACCCGATCGGGTGTCGATGCCACCCGGCGACCCGTCAGAAACTCTCTTATCTCGTCCAGAGCCGGGCCGGGCTCGAACCAGGGGACATGATCGGAGCCAGGCAACTCGACGTAACGGGCATCGGGGATGTTGGTGGCCAGGAAGCGACCGTTCTCCACATGACAGATCCGGTCACCTTCCGAGTGGATGACGAGTGTTGGGACGCGGACAGTTGGCACGATGTCACGAACGTCGATATCTAATGACAGCCGCATGAAAGCCTCGGCCCCGCCCGGGGTGTTGGCATTCCGTTGCAGGCGAGCTTGCCAGTCGATTACCCATGGCGTGACTTCCTGGCTGGGTGCGAGAGACTCCATGAATCGGCCGGGCTTGCCCCATCGATCCGGCAGGCTGGACATCGATGTCTCGAACTCCTCCTCCGAGCTCTCACCCCATGGCCATTCCTCATCTCGCCGTTCCCGCACTTCGGCGCCCATCAGGATCAAACCTGAGGTTCGCTCGGGATGGGCGGCCGCAAACAACATGGACAATGGGCCACCTTCCGATTCGCCGATGAGAAATGCGGACTCACTGTCGACGGCGGCCATCACCGCTCTGATGTCGTCCATTCGGACGTCGAGTGGCGTGGCGCCGGGGACTCGATCCGACATGCCCATGCCCCTCTTGTCGAACAGGATCACCCGTGCGAACTCACCCAGCCGCTCACAAAACCGGCGATACGCCGGAAGCTCCCACATGACTTCCAGGTGGGACCAGGCGCCCTTCACGTATACGAGATCCACCGGCCCATCGCCCACGACTTGATACGCCACGTTCACATCACCACTGTGGGCGAACCCAATGTCGATCATGAAGCGACTGTAGGAGTACCCGCATTTCTGGAGCGCGGGCCGGCCGTCTTCCGCCGTGCGATAATCGGGTCGAAGGTCCGGAGTTTGCGTGCCGCTCCGCATGACCGACTACCGCAGAGGGTTTGACCTAAGCCACCATTGGCGCGACCATATGAGAGGTTTCCCCCGAACTCTGTGAGGTTTTTGCATGGGATCGCTCGTCAAGAAGCGTCGTAAGAAGATGTCGAAGCACAAGTACCGCAAACGGCTCAAAGCCAACCGACACAAGCGGAAGTGACTTCGAAGGACCGGCCCCGGGCCGGTCCTTTGCTTTGATCAGAGCGATCGGTGAGTGCGGGTTGACATTGCTGCCATTCCATGGCACTGATCCCTTTGTGTAAGCAGGACTGCCCTACTGGACATCTAATCCCGCAGAGAGGCGGAAGTGTCTAACTGCAGCGAGGCCAAGTCGGGCGAACGGATCCAGGAGCGGTTCGACCATCTGTTCGAACGGCACTTTGACGAGATTTGCCGCTATTGCGTTCGCCGGCTCGGCGCCGACGACGGTGAGGATGCAGCGGCCGAGGTCTTTGCCATTGCCTGGCGGAGGATCGATGACATGCCAACCGACAGTGCGGTCAGACCCTGGCTCCACGGGGTGGCCTTCCGGGTGGTAGGAAACCAGTATCGGGGGCGCCGTCGTCGCGCTCGTCTCACGCGCCGACTCGAGTCCGACCTCGTCGGCCCGGGCGGGCGGGAGGGCTCGGGCGGCGATACACACTCAGAGCTGGTCCTCGTAGCTCTGGGCAAGTTGAGCGATGTCGACCAGGAGTTGCTTCGCCTGCACTCCTGGGACGGGCTCACCCGGACAGAGATCGCCCAGGTCCTCGGTATCAACGAGAACGCCGTCGACCAGCGGCTCCATCGCGCCCGTACGCGGCTCCGCGCGCGATTCGAGCAGCTCGAACCACGAACCAGGCAGACGCAAGAGGAGAATTCATGATGTTCGACCTTCTGCAAGGCGTCGACCCGGCCGCGAGCTATGAGACAGACCAGGCCCGACTAAGGGCGAAGGTGAATGAGCGGATCGGGATATCTGCACCTGTCCAACCCCCACGGGCAGGATGGCGGCGACCATGGCTGGTCGCGGTTGCTGCATTCGGAGTCGTGCTCCTGGCCTTGGTGCCGGCGCTCCTGAAAAGCGAGCCCCCTTCGATCTTCGCTCCCTCGCTGTCGGCCGTGGGGAACCTGCCCGGTGTCGACAACGTGGTCCCCCTGGCTTCTGGAGGTGTTCAGACTACGGCAGTGGACGGTGACACTCTCTGGGCGATGACTGCCCTCGCCCACACACTCCAGAGGGTTTCAGCCTCCTCCGGGCTGGTTGAAGAGACGTATTCCATCGACGCCTATGTGGAGGGTGTGACGATCGGGGGTGGCTACGTGTGGCTATCGAGCTATGACAACGGCGGCGAGGTCCTCCGTTTCGATCCGGGGCTTGGCGAAGTGGATCGCATCATTCCGATCGGTGGCGAGCCTTGGTACGGATCAGCGTGGTTCGCCAATACCCTTTGGGTTGGCACCCAACAAGATCAGACGGTGCGCATCAGCACCGATGGGGAGTTCATAGAGACGCTGGACGGTCAACTGAAGGGCAGCGGGCTCGGTTATCACTGGATCGCCGACCCGCAGACGGGTGTCATCTCCAGTCTCGGCGATGACGGCGTAGTGGGCGAGACCTCGATACCTACCGAGAGCCCCATCCGGAGCGTCACCGAGGCCGGGGGCTACTTGTGGCTGTTGGACGGGGATATCCCCAACGGGGCCAACGTGACCCGATTCGATCCGGGCACGGGAGAGCTGTTGTCTGTGCCCCTCACATTCGGGTTGTTGGGGATGACCGGTTTCGATGGTCAGCTTTGGGTGACCTCCAACCGAGATCACATGTTGATGAGGGTCGACCCTGCGACAGGCGATGTGACCCGGTTTCCGCTACCCGGTAAGCCAGGAGGCGTCTTCGACGCAGACGGGTCGTTGTGGGTCACCCTCTACCACCCGGGCGCGCTGGTCCGGCTCGACACCGAAGCCCCCCTCTTGGAGTCACCCGCTCCCATCGTCAACACCTTGGTCGATGGGCACCGCTTCATCTGCACGGGGGCCGGCGAGTCTGGTAGTCCAACCATCATCCTTCAGCCGATGAGTTGGATCGACTACGGGTCGTGGTCGGTGATCCAGGCTGAGCTCTCGAACCGAGGTCTTGCTGTCTGTGCGAGCGGCTACACCGAAGAGGGGGTGTCACCCGAACGTCAGGCGGCAGACCTCGAGGATTCATTGGCCGACCTTGGGATCTCCGGGCCACTCGTCCTGGTGGCCAACGGTGACGGCGTCCACGCTGCCCGGCTGTTCGCCGACGGGAGGTCAGACATAGCCGGTGCAGTCCTGGTCGATCCCATGCCCGTGGGTTTTCAATCATTCTTCGACGAGCAACTGGGCACAACCGAAGGCCATCCCCCGTGGCTCGACCTGGACCAGGGTGTTTCCGACTCGCTGGGCGACTTCGGTGGCGCTCGGCTCGTCGTGATCGAGCATGATCCCCTCAGGGTCTTCCAGAGCAAGCAATTCATCGATTACGCGGGCCAGGCCACTGCTGCCCGGATCGACGACTATTGGAGAAGGGGCCTGGACTTCTACGCCGGTCTTTCCACCAACTCCACCCGCGTGGTCGCCGGCGGCACGGGGCTCAGCAACATCCTGTGGGGTCGGTCTGATCTCGTGGTGCAGCAAGTCCTCGATGTGGCGGGAACTGGCGGAGGTTGAGCAGACGGGTGACTGCAGGAAACTCCTGAGACGCCGTCGTGGAGGCACCTATGCCTGGGAGACTGAAGCGGGTCGTGATGACACCCCCCGTCGCGGCTGTTGCCGCTCTATCCGCCGTCGCGCTTGGTGTGATGGGTGGCTGAGACAATCAGAGGGCGACGGCGAGCCCGAGTATGACCAAGGCGAGGATCAGGATCAGAGGGCGACGGCCAGACCGAGTATGACCAGGGCGAGAATCAAGAGCACACCCTGTATGAGACCGCGGGATTGTGGCGACTGGGTGGCGCCCCCGAGCGAGTGCCAGGCCGCCAGGAGGACGGAGAGCACGACCAGGGAGATCTTGGTTGTCAGCACCGAGTCCCAGCCGTGATCGGCGGAGAGGATGGCCCCGGTCACCACCAGTAGCCCCATCGCGGTCCAGGAGACGACACCGAACCTGCGGGCGATGGCCCTGAGGACTCTGCGGTCGTCGCTCACAGATCGCACCGCTGAGACAGTCGTGCCCATGACGATGAGCCCGCCGATCCATACCGTTGCCCCAAGAAGATGGAGGTACCGGACGACTCCCACTACTTACCGCGGAGGTATTTCTCTATCTCGTCGATGAGCCGCTCGCCCCGATCGTCATCGGCTTCCTGCTCCAACTGCTCCACATACTCCTCGAGCTCGGCGTTCCCCTCGATGGCCGCGTTGACCGTCGACAGGAACTGGCGTGAGGCACTGGTGAGCTCCCCGATGTCGAGACTGACCCCGCAAAGCTCGGCGGCTTTCACGGCCAGGGCTTCTGTGGCCGGGGGGTACTCTTGATTGGAGAGGTAGTGGGGCACTGCCGCCCATACCGAGATCACATCGATGCCGGCGTTGCCCAGGGCGTGATTTAGAACGCCGGTGATCCCGGTCGGGCCCTCGTATCCGCTGGGGAGGAGACCGTGGATCACCAGGTCGTCGGGCCGATTGGCTGACCCGACCAACGGCACGGGCAGCGTGTGGGCGACCTGTCCGATGAAGGCTCCGATTGTTACGGCACGGGTGACGCCCATCACGGTCATGACTTCTACCACGTCGTTGGTGAAAGACTTCCAGCGGTAATGGGGCTCCTCTCCGAGCAGCACCACCATGTCGCGCTCGGTGCCGCGCACCGCGTAGAGCTCATTCCGGGGCCAGGAGATGGAGACGATGCCGGACGAGTCCAGTTCGACCATGGGTCGTCTCACCTGGAAATCGAAGTGGTCGTCGGGATCGATGATGGCGAACATCTCTCCGTCGAGCTTGCCCAAGAACTCGGACGCAGCATGACTCGCCGACTCGCCGGCGTCGCCCCACCCTTCGAAAGCGATCAGACCGACCGGGTCCTGGACGATCGGCCGATCGAGCCATTGCAGCGAACCCATACTTTCAACCTACACCCGGGCCGGGGAAAGTGTTACTCCCAGAACGGCCTGAATCGGCGGAGGCGGAGAGCGTTGAGTACTACCGACACCGAGGAAAACGCCATCGCCCCGGCGGCGATCATCGGGTTGAGCAAGCCCAGCGCGGCGATGGGGATCGCAGCGGTGTTGTAGCCGAACGCCCAGAGCAGATTCTGTCTAATCGTCCTGAACGTGGCGTGGGCCAAGTCGATCCCGGCAGGCACCAGGCGAGGGTCTCCGTTGAGGAGCACCACGTCACCGGCCTCGAGCGCCACTTCGGTGCCTGAGCCGACAGCCATGGCCAGATCCGCCTGAGTCAGGGCCGGCGCATCGTTGACACCGTCGCCGACGAACACCACGGTCGATCCCTCGTCCTGTAGAGCCGATATCTGGCTCGCCTTCTCCCCCGGAAGCACCTCGGCCCTGACGTCGTCGATTCCCAGCTGGGCTGCGATCCGCCGGGCAGTGCGCTGGTTGTCCCCGGTGATCATGACGACCCTTTTCTGCTGTTCCCTCAGCCGAGCCAAGGCCAAGCCGGCCTCGGGTCGGACCACGTCGGTCACCGCAACCACGCCGCGGGCACGGCCATCCCAGCCTGCGACGAAGGCGGTCTTCCCCGTTTCTTCGAGACGTGCCAGCTCAGAGGCCCATTCTCCGACTTCGAGGCCGCGGTCCTCTAAGAGCTTGGCCTTCCCCACCACCACTTGGCGATCACCGATCTCGCCGACCACCCCCAGGCCGGAAAGACTCTCGAGATGGGCAGGCTCGACCAGATCGATCCCGAGCTCGTCTGCACCCAGGGCGACTGCCTTTCCGATGGGGTGACCCGAAGCTGCCTCGAGAGAGCCGACGACCCGTATGAAGTCTGCCCGGTCCCCGTCCGTGATGGCATCCGACATGGTCATCACGCCGGTGGTGAGGGTCCCTGTCTTGTCGAAGACGACGGTGTCGATGGTCCGGACTTGCTCGAAGACCTCGGCTCGTTTGAAGAGGATTCCCAGGTCGGCACCACGTCCGCTGCCGACCATGATGGCAGTCGGCGTGGCCAGGCCCAGGGCACACGGGCAAGCGATGATGAGAACCGAGACGCCGGCGCGGAAGGACTCGAAGAACTCGTTCCCCAGCATCAGCCAGACGACTGTGGTGAGGATGGCTATGGCGATGACCGAGGGCACGAAGACCGAGGCAACCCGGTCGGCCATCCGCTGGCTGGGCGCCTTGGAACCTTGAGCCTCCTCCACCATCTTGACGATTCCTGCCAGGGCTGTGTCGGAGCCCACCGCCGTTGCTCTCACGACGAGTCTCCCGCCCTGGTTCACAGTCGCCCCAAAAACTGCGTCCCCGGGTGTTTTGTCCACCGGCATCGACTCACCGGTCAGCATCGACTCGTCAACTGCCGACTCACCGGAGTCGACCTCACCGTCGGTGGGGATCTTCTCTCCGGGGAGGACGATCATCAGATCACCAGGTATCACCTGCTCGATCGGGACCGACTGCTCACTTCCGTTCACGACGATCCGGGCATCCTTTGCCCCTAGCTCGAGAAGCCGGTGGACCGCTTCGGAGGCCCGTCCCTTGGCTCGCGCCTCGAAGGCGCGTCCCAGTGTGATCAGCGTGATGATCATCCCGGCGGTCTCGAAGAAGATCGGCTGATCGTTGATCAATGCCCATAGCGAATAGAGATATGCGGCGGAAGAGCCCAGGGATATGAGGGTGTCCATGTTGGCCGCCAGGCTTCTGGCCTGCTTCACGGCCACCGTGTGGAACTGCCAGCCACCCCAAGTGACGACGGGGGTGATCAAGACGAGCTGGAGGATGCGGCTCCAGGTCGTCTCCGGCCCGAACATTGCCAAGAGCATCGCCGGGAGCGTCAGGGCGATCTCGATCCAGAATCGACGCCACTGGGTTTTCTCGTCACCGTGATAGTGACCGACCATGTCCCTCGGGTTGGGCCCGGTCTCATGTGGTGCCAGGTGGTAGCCGATCTTGTCGACCGCTGCCTTCAGCTGGTCGACATCCACCTCGTCACCGACACGAACCAGGGCCGAGGCCCCGGCCAGGTTCACGTTCGCCGCCTCCACACCTTCCTGACGACCGAGGACCCGTTCCACCCGCACCGCACAGGTGGCGCAGGTCATGCCATCAACGTCGAAGAGGATGGTTCGGGAGACGTCGGGGCGTCGGGTGTCAGCCGAAGACGGCGTAGCCCTGCTCCTCTATCGCCTTCTTGATCGAGTCGACCTGTACCACGGCCTCGTCGTAGGCGACGTTCACTGTGGCGTCCCCGATGGCGACCTCGACGGTCTCGACCCCGGGGAGCGCACCGACGGCGCCCTCGATGCTCATCTTGCAGTGGTCGCAATGGATCTCGGGAGCCTGGAGAAGAATCTGTGTCATAACGTCCTCGATTGTACGAACACCCAGCGCTACCCCATATTCCCCGACGGACCGTTGTGTGTTTGGCGTGCGCACGTGTCTGGCCATGCGCGTAGCCCGGCCGACGCGGCGGTAGCCCCGGCCGACCGGCGTCTGTTTGGACCTGGCATCGAACCGGAATTCGGCGAAGTCTCGATGTAGTCCCCGATCTCCTGGGCGGTCCCGGGCGGGGAGCCACGCGTCCAAAGTCGGCCGGCAATAGATCAGCGGACCGGCGTCTGTTTGACCGAGGTCGAGATTGTGATCACAAAGGGGTGAGGGAAGTCCCCTGTTCACGACTGCTGTGAGGTCCTGGAGCCAAGCGGTCAAAGTCCGCCAGCAAAGAGGCAGCGGACCGGCGTCTGTTTGACCGAGGTCGAGACGTTGGGCGCGTTGAGTGAGGGAAGTCCCCTGTTCGCGATCTGCTCCGGGCTCCTGGAGCCAAAACGGTCAAAGTCCGCCAGCCAATAAAGCAGAGAGCCCCGGTCGATGACCGGGGCCCTCGTTGTCTGGCTTATGGGACGGGGAGGGGGAGAGGACCTGTCCCGGCCAGAGTGGTTTCAGGCGTCTGAGCTGTCCATGATCTTCCCACGAACCCGCGGAAATCGAACCGGGGCGTGGGCATGGCAATACTCCGCCTTGTTGTACTGAGAGAGCTTTGTCTTGCATCCGGGCTTGGCGCACACGCGGTCGGCCTTGAACCGTCTCGATGGACGGGTCATGCCCTTGATGGCTGCTCCCCTAACTATGTCTGTCATTTCGAGGCCCTCCTTTTACCCGGGCCGGTCAATTGTGAAACCTGTTGGCGTCTCGTGTGATTCCTGAGACTGGACTTTCCTGGCGATACGCCTCACGCGCTACTTTGCGCTCCGACCCGTAAAGCAGCAATAAACGATCACTGCTTGTCGTGATGAGACGTCCGTAACCGAGCATTGGTTCCCGGACTCATTCAGTTTACACCGTATAGGCCCCGCTCATGCAAGTCTCAGAGGCCTTTTCTCAGTCGATTCCCAGCTTGCGGAGGAAGGCTCCGTTCTCCGGCTTGCGCCCCAGGAAGTTGACCAGCATCTCGTCGGCATCGAGCGAGCCGCCCTTCTCCAGGACCTCCCGGCGATATGCCATCCCGACATCGGGGTTGGTCACGCCCTCTTCCTCGAAACGGGAGAACATGTCGTCACCGAACACTTCCGACCACATGTAGCCGTAATAGGCGGCGTCGTAACCGCCCATCAGGTGCCCGAATGAGGCGATGCCGAACGTTCCCTGGTGGAAGGGGAGCAGGCTGATGTCGGCAGCCTCCCGCTGCACCTTCTCCAGGTCCGGTTGAGGGTCTGTGGAGTGAATCTGCTGATCCAGCCATCCGAATTGGAGCTGACGCAACTGGTGGATCGCCACATTCAGCTGTCGGGCCGCCACCAATTGCTCGACCAGGCGATCGGGGATCGGCTCGCCGGTCTCGTGGTGCTTGGCAAAGCGGCGGAGGACATCGGCTCGCCACACCCAATGCTGCATGATCTGGCTGGGGGCCTCGACGAAGTCTCGCTCCACGCTGGTGCCCGAGAAGCGAGCCATCTCGGTTCTTCCCAGGTTCTGATGGAGAACGTGGCCGAACTCATGGAAGAGCGTCTCCACCTCACCGTGCTGGAGTAGCGAGGGGGACGAGGCGGTCGGCTTGGTGAAATTCGCCACCATCGCACAGACCGGATTTTGAAAGGAGCCGTCTTCCATTCGCCGGCTCTCGATGAGTGGGAACTCGGCGGCATGGCCGAATTTGCCCTCACGGGGGAAGAGGTCGAGATAGAAATGAGCCAGCTCTTCTCCACTCCCGGCGTCACGGATGACGAAGAGACGGACATCGGGATGCCAGACATCAGGATCAAGGATTTCTTCGAAGTCGAGGCCGAAGGTCTCCTGCACCAACTCGAACATCCCGGCCAGCACCGCATCCAGGGCGAAGTACTGGGCCACCTCGAAAGGGTCGACGCCGAAGTCCGTGCGGCGCTGTTGGGTGTCGTAGTAGCGCCAATCCCACACCTGAACCTGGTCGTCGCCGGTCTCTGTCTCCAGCAGGCCTGAGATGACTTTGAGATCCTTTTCGCCCTGCCGGGTCAGCGGCGGGATCAAGTCGTCGTAGAAGGCGGCGACCCGATCCGGGTCCTTGGCCATCCTCTCTTCCAGACGATGGTGTGCCCACGAGGGCAGATCGAATTCGGTCGCGATCTCGTTCCGCAACCGCACAGCCTCTTCGAGGATGGCTCGGTTGGCCTCCACCGCCTGTGTGTTGAACTTGAAAGAGAGTTGCTGTCTCAGCTCCCGCTGCTTGGCATTCTCCAGGAAGGGGATGAGGTGCGGGTAGGCGAGGGTGACCTTCTTCTTCCCCGACTCCTCGTCCGTCTCGAGAGACTCCGCAAACGAGGGAGGCAGACCTTCGAGTTCGTCGCTGTCGACCAGGATGTGGTCCTCCCACTCGTCGATGTTCTCCTGGAAGCGGACCCCCAGCTCGACCAGGCGCTGGGTCTTCTCCTTCACTCTCGCTCGGGTCTCGGGATCGAGCTCGTGACCCGCCTGCCTCAGATCTCTCAGGGAGAACTCGAGATATCTGGCTCGCTCTCCGTCCAGGGCGCGTGCCTCCTCGGTCTGTGCGTACTCCTGAACCGCGGCGTTGAGGTCGTCCCGGAAGATCATCTCGACCCCGAAATTGCCCATCTTCTCCTCACCGGCCTTGCCGGCGGACCTGACTGCCTTGTCGGGGTGGACGTATCCCATGAACGCATACCGGGCGTTGGCCTTGCTCAGGAGGTCGGCAATCCTGTCGAGGGGCATCATCGTGTTCTCGAAGGTGCGCTGGTCTTTCGGCGCAACCGCCTCGTCGAGAATCGACTTCGCTTCGGCGAGAGCGTGGTCGATTCCCTTCTCCACCTTTTCTGCCGTCACGGTCGAATAACCGAGATCGAGATTGGACATGGGCTTGATCCTCCGGTGAGGTCTGGTGTTTTCCGAAACGGTAGCGGTCAGTCGCGCGTTGGCTCCCAACGTCCCCGTGATGTGGCCCCTCGACCCCGGCTCGTTGGAGGCCGCGCTAGGTGCGTGAGGGCGGTGAGAAGAGACCCTCGGCCTGGGGGTGGTCCAATCTCTCGGATGGGTTGAACCCCGGTCGGTCCACCGCCGCGGCTATCCCAACCTGTGGGTCGGGGAGCTCGACCGGCGAGTCACTTCCCCCTATCAGAGGCACACCCGCCTGCATCATCGACCTGAACGGGTAGACGCCTTCCATGCGGTCGTCACCGAGCCGCTTGGCCAACCAGTTGCCCTCGGAGGCGAGAAAGGCGGGTTGCACCGAGGCGGTCACCCCGAGGTCTGCCATCCGTTGGATGGCTTCACCGGTCGGGATGGATACGTGTTCGATTCGCAGCCTCGGTGGCTCCGCCCCCATTGCGATCAACTCCTCGAAGACGTCGAGGACCGAGTCGATGGCGCGGTCCCCGATGGCATGGATCGCCACCGAGCCCCCGAGCAGCATCGAGGTTCGCGCCATCTCGATCGTGTGATCGGGTCGGAGGCGGTCGGTCCCCAGGGTGTCCGGCCGGTCGGCGTATGGCTGATGCATGGCGGCGGTATGGCCGCCGAAACTGCCGTCGGCGAATTCCTTCCAGCCGAGAAACCGCAATCGGCCCTCGCTGCGGCGAATCTGGTCGGCGGCGTCTGCGAAGACCGAAGGGTTGTCGGCGGCGACGAGGACGTCTATGTCCAGCGGGAGGTCGGGGGCGAGACGACACAACGTGCCCAGCTCGTCGGGGACGCCGCACCACAACGGCTCACCTGCCGAGACGATCCCCGTGATGGAGCCGAGTCCCATCGCGGGCAGGCGCGCCAGCGCTTGGAGAATCTCGGCGTCGGACGGCCCGTTCACCATGGGGGCCAGCGCTCGGGACACGAGAGTGATGGCGGTCTCCCGGAGCACACCTGTTGGCTCACCATCGGTCCCGCGATCGATCGAGCCACCGGCAGGGTCGGGTGTGCTCGCCTCGACTCCTGCGATCTCCAAAGTCCTGGTGTTGGCTACTGCGATGTGACCGCAGTATCGATAGAGCAAGACTGCCCGATCGGGAACGGCCGAATCGAGGTCATGGCGCGTCGGCAGCCTCGCCTCGGCCAGTCCCTCGTCATTGAGACGCTGCCCGATCACGGCGCCTTCGGTCGGCCGCTGCTCGTTCGGCGACCTTTCCGAGCAGGTCGTCCAACGTGGTCGAGCCCATCAACTCGAGGCCGTTGACCAGCGCGGCATAGCCGAGCGGGTGGAGGTGATGGTCGTGGAAGCTCACCTCAGATGCTCCGGCAGTGGTTTGGGACACGATGAGTCGGAGCTCCTCGTGGATCTTGCCGTTGGTGACCACGAACGCCGCGGGTTGGAGGTCATCGAGGCCACCGTCGTCGCCGGTCGCCATCCCGCCGGCCTCTGTAGTGAGGAGCATCCCCGCGGCCGCATCCCAGGGCTTGACCCCCTGTGGGCCGCCGTGCTCCCAATACCCGTCAAAACGGCCACATGCCACCCACGCCATGTCGAGTGCGGCCGCTCCCATCCTCCGGGTGCCCCGGCTCCTCTTCATTATCTCGGCCAGGACCGCGAGGTAGGCCTCTGCGTGCAGGCGACGGTCGTAAGGGAACCCGGTGACGAGGATCGAGTCCTCGAGCCGGTCGGTCTCGGAGACGCGGATGGTCCTGCCGTTGACGGTTGCTCCGCCACCCTCGGACGCCACGAACTCCTCGCGCCGGGTGACATCGACCACCACGCCCACCAGTGGCCGGGCATCGCTCCACAGGGCCACCGAAACCGCGACCTGTGGGATTCGGTTGACGAAATTGACCGTCCCGTCGAGCGGGTCCACTATCCAAACGCGATTCCCCCGCCAGTCGGCGCCGCCCTCCTCTTCGCCGAGGATGTCGTCGTCGGGCGCCCGGTTGGACAGGACGGTGCGAACGGCGTGCTCTGCCTCCCGATCGATGCCGGTCACCGGATCCACGGCCCCCTTCATCTCGGTGGAGAACTCCTCGTCGAATCCCCGTCTCACCACCGTGGCCCCCGCCCTCGCAGCTTCGATGGCAATCGCGACTTCTGCTTCCCACATGTGCAAACGACTCTACGGTCCTTCTGTGAACCGAAATGCACCGTTCTCAACCAATTCCGTTCACAGACGCTCCCTAGCCTCCCGTCGATGAGAGCGGTCGGCTATGCCTTGGCGGGTGGGGTGGTGTCGGCGCTTGCTTTTCCCAGGATCGGCCCCGGGTGGCTGATCCTGCCGGGGATTGCCCTGTTCCTGTACGGGGTCAGAGCGGCCCCAACCGCACGGATCGGTCTGCTCGTCGGGGCGGTCTACGGGGGCGCCTTCTTCTCGGGGCTGCTGTGGTGGATAGGCGAGTTGGGCCTCATCGCCGTGATCCCCCTGGTGCTGGTCCAGGCCGCCTTCATGACCCTCTATGCCTGGTGGTTGAGCGGTCACAATCGCCTAGGCCCCTGGCCCTGGTATCTGCTCGCCGTGGGTGGGTGGGCCCTGATGGAGTTGATCCGCTACCGCTTTCCCTTCGATGGATTCGAGTGGGGCGGCGCCGGATACGCCGTCTCGGACCAGGCGTGGGCCCGCGCCCTGGCTCCCCTCTACGGCACGTCCGGTGTCACGGTCCTCGTCGTCATGGTGGCGGCAGCCCTGGTCCTTCTCGTCAAGAGGCCGACCGTGCCGCTGCTGGCCATACCGATTGCCCTGCTGGTCGTCTTCCTGGGCTGGAACTGGTGGGGGCGGCCGGTATCCGAAGACCCGGTTGAAGTGGATGTGGCCATCGTCCAAGGGTCGACGCCCTGCCCCTTCGAGCACTGCCCGGACGAGCGACTCCAGACCTTCCAACAGCATCTGGGCCTGACCCGCCAGATCGAGCCAGGATCGGTCGGGTTGGTGGTTTGGTCAGAAGGGTCGACGGGCTCGACCAACGCCGACCCGGTCCTCAACCCCGAGGTCGGTGCGGCGATCGGGGCCGAGGCCAGACGGATCGGGGCTTGGATCCTGGTGGGCAGCGACCGCCCGGTCAACGATGAGGAGTGGGTCAACGCCAACGTCATGTTCGATCCGAAAGGCGAGATCGTTGGTGAATATCGCAAACAGCACCCGGTCCCGTTTGGCGAGTACATACCGTTCCGCCCCGTCTTCGACTGGATCCCGGCCCTCGATCAGGTCCCGCGGGACATGATCCCCGGCGATGGCCCGGTGGTCTTCGACACCGGGGCCCTCCAGGTCGGCTCGGTGATCTCTTTCGAGGGCTCCTTCGCCCGCTATCCGCGTCAGGCGGTGGACCAGGGGGCGAATGTGATCGTCGTCGCCACGAATGAGGGGTCGTACGGAACCACCCCCGGATCCGACCAGTTCATCGGCATGACCCGGATGCGCGCCGCCGAGTTGGGGCTCGACGTCATCCACTCGGCGGTCACCGGGAGGTCGACTGTCATCTCGTCGACGGGCGTGCCGGGGGAGATCAGCGGTCTGGGGACCGAGGAGATCGTCCGTGGCGTCGTCGCACCCCGCCCGGCCTCGCCATATGCCCGGCTTGGAGACGTTCTCATGATCGTGGCGGCGGTGGTAGGTGTCGCCACGTGGTGGTGGGCCCGGCCGCTGGTAGGTTCAGTTGTCCGGCCAGAGGAGAAGGAGTAGCAAATGTCAGAGGCGCTGGAGAACCTGCTTCGCGAGGATCGCACTTTTGAGCCTTCCCATGAGTTCGTAGCCCAGGCCAATGCAAAACCAGGCGTGCACGAGGAGGCCGCCGCCGACTATTTGGCGTTCTGGCGGAAGCAGGCGATGGACCGGATCACCTGGTACACCGAGCCGACTCAGGTTCTCGACGACTCCAATCCCCCGTTCTTCAAGTGGTTCGCCGACGGGGAGCTGAACCTGTCCTACAACTGTCTCGACCGTCATCTCGCCGATCACGGCGACCAGGTCGCCTATCACTGGATCGGGGAGCCAGGTGACACACGTGATCTGACATACGGCCAACTCCACGAAGAGGTGTGCAAGTTCGCCAACGGGTTGAAGAGCCTGGGCCTGGAGCGGGGCGACCGGGTTGCCATCTACATGGGCATGGTGCCCGAGCTGCCCATAGCGATGTTGGCCTGTGCCCGGATCGGCCTCATTCACTCGGTCGTCTTCGGTGGCTTTTCCTCCGACGCACTGTCGAGCCGGATTCTGGACGCAGATGCCCACGTGGTGATAACCCAGGACGGAGCCTGGCGCGGGGGCAACGTCGTCCCCCTCAAGGACAACACCGACGCCGCCATGAGGAGCACGCCGGGAGTCCAGCACGTGGTGGTTCTGAAGAGGACCGACCACGGTGTCGACATGGTCGAGGGACGTGACGTCTGGTGGCACGATCTGGTCGAAGGTCAGTCTGCGGATTGCGAGCCCGTGGTCTTGAGCGCCGAGGATCCCCTCTACATCCTGTACACGTCGGGGACCACGGGGAAGCCAAAGGGGATCGTCCATACCCAGGGCGGGTATCTGACCGAGATCATGACGACCCACAGCTACGTGTTCGACATCAAGCCGGACAGCGACGTCTACTGGTGCGCCGCCGACATCGGCTGGGTCACCGGTCACAGCTACATCGTCTATGGGCCGCTGGCCAACCGCACCACGGGTGTGATGTACGAAGGCGCACCGAACGTCCCCGACTTCGATCGCCTGTGGCAGATAATCGAGGACTACGACGTCACGATCTTCTACACCGCCCCCACCGCCATCCGCACCTTCATGAAGTGGGGCGAGAGTCACGTCGACAAGCACGACCTGTCGTCGCTGCGACTCATCGGGACCGTGGGTGAGCCGATCAACCCCGAGGCTTGGATCTGGTATCACCAGCACATCGGTCGAGGGAACTGTCCCGTCGTCGACACGTGGTGGCAGACGGAAACCGGCGGCATCATGATCACCCCTTTGCCGGGCGTCATCCCGACCAAGCCGGGATCGGCCACCGTCCCATTCCCTGGGATCTTCGCCGATGTGGTGGATGAGGACGGTGAGACGGTTCCACTCGGAGGTGGCGGATTCCTCGTCATCACGAAGCCGTGGCCTTCGATGGCGCGCACCATCTATGGGGACGACGACCGCTATGTGGACACCTACTGGTCGAGGTTCGAGGGGAGATACTTCCCCGGTGACGGGTGCAAGCGCGACGAGGACGGCTACTACTGGCTCCTCGGCCGGGTCGACGACATCATGCTGATCTCCGGTCACAACATCTCGACGACCGAGGTCGAGTCGGCTTTGGTCTCCTATGCCGGGGTGGCCGAGGCGGCCGTAGTCGGCAGGAAGGACGATGTCACCGGTCAGGCGATCGCCGCCTTCGTCACTCTCCGCGGTGGCGTCGTCGGTGACGACGCTCTGATCGCCGAGCTCAGGGACCATGTGGCCCACACACTCGGCCCCATCGCAAAGCCGAAGTCGATCGTCTTCACCGACGATCTGCCCAAGACGAGGTCGGGAAAGATCATGCGGCGCCTGCTCCAGGACATTTCCGAGCATCGGCAGCTCGGTGACGTCACGACGCTGGCCAACGAGGCGGTCGTCAACGAGATCACGCAGAAGGCTGCCACCCTCACAGAGGACTAGCTCAGCCCGCTATCCGAGGGCGTTTGCCCCGAACCACAGGGCAGCTATCACCATCCCGGCCGCCAACTCGATACCGATCGATGTGGCAACCGCGCCCAGCGACGCCTTCGTCGCCGGCCACGCGGCATCCGGACCGACCCGGGTGCGCTCACTCATATAGATCCAGCCGACAAAGCCGAGTGGGCCCCCCAACACCGGGATGACGAAGAACCCGATGGAGCCGATGACGACGGCCATGACCAGTGTTCGGGTCGGTATCCCCTGGGCGTTGAGACGGCGTTTGGGCACCGAGTACTTGACGTATGACCCCACCGCCCCGATCGCCACCGAGAGCAGGGCGATTCCCCAGGCGGTGGAGCTCCCTTCCATGAACGCCCACACCACTACTGCACCGACGACGAGGAGAAGACCTGGCAACACGGGGACAACGATCCCGACGAGACCGACGAGGATGGCGAATGCGACCATCAGTTCGCCAAAGGTCTGCATCGAACAATGCTACGTCCAGGCCTCGAGATTCAAAGGAGAACTCCCACGCAGGGTCGTGTAGGTTCCAGTTCATGGTTACCAAGATCACCCTTCCAGAGTCTGACCTCCCGTCACACTGGTACAACATCGTCCCGGATCTTCCCGTGCCGCCACCGCCGGTCCTTCACCCGGGCACCCACCAACCGGTGGGGCCAGACGATCTCGCCCCCCTCTTCCCGATGGATCTCATCCTCCAGGAGGTGAGCACCGAGCGTTTCGTGGAGATACCCGAAGAGGTACGTGAGATTTACCGTCTCTGGCGTCCCACTCCTCTCTATCGGGCTCATAACCTCGAGAAGGCGATCGGCGGCCCTGCCCGCATCTACTACAAGTACGAGGGGGTCAGCCCGGCCGGTTCGCACAAGCCCAACACGGCGGTGGCCCAGGCGTACTACAACGCCAAGGCGGATGTGAAGAAGATCGTGACCGAGACCGGCGCCGGTCAATGGGGCTCGGCTCTCGCCTTTGCCTGTGCCCTGTTCGGCTTGGAATGCGAGGTCTATCAAGTACGCGCCTCGTATGACCAGAAGCCCTATCGCAAGGCGATGATCGAAGCTTGGGGCGGCACCATCTACCCGTCGCCTTCGGACCGCACCGAAATCGGCCGCAAGATCCTCGCCGCCGATCCGGACACACCGGGCAGTCTCGGGATCGCCATCTCCGAGGCGGTCGAGGTGGCCGCCACCCACGAGGACACGAAATACTCCCTCGGCTCCGTGCTCAACCACGTGCTCATGCATCAGACGGTGATCGGTGAGGAGACCCTGAAGCAGATGGCCCTGGTCGAGGAGACACCCGACGTGATCATCGCCTGCGCCGGTGGTGGGTCGAACTTCTCGGGTATGACCTTCCCCTTCATCAGGGAGAAGATGGCCGGGAGCATCGACCCTCGCGTTCTCGCCGTAGAGCCGGCGGCGGCTCCGTCGTTGACCAAGGGCAGCTACCAGTTCGACTTTGGCGACACTGCCGGTATGGCGCCGTTGGTCAAGATGCACACACTCGGGCATGACTTCGTGCCCGACCCGATCCATGCTGGTGGGTTGCGCTATCACGGCATGGCGCCCTTGGTCTCGTTGCTGAAGGATCAGGGGATCATCGAGGCCGAGTCGAAGCACCAGACCGAGACATTTGCCGCAGCCGCTCTCTTTGCCAGGACCGAGGGGATACTGCCCGCCCCTGAGCCCAGTCATGCCATCGCCGCCGCGATCACCGAAGCGGAGAATGCCAAGGAGGCCGGTGAGGAGAAGGTGATTCTCTTCAACCTGTGTGGGCACGGGCACTTCGACATGGGTGCGTACCAGGCTTTCCACGCCGGTGAGCTCGTCGACTATGAGTATCCCGAGGAGCGGATCGCGGAGGCGATGAGTCGGGTGCCGGTCGTGGCGGGCGACTGAGATGGCCGGTTGACCGGCCCAACCCGGCCACCGCAAACACGTTCGTGAACCATCTGGCCATCGTCGGCGCCGGTGGCGTGGGAACGGCGATCGCCTTCACCGCCCTCAACCGGGGTCTGGCGCGGAGGATCTCGCTTATATGACCTAGACGGGGCCAGAGCCGAGGCAGAGGCACTCGATCTGCGTCATGGGCTCGAATTCGTCCCACCGACCATCCTGGAGGGTGGGGCCGGGATTTCGATGTGTGCGGATGCCGATGTCGTGGTGGTCACGGCAGGAGCGAAGCAACGGCAGGGCGAGACCAGGCTCGATTTGGCAGGGCGCAACGCGGCGATGCTCCGTCAGATGTTGCCGGATCTAATGAAGGTCGCCCCCGATGCCCTGATCCTCCTGGTCACCAACCCGGTCGACGTCCTGACCCAACTGGCCGTCGAGGTCACCGGTCGGGACGACGGGACCGTGCTCGGCTCGGGGACGGTCCTCGACTCCTCCAGGCTGAGGCACCTCCTGGCACAGACGTATGGGATCGCTGAGCGTCACATACACGCTCATGTCGTTGGAGAGCACGGCGACAGCGAGATAGTGCTCTGGTCGTCCGCCCGGATCGGCGGTGCTCCCATCGAGGCTGTGTTCAAGCGCGATGGCTCGACATCGACCGCCAGGGAGAGGGAGGAGATCGTCGATCAGGTTCGCAATGCGGCATACAAGGTCATCCAGGGAAAGGGAGCCACCACGTGGGCGATAGCTCTCGCCACCGGTCAGATTCTCGGGGCTCTCGACCAGCCCGTTCAATCCGCCGTTCTACCCGTCACCGCCCCGATTTCGGGTAGTGATCTCGATCTGGGCCATGTTTGCATCTCGCTACCCCGTCGAGTCGATGGCACCGGTGCGGGACCGATTCTCCCGATCACGGCCACAGACCAGGAGTGGGAGGCCATCCGCGGGTCGGCCGTCAAGGTGGGTGAAGCGGTAGAGACGGTCCGCTGAGGCCTGGGAGCTCCGTGCAGTCGGTTTTCGAGTTTGCTCGTTCAGAGCGTGGGGCAGTCTGGCTCACCCGGTAGCACGGGTCTCACCAGGAGGACGAAGGTAGGTGCGTCCATCATCGGGTCCGGATGGGTCCACTGAGTCACCTGTGTCGCGTCGTTGAAGGTTGCCAACACCTCAGGCCCGAAGACCTTGCACGTGTAACCGAGACTGATCTCGGTCCACAGCCCTGGGTCCTCGTCGGCCAGCGGCCAGGGTCGGATGTCCTCGAACCCCTGGTCGACGACACCCTGGAACACTCCGGCCAACACCCTGACGCGATCGCCCCGATAGCCCTCTGATGGCGTGTCGGCGACGGCTGCGGCCAACGCATCTACGAGATCCTGAGTGGCCGCGGTGGCGGGGATCGACGACTCCGGGTCGATGCCGAGGGCGTAGACCGAGTAGACGTGCTTGCCGCTCTCTTCGTCCCAGAAGGTCACTACCTCGGTGGTGGCATCGGCAACATGATCGGCAGCCGTGTCATCCGTCTCGTCGACCATGTCGGGAAGACCGATTCGATCGACCAATGCCATTATCGAGTCGAACCGGCCCTGGTCGAGCTGTGCCACTTGGTAGTTGAGGACCAGGGGACCGGGGTATATCTCGATGGTCGGGCCTTGATAGATGAGACGGCCGTCTGCCAGAAGGGTGAAGGTGGGGCCTCGACTCAGGTTCCACTCGACGGGGATGAATCCACCCTCCGAACGAACCTGGAGCACCGGTGCGTCGGGATCGGACGGCGGGCCGCCGACACCACTGTCACCGCCTCCGCAGGCTGAGATGATCAATGTCGCGGCCAGGAGAAGGCCGGTCTTCTTGGTTCGCATGGGGCTTAGACGGGCTCTCGCCTCATCCGGTTCCCAGCGTGATCTCGAGCTCAGCCCCCGAGGCTCTCCCAACCAGTCAGGCCCTCGTCGACGAGATCGATCGACCAGTCGAGCTCTTCCCGGGTGGTGATGAGTGGGGGTATGAACCGGAGAACGTTGCCGTCGGGCCCGCAGTTGATGATGATCAGCTCGCGGTCGAAGGCGTGCTTCTCGATATGGCGGAACGCATCGATGTCGGGGTCGCGACTCTCGCGATCCTTGACCAGCTCCACCCCGATCATCAGGCCGAGCCCTCGAACGTCTCCGATGGTCGCGTGCTTGTCCTGAAGCTCATCGAATCTCTCGAAGGCGTGCTTCGAGAGGTCGCGGGCGTGGGGAAGCAGGCTCTCCATCGTCTCCATGACGGCGACAGCGGCTGCGGTCGCCACCGGATTGCCGCCAAAGGTGGTTCCGTGTGAGCCTCTGGGCCATGCGTCGATCATCTCCCTCGACGCCCCATAGGCGGACAGGGGGAGGCCGTTGGCGATTCCCTTTCCAATCGCGATGATGTCGGGCTTGGCCTCGTAGTGATCGGCTGCGAACCACTCCGCCGTCCTTCCGAAGCCGGTTTGCACCTCGTCATAGACCAACTCGATCCCGTGCTCGTCAGCGATCGAGCGAAGCCTTTCCAGAAAGCCGGGAGGCGCCGGGTAGTAGCCGCCCTCACCCTGGACCGGCTCCACCAAGAAGCAAGCGATGTTCTTTGGCGTCACGACGTGCTTGAACATCAAACGGAGCTCGTTCAGCGAGTGCTCCATGGCCGCCTCGGGGGTCATACCCCAGCGATAGGGGTGGGGGAAGGGCGCCACGAACACCGATCCGAGTACCGGGTGATAGCCGTCTCGGTACTTCGCATTGGACGTCGTGTAGGACACCGATCCCATGGTGCGCCCATGAAACGCGCCGCGGAAGGCAACGACTCCCTGACGACCGGTGGTGTACTTGGCCAGCTTCACGGCCGCCTCGACCGCCTCGGCTCCCGAGTTGGCGAAGGCGAACTTCTCTATGGCCGGCGGTGTGATCTCCCTGAGACGCTCGGCTGCCTCGACGAGGGCGTCATAACGCACGATGGCGCCTGAATGGACCAGTTTGTCGAGCTGTCGGTGTGCCGCAGCCACGACGGCGGGGTGATTGTGCCCGAGATTGGTAACGGCGGTCCCGCAGGCGAAGTCGGCCCAACGTCTTCCGTCCACGTCGGTGACCCAGATTCCCTCTGCGTGGTCGGCGTGGATTTCGGTGTCGAAATGGATAACCGGGGCTATCACATCGGCGTGTCTGGCTAGAAGATCGTCGGTCACTGGTGGCTCCTCTCTGAAACGTTCGAGAATGACGAGAGCCGCCTAGGGGGCAGCGTAAAGGCCACGCCGGAAGCTGATCGGAGTTGGCCTGGTCATGGCCCGATGCTACCGGAACGACAGCAATCCTGAAACGGGTCAGCGATGGACGCGGCTAGCCGCAACCGCCCGGCCAGCGCAGATGTTGATCGGCGGTGACGTCGGTCAGGGTAGTGTCTTCCGATCCGGTCCGGATCGTGACGTCCACCACTGTCATCTGTCCGAGCCCGAAATGGGCTATGGGTTGGTGGCCAGAGGCGTATCCGCCGCCTACCCCGATCTCCTCGGTGCCGATGAGGGCTCCGTCAGGGGCCCTCACGGTCACCACAGAACCGACACCGCGCCCTGCGCCGTCGATCGAGACCTCGAGCCAATGACCACTGTCGCTCTCGTTGTGAAACATGAGGGACGGGAGAGATGGCTCCCACTCGAGAGCGAGCACGTCGAGTCGTCCATCGCGGTCGAGGTCGACCACCGGCGCCCCCACCCAATACTGGTCCGAGCCGAGGCCGCTGCTCACCTCGAAGGCGAGGTCGCCCTCGCCCACAGAGTGATAGACCGCGATGGTCTTGCCGTCCGCGGCGGATGCGGAAGTCACGATGTCGGGCCATCCGTCGTTGTCGAGGTCGGCGATCGCCACATGAGGGGCGAGTGTCGCCAGCGGAGTGATACCAATCGCATCGGTGATGTCGACGAACTCGCCTGACCCCTCGTTGTGGAACACGTGGATCGGGATCTCCGAGTCGAACTCCACCGTGGCCCGGTAGTGCTCTCCCACCACGATGTCGACCAATCCGTCACGGTCGAGGTCTCCCAGGGCCACACCCGCCGGATCGTCCTCGATGCCGACCGGCTCCGGCACGTAACCGTCTGGGGTGACGTCCTCGAAATGCATCGATCCGTCATTTAGATAGATACCAGTCGAGGTGACGAGATCGGGGATCCCATCTCCGTCGACATCGCCCGACGTGGCCCCGAGTGCAAACTCCCCTTCGAGACCTGATCCATCGGTGACGTCGGCGAATTGGAGACCGCCCCGGTTCTCCAGGAGAACCCCACCGTGAGACCCATATCGATCTTCCGCCACATAGACGTCGAGATCACCATCTCCGTCGTAATCCGCCACGGCCGGGGTGCGTCCGTAGAAGCCGTCGGGAAGGGGAACCGGCTCCCCCACCCACGTCTCCGATCCTGTGTTCTCGAACAATCGCGACGGATTGGGCAGCTCGTCATGACCGGCATGCCTGATCAGAAGCAGGTCGTCGTCTCCGTCGCCGTCGAAGTCGGCGAAGACGGCCCCCGATGTCCGCGCCAGCTCGGTGCTCCAACCGTCGACCAACTCGAGGTCGGGCCTACTGAGCAACAGCCGATCCGGGTTCGGGCCGTCAGCTCCTCGCTGTTGGTAGTCCTCGACCGGACGGTCGGCGAAGGTCCCCACTACTAGATCGGCGAAACCGTCCCCATTGGGGTCGCCGAAGGCGGCGGCATGCCCATAGATGCCGGTCAAGGGCTCCACCAGCCCGACCTGTTCGGTGATGTCACTGAATTCGATCGGGCCCGGTGTGCCACTCTGAGGTGACGTCCAGCATGTCAGCACATTGCCTGAGCCCTGATCGCCGCCCTTGTCGACGGTGGTGCTGGTGTTGCCGTTGTTGCTGGTGCCCGTGGACGCCGGGGCGGGGGAGTTGGTCGTCACAGTCTGCGCGGAGCTGCAGGCGCCGACGATCAGAGCCAGGCCGACGAGTCCGGCCAGCGGTCTCATACCCCTTCGATCACCACGAGCACGACGGTCCCGAACCCCGAGTCATCGTCGAGTGTGGAGGCGTTTACGCCCAGGATCAGGCGCCCCTGGTCGTAGACGATCGAATAGGTGCCCCCGGGCAGGAGCCGGAGCGAGTCATCGAAGGGGCCTTTCAGCGAGGCCACCTCCCTGACCTCGCCGGTGCTGGTGTCCATCTCCCGCACCACGGCGCCCGACTGCCATGCCCCGCCATGGGCGTCCGGAAGCCAGAAGATGCGGCCGCCATCGGGAGTCATGGCCAGAGAGGCGGTGTATCCGTCGGCCGAACCGAGATGTTCCACCACGTGGTCGGCACCGAAGGAGAAGATGGCCGACTCTTCGTCGGTGACGCCATACACCGTTCCGTTGCTGCTGATAGAGGTGATGGCCCGCAGCTCGGCACCCGGCATCGCGATCCCGCTGTCCGTGAACTCGCCGGTGGCCGGGTCCAGGGAGCCAAGGTGCCCTCCACCGGTCGCATAGAGGACGTTCCCGTCGGCAGGGTCGATCCCGAGTGCCCGGAACAGTGCCTGTTCGGGATCGTCGACCTGATGAGTCACCTCCCCGGTGACGGTGTCGAAAACGGTGAATGTGGCAGTGTCACTCTCGGCGTCCACCGACGTTGCGACGAGGGTGGTCCCGTCGCCCGTGATGGCCATGGTGGGCATCCCCCTCTGACCGGCGATCGCCCCATGATCGAGGATGGTGTGACTCACCGGGTCTATCTGTAGGAGCCGATCACCCTGGTAGACGTCGTCGTAGACCAGGTCCCTCCGGGTCCCCCAATACGTTGCCGCCCAGACGGCCCCACATCGATCCACTCTCATCTGCGCGTGGACCTTGCCATATCCCCAGCTGCCGTCGTCACTTCCATCCGGCGCCGCGGTGACGACGTCCCCGAAGCGGGTGAGTTGTCTCGTCTCCGGCTCATACGTGAAGAACCATGAATTCCCACCGACACCGAGGTGGTTTCCTACCGCTGAGATCTGTGTTCCGTCCTCGAGGACGGTGGCCTGGCCCCACTGTGTCCACAGACCGTCTGTGGGCCCGGGGAGAGGGTATTCGGCGGCATAGATGTCGTGACCGTTGTCGGACCCGATTTGCTCCAGTGTGACCGTTTCGTCCTCACGCCAGGGCACTCCGCCGGTCGGGGAAGCACAATCCGATGGTGCCGTGGTGGAGTCGTTCCCAGTCGTGGTGACGGGTTCTTTGCCTGTCGTCGTGGTGGCAGGGTCCTTGGCCTTGATCGTGCCTGCGGAGCCGTTGGCCGTATCTGAAGTCGATGATGCGGCGCAGGCAGTGAGCAGCGTCAAGACGAGGACGAGCCCCAAGACCACCCCGATTCCCCTTCGGTTCTCCACCATCCTGTCCTCGATTAAAGCGGAAACCGATGGCTTTGCCCTCGGCGGTCCGACACGAGGGCCGCGGTTGAAGGGTCGGCTAGCTTCACCCGGTGCCGTCTATCAGCAGCAGCCGTGTCCTCATAGACGACGAGGTGCGCCCGGCCACCGTCAGGTTCGAGGCGGGCAAAGTGGTGGAGATCGGCGAGCAGGGGATCGCCGATCACGAATTCGGCGACCTGGTCGTCATGCCCGGGCTGGTCGATTCCCATGTCCACGTCAACGATCCGGGCCGAGCCGAATGGGAGGGGTTCGGCACGGCAACGAGGGCAGCGGCGGCCGGTGGCACGACGACCATCGTCGACATGCCGCTCAACTCGATTCCACCAACTGTCGACCCCGGCGGCCTGGAGGCGAAGCGCAGGGCGGCGGCCGGTCATATGAGCGTCGATGTCGCGTTCTGGGGGGGTCTGATCCCTGGTTCCGGACAACACCTCGGCTCGCTCGTCGCCGCGGGAGTCTGTGGCTTCAAGTCCTTTCTGGTCGATTCCGGTGTCCCGGAGTTTCCCCCGGTCACCATCGAAGAGCTGGAGACCGCCGTGGTGATGGCGGACCTGGGCGTCCCGGTCCTGATCCACGCTGAGGACCCCCACCTCATCACGAGCCCGAGCAATGACGAAACCGAATATGGGAGATATCTCGAGTCCCGACCTGTCGAGGCGGAGTCGGTGGCCGTCGCCGACATGGCTGCCCTGGCCCGCCGAACCGGGGCAGCGGTCCATCTGCTCCACCTCTCATCGGGTGAGGCGCTCGATGAGCTCGAGTCTGGCCCGCCAGGGTTGACCGGTGAGACCTGCCCCCATTACCTGACCTTCTGCGCCGAGGACATCCCATCGGGTGCCACGCAGTTCAAGTGCGCCCCACCGATTCGTGAGGCCGGCCAGCGTGAGAGGCTGTGGGAAGGTCTCCGGAGGGGGATCATCTCGATCGTGGTCTCGGATCACTCGCCGGCCCCTCGGAATCTCAAGGCTGTCGACACCGGTGACTTCGGTCGGGCATGGGGCGGGATCGGGTCTCTCGAGTTGAGACTCCAGGCAACGTGGACGGGTGCGTGCGAACGCGGCTTTGAATTGACCGACATATGCAAATGGCTGTCCACGGCTCCGGCGACTCTCGCCGGCCTCGACGATCGCAAGGGCTCGATATCGGTCGGGAAGGACGCCGACTTCGTGATCTGGGACCCCGACGGGGTGACCGAGGTCGTCGGTGATCGGCTGAACCAGAGGCATCATCTGACTCCCTATGAGGGAATGACCCTTCGTGGGCGGGTCAGGTCGACCATCCTTGCCGGTGCGATGATTTTTGACGACGGTGTGATCGTGGAGGGAGGCGGGAGGATGCTGGCGCGGCGATGATCGACTTGCTCTCCTTCGCCGTAGGTGGCCGGGTGGTCTCATGCAACGACGAGTTCTTCGCCGAGGCGTCCAATCTCCTCGAGCCTCGAGCCCCTGTCTTCGATCCCGACGCCTACACCGACCGGGGCAAGTTGATGGACGGGTGGGAGACTCGCCGGCGCCGCCAACCGGGGCACGACTGGTGCGTCCTTGCGCTGGGGATCCCGGGAAGTGTTCGACAGGTGACGGTGGACACGTCGCATTTCACCGGCAACTTCCCCGAGGCCTTTTCCCTCGATGCCTGTGGTGTTGGAAGTGACCACCGAGTTGGCGATGCGTCTTGGATGGAGATGGTTCCGAGGACCGGGCTCTCGGGTGACTCGGTGCTGACGGTCGAGCCGGACATGCAAGAGCGTGTGACCCATCTCCGCCTGAACATCTATCCGGACGGCGGGGTGGCCAGGCTGAGGGTCACGGGTGAGCCGATACCTGCTCGGGATGACGTCTGCCCGGACGGCGTCGTCGACCTGTTGACGTCGAGGGTGGGCGGCGTCGCCGTGGACGCTTCGGACCATCATTACTCCCTTCCGTCGAATCTCCTGTCCCCAACGGAGCCGAAGGGCATGTGGGACGGATGGGAGACTCGTCGAAGAAGAGGCGCCGGTCATGATTGGGCCACCTTCCGGCTCGGCCTCTCCGGCTCGGTCGAAGACGTGGTGGTCGACACCCGCCACTTCAAGGGCAACGCCCCAGGATCGGTTTCGATCCATGTCTCCGACGACGGTGAGAGCTGGGCCCGGATCGTGGATCAGGAGCCGGTCCTGGCAGACACGATCAACCAGATCGCCGTGACCGGGCGCCCCCATGCCGGATGGGTGAAGATCGATATCCACCCCGACGGTGGGCTGGCCCGTCTGCGCGTGCTCGGTCGGCCCGACCCGACCAGCGCCGAGACGGCGAGGGTGGCCTACCTGAACCTTCTCTTCCCTTCGGAGGCCCGCTCCTTCTTCCAGACAGCATGCTCCTCCGAGGGCTGGGTCGATGGGATGGTCGGGGGCCGGCCCTATCCGGATGGCCCGGCCGTGATGCAGAGAGCGAGGGAAGTGTTCGGCGAGCTCGACGAGTCCGACTGGCTCGAGGCGTTCGCCGGGCATCCCCGGATTGGGGAGCGCGGTGATGACATGGCCAACAGGGAGCAGGAGGGCACGGCGACTGCTTCGGGCTCGGTGATCGCGCGATTGGCAGATGTGAACGCCCGATACGAGTCCAAGTTCGGGTTCACCTACATCGTCTACGCCTCCGGGAAGACCGCCGAACAGATGCTGGAGCTAGCAGAGCGACGTCTCGACAACGACAGGGCCGTCGAGCTCGAGCGGGCGGCGACCGAGCAAACTGCGATCACCGAGACCAGACTGGCCTCCATGCTCTGTATGGATCCGAAGTGACCACGGTCAGCAGCCACGTACTCGATCTCGGGCGGGGAGAGCCCCGGTCGGGGCTCGAAGTCATTCTCGAGGCGCTCGACTCCGGGAATTGGGCCGAAGTGGCCCGATCGCGAACCGACGAAGATGGCCGAGTCGGCCGGCTCGCATCAGACCTGGATTCGGGGACCTACCGGCTCAGAGTGATGATCGGTGATGGCTTCTATCCGGAGGTCGACGTCGTCGTCTCTCTCGACGGGTCCGAGCCGCACTATCACCTACCGATCCTGCTCAGCCCGTATGGCTACTCGACGTATCGGGGAAGCTGATGGCTGACCTGGGTCGAAACAGTTGGGGAAAGACCGATGTCCGGTTGTCCAAGGTGCGTCGTGGCGCGGACGAGGACGACTTCTTCGACGTCACGGCTCGTGTGTCTCTCGAAGGCGACGTCGGCGCCGCCCACACCGATGGTGACAACTCCGGCGTAGTGCCGACGGACACGATGAAGAACACGATCTATGGCCTGGCACAAGATCACCTCACCGAGGACTTAGAGGAGTTCGCCACGCTCCTTGCCGGCCACTTCCTGGAAAAGGAGTGGATCGACTCGGCCGAAGTCGAGCTCTCGGCCCGGCTGTGGCAACGGGTCACGCCCACCGGCTTCATCGGCGGAGGGTCGGAGCATCGCACGGCAGGTGTGACCAGATCGCGGCACGGGACCGAGCTCAGGGCCGGGATCGAAGGGCTCGTGGTGCTCAAGACGACCGGCTCCGGATTTGCCGGGTTCCCCCACGACGAGTTCACCATCCTCCCCGAGGCGGAGGATCGCATCCTGGCCACATCGGTCACGGCGACCTGGCGATATGCGCAGCTTCCCGAGGACACCACCTCTGCCTGGCAAACGGCCCGGCGAGCCCTGGTGGAGCGATTCTTCGGCGACCGGTCCGAATCGGTGCAGCATCAGGGTTGGATGATGGGCGAGGCCCTGCTCGATGCCGTGCCTGAGATCGACCAGGTGACCTTTCGTTTGCCCAATCAGCATCATCTCCCGTTCGACCTCACCCGCTTCGGGATGGATGACGCCGGCACCGTATTTCAGCCGGTCACCGAGCCATTCGGGGACATCAGCTTCACCATCACCCGCTGAGTCAATCGGAAGTCCTGCCCTCGAGAATCGCAAGAAACGACCGGGTCCGGATCTCGTCGACCGCGAGCCCTGTCCTCTCCACGGCCTCGCTCTCATCGATCGCGCCGCAGTTGAGGGCACGTAGGAAGTAGTTGAGGAGGCCCTGCCCGGTTGCAGCGTCGTCGAAGACCTCCCCGACGAGGGTCGCCTGGGCGGCGGAGTCGATGAAGTTGGCGAGGCGTCTCCCGGCGTCGTCGAGCCCTTCGAGGAAGAAGCTGAAGACGGCGGCGTACCGGGTGGGCAGCTGCGCCGGGTGGAGATCCCATCCCTGGTAGTAGGCGTGAGTGAGCGAATGTCGAATGTGATCGTGGTGAAGACGCATCACCTCGTGGACCACGCGTCGATTCTCGTCTTCCTGGTCCGTGGTCAAGGCCTCGCCACGATGAATGGGGACCGGCATGACGTTGGTGGCGCCATCGGACAGCCAGACCCCGGTTCCAGCCAGACTCACCTGGAGAACGGCGCGGGCAAAGTCACAGGCCGGATGGGTCATCGACTGATAGGCGGCGGTGATGTTCAGCGAGGCGGTGTAGTCGTAGGTTCCGAAATGCGCACCGCGCACCCTCCCGGCACCGGCGTCCACGAACTTCCTCACACCGGCGGTCCCGTCCCCGTCCAGCACGGTCTGAGGGGTCTCGACCATCAGCTCGATCGGTATGGGGTCGATTCCGAGCTTGCCTTCCATCTCGGCCAGGGCCGCAACGAGCACCTCGACCTGTTCGACATGCTGGATCTTGGGCAAGGTCACCACGAACCCCGGCGGCAGGCCCCCACTCGCCTCGACGGCGGTCGTGACGAAGAGGTCGACTGTGCGCAGGGCGCGTCGGTGTAGCTCGCCGGTGAGTGACTTGATGCGGATCCCAACGTAGGGGGGTAGCGAGCCGGCGTCGGCCGCCTCGGTCATCGCCATGGCGGCGCCACGCGCATGACCGTCCTCCTCTTCGTCGGGGCGGTGCCCGTACCCGTCTTCGAAGTCGATGCGATAGTCCTCGACGGGCTCACGGATGAGCTTCTCCCTGACCAGGGGATGGACCTTTCGGGCGAGATCGGGCGACAAGCCGATGACCTGCGACAGGGTCTCAGGGTCGGGGATCCAACGGTCCAGGGCCGCCAGGGCAACATCGCCCATCTTCTTCGTGGTCGTGGCAACGAAGATCTGAGCACCTCCATACACCGTGTGCACCGGTTGTCGCTCGGGTCCGTCACCGGGAAGCGTGCGGGCGACTTCGGCGCTGACCTGGCGAAGCCGGTCACCCCAGGACTCGAGGGATGGATCGGAGAGTGTCATGTGAGCCGACTCTAAGTTGGCCGGTAACTTGGTGCCGATGGGAACCCTGCTGGTAAGGCATGCCGAGGTCCTCGTCACCATGGATGGCCGGGAGATACGCGATGGTGGCCTCTTTGCCCGTGATGGGGTGATCGTCCAGGTCGGTGACAGCACCGAGCTGCCCGATCGGGCCGACCATGTCGTCGATCTCACGGGTCACGTTGTTCTGCCGGGTCTCGTCAACACCCACCACCACCTCTATCAGACGATGACCCGGGTGGTCCCTGCGGCGCAGAGCTCCGGCCTCTTCGACTGGCTTCGGGCCCTCTACCCGATCTGGTCCGGTCTCACCCCCGAGCACGTCCGCGTGGCCACGACCCTGGGTCTTGCCGAGCTCGCACTGAGCGGGTGCACGACTGCCTTCGATCACCAGTACATCTGGCCCGGCGGGTCCCGTGTCGACGATCAGGTTGAGGGTGCGGATCAGGTCGGCCTTCGCTTCCACGTGTCACGCGGCTCGATGACACTGGGCGAGTCATCTGGAGGGTTGCCCCCGGACTCCATCGTCGAAGATGAGGACGACGTCCTTGCCGACTCCCAGCGTGTCATCGAGACGTACCACGACGCCGCCCCCGGTGCGATGACAAGGGTCGTCCTAGCGCCTTGCTCCCCGTTCACCGTCACGGCCGAGCTGATGACAGCGACGGCCGAGCTGGCGCGCGGTCTCGGGGCAAGGCTTCACACCCACCTGGCGGAGACGATCGACGAGGAGCGGTTCTGCCTCGAGTCGTTCGGTAATCGGCCGGTGGAGTACATGGAGAAGCTTGGGTGGGCCGGCTCCGACGTCTGGTATGCACACGCCATCCACGTGGGCGATGACGAGGTGGTTCGCATGGGTGGGGCCGGCACCGGTGTGTCCCATTGCCCCACCTCGAACATGCGTCTTGCCTCGGGCCTGGCCCCTGTGTCGCGTTATCTGTCCGCACGAGTGCCGGTTGGCCTCGGTGTGGACGGCTCGGCCTCCAATGACTCCTCGCACCTCCTCGCCGAGACCCGTCAGGCGCTTCTGCTCAATCGTCTCGCCGTTTCGCCCGGCATCGGCTCGGGAGACCAGATGACGGCCCGTGAGGCCCTGGAGCTGGCCACCGTCGGGGGTGCCCGGGTGCTGGGCCGGGATGACATCGGTCGTCTGGCCCCGGGGATGCAGGCGGACCTGATCGCCATCGACCTAAATCGGGTCGAGTTCGCCGGCGCACTTCACGACCCGGTGGCAGCCGTCGTCATGTGCTCCCCGGTCTCCGTCGACTACTCGTGGGTGGCCGGCCGCTCCGTTGTCGCCCGCCGCACCCTGGTCGGTCTGGAGCTGGAGCGCCTCGTCGAGGACCACAACCGTCTGGCCGCCCTGCTGTGAACGGAAGTGGCCGGTTTCGGTGGGTTTGCGTTCACAGAACGCAAACCCACCTCAACCTGCCGTCGGGCTGAGACGGTCTGTGAACCGAATCTGGCCGCAGCGGCCAGATTCGGTTCACAACAAAAGGGGCTGGTAATGCGCCCGGGCACTTGGTACGCAAGGTCCTGTGGGTGGGGAGTTCGATAGGGAGGTCCTGGAGAGGGCCAGGGAGCGGCGCTATCTCATCTCGCGTGCGGAGATCATGGCCTTGGGCGGGTCGGACCGGCTGATCACGGACCGGGTTGCCTCGGGCCGATGGCTGCAACGGCAAGCGGGGGTCTACCAAGTCGACGCACGTTCGGCAGATTGGCGGGATCGTCTTTTGGCCGGCGTCCTGGCCGGTGGGGACGGAACCCTGATATCGCATCGGGCGGCGTTGGTGGTGTGGGCGCTCGACGGGTTGAGGTCGGCGCCCGTCGAGATCACCGCTCCCTATTCCCGCCGCCCGATCCCAAAGGAAGTGATCGTCCATCGAACACGGAGGCCGATGGAGACTAGGAAGGTGGGCAGCCTGCCCGTGACGACTCCGGAGAGGTCGCTGCTCGATGCGGCGGCCGTGGTGCCGTCGCTGGTGGTTGCTAAGGCGCTCGACAGCGCCCTGCGCAAACGTCTCGTCACGGTGGATTCGATGTGGGACCTGGTGGCAACGAAGGGCGGCCCCGGGGTCAGGGGCACGAAGAAGATGCGGCGCCTCCTGGCGGAGCGCGCCTATGACGAGGTGGCAGGCTCACCGGCCGAGACGGAGCTCCTGACCTGGATGAGACGACGTGGCATCCGCGAGCCCGAGTTGCAGGTGGAGATGTTCACCATGGCCGGCGCCATGATCAAGCCTGACTTCTTCTGGCCCGCCCTGGGAAAGGCAGTCGAGGTCGACGGCGTTTCCGCCCATGGCTCGGCAGAGTCTCTCGACCACGATCTGCAACGTCAGAACGCCCTGCTCGAGCTTGGCATCGAACTGCGCCGGTTCAGCGGCAGGGCAGTCAGAAGACGACCCCTCGAAGTGGTCGAGGAGATCCGCCGTTTTCTCGACAGATGACGACTGTGAACGGAAATGTGCGGAATCCGCACATTTCCGTTCACAGACCCCACCCCAAACCCGTGCGCGGAAGGCTTGCGACCCTCTCGCTCCCGGGAGGCGGTAGGTTTTGCGGGTGGAGGTCCACCACCCAGACTCGCTCCAGGAGGCGCTGGAGGCAATGGCTGCCGGCGCAACGCCACTGGCCGGGGGAACGGATCTGATGGTGGAGGTCAACTTCGGGCATATCAGCCCCGATCATGTGGTGGCCCTCCGCCGGATACCCGAGATGAAGGCGTGGGGCGAGGGGCGAATCGGCGCCGGCGTGACCTGGAGACGCATCGAAGAGGCCGGCCCTCTCGCCCTGGCCGAGGCCGCCCGGACGGTTGGCTCACCACAGATTCGGAACGCGGGGACGCTCGGGGGGAACGTGGGGACGGCGAGCCCTGCCGGTGATGGTCTGCCCTATATCGCCGCGGTCGATGCCGAGATCGAGTTGACGTCCACCGCCGGGGTCCGCATGGTGCGTTGGGACGACTTCTTCGTCGGGGTCAAGAAGACTTCCAGGGCACCGGATGACCTCATAACGGCCGTGTCGTTCCCGGGCCCTCCGCCCGAGCGGGAAGCCTTCGGCAAGGTCGGCGTCCGGAATGCCATGGTCATCGCAACGGTCAGCTGTGTCGTGGTCAAAGACCATGCCGGTGGCTTCAGAGTCGCGCTCGGGTCGGTGGCCACGACACCGATGCGGGCAACTCGGGCCGAGGAGATGATCTCGGCGATCTCGAAGCCGGGAGAGGCCGATCTCGACGAGTTCGAGCGCCTGGTCTCCGAGGAGGTTCGCCCCATCACCGATCATCGCTCGACAGAGGCATATCGGCGCCATGCCGCCGGCGTCCTGGCGCGAAGGCTTCTCGAGAGGTGTCTCGCATGATGATCGACCTGGTCCTCAATGGCGAAGCGGTGACGTTCCGTATCACGCACCCGGGCAGCCTGCTCGACGTACTGCGGGACGACCTGGGGTTGCCCGGTTCCAAAAACGCCTGTGAGCAGGGGGAATGCGGATCGTGCTCCGTACTGCTCGACGGCGAGTTGGTGTGCTCCTGTCTGGTCATGGCCGCGGACGCCGCCGGGTCGGACGTGGTCACGGTGGAAGGCATCGGTGATGCCGGGGCACTCAATGCAGTTCAGGAGGCGATGCAGCAGGCGGGGGCCGTCCAATGCGGATTCTGCACTCCGGGGATCGTGGTGGCGGCCACCGATCTGTTCGAACGCAACCCGACATCCGAGTGGGGTGGAGATAAAGGAGGCCTTGGCCGGGAACATCTGCCGCTGCACCGGCTACGGCGCCATCGTTCGCGCATTCGAAGAACTGGCCGGGGGGCCCGCCCGATGACGAGGACCCGGTCCCGTCTCCAGACTCGTCCTGCCGGCGTGATCGGCGACTCTCCCCTGCGGCCCGACGGTGTTCCCAAGCTTCGGGGTGAGTTCGAATATGCCCAGGATTTGAGTGCCGAGGGGATGCTGTGGGCGGCCACCGTGCGCAGCCCCCATCCTCACGCCCGCATTCGGTCGATAGACGTGGCACCGGCCCTGGCCGTTGGGGGTGTGTATGCCTGTCTCACCGCCGACGATGTGCCGGGCAGGGCGACATTTGGGCTCGAGCATCCCGACCAGCCGGTTCTCGCCGACGACGTGGTCAGGTATTGGGGCGAGCCCGTGGCCGTCGTGGCGGCCGAGGACGGTCCGACCGCCAGGCTGGCGGCCTCCCTGGTGAAGGTCGAATACGAGGTGAGGGAACCGCTCGTCGACCCGTCGGAGGCGGAACGTCAGGACCAGGTGTTTCGTCGAATGAGAATCCGACGCGGCGATCAGGCAGTGACCGGTGCCGTCGTCGTGGAAGGCTTCTACGAGGTGGGGATGCAGGATCAGGCTCCGTTGGGTACCGAGGCCGGTCTTGCGGTCCCGGACGGGGAGGGTGGTGTCGACCTCTACGCCACGAGCCAGTTCATCCACGTGGACCACGAGCAGGTAGTGGCCAGTCTCGGGTTGCGACCGGACCAGGTGCGATCTCACCCGACCGGGATCGGTGGTGCGTTCGGAGCCCGCGAAGATGTCAATCTCCACATCCACCTCTGCCTGCTCGCGCTTCACACGGGGCGCCCGGTGAAGATGGTCTATCACCGTTCGGAGTCGTTCACCGGGCATGTCCACCGGCATCCGGCCCGACTCTGGTACCGCCATGAGGCGGACGAAGAGGGTCATTTGATCAGGGTCGAGGCAAAGGTCTTGCTCGACGGGGGCGCCTATGCATCCACCACGGCGGCCGTCCTTGCGAATGCGTGCTATTTCGCGGTCGGCCCCTATCGATGCGATTCGGTCGCCGTCGACGGGACGGGGGCTCGGACCAACAACCCGCCATGCGGGGCGATGAGGGGATTCGGAGCAGTCCAGGTCTGTTTCGCCTATGAGTCGCAGATGGATCGTCTAGCCGAGGCTGTGGGCCTCGACCCGCTCGAGGTCCGGGCGCGCAACGCCCTGGCGACGGGGGATCCCCTGGCCACTACAGGTCAGGTCATCGAGACCCCACTTCCCACCCGGGAGGTGATCGACTCCCTGAGGGCGATGCCGCTGCCGCCCGAGACCGAGGAAGCCACCTATCACGACATGCCGGGCGGCTCGGGCCTGACAACCGAGCGCCGGCACGTGCGACGGGGGGTCGGCTACGCACTGGGGATAAAGAACCTCGGCTTCTCGGAGGGGTTCGACGATTACTCGCAGGCAAGGGTCCTCGTCGAAGAGGGCGGGGCCGTGATCGAGACGGCCGCAATCGAAGTCGGACAGGGCCTGGTCACGGTTTTGTGTCAGATCGCCCGCACCGCTCTCGGTGTAGACGAGGTCGAAGTGCGCCATGTCGACACGTCCCGAATCGAATCGGCCGGCTCCACATCGGCGTCGCGTCAGACCCAGGTCTCGGGCGGAGCCGTCCTCGAGGCGGCAGCCAGGCTTCGTGATCGGATCCTCGCCCATCACGATGGGGACAGACTGGACGACGACGGCGTATGGAATGGCCGGGACCTGGTGGCACCGTGGGCCGAGCTCGTCACTGCCGGTTGGGAGGAGACTGCGACGTTTCGCCATCCGGCGACAACGCCGCCGGACGAGGACGGGCAGGGACACATGCACGCAGACTTCGCCGTGGCGGCTCATCGGGCTGTCGTCGACGTGGACCTCGGGCTGGGACTGGTCAAGGTTGTCCGGGTCGACACGGCCCAGGATGTGGGCAGGGCCCTCAACCCCGAGTCGGTTCGCGGTCAGATCGAAGGAGGAATCCTCCAGGGTGTGGGACTGGCGGTAATGGAAGAGTTGGTGGTCCAGGACGGTGTGATACGCAACCCGAACTTCACCGACTATCTGCTCCCCACGATCCTCGACGCTCCCGACGTCGAAGCGCTGCTGATCGAAAAGGAAGGGTCCTGGGGCCCATATGGAGCCAAGGGCGTGGGTGAGCCACCCACCATCTCGTCGACCGCGGCCGTGGCCGCCGCCATCCGAGACGCCACCGGCCGTCCCCTGTCGCGGGTCCCGGTTCGCCCGGAGGACATCGTTCTGTGAATGGAAACCCACCGAATCCGCCGGCAAGTCTTCACGTAAGACTTGCCGAGCTCCCGGTCCGCCTCCCGAAGGCCGAGTTGCACGTTCATGTGGAGGGGACGTTGGAGCCGGAGATGATGTTTCACATGGCGATGCGCAACGGGCTCCTGCTTCCGTTCGAGGATGTCGACGAAGTCAGGTCCGCCTACCGGTTCGGCGGGCTCCAGTCGTTTCTCGACATCTACTACCAGGGTGCCGCGGTGCTCCAGACGACCGAAGACTTCTACGACCTGATGAAGGCCTACCTCGATCGTGCCTCGGCCGACGGGGTGCGTCATGCCGAAGTCTTCTTCGATCCCCAGACCCACACGGCGAGGGAGGTCGGGTTCGAGGTCTTCATGGCGGGATTTCGCCAGGCGATGTCGGACGCCGGCCGTGAGTCCGGGATCACGACGGACCTGATCCTGTGCTTTCTCCGTCATCTCTCCGGGGAGGCCGCCCTGGAGACACTCCACGAGGCCGAGCCCCATCTCGAGGGAGTGGTGGCGGTGGGTCTCGACTCGTCAGAGCAAGACCGCCCTTCCGAGATCTTCGAGCAGGCGTTCACCGAGGCGAGGAGGCTCGGTCTGCATGCGGTGGCCCATGCCGGCGAGGAAGGCCCTCCGGAATATGTGCGCTCTGCCCTCGACGTACTGGGTGCCGAGCGGATCGACCACGGTATCCGCAGTCTCGAGGACCCGGACCTCGTGGATCGCCTGGTCGGCGACCAGGTCCCACTCACCGTCTGCCCCCTGTCCAACGTCGCGCTGAAGGTGGTCGACGACATGGCCGCCCATCCCCTTGCCGAGATGATGGCGAAGGGGATGCTCGTCTCGGTCAACTCAGACGATCCGGCGTATTTCGGCGGTTACGTGGCCGACAACTACCGGGCCGTGCGCGACGGGTTGGGCATCGACGAGGAGGGATTGGTCGAGCTCGCCGCCAACTCGATCCGATCGTCCTTCCTCGACGAGACGGGCAAAGCAGCGCTGCTGGCCGATCTGGACGCCGTCTCAGCGGGGGACGAGGGCTAGCTGCCGCGATAGGGCGACAAGCCGCCCCGCCGCGTCCCAGATCTCACCGTCCTCCTCCAGGAGCCCGCCACTGATGAACCTGGTACGGAACTGGCATGCCAGCCATCCGTCCTCGGGCACCGACCTGACCTGCGTCGTCATCTCCACCGTCGGTGTCCACGAAAGTGGCAGGTTGGCATTGAAGATCGCGGGAGGAAAGGCATCGGCGACGAGCAGCGGAAGGAAAGGGTCGGCCGGTTCTCCGTCCGACAATCGAAACCAGCCCCGCACCAAGGCGTTGCCGGTGGCCCTTCCCTCGACCATGCCGGTGTCGTCGGGATGTATGCGCTCCTCGAACTGCCCCATGATCGGCGGAGGGAAGGGGCGGTCTTTGCTGGGAATTGCCAGCACACACTCCTCGGGTGGCGGAAGATCCGGCGGTTGAGTCGAGCTCAGGTACACATCCGGGATGGGTCTGCCCTGGTCGGCGAACGAGCCGATCAGGGATACCAGCGTTGCCCCGTCGACACCGAGCATCTCCGCCCGAAGCGTGGAAAACGATCGGCCGGTCTTCACGGTTGTCACCTCGATGATGACCGGCCCGGCCGCCACCGGCTTGGTGAAGTGGGCGGTGACGCTTGCGGGGACCCGCCCCTCCGCCGACTGGGACATCGCCCTGGCGGCCATGGACATGAGGTAGCCGCCATTGGCGATGCCGAAGATATCCCAATCGGGCTCGACCTCTCCACGCCAGGTCGCCGGTCCGGTCCGGTCGACGGCCGTTGCGGCGGCGAAGCTCAAACGACCCGGACCCCCGGGCGGTCACTCACGGTGCCGATCACGACGGGATCGTGTGGTGCGACGGCACCCATCACGTCGTCGGCTCCGACCCGGTCGGCGACCAGGCAGAAACCTATGCCGAGGTTGAAGGTCCTCTCCATCTCATCGGAGCCGACACCCCGCATGGCGATGATGTCGAAGATCTCGGGCCGGCTCCAAGCACTTCTCTGGATGTCCACCCCGAGGTGGTCGGGGAGAGCACGTCCGAGGTTGCCGATCAGACCGCCCCCTGTCACGTGGGCGGCGGCATGCACCCAACCGGTGCCGACTGCCGCCAGCACCGCAGGTGTGTAGATGACCGATGGGTCCAACAGATCGTCGACATGCTGCTCCATCTCGTCGGCGAGCACCCGGCGAACCAGGGAGAAGCCGTTGGATCGAAGATTGGGAGAGGCGAGGCCGATGATGAGGTCGCCCTCGGCGACCCGGTCGGCTCGCAGCTCTGCCCCCTTCTCCACCACCCCGACGACCGCTCCGGCGAGATCGATGGCATCTGGGCCCATCACGCCCGGGTGCTCGGCCGTCTCGCCCCCCAGGAGGGGGCACCCGGCGATGCTGCACGCCCGGGCAACGGATGTGACAACCAGTCGATCGCGCTCGGGCTGCAACGAGCCGACCGCCATGTAATCGACGAAACCGATGGGTCGGGCGCCGACGGCGGCGAGATCATCGACGCACATGGCCACCAGGTCCTGGCCGATCCCGTCCCATCTGGAGAATCGACGGGCGATCTCGAGCTTGGTCCCAACCCCGTCGGTCGACATCATCAGAACCGGGTTTCGATATCCCGGTGGCAGCTCGACTCCGGCGGCGAATCCCCCGAATGCCCCGACGACCCCCTCTCCCCAGGTGGAGGTGACCGAAGCGGCAATGTCTCGAACGTGTCGCTCGGCACCCTCGAGGTCGACGCCCGCCTCCTCATAGGTCGTCATCAGGAACGCTCGAGCTGGTACTTGTCCGCCCCGTCGGGGATCGATGTGGGGTATTCACCTGACAGGCAGGCGGTGCAGAACCCGGCGTCGGCGACACCGGTCGACTCGAGAAGACCGGGCAGTGAGAGGTACCCGAGCGAATCGGCGCCGATGTGGGTGCGTATCTCCTCGATCTCGAGCCTTGCCGCGATCAACGTGGTGCGATCTGACGTGTCCATTCCGTAGAAGCAGGGCCAGCGATACGGAGGGGAGGAGACCCTCAGGTGTACCTCGGTGGCCCCGGCGTCACGGACCATCTGGACCAGCTTGCGAGTCGTGGAGCCCCTGACGATCGAGTCGTCGACCAGGACTATCCGCTTGCCTCTCATGCTGTCGGGGATCGGGTTCAGCTTCAACCGTATCCCACGGTCTCGAAGGCTCTGGCTCGGCTCGATGAAGGTCCTGCCGATGTAACGATTCTTGACCAGGCCATCGACATAAGGGATTCCGCTGGCCGCGGCGAAACCCTGTGCCGCGGGAAGACCGGACTCGGGTACGGGAACCACGACGTCGGCTTCGGCCGGATGCTCCTTGGCCAGGGTCTCACCCATCTGGCGACGGGCGGCATGAATGTTTCTCCCGTACATCTGGCTGTCGGGCCGGGCGAAATAGACGAACTCGAAGAGACAGAGCCCTGGCGAGACTTCCCCGAACGGATAGGCGCTGTGGACCCCGCCGGCGTCGATGACGACCATCTCACCCGCCGCCACTTCACGGACGAAGTTGGCGCCGAGGAGGTCGAGCGCCGCCGTCTCCGAGGCGAGGACCCATCCTCCCTCGGGTAACGAGCCGAGACACAAGGGTCTGAACCCGTGGGGGTCGCGGAGGCCGACGACGCGGCCCTGATCCATCAGGACGAGTGAGAAGGCCCCCTCCCAGGTGGGAGCGACCTTGGCGATGGCCATCTCGAGCCCCCTCGAGTCCGAGCGCTCGTCGTCGAGGGCGCGGGCGATTCCCTCCGCCATCAGATCGGAATCGGTGGTGGCGCCCTGGATCCCCAGCTGCTCGGCCAGCGCGGCGGTATTCGTCAGGTTGCCGTTGTGCCCGAGGGCGATGCTGGTGCGGCCGATCTGACGATGCGCCGGCTGGGCGTTTGCCCAATTGTTGGAGCCGGTGGTCGAGTAGCGGGTGTGCCCGATCCCGAGATGCCCGTCCAACCCGGCGAGGGTCGGCTCGTCGAAGACCTGTGCCACCAACCCGAGGTCCTTGAAGACCGTGACGGTCTCACCGTCCGAGGTTGCGATGCCGGCCGACTCCTGACCTCGATGCTGGAGGGCGTAGAGGCCGTAGTAGATGAGGCTGGAGACCTTCTGACGGGGGCTATATGCGGCAACGACCCCGCATGCCTCGCGGGGCTTCTCGGTCAGCGCGACAATCGCCTCCTGGGGCACACGGCCATCGTAGGTGATCCGGACCGCTGGACCCATTCAGTCAGCTTTCGGCGTCGGGAAGAGATCGCGGTAGCTGTCCATCAGCTCGATGTAGTGATCGACACCTTCGTCTGCCCGGGCGATCTCGCTCTCGGTCAGCTCACGGATGGGACGGGCCGGGATGCCCACTCCGAGGGTCCACGGGGGGATCGCCTTTCCCTCGGCGAGCACCGATCCGGCGGCGAGCCAAGCGCCTTCGCCGAGGGTCGAGTCGTTCAGCAGCTTGGCCCCGATACCGACCAGACACCGGTCCCCGACCCTGGCGCCATGGACAACGGCCGAATGACCGACTGTGACACGGTCACCAAGGAGACATGGGACGTCCTCGTCGCAGTGCAGCACGGCGTTGTCCTGGATGTTGGTCTCGGATCCGATCTCGATCCGGTCGAGCTCGGCCCGGATCACCGCCCCGAATAGGACGAGTGTCCGCGGCCCGATGCTCACCTGGCCATGAACGTGGGCGCCGGGAAGGATCAGTGCCGACGGGTCGATTTGGGGATCTGGGACGTTTGGGGGTCGCACACTCTCGAGGGCTCTGGGGGGCCCATTCAAACAGCGGCGGCCGCCCACTCCAGCCTCGAGCGAATCTCGGCTTCCGGTGACCAGCCCCGGGCCACCAGGGCGAGCCGGTCTTCACCGAAGTCGGCGATGAGACTGGGGAAGCCGGTAATACCCCAAGCCCTTGCCCTGGAGAAGTCCTGCCAGGCATCGCGTTTCCCCTCGGTACCGGTGAGTAGTCCGCGGAAGGTGACTTCGTCGACATCGAACTGCACGGCATGGTCGATGAGGACTTCGGGGTCGGTTATGTCCTCACCGTGTGCATAGAACGCCGTCTGTAGATCGGCGAAGTACGCCAGCGTGCTCGGCTCTCTCATGGACCGCATGACTGTGACGGCGATGTCGGCGGGCTCTGTGTCGTAGAGCCAGCCGTCGCGACGGTCGAGAAAGGACGTGTCGAAAGGCTGGCCCGTTCTACGTGCGATCTCATCCCAATGATGCCGCAACGATCCGGCCATACGATCGTCCAGGGCTTGGGCCGCCGGCCCGGGGCGAAGACCCCCCACCACGACCTCGACCCCGTGGTCCTCCGCCAACGACTCGATCTCGGGGGCAAACCCATAACACCAGGAGCACATCGGGTCCCCGACGTAGATCAATTTCTGTGATTGCACTTGAGACAACGTTATCGGAAGGGCCCCGCGAGCTGCTTCGGTCACGGTGCGAGCCGAGAGGGTAGGTTGTGACCCGATCACGGGCCAACGGTCACGACAAGGGAGAAATGATGAATTGGGGGCGGTTGTACATAGGGCTGATCGTCGTGGTCGTCGGGGTGTTGCTGCTGCTCGGCCAGGCCGATGTCCTCGACGCTGGGGACGCGATCGGGACCTGGTGGCCCCTCGCCATAGTCGGAGCGGGTCTCGTCTCGTTGGCCGCCAACCCACGTCATTGGTTCGTGGGACTGGTCATCGGCCTGATTGGCGTGGCCTTGCTCTTCTCCTCCCTCGACGTCTTCGATCTATGGAGTCTGATCTTCCCCGCGATCATCATCCTGGTGGGCGTGATGATCCTCTTCGGTCGCTCCCTGGCCCCGAAGACAGAAGCTGCAGAAGACGTGAACAGCTTCAACGTGTTCTCCGGCACCCAGCTCGCCTCTCACTCCAAGGAATTCCGCGGTGGCAGCATCACCTCGATCTTCGGGGGAGCCCAGTTGGATCTCCGGGACGCACTGCCGGCACCCGGCGCATCCGTTGACATCCTGGCCGCTTTTGGAGGCGTCGAGATCAGGGTGCCCGATGGTTGGCACGTGGACACTCGTGGTCTTCCCATCTTCGGCGGCATCGAGAACGTGACCGCCAAAGAGCAGCTCGGGCCGAACGCCCCCACCCTCACCATCCATGCCACCGCCCTGTTCGGCGGCATCGAGATCAAGCACTAGTAGACGGGAACTGGGCCTGTTCGACATGAGTGTGTGAACGGATCCGGAAAAGAGCGAGCGAGCCCGAGGCGATGGATCACAGGACGGCCATCGAGACCGTCTTCAGGGAGTCCTACCCGCTGGTCCTGGCGAATGTCGCCAGCCGGTGCCGCGACCTCGACATCGCCGAAGAGGCCGTGCAGGACGCACTTGTCGAGGCATTGGATCGCTGGCCCGAGTCCGGTCTGCCCGACAATCCACCGGGGTGGCTCTCCACAGTGGCGCGTCGACGGGCCATCGATCGCATCCGTCGCCGGGAGAACCTGGCCCGGAAGCAGGAGATGCTGGCCAGTCTCGAGGTGGGGGAGCGTCGGGCGGATGAGGCGGATTTGAGCAGCCCCTCGGTCGAGGACGATCGTCTCCAGTTGATCTTTGCCTGCTGTCACCCGTCCCTGTCCACCGACAAGCAGGTTGCGCTGACTCTTCGGGCGGTGGGCGGGTTGACCACATCTGAGATCGCCCGCGCCTTCCTGACCAGTGAACCGACGATGGCCCAACGGCTGGTTCGGGCCAAGGCGAAGATCCGAGATGCCGCCATACCGTTCGAGGTGCCCCGGCCCGACGCCCTGGATGAACGTCTCGATGCGGTCCTCGCGGTGGTCTATCTGGTGTTCAACGAGGGCTATTTCGCCACCAGTGGCACAGACCTGGTCAGGGTCGATCTCGCCGAGTCCGCCGTCGCCCTGGGGCGGCTCATGGCCGAGTTGCTCCCCGATCGGGGCGAAGTGACAGCCCTGTTGGCGCTGATGCTCCTCCAACACAGTCGGCGGCGGGCCAGGGTGGACGAGGGTGGCGAGATGATCCTGCTCGCCGATCAGGACCGCACGCTCTGGGACCGCAGCGACATCGACGAGGCGCAAACACTGTTGGGCCGCCTCGGTGGAAGCGAGTCGGAGGGGGTGTATGCCCTGCAGGCGTCGATCGCGGCAGTGCATGCCTCGGCTTCGACGTGGGACGAGACCGACTGGCCTCGTCTGGTCGGTCTCTATGACCGTCTTCTGGTCGCCCATCCGTCACCGGTGGTTCGGCTGAATCGCGCCGTCGGCGTGGCTCAGGCACGTGGTCCGGGAGAGGCATTGGCCGAGTTGGAGGCGATGGGTGCGGAGTTGGACGGCTACCAGCCGTATCACGTCGCCCTGAGCGAGCTCCACCGGAGGCTGGGCAACACCGAAGACGAGGAGCGGGCGCGTCGGAGGGCTCTTCAGTTGACGGAGAACGAGACCGAGCGTCGGTTTCTCGAAGGCCGCTAGGCGGAGCCTCTAGCCGTATTTCTCCAGACCGGCCCTCAGCGACTCGGGTGTGTCCACCGAGTACCAGCTACGCCCGTCCTCGCCCCACGACCGCCAGACGTCCGGCGTCACCGGTTCGAAGGAGACCCGGTCCAGAAGGGTTTGTATGGACCCGCCCGACTCCGCCTCCTCCAGCGCCACCGCGGCCACGCTCTTTGGATATACGGCGCAAGTGACCTGACGGACACCTGCATAGTCGACCGGGACGATCGGCAGGCTCGAGCTCATCTTGGCCAGGTGCGTCAGGGTCGAAACCGTGACGAACGGATTGTCGACTGCTACCACCAGGACGCGATCCTCACTCATTCGGTTCAGTGCCGTCGCGACTCCCGCCAGCGGTCCGGGCACCGGGGTGATGTCCGGCCAGCACTCCTGGCCCTCCCTGTCGCCTCCGAGCACGACGACATGGGGGGCGACATCGGAGACGGCGTCGATGACGCGGTTCAGCATGGTCGATCCATCCAATTCGACGCTCGCCTTGTCGGTGCCCATCCGGGACCCGGCCCCGCCTGCCAGGACGGCTCCGAGTGGGGTCGGCATCGGCTCAGTCTCCGAGCGAGATGCCGAGGTCACGGGCGGAGGTGATCCAGGGGTGATCGAGTGGCACGTTCTTGGTGACTCCGGCGATCTCCTTCAGTGGCACCGCTTCGGTGGTCTCGCCACGGGCGGCGACGAGCACGCCGTGGATCCCCTCGGTGATGTATGCGGCGCAGGCGGTTCCCAGCCTGGTGGCGAGGAGCCGGTCGGCGGGGGAGGGCGTGCCACCCCTCTGAACGTGGCCGAGGATGGTGACACGGGCCTCCAGCCCGGTGGCCTCCATGAGGCTGTCGGCCAACTCCTGGCTGCGACGGGAGTGGCCACTCTTGAACTCGGCCAACTCCTCCTTGAGCGCTCTCTTCTCATCACCCGATGCCGACTCGAGCTTCGCGATGATCTTCGCCTTGGATCTCGCCGCCTCCCGGGAATGGGCGCCCTCGGCAACGGCGACGATGGAGAAGCCGCTACCGGCCGCCTTGCGCGCCGAGATCGAGGAGGCGATGGCATCGGTGTCGTACGGGATCTCGGGGATGAGGATGACATCGGCGCCCCCGGCGAGACCGGCTCCCAGCGCCAGCCAACCCACGTCGTGCCCCATGATCTCGACCACCATGATCCGATGATGGGAGTGGGCGGTCGAGTGGAGTCGATCGATCGCCTCGGTGGCGATTCCCAGTGCGGTGTCGAACCCAAAGGTGACATCGGTCCCACTCACGTCGTTGTCGATGGTCTTGGGGAGGGTCAGCACCCTGATGCCGACGTCCTCGAGTTTGAGTGCGTTCTTCATGGTCCCGTCGCCGCCGAGGCAAACCAGGGCGTCCAGCTGATGCTGGTCGGCGACGTCACGCATCAGCGCACGCATGTCCATGCGCCGGCCGTCGCCCATCTCCATCTTGTCCACCTTGACCCGGCTGGTGCCCAGGGTGGTGCCGCCCCGGGTGAGGATCCCGGAGAGGGCGTCCGAGTCGAGCCGGATGAAACGGTTCTGCATCAGACCCTGAAAGCCGTCCTTGAACCCGATGACATGCATCCCGTAGGCCCGCTGGGCGGCTTTGCCGACCGCCCGTATGGCGGCGTTCAGACCGGGGCTGTCGCCCCCGGCGGTGAGGATCCCGATGGTGCTGGCCACCCTGCGATGGTATCGCTTCCTGCGGTGTCCCCGTCAGGCCGACTCCCGACGGAACACCCTGGTGCCGAAGAGAAGTCCCACGGCCACCAAGCCGGTGGTGACGGCGAGCCCGATCATGGAGTCGGACGTGGTGAACTCACCCCGGAACACGGCGCGGACACCGTCCACCACGTATGAGATCGGGTTGAGGTTGGCCACGGTCTGCAGCCAATGCGGCGCCAGGCTCATAGGGAGCAGGATCCCGGACAGGAGCAGCACCGGCACGATCACGCCGTTCAGTAGCGGCGCAAAGGCGTCCTCGCTCTTCAGTTTGAGTGCCACTCCGTAGGAAACCGAAGAGAAGGCGGCGCCGAGCAGGCCGACGATGGCCAAGCCGATGACCAGTGCCTCGAAGGGAGCGCTCAGCCCGAAGAGTTGGGCGGCGCTGACCAGGATCGCGCCCTGGACCACCAGCACGATGACGTCGCGGAGGACCCGGCCCAGGAGCAAGGCTCCCCGGCTCGCCGGCGTGACCCGCATCCGGTCGACCACGCCCGCCCGCCACTCGGCGATCAGCCCGAAGCCGACGAAGGCAGCCCCGAACAGGCCGAGTTGGACCAGGAGGCCCGGCACGAAGACCAGCCAGGCGTCACCGGGCGGGAATCCAGGGGCGTTGGCCACCGGCTCGAGCAACGGCCCGAACAACGTGAGGTAGAGGATCGGTTGTATCAACCCCAAGATCACCCATACCGGGTTTCTCAGGGAGAGTCTCATGGCCCGGCTGAAAACGAGCCAGGTTTCGTGGAAGAATCCCATCGTGATTCCTTTCAGGCTGCCCGTGAAACGGGGCCGCCGTTGTCGCCCTCACGGAGTGAGCGGCCGGTCATGGTCAGGAAGACGTCGTCGAGTGTCGGTCGCTTGACCTGGACGCCTGTGGCGTCGATGTCCTGCTCGACCATGGCCCGCAGCAGCACCGGCAGGGCCGAAGCGCCGTCGGGAACCTGGAAGTGCAGGTCGTACCCGTCGACCACCGGCTCGCCAGTTGTGTCCAGATTGGCGGTCATGGCCGCCGCCCGGGCTGCGATGTCGGGATGTCCGAAGGTGAGGGTGACCGAGTCGCCTTTGACACTCCGCTTCAGCTCCTCCGGGGTGCCACGGGCGACGATCTGACCGTCGTCGATGACCAGGATCCGGTCACAGAGGATGTCCGCCTCGTCCATGTAGTGGGTGGTGATGAAGACGGTGGTGTCCAACTCGTCTCGCAACCGGGCGACGTGCTCCCAGAGATTGGCTCGTGACTGTGGGTCGAGCCCCGTCGACGGCTCATCGAGGAACACGAGACTCGGCTTGTGAACCAGACCCATGGCGATGTCGAGACGGCGGCGTTGTCCGCCGGAGAGGGTCTTGCACTGACGGTCCCACAAGCCCTCGAGCTCGAGTTGGGAGAAGAGCATTTCTCCGCTCTCCTTGGCGACGTCCTTGTCGATGCCGTACATGCGAGCGTGGTCGACGATCTCCTCGCCGGCCCGGGCCTCGGGGTCGGTCGACCCGCTCTGCGCCACGTAACCGATGCGCTGGCGGACACCCACCGGGTCGATCCGGAGCTCGCGTCCCGCCACTGTCGCCTCGCCACCTGTTGGCTGCAAGAGGGTGGTGAGCATGCGAAGGGTGGTGGTCTTTCCGGCGCCGTTCGGCCCCAGGAAGCCAACTATCTCACCGGAGTCGACGACGAAGTCGACTCCCCTAACCGCCTCGACCTCCTGCTTGCGGGTCTTGTATACCCGTCGCAAGCCCCGGGCTTCGATCATCTTCTCCGTCATCGTCTCCTCTTCCTTGCCGTGGTGTCGTCAGTATGATTAGACTGTCAAGTATCTTATGAGTCAAGAGATTAGATTGTCAAGAGAACAGCGGACCGACGCGCTCCGTCGTCTCGAGGAGTCTGCTCGGGGGGCTCAAACAGCCAGTGATCTGATGGACCAGGCCTTCTGTGACTTCATTGGTGTCAACCGGACCGACGGACGGTGTCTCGACATCGTCGATCAGCAGGGCCCGATGACAGCTGGAGACCTGGCTCGTGAGGTCGGTCTGACCACCGGTGCTGCGACGACCATGGTCGATCGGCTGGTGACTGCCGGGCTATTGGAGCGAAGTGGCGACCCCCATGATCGTCGCAAGGTGCTGGTGGCCCTGACACCCGAGGCGAAACGTCTTGCCGCGGAGGTCTACGGGCCTATGGCGGAGGCGAGCTCCCCATATGTCGAGGCTTTGAGTGACCAGGACCTGCTCACCATCATCCGATTCCTGGAGACCAGCCGTCGTCTCAATCAGGAGCTGGCGAGAAGGGTGCGTGCCCGCATGCCGAGGAGAAAGGCGTCACTTCGCTACCGCCTCGAACAGGCGAAAGTGCTCAAGGACGACGCCAAATCCCTGTTCAAGACGATCAAGTCAGAGATGAAGGACCTGGTCTCCATCGCCATGGTCGTCGGCGGCACCCGATGGGTCCAGGACGAACACGGGAGATGGCGCGAGATAAAGGACTGATCGCCTTCGGTTCTCGGTTGGTCGGCCGAGCAAGGACCAGCGGCCAGTTCAGGCCGACATGCGGCGGGGGATGGCCATTTCGTAGGTCTGCTTGGCGGTGGCGAGGTCGAGCGCGTCTTCGCCGAACCGGATCGTGGTGCCGGTGAGGGCTCCGATCTTGCGGCTGAGGCCGGCCGGCAGTGACACCGCATCAGGCGGCATCGCGACCACGAACCGATGGGGGTCCTCACAGAGCCACTCCTCGGCAGTCATCTCGATCAACTCGGCTCCGACACCAGAAGCGATGCAGATCTCGGCCACCGTAACGGCCAGGCCACCGTCGGAGACGTCATGGAGGACCGGCACCCGATGGGCCAGTTCGGCAGCCAGGGCGACAATTTGCACGGCCAATTCAGGATCGGGCGGAGTCGGTGTGCCGGTGAGCTCGGCGTGGGCCACTCGCTGGGCGATGGAGGCGGCGAGGTTCCCCGTCGGTGCGGGACCGATCTCCCACAACTCCATCCCGTCCTCACCACGGGAGAGACGAGGCGGGTCGGCGGGCATCGGGTCGGCCAGCCCGAGCAGCCCGACAATCGGTGTGGGATGGATGTCAACCCCTTCCGTGGCGTTGTAGAAGGAGACATTGCCCCCGATCACCGGTATCCCCAGGCTCTCACACCCCTCCGAGATGCCTTCAACGGACTCCCGGAATTGCCACATCACCTCGGGGTTCTCCGGGTTGCCGAAATTGAGGTTGTCCACCACTGCCATGGGTTCGGCACCGGTCACCGCCACGTTGAGGGCCGCCTCATACACCAGACGGGCCGATCCACCACGGGGGTCGAGATGGCAGAGACGACCATTTCCGTCAGTGGAGACCGCCATCCCCTTCTCGGTGCCACGGATCCTGATCAGCGACCCGTCGAAGCCGGGGCCGACGATGGTGTTGAGGAACAACATGTGGTCGTACTGCTCGTGAACCCAGGCGGTTGAGCCGACTCCCGGCTGATCCAGCAGCTCGATCAACAGCTCAGAGACCGGTGCGTCCAGCGGCCTCTGCGGCGTATCGCGCAGCTCGTCGAGCCAATCGGGACGTTTTGTCGGCCGGTCATACAGCGGTGCGTCGTCGGCAAGGGAGGCAGCCGGCATTTCGGCTACGACCTCGCCTTCGTGACGAATGGTCAGTGTCCCGCCCGATCTCACCGTGCCCACCACAGCCGACTCGATCTCCCACTTATCGGCAACCGCCAACACCTCATCTACCTTGTCCGGGGCGACGAACGCCATCATCCGCTCCTGTGACTCGGACATGAGGAGCTCGGGGGCGGTCATCCCGGTCTCACGGACATGGACCGAGTCGAGATCGACGTCCATGCCGACACCGGCCCGACCGGCCGGCTCGGAGGTGGCACAGGAGAGACCGGCCGCCCCCAGGTCCTGGACTCCCACGACGAGAGATCGGTCGTAGAGCTCGAGACAGGCCTCGATCAGCTTCTTCTCCTCGAACGGATCACCGACCTGGACACTCGGTCGCTTGTCCGATGACTCCTCGTCGAAGCTTGCCGAAGCCAGGACCGAGGCGCCACCGATCCCGTCCCTGCCGGTGGCCTTGCCCAGCAGGATGGCGATTGATCCCGGTGGGCCCGCCGTCCCCAAGACCAGCTGCTCTCGCCGCATGATTCCGAGACACATCACGTTGACCAGGGGATTTCCCGTGTAGCAGCTGTCGAATTCCAACTCCCCACCGACCGTGGGGACACCCACGGCATTTCCGTAGCCGGCGATGCCGGCCACGACTCCGCCGAAGAGGTACCGGTTCTTCGGCTCGTCCAATGGACCGAAGCGGATCGGATCCCAGAGGGCGATCGGCCGCGCCCCCATGGTGAAGACATCTCTCAAGATGCCACCGACACCGGTGGCCGCCCCCTGATAGGGCTCGACAAACGACGGGTGGTTGTGACTCTCGATCCGCAAGGCGGCGAGCCAGCCGTCACCGAGGTCAACGACACCGGCGTTCTCACCGGGCCCGACGACCACCCAGGGGGCCTCGGTGGGGAAACGGCGGAGATGACGCCGCGACGATTTGTAGGAGCAGTGCTCGGACCACATCACCGAGTACATGGCCAACTCGGCCGGCCGCGGCTCGCGCTCGAGGATCGCGAGCACCGACTCGTACTCCTCGTCGGTCATACCGAGCCGTCTGTGCAGAGGGTCGGCCTCGATTGTCATGCCGGGCTGAGCGAGTGGAGGAAGCAATCGAGGAGCTTCCGACCGTCTGTCGATCCCAGCATCTGCTCTGTGCCACGCTCGGGGTGGGGCATGATCCCCACCACGTTCCCCGTCTCGTTGGCGATTGCGGCTGCCCCGCCTTGGGATCCGTTCGGATCATCCACGTACCTCATCACGATCCGACCGGTACCTGACGGGTCGACCCAATTGCCCTCGTAGGAGTTGAGGGGGATCCTGATCCGGTCGCCAGGTGTCAGGCCACGGGTGAGGACGGTCTCACCGTCGACGACCTCGAGATCGACGAAGCGGCAGATGAAAGCGAGATCCCGATTGGCGATGAACGCCCCCGGCAACAGACCGGTCTCACAGAGGATCTGAAAGCCATTGCATATCCCCAGAACCGGCATGCCCGCATCGGCCATGCGACGGACCTCACTCATGACCGGGGAAAACCGGGCGATGGCCCCGGTGCGGAGATAGTCACCGTGGGCGAACCCGCCCGGTAGAACGGCTGCGTCGAAACCGGACAGGTCGGTCTCGCGGTGCCATACCAGCTCGGCTTCACCACCCATGGAGCGGAGGGCGTGAACGACGTCTTGCTCGCAATTGGTGCCGGGGAAGAAGACCACTGCCGTTGTCACGGTCCTACCTCGATGTGGTAGTCCTCCAATACCGGGTTCACCAGCACCTCGCGGCACATGCCCTCGACCTCGTCGTGGATCTGGTCCCGGTCGTCACCATCGATCTCGAGGTGGATGAGACGGTCGAATCTGACCGAGGTGAGGCCCGCGTATCCGAGGTCATGGAGAGCCCGCTGGGTCGTGGCCCCCTCAGGGTCGGCGATCTCGGGGCGCCGGGTGACCTCGACGGTGACCCTCATAGACCGTGGTCGAGATAGTCCTGGAAGCGTTTGCCGGTGATTCTCTCGTAGGCCTCGACATAGCGGTCCCGGGTTCCTTCCACGATCTCGTCGGGGAGGTCGGGTGGCGGCGGTGTCTTGTCCCAATCGGTCCGCTCCAGCCACTCCCTCACGTACTGCTTGTCGAAGGAGGGAACCTCATTGCCCGGGACCCACTCATCGGCGGGCCAGTAGCGGGAAGAATCGGGAGTGAGAACCTCGTCGATGAGCAGGATCTCGTCCCCTACCTTGCCGAATTCGAACTTGGTGTCGGCGAGGATCACACCGCGCTTGGAGGCATACTCGGCCGCTCGTAGGTAGATGTCGATCGAGCGGTCCTTGAGCTCCTGATACAGGTCGTTCCCGAGCAGGTCACGGGTTTGGGCCTCGGTCAGGTTCTCGTCGTGACCGGTCGTCGCCTTTGTTGCGGGCGTGAATATCGGCTCGGGCAGCCGATCAGCGAGTTTCAGCCCGCTTGGCAGGTGCTCGGTCGTTGGGCCGCCACCGTCCCGATACTCCCGCCAGGATGAACCGTAGAGATAGCCACGGACGACGCATTCAACCGGGATGACGTCGCATCGTCTCACCACCATGGCCCGACCCGTCAGATCGTTGCGTTCGTCATCGGCCAGTGCTCCGACTTCGTCGAGATCGGTCGAGACGAAGTGGTTCGGTGTGTCGAGGTAGTCGAAGAAGTGAAGGCTGAGCCCGGTGAGCACCTTGCCCTTGTCAGGTATCAACTGGTTGAGGATCACGTCGTAGGCCGAGATCCGATCGGTGGCGACGAAGAGGAGATGATCCGAATCCACCTCGTAGATCTCCCGAACCTTGCCCGATGCGATGTGAGGTAGTGCCACCACGCGGCGGCAGGGTAGTAGATGCGGGGACGACCTTCGACACGCCGGTGGCGGCTTCGAAGTGATCGGCATGCATGGGGCCTTATGGCCCTAGTGCGGGCGGCGATCCGGGGGGAAGCTGGACACAAGGAGGTTGTGATGAAGGTCAAAGACCTAATGACATCCGATGTCATCACGATCGGGCCTGACGCCACCCTCAAAGAGGCGGCGAGAAGGATGATCGAGGCCGGCATCTCCGGTTTGCCGGTGACGGACGAAGAAGGCTCGTTGATCGGTGTCGTCACGGAGGCCGATTTCGTGGCCGGCGAGGCCGGTCGGAGAAACCAAAGACGCCCAGGCCTGCTGCACTTCGTCTTTCGCGAGGAAAGTCTTCCCGATCGCGAGCTCCACGTCGGAGACGTGATGACCGCCCAGGTGATTTCGATCGGCCCCGAAGCCGATCACGCCGAGGCGGCGAGACTCATGCACGACCGCGGGATCAAGAGGATTCCCGTCGTCGACGATGGCGGCCGTCTGGCCGGCCTGATCAGTCGATCGGACATCATGCGGGCCTTCACCCGGTCGGACGAGGACATCCTCGGCGAGATAACCGGCGTGATGCGAAAGATCCTGTGGATCGACCCGAGTCGGGCGCGCATCACCAGCGTGGACGGACATGTGGTACTCCGAGGCCAACTGGAGACGAGAAGCGACGTGAACCTCCTCGAGGAGATGGTGAGAAGGGCGGACGGTGTGGTTTCGGTCGAGAACCACATGAGCTTCAAGGTGGACAACACCAGGGAGAGCATGGTCAGCCCCCCGGTCGGCATGCCCACACGCGGCTGGTAGGCGGCCTCCAAGTGCGGCACTAGTCTCAGCGCGAGTGCCCGACTTCGACCAGGAGCGCATAGCCCAGCTGTTGGCGGCCGACGCGTACGCGAGGATGCTTGGCATCGAGCTCGTCTCTGTCACTGACGATGCAATAACCATCGCGATGGAGGTGCGGCCGGAGCATCTCAACTTCCTCGAGGTGGGCCATGGGGGCATGGTGTTCTCCCTGGCCGACTGCGCTTTCTCCCTCGGCTCCAACGCAGCCGGGGATCGGGCGGTTGCCATCGACACCCACTTGGTGCTCACCGCCGCGTCCCGTCTCGGCGATCGCCTCGAGGCGACGGTCATCGAGGCTACGAGGGGCAGAACCCTGGGGACATACCGGGTCGACGTGCGTAGGGATGACGGCCGCCCCGTCGGCTTGTTCACCGGCACGGTCCACATCACCACCTCGACGTGAGTCGCCTGCTTTAGGCTCTTTGCCGGGTTGGCCGTATTCGAATACGTCGTCTTCCATCCGTGGCGGGTGTTGGTCACCGTCGTTGCCGGGGTTCTCCTTGGCGTGGCGGCCTTCTACGTATTCCAGGTGCAGGCGGCGCTGAACTCTGTGGCGGTCGAGGATTTCGATCCCGAGGGTGCCCGCCGGTCGATCGAAGTGAGTACGACCGAGGTGACGGACTGGGTATTCGTCGAGCCCTCCGACTACACGGGCGACGAGGACACCTTCGATCTCCAATCGCAGTTGGCAGAGAGCTTCGACCTGACTCAGAGCTACGACCCGAGCGACTTCAGCCCGAACTCGTTCGGTGAGCCGATCGACGACTCCTTGTTCACGGCATACCTCCTGGTGGGAACCGACGCCTCCAAGTACCTGGCCGATGTGATCATCCTGGCCTTGGAGCCGGCCGATGGGAGTGCGCCGATCATGGTGAGCATTCCCCGTGACCTCTACGTCTGGAACGTTTGCAAGGGCACGTTCACCAGGATCAACGCCGGTCTGGGGGGTTGTCCCAGGGTTGCCTCGGGGACCGAGATGCTGGCCATCCTGGTGGAGGACTACACGGGTATCCCGATCGATCACTCGGCGCGGGTGGATTTCAACGGATTCGCCCGGATCGTCGATGCCATGGGGGGCACCACGATCTGTGTCGATTTCCCGACCCGTGACCAGAAGTCGCATCTGGACATCCCAGAGGCCGGCTGTCGCAAGGCAAACGGAGAGCTGACACTGGCCTGGGTCCGCTCCAGACACACCGAGCAGTTGAAGGGAGGCGAGTGGGTGCAGGTGGTGGGCTCCGACTACGCCAGACAGACCCGACAACAGGATGTGCTGTTCCAGCTCGCCGCCAAGGCGGCCGGCTTCTCATCGCCGGCCAGTCTCACCTCACGGCTCTCGGCGGCGGTGTCGTCGCTGCGGCTCGACAGCTCATGGAGCTTTGGCCAGGCGATCGGATCGGCCTGGAAGTACCGGGGGATCTCCAAGACCTCGGTGAAGCGGTTCTCCATCTCGGCCACCAACTACCGAACCCCCGCCGGTGCCGCCGTCCTCTTGCCGAAGGTCCCGTTCGCCCAAGCGTTGGGTGAGGTCTACCCGCTCCCCTGATCAGAGGGCGAGCTTGCGGAGGCGGTCGAAGACGATTTCGGCCGTCTCGCCGACCCGTTCGACGGAGAAGCAGTCGTCGAGTTGGGACTCGGTCAGCGTCACCTCGTCATCACGGGCGAGCAGATCGCGAAGGTCCCCCACGCCCCCCCACACGGCCATGGCATTGCGCTGCACGGTGCGATAAGCCTCGTCTCGGGTCATGCCGGCCTGGATCAGGGCGAGCAGGGCCGCCTGGCTGAAGATCAGGCCCCTGGTCCCCTGGAGGTTTGCCTCCATCCGGTCCGTGTCCACCACGAGCCCATGGATGAGGCCCCGGAACTTGACCAACATGTAATGCAGCGCGATGGACGCATCCGGCAAAACGACCCGCTCGGCGGAAGAGTGTGAGATGTCCCGCTCGTGCCACAGGGCGACGTTTTCCAGCCCGACCTGGGAATAACCCCGAAGGAGGCGGGCCATCCCGGTCATCCTCTCGGACAGGATCGGGTTTCGCTTATGGGGCATGGCCGAGGAGCCCTTCTGGCCTGCCCGGAACGCTTCCTGGACCTCCCCCACCTCCGACCGCTGGAGATGACGAATCTCGGTCGCCATCCGCTCGATCGAGGCCCCGATCAAGGCGATGGTCTGGAGGTATTGGGCATGACGGTCTCGAGCGGTCACCTGGGTCGACGCCGGCTCGAACTCGAGACCGAGACCGCTGCACACGTGCTCCTCCACGAAAGGTGGGACATGTGCGTAGGTGCCGACAGCTCCCGAGATCTTGCCGACAGATACGGTCCTTCGGGCCGCCACCAGGCGCTCGTGGTCGCGATACAGCTCGAAGGCCCACCCGGCCAGCTTCAGCCCGAACGATGTCGGCTCCGCCCAGATTCCATGGGTGCGCCCGATCATGTATGTGTGCTCATGTTCGAGAGCCTTGTCCTTGACCACCCCGAACAGGGCCTCCAGGGCTTCGATCAGGAGATCGGCCGACTCCTTGAGAATCGCCCCGCCGGCGGTGTCGAGCACGTCGCTCGACGTGAGGCCATAGTGAAGCCAGGCCGGAGCGTCGCCACCGGCGTTCTCACCGAGGACGTCGACGAATGCGGCGAGGTCGTGATTGGTCACCTCCTCGCGGGCGGCTACCTCGGCGGGCGTCGGCACTGCGGCATCTCGAGCCGACTCCACCGCCGATTGAGGGACGACTCCCAACTCGGCCCACGCCTCGAGGGCCAGCACTTCGACCTCTCTCCAGGTCTCGAGCTTGCGTTGCTCCGACCAGATGCGACCCATCTCAGGAAGGGTGTAGCGCTCGATCACGGTCTGATTGTGGCACGGGTGGTTAGCCTCCTCGGCCGATGCGAACCATCTCCATCTCCCAGGCGCGCAGGTTTGCTTTGGCTGCTCAAGGACTGGACCGGCCGCGGCCGACCGGGAGAATCGACGTCAGGCACTTTCGGCGGGTGGTCAACGACTTGGGAGTTATCCAGCTCGACTCGGTGAACGTCTTCAGTCGGGCTCACTACATGCCCTTCTTCTCCCGTCTCGGCCCATACGGCCGCGACGCTCTCGACCAGTGGCTGTGGCGATCACAGGAGATGTTCGAGTACTGGGGTCACGAGGCGTCCCTGATGCCCGTGGAGCGACATCGGCTCTGGCGATGGAAGATGGACGGCAACCACGGGTGGGACCGGGTCCGGCAGATCCGACGAGACCATCCCGGCTACATGGACTCGGTGCTGGATCAGGTCCGGGATAGAGGCCCACTACGGACCGCCGACCTGCATGACCCCGGGGAGAGGGATGCCTCTTCGATGTGGGGCTGGTCCAAGGGGAAGGTCGCGCTCGAGGCATTGTTCATGGAAGGGCACGTCACCGCCGCCGATCGTCCCAATTTCGTCCGGATGTACGACCTCACCGAGCGAGTCGTGCCACACGAGCACCATCGCGCCGAAGGTCTCGAGCGGGAAGAGGCGCAGACAGAGCTCCTGATGTTGGCGGCGAGCTCGATGGGTGTGGCCACTACGGCCGACATGGCCGACTACTACCGGATACGGATGCCACAGGCACGGCCCTTGGTCAGGCGATTGTCGAGTGAGGGCCGCCTGGTCGAAGTGGATGTCGACGGCTGGGACGGCCCGACCTATCTGCACCCCGAGGCGCGGCTCCCACGGCGGGTCGAGGGTCGAGCCCTCCTCTCACCATTCGACAACCTCATCTGGTTTCGGGATCGGGTGGAACGCATGTGGGACTTCCACTATCGAATCGAGATCTACGTCCCGGAGGCCAAGCGGGTCTACGGCTACTACGTGTTGCCGTTCCTTCTCGACGGAGACCTGGTGGCTCGGGTCGACCTCAAGACCGATCGAAAGGCAGGAAGGCTGCTGGTCAAGGGGGCCTGGCTCGAGCCCGGGGCGGATGAGGGCCGCGTGGCGAGGGAATTGGGTGAGGAACTGGAGATGGTGGCCGGCTGGCTCGAGATGGAAGGTGTCGAGGTACACGCCAACGGCGACCTGGCGGCCAAGTTGCGCAGCGTCGTCTGATCGCACCCTTCAAGCCCGCGTTGGACTGGTGCGGATCACATTTGCCACGAAGGCCGACTCCTCGAGGATCGTCCCCAGGATCCCGCCCGGCTGGTAGTTGTCGAATCCGACGAAGAAGAGCCCCTCACGATCCCCGGTGCCGGCGCACGCAGCGGGGTAGCCGTGCTCGTCGATGAGACCATCGGTGTCTTCGACGAGGTCCTCGACTCTGGCCTCATACCCCGTGGCGAGGATGACCGCGTCGAAAGCGGACTGCTCGCCGTTGTCGAAGACGACCCCATCCTCGACGAACCGAGCGATGCCGGGATGAACAATGATTCGCCCCCTCCTGATCATCCGAACCGTGCCGACGTCGATCACCGGTGTCTTGCCCTGTGTCCTGAGTTGAGCCAGTGGCGGGATCTCAGGTGTGTCGATCCCGTATTCGGAGAGATCGCCGACCGTCATCCGGCGCAGCATGACTCCGATCCGGTCCCCCAGCCACTCCGGGAGACCCGCCAACATGCGGGCGGTGAGTTGGGTCGGTCTGCCCAGGACGTCGCGGGGGACGATGTTGACCGGGCCCCGCACCGAGATGTGTGACTCGACTCCCTGCTCGACGAGGTCGAGTGCTATTTCTGCGCCGGTGTTGCCCATCCCGACCACCAGGACCCTCTTGTCACGGAACGACTCCGGGCTCTTGTAGTCACGCGAGTGGATGATCTCTCCGTGGTATTCGTCCTCACCGGGATAACGGGGCCGATTCGGCACCCGGTTGGCCCCGGTGGCAACCACCACGTACTCGGAGAGGATTTGGCCGCCGTCGGAGGTCTCGGTCAGCCATCGCCCGTCGTTGGTGCGTGATATCGATGTCGCCTCGACTCCGAATCTCGGCTCGATGTCGAACCTCTCCGCATAGGCCTGGTAATAGGCGGCGAGTTGGGCGCGGGGGACGTACCTCGGGTATTCGGGCGGAAATGGCACCCCTGGCAGATGCGACAACTCCTTCACTGTGTGGAGATGGAGCCGGTCGTAGTGCCGATACCAGGCATCCGCCACCCGATCAGCCTTCTCGATGACCTCGAACTCCAACCCCGCTTGCCGCAGCCTCCCCGCCACCGCCAGCCCGGCGGGACCTGCCCCGACGATCAGGGTCTTTCTGTGAACGCTTTTGGCCCTGTCCGGTTCCTTTCCGTTCACGGTTCAAGTGAAAGCGCTGATCCCGGTGAGGGCTTGACCCATGACCAGGGTGTGGATCTCGTTGGTGCCTTCGTAGGTGAAGACGGTTTCGAGGTTGGCCATGTGACGCATCACCGGATATTCGAGGGTTATCCCGTTGGCACCGAGGATGGAACGGGCGGTGCGGGCCACCTCGAGCGCATTCCGCACGTTGTCGAACTTGCCGAACGAGACCTGCTCCGGGCTGAGTTTGCCCGCATCCTTGCGACGTCCCAGATGCATCGCCAGCAAGGTTCCCCGCTGCACCGCCACCATCATCTCGACCAGCTTCTTCTGGGTCATTTGGAACGAAGCGATGGGCCGGTCGAACTGGTGTCGCTCCACCGAATAGTCCAAGGCAGCCTCGAAACAGGCCCGGGCCGCACCGATCGCCCCGAAAGCGATCCCGAACCGGGCCTCGTTCAGACACGACAGCGGCCCTCGCATCGAAGACACCCCCGGCAGGACGAACTCGTCGGGGACCCTCACATCCTCGAGGATCAACTCGGAGGTGACCGAAGCCCGCAGCGAAGCCTTCTTCTTGATCTCGGGAGCCGAAAACCCGGGTGTGTCGGTCGGGATCAGAAAGCCCCGAATCCCCTCATCGGTCCGGGCCCAGACCACCGCCACGTCGGCGATCGACCCATTCGTGATCCACATCTTCGACCCGTTCACCACCCAGTCACCACCATCGCGGCGGGCATGAGTCCGCATCGACGCCGGATCCGAGCCCGAATCGGGCTCGGTCAACCCGAAACACCCGATCACCTCACCGGTGGCCATCCGGGGAAGCCACTCCTGCTTCTGCTCCTCGGACCCGAACTTCCAGATCGGGAACATCACCAGAGACCCCTGAACCGAAACGAAAGACCGGATCCCCGAATCCCCGGCTTCCAACTCCAAACACGCCAGCCCATATGCCGTCGCCGACGTGCCGGCACACCCATAACCCTCCAAATGCATGCCCAACAGCCCGATGTCCCCAAACGACTTGGCCAGCACCTCCTGGGGAAGTGTCCCCTCCTCCCACCAGTCGGCCACATTGGGGACGATCTCCCTCTCCACCAACTCCCTCACCGTGCCCCGCAACAGCCTCTCCTCATCCGAGAGAAGGGAATCGATGTCGAGAAAGTCTCTCGGATCGGGCGTAACGAAGGACATCTCGCTCATCTGGTGATTCTATGGCCGCCCCCGGGTTCGGGTCAGCCGGCGAGGGTCTTCTCCGCCAACTCTTTGCGATATCGGGTCAGCCTGTCCCGAAGCTCAGGGTCACCGATGGCGAGAATCGCCACGGCGAGCAGGGCGGCGTTGTTGGCCCCGTCGATGGCGACCGTGGCCACCGGGATGCCGGTGGGCATCTGCACCGTGGCGAGAAGTGAGTCCATGCCGTCCAAGGAGGCGCTGATGGGCACGCCGATCACCGGCAGCAGGGACTTGGCGGCCATGACGCCGGCGAGATGTGCTGCCTTCCCGGCACCGGCGATGATGACCTCGAACCCGTTGTCAGCGGCATTGGTGGCGAATTCCAGAGCCTGGTCGGGGGTCTTGTGGGCAGATAGCACCCGGGTCTCCTGTTCGATGCCGAACGATTCGAGCATCGCACCGGCCTTCTCCATGATCGGGCGGTCGGAGCCCGATCCCATCACGATCGCAACTTTGTGAGCCATACGGTGACGGTAACCGCTCCCGGTGATCGGCCGCCATCGAGCCACCGATGGCTCACCCTTCTCGGGTGATTCAGCTGTGCGAATTGGTTCTTGGCCGGGATGACGTGTCATGACGTGCCCCAGCTATGCCCGCCTCCCATCCAGGGGCCCGTCCTCCCGAAGGCGCCTCGATCGACTCCGTTGGAAGACCGGCTCTGGTGAGGAGCCAGGAGACCACAGAGTTCGAGTTCCACATGTCGCCCACACCGACTGCGTCCCGACCCCAGGTGAGCGCTGGGACCGACCGAGTCAGGTCGAGCAATCGTCTGGCGGTGCCGGGGTCGTTGCTGAGTGTCTGAGGGCCACCGATTGCTTCGTCGGCGTCAGGCAGGAGACCGTCTTGCCAGCACCGAATCTCATACCGGAACACCCTCGTGAACGACAGCCATGGCGAGAACACCGGCCCTACCACCGTGACCCCGCGGGACTCGATCCGATCGTCTGGCGTTGGCCACATGGTCTCGACGATGAATCGCCCTTCCGGGACCGAAGCAGAGAGGGCGGTGTGATAGAGGTCGCAGGAAGGCCTTCGTTGCATGGCCGCTTTCACCGCCTCATAGATCCGGCCGTTCATACGGACGAATCCCGAGCCGCCGGCACCAAGAGGTATCCAATACAGATGGATACCGAGCTCCTGTCTGCCGGTCATGCCGCGATTCTCCCTCCGGCTCCGGCCGGTGGGCCAGGGCCATAGGTCCCAACTCGATTGCCAGTCGACCGAGTGTTGGCTAACATCGAACATATGTTCGCTTCCGATGCTCTCCAGGTCTCGCTCTTCGGAGCCGGTGAGCCGTCACCCGATGCGGGGTTCGACACCATGCGTCGTCTCGACCTCGATGCCGAGTCGTGGCTCGACTACGCCCCGGGATGGCTGCGCGGGGACGCTGCCCTCTTCGACGTGCTCGTTGACGCCGTGGCGTGGGAGCAGCCCGAGGTACGGATGTACGAGCGGATCGTTCGAACACCTCGCCTGATCGGCACGGTGGACGTCAGCAGAACACGAGGTCGTGGCTCGACATGGTGGAGATGCTCTCCGATCGCTACGGATGCAGACTCGATCGGGTCAGTGCCGGCTGGTATCGAACCGGTGCGGACTCGGTCGCCTGGCATGGGGATCGAATCGCCAGGGAGCGGCCCCGATCCATCGTGGCGACGGTCTCGCTGGGCGGCCCGCGACGCTTTTTGATCCGCTCCCGGGACGGCGGCGATTCGATCAGGTTCGATCTAGGGGCGGGAGACCTCGTCGTGATGGGTGGTGCATGTCAGCGTCTCTGGGAGCACACCGTGCCCAAGGTCTCGGCCGCACCGCCCCGCATCGCCCTGATGTTCAGGCATGCCTACGACTGAAGGGCAATATCCGATCTCATCTGTCTGCCCGGCCAGGTGATCTCGGCAGCCGCCTGATAGGCGCGGTCTCGCGCCGTCGACAGATCATCACCCAGTCCAACCACGTTGAGGACACGGCCACCGTCGACGATGACTCGTTTGCCCTCCGTCCGAGTCCCGGCATGGAACACGAGCGCGTCGTCGGGGACCTGGTCGAGACCGCGTATCTGCGCTCCCTTCTTCGGGTCGTGTGGGGTAGCCCTCTGCGGCAAGCACGACATTCACTGCGGCCGAGTCCGACCACACCGGCCGGCCCCCCTCCAGAAGATCGACCAGGTCCGACTCGAGACGGGGCAGCACCACCTGTGTCTCCGGGTCGCCGAGCCTGACATTGAACTCGAGGACCCGTGGACCATCCTCGGTCAAAACCAGCCCTGTATAGAGAAAGCCTCGAAACGGGTGCCCGTCTTCGGCCATCTGGGCGAGAGTCGGTTCGACCACTGCCGCCATGACCTCGGCCACCAGCCCGGAGGGCAGGTCGGCAACGGGGGAATATGAGCCCATGCCCCCGGTGTTGGGGCCCCGGTCGTGGTCGAGAAGCCGCTTGTAGTCGCGTGCCGGCTCCAAGGGGATGGGGCCGCCGTCGGTGCACACCGCGAAGATGCTCAACTCGGGCCCGTCGAGGAAGTCCTCGATGAGAACGGACTCACCCGCCGCCCCGAAAGCGCCTTCGAGGCAGTGGTCGACCCATGCCTCCGCCTCATCTCTCGACCCGGTGACGAGGACCCCCTTGCCGGCGGCCAGGCCGTCGGCCTTCACGACATACGGGCCGTCCCTACCCGCTAGATGTTGCTTGGCAGCGGTGGGATCCTGGAACGAAGCCGATCCGGCCGTGGGAACGCCGGCCCTCCGCATCACATCCTTGGCGAACCGCTTCGATGATTCCAGCTGCGCCGCCGCCCGGGTCGGCCCGAAGACGGGCACCCCGAGCCGGTCGAGCGCATCCACGATGCCGGCGGCAAGCGGCGCCTCCGGCCCGACCACGACCAGGTCGATGCCCTGTATGCGGGCCATGGCGGACAGAGCACCCACGTCTGTCACGGCGATGCCCTCGATCACCGGGCCGAGGCCGGCGAGCCCCGGGTTGCCCGGGATCGAGATCAGCTCATCCACGCGTGACGATTGGGCGAGCTTCCACCCTATGGCATGCTCTCTGCCCCCGCCCCCGATCAGGAGGACTTTCACGAGATCTCGATGAGCTGGCTGCGCTCGGGCCCGACCGACACCCATCCGACGGGCACGCCGACACTCTCCTGGACGTACTCGATGTAGGCACGTGCCGGCCCGGGCAGATCCCCGTAGCGACGAACACCGGTGATGTCCTCTCGCCACCCGTCCAAATCCTCGTAGACCGGCTCGCAGTGATAGAGGACGCTCTGCTGACTGGGGAAGTGGTCGTAGCGCTCCCCACTGCTGACGTAGGCGGTGGCAACTTTGACGGTGTCGAAGGCAGAGAGGATGTCGAGCTTGGTCAGGAACAGACTGGTGAAGCTGTTGACCCGGTGGGCATATCGGAGGGCGACCAGATCGAGCCAGCCGCACCGTCTCCGCCGACCGGTCACCGTGCCGTACTCTCCCCCGAGCTCGATCATCCGGTCTCCGATCTCGTCGTCCAGCTCGGTGGGGAAAGGGCCGGTGCCGACACGGGAGATGTATGCCTTGGCCACGCCGATCACTTCGTCGATCGCCCGAGGCCCTATACCCGAGCCCACGGCGGCGCCACCTGCGGTTGGATTGGAGGATGTGACGAAGGGATAGGTTCCGTGGTCGATGTCGAGGAGCGTCCCCTGTGCTCCCTCGAATAGGACGACCTTGCCAGCCTGGAGCCCTTCCCAGAGGAGCAGCGACGTGTCGGCGACGTGTGGCCGGAGCCGCTCGGCGTACACGCCGTACTCGTCGATGATCTCGTCGGGGTCCATGGGAAGGGTGTTGTAGATTCGAGGGAGGATCTTGTTCTTCTCCTCCAGCGCCACCTCGACCTTCTTCCTGAGGATCTTGGGGTCGAAGAGGTCCTGCACCCGGATGCCAACCCTGGCGAACTTGTCGGTGTATGCCGGGCCGATGCCACGCTTCGTCGTCCCGATGCGGTTGTCACCCAGATAGCGCTCGATGGCTGCGTCCAGTTTTCGGTGATAGGGCATGACGACGTGGGCGTTGGACGAGATCCGCACCCGGGACGGGTCGAGATTCTTCTCGACGGCCATGTCCATCTCGGCGATGAGAACTTTGGGGTCGATGACCGTGCCCGAGGCGATGACCGGGGTGCAATGGGGATAGAGGATCCCCGAGGGGATCAAAGAGAGGGCAAGACGCTGCTCTCCGACGACGATGGTGTGACCTGCATTGTTTCCGCCCTGGTAGCGGACCACGAAGTCGGCCGACTCGGCGAAGAAGTCGACCACTCGACCCTTCCCCTCGTCACCCCACTGGGCACCCAATACGACGGTGGCTGGCATGACGTGACGGGACGGTAGTCAGGGAGACCGGGTCGCCGGTTCAGGACGGTGTGGTGTCGTTGTCGGAGTCTTGCTCGCCACCGGTGCGGCTGACGGTCCGGACCGTGGCCTCGATCCCGGTCGCAACGGCCCTGATCGGTACCGCACCGATGTGAATCAGTCCCAGACCGACCGATTTCGGCAGCTCACTCAGCTTCGGGCGCCCCACGAAGCCGCGTCTGGCGAAATAGATCCACATCCCGAGGGCGAGAATGCCCATTCCCGTGACGATGACGTAGAAGCCGCCTTTTGCGTGACCGAACGGGAGATCGATCACATTCATCCCCCATATCCCGGCCAGGACCGACAGTGGCAGCAGCACCGCCGAGAACACGGTGAGCAGGCGAACGATCTCATTGGTCTGATCTGCCACCACCCCGCGATGTGTCTCCAGTACCGAGCCGAGCTGTGCCCGCGCCCCGTCGAGCGAGTCGACGATCTTGACGTAGTGGTCGAAGACGCGATCGAAGGCTCGTCGGGCAGCGCTGTCGATGACCGGGTGGAGACTTTCTGCCAACTCGTTGATCGCGTCCCGTTGCGGTCCGACTGCTCGTCGCAGCAAGCCAACGTCGCGGCGGAGCGCCTGCACCTCGGGAAGCGTTCTCAGGTCGGAGGACATGGCCATCAACTCGAGGTCTTCGATCCGGTCGTCGAGCTCGGTGATGATCGGGAGGAATCGACGGGTCCCCAGCTGGGCGAGGAAGGCGGCCACTCGTGCCGGCGTGTCGAGGTTGGTCGTGCTGGCCACGTTGCTCGGGGACTGGAGCCACTGGATCGAATTGAAGGGGGTGCGATGGACGGTGACGAGGAACCGCTCCCCGATGAACATGTCGATCTCGTCGGTGGCCAGCCCGCCTGCTTCGGGGACGAGCCCGAACAAGACGGCGTACACATATCTCTCGAACTCGTCTACCCGGGGCAGGAGGGTCATCTCGGAGGCGTCATGGAGAGATGCCTCGTCCAGGGAGAGAGCATCCCCGACTGCCTGGATCGCCTCCGGCGTCTCGTCGTAGAGATCCAGCCAGATGAAGCCTTCTTCAGCGAGGAGCCTGGCGATATCGGTGGGATCGCCCTCCACCATCTGCTCGTCCGGAGTCGCCTTGTGAAACAGCCGCTGCACCGTCCGATTATGAGACCGGTGCCCGGATCTCCGGTGGCAATCCCCCGAAGACCGAATCGGAAACACAGAGTTCACACTTCGGCAACTCGAGCGAAATGGGTGAGCGATACAACTACCCGGTTCACAGTGACAATCGATTCGAGAGGAGCACACCCGTGAGCAAGACGGCTGCCGACGTCTTGTCCCTCGTCGCCGACGAGGGGTATGAATTCGTCGACCTTCGCTTTTGTGACCTTCCAGGTCAGGTCCAGCATTTCACCGTCCCGGTGCATCAACTGACCGAGGACTCATTCGAGGATGGATTCGGGTTCGACGGCTCGTCGATCCGCGGCTTCCAACAGATCCAGGAGTCGGACATGATCCTGATCCCGGATCCCACCACGGCCATCGATGACCCGTTCCGGACCCGGAAGACCCTGATCCTCTACTGCTTCGTAAACGACCCGATCTCGAACACTCCCTACGACCGGGACCCTCGTTACGTGGCCAAGAAGGCGGAGGAGTATTTGCTGAGCACCGGTCTCGCCGACACCTCGTATTGGGGCCCGGAGGCGGAGTTCTACATCTTCGACGACGTTCGATTCGGCCAGAACCAGTACTCGGGTTTCTACTTCGTCGATTCGATCGAAGGCGCATGGAACTCCGGTGAGTACGAAGAAGGCGGGAACCTGGGCTACAAGCCCCGATACAAGGAAGGCTATTTCCCGGTTCCGCCGACTGACCACTTCCAGGATCTCCGTTCCGAGATGACCGCCCAGTTGGAGGCGGCGGGCATCGAGATCGAGGTCCAGCACCACGAGGTGGGGACCGCCGGTCAGGCCGAGATCGACATGCGCTACGACACACTGCTGCGCACCGCCGACAACGTGACCCTCTACAAGTACATCGTCAAGAGCACGGCGTGGGCACACGGGAGGTCGGTCACCTTCATGCCCAAGCCCATCTTCGAGGACAACGGCTCGGGCATGCACACCCACCAGTCTCTTTGGAAGGACGGCGAGCCGTTGTTCTTCGATGAGGCGGGATATGCCGGTCTGTCCGACATGGCTCGCTGGTATATCGGCGGTCTGCTCAAGCATGCGCCGGCCGTGCTCGCCTTCGCGGCGCCGACGACCAACTCGTATCACCGGCTCGTGCCGGGCTATGAGGCCCCGGTCAACCTCGTCTACTCCAGTCGCAACCGATCGGCTGCGATCCGGATACCGCAGTACTCCCAGTCGCCGGGAGCCAAGAGGCTCGAGTTCCGTTGCCCCGATCCTTCCTGCAACCCGTATCTGGCGTTTGCCGCCATGCTGATGGCCGGTTTGGACGGTGTGCAGAACCGTATCGAGCCACACGACCCGGTCGACAAGGACATCTACGACCTCCCGCCCGCCGAGTTGGAGGGGCTCCCGTCGGTCCCAGGCAGCCTGCCGGAGGCGTTGCAGGCGCTCCGGGATGACCATGAGTTCCTACTCCAGGGCGGGGTGTTCTCCGAAGGGCTGATCGACGCCTGGATCGATTACAAGATCGAGCATGAGGTCGATCCGGTCAGGCTTCGCCCCCATCCCTACGAGTTCAGCCTCTACTACGACATCTGAGCGGGTGCCCTTCGGGGCACCAACTCCCCGGTGATGGTCACATCGGGTGCAGGGCGGCCCCGCTCTCCGGCGGGTGCCGACGAGGGCCTGTCGGCAGGCGGGCCCTCGTCTGTAGTTCAAGGGGGGCTGTGTAGTTCAAGGGGGGGCTGTGTAATTCAAGGGGGGGCGACCCCCCTTGTATCCCCCCGCTCTACCTGGTGTGTTCGCGTGCTGGGCTGAATTGGGGTTGAACGAGCCCCTTGTATCCCCCCGCTGTTAGTTCAAGGGGGGGCGACCCCCCTTGTATCCCCCCGCTCTACCTGGTGTGTTCGCGTGCTGGGCTGAATTGGGGTTGAACAGGCCCTTGTATCCCCCGGCTGTTGGTTCAAGGGGGGGCGACCCCCCTTGTATCCCCCCGCTCCACCCTGTGTTTCCGCGTGGTGGGCTGAACTGGGGTGGAACGAGCCCCTTGTATCCCCTACCGTTTGTTCAGTGGGGGCGATCCCCCTTGTATCCCCCCGCTCTACCCGGTGTTTCCGCGTGGTGGGCTGAATTGGGGTTGATCAGGCCCTTGTATCCCCCGCTCCACCTCATGTCTGCGCGTGGTGGGCTGAATTGGGGTTGAACGGCGCCTTCTGTGGGTTGGAGCTGCGTCGGCAGGGTCAGAAGATCTCCTGGCACCAGGGCTGGGGCTCCCAAGTGAAGGCACGATCGGCTGCTCTCAGGGCCTCCGGGGTGCCTGAGACCCGCCCGGATCGGGCCAGTTGCTCGAAGCGGCTTCGACCCATGTAACACGCACCGAGGTCCTCCAGGTCGAGCCGGATCGTCGCCGGATCGGAGGTGGGGGCGCACTCGGCACCTTCCTCGTCGCCATGCAGCCTGTAGGTCCCGCTGACGTCACCCATCGGGTCTGTGACCTCGAACACCACATCGATCGACGTTGAGTAGCTACGCGATGTCAGTGCGGCCGGTATGTCCATCAGCCGCACCCAGAGGGCGTCGCTCTGCGTTGCCCTGGCTCTTCGCGGACCCTCGAGGAGGTCGAAGAGTGGCTCCCATGTCGGCCGGTTGTCAGCCGTTATCACCTCGATGAGGTCGTGGTTGAGCACGAAAGACCACAGACCTGCCCATGACCCCGGAGTCGTGCCCAACAGCTCCCTCACCGTCAGGCGGCCTGCGCCATGGCCATCGTCCCACTTCGACTTCACCCGGAATTGAACGTATCCCTCGATCCCGGCCCCGCCCTCGACCACGCCGAGTCGCTGAGACGTCATCCCATCCCGATTGTGTTCCGGATCGGAGAATCGCCTCTGCTTCCACCAGGTCTCGTCGCGGTGGAAGAACCCGGGGATGCCGACCCTCAGCCCTTCGAAGAAGGGTGGGAGCATCGTCGCTGCTTGCTCGAGGTCGATGAGACGAACCGGAGCCGGCTCCGGTGCGTTGCGATGGAAGACGACGTTCGCCCTCTTGACCTCGATGTCATGGTTGACCGAGGCGAGGCCATAGCCGAATCGGCCATAGATGGCGCTGTCCGAGGCCCAGAGGGCGGCGATCGGCTCGCCGTGGTCGACGACGTCATCGAGATGAGACCGCATCATCTGGCGCAATACGCCCTGTCTTCGATGGGTGGGAGCGACAGCGACCATGGTGGTACCGGCGCATGGGACACTTCCTCCCGGGACCGTCATGTCGAGCTCGAAGGTACCGGATGTGCCGACCATGACGTCCCCATCGAACCCGCACCTTGTTCGTTCGAGGGGGAGGACCTGTCGCAATCGCTCGGTGGCGTCGTCACTAGGCTCGAATCCGAAGGCCAGGCCCATCGTGTCTGCCATGGCATCGAGCTCACCCGGGTCGATGGCCCGGAATTGGATTGGCTTCAAGCCGAAGGGCTGACGCCGGCCGCCGTTCTCGTGTTCTCGACCTCCACCCCGAAATCGGACACCGCCGAGGTATAGGCGGCGACGGCGGCCCGCCGAAGCTCACCGGTGTCGGTGGAACGTAGCCCGGAGAGCGCCTCGCCGGCAGCCTGGGCAGCGACGCTGATCGAGCCGACCAGGGATTGCTGATTGGATTCCAGGGCGGTGGGGGCAGTCAGCGCAGCCACCTGGTCGGAGAGACTCTGGGTGTCGTTGGCGACGGTTTCCATGCGGGTCTCGGCCTCACCGAACTCGATCTCCCGGGGGTCGGCGTCAAAGCCATCGTTCACCGCCACGAGCTCGGTGTTGAGGACGCTGAGTTGGTCATTGATGCTGCTCAACTCATCGAGATACGCCTGGGTGGCGTCGTCGATGTTCCCCGTTCCGCCGGGTTGGGTGGTAGTGGAGCCTTCCTCCGGCGCCGTGGTGCTGGTTGCCCCGGCCAGAGTGGTGTCCGGCGAGGCCTCGGGAAGGGACTTCACGAAGAAATAGGTGAACGCGATCATCCCCAGGATGACCAGGGGGAGAATCCAACGTCCCGGCTTCGGGTCGGGGTTGACGGCCATTGCCCAAAAACGATAGCTGGCACCGATCGGTTCCAAGGGTCAACCCTCTTGAACCGCCCGCGTCGAATCCATAGGTTCGATCGGGTGGACCAAGACACACAGAACGATCGCCACCCCCGACGCGATGAGGTGTACGAGCGGATCCCCTGGGAGATGCTCGAGCAGAAGAAGAACGATCGCCCCTGGCTGGCTTATGGAATCGCGGGTGCAATCGTCTTGGGCGCCCTGGCCTACTCGATCATGGGCAACCGCCCGGTGGGTCAGCCGCAGGTGGCTGCAACCGTGACCGTGCCGACGGTGCAACCAGACCAGTCACCCGACGTGGCGTCTCCACCGCCCGTAATCGCTCCCTCACCAAGCCCGACCAGCCCCACGATGACCGCCGAGGCCGATCTCTATGCCGTCGACCCCGAGCGGGTGCTCGACGAGGCAAGCGCCTACGCCGAGTGGTTCGCTACCGAATACCTCTCGGTCGATGGCTCGGAGGAGAGTCGTCAGGTGCTTGCCTCGTTGTTGCCACCCGACATCCCGGCCCCCGAGGCCGGTGACGGGACCAGGGTGTTCGTGGAGTGGGTCCGCGCCACGACGATCGAGGAGGTGGCTCCACTCATCTATCGGGTTTCCGTGCTGGCGCGCACCATGGCGGCCGGTGCGGAGGGCCTGTACGTCCGTCAACCCACGCAGATGGTGACGGTGGACATCTCGATGAGCGGTGACACCCCGGCGGTGGTCATCTCACCCTCGGTCGAGGGAGTCTCACTGCCCGATCCGGTACCCGCCGGGCTGGTCGAACCACCGGCCGACGTCCGCGCCAGGGCACTGGGCCTCGCCGGGACGAGCGAGGTGGTCGGCGGAGTACCAGACGCCGACGGAACCTGGCGAGTGGTGGTGATGGCGACCGGTCCCGACGGTGTCGTCAGGCCGCAAACGGTCGTCGTCCCGTGAGCTTCGCCGCTCGTTAGTCGTGGAACTCGCCTTCTAGGATCGCAGATGCCTCAGGGACGATGCTGTCCCATGAGGCGCCAGGAGACTTGGAGATGGTGACGAAGTCCGCAGTCATGAAAATGCTGGTCACACCGTCCAGAGCCAGCAATGAGCGGGCAAACGACTCTTCCGGCTCGCTGCCGGCGACATGTGTGGTTGGCCCGCCCACCGGCTTTCCCACGGTGAACTTCATGGCGTTCGGGTTGGGCGAGGGGGCGACGGAGACGGGCATGATCATTGCGAGGGTAATCGGGTGGCGTTGACCATCGGTGTCGACGTGGGAGGCACCTTCACAGATGTCGTCTTCAGCGATGGCGAGCACATCGAGGGGAGCAAGATACCCACGACGGTCGATCAGTCGGAAGGGGTCGGACGGGCCCTGTCGGAGGTCGGGGCCGGCGAGTCCACGAGATTCCTGCACGGGACCACGGTCGGCACGAATGCGCTCATCGAGGGCGCCGGTGCCCGTGTCGCCCTGGTGACCAGTGCAGGCTTCGAGGACATCGTCGAGATCGGCCGCCAGGCCCGCCCGTCGTTGTATGACCCCTTTGTCGATCGCCCGGAGCCGCTCGTCTCGAGACATCTCCGCTTGCCGCTCTCGGATGACAGAGATGCGCTTGCCCGGTCCATGACCGAGGGTGGCGCAGAGGCCGTGGCAGTCGCCTTGATTCGTTCCTATCGAGAACCGACCGAGGAGAGGGAAGCCGCCGCAGATCTCGCCCGGAGGACCGGTCTCCCGGTATCGGTGGGAGCCGACATCTCGCCTGCCTTTCGCGAGTTCGAGCGGGTAGCGACGACCGTGCTCAACGCCTACCTGACACCGGTCGTGTCGGGATATCTGGGGCGAATCGACACACGTGTGCCTGTGGTGCGAAGACAGGTGATGACATCGTCGGGAGGGCTGCTCCCGGTCGTCGCCGCCACACACCGGGCCGGCCGATTGGTCTTGTCCGGGCCGGCGGCAGGCGTGATCGCCGCCTCGGCCATGGCCACGGCCAAAGGGCATTCATCCGTGATCAGCTTCGACATGGGTGGCACATCGACCGATGTCTGCCGGATCGGAGCCGACGCGGTTTCGGAGGCGGATGTCGCTCGGGGCACCGATCGGGTCAATCGTGTGCCGTCGCTCCCGGTGCGGACCATTGGTGCCGGTGGCGGCAGCATCGCCTGGCTCGACCGTGGGGGCGCCCTCCGTGTCGGGCCGCGGTCGGCCGGGTCGTCGCCGGGACCGGCCGCATACGGTCATGGAGGGGTGTCGCCCACGGTGACCGACGCCAATGTGGCACTGGGCCGGATCCCCGCAGTCATACGGTTCGGTGGCTCGATCCCCATCGATCTCGCTGCGGCGTCTCATGCTCTCGACACGCTCGGCGCGACTCTCGGGTTGAACACGAATGAGGTCGCCGCCGGGGTGATCGAGGTGGTCGACGCCCACATGGAGAGAGCCCTCCGCTCGGTCTCGGTCGAGGAAGGGGCCGACCCGCGACGGTCCGCATTGGTCGCATTCGGGGGCGCTGGAGGGCTGCACGCCCTCCGTCTGGCAAGAGAGCTGGGCATGAGCACCGTGCTCGTGCCACCTTTGTCCGGTGTCTTCTCGGCCCTGGGGCTGCTCATGGCCACCCCGCGCAGCGACGTGACCGCAACGGTGATGCTGGCTGAGGGATCGGAGCAGATTCGACCGGTCGCGACCGAGATCGAGGAGAGAGCGAGCCAGTCCTTTCGGGATGACCACCAAGCCGATGGGGTGGAGAGCTCGTCACGTGGAGACGTCCGTTATGCCGGTCAATCCCATGAGCTGACGGTGACCCTGGAGGCGGGCTGGGTCGCCCTCCGCCAGTCGTTCGAGGCCGAGCACCAAAGGCGTTTCGGCTTCATCAGGCCGGATCAGCCAATCGAGCTGGTGAACGTGAGCGCACAGGTCTTGGGTGTCGCTCCGATGAGATGGTCCGACCTGCCGAGACTGGGATCGATCCCCCGACCCACCCCAACGTCGTCATTGGTCCACATCGACGGTGACTCGGTTGATGTCGACACCTATTCGAGAGGGTCGCTGCCGGCGGGATTCCACGTCACCGGTCCGGCGCTGGTCGTCGACACCGATGCCGTGATCTGGCTCGACCGGGGCGGTCATCTCTCGGTCCACGACGACGGGACGTTGGAGATGAGCCCATGGACGTGACAGGGGCATGCGAATTCGTCGCCGCATCGCTGGCTGGTGTGTCAGATCGGGACAAGGCAATCCGGATGCAGGCGTACATGAAGACGGACATGCCGTTCTACGGGGTGCAAAAGCCGGAGCGAAGGCCGATCGTGTCCAAACTGGTCAGACGTTTCCGGCCAGAGTCCAACGACGAGTATCGGGCACTGGTCCTCGGGCTCTGGAACCTTCCCCATCGCGAGGAGAAGTACATGGGGCTCGCCGCGGCAAGGCGGTTCGGAAAGTTCGTGACTCCGGACAATCTCTCGCTCTATCGGCGGCTGATCGTGGAAGGGGCGTGGTGGGACCTGGTCGACGAGGTGGCAACCCATCTGATCCGGTCACTCGTGCTCGATTACCCGTCCGAAACCTGGCCGGCGGTCGACGCCTGGATCGACGATGACGTCATGTGGTTGCGTCGCACCGCGATCATCTGCCAGGTCGGGGCGAAGGAGCGAACCGACACCACCCGTCTCTTCTCCTTCTGCGAGGCGAGGGCGGGTGAGAAGGAGTTCTTCATACGGAAGGCCATCGGCTGGGCCCTGCGCGAGTACTCGAAGACCGATCCCAATGGTGTTGAGGCGTTCGTCGAAGAACATCGGGATGAGCTGTCGGGTCTCAGCAAACGCGAGGCGACCCGGCTTCTCGGAGGCAACCGGGCTTGAACGTCGATCCGATCACTCTGGAGGTCGCACGCAATCGTCTCTCGTCGGTGGCCGACGAGATGGGGACCGTTCTTCGCCATACCTCCCTGTCACCGAACATCAAGGAGCGGGCGGACTGCTCATCGGCGGTGTTCGACGCGGACGGGGAGATGCTCGCTCAGGCCGAGCACATCCCGGTTCACCTCGGGTCGATGCCGGCTTCGGTCGCAGCCTGTCTCGAGCGTTTCGACCCGATGCCGGGCGTGCAGTATGCGGTCAACGACCCGTTCGCAGGTGGAACCCATCTCAACGATCTGACCCTTGTGGCGCCGGTGTTCCGTGGATCCACCCATGTCGCCTGGGTCGCCAACCGCGCCCATCACGCCGATGTGGGTGGTGAGGCGCCGGGCTCCATGCCCGCCCATGCCACCACGGTCGATCAGGAAGGCCATCGCGTGGCCCCGACCGTTGCCTGGGCCGATGGAAACTGGGCCGAGGAGTTCGTGAGCCCGTTCGTCGCGGCGTCCCGAACCTCGTGGGAGCGTCGCGGCGATCTCGAGGCGCAGATCGGGGCGAATGCGGTCGGGACGGCAAGGATCATGGAGCTGATCGAACGAGAGGGCCTCGACCGGTTCAGGTCGGTCGGAATCGCACTGCTCGACTATGGGGAGCGACGCACCCTCAGCGCACTGTCGGAGCTGCCGGACGGCTCATATCGATTTCGCGACTTCATGGAAGACGGTGAGCGCGACGTGGCCATCGAGGTCGAAGTGATCATCGACGGGGAGAGCCTGACTGCCGATTTCACCGGCACCGACCCCCAGGTGGAGTCGAATTTCAATGCGGTGGAGGCGGTCACGAGGTCGTGTCTCTACTACGCGGTCCGGGTGGCGACCGATCCCACTATCCCTGCCAACGGAGGCTGTTATCGGCCGCTCGATTTGGTGGCACCGGTCGGGTCGCTGGTGAACGCCCGGCCCCCGGCTGCCGTCGCGGCAGGGAACGTGGAGACCAGTCAGCGCATCGCCGACGTCTTGCTGGGAGCCCTGGCGCAGGCCGCCCCAAATCGGGTGCCCGCAGCGTCGCAAGGGACGATGAACAATGTGCTCATCGGCAACGACGACTTTGCCTACTACGAGACCGTGGCGGGCGGACAGGGCGGCCGGCCCGGCAAGCCGGGCCAGTCGGGTATCCAGACCGGGATGACCAACACCGAGAACACCCCGATCGAGTCGCTCGACGCCCACTATCCGTTCCGGGTGACCCGATACACGCTGCGTCGCGGTTCGGGTGGGGCCGGTCTCTTTCCGGGTGGCGAGGGGATTGAGCGGGAGATCCTGTTCGAAGAGCCAGCAACCCTCTCCCTCATGGGTGAGAGACGGCGTAATCAGCCATGGGGCCTCTCCGGTGGAGGACCCGGAGCCTGTGGTGAGGACTGGCTCGTCACCGCCTCGGGCGACCGTCGACGTCTGGCGGGAAAGACGACCATCCAGGTCGATCGCGGCGATCGCCTGCTGGTGCGAACCCCAGGTGGGGGCGGCTGGGGTCGATAGACCGTCTGAGACCGCAGTGCGACCAGAGGTCCTCTGTGAACCAAAACCGACCTCTTCGGTTCAATTCCGTTCACAGAAGGCTTCCTACGCGGAACTACCCTCGGGACCGATGAACCTGATCGATCGGTTGCGAGATGTGCTTGGTCACGATCGGGTGCTCGAGGAGCCGATCGAGCTCTACCTCTACTCCAAGGACGCCTCCCTGATGAGGGGCGAGCCGACATGTGTGGTCTTTCCCCGTGACGCCGTCGAGGTGGCGGAAGTGGTGCGGATCGCCGAGGCCGCCAAGGTGCCGATCGTCGCCCGTGGCGCGGGAACCGGCCTCACTGCCGGTGCCAGCCCGATAAACGGGGGAATCGTCCTGTCCACGACGGCGATGAACAGTGTGGATATCGATGCCGAGAATCGGACCGCTTGGGTGGGCGCCGGGGTCATCAACCTCGACCTGAGCCGGCAGGCGGAGCCGTACGGGCTCCACTTCGCACCCGATCCGTCCTCGCAGTCGGCCTGCACCATCGGCGGCAACGTGGCCAACAACTCGGGTGGGGCGCACTGTCTCGCCGAGGGTGCCACCACGTCTCACATCCTGGGTCTCGAAGTCGTGCTGACCGGCGGGGAGGTCCTGGTGCTCGGTGGCCAGGCGCCCGACCCCATCGGGCTCGACCTCAAAGGTTTGATCGTCGGGTCCGAGGGCACCCTGGGTGTCGTGACCAGGGCTCTCGTTCGTCTGCTCCCGATCGAGCCCGATGTTCGGACCCTGCTCATCGACTATCCGAGCCTGGCCGGGGCGACCGGGACCGTGTCCGAGGTGATCGCCTCCGGGCTGGTCCCGGCGGCACTCGAGATCATGGACCAGAAGATGCTGAATGCGGTAGAGAACTGGCTCCATGCCGGGTTTCCCACCGACGCCGCCGCTGTGTTGCTGGCCGAGGTGGTTGGGCGAGACCGTCGCCGTGGAGGCGGAGGCGAGTCTCATCTCACGGATAGCCTCCTCGAACGGCGCCCGCTCGATTCAGATCGCCTCCGACCAAGCGGAGCGAGATCTGCTGTGGAAGGGTCGGAAGTCGGCCTTTGGCGCCATAGCCCAGGTGTCACCCGACTACTACCTGCATGACACGGTCGTGCCGCGGTCCCGGCTGGTGGAGACGATGGAAGAGGTGCAGGCGATCGCGGAGCGATATCAACTCGATGTCTACAACGTCTTTCACGCCGGAGATGGGAACCTCCATCCCCTGATGGCCTTCGACTCGTCCATTCCCGGGATGTTGGACAAGGTGCACAAGGCGGGCGAAGAGATGGTGGCGGCGTGCCTGCGCCGGGGCGGGGCACTGTCCGGCGAGCACGGGATCGGCCTCGAGAAGCGCGACATGATGCGTGCCGACTTCACCGAGCTGGATCTCGACGCTCAGGCGAGGCTCAAGGAGGTCTTCGACCCGTTGTCGATATTCAACCCGGCGAAAGTGCTTCCGGAGGGCTCCCGCTGTTTCGATTTCGGTGGAGTCAGACGTGAGATCCCCGACGGAGCATGGCTATGACCGGGGTGGCAGGCGTCGCCACGGTGGCTCCGGCAAATGTTGGCGAGCTGGCGGACCTGCTCAGAGAGGCCTCGAACGATCAGGTCACCGTCCAGGTGGTCGGCGGCGGGACCCGTCAGGGCTATGGGGAACCGGCCGATCCGGGTCTCGTGGTGAGTATGGGTGGTCTCTCCGGAATCGAGACCTGGGATCCGGACGACCTGACGGTGACAGTTGGGGCCGGGACGCCAATCGAGGAGTTGGAGTCGGCCCTGTCGGGGCGCTCGCAGACCGCCGTCCTCCCCGAGGTGCCCGGGGCGTCGACAGTCGGTGGGGCCATCGCCGCCGGTGTCTCCTCCCTGCGCCGCGGCCGGCTCCTCGGCACCCGTGAGCGCATGTTGGAGGTGACACTGGTCACCGGAGACGGACGGTTGGTGCGCGGCGGCGGCCGGGTGGTGAAGAACGTGACGGGCTACGACCTTCCTCGGCTGGTCGTCGGCGCCTTCGGATCCTTGGGGGTGATCACCTCCGTCTGCCTCAAGTTGTGGCCGGTGCCCCGGGCCGCCGCGACCGTCACCGTCGGCGATCTCGAACAGGCGACGGCCATCAGCCGGCCGCTGGCCGTCCTCAGTGACGAGGGGATGTTGCGGGTGTATCTGTGGGGAACCCCCGAAGAAGTGGAATCCTCCGGAGAGAGGCTGGGCGGAGTCGTCGAGGGAGGTCTTCGCTGGCCGGCCGATCCCACGGGGCTATACCGGTGGTCACTGCGGGTCCCACCAGCGTCCACGAAAGAGGCGTTGAGGAGACTCCCCCCAGGCTGGCGCCACCTGGCGGTCTTCGGAGCCGGCGACATCCGGGTTGGCTCCGACGATCCCGACGGTGCCCCGGACATGCGGTCATGGGCCGAATCGATTGGTGGGAATCTCGTTGTCGTCGAACGACCCGAAGGCGAGTGGGCCGGCTTCGACCCTTGGGGCTCGCCGCCACCGGGGCTCGACATCCAGCGTCGTTTGATCGCCCAATTCGATCCGGCCCGAATACTCAATCCCGGCCGACTCCCGGGTGGCATCTGATGGGTTGGGTGACGTCGGAGCATCCGACCACGGAGGAGCTGAACGCCTGTGTCCAATGTGGTCTCTGCCTTCCCGTCTGTCCCACGTTCCGACTCACCGGAAGGGAGACGGCCTCTCCCCGGGGAAGGCTTCACGCCATGAAGGCCGTCCACGAGGGGGTACTCACGGTCGACGAGGCGTTCGAAGGGATCATCGACTTCTGCCTGGGCTGTCGGGCCTGTGAGCCGGTGTGCCCCGGCATGGTTCCCTACGGGAGGGCATTGGAAGGAACTCGTGCAGAGATCGTCGCGCAGATCCCCTCGTTGTCGCACCGGATTCGGGCGTTTGCCCTGGGAGATGTCCTGGGGTCACCATCCGCGCTTCGGATGGGCACGGCCGCACTGGGGCTGGCCCAGAGACTCCGGCTCACCCGACTCGCCCCCGGGCGCTTTCGGAGAGTCGTCGGGGGTTTGCGAGAATTGAAGGGGCGCCCGTCCGAAACCCGGGGCCACCGGGGAGGGACCGGCCGTTCGGGCACCGTCGGCCTCCTGACCGGCTGTATCCAGGATCAGTGGTTTCGACCCGTCAATCGGGCCGCCATCGAGCTGCTCGAGATGGCCGGCTATCGCGTGGAGGCGCCGGAGACGCAGACGTGTTGTGGGGCGTTGGCCGCCCATGACGGAAAGGCGAAGGAGGCGCACCGGCTGGCAAAGGTCAACGTCGAGGCGTTTGCCGGCTACGACATGGTGGTGGTGACCTCGGCCGGGTGCTCGGCGCACACTCGCGAGTACGAGCATTGGGCGGAGAGTGGCGAGGACCTCGGAGGGCGGGCGGTCGACGTGACCGTGGCTGTGGCCCGCGCCATCGAGGAAGGTCTCCTACCCACGTTGCACACCGATCTCGGGCCGATTGCGATCCAGGACCCATGCCATCTGCGACATGCCCAGCGCATCACGAGGGAGCCCCGGGCCATCCTCGAGGCGGCCGGCCATTCCGTGACCGAGATCGATCCGGTGGGAATGTGTTGTGGTGCCGCCGGCATGTACACCACCCTCCAACCCGAGGCATCCCAACAACTGGGAAACCAAAAGGCCGACCAAATTCGTTCAACCGGTGTCATGAAGGTGGCATCGGCCAATCCGGGTTGTGAAATGCAGCTTCGGGCCGCCCTTGGCCCGGGCTATCGAATCGGCCATCCGATCGAGTGGTATCTGCAAGCCATCGAACAGCAGAAATCGATGGGTAGTGTCGCCGACGTGGAGGCAGAGTCTTGACCGAGGGGGCGACGCGGACCGACTCGTTCGCAATGCTGAAGCGCTATTCGACACTTTCGTACGGTGCTTTCGGGACCATGGCCGACATCGGGCTGATGGTGCTCGGCAGTCTGCTGGTGGGTCTCGCCGTCTCGGTCTTGCTGGCCGGGTTCGGGGTGGTCAATGTCGAACAGGACCTGTCGACGGCATCGATGCTGGGCTCGGCGTTGATCCTCGCCGTGATCGGGTTGTTCGCCCTCGGGGTGGCCGCCGAGGGCCCACTCGGGCGGGGACGGAGGTTGATCGGATTCAAGATCTGGGAGGTCGGGATCGGCAGGACGCTTGCCGTGCTCCTGGTGGGGTTTCTCGGGCTCCTCGCCTTTGGGGCCTTGGACGGAGCCGTCGATGGGTTTCCTGCGCCGTTGATTCAGGCAGTCCAGGGGCTGAGGGCGGTATCCGTCGCCGGCATGGTTGCGATGCCTTTGGTCGGGATCCCGTTGGCGATTCTGGCCCGCTGGTATCCGAATGGTCCCGACTGGCTGGGCCGGACCGATATCCCGATCATGTTCGTGGTCTGGGCGGTCGCCACCATGATCATCGTCACCTGACGGCTGAGAGAGCCTTCGAGTAGATGACCACCGGCCACGATTCGAATTGCTCCCGGTTCAATGCCTCGGCCATCCACGGGCTCTCGGGGACGAACACCCTGACCTGACCGATCTCCTGGTCGCGGGCCAGATGCCGCAATCCGAGAAGTATCAGAGGGGTGTCGGTGGGAGTCGTTGCGATCCACACGGTCTCCATGGCCCCATCCAGCCGATGGGAGATCACCCAACCGCCGCGGCAGCCATAGAACGATCGAGCTCGGATCGCTTCGTCCAAGTCGTCGCGACGCGCCTTGCGCCAACGCCATCCTCCCGCCATCAGGTCACGGCCCTGACGGGCGATGTCGCTCTGGGACCAGAACATCCAGGCGGGGTCGGCATCGGCCGAGCCGGCGATGCGAAGTCGGTCATCCGGTCTCGGGTGTCGGCCCACGGCCGGCTCGGCCACTCCATAGAGCCAGTCTCCGATTTGGCGATACCCCGATTTCTCCACCTGGCCTCTCGCCATCTCGTTGCCGGACTCGGTCACCAGACGCACCACTTTCGCGCCGCGCTGGCGTGCCCATTCCACACCGTGATCATTCATGGCCATGCCCATGCCGGAGCGGCGATGATCGGGGTGGACCCGCGCTCCACTCAGCCATGCTTCGGACGGTGTCAGCATCTGAGCTCTCGACACCGCGACGGGGATGTCGTCTTTCCCGACACATGCCATCACCAGCGAGGTGTCGTCAGCCAGCCAATCGGGCAGGGCGGTGGGGACATAGTCGCCCCAGTCGAAGGTGTCTCGCGTCCAGGCCGTGATGGATTCGATGTCCTCGACCGTCGCCGCGCGTATCTCGAAGGCCACCTCTCACATCCTGTCGGGTACTCCGATGCCGAGCAGGTCGAGGAGACGCTCCAGTCCGGCAAGTGCCCAACCGGCCAAAGTCAGCCACGACTCCTGTCGTTGGGGGTCACCCTCGGAGAGGATGTGACATTGGTCATAGAACCGATTGAACTTGCCGGCGACGGCATAGGCGTATTCGGCGACATGATTCGGCGCGCGGAGGTCGATGGTGCGCTCGATCACTTCCGGAAGTCTGAGCAACTCGAGCATCAGATCGCGTTCGGCGTCGACCGTTGGAGGAATCAGCCGCCCCCCCTTCAGGTTCTCCTCCTCGGCGCGTCTCAGGATCGACTTGACTCTCACCGCGGCGTACTGCAGATAGGGACCGGTCTTCCCCTCGAAGGCGCTGAATCGCTCCAGGTCGAACACGTAGTCCGAGGACCGGTTGTTGATCAGGTCGCCGAACTTGAGGGCGGCCACCCCCACCAACTCGGCGATCCGGAGACGCTCCTCTTCCGGGTACTCCTCGGCGAGATGGGCCTCGTCGAGACGGGCATGGGCGGCCTGGCGCAACATGTCGATCACGTCCGCCAGTCGGACCACACCCCCCTCCCGGGTCTTGAAGGGCTTGCCATCGGGCCCGTTCATCGTCCCGAACCAGATGTGCTCCAGCCGGGCCCCGGTGCGTAACAGACCGGCCTTCTCCGCGACACGGAAGAGTTGGAGGAAGTGGTCCGCCTGACGCCGATCAACCACATATAGGCACAGATCGACGTGGAGTACCTCCATGCGCATCTCGATGGTCGCCAGGTCGGTGGTGCTGTAGAGAAAGCCGCCGACCTTGGACTCCAGGATCAAGGGCGGGATGTCACGATTGTCCCCCGGGTCGTCGACTCTCACCACCAGTGCCCCGTCCGACTCCTCCGCCACGCCGCTCGATCGAAGTCTCTCCACCAGGGGAGCCAGCCTCTCGTGCACATCGGACTCCCCGAGCCACAGGTCGAAGTTGACCCCCAACGCTGCGAAGTCGGTGCGTTGGGATGTCTCCGACACGGCCTTCATGTGCCGCCACAACGCCAGATATCCAGGATCGCCCTGCTGAAGCCGCACGGTTGCGGCTCTGGCCAGGTCGGCGAAGGCCTCATCGGTCCTGGCACGGTCCGCCGCCTTCGGATAGATGGTCTGGAGGTCCTCGAGCGTCACCGGGCTCTCGGACGGGTACTGGGTGGCCGTCTCGTCGAAATAGGGCAGGTCGGGGTCGGTCTCCTCGATGGCTGCGATCAACAGCCCCATCTGAAAACCCCAATCACCGAAGTGCGGGTCACGGATGACCTCATGTCCCGCAAATGTGAACAATCGCGCCAACGAGTCACCGATGATCGTCGCCCGGAGATGGCCGACGTGCATGGCCTTGGCCACGTTCGGCCCGCCGTAGTCGACGATGACGATCTCGGGCTCACCGGTGGGCTCGAAGCCGAGATGGCTATCTTCGGCAGACCGTGCTCCCCATGCGGCAATGGTCTCATCGGTCAGGTCGATATTGATGAAACCGGGACCGGCCATCTCGGCCGTGGCGATCATGTCCACTTCGGCGATCGCCTCGATGACATCGTTTGCGATGTCCCTTGGGGCCCGGTTTGCGATCTTGGCCGCGGCCATCGCACCGTTGCACTGGAACTGTGAGAGCTCGGGTCGGGCGGAGGGCACGCATACGCCAAGCTCGCGGGGCAGGCCGAGACCGGCGAAGGCATCGCCGAAGATCGTGGACAATTCACTCAGGACCGACATGTGGTCGAAACCTTAGGATCGAATGGAATCGTGTCGTTGAGTGCGGCCCTGGCCGGGCACGGCATTAGTACTTGGCCAACTCCTGGGCGTGCTGGACGATGCCCTCGGCGTTCGGGTAGAGGTCGTTCTCCAGTGAGCCGGCATAGGGCATGATGGGGACGTCGGGTAGGGCATAGCGTCTGATCGGAGCATCGAGCCATTCGAACGTCTTGTCGGCGATTTGGGCGGCGAGCTCGGCGCCATACCCCACGAACTCGTTGTCTTCGTGAACGATCAGCACTCGTGAGGTCTTCTTCACGGACTCTTCGATGGTGGGCCAATCGAGTGGCTTGAGGGTCCTCAGGTCTATCACCTCGGGACTCACCCCGAACTCCTCGAGGATCGGAACCGCATCCATGGTGAAATGGGCCATCGCCCCGTAGGCGAGGATGGTGAGATCAGTCCCCTGATGGCGTATCGAGGCGCGTCCCAGCGGGACCCTGTGATCACCCTCGGGATACGGGCCCTTGGCCAGCCTGTACAGCTTCTTCGGTTCGAGGAACATGACGGGGTCAGGGTCTTCGATCGCACTGAAGAGGAGCCCTTTGACGTCGGCCGGGGTGGAAGGGACGACGACCTTCAAGCCGGGGACGTGGCTGTAGAAGGACTCGATCGACTGTGAGTGATAGAGCGCCCCATGGATACCGGCCCCGTACGGCGTGCGAACCACGATGGGCACCGTCCACCGTCCGTCGGAGCGATAGCTGATGCGGGATGCTTCGGAGACCAATTGGTCGAAGGCCGGATGGATGTAGTCGGCGAATTGGATCTCGGGGATCACCTTGAAGCCGGTGGCGGACATCCCAATCGCCACCCCGATGATCGATGACTCGGCGATGGGGGCGTTGAAACAGCGCTTTGGCCCGAATCTCTCTGTCAGATCCTGGGTCGCCTTGAAGACTCCACCTTTTCTCCGCGCTACGTCTTCACCGAAGAGGACAACGTCGTCATGGGTCTCGAATATCTCATGGAGTGTCTTGTTGATGGCGGTGATGAGGTTGACCGACTCACCCTCCGGCTCCGGCTCCGGCTCGGTGGCGCCCGGCCCTGGCTCGATGACCTTGGCATAGACCCTGGTGAGCGGCTCGTCCGGTGGCGGGGCGGCCTCCGCTCGCTCCACCGCCTCGATCAATGTGTTGACCACTCGAGTGTCCAGCTCTTCCTCCTGAGCCTCGGTGAGGAGCCGGCTCTCGATGAGGTACTGCCGCATCCAGGCGACGGGATCCCGCTTTCGCCAGGTCTCCACCTCCTCCCTCGAGCGGTAGAGGCTGTCGTTGTCGTCTGATGTGTGGGCGTAGTAGCGGTATGTCTCTGCTTCGACGAGGGTCGGGCCTTCACCGGAGCGGGCCCTGCCCACCGCCTCCTGCATCACTTGAACGACTTCGAGGGGTCGGTTGCCATCCACCTCGACGCCGGCGAAGCCGTATCCGCGGGCCCTTGCTGCCAGACTCCCGGCGACCTCCTCCTCGGTGGGGACCGATATTGCGTATCGGTTGTTCTCGATGACGAAGATCAGAGGGAGCTTGTGGACGCCCGCCCAGTTCATCGCCTCGTGCCAGTCGCCCTCGGAGGTGGATCCCTCGCCTCCATAGACCACGGTCACCGCACCGTTGCCGCGGATCATGTTGGCGTGTGCGATCCCTGCCGCATGTGGGTACTGGGTCCCGATCACCGATGACTGGGTGAGCACACGCAGGTCCGGGTCCGACCAATGCCCGGGTAGCTGACGCCCGCCCGACATCGGGTCGGTCTTCTTGGCGAACACCCCGAGGAACACGTCTTCGGGTTCGAAGCCCCAGGCGAGGGCGACACCCATGTCCCGGTAATAGGGCAGGATCCAGTCACGTGTCTTGTCGAGCGTGAACACCGAGGCGACCTGCACCGCCTCGTGACCCGATGAGCCAACCACGAACGGCGCCCGTCCCTGTCGTTGCAGGGCGAACATGCGGTCGTCGACGCGTCGGGCCAGGAGCATCAGTCGATACATCTCCACGACCTGGGCGTCGGTCAGACCCAGCTCGCCGTGTCTCAGGTTCTTGTCGAAAGCCTGTAACGGATGCTGCATGGTCAATTCCGATCGTCTCCGCTCCGGCGAAAGCGCCTCAGGTCGCCGATTGCCTGAATGCGTCGCTCGGCGATTCGCTCTGCCGCCTCGTTGGGGTTGATCCCCTCCTGCTCCGACGTCTCGAGGATGCCTTTGGTTACCTCGAATATCCGGTCGACTCGATGCATGGCTCGCATCTTCGAGTATCCCTGCAGCTCGTCGTAGACGTTGATCAGGCCACCGGAATTGACCACGAAGTCGGGCCCATAGATGATCCCGCGCTCGGCGAGCCGGTCGGCGTCGTCCGGTGTGGCCAATTGGTTGTTGGCGCTGCCGACGACCGCCCGACAGTTGAGCTTGGGGATCGTCTCCTCGTTGAGACCCGCACCGAGGGCGCACGGTGAGTAGATGTCACAGTCGACCGTGTGGATCTCGTCGACGGCGACGCCCTTGACGCCATAGGTCTCGGTGGCCGAGGTTATGGCCGGCTCGTATGAATCCGACACGACCACGTCGGCGCGGGCCTCCACCAAGAGCTGGACGAAGGCCGAGCCGACCTTGCCCACTCCCTGCACGGCGAATCTCCTGCCGGCGAGATCCGGGTCGCCCCAGATGTGCTCGGCCATCGCACTACTTGCGGCCAGCAGGCCGCGTGCGGTCACCGGCGAGGGATCGCCGGAGCCGCCTTCGGCGACCGAGTTGCCCAACGCCCAGCGCGTCTCCCTACGCACCATGTCCATGTCTGCGGTGGTGGTGCCGACGTCTTCGGCGGTGATGTATCGCCCCTGGAGCGAGTCGACGATTCGCCCGTAAGCCCTGAAGAGACGCTCACTCTTCTGGGTGCGGGGGTCGCCGATGATCACGGCCTTGCCGCCTCCCAGGTCGAGCCCGGCGGCGGCCGCCTTGTAGGTCATCCCCTTGGAGAGCCGGAGCACGTCGGTGAGGGCGTCGGCTTCGGAAGGGTAGGGAAAGAATCGGGTCCCGCCGAGAGCGGGACCCAGAGATGTCGAGTGAATGGCGATGATGGCCTTGAGACCGGATACCTTGTCGTACCCGTAGAGGATCTGCTGATGTCCCTCCCGGGCAACCTCATCGAAAACGACCAAGGCCTTTCATCCTCCTTCGAGAGATCGGATGCGATGCAGAATCGGATACTAACCCTCCTCCTGAGTGGAGGCCCGGGGGCAATTGGCCCGCTGCTGTGCCAGGATGGTGCCCGTGACGAAGACCGCATTTCTCCGGGTGTATTCGCCTGAAGTCTCCCGCGGCGCCGAGACCGTGCCGGCCTTCGTGCGGGCCTATGGCCTTCTCTCCGAGGCCGAGGGCGACGCCGATTGGGTGACGACCTGGAACGAAACCCGGATGGTGTGCCCCCGCAACCTGCGTCTTCGGGTCCTCGAGTCGACGGTCGCCTTCGCCAATGCCTTCCGGGGCCTCGGCTCCGGTTTGATCCCGGAGGATGCAGCTCAGGACGCCGACCGCGAGCTGAGGCGTTATCACCGTGACCACCCCTCGCATCGATCACATGTGTTGACGTCCGCCTGGCACGTCCCGGTTCGCTGGTTCTCTGCCTTCCAGCCGGAGGACCGTGAGGTCTACGAGGTCGATGGATCACCGAGGCTGCGGTTCCGGGTGGATCTTCCAGTCGGAAAGAAGAGAATCGAGAACGCCCTTGGGATTCTGCGACGTCTCGAGGTCTTCCAGGGACCGGCCGAGGAGATGGAACAACTCCAGGATTGGATTTCGGGATTCCCATCCGATTCCATGCTGGAGTTGGATTACGCCGACGTCTCCGAGCTGTTCGATCCCCAGGACCTGGTGTTCGACGACTCGGTCGACCTCATCCGTCGCTCTCTCGAGGCCCTGGCCGACGGCGACATGATGATGGCGGGGGAGAACTACGGCCGTGTCGTGTCCAGATGGGCACCAGCTTTCTCTGTCACCTTCAGCAACTGACCCGGAATATCCCCGTTATGGCAACCGTTGCAGACTGCACGGCGTCGTACTTGTGAAGGAATTCACAAAGGTGTGATCCTTCCTCCCTCCAAGCTTGCGTCGGCCAGTGGAGACCGTTCGCTTTCCCAGCGGACCCCTTCTCCTCCTCACCCTCCACTGGCCACGCAACATCTGCACGCAGTTGGCGCCTAAGTTGACCCCGTGCCCTGGATCGAGACCATTCACGAAGATGACTGGGACGACGAGTTGGCGGAGTTGAAGGACGCAGTCATCGATCCCAAGTGGGGGCGGGTCGATTGGATCATGAGGATCCACTCCCTCGATCCGGGCAGTCTCGAGGCACATCGTGTCCTCTATCAACAGGCGATGCGCGGCACGGCCACCTTGCGCAAGGTGGAGCGTGAGATGATCGCGCTGGTCGTCTCGGAGGTGAACGGTTGCCATTACTGAGTGACCCATCACCGGCGCGGTCTGCGCCGGCTGTTGCGTGATGACGATCTGGCCGAGCGGATCGAGGAGGACTACACCGGTGCCGGTCTGTCCGACAAGCGGTTGGGGATGCTCGACTTCGCGGTGAAGTTGACCAAGACCCCGGCCGCCATGGACGAGTCGGACGTGGAGCGTCTGCGTCATCTCGGCTTCGCCGACGTCGACATCCTCCACATCGTCGATGTGGTCTCCTACTACGCCTATGCCAACCGGATCGCCGATGGGCTGGGCATACCGCTCGAGGATTGGATCCAGGAGGATTGAGTGACGCCCGAGCCGCTCCAAGCAGACCGGCGAGCTGATCTGCCCAGGATGCAGGCGATCATCGCAGAGGCCCTCGTCGCCGACCCTCGATACGTGATCCATCCGGGTGACCTCGCCTGGTGGGTCTATCACGAGGACCCACGTATCGCCGATCAGGTCAGCTACTGGATCTGGGACGATGCCGCGATCGTCGTCCTCGGCGAGGATGAGATCAATGTCTTTGCCACGCCGGGGGCGCCGATCGAGGAGCTGATCGAGTGGGCGCAGGTGAAGACTGGCGGGTCGGGCGTCGTGGCCGGGGTGTCATCGGGTGATGAGAAGCTGATTCAATACCTGCGCGGTGCCGGATATCACCCGGGTGCCGAGATGTTCCAGTTCGAATGGGATCTCGAGCAGAAGCAGGTCCCGGCACCGGTGTTGCCCCCAGGTTGGGCCCTTCGCCCGATATCGGGCGAAGGCGAGGCGAACGCCAGGCGCACGGCCTCACATCTCGCTTTCCGCTCCACCATGACCGATGAGGAGCATCTGGAGCGATATCTGCGATTCATGCGATCGCCCGTCTACGTTCCGGAACACGACCTGGTGGCGGTGGCCCCAGACGGCACCATCGCATCGTTCATGGTCTGGTGGGCCGACGACTCGGGGATCACCCAAATCGAGCCATTTGGGACACACCCGGAGTTCCAGGGCCGTGGGATCGGGCGAGCTCTGATCCACCACGGGCTTCGCCAGATGAGAGAGTCCGGCATGAGACTCGCCCGCGTCTGCACGGAGGTGACGCGTGATCCCGCAAATCGCTTCTACCCGGGGGTGGGATTCGACGTGGTCGGGCGTCTCGTCTCGTGGATTCCCCCGAGCTCCGAGCCGGCTTCGATCGAAGAGGGCGACAGGGCGACAGGTTCAGGCCCGCCGCCCGCGGTCACCTAGCCCTTGTCGTCCGCCAGGAGCTGGTAGATCTTGCTCTTGGCGTCCTCGAGGATTTCCTTCGCCTTGCCGACCTGGTCCTCCGACCCGGCTCTCGCCACCTGCATGACGGCGGCCCCGACCTGAAAGGCAACGTCGCGCAGGTCGACGAGATCGTCGTGCCCATGTGACTCGAAGCGCTCCCAGGGAGCTGCCCCTTCGGCCTCTCCGGCTGCCGCTATTCCCTCATCGGTGAGGCGATAGACCTTCTTGCCTTCGTCTTCCTCGGCTCGTACCAGGCCCTCGTCTTCCAATTGCTGGAGAGTGGGATAGATGGCGCCGGGGCTGGGCTGCCAGATCCCGTTGCTCCGGTCCTTGATCTCCTGCATGATCTGGTAGCCGTGCATCGGCTCCTCAGTGAGGAGGTGGAGGATGGCGAGTCGAACATCGCCTCTGGCCACCTTGGCGCGTCCTCCGAAGAATGGACCGGGCCCCATGGGGAACTCCCCACCCGGGCCGGATGACCAGCCACGCCATCCACGGTGCCCCCCCATCGCCATCATTCGACGACGGATGAACCAGGGCGGTGGTGCTGCGTATGACACTTGCGTCTCCTTTCCAAGAGATGAGATACGGTCACGATATATCGTGACCGTATCTTCAACAAGCCACATGATGATCTATTCCCGCGACGCGTTCGGACTGCTCGGTTAGGTCGGATGGTCCGGGCGTGGGTCGTGGCCGGTTGCATGCGCAAAATCGGGTTGGCTGAGGTCGCGGGGTGGTGAGGCGACAAGAGTCTCGCCGGGGTCAGCCGTCCTCGTCGTTTACGGTCTCCGTCCGGCTGTGCCAGTGTGGGTCGTGATCGGGGCCGGTCTGGATCCTGATCGGAAGCCAATCGGCATCGGGTGAGTTGTGCGCCGAGTACTCGAGCGCATGATGCCCGCACATCAGCCCTATTGGTGTCAAAAAGCCCGCCGATCGCTCACAAACGATACAGCGAGGTCCTGATTCGGTTTCCCCATTCCCCATGATTCCCACCGCCTCCCCCACCCATCGGCACCGCGCTGGGAAAACTTGGGGATCATTCGCTTCATACGCGAGTTGACTAGTCCGACGAGGTCCTAGGTGATGGAAGCGATCAGCACATATATGGGTAGAGAGAGGTCCAAGAGCCCATGGGCAACGGCCAGGTAGGGGAGAGCGGTTTTCCGTCGTCGGATGATCCAGGCGAACCAGAGCGCCAACGGTAGGAACATGAGTGCTCTCCAGACGATGTATCGCCAATCGAAGAGGAGCGGCAGGAACACGTGTTGAACGGACAGCACAGAGGCCGTGACCAGCATCGGCAGGAGCCTTTTGCCCGTCAGCACCTCCATCCTGGGCATGACGTACCCGAAGTAGGTGGGTAGTTCGGTGAGGGCGTGGATCACCGGGAAGACTGCCAGCATCGCCCACGCCGCTCCCACCGGAACCGCACGGAAGATCAGATCCTGAGACGATTGAGCATCTCCCCAGAGGGCTCCCGCCAGCACGAGGCTGGGAATGAGGACGAGCGGCGCCGCCACCAGCATGGCGAGCCCGGTCCACTTGAGGTCTCGCCGTGGCTCCGGCCCTCCGAGGTTGTAGAGGTCACGTAGCCGCATTCCCTCAGCAGAGGCCAGGCGGCGCAGCAGTGAGAGGTTGACGAACTCGGCGAGGGCGAACGACGCCAGCCACCAGTCGGCTGCAGTCCGCCACGCCGTTGGATCCCCGGCGAGGAGAAACCCGAGGGCGAGGAGACTCTGGAAGAGCAGAGCGAGGGCGATTCGTGCCCAGAGCATGCCCCAAACGGACCTGCTCTCGACGCGGGGCAGACGAGCCTCGATCTCGGAGGGCGAATTGGGGAGATTGACCGTCTCTATCATGGGCGCAGTGGTTGGAGCGATCACGACCGTGTCTCCTCGACGAACCCTTTCATCATATCCTCGTTCAGGACGTCGATGGAATCGATTCTTCGTCCGTTGGCAGACCCTCGATAGGGCCAAAGGGCTGGACTCTCCGGGACCGATCAGGACCGGTCGCGGGCCCGGTTGACGCCCAACAGGATCGCTACGCCGATGATGATGAGGATCGCCGGCCATGCGTAATCCATGATGCGGGAGAACGGCTCGCCGGCATTGGCCAACCCGGTGATGAGCAAGATCCCACCAGGGATCAGCGGCCACCAAGGTGCGATGCTTCCCCGATAGAGGCGATCGATCAGGTAGATGAGAACGAAGCCGAGACCCAACCCGATCGAGCCTGACCCGTCGAAGCCGTCAAAGACCTGGTCGCCCACCTGCCCCAAACCGATCCCAAACAGGATTCCCCCCGGAATGAGAAGCCCGTAGGAGTGTCGGTAGAAGTACCCGGCAGTGAACAGCACGCCGAGAGAAATGAGCCAGATGGCCGAGTCGAGACCTTCCACGAACTGGGCGGCGAACAGGCCGATGCCGACGACCACGAGAATGACCCCGGCCACGAGCCGTCCGTCACGGCGGCTGTCGGCTTCTTGGTTCGGCTGTGAAGGCTCCACGTCCGCATTATGACCTCGGCCACCGATCGGCGCACCCCGCGCCGGGGTGCTAGCCGAGGGCTCGGCTCAGGTCCCGAAGGTCACGTCTTTGGTCTCAGTCACACCGGCTGTCCGTCCGGGGGCCTCATGGCTCTCCCAGTAGAGGTTGGTGTGGGCGATGACCTTGTCTGGTGTTGGTGCGCCCCACTGGCTGAAATCCTCTGTGGTGTGGGCATCCCCAACGAGTGTCACGTCGTATCCACGAACGAATGCCCCGTGGATCGTCGAGCGGATGCACTCGTCGGTCTGAGCTCCGGCAACGACGAGACGTCCAATGCCGCCCTCGGCCAGGACCTCCTCGAGGTCGGTGTCCTCGAACGAGTCGGCGTAGGACTTGTGCACCAAAGGCTCCGAGTCCTTCCGTTGCAGCTCAGGGACGTATTCCCAGGCTTCGCTCCCCTTCTTCAACCCTTCGTCGGAATGCTGCACCCATACGATGGCGGCTCTCTCCTTGCGCGCCTGATCGACGAGCTTGCTGATGTTGGCGACGACCGCGTCCCGCTCGTATGCATCGTCTACGACCCCGTTTTGGACGTCGATCACGACCAAGGCGGTGTTCGGTCGGTCTGAGATGGTGGCCATGAGACTCTCTTCTGTAGGTGGGAATCGTAATTCGAGTGCACGACGATAGAGCTGCGTCGGTGACGATTCATCCTGTCGAGGCATCGAGAGATGCTCAGCGGCCTCTACGGTTTCACTTCCTTGACCACGACCCAGCGATGTTTGCCAATCTTGCGGTCCCTGGCGAATCCGGCCTTGTCGTAGGTGGAGAGGGCCCCGTTGAACAAGAACCCGGCCGGTACCGCTTCGGCGGGCTCGGGGTAGCCTTCGACCCGCCCTCCGCCCAGGTCGGCGATCAGGTCCAGTGCGCCGGTGAGCGCAGCTGTCGCCACACCTCGACGACGACGGCCCTTGCCGACGTAGCAGCAGGCGATCCGCCAATCCGGCAGGTCGACGAGCTCTTTTTCGTACTCCCTCCGGCTCTTGATACGAGGCACCTCCTCGGGCGCCCCGAACTGGCACCACCCGACACAGTCGTCACCATCGAAGACCAAAGCGGCATGGGCAGTGCCGGCGCGGACCCGGTCGCGCTTGCGTTCGCGTTTGGGTTCGGCGGCGTCTGCGTGACTGTCGTCTTCTGGGTGGAAGCCCATGCACCAGCAGCCACCAAAGATCCCGCCGTTGGCTTCCACCAGCGCCGCGAACGCGTCCCATGTCGACTCGTCGAGCGGTTTGATCGTGTACTGCGACGTCGTCATCGATCCAATGGCCCTTCAGGAGGCGGTATGGCGGTCATGTCACGTCGTCGAGGAAGTCGAGCACCCGTTCGGTCAGCGATGCGGTTGCCTCGGCGTCGAAAGACGGCAGTGAGCTGTCGGCGAAGAGATGGACGTCACCGTGATATACGAACAACTCGGCCCGCGCCGATTCTCGAGCATCCTCCACCAGGGCACGGGCGGCGTCGATGTCCCCCTCCCCGGCAAAGAACGGGTCGGCGTCCATGCCGTGGATCTGCACCGGCACACCCCTGGGCCATCCATCCCCGAACTCGGAGGTCGGCACGCACGACTCGAACAACAGCGCCCCCCTTGCGCCGGAGCGCGTCTGCGCCAGCTTCTGGGCGGGCAGTACCCCCATCGAGAACCCTGCATAGACCAACCCAGCCGGCAGGGCATCCGCCAACCCGACTCCGCGGTCGATCAGAGCTCCGAAACCGACTTCCTCTGCGAAGGCGGCTCCTTCCTCGATAGTGGCGAACGTTCTGCCCATCGAACAGATCCGGGACGTGCACCGTGTGTCCCGAGGCCCGAAGCTCCTCGGCGAACGACTCCACCCCCGGGGTCAGCCCCAGCACATGGTGGAACAGCAAAACCTCAGCCATCTACTACCTCCATTGAATGATCCAGAACTCTCGATCATTGACGATACCCCGTTAGGATCCACAGGTGTCGAGCAATCCTTCGCTCCCCGACTACCAGCTCGATGACATCCGCATCGTGACAGCACCTGCGGAGCTCAAAGCGATGTTCCACCCGCTACGGGGCACGTTGTTGGAACTCGTCCTGGAACGCGCTGCCACCGTCAACGAGCTTGCCGCCGCCGTCGACCGGCCCCCCAGCACCGTCGCATACCACGTCGGTGTCCTCACCAATACCGGGCTGTTCAAGATCGTCCGCACCCGCAAGGTCCGGGCCATCGACGAGCGTTTCTACGGACGCACCGCCCGTGTCTTCTACGTCGGGGAGATACAACCCGAACAGCTGGGTAATATCACCAACCTCCTGGTCGAAGCAGCCGGCGAGTCCGTCCCCGCCCACCAGGCCGACAACCTCCGCGCGGTGCACCGCCACGCCCGCATCCCCCACCAACGAGCCGCCGAGTTCTGGGAAAGCGTGTTCGAGTTGGTCCGCCGGTTCAGCTCCATCCCACGCGCCGGTGACACCACCTACGCCTTCGTGGCCGGCCTCTACCCGAGCGACCACCCCAGCCTCCCCGATCCGGACACATCTATCGAAGAGGTGCCGCAACCAGACGGTGAATGACGTCTTCCGCGCGAGAGTCCAACGGAGGCGCCCCTGGTAGGTGCAGGGAATTTCGATGGTGGTCAGGGACGGCGTCGATCCGTCGACCTCCGGTTTTTCAGACCGGCGCTCTACCGACTGAGCTACCTGACCTCGCCCCAAATCCTGACGGACTCGGGTTGCGGGAGCGACGGGATTTGAACCCGCGACCTCCGGCTTGACAGGCCGGCGAACACTCCAGGCTGTTCTACGCCCCCATGAACATCGCCAATTTCCGAAGTGTTACGGGGCGACCGGGGAAGTATATCGGTCGACCATTCCTGCTCAACCTCGCCGAGGGATATAGGGGACGCCCGAACCCGGACACGGACTCCTGCTCCCTCGGTCCTGCTTCGGCGGCAGCGGATTTGGAGACGCCCGAACCCGGACAAGGTCGTGCAGTTTCCGATATGAGTCGGTTGGACGGTGAATCCCCACCGGACACACCACGACTTTCTCCTCGCATTTGATCGGTAGTCATTCGCGGAGCCTTATCTTGGGTGCTCCAATGACGCATGACGATCGGGAAACCTTTCAGCATCTATTGATCGCCCGGTCAAGTGATGATGTCGACATTGATGCTGCAATTACAGCCCTCGACCCGGAATTGATCGCGCCTCCGACCGGCGAGGACCTCTTTCCGCGGTTCCCCCGCGAAGGGCGATGTCGAATCTGTGGTGATGAGGGTCCGCTATCTCGCGAGCACATTCCGCCACAAAGTGTGCAGCCAGTTGATCGAGCTCGGGCGCCGTCTATCGAGGACTGGTGGAACCGAGGCAACGACCCCGAGCCTGACCTGATCTTCAAGGAGGAGATCCTGCCCCTCCTACAAGACGTACCCCTATCGGCAATGGCCCAGGCAACGGGGCTTTCGAAGGGATATTGCTCCTTCATAAAGAGGGGAATCAAGACTCCACATCAGAGGCATTGGAAAGCCCTCAGGGTCGTCGGATCCGGCTAGCCGCAAGACCCCGATCACTTCCTCGGTTGCCGACTTTCGAGCCGATGCTGGCGCCACCTATCGAATTCCTCGATATCGATCTCACCTCTCGCAAATCGGTCCTCAAGGGTATGGAGCGCCCTGTCGGGTTCCGTCGTTGTGCGAGATGAAGCCCGCACCGCCCAAACAATCAATACGACCACCAGAATCCAAAATCCGACCATCATGGACCATCCCCAGAGACCCATACCGGACCAGTACCACATTCCGTTCATACGTAGGAGGGTAGGGGGGTACAGGTCTCACCCATAGGGCAGAAATACTCTGTCTGGCTGTGGCGGAGAGCTGGTCCAGGGGGCTAGCTCAAACCGGCTGCGGCTACTACCTGCTGTAGATGAATCAGCAGGGTGATGGTGAGAGCCAAGGCGAGAGGCACCAGGGCGGAAACGGCGGTTGGCCATCCCCACTCACGGTGACGTGTGCTTGTCGCGTCGGTTTCCAGTGCCTCGATTCGGTACTTTGCCGACTCTGAGGGGAGGATGATTGAGAGTTTTCGCAGGGCCGACGAGACATCAGTTCGTGTTCTTCTAGACCCGGCAGAGGCTGACTCGTCGGCCCATCGTTCCAGGGAGAGGCTGAGGGCGAGAGCAGCTCGCTTCATCCAAGGCAGGAACCACAGTCCAGAAGTCACTGCCGTCCCCAGCAGCAGGAAGCGAACATGGTGATGTTCCAGGTGGGCCACCTCGTGGCGAACGACTGCGTCGAGTTCGCGCCGTTCGAGCGCAGCAATGAGGCTTGCCGAGATCCCAACACCGTGGGCGATTCCGGGGACCGCCATCGCCCACGGTTGCCCGAGCGGCAGTAGGACAGCAACGTGATCGCCCACAGATGCCGTTTTGGCGAGTCTCGCACTTTGGCGCAGCCCGCTTTGAGCGCGCACGGTGTTCGCCACCCCTCTGATGGCACCAGCGCCCACTAACAAGGCGAGGCCGCCAGCGAGCACGTTGAAGGGAACCGCCGCGTGGAAGAGGTGGCCACCCATGGCGCGACATGCCGCCGCCAGATGCGGGAACCCGAGAATCGCGAACACCAATGGTAAGGCAGCATGGAGCAAGGAAGCCATCACCAGCACGAACCCGGATCCTAGGGAGATGGCGAGAACGTGAGCCCATGCGCGGGGACGACTGGTGCGCCGTACTGCTGACAACGCCGTCGCCGGAAATCCGACAAGGAGAAGCGAGAGAATTAGTCGGGTGCCGTTCAACGCCGAAGGATCCTCCGCAACAGTGTTCGTTCTTCATCAGGAAGGTGATCGATGAACTCGAGCAGCGCCAGAGGGCGATCCCGTGAGCTGTCGAGCGCCTCACTCATCATCGAAGCCACGTACTCCTCCCGGGCGACCAGGGCGCGATACTCAAACCCGTTACCGGCCTTGCGGCGCTGGACCCTCCCCTTCTGATGCAACCGCGAGAGCACAGTGCCCACGGTGGTGCGAGCCTTCCCGCCAACCAGTCTCACTTGGACCTCAGCGGGCGTCATCCAGTCGTCTCTTTCCCACAGCATGTCCATGACTGCTGTTTCGAGGACAGGACGGCGGGCCACCTTTGCTCCGATCGGGGGACGACTCAAGTACGGCGCATGTGACTTTAACTACAAATTGTCGTCAATGTTGACGACAATTTGTAGTAGGTTCGGTGCCAAGGAGGCATGCATGAAAAGGATTGGACTGATACTCGCCGCTTCACTTGCACTGATCATCACGTCGTGTGGTGGAGGGGAGCCCTCCGCCGGCGGGGGGCAAGGCAACGAGATAGAGATATCACTCTTCGAGTATCAGTTCGAGCCTGCTGAGATTCATTTGACCGTCGGTGAGACAGTGACCTTGGTGCTCACCAACGATGGCGGCACGGACCACGAATTCATGGCTGGACGGGAGGTTCACGAAGAGAACGGTATTCCCCATGGCTTTGAACAGGACTTCTTCGACACCGTCGATGATCTCACCATCGACCCACCCGATGCGCTCGAGACCAGCATGGAAGGGATGAGCTCCGACTCGTCCATGGGTGACATGGGCGATGAGACCACCATGGGCGACATGGGTGACGAGACCACCATGGGCGACATGGGTGACGAGATGGACATGGGCGTGATGGTCGTTCGCCAGCCGGGCGACACGGCCACGGTCACCTTCTCACCAACCCAGGACTCGGTCGGTGAGTGGCAGATCGGCTGTTTCGAAGAAGAGGGTAAGCACTGGATGGAGGGAATGAAAGGGAAGATCATCGTCGACGAGGCCTGACCCAACCCTTTCTCAAGGACCCCGGCCCAATCCCGCTCCAAGACGCCCATGACGTGACGGACCTCCTCCAAGTCTTCTTGACGTGACACGGTTGTTTGCATACATTACCCCCCTAGGGTATAGGAGCTGTCGATGCGTGGATACGAAATCAACAAGGACGAGTACTTGAGGCGTCTTGCCCGGATCGAGGGACAGGTGCGCGGTCTGCAACGGATGATCAACGAGGACAAGTACTGCATCGACGTCCTCACCCAGGTGAATGCGGTCTCAGCGGCACTCAAAGGGGTGGCGGTAGGGCTGCTCGACGAACACGTCCGACATTGCGTGCGGGAGGCCACCGAGTCCGGTGACAAGGCGGGCGCTGACCGCATGATCACCGAGGCGACCAAGGCCATCGAGCGCCTGGTCCGGTCCTGATCATGGAGGGAGTCGAGGGTCGTGACTGAACGTATGAACCACGACCACTCTGGGCACCAGATGGCGGAGCATGAGCATGAGCATGAGCATGAGCATGAGCATGAGCATGAGCATGAGGTGAGCATCACCGTGGACACGAAGCCGGCCACCGAGAAGGCCACGATCAGCACGCCGGTCACAGCCCGGACATGTTCCGGGAACGCTTTTGGTTGTCGCTGGCCCTGAGTGTCCCGATCATCTTCTTCTCCGAGACGATTCAAGGGTGGTTCGCATATGCCGCACCTTCCTTTCCCGGCTCCACTCTCATCGCACCCGTCCTCGGGACGGTGATCTTCGTCTATGGAGGCTCCCCATTCTTGAAGGGAGCGGTATCAGAGGCGCGAGACCGACAGCCGGGGATGATGCTGCTGATCGGGATGGCGATATCGGTGGCGTTCGTAGCGTCGGCTGCCACCACGTTCGGGTGGTTCTCGCTCGAGTTCTGGTGGGAGCTCGCCGCTCTCATCACCATCATGCTGTTGGGTCATTGGATGGAGATGCGAGCCATCAGTCAGGCCCGCGGCGCACTGGCAGCCTTGGCTGAGCTGCTGCCCGACGAGGCGGAGAGAGTCGTCGACGAGGGGACGGAAACCGTCTCAATATCTGAACTCCGGGTCGGAGACATAGTCCTGGTCAGACCCGGAGGTCGTATTCCCGCCGACGGTGAGATTGCAGGAGGCAGCGCCGAGGTAAACGAGGCGATGGTCACCGGCGAATCAAAGCCTGTCAGCAAGCAAGAGGGCTCGAAAGTGGTGGCCGGCACAGTGGCCACTGACAACTCGATTCGAATCAGGGTGCAGGCCGTCGGCGATGACACCGCTCTTGCCGGAATCCAGCGGCTGGTGGCCCAAGCCCAGGGTCGCGTTCGCGAGCCCAGGTTCTCGCCGACCGGGCTGCCGCATGGTTGTTCTATGTGGCGGCTGGGTCTGCGGTCGTGACGGTCATCGCATGGTTGGTCGTGGCGAAGCCAGATCAGGCTGTCGTTCGGACCGTCGCCGTGTTGGTCATCGCCTGTCCCCACGCCCTGGGCCTGGCGATTCCCCTCGTCATTTCCATCTCGACAGGGATGGCGGCAAGCAACGGGATCCTGGTCAAGGATCGTCTCGCCTTGGAGCAGATGCGTAACATCGACGTCGTCCTATTCGACAAAACGGGGACACTAACCAGAGGGCTGCACCGGGTCAGCGGTGTTATCTCGGCCGGCTCCGACAAAGATCGACTCCTCGCACTTGCGGCCGCCGTCGAGGGCGAGTCCGAGCATCCCCTCGCCCGTGCCATCGTCGCCGAGGCAAAGGAGCGTGGAAGCATTCCCGCCGCCACCGACTTCCATGCCATGAGTGGTCGTGGAGTCGAGGCGACGGTCGGTGAGGCCACGGTGGCAGTCGGAGGCCCCAGCCTCCTCGCCGAGCGTGACCTGGATGTTCCCGCGGCGATAGAAAAGGTCACGGGCGAGTGGAAGGAACGGGGAGCATCGGTGCTCTACGTCACCGAGGACGGTCAGGTGACCGGGGCTCTATCCCTCGAAGACGAGATCCGACCTGAATCACGTCAAGCCGTGGACGAGCTGCACCGGCTGGGCGTGAAGGTTGCCATGATCACCGGTGATGCTCGCCAAGTAGCCCAGGCCGTCGGCGACGAACTCGATATCGACCAAGTCCTCTCTGAAGTACTGCCTGAGCAGAAGCACTCGAAGGTGGCCGAGCTTCAAGAGCAGGGCCTTCGGGTGGCGATGGTCGGAGACGGTGTCAACGACGCACCCGCCCTCGCCCAGGCGGACGTCGGCATTGCCATCGGTGCCGGCACCGACGTTGCCATCGAATCGGCGGGGATCGTCCTCGCATCGGACGACCCCCGTGGAGTGATCGCAATCAGGAAGCTGTCCCAGGCCGGATATCGCAAGATGTTGCAGAACCTGGGTTGGGCGGCCGGCTACAACGTCCTTGCCATACCCCTGGCCGCCGGCGCCTTCGCCTGGGCCGGGATTGTCCTCGCCCCCGCGGCAGCGGCGGTGCTGATGAGCGCGTCGACGGTCGTCGTCGCCATCAATGCACAATTGCTCCGACGTGTGGAGCTGAAGTCCAGTCAGTGATGTAGTCCGGATTGGTTAGCCGTCGTCATCGTTTCTGTGCAGGTTGGTGACGAGAAGGCAAGCAAACACCCTTTCTGGTTTAGGGCGGCCCTTTTAGGTCAATGAACGTTGGCCGCTCGGTGTCTCTTATATTCAATCCAGGTCAGCACCACCACGAGGATGTCGAAGGCGGTCAACAGCGCCAACCATACGGAGGGGCTCAGCGCCATGCGATACGTCTGGTAGACGATGAACGCGATCAGGAAGGCGATCATCCATGGATACGCCCATAGTCTTTGTCGTAGCACCGCCACGACGAGGACCAGTTTGATGATGCCGTGCGAAAGCAAGTAGAGGCCGCCCAGCAGGGCCGCCGGCTTGGGAAGGTTGGATACCTGTTGAAGGATGAAGTTGGCGATGAAGTCCCGCGGGTCTTCCGAGAGTTCGTGACGGGTCAGGAAGCTGATCAACGAGCCGATGTTCTCGGGCGACACGACCAATAGAAAGAACCCGCCCACCAACTCGAGGACACCGTCAATGCCTTTGAGCCAGAGACTGATCCGGAACGCCCGATCCACCCTGTCTTCTGCCATGAACACTCGACCGACGACGCTACATCTCCGGACGGACTTGTCTCTGCCGGTTCAGTAGACCTAGGGGGTGAGGTAGCGGGCGCCTGCGTGAGACACCAAGGGGATTGAGTCGGTTACCGAACGGTTTCTGTCAGGTGGATGGCAAGACCCTTGTGAGCTGACGCAAAAGCCTCAGCCCCTTGGGGTATGTCACAAACATCTTGCCTGCTGCTAGCAGCCACGGCACGAGTCTGCTCGGCTGGAACGCAAGGGACTGGATCACCGCGCTGCGCATTACGCAAGCGAGATTCAGGGGCTATTCAAAGCCGAAAGAAGCCGAGCGGACAAGGACCCTGTGATCGGTCCTCACAGCATCCGGGCGGAGGTAAACGCAGACGGAGCAGGTCACGGGCGATTGTGGTGAGCAGTGATGTCGTGTCGTTCCGGGTGGTCGCTGGGCTCGACGTGAATGGTGGCCGCGATTGGTGTGCCGAAGGCGTGGTGCAGTTCATGTTCGACCGTATGGGCGATGTCGTGACCTTCTTTGACGGTGAGGGTCGATGGGACTGAGATGGACGCCGAGATTCGTAGTTGGTGCCCATGCCATCTGACTCGGAGTTCCTCTACCGACTCGACGTCTTCGACTGAGGCGATTGTGGATGCTGCCTTCTCGACAACTTCGGGTTCGATTCCGTCTCCAAGTCTGCGGAATATTCGCCGGGCTGACCGGGCCAGCAGCCAAAAGATCGGTACTGCCACAACCAAGCCGGCAACAGGGTCGACCCAGGACTGTCCGAACGCCGAACCAACTCCAGCGGCCACGACAGCGAGAGAAGTCAGTGCGTCAGTGCGGGCGTGCCTTCCGTCTGTTATCAGTGCCTCCGAACCGATGGACTCGCCAACCCGAATCCGATACCGGGCGACCAACTCATTGCCCATTGCCCCGACAATGCCTGCGGCGATCACCCACGGGATCTCGTCGATTAGGCGAGCCTCAAAAAGACGCTGTGCCGACTCCCAGATGACGAGACCGGCTGAGACTGCAATAGCCAGGACAATGAAGAGTCCAGCCCAATCTTCGGCCCTATTGAACCCGTACGTGTACCGTTTGGTGGCGGGCCAACGGCCAACAGCAAAGGCGATCCACAGAGGAATTGCCGTCAACGCATCGGTGAGATTGTGAAGGGTATCTGCCAGCAGGGCCACCGACCCGCTGACCACCACAATCACAGCTTGGATCAGGGCAGTGATGCCAAGACCAACCAGCGAGACCTTGGTTGCCCTGATTCCGACGGACCCGGTGTCGAGATTTGCCGATGTCGAAGCGTGGTCATGGTCGTGTGCTACGAAATGGCCCACACGATGACGGATCCGCCCAAACCAGCCTGTTCCTTGGTCATCTCCGTGGCCGTGATCGCTCATCCCCGGCAACGTTATGGCAACTCAAACTCGCTTGCGAGTCGCCAACCAGTCGCAGCAGTACAACCTGATGTCCTTCAATGGCATCTGGGATGCAGGTTCCCGGGCAGGCGCAAGCGCAGCCCGAGTCGAACGAGCCCGTGTCCGGGTTCGGGCGTCCCCCATCCCAAGTAAGTCGGCCCGATTCACGGGGTCCGAAGGTTTGTCCGAACCCGGACACGCCCTCTCAGAGTCAGTTGCATATGTGGCGAATTCGGGACGCTCCAAGAACACGGTCGCGGAGGCGTGGCAATGCTTCCGTTGCTGCCCAGACTTATGAGCCTACGAACTCGGCATCTTGCGAATCGACAGCTCAATGGTGAGCGACCGCTTTCACGTCTGGTATCCGACGCGACGTCGGATCGTTTCCGACTCGCCGTCGAGGATCCGACCTTCTTACATCACCGTTCGTGGAACAGAACCTCGTCCACTATCTCCCGGTTGTGACGACGATCGCAGCCGCGATCTTTACCTCGGTTCTCTATCACCACTGGAGGCGACGCCCCGATCCGCGCTATCTGCTCTGGTGGATGATCGGCATCGCTCTCTACGGGGTGGGGACCCTGACCGAAGCCCTGACCACGATTTTTGGTTGGAGTGAGCCGGTCTTTCGTTCCTGGTACATCGCCGGCGCTCTTCTCGGTGCAGGTCCGTTGGCGCAAGGCACCGTCTACCTGCTTCTTCCTAGACGGACCGCCGACCGTCTCGCTGTGGCGATGGTCACGTACATTGCCATGGCTTCCGCCTTCGTGGTGGCTACCCCGATTGTCTCCGACCTCGTGGAGCCCCATCGGCTCAGCGGTGAGGTGATGGCATGGCAGTGGGTGCGGCTCTTCTCCCCGCTCGTCAATCTCTACGCGGTCGTGTTCCTCATAGGCGGGGCCATGTGGTCCGCCGTCAAGTACAAGCGTCGAGGCGAATCGGGCGAACGCGTCCGAGGCAACGTCCTCATCGCCATCGGAGCAATTCTCCCTGGCGTGGGCGGCTCTTTTGCCAGAACCGGGGTAGTCGAGGTCCTCTACGTCACCGAGCTGATCGGCCTCATTCTCATCTGGGCCGGCTATCGGGTCATCGCCACTGACGTACGGCCGAGCGCGCATGACGTCCAGCGATCACAGGTTTCGAGCGACACGACTACCAGAAAGGCAACGAGTTGAAGACAAAGCGATTCACCCAAGTCGCCGTCTGCATGACTCTGATCCTCGCTGCTTGCGGCGGGAGCCACGGGGGCACATCGACGACGGTTCCCGAGGCGGCGGCTACGACCACCACCGTCGCTGAGGCGACCGCAACATCGGCGGCGACGTCCACCACGAAGGCTGGCGAGCGCACTTTCACCGGAACGGACGGAGTCGAGACGACCATCACGGACACCTCCCGCATCGTGTCTCTGAACGGCGACATAACCGAGATCATCTACGAGCTCGGGCTCGGCGACGATGTGGTGGCTGTCGACGTGACCACTACCTACCCGGCAGAGGCTGCCGCCTTGAACGATTCTGGCAACACGGTTGGCTTCGCCCAACAGCTGACCGCCGAGGCGGTTCTGAGTTTCGAGCCGACGTTGGTGATTGGTGACACCCAGGTGGCCCCGGTGGAGGCCATCGAGCAGCTTCGAGATGCCGGTGTCCCGGTCGTAATCATCGATTACCAGACCACTCTCGACGGGGTGGCGACCAAGATCGGCCAGATCGCGGAGATCCTCGGAGTCGAGGAGCGGGGAGCGCAACTCGCAACGCGGGTGATGGGTGAGATAGACGACGCCGTGACTCTCGCCAAGTCGGCGACCGAGGCGCCGCGAGTTGCGTTCATCTACCTCCGCGGCCCGCAAGTGATCTTTCTGTTCGGGGCTGGAATGCCAACTCAGGCGATGATCGAAGGCGCCGGAGCCGTGGATGCGGGAGCAGAGACCGGCGTCTTCGGTCCGGCACCACTCACGCCCGAGGCGCTCATCGCGGCCGCACCGGACGTGATCGTGCTCCCGGAAAGTGGTCTGGAGGCGATGGGAGGTATCGGCGCCCTTGAGGCGATTCCCGGCGTCAGTGACACGCCGGCGGCACAAACGGGCAGTTATCTGATCTACGACGAGGCCTACTTCTTCAATCTCGGTCCTCGAACGGGACAGGCGCTGATGGAGTTCGTCCAGGATCTCCATCCCGACTTGGCCGGTTGAGGCGGTCGGCCGACTCGTACCGATCGCGGCGGCGTTGGGGAGTGACCGTGATCGGCGTCACTGCCTTGGGCATCGCCGTAGCCTCGCTGAGCCTCGGTGCCGTTGACATACCCTTGCGCGAGGTAGGTGGCGTTCTCTCTTCGAAGATCGGCTTGGGGTGGTTCGGCGAACCATCAGCCCGGGCCATCAGCGTCGTCTGGGGGCTCCGAATGCCACGGCTCCTTTTGGGCCTTTCGGTCGGCGCAGCTCTAGCGGCAAGCGGGGTCGGTTTGCAGGGTCTTCTTCGCAACGACCTCGCCGACCCGCATCTAATCGGTATCGGCCCGGGGGCCGCCATCGGAGCCGCACTGGGAGCCTCGGCGGGGGGTGTTCAGGGAGCTATCGCCGGAGGGGTCGTCATGGGTGTACTCACCTCGTTCGTCGTACGACGACTGGGGAGGGCGGCGACCGCAGACCCGAATCGTCTCATCCTCTCCGGAGTGGCACTAGGGGCGACTCTCAGTGCATGGGTTGGGTTCGTGGTCTTCGGCTCGGACCGAACCGTCGTCCCCCCGATCGAGTTCTGGCTTCTGGGAAGTCTCTCAACAGCTACGTGGCGTGGCGTCGGAACCGTGATCGTGTTCCTATTGATTGGCGTTGGGACGCTCTTCGGTCTGGCGCGCACACTCGACCTCCTCGTGTTGGGACATCGGGAAGCAGCCCACCTGGGTGTGGATGTGGATATGTTCATGACGATTCTGTTGATAGTCGTCGGCGCAACGGTCGGTGCCACGGTTGGCGTAGCGGGAGTCGTCGTCTTTGTCGGGCTTTTGATCCCTCGACTGATTCACCCGATCACAGGACCGTTTCACCGCCACATCCTCTTCGGATCTCTCGTCGCCGGGGCCGGGTTCCTCGCCCTATCCGACCTGATCGCCCGTCTGGTTCTGGAGCCGATCGAGCTCCCAGTGGGCCTTGTCACCTCTGTCGTCGGTGGACCTCTGTTCCTTTGGCTGGTCTCGAGAAGACGTGATGTCTGAAATTCGGGTAGCGGCACGCGGGCTGATCTATCGCGTGGGTGATCGCGCACTCATCGACGACGTGAGCTTCTCGGCCGTTGCAGGCGAGTTCGTCGCCTTGATTGGGCCCAACGGTGCGGGCAAGTCCACACTCCTCAGAATCGTCGGCGGGCAGCTGCCGGCCGCTGAGGGCGAGGTGAAGCTCATGGGGAATTCCATCGACGGTGTCTCATCCCGGGAGCTTGCGACCCTTCGGGCGATGCTCGGAGCCAACCCGCCGAGCGATATCCCGTTCGACGCAAGAACCGTGGTCGAGAGCGCCCGATATCCGTTTCGTGGACTGCCAGAGTCGACTCCCAACAAGGACACGCTCCTGGTCGACCGGGCGATGGTGAGGGCCGACGTGACGGAACTCGCTCACCGCAGGTATCACACCTTGTCAAGTGGTGAGCAAGCTCGGGTGATGATCGCACGCATCCTCGCTCAGGCGACCCCGATCTCACTCCTAGACGAACCCGCCGCGTCACTGGACGCAGCCAACGGGGAGAAGGCTCTTCGCACGTTCTCCAAAGATGTGGAGACGGACATGACGGTGATATGCGTGCTCCACGATCTGAACCAGGCCGCCTTCTACGCCGACCGGATCCTGCTAATGAGCGAGGGCCATCTGGTGGGCTACGGAACGCCGAGACATGTGCTCCAGTCGGACATGCTGAGCGATGTCTACGGTCATACCATGAGAGTCGTCGACCATCCTTTCCGTGACTGCCCGCTGGTGCTGATGGCGTGACCTTTAACTAGGAACCCAACGCAGTAAAGGAACGACGTCGTTCGACAGGCCTGTGCATCGCCCGCTATACCGGATGCCCACACTCAAGCGGGCCAGGTTGATCCGAGACGACGAAGGGTCATCCAATGGCGCGGATGAGGCGCCTTGACTCCTCACCTGACAAACGAGCAGTAGCCCTTCGTAAGACCCGTAGCCTCGGCCATCTCTGAAGGTGGTACATCGGCAAGTAGCGGCAGGATCTCCTCGGTGAAGGCCACGCGGCTCACATCACCGTTTCCATTGTTCCATTCCGCAACAGCCTTCTGATGTTCCCGGTTCACCTCACCACGGCTGTCGGCTTGTTCCCCTCCATGGGCAGGGTCAGCTCCAATCGCCCTGAGCTCTCGAAGGCGGTCATGAGCAGCCGCCACCATTGTTTCCAGGTGCTGCTCCTGCGTGAGCGGAAGATACTCATCGCATTGGGTGCGACCTGTCGGTGTCGGTTCAGAACCATTCTCCGCATGGGTCTCACTGACCTGTCCTCTTCACACCAGGATTATCAGCACCAGGACGTCACGAAACCGTCACGGCAACCCTTCCGCTCCCGATCGGCACGTTGTCGCCCAGGCCAGTTCTTGGCCGCGGTTGAGACTTTGGTGGACTCACCTTTTTGGGTCGGCACTGTGTGTGTGAGTTACACCCAACGTACCGCCCGTGTAGGTTGGGACTTGAGGAGGTAGTTGATGACAAGTCGTTCGGGTGGGTCGAGCATCTCACGAGTCGGTGGGTTCTGCGCGCTCGCGGCTGGTCTCCTCACCCTCGCAGCTGCCATTGCATATCTCCTTCTGCCATCGGCACAACGGGCCGCGGTCGGTGGCCCAGTGATCCTTCCTTCGGTCGCAGGCGGGGCGGGGATGCTGAAGACCGAATTCATACTGTTGGCGTTGGTGGGCATCTTCGGCCTGGGACTGGTTCCGGCCCTTGTCCGGCTCGTCGCCGAGGCGAACGAGGGTCTGATACGTTGGACCGGGACCATCGCCACGGTGGGTTATGCGCTTGCCACGGCCAGCTACTTCTTTGCGCTCGGACGGCTGCCCAAGGTGGCTGCTGCGTATGTCGCCGGGGACGAGTCCACCAAGGCGGCCTTGCTAGCCGTGTGGCGCAGCAGCCTCGACCTTCAGGGCTACTGGCAGTTCCTGGCCGTGGGCGTGTTCGTCGCTGTGGCGAGTTGGTATGCCCTGCGGCTGGGACGACTGCCTGCAGCGCTCTGCTATCTGGGCATGGCCATGGGAATCTTGAGTCTTTTGGCGACCATCGGCTCGGGCTCTATGGCTCCCGACTTCCTCACCGTGATTGTTGGGATCGGTGGTGTCGTCGCGCCGGTCTGGTACTTGTGGGCGGGCGGGGTGTTGTGGCGTGGCACTTCCGCGCCGTAAAACCTTCGAGACGGACCCACGCTGGTTGGCGACGGCAGATGAGCTGTCGCTGGGATTGATCGCTCGGGCAGCACCGATCCGATTCGACATCGCGGAATCACTAGAGGCGCGAGAAGCTGCCTATCGCCTCCGTCACGACGTCGTGGTCGAGCTCGGCTGGTGGGACCCGGTAGACCTTCAGGGTGAGATGGAGATGGACGAGTACGACGGTCGGGCACAGCACGTGGTCGCATGGAAAGGAGATGTCATAGCGGGGACGGTTCGTCTCATCAGCCCAGAGCCCGAGTTGCTCCTCCCCGTGGAAGAGGCATATGGGCTCATCGTGGAACCTCGTGGCCAAGTGGTGGGAGCCGGGCGGTTGATCGTTGCCCGGCCGTATCGCGACGGGCGTCACCTCGTGTTGGGGGGGTTGGCGGCGAAGACCTGGTTGCTCATGCGAGAGCACGGATTTCACTGGGCGGCCGGGACGGCCACCGCCGACATGCTGGGCCTCTTCGGACACCTCGGATTCGAGGTCGAGGTACTCGGCGACCCACAGACCTACTGGGGTGAGTTGCGTTACCCCATCCGAATGGGCGCCGCCGACCCAAGGGCGTGGCGTAGCGACGACTAGGCAATCCAATCCCTAAGGGGATGATCACTCGTAAACGGCAAACCGGCGGAACCCCCTACCCAGCCCCTCAACCTCGCCGAGGAATATACGGAGAGCGCGCGAACTCGGGACCCGTCGGGACGGCACTACCCCCGACCACCTGGTCACGGTCAGGAGGGGCAGCTCGAACGATTCAGGATGGGGCACCCAGGGACCGAAACCACCAGCCGAGGTCGGTCTACGCCGTCACTCCCCCGGGTGGTTGTGAGCTGACCCGGAGCCGTGACGATTCGGGCCGCCTCGCCGCCGCCCGGGCCGGTCGGAGCGAACCGTTGGGCCACTGCCCCATCAACTCCTTTTCGATCAGATCCTCGTATTGCCATTCGAGGTCGTTGATGGTGGTCTCGAGTGTTCCTGCTTCTTGCTCGAGACCAGCTTCACCCATCACTCTGGCGGTCGCTCTCAACTGGCGGATCACTCCACTCAGAGCCGTGCTGTGGGGGAAAGCTGTGTCGTCTGCGCGTGCTGGAAAGCTCATGGCTACCTCCTAGAGAACGTCGGCCCGCCATTCGAGGAACTCATTACCCAGACCTACTGCACTGCCAAACCTCCTGCGAACCGGCTCGGCCTGAAAGAGCCGTCGAACCGGGGAAATAGCCGCTCCCGTTCCCGTGGCCGCTGGTTGAATCCGGTCGTGTTCAACCCAATCGAGACCGAGCGTCTGACAATAAGGTCGTTCTCACCTGAGGATGCCGCCGGCCTGGCCGCCCGGCGTAACCACCCAGAAGTTGCCAAGTATCAGAACTGGTCTCTGCCCTTCACAGAAGGACAAGCAGCTCAAATCGTCGCCGAGCTCGTGGACATGGAGGGTCCGGAGAACGATGAATGGTGGATGGCGATCGTCGCCGACAAGGCGAGCGGTCAAGTCTTGGGAGATCTGGCCGTACATCTCAGTTGGGCAGGGCGGAGCGCCGAGGTGGGATACACCTTCGGGCGGGAGAATTGGGGGCAGGGCTATGCGATCGAGGCACTCGACGCGTTGCTCGAATATCTCTTCGAGGAGCTTGGCGTGACCAGGGCGTTTGGCATGCTCCATCCCGACAACATCGCATCGGCAATGGTTCTGGAGCGAACAGGGCTTCTATTCGAAGGACACACCCGGTCCTCCTTCTGGCTCGATGATGTCGTGTCGGACGACTGGATCTACGGCATGACCCGGGAGGATTGGAATACCTGGCGCGATCGGAAACGCTCGTCACCGCTGGAGGTCCGTCTGGTCGAGGTCACCGTAGAAAACGAGCGCGCCGTCTCCAGATTGCGCACTCATCGGACCCAGGAGACCTTTGTCGCTCCGGTGCTGGCGTCGTTCGCCGATGCGATGTTTCCCGAGGTGGTCGACGGGGCACCGGTAGTTCCCTGGATGAGAGCGATTGAAGCCGATGGTGAGCTGGTCGGCTTCCTCATGCTGGCACTCAGCACCGAGCATCACCCCGAGCCCTTCCTATGGCGTCTGCTCATCGACCGTCTCCACCAAAGACGTGGCATCGGTGGGGAGGCCCTCGAATTGGTGGGGGACGAGTGCCGAGCCATGGGTGACCAGACCTTGTTGACCAGTTGGGCAGAGGGCAAGGGATCACCCGAGCGGTTCTATCTCGACCGTGGTTTCACCCCCACGGGCAGGCTCGTCGACGACGAGCTCGAAGGACGGAAGGTCCTCTGATCGCTCACCAAGCCGGCGTGCTCAAATAGCCTGACTCCGTGTTCACCGAGTTCATGCGTCGCTTCTGGCTTCCCCCACGTCGTCACGGCGAGGTCATCGAGGACCGCACGGTCAGCTTTCTCGAGCTCTTCTACGACCTCGTTTACGTTGTGGTCGTCGGCCGGGCGGCCGGCGCCCTCGCTGGGAACATCGACTGGCAGGGAGTCTTCGATTTTGCCGTCGTCTTCGGATTGATCTGGGTGGCTTGGCTCAACGGCACCCTCTATTACGACCTGCACGGACGTGAGGATGGTCGGACCAGAGTCTTCGTCTTCCTCCAGATGCTCCTCCTGGTGCTTCTGGCCGTGTACACGGCCGATGCTGCCGGCGCGGACGGTCGAGGGTTTGCCATCGTCTACATCGCCTTTCTCGGCGTCCTGTCCTGGCTGTGGTATTCGGTGCGCCGCCGTGACAGCGAGGAGTACATGGTTGCCACCGCCCGGTACCTGATCGGGATGGTCATATCCATGGTCGCCGTGGGCGTCAGCATCCCCCTCCCCGACGAGACCAGGATCCTCGTCTGGGCGGGCGTGGTGCTGTTCTGGGTGATCGCCGGACATGTTCTCGCCCGTATCGGCGGGACGCAGTCGGGTCTCGTCGTCACCGACTCACTAGCCGAGCGCTACGGGCTCTTCGTCATCATCGTCCTTGGCGAGGTGGTGGTCGGCGTCGTCGGGGGACTGTCCGAGGCGGAGAGGAATGTCGAGACGATCGCCACCGGGTTGTTGGGCCTCTCGATCGGATTCGCCTATTGGTGGACCTATTTCGACTTCGTGGGAAGACGTCTGCCCGACGGCGCCCCCGTGATCCGCATGCAATGGATCGTTGCCCACCTACCGACCACGATGGCGATCGCAGCCGCCGGTGCAGCCATGGTGAGCCTCACCGAGCACGGCAGCGATGTGAAGACCCCACCTGCCACGGCGTGGCTTCTGGCGGGATCGGTGGCCTTCGGGTTGGCGGCGCTCGCCTGGAAGATGCGAACCTTGGACGACTTCGGTCGATACCCCCAACTCTTCCGACCGATGATCAGGGCAATGGCAGCCACCGCCGCGGTCGCCTTGATTCTCGGTTGGCTGGCGCCCGCACCCTGGCTCTTGGCGGCGTTGCTCGTCGCGGCTTTGACGGCACTTTGGCTGTTTGGGATCTCCCGCTGGCTCGCCCTGAAGGACCTGAGCGAAACCGCCACCTGAGCCCGGCTCACATCTGATCGATGCTCAGACCGAGAATCCCCACTCACCGTTGGAGATGATCGGCTCCTCGGTGCCATCCGGGTGGACGCCGAAGACACTCAGGTCGGAAGAGCCAACGACGAAGTCGACATGTACGCTGCTCTGGTTTAGCCCGGCGTCGAGACGCTCGGCCTCGGTCATGTCATCGGCTCCCTCGAAACAGGAGGAGTAGGAGGCGCCCAACGCGATGTGACAGGCGTCGTTCTCGTCGTAGAGCATGTTGTTCCACACCAACTTCTCCGCCGCCACGGCGCCGGATTGGGGCACCATCGCCGCCTCGCCGAATCGAATCGATCCGTCATCGGTTCCCAAGACTCGCTCGAGGACGTCCTGTCCCCTCGCAGCGGTTGCGCTGGTGACGGCTCCCCCCGATAGCTCCAGGGCAAAACCATCGATCAGATCGCCAAAATAGCTCAACGGCTTGGTCGCCTGTATACGACCCTCGGCCTTCATCCGATGCGGTGAGGTGAAGACCTCTTCCGTGGGAATGTTCGGTGCGAACGGCCTACCGGCAGGAGTCTTCACGCCACCACCCGTCCACTTCACGCCATCGGTCATCCCGAGTACGAGATCCGTGCCCGGGCCTTCGTAACGGATTCGGTCGAATCTTCTCTCGGTGAGGTGATCCCGTCGACGACCGAGGTCATCGAGATGGTTTTGCCATGCTCCGACCGGGTCGTCTGTGTCGATGCGACATGCTCGGAAGATGGCAGCCCACATCTTCTCGGCAGCCTCGATCTCGCTGTCACCCGGGAAGACGCTGGCGTTCCATGCCGGCACCGGCGCCGAGATCACACACCATGGGATCTCGAGCGCTCCCATGGCGTCCAGGTGGGGCTTGAGGTACTTCCCGTTGGCCCTCTGATGCTCCTGGACCCGGGACATGTCGGCACCGGCAAAGAGAGCCGGATCCTCGGCATGGACCCGCAGATATGAGGCCCCTGCCTCGAAACCGGCCAGCCTGAATTGACTGTCCCCGCTTATGGCGCCGGCCGCTGCTTCCGACCCGTGGACGAACCTCGAGCGTCGAACCTCGTCGTCCAGCCAGAGGACGTCCACCGATTGGGCGCCGTGTTCATAGGCGGTGGCCACCAGCAGACGGGTGAATTCGGGGAGCTGGATCGGCGATGAGACCACCACGCGATCGCCCCTCTCGACTCCGAGCCCAACTGCGATCGCCACCTCCGCGTACTTCTTCAGCATCTCTTGTCCCGGCATCCCTGCCCCAGTCGGTTGGCGGGGCCAGAACTTAGCCGCACCTGGCTTCGATCAGCAGGTGTTGTCGTCGTGGGCCGGGTTGGCACCGGTCAATATGCGAAACGCTCCGAGCAGGACCTCACACGACGGTGCGCCGATCCTCGCCATCCGGGGCGGGTCGGCCAAGAGGCCCCAGGCCATTGCCTCAGCCGAGAATTCCACACCTCGATCGGCCCAAGGAATCCCCGGATCGTCCCACTCGGTCCTGCCTGAGTACTGCAGGAGCTGCTCCTCCGTATCACGGTCCACGTGATCGATCATCCACGTGTGAGCCAACTCGTGAACGATCGTCGCTCGGATGCTCAGGCGGATGTCATCACAGACGGTCTGTTGTGGACACACCTCGTACTCGAAGAGGCAGATGTAGAGGACTCTTTCACCGCCGGTTTGAATCACCCGACCCGAGCGGTCCACACACTTGCGACTCGGCTCGAACGCGACGGCATCGAACCTGGGCTCTTCGAGGCCGGCCGCGGCGAACCTGGCGAAGCCGCCCAGGAGAGCCTGCTCCAGCATCGGACCACCGTTGCGTACCTGGATGTCCTCGCCTCCGGGCGTTGTAAGCACGCCGGTTGCCACCTCGTCGCTGGGAGAAGGGAGTCCCAGACCTGTCCACCAGCCTTCCGGCGGGTCGTCGCGGCAAGCTCGGTACGACTCGATTTCGTGATAGCGATGTTCGCTCACGATGCGTCCCCCATCCATTTGCCAAACGAAGGCCATCTGGTGGGGGCACCCCGCTGAATCGACAGTGGTGTAGACGCCCACTGCTCGTGAGGGGTCGACGCCATAGGCGGCCGGTCCCAGGAAGAGGCCTCTCGTATCGGTCTGGCCGCTGTCACCGGCGAGACCGGCCATTGCAAATGGGCTGAGGTTGCCCGGTGTAGCGGTCGTGGTGACATGATCGAGACCATCTGCTTCGAGACCGGTCAACGAGTCGGTTACCACGGCGTCGCTCGAGTACAACGCACCGATCTCGTCAGCCTTGGCGTCGTTCCACGCACCGGCGTATGCGTCGTACAGATCCGTGTAGGTCGCAATGACCTCGGGATTGGCGCGCAAGCTCCTCCGCAGAGTGTCGACGAGCTCGTAGACGACTTCGTGGGAGATTCGGCCGGCGGTGATGGTGTCGACGATTGCACTTGCCCGTCCCGAATCTGCCCATGTCACGAGCTCGAGGGCATCGTTGTCGCCCAGCAGGACGGAATCGATCCGACGGGCCATGTCGCCGGCGTTCCATCTCAGGATGTTGGGGATGATCGCACCGCCACGGAGATCGCCTCGCCATATGTCGACGAAGGTCGTGCTCTCGTAGAAGTCGAGGATCCCATAGAAGTCGTTCTCCGCGTACCGGGTCGACAACTCATCTAGGAAGTCGGTCGCTTCGGTCCCCCACTGGTCGGCCGAAGCCTGATCGTTGGTGCGGCAGGACGTGATCAAGAAGGCGAGCGCCAGCACCGGTATCGACCAGAGCCAGTGACCTCGCAGAGGTCTCACCGGCATGACCGTATCGACTGTGGGGCCGTGGCGAGGCTCGTTTAGACAGAGTCACTCGTCAGACGGTGCTCAATAGCTGGAACCGCTTGCGAGTTGGAGTCGGTCTTGCCACAGCTCGAGGAGCGTCTCGAGATCGTCGGTGATGTCCTCGGATGGATCAGACGGTGGTGCGAGTCGATCCAGGAGCTCGAATGCGAAGCCTGCCTGACCGTCGGCATCCCAGTCTGCCTGGAGCTCCTTGTTGGGATGGCTTCCAAAACCCAGCTGTGCCCTGATCCGGTTCAATCTCGCCGGGACATCCGGGCTCACACCGAGCATGGTCCGTCCGCTCGAGAGATGAACCACCCGATAGACACCTGCGGATCGAGGTTTTTCCTTGTATCGGCGCATGGCATCTTTGCGACTCGAGATGATTGGTCCTTTCGACGGCAGGGCACGGTACTGGCTTCCGGCTCCCTGACATCGGTGAAACGGGCAACACGGGTCCGCTTAGGACGCGAGAATGTGCGGCGTCTTGGAACAGGTCGTCGACTGGCTTTTGGACTCCGATCCCGCGATCAGATGGCAGGTCCATAGTGATCTCATCGGTAGCGAGAGGACGGTGGTGGAAGCAGAGCGGAATCGAGTGGGGAGGGAAGGATGGGGCGCCCGGCTGCTCGACCTCCAGGGTGAGGACGGGAATTGGGGTGGCGGCCCATATTCACCGAAGTGGATTTCGACGACCTACACCCTGCTCCTCCTCCGTCATCTCGGGGCCGATCGCAATGACCCAGCCGTTCGCTCGTCGATCGACCGGGTGCAAGATCACGTCGTGATGGGTGGTCGGAGCCGGCCGTTCTTCTCGTACTCGACCGAGATGTGCATCACCGGGATGGCCCTGGCCCTTGGCTCCTATTTCCTCGACGACACCACGACCATTCAACAGCCGGAGTACATCCTGGATAATCAACGTGAAGACGGCGGGTGGAATTGCCAGACCACCTCGCAGAGGTCTTCCTTCAACACCACGATCTCGGTCCTCGAAGGCCTCCTCGAGTACGAGAACGCGATCGGGGGCGACAAGACCATGGCCGATGCCCGATCCCGGGCGCACGAATATCTGATGGATCGCCGGCTGATGTACTCACTGCGGACCGGTGAGCTGATCAACAAGCGATGGCTGCTCATGTCGTTTCCGCCGCGCTGGTTCTATGACGTGCTCCGAGCGCTCGACTACTTGCGCGATGCCGGTGCCGAGCCAGATCCCCGATGCGAGGAGGCGGTCGACGTGATCCGGTCAAAACGGAGCAACGACGGCACCTGGCCGTTGCAGAATCGCCATCCGGGAAAGACCCATTTCGAGATGGAGGCCGGCTCCGGGAGACCGAGCCGATGGAACACGCTGCGGGCCCTTCGTGTGCTTGGTTGGTATGGGGCGGACTGAGCCCGGGCCGCTCGTCCCCAAGGAATTCGAGGTTCCGATATTTGGCCGCAAGACTTGTCCTTATCTCTGGGTTCCATTCGTAGGGTGGGTGATCGTGGGAAGGCCCGCACGAAGTAGGAGCAATCATGAGTCAATATCTGTTGTCGACATACATGGTCGAGGGCGACGTTCCTGGAGCCCCGAGGACCCCCGAGGAGATGCAGGCCTTCCTGCAGAGCGTGATGGCGGTCGAGGAGGAGATGGATGCGAGCGGGACCTTCGTCTTTGGCGGCGCTCTCCACGGTCCCGACGCTGCGACAGTGATCCGGAGAAGTGACGGCGATCTGGTCATGACCGATGGGCCTTTCGCCGAGTCAAAGGAGCACATCGGCGGGTTCTACATCATCAACGCCGACGATCTCGACGAAGCGCTGTCGTGGGCCGACAAGGTTGCCGATGCAACCAACCATGCGATCGAGGTGCGGCCATTCCGCGCGACCGGACGTCTCAAGGGGTGAGTGAAGGGGCCGCACCTGTGGGTGCGGCGAGTGCCGTGGAGGGCGTCTTCCGGGAGGCGTACGGGCAAGCGGTGGCGACGCTCGTCCGTGTCTTTGGCGACATCACACTTGCTGAGGATGCGGTGCAGGACGCCTTCACCATTGCGACCGAACGATGGCGTCGAAATGGGATACCGCCAAATACGGCCGGTTGGATAGTCACCACGGCCAAGAACCGTGCCATTGACACCCTCCGACGTTCGGCCCGAGGTCAGGAACTTCATGAAGAGCTCACGCTGACGATGCTCCCTCATGACATGGCGGTCGGCGATCGGGAAGAGGAGACGCCAGCGGGCGACGACCTACTGAGACTGATCTTCACCTGTTGTCATCCATCGCTGAGTGAGGAGCATCGGGTTGCTCTGACCTTGCGACTGATGGCGGGTTTGAGTGTGAATGAGGTGGCTCGGTCGTTCCTGGTGAGCGACTCGGCCATGGCCAAGCGGCTGGTGCGGGCCAAGTACAAGATCAGGGCCGCCAAAATCCCCTATCGAGTACCCGCCGAGGCCGACCTGCCGGGACGGCTTCACTCGGTCCTATCGGTGCTCTACCTCATCTACAACACCGGGTTGGGCGATGTCGTACGGTCATCGTTGCGGGCAGAGGCGCTCCGGCTCGCCCGAGCCTTGTTCCAGCTGATGCCCGACGAGCCGGAGGTGGCCGGGCTTCTGGCACTCATGCTTCTCAGTGAATCTCGGGCAAAGGTCCGCAATTCGGACGGTGACCTGGTGCTTATCCGTGACCAGGATCGGGCCAGGTGGGATCGGACAATGATCGACGAAGGGCAGGGAATCGTGCGAGCCTGCATTCGTCGGGGCCGACCCGGCCCGTACCAACTCCAGGCGGCGATCCAGACGGTCCATTGTCATGCCGAGACGTTCGAGCAGACCGACTGGGTCCAGATCGTGGAGCTCTACGACCATCTGTTTTCATTGATACCCACGCCGGTGGTAGCCCTCAACCGTGCCATTGCCATCGCCGAGGTGAGGGGCCCGGAGGTTGCGCTATCCGAGATCGAGCCGATCCGCGGTGACCTTGATGGTTATCACCTCATGCATGCCACTAGAGGCGCATTTCTCCGCCGTCTGGGGCGAGTAGAAGAGGCTGGGGCGGCCTATCGGCGTGCAGCGGATCTCGCCCCGACCGATGCCGACCGCCGGTTTCTCGTCAGCCAAATCGACTAGGAGGCCCTTAGTCTGTCCTCATGTCGGAGCCTTTCGTCCCCAAGGATTTCGAGGTTCCGATGGAATTCGACGGGCCAGGGTTTCATCTCGAGCCGTTGGCACCAGTTCACAACGAGCGGGATCACGAAGCATGGATGAGCAGCATCGACCACATCCGCGCCACTCCGGGGATGGGGAGCCTTGACTGGCCGGCACCGATGACCCTCGAGGAGAACATGGCAGACATGGAGATGCACGCCAGGGAGTTCCGGGAGAGGAAATCCTTCACCTACTCGATCCTGGACGGCGATGAGGTCATCGGGTGTGTTTACGTCTATCCGAGTCGTGACTCCGAGCACGATGCGGTCGTGCGTTCGTGGGTGACGGCAGAACGCTCCGTGATGGATCGTGTGGTTTGGGAAGCGCTGAGCGAGTGGTTGAGCACGGCATGGCCCTTTCGATCCGTCGCCTACGCAACGAGGGTCTGACTAGCGGTTGTCACTCTCCTGAGGCCCAGATCATCTCCCCCTCCTCGTCGAGGCGGCCGGTTTCGTCGAGGCCGAGGGCTCTCGCCACCGCCTTGGAAGCGCCATGGTCGGGGTGGATATGAGCCGTGAACTGTGTCGCCCCGCGTAGGGCGAGCCAATCCCTCATGCTCCGGGCAGCCTCGATCGCATAACCACGGCCCTGCCAACCGATCCCAACGACCCAGGCCATTTCGGCCGCGTCTGCGATCACGGTGGCCTGGACATATCCGATGGCCGAGCCTCCGAGTCTCATCACCCAGTTGTGCCAGGTCTCGTCTTCCCGTGGCGAGCCGGCGGTCTGGAATGCATAGAGCTCGCTGAGCGAGCCAAGCGTCGGCGGCTCACCTCCGGTGAACTCATAGAGAGACGGATCTGAGAGCACTTCCACCATCTCGGCGGCATCGCCGGCAGCCAGCGGGGTGAGCGTCAGTCTCTGGGTTCTGAGAGGCTCGGTGGCGACCATCGGGGACTCATTCTCCACGACGAGGTCCTCTGGTGTCGCTCTGATCGGCTAGATCTCGACCGACTTTCTATAGGTCACTGACGGATCGATGTGGGATCAGATGGGGAGGTTCCGACCGCGAGCGACGCGGCGGGGTGCGACCGTCGCCTCTTCGAATGCGTTCTCGGTGAGGAGCCGGCCCGCCAGCATCTTCCGAGGCTCTACGCACGAAGACTCCCCGCAGGCCACGCTCACGATCGCCTGCACCGGTCTCCCGGAGCCGAGGCGACGGAGGTAGGCGTCGTTCACCGGCCCTTCGAAGTCGGCCACCGTCCGGGGGTCACTCAAACCGGTTGGGGTCGACGACCTGACGACGAGGGAGTTGGAGCCGTTGACGGCCGATGCGGAGATCAGGTCACTGTCGCCATCTCCGTCGATGTCGAAGTAGCGGCTCCATTCGAGCTCCGAGGGAAGAGCTGTGCCCATCGACTCAGGCTCGGTGAAGGTCGATCCGGTGGATAGTTGTCGATACCAGCAGACGTCCTCGCCACAAGGTTGGGTGAACACGAGATCGTCTCTCCCGTCGCCGTCGACATCGGCCGTCAGCGGTGTGCCGGTCGCAGACGGCGGAGTACCGAAGTCGAGAGGATCGGCAAAAGAGTCGCCCAGACTCAGATGCGCTCGCCAGCATGGCCTCGCATCCGAACCGCAGATGCCCCGATAGACGATGTCGTCCCTTCCGTCTCCGTCCCAGTCACCGGTGAGCAGGTAGCTGCTGGAGCCTGAGAAGCGTGCCCCGTCACCCCAATTGGAGCCGGTTCCGATGCCGGTGCCCGTGGAGAGATGGACCCTCCAACATTGGACCGAGGCGTCGCACCGGCCCCGATACACGATGTCGTCAGCCTCGTCGCCATTGAAGTCGCCCGCCGAGATCCCGATCTGGCGCGTCTCGAGTGAGAACCAGGCATTGTCTCCGAGTCGCGGTGGGTCGACATCGGTCGGATTCACAGACCGGATCTGAAAGCAGGCACCGCCCGGGCAAGGGCCCCACCAAGCTTGATCCTCGAATCCGTCACCGGTGAAGTCGCCCGGAATCGACCTCAGAGTGGAGTCGCCGCCCCCACAACCGATCCGTTGGGAGTCGACGGCCACCTCATCGATTACCAAACCGAGGTCTCGATCAGCGACTCGCTTTCCCCCGTAGTAGACGTTGAACCAGAAGGATTCGATGCGAATGTCAGGCTCACCGGGTCGGCGAAACTGAATCCCGTCGGCGTCGAATGCGGGCGTCCCGTCGACCCATGCCCGCAAAGACCCGTCGGAGAGGCCCAGGGTGTTCATCTGAACCTCGCCCTCGATGCAGTACCAATCGCCCGGCTGCAGCTTTCCGGCTTCGTTCCAGGCCATGCCATCCCCGTAGCGCCCTTCCTGGCCCAGGTGGTACACGTAGTAGCCCAGCCTGGCCCGTGGGTCACTGGCCGAGGTTCCGAAGAATTCCATGCGCGCCGACCACCCCGGAGCGGCGGCGCTGCTCGGATACCCACCCTTTCCCGTGTAGTTGTAGACACCCGAGAAACCAGGCAGTTTGCCACTGGACACAGGTGCCCAGTCCGGGTCGAGACGGAGGAAGTAGCGGAAGTACAGGAGCTCCGGGTCGGCGCCGACTGCTCGATTCAGGTCGAGCTTGAAGTCTGCGCCGAAGTGGGATCCCCTCGGGATCGTCACCCGGAGCCCGCTCTCCCCGTATCCCGCATCGGTCAGCGCAACCCGATTGCGCGCACTGGGAGCGCGACCGTCCCAAAGCGCCAGAGTCTCGAAGTCGTCGGCGAACCCGATGGGGTCCGGTGCAGTGGTCTCGTCAGCGATCACGGTCGACGGCTGAAGTCCGAGAGCCGTGACCAGGGCATATGCCGCTTCGTCGCGTGCGACTGGCTGGTTGGGGCACATGCGACTCCCGATCGGCTCGTCACACGGTTCGAGGCCACCCTTGGCAGCCAACGCCGCAACCCATGGTCCGTACGTCGAGTCGACGAGATCGAAATAGGGGAACGTCGTTGGTGGCTCGACCCACCCCAGGGTGCGACCTATGAGTGTTGCCATCTCACCGCGAGTGAGAGTTCGATCGGGGCAGAAGAGCCCCTCACCACATCCATTGGTGGCACCGGCCTCGGCCAGCGACTCGATGGCGCGTTCGGCCGGTGATCCGGCGTCGTCGGTGAAGTGCTGCACCGTCGGCTCGGGGAGCCGGGTGCCGCGGGCCAGCATCACGGCCATCTCTCCCCTGGTCACCGTGCGATTCGGGCAGAACCGGTCGTTGTCCGGGGGATTGCATCCTTGGACCAGCCCGACTGAGACGGCACGCTCGATGTACGGCTCGAATCGACTCCTGTCGTCGTCTTTGAAGGTGCCGGTGTGATCCGCACCCCAGGCCGGCAGGGCCCATGCGACGATCGTGCCGGCCACGACGACGAGGAGAAGTGGTCGAAGACGCATCCTTGAAGAACGTCGGCGGCGATCAAAGGTTCCTGAATGGGGTTCCAGGCCCAATCGCAACTTGGGGGGAGTGGTTACCCTCGGCTCGTTGACAGGAAGAAGAACGAGTCGATGAGAATTGGGGATCCAATTGGAGTCAGATAACGAGAGAGCCGAGCGTCACGAACAGGAGCGCAAGGAAGCCCACGAGCGCGCCGAGCGAGAGCGCAAGGAAGCTCACGAGCGTCACGAGCGGGAGCGAAAAGAAGAGCGCGACGAAAACGAGAACAAGACCTCTTGACGGCGCCGCGGGGCGCTCGATTCAGAGAGACTGGATCGTCATGCCCTTTCCCTCGAGCGCATACCCGGCCCAAGGATTGGCATCGACCTCCGAATCGACCTCCCAGATCATCGCGTTCTCAACACGGGCGACGCCTTCGATCCCTTTGACGAGCCGGCAGACGGCGCGTGCCTCTGCGCTGGTGTCGACTTCACCGGTGAGGTTGACGACGCCGTCGGTGACCGTGGCTTTGACGTGTGAAAGCGGCTCCGGTAGCACTGCCAGCAACGTGACCACCTCGCCCTCGACGTCCTCATCGGGTCGGGCATAGGCCTTCACCACGTCGCGACGGGTCAGGATCCCGACCATCTTTCCGGCCTTGTCGATCACCGGGAGACGCTTGTAGCCCTTGTCGGTCATGAATCGCGCTGCCTCCTGCACCGTGGCCAACTCGACGATGGTCTCAGCGGGACAGGACATGACGTCAGAGACCGTCTCCATCTCAGACATTGCGGTCGCTTCGTCACCGAATAGGACGCGGGACATCCATGTCCGAGAGCCTTCACGCTTCAACAGGTCTGCTTCCGACACCACTCCCACGAGTCTTCCCTCGTCAAGGACCGGGAGGCCACTGAAGCCCCCTTCGATCATGAGGCGGGCCGCTCGCCGCACCTTTGTCTCGGGTGCGACGGAAACGACGTCGCGGGTCATCACATCGACGATGTCCAATTGGTTCCCCTTTCTATCACCCCAACTGACTACCTCCGAGACGAGATCCCCACCAGGGCCGATCTCCCCTAATTCTCGGGCAGATCCAAGCAGTCAGTTGTAGTGGCGCAGCTCGCTCCAGACGTCGGCCAATTGCCTCTTCGGATGCGTGCATATGTAGATCGGAAGTCCGAATTCCTCATTCTCGACGCCGTATGGATTGGTGATGATGTCTGCCGTCTCGAAATCAGGGCAGATCAGGTTGAGGGCTGGATCGACTTTTCCGATGCCAATGACCGGGCCGTGATCATCAAGCGGCCCCCAGAGCCAGTAGTTGTTGTGCCCGCTGGACGATGCAGGCAAACCCTGGCTCGAGCCGAGGACGTCGATTGCTCCCGCTTCACCGTAGGACGATGTGAAGATTGCCGTTCGGCCTCGTTGGTCACCCGGTATCGATTTGTAGGCCTCCACGACTTGGTCGACGAGCTCGGGCCAGCCGACCGTTTCGCCAAGCTCCCCCGTGGCGTCGAAGGTGGAAGCAGATGAGATCGGCATGACCGGGAGCGCGATGAGTAGTCCTACGGCGATCCCGATGCCCATCAGACCTGTCATCAACCGCCTCGCCCACATGGAGAGATCTTCGAACCAGACGGCGCCCGCAGCCAGCAGCGCCGGGTAGAGGGGGGCGATGTAGTAGGCCTTCGCACCGGTCACCAGGAAGACGACGAAGAGCACTGCATAGGTAATGGCGATCGGTCGCCATGTGCGCATGTGGTCGGATCGAGCGAGACGCCAGAGACCCACGGCCGCCGGAATCGCCAGCGTCACCGAGAGGAGCAGGGGTTGAAACAGTACAAAGGCGAGTGCGCCATCGCTTCGGTCACTAATCGCACGGGCCATCTCGAGTTGGGGGAACCCGTGGCTCCACTGCCATATGAGATTGGGGAGGGCGATGACCAAGGCAATCGCCACCCCTAGCCACGGCCAGGGGGTGGTGAGAAGCATCCGTCGCCGTCGGTCGAACACCAGTGCGAGCAGCAACGCCAATGCGAGAAACGCCATGGTGTGCTTGTTCTCTAGCCCGATCCCCACCACCACTCCAAGAAGCACCCAAAGTGTCCTCGTGCCGCCGTCGAGCAGTTGGACGATCAACAGGAGCGCTGCGGTCCAGAGGGCGAAGTCGAAGATGGCGGTGCTCAACAGATGTCCCTCGCCCAGGACAACCCCAGTGAATCCGGCTGCAACGGCCGCGAAGGTTTGGGCGCGCCTGCCCCCGCCGAACCTTCGGCACATGGCGGCAGCCATGACCGCGATCGACCCGACCGCTAGGGCGGGGAGAACCCGGAGAGCAACCGGGTTGGTTCCACCAACCATCTCCGAGATTCGCGCCACCAGTGGCGTCAACGGTGGCTGGTCGACGAATCCCCAGTCGAGATTGCGACCTGCGACGAGGAAGTAGAGCTCGTCCCGGTGGAATCCATATCGCCCAGAAAGGGCGAGCAGCAGAGCGGTGGCGGATCCGGCCGCGATCCACACTCCCCGTGGCAGTCGTCCTCGAGCCTCCATGACTCGACGAGTGTGCCAGGTCGTCGCTAGTCGTTGCCGAGCTTCCCGTCTGCCATGTCCTCGAAGGTCTGATAGGCGCTGTCATGGAGGAAGACAACGCTTGCGTTGCCGGCGGTCCCGGCCGAGCCCGACGCCACCACATTGTCGGTCGCTTCCGAGTCGAATCTGGTGATGGCGGCCGCGAGCAGGAGTACCTCTTCGCCCGTCATGTCGGTTGAGTAGGCGCCGGCGGCGCCTTGTATCAGCCCCGGTATTGCACCGGGGCCCATGGCCCTGAGCATCGACGCGGCCGCTATGAGGGCGAGACCGCCATTCTTCGAGCGCCCGAAGTCGCCGTCGGGGAGGGTCTTCCTGACCCGGGCGAAAGCCAGTGCATCGGCTGCCTGGAGGACCTGTTGGCCTGCGTCGATATACGCCTTGGCGGCCTTGTCGCTCAGGCTCGTGGGGACATCGATCGCGAGCCCTCCAAGCACTCCGATGAGGTCCTGGAAGCCGGCGAATCCGGTCAGCAGATAGCCGTCGAGGTCAACGCCGGTTACGTCGGCGAATGTCTCCATCATCAGGTCGGGCCCGCCCCTGCTCAATGACGAGTTGATCTTGCTCTTCCCGACACCGGGGATCGGCACCCATGAATCCCTTGGTACGCCAACCACGGCCACCGACCCGTCTTCGGCGAGATTGACGAAATGGATCGAATCGGCTCGAGAGATTTCGGGATCTTCACCAGGACGTGCATCAGAGCCGATGACAGCGACGCGTTTTGGAAAGGCTCCTAGGACCGCCTCGATGCCGACAGAGGGCCACCAGCCGCCCACGATCCGCCAGGTCGGGTCTGCGACGGCCAGTGTGACGTCCTCGCCGGCTTCGACCACCGCCACCCTGTAGGAGGTCTCGAACTGACCTACGTGGCCAACGGCGGTATCGGGCAGCATGGCTCCGGTGGCGCCCTGAAATCCTGAGATCACGGACTCGGGAGCTTCCGGCGGCGTAGACCCGGTGGACAACCCGTATAAGGCTTGGATGGTGGAGGCCAGCGCCGAATCGACTCCGTCCCCCGAAACTACGGGCACGGGGGTTGTTGTCGTCGTGGTCGCAGCAGTCGTCGTTGTCGTCGAAATCGATGACTGGGTGATGATCGGTGTGGTCCCGCCGTCGCCGGTGCATGCGCAAAAGAGCGTGGCCAGGACGACGATGAGCAATGTCCGCTTCAATTCCATCTCCCAGGGTCGACCGCCTCGTTGTGTGGCCGGGCCAAAGTAGTTTCTCCCCGCACTTAGCGGACTTCCCCCAAAAGACCTGGTTTGAAACGGATCAACGTTATCGCCGTGGGGGAGACCTGCCCGACCGATCGAGGACTTTGGTCCCTTTGTCGGTGCGTTGCGTCTGCGTATGTTGAGAAGGTGAGCCCAGAAGAGCAGCGGTTTGCGACGGTCGACGGCAACGAGGCAGCCGCCCGGATCGCCCACAAACTCAGCGAAGTCATAGCGATATACCCGATAACGCCCGCCTCACCGATGGGGGAGTTGGCCGACGCCTGGTCGTTGCAGGGTCGCCCGAACCTCTGGGGCGTCGTGCCCGACGTGGTCGAGATGCAGTCCGAAGCGGGGGCTGCCGGCGCCATGCACGGCTCACTTCAAGCTGGAGCTCTCACGACCACGTTCACCGCGTCTCAGGGTCTCCTCCTAATGCTCCCGAACATGTACAAGATCGCCGGCGAGCTGACACCGGCAGTGATACATGTGGCGGCGAGGACCGTGGCCACCCATGCTCTTTCGATATTCGGCGACCACTCCGACGTGATGGGGGCGAGGCAAACCGGATTTGCGATGCTCTCTTCGAGTTCGGTCCAGGAGGCTCATGACCTCGCACTGGTGGCCCACCTGGCGACGATGGAGTCTCGCATCCCGTTCCTGCATTTCTTCGATGGCTTTCGGACGTCCCATGAGGTCGCCAAGATCGAGGTGATCGAAGACGACACGCTCCGCAGCCTCGTCGACGAGAACCTCATCGCGGAGCATCGACTTCGTGCACTCAATCCCAACCAACCCGTCGTCCGGGGCACAGCCCAGAACCCTGACGTGTTCTTCCAGGCGAGGGAGGCGGCTAACACCTATTACCTGGCCCTACCCGACATCGTCACCGAAGTGATGGACCGGCTGGCCGCGATCACCGGGCGCCCGCATCGACTTTTCGAATATCACGGCTCGCCCGACCCCGACCGGGTGATGGTGCTGATGGGCTCCGGGGTAGGTGCCGCGTCCGAAGCGGTAGACCGCATGATCGCCGACGGTGAACGCGTGGGAATGATTTCGGTCAAGCTGTATCGGCCTTTCGACGGAGCGTCGTTTTCCGCCGCCCTGCCGGAGTCTGCTTCGAAAGTCGCGGTGATGGACCGGACCAAAGAGCCTGGCGCGGTCGGTGATCCGCTCTATCTGGACGTCGTGGCCGCTCTGGCCGAGCAAGACCGGCACGTCGGGGTCATCGGCGGGCGATATGGCCTCTCCTCGAAGGAGTTCACGCCCGCCATGGTCGCAGGCGTATTTGCGGAGATGTCCACCGACAGCCCAAAGCGCCATTTCACGGTCGGCATTCGTGACGACGTGAGCCGGCTCTCCATCGACTACGACACCGACTGGTATGAGGAGGCGGGCGACGTGACACGCGCCGTCTTCTACGGACTCGGTTCGGATGGGACCGTAGGCGCCAACAAGAACTCGGTGAAGATCATCGGTGAGTCGACACCGCTCTACGCCCAGGGTTACTTCGTATACGACTCGAAGAAGTCCGGCTCGCGGACCGTCTCGCATCTCCGTGTCTCGACCCGGCCCATCGATTCCACATATCTGATCGACAGTGCCGGGTTCGTCGCAATCCACCAATTCGACTTCCTCGACACGACGGACGCCCTGCAGCGGGCGGCTCGCGGCGCCAAGGTGCTGATCAACAGCCCCTACGGGCCAGACGGCACCTGGTCGAAGATCCCGCCTCGCGCCCAGGCGACCATCATCGACAAGGGCCTCGAGGTGTGGGCGATCGATGCAATGTCCATCGCGCGTGATGCCGGCCTCGGGCTCCGCATCAACACAGTGCTGCAGACTTGCTTCTTCGAGTTGACCGACTTCCTGCCCACCGAAACGGCCGTCGCCGAGATCAAGCACCAAATAGAGAAGACCTATGGCAAGCGCGGCGAGACTGTGGTGCGTCGCAACGACGAGGCCGTAGACCAGGCTCTTGGTGGCCTCTATCGGGTCGAGGTCGGTGAGCCGACGCCCGGCGCAGCCGTCGCCCCATTGGTTCCTGAGATCGCTCCGGACTTCGTCAAGAGGGTCACGGCGATGATGATGGAAGGCAAGGGGGATCTCCTCCCCGTGTCGGCCCTGCCAGTCGACGGCACCTTTCCCACCGGCACCGCTCGGTGGGAGAAGCGATCGATCGCCTTCGAGATACCCATTTGGGACGCCTCCCTCTGCATCGACTGTGGGCGATGTGCGCTCGCCTGCCCCCATGCCGCCATAAGGCTCAAGGCTTTCGATCCCGCCTTGCCGATACCCGAAGGTTTCGCCTGGAAGGAGTCGACCAACAAGGACTTTGAGGGCCGACGGATCGTGATTCAGGTTGCCCCTGATGACTGCACGGGCTGCGGGGTCTGTGTGGAGATCTGCCCGGCCAAGTCCAAAGAGGTCGCCAAGCACAAGGCGATCAACATGGAGCCGAAGTCCGACCACCTGGAGAGGGAGCGTCGCAACTTCAGCTATTTCCTCGAGATCCCGGAGCTCGATCGCTCCGAGGTGAAGGTGGCCACCGTCAAAGGATCACAGTTCCTCCAGCCGCTGTTCGAATTCTCGGGGGCATGCGCCGGATGTGGCGAGACCCCGTACGTGAAGTTGATGACCCAACTATTCGGCGATCGTGTCGTCGTTGCCAACGCCACGGGTTGTTCCTCGATCTACGGCGGGAACCTTCCGACGACGCCATGGACCACCAACGCCGAAGGGCGGGGTCCCGCCTGGTCGAACAGCCTCTTCGAGGACAACGCCGAGTTCGGTCTCGGCATGAGGCTCGCTCTCGAGGCTCAAAAGGACGATGCGGTGCTTCTCGTCACTGCACTGGCCCCCGAGCTGGGTGAGCTGGCTCCCCGGATCCTGGAGACCGTGGAGAGCCCGGATCGCACCGACCCCGAGGCCCTGCTCGAGCTCCAGCGAGAACAGATCGAGGAGCTGAAGTCGAAACTCACCGGACTCGACGGCCCGCTCCCCCGTCGTCTCGAGGGTGTCGCCGATGCCCTGATCGACACCAGTGTTTGGATCGTCGGTGGGGATGGCTGGGCCTACGACATCGGCTTCGGAGGATTGGACCACGTCCTCGCCTCGGGTAGGAACATCAACATCCTCGTCCTCGACACCGAGGTCTACTCGAACACCGGCGGCCAGGCTTCCAAGGCGACACCGAGGGGCGCCATCGCCAAGTTCGCCGCCGGTGGCAAGGCGACCGCCAAGAAGGACTTGGGACAGATCGCCATGTCCTATGGGAATGTCTATGTCGGTCAGGTGGCGATGGGAGCAAATCCGACACAAACGGTCCGGGCCTTCGTCGAGGCGGAGCAGCATCCCGGTGTGTCGCTCTTGATCGCCTACAGCCCGTGCATCGCACATGGCATCGACATGGCAGAGCAGATGGACCACCAGCGAGAAGCCTCCGAGTCCGGCTACTGGCCCCTCTACCGATACGACCCGAGCCGCGAGTCAGTCGGCCAGCCAGGTCTCAGACTCGACAGTCGCAAGCCGACGATCCCCTTCAAGGAATTCGCCCGCAAGGAGGCCCGGTTCGCCATGCTGGGCCGGGCCAACCCGGAGAGGGCTGATGAGCTGATGACCATGGCGCAGCGGGACATAGACGATCGCTGGCACTTCTACGAGCAGATGGTGACCATCCACCGAACGGCCGAGTACGCGGAGGTTGAGGAATGAGCGTCGACCTGTCGACCACCTATCTGGGTTTGAATCTGGCGCATCCGGTGATGCCGTCGGCCTCGCCGCTCACGGGCGACATCGATCACATCCTGGCTCTCGTCGAAGCCGGTGCTCCTGCATTGGTGCTCCCCAGCCTCTTCGAAGAGCAGATAGAGCATGATGCGATGGCCGTCCACTACGGGCTGGAGCTCGGTGCCGGTGGCTTCTCCGAGGCCCCGAGCGGCTATCTGCCGCAGTTGGACGATTACAACACCGGCCCCGACCTGTATCTCGATCTTGTGAAGCGGGCCCGGGCCGAGGCGGGGGTCCCGGTCATCGCCAGCCTGAATGGCGTCTCGGCGGGCGGGTGGACCCTCTATGCCCGGGTCCTGGCCGACCACGGCGTCGATGCCCTCGAGCTCAACATCTACCGAGTGGCCGCCGGTCTCGATGAGACCTCGGCACAGGTCGAGTCGAGCTATCTACACCTGGTCGAAAAGGTCCGATCAGCCATCGACCTCCCACTGGCGGTGAAGGTCGGGCCCTTCTTCTCGGCGATGGGATCCATGGCCCGCCGGCTCGAGGAGGCTGGTGCCGATGCACTGGTCCTGTTCAACCGGTTCTATCAGCCAGACATTGACCTGGGGACCATGGGCGTCGTCCCCAACCTCGCCCTTTCGAGCCCCTATGAGCTGCGCATGGTCCTGCGTTGGATCGCAATACTCCATGGAAGGATCGGCGCCGATCTCGCGGCCACCACTGGCGTCCATCAGCCCGACGACGCGATCAAGGCGCTCCTTGCCGGGTCGACTGTGATCATGATGGCATCCGCCCTCCTGCGTCATGGGCCCGAGCGGTTGACACTGGTCCGGGACGGCTTGGAGTCATGGCTGGAGGAGAACGGGTACGTGTCCGCTGCCCAGGCGAGGGGGAGTCTCAGCCAGGAATCTGTCGCCGACCCAAGCGCATTCGAGCGCTCCAACTACATGAAGACCCTCACCTCGTATGCGCCGTCGTGGTGAGTTGTTCACAGAAGCGCTTCAGACCTCTGCGGCCTGGATGGACCCCTCGAGTTTGACCACCGTGTTGACTGAGCGGCTCACGAGACAAGCCTTTTCGGCCTTGGCCAGGATCCGGCGAGCCTTTTCCAGCTTTGAGGCGTCCGTGATGACTATCTCCGGACGCAGCGTCACCTCGTCCACCCGGTAGAGGCGGTTCTCGTCTCGGGTGAGGTGGCCATCGGCATGGTCGCGATACGTCACGATCTCGACATCGGACGCGGCGGCAATGGCGCGGAAGGTCGTCATCAGACATGAGGCCAGGGCGGCGACATAGAGATGTTCCGGGCTCCAGGTGTTCGCGGGGCCACCGAATTGGGGCGGTGAAGCGACTTCTATCACCGGCAGCCCGTCGGTCGAGGAGGCCAACTCGCCTGTCTTGAGACCGGTGGACTCGAGGGTGACCGGGTAAATGTGCTCTTCTGTCATGCTCGCGATCATTGCCTTTCGATCTCGTGGGGCATAGAGCCATCTTCCCCTTCTTCACAATTCCCAGCCCAAGTGGGCCAAGCGGGTCTACCAGGTCATCTCCTGACATTCAGCGTGCGTTTCAGGCTCGACCTGGAGGGTGGCGTGGGCGATGCCATGCTCGTCTCGGAGCAGACGTGTTGCCTCATCGAGAATGAGATGTGAGTCGGATCCTTCGCGGATCATCAGATGGACAGAGGCGACGTCCATCTCCGAGGTGAGGGTCCAGACGTGGAGATCGTGGACGTCGCCGACTCCACCGATGTCTGCCAGGTCGCGCTCGATCTCGCCGAGGTCGAGCCGGGCGGGGGCAGCCTGGACCAGGATGCGCAGACTCTTGCTACCCAACCGAATCGCCCGGGGCAGGATGAAGAGCCCGATCGCCGCACCGAACAGGGGGTCGGCGTACTGCCAGCCGGTGAGGATCATCGTGAGCGCCGCGGCGATGACGCCAATCGATCCCCAGAGGTCGGCCAGGACCTCGAGGAAGGCGCCTTCGAGATTGATCGAGGTCCCGGAGCCTTCCCGCAACAGCCAGAATCCGAGCAAGTTCACCCCCAACCCGACGACGGCTACCGCCAACATCGGGCCGGTGAGGACATCGGGCGGGTTGCGGAATCGGGCCACCGACTCGTAGAGCACGTACCCGGCCACAGCGAGGAGGAGAATCGCATTGGCCAGGGCGGCGAGGATCTCGATCCTGTATAAGCCGAACGTCCTGTGATCTCCGCTCTTGGCGCGATCGGCGGCGATGATCGCGGCCAGCGCCATGCCCAATCCCAACGCATCGGTCGCCATATGGCCGGCGTCGGAGAGCAAGGCGAGCGAGTTGGTCAGCACGCCGGCCGCCGCCTCCGCGAGCATGAACACCGTCACCACAGCGAACATCACACCGAGACGTTTGCGGTGACGGGATGCGGTCCTCCGATCGTCTTGGGTTGATCGACTCTCGCTCATCGACTCCCTGGGCTCATCGACACATTGTTGCCCACATGGTTGGATCGGGAAACCTTCTCCACGATTCAGACCGTCTTCAGGGCCGCCAGGGTCTCCTCGAGGGCGTCTTTGGCGTCGGCGAAGTACATCAGGGTGTTGTCTTCGTAGAAGAGGGGGTTGTCGATCCCGGCGAACCCGGGAGACAGGCTTCGCTTCACCACGACCACCGTGTTGGCGCGGTCTACGTTGAGTATCGGCATCCCGTATATCGGCGAGTCCGGGTCGTCCCGCGCCGAGGGGTTGACCACGTCGTTGGCTCCCAGGACGAGGACGACGTCGGTCTGGGGAAGCTGGGGGTCGGCCGTCTCCAGGTCGAGCAATTGGTCATATGGAACATCGGCCTCGGCCAGCAGCACGTTCATATGGCCAGGCATGCGGCCCGCCACCGGGTGGATTGCGTATTGGACCTTGATCCCGCGCTCCTCGAGGGCCGTGGCCAGCTTGCGCACGGCGTGTTGGGCTTGAGCCACGGCCAACCCGTATCCGGGAACGATCATCACCGTGTCGGCATACGCCAATGCGATGGCGGCGTCGTCGGCGGTGGCCCGCTTGACCGGGCGGTCGCTCATGACACCGGCCATGCCAGAGCCTTCACCCGTCCCGAATCCAGCGAACAGGACGTTGGCGAGGGACCGGTTCATCGCCTCTGTCATCTGCACGGTCAGGATCAATCCCGCGGCCCCGACGAGGGCGCCACCGATGATCAAAGCGTTGTTGGAGATGACGAAACCGGCGGCTGAGGCGGCCAATCCGGAAAAGGAGTTGAGCAGTGATATGACCACCGGCATGTCGGCGCCACCGATCGGGATCACCGCGAGGACACCTATGACGAGCGAGATTGCTCCCAACACCCAATAGCCGGTCGGGTTTTCTGCGACGATCATCCAAATCCCGAAGCCGGCGGCCAGGAGCGTGAGAAGCCCATTGATCAGCTGTTGTCCGGGGAAGGTGATGGGGCGGCCGCTGACGATTCCCTGGAGTTTCCCGAACGCGATGAAGCTACCGGTGAAGGTGACGGCTCCGATCACCGTCGAGATGAGGATGGTGATGGAGATCTCCGGCCTGAGACCGTCGAGACCACCGGTGACCACCGTCTCGGCAGCTACCAATGCCGATGCGATGCCTCCGAAGCCGTTGAATGCGGCCACCATCTGTGGCATCGCAGTCATCTGGACCCGCACGGCCGCCCAGGCACCGAAGATCGAGCCGACTGCCAGCCCGGCCAGGACCAGACCCCAATTCAGGATGTCCTCCCGGATGAGGGTTATCACGACGGCGCCGAGCATCCCGAGCCCGGCGAGGAGGTTTCCGGACCGGGCGGTCCGTGGCCCGTTCAGCCGGCGCAGCCCGATGATGAAGGCGACCGCGCAAAGCAGATAGAGGATCTCTATCACTGATCAGCCCTCTTCTTGTCGGCGGGGCGGCGGAACATGCTCAGCATGCGATCGGTGACCAGGAAACCGCCGACGACGTTGATGGTCGCCGTCACCACGGCAAGGAACCCGAGCACCTGGGCCAGAGGGGCCACGCCGAGGCCTGCGGCCGTGATGGCGCCGATGATGGTGATGCCCGATATGGCGTTCGCCCCCGACATGAGGGGCGTGTGGAGGGTGGGCGGCACCTTGGCGATGACCTCGAATCCCACGAAAGAGGCGAGGACGAAGACGGTGATTCCCACGACCAGTGTGCTCACACCTCTCCCTCCAATCCGAGTGAGCGCCTGACGACTGGGTGGACGACTCGACCATCGTGAGTTATGCAGGCGCCGGACGTGATCTCGTCGTCGAGATCGATGGCCGGCTCGCCATCATCGTCGGTCAACCGGTCGAGAAGGGCGGTCAGGTTGCGTGAATACATCTGGCTGGCGTCGACCGCCACCCGACCCGCCAGATCGATTGGCCCGATGATGCTCACGCCGTTATGGACCACGGTCTCCCCCGGAACCGTCAGCTCGCAGTTGCCGCCCGTCGGGGCAGCCACGTCGACGATGACAGAGCCTGGCTTCATCTGCTCGACCATCTCGCGGGAGACGAGGAGAGGAGCTGGATGCCCTGGTATCTGGGCCGTGGTTATGACGACGTCGGAAGCAGCCACATGGGGCGCCAATGCCTGCATCTGCCGACGCTGGGTCTCGTCGGCCACCTCTTTGGCGTAGCCGCTCGCGGCAGCTGCCGACTCGTCGACCGGTGCCGCCACGAAGCGCGCTCCGAGGCTCTCGATCTGTTCCCGCACCTCAGGTCGGATGTCGTATGCCGAGACGACAGCGCCAAGTCGTCGCGACGTGGCGATTGCCTGAAGGCCGGCCACACCGGCGCCCAGCACGAGGAGCTTGACCGGTGGGATCGTCCCCGCCGCCGTGGTCAGCATCGGAAAAAACCTCGGCGTGGACGTGGCGGCTACCAGGACGGCCTCATACCCCGCTGCGGTCGCTTGAGAAGAGAGGGCGTCCATGCTCTGCGCCAATGTCGATCTGGGTATCGCCTCCATGGCAAACGAGGAGATACGCCGCTCGTTGAGAGCCCTTACGAGGTCGGGCGAGTCGAATGGCTCGATCAACCCGATCAGGACCGAGCCGACGGGGAAAGCGCGTACCGCTTCGACTCCCGGAGGCCCGACGACCATGATGACGGCGGTGTCCGAGGTCGAGTCGGCAACCACCTGTGCACCGGCTTCGGCGTACTCGCCGTCGGTGAAACCGGCACGGTCGCCGGCACCACTCGTGACCAGCACCTGGTGGCCTTGGGTGACCAATTTCTGCGTGGCCTGTGGCGTCAAGGCGACACGACGCTCCCCCGGCGCCTCGCTTGTGATTGAAATCCGCATCGACGAGGCAGGCTAACCGGACTGCGACAGGGCTCCGCTACCGGGGTCGGGGAAGTTCCACGATCGGCACGCTGCTGGCGATGCGCTCAATGCTCTGTTCCACGGTCGAACCAGGATCCTCGAGCATGAATCTGGCCAGGCTTCGCAGGGTCTTCGGGTGATGGTCGGCGTAGTCGCTCAGAACGATGTGGGCGCGGTCATGGTCGATCACGATCGACTTCGTCCCGTACCGCGATCCGGCACTGTGAACAACGACATGAGGGTCCGCCTCAAGGTTCTTGAGCCACTCGGCTTTCCTACCCCAGGCGGCGGCGACATAGATGGAGCCTCCGGACCTCGCCACGACCTCGAGGACGGTCCGACGCATGCGTCCCGTCTTTCGACCCCGGTGCTCGATCATGCAGAAGCGCTTGCCGAGCAGAAAGCCGAGACGGGCCCGATACAGCCAGATCGGCGCCCGAAAGAGCAAACGCTGCTGGCCTGACGGTGAGCCCTTTGACTCGAGTTTGGTCGGCTCCACACACCAAGCCTAGGTCTAGAACTGACAGAGGTTGTTGACATTTAGGGTTCTCCGCATTGGGAAGGAGAACCGATGACTGAACACGAACAGCGGCGGTTGGCGAATCACCGGTTGGCGGTTTTGCAGCATGCTGAGGAAGTGACCGGCAATGTCTCGCGAACCTGTCGGTACTACGGGATCAGCCGGCAGACGTTCTACAAGTGGTTGCGCCGCTATGAGGAGCAGGGGCTCGAGGGGCTGAGAGACCGTTCGTCGCGGCCACACCAGAGCCCAAACGCCACCAGCGCTGAAGTGGTCGGCAAGATCATGTATCTGCGGCAGAGCTACCACTTCGGGCCACATAAGATCGCCATGTATCTCAAGCGCTACCACGACGTCTCGGTGAGCCCGTCGGGGGTGTGGCGGATATTGAAACGGCTCGACCTGAATCGGCTACCCAGCTCGCAGCGGCACAAGCCTCATCAGCAGCGTTGGAAACGCTACGAGAAGCCCCAGCCGGGCCATCAGGTCCAGGTCGACGTCAAGTTCATCACCCCGATCGGCGCCGCTGGTAAGAAGTACTACCAGTTCACTGCTATCGACGACTGCACTCGGATTCGGGTGCTGCGGGTCTACCCGCGCTGCAACCAAAAGACCGCCATCCAGTTCCTCGACTACCTGCTTGCCAGGCTGCCGTTTCGGGTCGATTCCATTCAGACGGACAACGGCGGTGAGTTCGGATCACAGTTCCACTACCACGTACTCGACCGAGGAATCAGACACGTCTACATCAAACCCGCCACCCCACGCCTCAACGGCAAGGTCGAGAGATCACATCGGATCGACGCCGAGGAGTTCTACCGGATGCTCGACGGTGTCGTCATCGACGACACCCAACTGTTCAACGACAAGCTCCAAGAATGGGAGGACTTCTACAACTTCAACCGGCCACACGGAGGCCTCGACGGACAAACCCCATACGAACGACTAAAACAGAAAACACAGAACCCGATGTAAGCGACCAACGTCAGTTGCACACCTAGGAGGCGGCCGCATTTGGGCCACGCGCCTCAGTAGTCATAGCCATAGACGCTTGTGGTCTGAGTGGTCACCTCGTCGATGCCCGCCTGGGGCCCGCCGATCAGGGAGCCGTCATTGCCGACAACGAACCAGACGCCGTTGAAACCCTGTCCGCCGGTGTCGCCCGGGCTCGTGTCCGGTCGGTAGGTGTACAGCGGTCGGCCATCGACGGTCAATTGCTCGGAGCCGTCCGTTCGCGTGGTCGAACCGAACAGAGTGGCATCGAGGTCGGAGGCGATAGGGGTGTCGGCTGAAACCGCGGGCCACAGATCGGCGCAGGCGTCGTAGCAGGTGCTCTCGCCGGCGGTGTCGTTGGTGAACGCATACAGCGTGAAGCCGTCAGGATTCGCCAACACCGTGCCCAGCGAGGTGTCGGAGCCGTGGATCCCGTTCACGGTCTGGGGTGTGGTCGTGCCAGTCCCCGCGGTCGTTGTCGGGTTATCGCCACCGGATCCACCGCCACAGGCTGCGACCAGGAGCAGCACCATCGTCATCAGAGTCGTTGCGTGTCTTGTCTTCATGTCTTCTCCTTGGCTTTCCCTCCAATACGTCAGTGGAGCCCCAACGGTTCACGCCTGGCACAATCAGCACCGTGGATCACGACGTGCTGCGACGGTTTCACGATGGTGACGAGTTGGCGGTCAAGGCGGTCTACGACCGCTACTCCGGTGCCGTCTATGCCCTGTCCATGGCCGTCCTGCGGGATCCGGGGCTCGCCGCCGATGCCACGCAGCAGACCTTCCTGAAGGCATGGCGCGCTTCGTCGACCTACGAGCCGGACCGCCCCTTCGCCCCATGGATCTATGCGATAGGCAGGCGAACAGCGATCGATCTCTACCGAAAAGAGCGCAAGTACGCGGTGTCTGACGATGTCGATGCCGTCTTTCTCCCCGACTCGCTCGAGACGATCTGGGAGGTATTCGAGGTGAGGTCGGCCATCGACGAGCTCAGCGACGACGAGCGGCAGGTGGTGAGGATGTCCCATTACGAGGGGTTGACTCACGTCGAGATCGCGGAGCGACTGGACATCCCGGTTGGCACGGTCAAGTCGCGTTCGCACCGTGCCCATCGCCGTTTGGCCGATCTACTCAGGCATCTCGAGGAGACTTGATGGAACCGATCGCCGTCGACGCACGTACAGGAGTCGAGACATGAGCCCCGAGGACGACAAGGCAACATATCTGGAAACCGGGACCGGCGACGTCCCCGATCGTGATCGGTTGGATCAGATTCGCAATGCTCTGACGAGCGCAGACATCTGGGCGGAGCCACCCCAGTCCGCTCTCGACGGGGTGCTGTCGGCGATTAGGTCCGAGTCAGGGAGCCCCCGATCCGAACCGGAACGCGTGCGTGCCCTCACTCGGTGGCCCGCTGCCGTGGCCGCGGTGGCAGTCGCTGCCGCAATGGTGGCTCTGGTGATCGCTTCCGCCATGACGCTCTCCAGGAACGATGAAGAGGTCATAGCCATGGAGGGGACCGACCTCATGCCGGCCGCCGCCGGCACGGCATCTCTTCGCCCCACCGACAGTGGTTGGTGGATTCGGCTCGATCTCGATGGCATCTCGCCCGCCGCAACGGGAACCTACTACGAGGGTTGGGTGTGGAGCGACGACGGGGAGGGAGTCAGCATTGGCACCTTCCACATGCGCGGCGGACCCGGTTCGGTGACCCTGTGGTCTGGTGTCGATGTGGGTGAATACCCGTCGATCTGGGTGACGATTCAGGATGAGGGTGCGGGACCGTCGCCCTCCGACCTGGTCGTCATGAAGGGGAGATGGGATCAGGCCGGGGGCTGATCGTCGCTGACCTCGATGACCACCTTGCCCACCTGCGCCCCGGATTCCAGATAGGCGAGTGCTTCGGGAAGGTCGTCGAAGTCGAACGTCGCACCGACCGGTGAACGGGCGCCACCCGTGCTCACCCAGGTGGTGGCTCGAGCGAACTGAGCGTGATTCGCCATGCTGGATCCGATCAACTCCAGCTGACGGAAGAAGAGATGAGGCACCGTCAATTCCAGCTTCGGGCCACTCGTCGCCCCACAAATGGCGATGCGGCCGCCCTTCTTCGCCGCCCTCATCGACTGGCGCATGGTGGCCGCGCCGACGTTGTCGACCACCACGTCCGCACCCCCCAACGCGGTCAACTGGCTCCCGAAGTCACCCGCCGAGTCGAAGCCTGCCTCCGCACCCTCGGAGATCGCCCACTCGATCTTGTCCTCAGATCTCGATGTGACGAAGACTCGGGCGCGCATGGCCAGCGCCAGTTCCATTGCCGCAGCTGACACGCCACCTCCCACACCCACGATGAGCACGGTCTGTTCCGGCTTGACCGCCGTCCGCTCCAGCATCCGGAGCGCGGTCGCCGTGGCGAGCCCGAAAGAGCCGGCCACATCCCACGACAATGCAGCCGGCTTTCGCACGGCATTGATCACGGGGATCACGATCTTCTCGGTCAGCGTCCCTGGTGAGTGCTCTCCGAGGATCTGAAACTGATCGCAATACACGATGTCGTCGTTCCGGCAGGCCGGGCACTCCCCACACGACAGCGACGGGTCGATGATGATCTCGTCGCCCACTTCGAACCCCGAGACCCCCTCACCCACTGCATCGACCCAGCCGGCCCCATCGGCCCCGGTCGTGTGGGGTAGATGCTTTGGTGCGGGCAGGCCTTGGGCCACCCATAGGTCGAGATGGTTGAGCGCGGCACGGGCGATCTTGATCCTGACTTGGCCCGGTCCGGGCACCGGCTCGTCGATCTCGTTCAATGAGAACGATCCGATTCCCTGGGTGTCCATCAGCTGCCAGGCCCTCATGACGGCGAGGGTAGCCTCGACTCGGCTCGTGTCTGAGGAGGAAAATGCCGTTTGAAGTGCCGGACGACCGTGAGATCCACACGACGTCGATCAGGGTCCGCTTCTACGAGCTCGACCCATATGACCACGTCAATCACACGAACTACTTCGCATACTTCGAGACCGCCCGGATCGACTACCTAGAGGACATGGGTTGGGGTCTGCACCGGCTCAAGGGCGAAGGCTGGCAGTTCGTGGTCGTCGAGATTCACGCGCGGTTTCTCGCACCGGCCCGATTCGGCGAAGAGCTGACGATTCACACCTGGATCGAAGAGGTCACCCGTGTCAAGTCCACCTGGAAGCAGGTGATGCTCCGGGGCGGGCAGAAGCTGGCGGAACTGACGGTCTCTGCCGCCTTCACCGACTCCGCGGGCAAGCCGAGGAGGATCCCTGAGGCGTTCGTCTCCTACCTGGACGGACTGCGAGGCTGACTCGCCGGGAGCCATTTCGGCGGTGGCGAATCGTGATAACACCCTGACCGTCCCTTCATGGCCTTCTAACAAGTGGTGTCGAGACTGATTTCAGCTGCCAAAGGTAAGGAGTGACAGCACATGAAGAGCAAGATCATGGCCGCGGCCATCGCCGGGGGTCTTCTCGTGGCCGCCGGGTTCGTGACCTCCTTGGTCTCGGCGCCATCGGTCGCCTCTGCTCAGGACGATGACCCCTCCGATGGGACGGCGAAGAGTGTCGTCCAGCGTGGGGTCGATTTCTTGTCGGAGGTTCTCTCGGGACTCGTGGGCAACGGCACGATCGATCAGAGTCAGGCCGACGCCATCACCTCTGCAGTCCAATCGAAGATCGAAGAGGGGAAGACCCAGAGGGAAGCCAACAGGGAGCTGATCAAGGGGTTCTTGGAAGATGGTGTGATCACCTCCGATGAGCTGGCGCAACTGCCCGATGATCATCCTTTCAACGATCCCAACGGGCCCTTCGCAGCGGCCGCCGCAGATGGACAGTTGACGGCAGCTGAGATCCGGGAGGCAATGCCACACCCACGGCGCGATGCCTTCAGACGTGGCACCCGGTTCGGAGCGCTCCTCGACGACGGTGGGATCGACGCCACCGAGTATGCCGCCCTCCCCGATGACCATCCCCTGAAGCAGATCGACGTCTCTCCGTACCTCGACGATGACGGGGTCATAACGATCGATGAGCTTCGTCAGATTCGAAATGACTGGAGGGCACTCCAATCGAGTGACTCTTCAGGAGCCTGAGCCAACTTCCTCCTCCCTAGCGAGCCCAGGTAGGGAAGGGCCCCTCTCACCGAGGGGCCCTTCTCATTTCATGAACCCCGCTACCCACTCATCGGCAGGGGCGGCGAGGATCTCCTCCCGAGTGCCCACCTGGACGATGGTTCCGTGGTTCATCAGGGCGAGGCAATCGGACAGCGAGGTCGCCTCCTCGTGGTCATGCGTGACCACGATCGCGGTGACACCACGACTGTCCAGGACCTCCCGTGTCTCCACCAGGAGATGCTCACGCAAGGCCCGGTCGAGGGCACCCAGGGGCTCGTCGAGCATCACCAGCCGCGGCTCGGGAGCGAGAGTGCGCGCCAGAGCCACCCGTTGCTGCTCCCCACCGGAGAGGTCCACGATGGCGCGATCTCCGAAGCCTTCGAGACCCACGGCAGTCAGCGCTTCCTGGACCCGGGCCCGAATCTCTATCTCCGGCAGCCCCTTCATCCGCAGCCCGTAGGCGACATTGCCGGCGGCCGTCAGATGGGGAAAGAGGGCATAGCCCTGGAACATGAGCCCAAAGCCCCGGAGGTGGGTCGGAACGCCGGCTACGTCCTCTCCGTCCCATGCGATCGAGCCTGTCGTCACGGGCACCAGGCCGGCGATGGCGCGCAGGAGGGTTGACTTGCCCGCACCGGAGGGCCCGAGGACACCGAGCGTCTCACCGTCTCCGATCGTCAGGCTCACTTCGTCGAGGATCGTGGTGTTCCCCAGGACGACCGTCAGATCGGCGACGTCGAGCATCAGAAGGCACCGATCTCGCCGAGTTGGGCGCGATCGATCGATACGACGATCAGGGCCGTGACTACAGAGAGCAGCACCGCCATCGCCATGGCCGTGGCGAAGGACGCCGATCCCGGACGTGAGAGGAGTCTGAAGATCATCACCGGCATCGTCGCCGTGCTGGGACGGGCCACGAAGGAGGTGGCCCCGAATTCACCGAGCGAGACGACTGCGGCGAAGCCGGCCCCAACCAGGATCGCACGGCTGACCAAGGGGAAGTCGATGGTCCACCAGAGACGGCCCGGTGATGCCCCCAGCGTGGCCGCCGCCTCCCTCGTGTCGCTCGGGATCGACCTCAAGGTTGGGACCGTCGATCGGACCACGAAGGGGATGGCCACCAACGCATGCGCGATCGGGACGAGCCAGAAGGAGGCCCGAAGGTCGACCGGCCAGTCGAGGGCCACGATGAACCCGAAGCCGATGGTGACTGCCGAGGTGCCCAGAGGAAGCATCAATGTCAGATCGAACCACCTCGACAAGGTCCCACTCCGTCGGGTGATGACTGCAGAGGCCATCACGCCGACCATGACGGCGAGGACCACCGCCACCACCGCATAGATGAGGCTGTTTCCCACCGACTCGATCGGCACACCGACCACCGGGTCCCTCTTTGCCAGAGACGTGTACGCGCCAGGTTGGATCGATCGTGCCACCAGGCCGATGAGCGGCACTGCCAACAGCCCGATCGTCCCAACGACGCTGGCCCCGACCAAGAGGCGATCCGAGCCCTGTGGCCGGGGCCTCGAGGCCTCGGAGCGAAGGTTCCAGGTGGCGGCATGGCGCTCCTGGTAGCGGGAATACAGATAGAGGGCGGCAGTGACGCCGACCAATTGCACGACGGCCAGCGCCGCAGCCAGAGGAAGATCGAAGAGGGTGACCGCTTGTCGATAAATCTCGACCTCGAGCGTCGCATAGTCGAAACCGCCGAGAATCAGAATGACACCGAACGACGTGAAGGTGAAGAGGAACACGATGGAGGCGGCAGCTGCGATTGCCGGTCGGAGAAGGGGAAGCGTCACCGTTCGAAACACCTGCCATTCGCTCGCACCGAGGACCCGACCGGCGTCGTGGAGCCGAGGGTCGATGCGGGCCCAGAGCGAACCGACCGTGCGCACCACCACGGCGACGTTGAAGAAGACATGTGCCGCCAGAATCGCCCAGATGGAATCATGCCAACCCAGCGAGACGAAGGCCGTTCCGACCACGACCGTGGGGAGGACGAAGGGGATGACCACCAAGGCGGCGGCCACCTTCCTCCCGGGAAACTCGAACTTGGACACCGCCCAGGTCATGGGCGCCGCAAGGAAAAGGGTGAGACCGGTCGAAGCGACCGCCTGCCACAAGGTGAACCAGCCAACTCTGAGCAACCGCGCTTCGACTCCGCTGGCACCGATATTCAGCTCACCCAGCCCGAGCGACAAGATTCGGGCCACCGGATAGAGAAAGAAGTAGCTGACGAATATCGCCGGGAAGGCGATCACGATCGCCCATCCCCAGCGAAACCGTCGCATCACCCCTCCATGATGGTCGACCACTCGGCGATCCAGCGGTCTCGATTGTCGGCGATCGTCTGCGCATCGAATCTGGCCGGCGATTGCGGCAACGTCGTGTACCGCGTGAACTCTTCAGGCAGGTCGGCGTTCGCGTTTGCCGGGAAAACGAACCACGTGAGGGGAATCGTCTCCTGGAAGTCGACAGAGAGCAGGTAGTCGATCAGCTCACCGGCTGCATCGGGGTAGTCCGATCCGGCCATCACGCCGGCATACTCGACCTGCCGATAGCAGCCCGCGTCGATGACGCCGGTTGGCGCCTCGGTGAGGGGCTCGGTCGCATAGATGACTTCGGCCGGTGGCGACGATGCGTATGACACAACCATGGGAGTCGCACCTCCATAGGGCGTGAAGTTGGCGTAATAGGCCGTATCCCAGTCGGGGACCGTGGCGACTCCACCCGCCTTCATGTCACGCCAGAAGTCCTGCCATCCATCCTCTCCGTAGAAGTCGATGGTGGCGAGGAGGAATGCCAGACCCGGGGAGGAGGTGGCAGGGCTCTCGACCGTCGTCAGCCCGGCGTACTGCCCGGTGCGGAGGTCGTCGAGTGTGCTGGGCACCGTCATTTCGTGATCGGCGAACCACTGCTTGTCGTAATTGAGGCAGACATCACCGAAGTCGATCGGTGTCACGAGCTCAGACGTGGGAGCCAGCGAAGACTCCACCTCGTCGACATGAGTGCTTCGATAGGCCGTGAAGACATCGGCGTCGATCGCCCGGGAGAGGAAAGTGTCGTCGACACCGAACATGACGTCGGCGATCGGGTTCCCGGCCGTCAGGGCGGCCTGATTGACCATTGCTCCGGCGTCGCCTCCCGAGATGACCACCACATCGATGCCGGTCTCGTCGGTGAAAGCGGCAAAGGTCTCATCGGTGACCCCGGCGGCAAACGAGTCGTGAGCGAGCAGTTTCAGTGTCGTCGGTCTTTGTGCCCCGGTGCCCCCACAGGCGGCGAGCGTGATCGCGGCCGCTGTAGCCAGGATGGCGATCCTGCGCATTACTCATCAGCTCCTTGGTTGCCGGGAGCGATGAGACGAGTTTTCCTACGCCGGCATTATCCGGTTCAGGTTCGTCGGTCGGGATCTTGCAGATCCCCTCTCAGCCCGGTCTCACCGAGCTCCCGTTACCCAAACCGTACCAGGTTCGCTCTACAGCCTCCGAGAAGCCCGTGAGCGACGCACGGACCGGGCCGGCGAGGGTCAAGAAGAACTCGCCCTGGAGCGGCAGCCCCGGCCGACCGGCGTCTGTTTGGACGATGGCATCGAACCTGCCACGCGGCGGCAGCCCCGGCCGACCGGCGTCTGTTTGGACGTAGACTCCTGACATGCGACCGACGTAGTCCCGTGCGCGCTCCGATGCGTGGAGCCGCGCCTTCAAAGTCGGCCGGCAATAAGCAGAGCGTCTGTTTGACCGAGGTAGGACTCTGATCACCGAGGAGTGAGGGAAGTCCCCCGTACGCGACGGCGGTGAGGTCTCGGAGCCAGACGGTCAAAGTCCGCCAGCAATCAATCCGCCAGCAATGAATCAGTCGACCGGCGTCTGTTTGGACGCCGCACGAACCTGATCACGCGGCGGTAGCCCCGGTCGACCGGCGTCTGTTTGGCCGAGACTGTGACCACGCGACCGGCGTAGACCCGTCGAGCTGAGGGTGGGTCTCGGCCAAAGTCGGCCGGCAATCAAGCTGCGGACCGGCGTCTGTTTGACCGAGGTAGGACTCTGATCACCGAAGAGTGAGGGAAGTCCCCGGTTCGCGACGGCGGTGAGGTCCCGGAGCCAGACGCCAAAGTCCGCCAGCAATCAAACAGCCTGCCTCTGTTGCTAAGCGCACGAACCTGGCCACGCGGCGGTGAGGGTCAAAAAGAGCTCGCCTCGGAGCGGCAGCCCCGGCCGACCGGCGTCTGTTTGGCCGAGACTGTGACCACGCGACCGGGGTAGACCCGTCGAGCTCTGAGGGTGGTCTCGGCCAAAGTCGGCCGGCAATCAAAGAGGCGTGAAGGCTAGGACGGTGTTGTGGCCGCCGAATCCGAATGAGTTGCTCAGTGCTGGTGCCGGCTCCCACGGGCGTGTCTCCCGCACGATGTCGGTCAGAGGGATTTCGGGATCCTGGTTGGTCAAGCCGATGTTTGGCGGTAGCTCACCACGACGCATCGCCTCGATGGTCACGGCCGCCTCGATCGAGCCGGAAGCTCCCAGACCGTGACCCGTCGTCCCCTTGATGGACGACACGGCCGGCTGATTGTCCCCGAAGATCCTGTAGATCACACCGCCCTCGGTGCGGTCGTTGAGGTCGGTGCCGGTCCCGTGGGCGTTCACGTAACCGATCTCGCCCGGGCTCAGCCCGGCGTCCTCGAGTGCGAGGCGCATCGCTCGCTCGGCACCGTCGCCTGCCGGATGCGGCGCCGTTATGTGATGTGCGTCGGCGGTAGATGCACCGCCTTTGAGCTCGACCAGGGGCGTTGCCCCACGCTCCTCGGCGACGTCCGCCGCCTCCAGGATGAGGATGGCTGCTCCCTCACCCATCACGAATCCGTCACGATCCACGTCGAAGGGCCGGGCGGTGCCGCTCGGTGAGAGCGCCCGGGCCGCCAGGAACCCGGCGCGCGCCGTGTCGCGTGCCGCCGCTTCAGCGCCGCCGACGACGGCGGCGTCGGCGTATCCCCATTGGATCTGGCGCAGACCGTCAAGCACTGCCTGTGAGCCGGCGGCACACGCAACGACGGGAGTCGATACCTGGCCCCCGAAGCCGTATTTGATCGAGATGCCGGCGGCCGCAGCATTGGCCATCATCATCGGGATCAGAAACGGGGAGACCCTGGGATCTTCCGCGTCGGAGCCGTGAACGAGCTCTTCGAGCGATTCGAGACCACCGATCCCGGTGGCCACCGAAACTGTGACCCGTGTCGGGTCGATGTCGAGTTGACCGGATTGTTCCAGGGCTTCATGGGTCGCAACCAGGGCGAATTGCGTGAACTTGTCCAGTCGACGGTATTCGCGCTTCGGCAGCCAGGGCTCGGGATCCCAGTTCGCGACGAGATGGGGACCTGGACCGGCCGGTCCTCGTTGGAGACCCTTCCACACGTCGTCGATGCCGACACCGGGTGCCGCCACGACACCCACACCCGTCACCACGACCTTGCGCTTGCTCATGTCACTATGATTGTGCCTCAATCCTCACGTTGGGAAAACCGTTCTTTGTAGCCTCCGCATTCCCTCCAGCCATTTCTCGTAATCATTCGCCTTGTTCTGGAAGTAACGCAGAACCTCCGGATGGGGCAATATCAAGAAATCTTCGTGGGCGAGCCCGGCAACGACGGCCTCGGCCACCTGCTCCGGCTCGAGCGCGTCGGCATCGAGCAAATCGTGGAATTCCTTGGCCTCGTCGAGGAAGGGTGTCCTCACGCCCATCGGGCAGAGACAGCTCACCTTCACTCCTCGGTCGCCATAGGTGACCGAGAGCCATTCGGCGAAGGCGACTGCGGCGTGCTTGGTCACGGAATACTGAGCCGCCTTCAGATTGGTGAGCAGCCCCGCCGCCGACGCAGTCGCCAGGAAATAGCCTTCGCCACGCGCCAACCATCCCGGGATCAGGCAACGAGCCGCATGGACATGGGACATGGTGTTGACCTGCCACATCCTGTCCCAGTCGTCGGGCTCGGTCTGCTCATCGCCGGCGAAGCCGATCCCTGCGTTGGCGCAAAAGAGATCGACCGGGCCGAACCGTTCTTCGACGAAGTCGATCAGGCGCTGATTCGAATCCTGACTGGCAACATCTACCTGAACCGGAGTGGCGCCGAGCCCCTCGGCCACCGACCGTGCGGAGTCGAGGTCCAGGTCGGCGAGGATCAGCGCCGACGGGCCTTCCTTGGCGAATCGCCGGGACATGGCGGCCCCGATGCCACTCCCCGCCCCGGTGACTATGACTACCCGGTCGGAGAGTTCCACGACCGTTCCCCTAGAGAGCGGCCTGGTCGAGCAGGCCCGCTCCACCCTTGACGGCAGAGACCAACCCACCGGCCTGAGGCAGGAGCTGTTCCCCATAGAACCGCGGAGTTATCACCTTCTGGGTGGAGAACTCGTTCTCGATGTCGCGTTCCTCGAGTGCGGCCACGGCCGCCCGGGCCATCAGCCATCCCCCCAGGACCATGCCGAACTGTCGCAAGTACGGTGTGGCTCCGGCCAGGGCCGCATCGACCTCACCGGATCTCATCCTTTCCCCCAACCACGCAGAAGTGTCGGCGAGGCTTTCGATTTCCTCCGCCAAGGCATCTCGGAAAGACGAGAGGTCCTCGTGCACGGACATTGCCTCCAGCGAGGCGGTCATCTCCTCGATGAGGTCGGTCACCACCCGCCCGTCTTCGAGGGGCAGCTTTCGAAGCACCAGGTCGACGGCCTGGATCCCATTGGTGCCCTCGTAGATGGGAGCGATTCGAGAGTCCCGGAAGTATTGGGCGGCACCGGTCTCCTCGACGTAACCCATCCCACCGTGAACCTGGAGACCGATCGAGGCCAACTCGACGCCCACATCCGTGCACCATGCCTTGACGATGGGGGTGAGCAGGGCGAGTCGATCGGCTGCCAGCTTGCGTCGTTCCTCGGTATCGCCGTGTGCTCGCTGGTCCCCCTCGGCTGCGGTGACATAGAGAAGCGATCGCATCGCTTCAACGTAGGACTTCATCGTCATCAGCATTCGTCGGACGTCAGGGTGCTCGATGATGGGAACGCTCTCTCTCGAGCCCGAGCCCACGGGCCGTCCTTGAATCCTCTCCCGGGCGTATTGAAGGGCGTGCTGGTAGGCCCTCTCGCCTATCGCCACTCCCTCCATTCCAACACCGACCCGAGCGGCGTTCATCATGGTGAACATGTTTCGCATGCCCTCTTGTTCGTGGCCAATCAGGTAGCCGACGGCACCCTGGCCCGCGTCGCCGTAGGAGACAACACAGGTCGGGGAGGCATGTATCCCCAGCTTGTGCTCGAGGGAGACGATCTTGAGGTCGTTGGGCGTGCTCGGGCTGCCATCGTCGTCGACCAGGAGCTTTGGGACGAGGAACATCGAGATGCCCTTGGTCCCGGGTGGGGCATCGGATGTGCGTGCCAGGACGAGGTGGATGATGTTGTCTGTCAGGTCCTGGTCGCCCCAGGTGATGAAGATCTTGGTGCCGAACAGTCGATACGTCCCATCGTCCTGTTTGATCGCCTTGGTTCGCAGCGCTCCGACGTCAGAGCCGGCCTCCGGCTCGGTCAGGTTCATGGTCCCGGCCCACTCACCGCTGACCAACTTCTCCAGATAGGTGGACTTCAGGTCGTCGGAACCGTGGATATCGATGGCCTCCACCGCACCGTGGGTCAGAGTGGGAGCCAGCGAAAAGGCCATGTTCGCGGTCTTGAACATCTCCTGGATGACGACACCGACCATGTAGGGGAGGCCGCCACCGCCCCATTCTTGGGGCAGGTGCGCCCCGGCCCAACCCGAATCGACATACTTCTGATACGCCTCCTTGAAGCCGTCGGGCGTCCGGACGGTGCCATCGTCGGTCATGACCGTGCCTTGCTGGTCTCCGACCCGATTCAGGGGTGCGATGACTTCGGAGAAGAATCGGCCGGCCTCCGCAAGGATGGTCGCAACCGTCGCAGGGTCGGCGTGCTGGTATCCGTTCAGCTTGGACACGGACTCGAGATCGGCGACATGATTCAGCGTGAACAGGATGTCATCGAGCCGAGGTTGATACTCAGACATGCCCCCAAGGGTACCGTCCGCGCCGAGGATGGAGTCAGGCGGACACCTCGATTTGGGAGATGATCATCCCCTGGGCGATCTCGAAGCCGATGCGACGGTACAGCTGGAAGGCCCCGGTCGGGTTGTCGGCATCGACGCCGATGGCTCCGTGGGTCATCCCCTCCTGGGCGAAAGCGTCGAGAGAAGCGGAGATCAGGGCTGTAGCTACACCTCTTCCGCGCCACGGTCTGCTCACGCCGAGGATCTCCACCCAACCTTCCCTCCTGCCGCTGATCGCCTCGTCTTCGGGATAGGAAGCGTTCAGACACACTCCCACTACCTCATCGCCTGCCACCGCGAGGAACGAGAGGTCTACTCGAATCCCGTGAGATTCGACGCGATGGCGGAACGTCTCCACATCGGTCGGGGTGGAGCCCCAATGGTCGGCGAAAGCCTCGTTCAGCACTTCTCTCGCCTCCTCGTCGCGTCGTCGGTCCCAGGGGACGATGGTCACTCCGGTCGGCTCGCCGGCCGCGATGCGCCTGTCGAGGGGCATGAGCATCTCCTTGATATAGCGAACCGGCTCCAGCCCGAATCGCCGGTAGAGGCGATGGGCCGGCTCGATCCAATCGAACTCGGCCGTTCGCGCATACCACGGGAGACCGGGATCGCACTGGCGGAGTGACTCGATGGACCGCTCGAGCTGCCATTCGAAGATCTGACGGCCGTAGCCTTCGCCGAGACGATCGGGGTCGACCATCCCGACCATGTGGGATCGCTCGAGACGCTCCCCGCTCGGCCGGTGATAGACGAGCCCATATCCGATCAGCTCCCCGCCATCCCAAAGCCCCCTGCTGTCCGCCTCGAGGTCGACGAACGGTTCGGTCAGGTCGTCCTCGACCTGCTCCGGCGTGGAGACGATCGGCACTTCCCAATGGCTCTCGAAGCGGTTGATGAGAGCCGTTAGCCGTGGCACCTCGTCCAATTCGATTGGGCGCATGGTCATTACGGCAAGTTATCGGGCATGTTTGTCACTCGTCGGCGAATTTGTGTGCTGTCCGGCTCTCAGCGAGTGAGGATCTCGTCGACGATCGTGGGAAGCACCTCTCCGATCGCATCGTCGATCTTGACGGCCGCCAGATGGTCGGCTTCGGTCTCCCCCTGGTTGACGATGACGATCGGCATCGACCTGAAGGCGGCCCGCAACACCACGTCGGATGCGGGCCATACGGCGACGGTGGACCCGACGACGAGCAGACCGTCCGCTTCGGACAAGAACGCCATCGCCTTGTCCAGCTCGTCGGCCGGCAGCAGCTCACCGAACATGACGGTGTTGGTCTTCACCATTCCGCCGCAGCGGGGACATTTCGGGTCGGGGTCGCCTCTCTCGATCCATCCGAGGACCTCCTCGGTGTCCCACTCCGCTCCGCAATGGAGACAGTGACTCGTCCGCACATTCCCATGGAGCTCGGCCACCTGGGCGGTGGTGAGCCCCGACTTCTGGTGGAGCCCATCGACATTCTGGGTCACCACGCCGGTGAGCCGATCCGCGTCAGCCAGGCGCTTCAGGGCGTGGTGACCGCGGTTGGGCTCAACTGCGGAACGTGCTCCCCAAAGAGCACCATCGAGATGCATCTGCCAGCTACGCATCCTCAACTCGGGATCCGCCAGGTAGCGATCGATGTTGAAGTCGTCGGGGTCGACCTTCGTCCACAGCCCTTCGGGCCCTCTGAAGTCGGGGATCCCCGACTCGGTGGATATCCCCGCACCGGTGAAGGCGAGGATCTTGCCGCTCCCGCCGAGCACGGTCACGGCCTCGGTGAGCAGACTCATTCTCCGGAGTTGTCCACCCTGATCGGGCCTTCGAGATAGGTGCGGACGGTGGGGTAGGCGAGGCCGACCACGTTGCTCGTGGTGAATGCCTCGAGTATGCCCCGCCAGATCGACGATTGAACGGCCCGACGCTGACGCGTCTCGACCAGATAGCGGGCTGTCAGCAGGATGCCGCTGTCTCTCACCGAGAGGTAGACGATCGGGGTGAGGGTGCCCACCCTGATGTGATACCGCCTGGCTGCCGCACGGATTCGGTTGCCGGCCGTGTTCTCGGCGTCCGGGGCCCTCTCTTTCAAGACTTTTCTGATCAGGTCTTCGGCCTCCTCCCAATCTGACTCGAATGTCACCAGTACAGGGATCTCATCCCAGATGTGACTGAAACCCTCCGTGTAGTTGGCCACTGCTTCAGAGAAGACGACACCGTTCGGGATGTGAACCAGCCGCCCGGTGGATTGGTCGGCATCGACCCAATTGCCGACCTCCATGATCGAAAACCGGAACAGTCGGATATCCACCACGTCACCCTTGAGCTCACGCACCTCGACCCGGTCTCCAACGCGGAAGGGTCGTCTGAAGAGGATGTAGACCCAGCCGGCCATGTTCTTGAGCAGATCGGCCAGGGCGATAGCGATTCCGGCGGAGAGAAGCCCCAGATATGTGCCGAGAGAGCTGAAGGCGTCCACCCAGATGAACGCCAGGGTGATGCCCGAGATCAAGGTGATCGTGTAGGCCGAGACCTTGCGCGCCCGGTATGAGGCCTCGCTGTCCTCGACCTGGGTGCGGATCCAGCGAAGCGTCAGCCATCGAATCAGTATCAGCCCGCCGACGACGGCAACCGATGCGACGAGCTTGCCCAGGACGCCTGGGTCCATGCCGATCGACGTTGCAAAGCCTTCCATCGAGTGATTATCGGCTCCGCCCACCGCATATCCGGGCCTTTAGGCTGCCCGGGTGATCGACGAACCAGAATCCGGTCGCTCGCCCGAGTCGGAGATGATGCATCTGGGTTGGGACCCTTCCGACGGGCTGCTGTCGCTCAAGCCCCCGATATTCGAGACATCGACGTTCGTGTTCGAGTCGGCCGCAGCGGCGGAGCGGCTCTTTCAGATCGCCTACGGCGGGGCGCGACTCGAGCCTGGCGAGGAGCCCGGTTTCATCTACACCAGGATCGATCATCCCAACCTGGCAATCGTCGAGAAGCGAATCGCCGTCTGGGACCGCGCCGATGCCGCCCTCCTCTTCTCGAGTGGGACGTCTGCGATCTTCACCGCACTTCTGACGATGGTCTCCCCGGGTGAGCTGATCCTGCACAGTGCCCCTCTGTACGGAGGCACCAATACCCTCCTGAGCAGGGTGTTGACGCCACTCGGCTTCGAGACGGCGGCATTTCGCCCCGCCGCCACCGCCGAAGACCTGATCGCCGTCGTCGGCAATCGGCGGTTGGGCGCCATCTACATCGAGACTCCGGCCAACCCGACCAACGACGTGTTCGACATCTCCGTGGCGAGAGAAGTCGCTGACCACTTCGCCAACTCCGATGTACTCCCGCCGGTGATAGTCGACAACACGTTCCTCGGGCCCTACACCCAAAGACCGCTGTCTCTGGGGGCGGATCTCGTTGTGTACTCGGCCACGAAGTTCCTCGGTGGCCACAGTGACCTCGTTGCCGGCGCGGTGGCCGGCTCAAACGAGGTGATCGCGAGGCTGAAGACGATGCGTTACCGGATAGGCACCACTTGCGACCCTCACACTGCCTGGCTGCTCGGTCGCAGTCTCGAGACATACGCGATCCGGGCCGAGCGCCAGTCGAGCAATGCAGCTCGGGTCGCAGACTTTCTCCAGGGGCATCCCGGGGTCGCGAGTGTCAGACTCGTCCAGCCGGGCGGAGCGATGATCAGCTTCGAGGTCGCAGGCGGCAAGGATGAGGCTTTCGCCGTCCTGGATGCCATGACGATGATCGGGCTCACGACCTCGTTGGGTGGCACCGAGTCGATCGCTTGCCACCCGTGGAGCACGACTCATTTCAGCGTCGATGCCGAAGACAAGCTCGACATGGGCATCAGCGACGCAATGATCCGTCTCTCGATCGGGCTCGAGGCGCCCGAGGACATCATCGCCGATCTCGACCAAGCCCTCTCTTCGATCATCACATAGGTCGCTCAACCCATTCAGATGCCGGGCACCTCGGTCTTGAATGAGCTCAGGGTCGTGCTGGGAGACGCGGCAGGGGAGAGGACCATGCGAAGCACATTCGCCATCTCGACGGCACACGATGTTGTTCTCATCACGGGTGACACCCCTGTCCCATGCGCCGGCGACGGCGGAGTCATGCGGACGGCGAGGGCATAGGGCCACAGCAGCCGCACCAGTTTTCAAGGTGCTCCTACCCAACGGAGCCGAGGGGAGGTCCTCACCCCCGTGAGGACCTCCCCTTCAAGAGCCAACCGCAGCGGGTGCGTCCCGCCCGTTTGTCGCGTCGGGATCGTCACCGATTACACCTGTGATCTTGCTGAGTTTCTGCTTCTTTGACGCCGTCTTAGGGCGCTCTTAGGGAACCCGGTGGCACCTTGTCGGGAGGACGAAAGCGAGGTTCGAAGTGGCAACGGTTTGGATCGACTCGGATGAGTGCATGGGGGCGGGCACCTGCTCCCAAATAGCGCCCAATGTCTTCCACCAGCGCGAAGACGGAACTTGGGCTGTCAAAGAGGATCGCCCCTACTTCGATCGAGTCAGGGTCTTCGACGGCAGAGGCGGAGATGGGCACGGTCCTGACGGGCTCGCCGGTCGCGCCCGGATCCCCGACGCCCTCGTCGATTACGTGATCGAAGCAGCTGAAGAATGTCCCGCCGAGTGCATATACGTGGAGGTCTGAGATGGAAGAGAAACAAGCGCCCCGGACTGGTCGGAGAAACGGCCCCAAGCCCTTGTCGGTGATCGTAGGGACGCTTCTGATCCCACTGAGCGCCCTCGCCGCGTATGCATTGGTGCCACCGGCGGCGACCGAGGATCCGTCGGTGGCTCAGGCGTCCGATGAGACGGTCACGACCAGCACAACCGTGGTCTATGACACAGGCGTGGCGACACCCCAGGATCTGGCCGAGGCCTGCGGCCCGGCCGGTCTTGCCCTGGTCGACGCCGAGGACAACGAGACGATCAGTGACCTGCAGCAGGCCGCTCTCGATGCACTTCGGGAGATCTGCGATCAGCAGGGCATGGCTCTTCCCGGGAAGAAGGCACCCGATCCGATCGTGCAGACCATCGTGGTCGAGTCCGGATCGTCCAACCAGGCCGTCGACGAGAGCACGACCACCACATTGCCCGCGGTTAGCGCCGACTCGGGGTCCCAGTCCCAGTATCAAGGGGACCATGAGTCCGAGCACGAGCATGAGTACGAGCATGAGGATGGCGGAGAGCATGAAGGTGGAGGTGGTGATTGAGCACCTCCTCGCTAGGGACCACCTCGGGCGCTGCGGTCTTGCTCATCGGTGCCATTGCGCTCGGGTCCGTGCTGTACGGAGTCTCGGGCAACGAGCCGCCGGCGGTGTCGTCGACGTCGACTACCCGTCAAGAAGTGGTCGTAGCCGCAGCACCCGATGTCAGTGGGATACCTGGGTCCGTTCAGAGGGTCCTCTACTCGAGCGGCAAGTTGGAGGCACTCGGTGCCAACCAGGTGAGTGAGCTGCGTCCCGAGATCGCGAGGGTCCTTGCCTACTACGGGGCCACGCTGACGGTCAGCCAGAGCTCGCAGGCCACACCATGAAGCGCTTCTCCGCATCGCGTTGGAATCGGATATTGGTTTGGACCGGTGCCGCCCTCGCCTGGGGCACGGCACTCGTGGCGGCGAAGGTCGAACCGGTCCGGGCCCAGGACAGCGGGACCGATTCCACCACCACAACCCAAGCGCCAAACCAGGCCATCATGCCGCAGCCACCCCCGAGCGGTCTCACCATCCTCCGCTATACACCGGTGGAGAGGCCCGCTCCCGAGATCAAGAAGGTCTACGTGCAGGCCGGAGGTGGAAGCGGGAGCGGCTCGTCCAGGGCGGCCTCGGCATCTTCGTCAGGATCGTCGGGTGGTGGGTCCGGGAGCTCGGGAAACAAGGCAGCGCCTCCCCCACCTGCTCCCGCCCCGGCCCCAGCCCCGGCGCCGGCCCCGTCGAGCAGCGGATCATGATTCATCACACGTTTCATGCCATGGGGACCATGGTCGAGGCCTGGTTCGAGGACGACGGTGAGCCCGGAATGCTCGTCGATTGGTTCGAATCCGTCGAGGAGGAATGCAGCCGTTTCAGACCCCACAGCACCCTGAACAGGCTCAACGACTCCTCCGACCGAACGGTGCGTCTCAGTGGCGTCCTCGGTGAGGTCTTGGAGATTGCCCAAGGGCTCCGGGACGAGACCGACGGCCTTGTCGATGCCGGTCTGGGAGAGGCTGTCAGCGCCTGGGGCTACGACCGGACCTTTGGCGAGGTGACCGGTCTCGACACGCCGCCAAGCGACCTTGGATTCCCGGTGTGGTCGATGTCCGACGGGTTGCTGGTCCGTGAGCCCGCTACCCGTTTCGATGTCGGTGGCATCGCCAAGGGCTGGACGTGCGATCGAGCCGTGGAGAGCGGGCTCGCCTTGGTGGTCTCCGCCGGTGGCGATCTCAGGAGTGCCCATCGCGAGACAACTGTTCCGGTGATCGACCCTTGGGGAGACACCGCGGCACATATCGAGCTGGGAGTGGGCGCCCTGGCCACGAGCTCGGTAACGCGTCGACGTTGGAAGGTCGGCGCAACCGAGGCGAATCACTTGATCGATCCCCGCACCATGTCCCCGGTTTCGTCACCGGTCCTGAGTGCCACCGTGATCGCCGAAACCGCCGCCGCCGCCGAGGCGGGTGCCAAGGCAGTCTTGCTCCATGGCGAGGAAGGGCTTGCCTGGGCGGAGGCGACACCATGGATCGGCTCCGCTTTGGTCGTATGGCACGACGGGTCGGTCTTTGCGACTCATGGCATCGCGGTGGCGGCATGAGCGCCGAGTGGCTCTTGATTCGAGGTTCGGGGCTCGTCGCCTTCGGCCTGCTCAGCGCCTCAGTCATCTGGGGGCTGTTGGTCAGTTCCAAGTTGCTTGGCCGTCTGGTCAAGGCAAAACCCCTCACCTGGTTTCATGAGTCCTTGGGGATCAGTGCCCTCGTCGCCACCGTGATCCACATGATCGCCCTCTCGATGCACGACTATGTGCCGTTCAGCTGGACCGAGATCCTCATCCCCGGCCGGTCCAATTGGCGGCCACTGGCAGTGGCCCTCGGTGTCATGTCGTTCTACACCTTGCTGGTCGTCGCCGGCAGTTTCTACGTCAAGCGATTCATCGGGCAGAAGGCATGGCGGGCCATCCACTTCGCCTCGTTCGGTCTATTCGTCTCGGCGTTGCTCCATGGCATGCTCTCCGGCACCGACACAGGCAACCCGTGGGTTCTCGGCCTCTATTTGGGGTCTGCCGTGGTCGTGTTCGCCCTTCTCGCACACCGTCTCACACCGGTGCCGACCGACGAGGAGGCTGTCGTCTCCCGGGTCAGTGTCTGAGGGTCAAACTCCTGGCGGGGGATGTTTGGGTCTCTTGTCTTTCGGTGGTAGCGGGCTCTCAAGTGGCGCGACGGGGCGGAGTGACCGGAGCGGAGCGAACGGAAATCATCGTCAAGAGACTGATAGCGAGAGGCATCAGCACGGCGAAGGAGAGCATCCAACGCCATGGGACGTTGATCGCCGAGCCATCGATGATGCCAAATGGTCCGGCGACGATGTAGTCGGCCGCCGAGCTGAATACCCAGACCAGCCCCAGGCTCAGCGGGATCGCCAGGACCATGGCAATCAGAGTCTGATAACCGGTGAGCAATGCGAGAAACCTTCTTCGAATCGACCCCGGGGCACCCACGGCGACGATTGTGCGGATCTCCTCGTCGACCTCGGCCGCCGACACCGCTGTGACCAGGGCGACGACTATCAAGACGACAAGCAACGTGAGACCAACCGCGATCAGATAGACGATGGATTCGTCGATCTCGCCAGACCCTCCATTGACCTCGAGGTTCGAGCTCCACATCTTTTGCTGCTCGTCTGATGTCATGGCCCTTTCCAGTGTGAAGAGCGCCATCGGGCGAGTAGCGGCTTCGGCGAATTGATCTGCCATCGACTCGGGGATCAGGACCCGAGGCATGCTCCACTTGACCACAGGCACCGGATACTCGTGTGCCGGATATACCACCCCGTCGAGTTCGATACGAGTCTCCTTGTCTTCGATACCGAGGACGACGATCTCATCGGCAGCGATCGAAGTGGCCACCAGGTCATCATCGAGGACTCGGACCAGTGCTTCGTTGGCCACCGCCACCGGGTTGCCATTGGTGAACTGCTGGGCCTCCGACCCGTCCGCGGTACCGGAATCTCGAACTTCGAGGAGCTCGTTGGTCAGGACCCGAAGATCCAGAGTGTCAAACAGGGCCACGTCCCTTTCAGGGACGATCGCCGAGAGGGCAGCTACGTCACTTTCGGTGACCGGGTTCGTTTGGCCGAAACCGACGGTTTGATAGCTACCGCTCAACACGAGCTGATCGTCAGGCGACGGCAGTCCAAAGACGAGGTGGTGTTGGGCTGTTGTCGCCGAGGTCGCCATGATGGTGATGGGGGCGAGCAGGATGACCATGATGGCTGCCACCGCCACTGCCGAGCGGGTCCGATTGCGTCCGGAATCCCGGAGGACGAGGCGACCGGTGGCCGGAACCCTGTTCGAGAGCTTCGCCAAGCCGGCAAGGATCGGGCTCGACAACATCGCCACACCACCGACGATGGCGGTAGCACCCACCCCGGCGAGCACGCCCGCGAGGTTGCTCGCCGAAGTGAGGGATACGGAGACGAGAGCGACACCTGCGATGGCGAGGCCGATTCCGACGGGAATGACCCATCTGCGAGGTGAGAGGGCAGGCATACGACCCTGTAACGCAGTGGTCGTCGGAACTCTCGAGGCGGTCCGGGCGGGTATCAGCACGGCGAGGAGAATCGAGATGAGTGCGACCAGAACCGGGCCGAGCAGATCAAAAACGCCGACGCCGAGACCGGTGACGACGCGGCTGACGAACCGCTGGATGATCGGGCGGCCGAGCACCAGGACTCCAATGCCCAAGAGGACACCGGCACTTGCTCCGACCGCGCCGATAGTGAGGCCCTCGGCGACCACCGTCGATCGAACATGCTCTCGAGACGCCCCGTTTGCCCCCATCAGCCCGATCTCTCGGAGTCGACGCCTCGTTCCGGCAGCAAAGGCAGCACCGGTGATGAATGCGACCTCAACCAGCAGGATTGCTGCCGCGGCGGTGGATGTGGCCCCGGGGGTATTCTCGAAGCTACTTTGATTGAGCCATTGGGATCGGATATCGACATAGACATCGGGTAGCGATCTGTAATCACCAAAGCTGTAAACCATCTGAGTGGCGCGATTCCAGACGTCGTTCCAGATCTCGTCCTGAGTCCCGTCGGACGTCTTCACCATGTCGACGAGCTCGTAGATCTCGTCAGCGTTCAGGAGTAGATAGGTCGGGTCCCCCGCCATGAATTCGAGCTCCGGTGGTGGAGGGTCGACTGCGGGCGCGGGCCAAAAGCGCTGCTGACCCTCCTGATACCAGAGATCGCCGACCTGGAGGGCTGCGCTCTCGGCATCGGGGCCTTTGAGCAGAAGGCTCGATTCGAGACCGTACTCGGGATCGCCCAGCAGCGATTTCGTGATACCGGGTGCGAGCAGCACGTCGGCGCTCTGGTTGTTGAAGGGCTCACTGATCAAACCCACGACCTGAAGATCGCCGAATGGCAGGGTCTCAAAGTCGACGCTGTCTCCCACACCCACACCCATCTTGTCGGCCAGAGTTGGGGAGAGAGCAACTTCCGCCTCAGTCGTAGGTGTATCACCGCTCACTTTGACGAGGAACCCATCCGTGACGGGATCGGACATGTCGAGGTCCCAGACTTGCGCATACCCGAGGTCTTCGACCCGAATCCCGAGGCGATGAAACTCGGTGATCAGAGTCTGGGGAGACCTCTCGTGCAGTGTCGACAGAACCCATTGAGTAACGGCCGGATCAGCTGAGATCGAGATACTCGCGTCGGCCCTTCCGAAGTTGCTCTGGGCCGACTCTTCAGGGGTGAGGCTGGTGGCTCTGACTATTCCGGAGATGACGACCCCGAAAGCCACGGGGACTGCCACGAGAAGAACGAGGAAAATGGTTCTCCTTCGATTCCGCTGGGCGTTCCTGCGGGCCACCTTGTAGGCGGCCTTTCTTCCGACCATCAGAGATCAGCTGTGGTCGAGGGAGTCTTGGTCCTCTCCGATATCCCCTCGATGCGCCCATCTCTGAGTCGCACCACACGGTCGGCCCATGCCGCATAGGCGGGCTCGTGAGTGACCATCAAGGCGGCGGCACCGGCGTCACAGCGACTGCGCAGGAGCTTGAGGATGGATTCGCTGGTCGCCTCGTCGAGTGCACCGGTGGGCTCATCGGCGAGGAGCACGGATCGTGGCCCCACCAGGCCTCTCGCGATCGCCACCCGCTGCTGCTCCCCACCCGATAGCTGATCGGGGTATCGGTCGGCCATCCCCGTCATCTCGACCTCGATCAGCGACTGCTCGGCGAGATGCCTTGCCTCGTCTGGTTTCACACCATCCAGCTCGAGTGGCAGCGAGATGTTCTCGGCGGCGGTCAACGAAGGCAGGAGGTTGAACTGTTGGAAGACGTAGCCAACTGCGACGCGTCTGATCCGCGCCAATTCGTTCTTGGACAATGTCGCCAGGCTTTCGCCCGCGACTATCACCTCGCCAGTAGTGGGTTCATCGAGGGCGCCCGCCATGTTGAGGAGAGTCGTCTTGCCTGAGCCAGAGCGACCAGTCACGGCGATGAGCTCGCCGGGCATGAGGTCCAAGTCGATGTTCACCAGGGCGTCGACGCGTTGGGCACCCGTTCCGTGAGTCTTGCCCACACGTCTCATGGACAGGATGGGCTCCGTCACTGTTTCACCTCCGCGGCGTGGGTCGTTTCGGATTTGTTCGGCACGGAAGCGATGAATGGCGGCATCTCATCGAGGCGGGACTCGACTCGCTCCAGCCATCTCAGCTCTGCCTCGGCGCTCAGGATCAGACGGTCGAGATAGAGCTGCCACGCGAAGTCGTCGCCCACGGAGTCGGCCTTTAGGGCGGTGTAGTCCTGAAGGAGGGTCATGGTCGACCCCCTCTGCTTCTCCACGACACGTCTCGGATCGCCCACCCCGGAGATCATCGCCATCAGGATCTTGAGTGATATCTCGTCTCGTCCCGATGCGGCCAGGTCGACGGGCGTATCGAGCCACCCGCTCACCTCGTTGCGCCCTCTGTCTGTGATCCGGTAGACGATTCGACCGTCGCCGTCCGATGCGGAGCTCTCTACGAGATCATCTCGCTCGAGTCGTTGCAATGTGGTGTAGATCTGCCCGATGTTGACCTGCCACGTCTCACCCGTGGCCAATTCGAGCTCCGATTTCAGCCGATAGCCGTGTGCATCGCCCTTGAGGAGGATGCACAATATGCCCTCTCGCAATCCCATCGGGACACCTCTCGTTTCAGCGGACTAGGCATACCGAGTATGCATAGCGAGAATGTACATACTGGGTATGCGTTCGTCAAGGCCCTCGCCGGAGGTGTTCTGAGCTGGGGAGGCATGCCGTTCACCGGAGCCGGTGACGGAGAAGGGCCGATGCGACCACCAGGGCGAGAGCAGCGGGTGCGACCACCAGGCCGACACTGAAGACGAGCACCAGGGACGAGATCGCGACGACAGTCGTTCCGAACCACATGAGCGGAGGGTCGAGTCGGACGGCACCCCAGAGGGCGATGAGGCAACCGATGGTTGGAATCACACCTGCGGTATTGAGAGCGCCGGATCCGTAGAAGAGCGTTGCTCCTCCAACCCAGGCTGTGGCGCACGCCGCAATGACCACCGGCGCCAGCTCGGTTCGCCGGGTGCCGTTGTCCATCCCGGTCAGTCGTCGGCGACGTGTCTCGGGGGCAGACCCACCCTCTCGCTGAGGGCTTCCTCGCGATCACGGACGATCCGGTGGGCGATCTGCTCGGCTGCGTGAGTGAGCCACATCGCCGTCTGCGATGACTCCGTGTACACGGCTTCACCGAACGAATCGATACGGTCCTGTTCCAGAAGTCGGTTGGCCTGCTCGAACTCGACCTGGGATCCGGCCCGGTAGACGGCATAGGTCTTGCCCCCATTGGCCCCAACCACGGAAAAGACGGGGACGTCGGACGGGCCATCGGCCACGTAGATCATGTTCTGGAAGGGGACCCTGCGGTCCTCGCGAGCCATTTTCGAGTTGACGTCGATGGCCGGGTTGCGGTTGGAGCCCTTGTTGATCTCGAAGATCGCCCTCGTCTTCGTGGTGTTGTCGATCGTGTAGATCAATTGCCGGATCTGACGGTCGGGGGAGAAGAGAACTTCCTGGTGCTGTCGATATCCGGGCGCCGCCACCAACTCGGAGAACTCGCATGCCCAAACATCGGTCAGATACGGGGCGATGACCGACCCGAGGATCATCTGTCGGAGACCGGTGGAGACGACGTAATGCTCGATGGTGATCTGGTGCTCGGCGAACCTGGGCTCTGATTCGATGGATTTTCTCGCCAACTCGAAGAAGTCGGGCATGCCCGGGTAGAAGTCGATCTCCGATCCGAGGTCACGGAGCAGGTCGTTGTTCAATCCGGCCATCAGACCCTCGCGCACATAGGTGAGGATGTGATGCAAGTACAGGGTGTCGCGGGCCACCCGGTCGGCGCCATGATTCAGATAGAACGAGGCGAGACCATCGACTTCCTCCCAGAACTCGCTCTCGTCGATGTCGAAATGCCGGAAGAGCGGGCCTTGCATATTGCCGGGGATCAGGGTCTTGTCGAAGTCCCAGATCATGGCGATCACGTTTTGGGGGAAGAGTTGGCGACTGCTCATGGCTTCTGTGGGTTTGAGGCTATCGAGTTATCCACAGATGACAATCGGCAGGTGCGGCTCCGGTCTGTTGCGTGTCAGATCTTGGGGAGCTTGTAGCCGGACTTGTCGATCACGAAGTCACGGGCTTCGGAGGCGGCCCGTCTCACCGATGGCCAATCGACGTGGAGCAACCTTCCGGCTCGTTTCATGACCCTGCCGGCGATGATGACCGTGTCCACGTTGCCGGTGTCCATGCCTGAGACAACCGCCGTGACCGGGTCGTTGAGAGGCGTCACGTTGATGCGATCCGTTCGCAGCAGCACGAGGTCGGCCTGTTTCCCAGGTGTCAGGGAGCCCACCTTGTGGTCCAACCCGTTGGCGCGCGCCCCCTCCACGATGACGCACTCCAGCACGGCCCTCGTCGATAGTGGTGGCCGGCCCTCTGCGGCTGCCTGGGTCCGTTGGAGGGCCAGGACGGAGCGCATCTGATTGAACATGTCGTTGGGCACATTGGTCTCGACGTCCACGCTGAGGCTGGGCCGAAGCCCGCGATTCAGGAACTTCTGGATCGGCGGCATCCCGTGACCCATCATCATCTCGACCGGTGAGGCGAGAGAGACCGTCCCACCGGTGTCGACGATCATCTGGATCTCGGTGTCGTTGAGCGTGGTGCAGTGGATGTAGGTGGTGTCCGGCCCGAGCAATCCCGCCTCGCCCATCTCCTGAACCTTGCCGTCGAGGCCATAGGACCCCACCCCCACATGTGTGGTGATCCGGGCATCGGTCTCTCGGGCGAGTTTCCAGTGATCACGGCTGACCTCGAAGTCGGTGAACTCGGGGCCGGGCGCGGCAAGCGCCAGCGTGAGCATCTGGTCCTTGGTGTTGAAATGCTTGGTGGCGGCCCTGACGAACCAGCTCGGCTGTCGTTCCTCCCACTTCCCCCACCACGGGAACCCGTAGGCGAACACGCTGCGCAACCCGGAGTCTCCGAGAGCCTGGATGACGGCGTCGGTGTGCGCAGGGGAGCCCTGGATGTGGGACCAGTCGAGGAGGGTGGTGATACCGGCGTCGATCGCCCCCAAGGCCGAGATCAGGTTCCCGACATAGGCGTCTTCGGGCCGGAATGCCGGGGCGAGCTTGTGCAGGACGAAGGAGATGTAGCTGGTGCGGCCCTCGAGGGGGATGTCAGTGCCGAGATTGCGAAGCAAGCCCTCCCAGATGTGGCGGTGGGTGTCGATGAAACCCGGCAGGACGATCATCCCCGTGGCATCGATCACTTCGGCGTCACCGGCCTCGAGGGCGGGCCCGACCTGGAGGATCTTGTCGTCTTCGATGAGAACGTCGCCTTTGTCGAAGTCACCGACGACCGGGTCGAGGCTGATCACCGTGCCGCCCCTGATCAGCTTCCTCCCGCTCGGGATGACACTGAAATCGGTGCCTTCGGGATAGAAGGCGGGCAGCGAGGCCACCTTGGGTGGTCGGCTGCCCAGCACGACTCTGCGCCCCCGGCGGTAGTTCCTCTTGACCAATTCCTTGATGTCCCCTACCTGGAAGAGGGCGATGCCCACGAGGACCAGGAGACCCACGATCATGGAGCCATCGGTGGGAGAGAGACCGAGATAGGGCAACACCGTGAGGATGAGTGCCAGGAGCAGGCTGGCCACCGTCCCTCCGACGAAGGTCGCCCTGCCACCTGCCAGGGAGGCTCCTCCGAGGACGGCGGCGGTGATGCTGTTGAGGGCGAAAGTCGATCCGATTTGAGCATTCCCGATCGGAGAGCGGGCCATCACGAAGAAGGAGGCCACCGCGGCCAGGACCCCTGCCAGAAGCAGGGCGCGAACCCGAACCCAATTGGTCCGGATCCCGCTCCGCTTGGCAGAAGTCTCATCGAAGCCGACGGCTCTGACCGCGAGTCCCGAGCCTGAGGCATGCAGCCAGACGTCGAGGAGGCCACCGGCGAGGACGATCACGATGAAGGCAACCGGTATCGGCCCGATGCTGGTCTTGAGCACGGACACGAGGTCGGGGCTGATGATTCCCTGGGCGGTGGGCCTGATGGTGAGCGAGATCCCGTCGAGGATGCTCATCGTGGCCAGGGTCGCGATGATCGATGGGATCTTCACACCCCGGATCAGGCCGGCATTGACCAAGCCGAGGACCACACCGCAAGCGAGGATCGCCACGGACCCGATCAGGATTTGAGATGCGGTTGCATCGGCGCCGATGAGGAAGGATGCGATGACGACGCCAAGGCTGATCATCGCGCCAACCGACAAGTCGAGGAAGCCCACGAGAAGCGCATGGGTCTGGGCGTACGTGGCGACGATCAGCGGGATCGCCAGGATCAGGATCTGCTGAACGTTGGTCGAGTTGACGAAACCCGGGAAACGCGAGTTCGTGTACCAGACCAGCCCGATCACCAACAGGATCTGAAGTGCCACCGGCATCCACAGGCGGACCTTGACCACCTTGCGCCACTTGTTCTTGTCACGGGCGTTGCGGAGGAGCTTTCGGAACAGCTGCCGAACCGAGTCGCCACGTGTGGATTCGATCGTCATGAGGTCGGTCTCGTGGGGGCTTTGGGCATGGCTACCCCGAGCGGGGACCGGCCCGCCTTGGATAGCCCGGGCCCGCGAACGATCGCTTCGACTATGCGAACCTCGGACAGTTCGTCACCGGGAATCTCCTCGATGATCGTCCCCCTCGACATCACCAATACCCGGTCACAGAGCCCGGTCAGCTCGAGGGGGTCACTCGACTTGACCAGCAGGGCGGCGCCGGAATCGGTTCTCGCGCGGAGGGCCTTGTAGATGTCGAAGCGGGAGCCAACGTCGACGCCTTGGGTCGGCTCGTAGGCGAGGATCACGGCCGGCTCCCTCAAGAAGGTGCGTGAGATGGAAACCTTCTGCTGATTCCCGCCCGATAGGAACTCGACCGGCTGAGCCAATGAGGGTGTCCGAATCTCCAATTGGTCCACCAGGTCGTTGACTGCCTTGCGTTCCCGGCCCCTCTTCAGGAAACCGAGCACGGAGAATCGGCGAAGAGATTGGATGGTCGAGTTGACCTTGACCCCGAGCACTGGCATGAGGGCCTCGTGCTTGCGGTCGCCGGGGAGGAGCATGATCCCGGCTCCGACCGCCTCGTGGGTGGAGATGAGGGTCAGTTCCTCCTCATCGCAGACGACGCGTCCTGCTCTCGGCGGCACACGCCCGGCAAGGCAATCGAACAATTGTGGTTGGCCGTTTCCCTCCGCCCCGGCGATGCCGACGATCTCGCCGCTCTCCAATGTGAAGCTGACCGGGCCAAACGACTGTCCTTGCAGACCGTCCACCACCAGGACTTCGCGGTTCTCGGCGAAGGTCGGGGTGGCGGTCGGGAAGGCTGCGTCGAAGGGCCTTCCCACTATCAGGTCGACCAGGTCGCGCTCGGAAGTCGCCCTTGCATCGAAGGTTCCCTGGTTTCGCCCATCTCTCAAGACCGTTATGCGATCGGCTATCTCCAACACTTCCGGAAGACGATGACTGACGTATACGACGCCCACACCGCGATCTCTGCAGGCGGCCACAGTTCGATGTAGCGCCTCGACCTCGTCCGGCCCGAGGGCCGTCGTGGGCTCGTCGAGCAGCAAGACCTTTGGGTTGGAGACGAGTGCTTTGGCGACCTCGAACATCTGGCGGTCGGCGAGTGTGAGGAAGCCGGCCGGGGAGTCGGGGAAGAGCTCGAGATCGAGATCGAAGTCGGCGAGGAGTCTTCGGGCCCACTTCTTGCGCCGCCAGAAGGGAGGGCGGCCCTCGGGAGGCGCGGCCAGGTAGAGGTTGTTCTTCACCGGCTCGGCCTTTACCAGGGAAGTGTCCTGGTATGCCATGGCCAGGCCCAGCTTGCGGGCGCGGGCCGGGGAATCGGTGCGAAGGGGTTTGCCCCCGATCCGGACGGTGCCCCGATCGGGGTCGACAAACCCTGATGCAATCCCGAGGAGAGTCGACTTGCCCGAGCCGTTCTCGCCCACGAGGGCGTGAACCTCACCGGCGCGGCAGTCGAAGCCGACGTCGGTCAGTGCTCGGACCGTCCCGAACTGACGGGATATCCCCGTCAGCTCGAGAACGGTGGTCGACTCTCTTTCGGGATTGCCGTTGGTCATCCGCCAAACATGCTGGCGAGGATGTCCCCCGGGACCAGTGAGGTCCCCGACACGACGGGATTGGCCCGGTTGGGGTCACAATCCGCAGCCGTCACCTCACGCATCACGTGGGGCACGACGACCTCGGCGGGTATCTCGGCGCCCTTGATTGACATCATCGCCGCAGTCACTCCCACCCGTGACTGGAAGTTGCCACCAGCCGAGTAGAAGATCTTGTAGGTCGGCTCATTGCGATCCGCCCAGTCACAGAAGAGGCTCTGCTCGTCTGTGCGCAACGCCATGGTGATGTTCTGCACCGGGATGTTCAGCTCCTGATAGACCTGAAGACCGGTGAGCATCCCGTCGGCGTACTCATAGGCGTATCCCTTGATATCCGGGTCCGTGGTCAGAAAACCGCGGAAGATGTCGGGGATGATCGGGTTGTACCAGCTCGTGTCGCCGGTCGTGGTGTTCTCGTTGGCCGGTGGGTTGACCAGCTCGAGGCTGTCACTCAGCGCCGCGATCTCACATCGCTGCCAACCGAGTGAGAGGGCGTTGCCAGGTGTGCCACCAAGTGTCACCACCTTGCCTTCGACCACATTGTCGTTGAGCACTTGTGCGAAGCTCTCACCCAACGCACAGAGGTCCTCCCCAACCACAGTCAGGTAGTCCTGACCTGGGACGAGAGCACCCTCCTGGTCGGGTAGACCGACCCAGCCGGCCGAGAACGGCACATAGGGGATTCCGGCATCGTGAGCCTCGAGGATCGCATCAGCGATCGCCACACCCTGATCGGGATATCCGACGATGAAGTCGACACCCCTCTGGATCAGGAACCTGATGTCATTGGCCGCCACGGCCGGGTCCGGATCGAAGTTCGCCGCGGTGGAGACGATGGTCCCGATCTCGGGATAGGTGAGTGCCTGGAGGACCGCCTCCATGTGGCTCACCGATCGCCAGACGTTCACATCGTTCCCGCCACCGTCGGCATAACCCATCACCAGGTCGCCACCGCTTCCGGTGTCACATTCCTGATTGCCCCAGCACTCCAGTGCCTTTGCGATCGTGGCGTCGTCCAGGTTCTGATTGGCTCGGGCAATCGAGGCCAGGATGATGTTCCAGCTCGCCTCGTCCGATGGGTCCACCGGGCCGAGGGCCTTCTCGACCAGTGCCGGATCGGCTGCCATCGGGTCCTCGTCGTATGCGGCTAGGGGATTGTCGACCGCAGCCGTCGTGGTCGTGTCCCCGCCGCCGGCGGTGGTGGTCGTCTCCGCCACGGTTGTGGTCGTCTCGGCGGCACCGGCCGTGGTTGTCGTGTCACCGGATGTTCCGGCGCACGCCGCCACGACGAGCGCCAGCACGGCGCCGATGCCGATGATCTTCGATCGTTTCATATTCCTCCTCCGATAGGGCGTCGCCGCCCTTTGGCTTTTGTTGATGGATGTCGGCTCGTCGGGTGTCGAAACTCCTTTCTCAACCAGTCCCGCCGAGCGAGCTTTGGGTTCTTTCCTCATCGATGCGCCCGGGTCGTCGCCGCTCGCGGAGCAGTCGCTCCACGCCTTTGATGATCCGATCGCCCGAAATCAGCATTCCTCCGATGATCACCAGTCCGAAGACGACCGGCTGGAAGTTGTCGGGCACACCCATCGCCCGCATCACGTAATTGAGCCCGGTGAGGAAGACCGCGGCGGCAAACGTGGAGACCGGGCTGGCCAGGCCACCGGTGAGAGAGGCGCCACCGATGACCACGGCGGCGATCGGTCCCAGGAGATACTGATTGGCGACGGCGACCCCGGGGGTGTTGCGAAGACCGGCGAGTACCACGCCGGCGATGGCAAAGAGGATCCCGGCCACGACGTAGGCCGAGATCTGATTGAGGTTGACTCGAAGGCCGACAACGTTGGAGGCGACCGGGTTGGCACCGACCACCTGAAATTTGCGCCCGACGGTGGTGAATCGGAATGCGAGGATCAGGAGAATGGTGACGATCAGCCCGATCCAGAAGATCGGGCTGATCCCGAAGATCCGGGTCGTGGTCCAAGTGGCCCAACCGTGAGGAACCGCGCTTTGCACCGGGAACGTCCGGCCGTATCGGTTGAGGACCCCGATGACGACCTGTCCCACTGCCAGGGTCACTATGAGCGCATTCAGCTTGAGCCCACCGATGAGGATCCCATTCACCAACCCGATGAGGGCGCCAACACCGATGGCGGTCAGGATGGCTACCCCGATGCGGTCGTCAGCCTGGCCACTCACACCCACCATGATCACGGCGGCCAGGGTCAGGGTGCCGGGGGTGCTGAGATCGATCCCTCCCGTCATGATCACCAGCATCTGTCCGAGGGCGGTGATCGCCAGCAAGGCCCCATAGGGCGCGATCGCGCTGAGCTGCACGCTGCCCAGCACGGCGGGAGCCCAGATCGAGGCGACGATCACCAACAGGATCAGCGCCAGGTACACGGGCATGTAGCGAGAGGCGACGACGAACGACGTGAGCGCCGAGGAGGGGGCCCGGTTGGCGGTCACTGGGAGTCACCCGTTCCGACCAGCATCCCCGCTGCTTGCGCTACTCGTCGCTGCGCGTCGGTGGCCAGGTCGCGTGCCCGAGCCAGGTCGCCCTGGACCGCGCCCTCGCGCATCAACGGCCTCCCTGCCCCGAATACCCAGTCGATGTTGGACGTGTCCATTCCCCAGACCACGGCCCCGATCGGGTCGTTGACCGGTGAGATGTTGGGTCGGTCTGCCCGCAAGACCAGCACATCGGCCTGCTTGCCGGCTTCGAGTGACCCGGTCACTCCATCCAGTCCGACGACACGGGCACCGTCGGATGTCGCGTAGCGGATCACCTCCCTGGTGGTCAGCAACTGAGGGACGCCGGCCTTGCCGGCCAGCTTCAGATCGAAGAGCGTGGCGTGCTGCAGGGAGATGGCGGCGCGCATCGGGGCGAAGATGTCACCGGGGGCCATTCGCTCGTCATCGACTCCCAACCCGGGTCTGATGCTGCGGTCGATCAGACCCTGGAGAGGCGGTGCGCCGGCGCCGTCGGCCATCTCGCTGGATGGGGTGAGAACCACCCCGGTTTGGCTCGACTTGATGGCATCGAGGTCACCTTCCGTGAGATGCGAGCAATGGATGAGGGTCACGTCATCACCGAGGAGATCGCGCCGACCCAGCTCGGCGATCACCCCGGCCGTCGTCTCGTCCCAACCGGCGTGGGCGTGGACTCGCAGGCCCGATCGTCGCGCAGAATCCCAGTCGGCCGTCACCTGATCGATGGTCGAAGGAGTCGGGTCATCCAGACCGGCCGCCAGTGTCATGGGCATCCCAAACGACTCGGCCTTGGCCTGTATCTCCCGAAGCAGGGAGCTGTGGTCGATTCGGCCCCCGACCCATCCCGGTGTCGAGTAGACGTAGACGGTCCGGACCCCGACATCGGCACGGGCCTGCAATGCCGCCTCGACGTGCCCGGGCTCGGGTGCGATGTCGGACCAGTCGACGACGGTGGTGATTCCCGACTCCACTGCCCCGAGGAGTCCGATCAAGACTGCCGCATACACGTCGTCGGGTCGGTAGTGACGTCCGTAGCCCGCCTTCTCGGCCCGCCCGGCGCCTTCAGGATCCAACTCACCCTGATTCCGGAACAGGGACCTCCACAGATGTCGATGTCCGTCGACGAACCCGGGCATCACGATGGTGTCGGTCGCGTCGACCACCTCCGCGTCTCTAGAGCGCAACCCTGTCCCGACCTCGGAGATGGTGTCGCCCTCGATGAGCACATCGGCGCGCTCGAAGTTGGGTGTCCGGGCCCCCAGGGTGAGGACGCAGCCGCCACGGATCAGGTATTTGGAGCTCAAACACCAACTCCGGAGTCGACCGACTTGGCGACCGTCTCATAGATCCTCTGGGTGGAGGGGAGAGCCAGATCCTCGAGTGCCGCGGCCGCCGGAAGCGGTATGTGGGGGGTCGTGATCCTGACACTCGGCCCATCGAGGTCCCAGAACGCCTCCTCGGAGATGATCGAGACGAGCTCTGCTCCCCAGCCGCACAGCCTCGGGTTCTCCTCGACGGTGAAGAACCTGCCGGTCCGAGCCACCGAATCGAGCAATGTCCGGGTGTCGAGGGGGACGAGGGAGCGAACATCGATCACTTCGGCCGAGATCCCGTCGGCCGCCAGGAGCTCGGCTGCCTCCAGCGCCCTCGGCACCATCAGGGCCAGAGCGGCAATGGTCACGTCGCTGCCCTGGCGCACGATCCGCGCTTTCCCGAGCTCGTCGACGATTTCGCCTTCGGGCACCTGCTCTTTGGTCGCCATGAGTGACTTGTGCTCGAAGAAGACGACCGGGTCGGGATCGCGGACCGCTGCCGCCATCAGCCCCACCACGTCCTCGGGGGTCGCCGGCGCAACCACCTTCAACCCGGGAATCATCATGCACCAGTTCTCGACCGACTGGGAGTGCTGTGCGCCGAAACGGGCACCGCCACCGTTGGCGGTTCGGATGACGAGTGGGAACGTGACCTGGCCATTGGTCATGTAGCGGCTCTTGGCGATCTCATTTGCCAGCATGTCGAAGCAGACCGCGATGAAGTCGGAGAACATGATCTCGGCGATCACGGGCACTCCGGTCATCGCCGCCCCCATGGCCGCACCGAGGATCGCTTGCTCCGAGATCGGTGTGTCCCTGACTCGGCTCGGCCCGAACTCGTCCAAAAGCCCGACGGTGGTCTTGAACACGCCACCGGCGGCGGCGATGTCCTCACCGAGCATCACCAGGGAAGGGTCACGTCTCATCTCCTGGGCGATGCCATAGGCCACGGCCTCCCGATAGCTCAGTTCCGCCATCTCGAGCCTCCATCGGCATAGACCTCGGTGAGCAATGAGTCGAATCCGGGCTCACGACCCGCCTTGGCGAATTCGGTGGCGGCGTCGATCGCCTCGGCGACTTCCCGCTCGATGGCACTCAGACGCCCTTCGGGCGCTCCGACGTTGAGCAGACGATCGTGATAGACCGGTATCGGATCGCGCTGCTTCCATGCCTCGACTTCGGCCGCCGGCCGATATTTGCCCGGATCGGCTCTCGAGTGGCCACCGGAGCGATAGGTGACGGCCTCGACGAGGGTCGGTCCGTCCCCTGAGCGCGCCCTGGCCAGTGCCTTGCGAGCGGTCAGGTAGACGGCATCGGGGTCGTTGCCGTCGATGACGATGGGCTCGAGCCCGTACGAAGACGCCCGATCGGCGGCCGGGTTGGCGACGGCCGTGATCAGGTCGATGGGCGTGTACTCCATGTAGAGGTTGTTCTCACAGACGAACACGACGGGGAGGTTCCAGATCTTGGCCATGTTGAGCGCCTCGTGGAAAGCGCCGATGTTGGTGGTGCCGTCTCCAAAGAAGCACACGGCGACCTGGTCGGTTCCCCTCATCTGGGCCGACCATGCCGCACCGTTGGCGACACACAGGTGGGCGCCGATGATGGCGTAGGAGCCCATCATCCCCTTGGAGACGTCGGTGAGGTGCATCGAACCGCCCTTGCCCCCGAGAACGCCATTCTCCCGTCCGAGAAGCTCGGCCATCGCCTCGCCCAAACCCATCCCTCTGGCGAGTGCGTGGGCATGGCCGCGATAGGTGGCGAAGGTGTAATCGCCGGGTTGCATCGCGGCCCCGAACCCGGTGGCGATCGCCTCCATCCCCAGGGAGAGATGGGTCGTGCCCTTGACGAGATTCTGGAGGAAGAGGTCGTGGGCGCGCTTGCCGAACTGTCTCAGCTCGTGCAGCTTTCGATACATGCCGAGTCGGCGGTCGAGGTCTATGTCGGCGTTCTCCAGCGAGGTGTCGACCGGGCGGGGGAGCCGGGGCTCCCTGAGTGCGTAGTCGTACCTCGGATCAGTAGGCATTCGCCACCATCAGCTCTTCACATGGGAAGAGCGTTATCACCTTGCAGCCGTCGGCGGTCACGACGACCTCCTCTTCGATGCGTGCCGCAGAGCGACCGTCAGATGCCGGGGCGTAGGTCTCGAGGGCGAACAGCATCCCCTCCTGGATCTCCACCGGCGACTCGAGGGAATTGAGACGGCTGATGATGGGACGCTCGTGGAGGCCGACCCCGACGCCGTGCCCGAACTGGAGCCCGAACGCGTCCATCTCGTCCTCGAAACCGAATTCCTCCGCACGCGGCCAGACCTTGGCGATCTGATCGGTGCTCGCTCCGGGTTTGACCAGATCGATGGCGGCATCCATCCATTCCCGGGACTGCTTGAAGGCATCCCGTTGGGGCTGGGTGGCCCTTCCCACGACGAACGTGCGGTAATAGCAGGTCCGATACCCGTTGAAGACGTGGATGATGTCGAAGTAGGCCTGGTCACCGGGCCGGATCAACCGGTCGGAGAAGACATGGGGGTGGGGGCTGCAACGCTCTCCGGCGATGGAGTTGATCGCCTCGACGAACTCCGAGCCCATCTCGAAGAGCCGGCTGTGGGCCAAGGCAACGATGTCGGACTCGCGGACACCCGGCTTCAACGCCTCATAGATGTCGTGGTAGACACCGTCCACCATGGCGCACGCCTGGGTGAGCAGGACGATCTCGTCGGGGCTCTTGATCTCCCTGGCCCGCATCATTGCCTGCTGGCCGTCGACCACGTTCAGGCCCTCCGCCTGTAATGCGAGAAACACACCGGTCTCGGCCAGGTCCACGCCCAATCGCTCCCCGGCGAGGCCTTCGGCGGCAAGCACCGATTTGATCTCGGCCGCCGCACGGGAGTGGAGGCCGGTCTCCGGCCCGATTGCTCCCTGCAGACCCGTGTTCCCGCCAACGGAGTTGTCTCGGTCGAACATGTGAGGCAACTGAAGACGATGTGCCTTGGCGGCCGACCCGAAGTCCCAGATACGCGGTCGACCCTCACGGGTCACGAGCGCATAGCGCTCGCCCTTGTTGAACGCCCAATATCCGATTTGCGTGGAGGTGGCGTAGCGGATGTTCGACGTCTCGAAGAGGAGGACGGCGCCCAAGTCGAACTCCTCGAGCATGGTGCGGACGCGGTCGATTCGGTACTGGCGTAGGCGCTCGAAGTCGAGTCGAACCTCCCAATCGACACCCATTACCCCCGGTGCGGGGCTAGTTGCCACCGGAAACTCATCCATATCTTGCTCCTTTCTGCTCTACGAGTCCGTCGCTCGGCCGTCGTCGGCGGCGAGTGCTTCTGTCAGGTACGACCAGTCGCGGTCGAATCGATACGAGTGCCGTGGCGGTGGCTGCGGTGCTTGGGTCTCCAGCCATCGGACCTTCCCCTCACCGACGTTTCGAAAGGCGTGGACACAGCCCACACCGGCCCATGCGACGTCCCCCGCCTCGAGTCGATAGACCTCGTCGTCGAACCTCGCCTCGACTTCTCCCTCCAGGATGAGATAGGCCTCCTCGAGCGGGTGATCATGTGCCCCGGCAAAGCCGTTTGGCTCGTATTGGACCATGAACATCGTCGAGAGGTCGGCGCCGAGGTCGGAGTCGACCATCATCTTCACGCTGATCCCGCTGTAGACGAGCAGCGCAGTTCGCATGCTCGCGCTGAGCGCCAGACGGTCCTGGGTCTGGTGGGCCGGGTCCATGTTCTCGGGGTCGATGTGGCCAAAGCTTCGGGTCCTCGGGTCCCGGACATCGATCTGTGTGCCGTCCGAGTGGGGAAGTGGGCCGGGGAAGTAGGTGTCGTATCCGAACCGCCGACGCGGCAGTGGAGCAGTCATCTCGGCGAAAACGGCCACCTCGTCACCCTCATTGCGAAACGCGTGGGTCACACCCACGGGAAGAAGCCCGTAATCACCCTCTCCGACGACGAACGATCCCTGCGGTGTGTCGACGGTCATCGAGCCATCGATTACGAAGAAGGTCTCTTCAAAGGAATGGAGGTGAGCCTCGGTCGATCCTCCGTGGCCCAATCTCCCCAGCCGAAATCCCATCTGGACACCCCCACCTGGCTCATCGACCACCGGGGCGGTGGCGTAGCCGGAGCTCCGGCCGTCGAACTCCTCCGGCGTGTCAAAGTCGAGTTGGCCACGTTTGACCACGATGTGATGAGACATCAGCTTCCCACCCTTCTCAGATAGACGGCGACGGCGCTGAGGTCGTCGTCCGCCATGCCGGCCGCGATCGCATCGTTCACCACGTCGAGGGTGGTCTCGGTCTGGGCCATGGGCGCCCCTACCCGGTGACCGAGCGCCGTGATCAGCTCGAGGTCCTTGGCCACGAGCTCGAGGCTGAAGGCGACCTTGGCCGTTTCGGGGTGCTCGTAGGCCTCTCGTTTGTATTGGACGAACGGGGCGCCGGCGGCACCGCCGGCGAATACTTCGTAGGCGATCGCCCGATCCACCCCTGCCCTCTCTGCCAGGACCAGTGCTTCGGAGAGCGCGACGTTGAGACCGTGGAGGAGGCCATTGACCGCCAGCTTGGTGGCGGCGCCGGCTCCCCGCCCGCCGACATGGACCACCCGTGCCGACAACGTGTCCAACACCGGTCTGACCCGATCCAGTAACGCGGCGTCACCACCGGCCATGATCGTCAACGTCCCGGCCTCGACCGTAGAGACGCTGCCCGAGACGGGGCAGTCGAGGAAGCCGGCGCCGGCTGCGTCCACCGCCGCTCCAACCGCCTCGATCGTGCGAGGATCGACCGTGCTCGTGTCGACGGCGATCGATCCCGGCTTGATCCCCTCCACGACTCCGCCCGGGCCCAGGTATACGTCCTCGAGTGCCGAGTCGTCGGCCAGGCTGGTGAGGATGACGTCGGCCGACGCGGCGGCGGCGGCCGCGCTTTCTGCGATCTCACAGTCGAGGTCGTCGGCGGTCATTGCGGCCTTGGTCGCGTCACGATTCCACAGGACGAGCTCATATCCTCCGCGGCGCAACCTCCCGGCCATGGCGCTCCCCATCCGGCCGATGCCGATTACTGCGACTGTGGGCTGACTATCGGTCACCGTTCAGTGACACTACACAATTTCGTCATGGCCTGATCGAAAGAATCATGCCAATACCACTCCCGGGAGCACCTCTCTCCAGGTAAACACATGGGCAAAACGAGGATCCAGGCTGCGATCAGTCTCACTGCACACCGCTCACCGGCGCCGAGTATCCTCACTAATGAGACCCGACCCGACGGGAACAGATGACCGAGGAGATCAGGATGGGCGACGACGGTGTGGTTTTGGTGGTAGGCGGTACCGGGGGCATTGGTCGGGAGGTGGCCCGTCACTACGTCGAGCGTGGTCATACGACTGTGATCACCGGGCGTGACTCCGCCCGCGCCGCTGAGATCGCCTCGTCCCTGGGGCCAGGGGCCAGCGGGCTCGGATTCGACCTCGCCGAGCCGGAGAAGGTCGCCGACGCCCTCGAGCACATCGGACCGGTTTCGCGGCTGGTGCTGGCGGCGATCGCCCGGGACAACAACCCGGTGAAGCAGTACGAGATCCCTGGAGCGGTGTACCTGGCGACCATGAAGCTGGTGGGGTACACCGAGGTCGTGCACACCCTTTTGTCACGACTGTCCGACGACAGCTCGGTCCTGTTGTTCGGTGGGCGGGCCAAAGACCGGCCCTACCCGGGCTCGACGACGGTCACCACTGTGAACGGTGGGATCAGCAGTCTCATCCGCACCCTGGCCATCGAGCTGGCTCCGATCCGCTTCAACGCCATCCATCCCGGCATCGTCGGCGACAGTCCCTATTGGGAGGACAAGCCGCTCGGCGCCGTGCTCGAGCGGACCCCAACCGGGCGCTTGGTGACAATGGAGGACGTGGTCGACGCCACGGTCTTCTTGCTGGAGAATCGCTCGGTCAATGGGGTGAATCTCTACGTCGATGGTGGATGGATGCTGATGTGACTGAGATTCAACGGGCGCCAAACACCCAAGACGGTCTCGACGGGATAGGTGACAGACTGCGCGAAGAGCGTGTCAAAGCAGGCTTGAGCCAACGGGAGCTCGCCCGACGCCTGGGGCTGTCGGCGAGTCTGATTTCCCAACTCGAGACGGGACTGTCCAAGCCCTCGGTGGGAACCCTGTACGCGATCGTCACCGAGCTCGGCCTCTCATTGGACAGGATCATCCACGGTGAGAATTACGAAGCTGACCCTCGGGATGACACCCGGATCGATGACATCGACCTCGAGCCACTGACCCACCCAGGCTACAGGTCGGCCATCGACCTCGCCTCGGGTGTCCGCTGGGAGCGTCTCACCTCGGGCACGGAAGATGAGATCGACTTCCTCCATGCCATCTACGAGGTGGGCGGAGCCTCAACTCCCGACGAGTCGCTGATGCGTCACCACGGTCGCGAGTACGGCTATGTCATGTCGGGTACGTTGGGCATCCAGATCGGGTTTCAGGAATATGAGCTGGAGCCCGGTGATTCGATCGCCTTCGACTCCACCCGGCCTCACCGGCTGTTCAACAAGGGCGACGTCCCCGTCCATGCCATCTGGTTCGTGGTCGGACGGGAGGCCGACGTGAGGACATCCTCGGACTGACCAGCGTTCCCTGATCGAGTCAGCGGCTTTCGGCGTCCTTCCAAGCAGCGATCTGGCGTTGCACCTCGGCGGCGTCGAACCATGCGTTCTCGTAACAGATCAGTCCGTCACGCAATTCGAATACGTGGAGGATGCGGACGCGCACTGGGGCTCCGCCTCCCTCCACACCCGCCCAGGCGCCATGGACGTGGCCGGTGATGATCGACTCGTCGACGACGAATCGGCCCCCTTCACCGGTGAATCTCTTGACCGAGTCGAGTTGCACGTCGGGGATCGCCTCGATGATGCCGCCATACACCTCGCCCACTTCCTTCTTGCCGTGAAACGGGGAGTCGGGATGCGTGACGTCGTCCCAGATGATGTCTTCGGTGTAGGTGGCGAGGGTTCCCGCCACGTCGTGGGCGTTCTCGGCGGCAAAGTGCTGGTCGATGATGTTCAAGCGGTTGACCTGTGCGGGCTCGCGTCAGGCTACCCGGCACACATCGGCGATCGTCGCGTCGTCACCAGGCGCTGAGAAGCCAGACCTCCGGCTCCCATGTCGTCCCGGCGTCGACAACAGCGAAGAGTTTCACCGCCTCCGTCAAGGCCCGTTGGGCCGCCTCGTCCCTGCCCGCCTGATGATGCAGGTCGGCCAGTTGGTTGCGTAGCGCCGCTTCCCGGTGTCGATGACCGGAGCGAGCGGCTATCTCGATCGCCTCTTCGACCAGGGCCACCGCCTCGTCGATCTGGCCCGCCAGCCCCAGCAGCCGGGCCTTGTTGTTCAACGAGGCCATCCTGGCGATCTCGTCGTCTTCGATGAGTTCGAGTGCGCGATCGAGGTGTCGCATCGCCTCGGAGTGGTCGGTCGTGACCACGCCGAGGATGTTGAGAGCGCGGGCGATGCCCCGGTCATCTCCTTCCTCATCGGCCAGTTCGAGGGCGCGGCTCGCCGCTGTCTCGGCTTTGGCCTGGTCGCCGAGCCGGTAGTGGAGGAGGGCCCAGTCCGCATAGACGGCTGCCGGATGCGGATGCGTCGGCGCTGACCTCTCGAAATGCTCTTCGGCCAGAGCGAAGCGCCCCAAAAGGCGCTGGGTCTCGCCAAGACGGTGTTCGACGATGGCGAGCCTCTGCCCATCCGATTCGGCGGCGGCAGTCCTCAACTCCCGGAGAGCCTTCGAATAGTCGCCGCCCGCCAGGGCCAGGTCGCCCAACTCGAGATGGAGGAATCCGAGGTCGGAATCCCCGAGTGCGATGGCTGTCTCGTAGAGGTCGATGGCTTCCGCATTGGCATTCATCGCGCGTGACAGAGAGCCGGCGAGCCGATACCACCAAGCGGCCTCGGAGCTTCCCGCCTCGCGATGTTGTGAAGCCACAGCCGCAGCCATGCGAGCGTCAGTTCGTGCCCTCGGTCGCGACCCGAGCGCCGTCGCAGCCCTGGAGTGAAGGAGCCGCCGACGCGTCAGCGAGGTCGACTCATACACCGCCCTGGCCAGAGTGTCGAGACCGAAAGTCAAGCCCTCGGGGATCTCCCGTAGCAGGCCCGAGGCTATGAGCTCTTCGACGGCTTCGACGATCTCGTCGTCCCCACGCCCGCTCACTTCCCTCAGGAGCTGCGCATCGCAGACACCCCCGAGGATGGAGGCAGAGGCCAGAACCTGGCGGCCCAGCTCACCCAGGCCCCGCAGCCGATCCTCGACGTATCGGGTCACTCCGGGCGCCTCGCCATCGGACAATGTGCCCGCCAGCTCCTCGAGGACCAATAGGGGAACCCCACCGGTTCGTGAGACCACGGCCTGAGCTTCCGAGGCATCGGTCAGCCGATCCCCCAGTGCCTCCGCAGTGAGTGGCGAGAGCAAGATCCCGGGAAGGGCCTCGTCGATGAGGTCGGCGAGGGCATCGGGTACTTCCTCTCCACTCCTCAGTGAGAAAACCAGCAGCACCGGTACCTCTTCGATCCTGTGACCGAGGTACGCCAGCAACGAGGCAGAGGCCGGATCGGCCCACTGAGCGTCGTCGAGGACCAGCAGGAGCGGATCGTCCTTGGTGAGGAGTCGAATCATCCCGTTGAAAGCCTCGAAGAGGCGCAGCTCGCCGAAAGCGTCTCCGGTCGTCGCCTGACCGCCCGGATCCAGGGCCGGGTCGAGACGGCTGAGCTCTTGTCTGACCCATTGCGGGACTTGATCGCCGACCCTGTCGATCAGTGGACGTACCTGGGTGAGGATCTGCGCTGCGACTCCGAAGGGGATGGTCTGCTCCATCCGGAATGCGCGGCTCAGGACGGTGCGACTCCCGTCCGAACTGGCTCTGCCCACGAACTCTTCGAGAAGTCGGGTCTTGCCCATCCAGGATGCGCCGTGAAGGTAGAGAACTGCTCCACTTACCTGAGAGGAGGCCCAGGCCCGTCTCAATGTTGCGAGCTCGCCGACCCGGTCCAGCAGCGCACCCGTAGGTGCCCGCTTCTTGGGCGCCGCCGTCTTGATCTTCTGCCTAATGGCGGGTGCCGGCGGCAGATCGTCGTCGAGGATTGCCTCGTACAGCTCCGTGGTCTCCTCCAGTGGAACCACCCCAAGCTCACGGTCCAAGACACCGACACACTGGTTGTACGCCTCGATCGCCCCGGGTCGGTCGCCAGTCCATGCATTGAGGAGCATGAGCTGGCGGTAGGCGGGCTCATGCAGGGGGTCCAGATCGATCCATCGTGCAACGGCCGAGATGGCTCCCCCGTAATCACCCGCCGCGGCAAATGCCGTGGCGAGGCGATGGAAGGCGTTGCCGGCCTTCATCCGGAAGCTTTCGGCGACATTGCGCACCCAATCTTCGAAATCCGGGGCGCCCCGAATGAAGAAGCCCTGGAGAAAGTCGGACCGATATCGGTCGGTCGCCCCCGCCAAGAGGGGAATGCAATCGGGGCACACGTCGGCGGCAGGATGATCGTGGTGGGCCGTCGCTTCGAGGTCGGCTTGAAAGGACACCACGTCGCATGAGTCGACGTAGTCGAGTCGCACGGAGTCCCGGTCGGCAGTCAGATGATCAGGCCCGAGCCCGCTCCGCAGCGCCGACAGCGTCCTGCGAAGACTGGCGCGTGCCTTGTCGGTGCTCGACTCTGCCCAAAACAAGGAGGCCAGTGTGTCCCGGGTGACACGCCCTTCCACCGCCAGATAAGCGAGCAGGGCTACTGCCTTCCTCGTGTCGACGACGAGGTCCCGACCGGCGACCTCGACCTCAGGTGAGCCAAGCAGGCGGATATCCAGTGACGGTCTACTCGTTCCCAACGTCGGCAAAAGTTAGCTGCGGGCGTTACGAGAACCCAAGCTGGTAGGACTCGGAACGTTGCTACCCGGGGCGGTGGCTCTCGTAGCGTTTGCGTAACGGGAAGCGGGGGAACATTGGTGCATGGTCAATGTAGAGACGGCCTCGCCCGCCGGCCGGTGGGCCTCCAGATTCGGATGGTTGGGGTGGGGGCTCTCAGTTCTGTTCTATATCGGCGACTTGATGCTGATCCTGGCAAACGGCCCGGCCTCGCCCGGGGATCCGTCTGCTCCGTTCGCCGCGGCGGAGGACTTCGCCTTCGTACTGGTTGCCACACTCGCCTTGACGATCATCCGGTCCCAGCCGAGAAACAAGGTGGGCTGGTGGATAATGGTGGCCGGGGTCAGCTCACCGCTGCAGAGCTTTGTCACCAGACTCGCCAACTACGGTCTGCAGACCTGGGGCAAGATCTCGGTCGTGCTCTTTGCCGCCTGGGTGGCTCGATGGCTGTGGATCGCCGGTCAAGTCAACATCCCATTCACCCTCGTCTACTACCCCGATGGTGAGCTACCAACCCCTAGATGGCGTGGGGTCGAGATCGGGATGTGGCTCGTGGTTCTCGCCACCGTCTTCATGGCGGCCTTTGCCCCGGGGGAGTCGCCCACCTTCCCGGGTCTCGCGAACCCACTGGCCATCAACGCTTTGCCGGCGTTCGATGGCTCCAACGTGGCATCTGGCATCCTCTTTGCCGGGCTCAACGTGTTGCCCCTGGTCGGTCTCATCTCGCTGGCGGTCCGATATTGGCACGCGTCTCGGGTCGTTCGACAGCAGTTGAAGCTCATCGGATGGGTAGCGATCGTCTCCGCGCTGTTCTTCCTGGGCACCAACTTCATCAAGATGTCCCCTGAGGGATGGGCTCTGCTCGATATCACGTTCACCGTGTTCGTGGCGGGGATGATCACGGCGAGCATCGTCAGGTTCGGCCTGTTCGACATCGACCGTCTGATCTCGCGAACGGTTTCGTATGCCGTTGTGGTGAGCGCTCTGGCCGCGGTCATCTTCGGAGTCGTCTCGGTGTTGACGCTGTTCCTGCCATCCGATAACCCGATCGTTGTCGCAGCGTCGACCCTGTCGGTCTTCCTCCTTTTCGATCCATTGCGCCGGCGGACACAGACCTGGGTCGATCACAGGTTCAATCGCACCAGATACGACCCGGAGCGAGTCGCGCATCGTTTTGCCCGGTCGATTCGGGACGAGGTCGACCGTGACGATCTGATCAGGAGGTGGGTCGAAGTTGTGAGCGACACGCTGCAGCCTTCGGCGGTAGGGGTTTGGATGCGTGACACGTGACGGATGTCGCGGTGATTGGGTGATCTCGTAACGGTTCCGGAACGATGTCGAGTTAGAAATGGGGCCATGGTGCAGCTGATAAGGCGGCGAAAGTCACAAGAAACGGAGGCGGGTGTCCCCGAGCCCCCCGCCACCTCCGCCCACACCACACAGGTGGGGCCGATCGAGATCCCACCCGGCGATCCCCTGGAGACCGCCCTGCTCTCGCTTGGTGGCCCGGTCGAGCTCGAGGATCTCGAGGTTTTGTCGCCGACCCTTGCGGCCCTGAAGGAGTCAGGCGTGGAGCTGGTCGTCCCCCTGATCGGCCAGGGTGAGCTGATGGGGGCCCTCTACCTCGGCTCCAGGCTGTCGGACCAGCCCTATTCGAGCGATGACCGTCGCCTCCTTGGGAGCCTTGCCTCTCAGGTCGCCCCGGCGATGAAGGTCGCCCAACTCGTTCGTGAGCAGCAGGCAGAGGCAAAGGAGAGAGAGCGGATACAACAGGAGCTTCAGGTCGCCGCCCTCATCCAGCAGACCCTCCTCCCCAAAGAGCTCCCGTCGATAGCCGGCTGGCACGTAGACGCCTTCTATCGCCCCGCCCGGGCGGTCGGAGGTGACTTCTACGACTTCATCGACTTGGGTGGAAATCGGCTCGGCGTGGTCATCGGCGATGTCACGGATAAGGGCGTCCCGGCGGCATTGGTCATGGCCACCTGCCGGTCGATGCTGCGAGCAGCGGCCCAACGCCACGAGTCGCCGGCCGCCGTACTGGCAGATGTCAACGAGGGGCTCGTCCCTGAGATCCCCCCAGCCATGTTCGTGACTTGTCTCTACGCAATCGTCGATACCGTCGGCGGCGAGGTGGTCCTGGCCAATGCCGGCCACAACCTCCCTTACGTGAGGACGGCCGACGGTGTGACCGAGCTCAGAGCCACCGGGATGCCTTTGGGGCTGATGCCGGACATGAGCTACGAACAGCGAACGTACCGCCTTTCAGATGGCGACGTCATGGTCCTCACGAGCGATGGGATCACCGAGGCCCACAACCCGAACGGGGAGATGTATGGGTTCTCGCGGCTCATCGACCACGTCGGCCTGCGTGGCGATGACACCAACGTGGTTGGTGCCTTGGTAGGGGACCTGGAGAAATGGACCGGCCCGGATGCGGAGCAAGAGGATGACATCACCCTGGTCGTGGTGCGGCGCACGGCCTCGGCCGCCTCGTCGGCGGTTGCTTTCGAAGGTTCGCCCCAGCCACTCGTCCTCACCTCATTCCAGGTGCCGAGTGTCGAGGGAAACGAGAGACTGGCGATTTCCGAGGTGGCAAAGGTGGTCGGCCCCCTGGGACTGGGGCACAGCAAGTTGGAGCGTCTCAAGACGGCGGTCGGGGAAACCGTCATGAATGCGATCGAGCACGGGAACGGATTCGACCCCGTCCTCGAGGTTCACATCAAGGTCATCGCCACCGACGACCAGGTCATGGTGTCGGTGACCGATTCCGGTGCCGATCGGCTGATACCCGATGCGGAGGTTCCGGATATCGAGGCCAAGTTGGCCGGTGAGCAGTCCCCACGCGGGTGGGGGTTGTTTCTGATCGAGAAGATGGTTGACCAGGTCAGCAGTCACACCGGCGACGGGACTCACACCGTCGAGCTGGTGATCAATCGGGAAGGAGATGCCTGATGTCAGGCGATGAGTTCGAGGCGAGAGTGTCCAGTGGCGACGCCGGTCCGGTGATCGAGCTTCGCGGGACGGTCAATCGCGCATCCAAGGAAGACATCGAGGAGGCATACCGCCAGGCCAGCGCAGGAGACGGTGAGATACGACTCGACTTCCGAGACGTCGACTACATCAACTCCACGGGGATAGCAGTCATCGTTGGCGTCCTCGCAATGGCTCGAGCCGAGGCACGCCAGGTTGGAGCATTCGGTTTGTCGGATCACTATCGAGAGGTCTTTCAGATCACCCGTCTGTCCGATTTCATGCACATCTATCAAGACGCAAACTCGGGTAACTGAGGAGAGGAAGCATTGATGCCCACTGCAAACCTGACCATGGACATTCGCGAGGTCGCCGAAGGTGTGCGCGTTATCGACATCAAGGGAGAGATAACGTCATTCGCCGAGAGCGAGATCGCCGCTGCCCATGAAGAGGCCGGGGCGGGCGCCCGCGCCGTCATCCTCAACTTCGAGGGCCTCGACTACATGAACAGTGGTGGGATCGGTCTGCTGGTCACCACCCTCATTCGCGCTCAGAGAGCGGGTCAAGCCCTCCTCGCCTACGGCCTGAGCGATCACTATCGGGAGATCTTCTCGCTGACCCGTCTCGACGAGGCGATCGGCCTCTATCCCGACGAGTCCTCGGCGCTGGCCTCGGTGGCCTGAGTAGCCGGGTTTCAGCTGAGGGCGGCGCGCGCCGCGTAGTAGCCGCACATCCCGTGAACGCCGGCGCCGGGCGGCGTCGCGGAAGAGCAGAGATACACGTCGTTGCCGAAGTCGAACGGCCTGGTGCTTCCCATCTGGAGGACCTTCTTGAGGCCGAACTCGCCCCCGCCGATGTCTCCGCCGACGTAGTTGGGGTTGTAGTCCTCGAAGCCCGACGAGCCTCGCGTCGCCCGTTCCAGGACCACCTCGCGGAAACCCGGGGCGAATCGCTCGACCTGGCTCTCGATTGCCTCGGTCATGTCCACCGACGATCCGTTGGGGACATGGCAGTAGGCCCATGCGGTGTGCTTGCCGGCCGGCGCTCGGGTGTCGTCGAAGAGAGATTGCTGGGCCAAGAGGACGAATGGTTTCTCGGGATGCCTGCCCTTGAACACCGCCCGCTCGGCCTGCTCGACCTCGGAGAAGCTCCCGCCCAAGTGGACCGTCCCCGCCTGGCCACTCAGCTCATCCGCCCAGGGGATGGGTGAGTCGAGCGCCCAGTCGACCTTGAAGATCCCCGGACCGGGCTTCCAGGCGAGCAGCCGGCGTCGGCTGGAGGCCGACAATCGATGTCGCGCCATCCGGTAGGCGGCCGGCGGCATCACGTCGAGGAGCACCCGCTCAGCAGGTAGATCGTCGATCGTTTCGATCATCCGCCCGGTCTCGATGACCCCGCCCAGGCTCGTCAGCTGGTCGGCCAGCGCTCCGGCGATCGCCTGTGATCCGCCTCGGGCCAGCGGCCAGCCATGGGCATGTCCTATCGCCCCGAGCATGAATCCCACTCCTGACGTCGCCATAGAGGTGAAGGGCGCGATGGAGTGGGCCGACATGCCGGCCAGGAGCGCCTTGGCCTCTTCGGTGGAGAACAACCTCGCCAGCATCGACGCCGGCAGGCCACCGATGGCGGCGACGCGGGTAAAGGACCGAAGATGCTTGGGGACGATGGTCATCGGGCTGAGGACGTCCTCCACAACTGCGTCGATCCGTTCCACCAGCGGCCCCATCAAGCTCTCATAGCGATCCCCGTCGGAGCCCAGCTGGGAGGCGGTGTCTTCCACGCTTCGGTGAAGGGCCACGGAGCGGCCCCCGTCGAGTGGATGGGCGAAGGGGATTGGAGGCTGAACCCAATCGACGTCGAGGCCGATCTGGTTGAAGAACGGCGAGGCGATCCCAGACGGGTGTATCGCCGAGCAGACGTCGTGGCGAAATCCGGGGAGAGTCAGTTCGGCCGTCCGGGTGCCACCCCCGATCTCGTCGGCGCCCTCGACCAACAGCACGCTCGAGCCCGACCTGGCGAGCTCGACCGCCGCGGCCAGGCCATTTGGGCCGGCCCCCACCACGGCCGCGTCGTATGAGCTCATCGGTGCCATTGTGGTCGGCCGCCGTTACGGAAGGGTTAATCGCATCTCGTAACGATGACGGAACGGCCCCCGGATATATCTGAAGGTGCAAAGGAGATGTGATGACCGAGCCAAGAGACACAGACAATTGGGCCAAGCCCATCGACGCCTTTCATGTCGGCGAGACCGCCGAGGGCGCTTTCAAGGGGAATGTCGAGGGGAGGAGGCCGACCGGTCCATTGCAGGGATTTGGCCAGCTCTGGCAGAAGACATATGAGACCAGGGTCGTCGGGCCCACCCCCGAGGAGTTGATCTCCACCTGGAAGGCGAACTTCGGCGAGTTCTGGTACCCGTCGAACAAGTTCTACGCGCCGGCCGCCGGGATTGCGCCTGGCGAGATCGCAGTCATCGCCGGCGGCAAAGGCCCCACCAAGGTGAACACCGGTGTCAGGGTGATATACGCCGACGATCGTTCCTGGTCGTACATGACCCCCGAAGGTCATCCGTGGGCAGCGATCATCACCTTCAGCGCCCACGAGGAGGACGATGCCACCGTGGCAAGGATCCACCTCCTCGTTCGCGCCAACGACCCCTTGTATGAGGCGAGCTTTCGGGTCTATACCAGTCGTCTCGAGGACAAGATCTGGACCCACACCCTGACCCAGCTGGCTGCCCACTACGGCGCGACGGCCGTGGTGACCAAGGAGATGAACTTGGTGGACAGGCGACGCCAGTGGAACCAGGTGGGCAACATCTGGAAGAACTCGGCGGTCAGGACCCTGCTACGCCGGGACCGGAAGGTCTAGCCGGGCCCGTCGAGCTCGACCGTCGGAGCCTCCGTCTCCACGGGATCGATTTCGAAGAAATCGGCCACGGTGAAATCCCCGCCGGCCGCGACCCATCTCGATGGGATCGATTGGATGAGGATGTTGTTGTCCCGCACATTGGCGTTGTAGATCCGGCGGGCCAGCTGGATGCGGTCTTCGGTCATCGCCAGCTCTCTCTGCAGCTCGAGAAAGTGCTCCGAGGCCTTGAGCTCGGGATAGCTCTCGGCAACGGCCAAGAGCCCCCTCAGGCGGCCGATCAGATCCCGTTCCGGCTGCTGTTGCTTTGCGGGAGCTTCGCCATTGGTGGCCACGGCGGCTGATCTCGCCGCAGCCACTTGTTCGAATAACGCTCGCTCGTGGGCCGCGTAGCCCTTGACCGTCTCCACCAGGTTGGGGATCAGGTCGTATCGACGCTTCAGCTCGGTCTCGACGTTGGACCACGAATTGACGATGAGCTGGCGGAGCTTCACCAACCGGTTGTAGATCGCGATCCACCAGATCCCGAGCACGAGCAGCAGCAGAACGAGGATGAACGGCGCCGGGTTCACTGGGCTCACCTGTTTGGTCCGTACTTCTCTGCAACCAGAGGTGGTATCCGGCGATGGAACTCCAGTGTCGTCTCCGCGAAGGCGGGCATCTGCTCCCATGGCATTTGCCTGGTGGCGGCAACCAAGCGAGCGCCATCGATCTCGATCTGGAACGATCGGGACGTTGCCATCAGCCATTCCATCATCGCCGGGTCGATCAGGGTATAGGCGAAGTCCCGATCCGAGCTCAGGACCTCGAACGCGCGGTTGAATTCATCTGATTCGTACTGCACGTCGTTTCCCACGGCGATGGCATTGAGAAAACGTCGACCCAGACCTTCGGGAGAGATCGCTATCCAGGAAAGCTGATAGTCGAGGTCCACGGCACAGAGCGACAGACGAGTGTTGCTCTCATCGGGGACACCGTCAGCGTCGTGTGTGACTTCGGTGTACACGTAGTCGCACAGCGCCACGTGACGACCACCGAGATCTCCATAGAGCGTGGTATCGATTCGACGCTTGTCCCCTTTGCGAAACAAGCGGTGCTGTAGATGCACCAGGTCCAACGGATCGCCGGCAGCGTATTGCATTCCCAGACTGGTGGCGACGGCCTTGGCGGCATCTCTTCGCCGGGCGGCGCTGATCAAGGCACCGGCGATCAAGGCCACGGCCAGGAGGGCGAAGAGGACGAAGATGCCGCCACCCATCATCGGCGTGACGGTAGTGAGAGGGGCGTCTTGCCGCTTCGAGGTGACGCACCGGGCTCTATCGAGCTAGGAGCCGGTCTCGGGACGGGTCATGATCTCCCAGAGATGAGGGTCTGGCCCACCACTGAAATAGACCCCCCGGCCGCCTCGTCTCGTATTGATGGCCCCGTCATCAGGTGAGCTCGGCCCACTGCCATGACTGATTCCCTCTGATCGAATCCGATCGAGGATCGCGTCGAACTCATCTTCGCTCACCAGGAACGCATAGTGGAGCTCGACGACGTCGTCAGACGTGGCGAAGTCGAGGGTCAAGCTGTCATTGACTCGGACCTGAGCGAAGTAGCCGGCGCCGTCGTATGTGAGGTCGAAGACCCGGGCGAAGAAGCGGGCTCCCTCCTCCTGGTCGTTGGAGGGGACGATGGTGTGGTCGAGTGTGATGGTCATCGTGTGGCAAAATTCCCGTTGGGCGGAGTTCGTCAACCTATCGGTTCCGCCGGTGGGTCCCGTGGGAATCGAACCCACAACCTTCGGGTTAAAAGTCCGTTTCGGGCCGTTTTCGCTCCCAGGGCTTTCAAATGTCTAGAACCGCGTGAGCAGGGGTTTCGCGCCCTTTCTGGAACTTTCGCCGTCTTGCATGATCTCGCGTCCGTTGTTGCCCCAATGTTGCCCGAGTGAACATAAGAAGAATTCCCACTCCCTTGTGACGGGTGGCGCGATCCATCACCGAGCAGGGGCCTGGGCGAGTAGGTTCAGAACCAGAGTCCTATGTCGGATCTAGTGGACACCGAATGACTGACCAAACGCCCACGCCGCCGAATCTGCCTTCGTCAGCAGGAAAGAGGCCTGTCTACACGCGGTGGTGGTTCATCGTGCTGGCAGTTCTGGTGGGAATCGTCGTATTGGCAGGGATCTTCGGTAATGGAACCGGAGGGGACGGCAATGAGGCCGGCGGAACCACAACCACGGAGTCTGGGAGCGTGACGACCGAGACGCAGAGCGTCACGACGACCGTGGCGTCAACCACAACGACGACCGAAGCGACCACCACAACTCAGTCCACTACCACCACGACATTGGCTCCCGCACCCACGCCTGATCCGGTTACTTTCAGCGGATCGGGCAAGGAGGTCGTTGAGTTCGATGACACCTTGGTGCAATATCTCAGTGACAACATCGCCGTCTTCCACTTCAGCATCTCGGGCTCTGGAAACAATGTTGTCTGGGCTCTTGACGCGGCCTTCGATGAAACGGACCTACTGGTCAACACGATTGGAGACCAGTCTGGGACGAGGTGGTTGGCGCTCCAGAACAATCCGGTAGCGCTCGAGGTTGATGCCGGTGGGGCATGGGAGTTGACGATTAGTCGGGCGACCAAGCTGACGCCCGTGTCTGTTGCTGACGACTTCTGGGTAACAGTGGTCGATACAACGGATACGTACGCAGGGGCACTAACCGAGGTGATAGACGGGAAAGGACCTGATGCCCTTTTCCTGCAGACCCAGGCTCATGTGGTGGATATCACGGCAGATGGCGACGGAAATATTGTCATGTGGGGATACTCCGCGATCGACGGAAGCAGCGAACTATTGATGAATGAGATTGATACGTTCGATGGGTCCTCCGTGTTGCCGGACTGCTCGCAGGGCTGTCTGATCGATGTTGACGGCGACTACACCTACACGCTGACCGTTCGCTCATAGACCCAAGTATCTCGCGGGCCTTTCGATGCCGCCGATGGATTCTTCGTTGGGTTTTTTCCGGCTCGAGTCCCGACCCGTGAAGAACAGCCTGTTCGCCGATGGTCCCGTTCCCTACTTCACCGAGGGTGAAGGCTGATTATTAAGAGCCGACAAACCGGCATTACTAGCCTATTAGGGCCGAGTTGGAAGGGCCGTCGTGGGTCTACTCAGGAAGTTGTTTGGTGGTGAAGAGCTCACCCAGAAGCCTCTGAGCGAGACCCGGCCACCCTGGCTGGTTGACGACTTGCAGGTGACCGCCTTTGAAGATGGGCGACAGACGTTGGAATGCGTCGGGGAGTCTTTCTACGCCGACAACCTCAACCTGCTGGTCGACGCACTGGCAGATCTTCAGGAACGACTGGATAACGGACGCGTGAGAGTGCCTATTCACGCCCTCCTTGTCGCGGACGTCGACAACCCACATGATGAGAACGCTATCTCGATCTGGGTGAACGGACACAAGGTGGGGCACCTTTCCCGTGCCGATGCTGCTGCTTACCGTCCCGGTCTTCTCGGGCTCCAGCGCAAACACGGGACACAGATCGCTCTTGACGGAGTCATTGTGGGCCGAGGAGGCATATATGGCGTCTTTCTCAATGTGGACCCAGAAGACTTTGGATTCGAGGAGACCCAACGACCTCCGATGGGTGAAGGCGCCGGCCAGCTCAGATCAGGCCTCAGCGAGGCAATGGAATCCGATGCGAGCGACGACTCCTACGACCTCTCATGGATGGGCTCCCTCCCAGCTGACACCGCAAAACGCATTCCCAAGCTCCGGAAACTGCTGGGGGCAGAGCGCGACCCGATCGACCGGCACTTCATGTTCACGCAGCTTGAGCACGACCTGTATTCGTGCCGTGACCTTTGGGAATCGGCGTTCGATGAATATGACGATGTGACTGAGCACCACCACACCGAAATGGTCGCCAACATCAGAGACGCCCTCTTCGAGAAGTTCGGACAAGTACCGCTCATAGAGATGTACAAGCAAGCCGCGATTCGCAATCAAAAGGCCCGACGCTGGGAACGGTCACTCGAATGGGCCCAGCGCGGACTTGCCGTCTACGGGGACGACGCAGCGAGGCCGGAAGCAGTGGAAGACTTGAGGATGCGGGTCGAACGAGCAAAGTCAAAACTCGGTTGAACGCGAGGTAGACATAGTCGCTCACCCATCCGGACGGCCAATACGGGCTCTCAGTCCGAGGTATAGCTAATTATCACGAGTCACCTCGGCCGACTTCAGCAGAGTAGGTTCGGTAGGTTTCCGCCCCTCGCGGGACATTAGGACAGTCGGGAGGGCGCCGTGTTCGACAAGTTCGAAGACCTGAAGCGTCTCACCGAGATGCGCGACAAGGGCGACGTCACTCCCGAGGATTCGAAAGGTTCAAGGCTGAATTGCCCGAGGAGCCCTCTGGAGGAGCGGCAGAGGTGGCCCCTGCTCACGCTGCTCCCAGTACGGTCTTGAGTACTCCTGAGCGCACCGGTCATAGGACGCGTGGGTTCAGCCTGGCTCTGATTCTGTTGTTCTCTCGATGACCGAACCGGGGAATGGAGGCAACAAACGCCACGCCAACCAATCGAGATCCGGTGATGGTATCGGCGACTATCGACCGCGAGCGAAGAAGTCGCGAAATTCTCATCTTGTGACGGGCAGTCGGCTGACCCTTGATAACTCCCGTTCTCGTGCGGTATCGATCATCGTGCACCGCATCACGCCAAGGCGGGCCACTAGTTTTGCCTGGTCCGTCCGAGAACCTGTCTCGCGGTTAGAAAGCCCATTCACATGAAACTCCGCGCGCTGACTGCTCTATCTGCGATGACTTGCCTTCTGTTGGCATCGTGCGGCAGCGCGAATGAAGCAAGTCTGGGCCGAGTCGGAAGCAGCGAGGAAGGCGGCTGAGGCCCAGGTGGAGGTGCTGCAGGCCACCGTGGACAGTCTCCAGGACCAATTGGCCGCACTTGAGGTTGAGACCGAGGCTGAAAGCGTCAAACCCGACCTAATGCAGATCTTGAGTGACAACCACATGAACAATTTTGTTCAGGACGATGGTCCCACGTTCGCTTCAATGAAGATCTCTGAGGCGGCGTTTGAGGGAAGTGGTCTTTCTGGGTTACTCAGGGAGCTTGGATTCTCGGAGGCCATTATGAGCCGTATCGGCGCCACGCTTGCACTGGACGGCACCCAGACCGTAGAGAGTGGCAGCGCGACGGCTTCTTGGACCTATCACCCAGACAACGGGTTAAGTTTGATAGTCGAGTTGAAGTGATGCTGTTCGTGCAATAACAGGGGCTGATAGCGGACTCTTACGGACACTCGCGGACACCCTCCGCGGTTCTGACCTGATCGGCGATGGACCTGGAACATCTGGTGAGAGGCACGATTCCGGGAACTGGAACGGCTCCAACGATCACACCGGCGAGCAGGAGCCTCCTCCGCGTAGCTTCGGTCTTGGGGGAAGGTTCCCCGTCTGACCATCCAACAAGGAGGTAGGTCATGAACGGTCCGAAACGGCGTAGGTCGACAGTTCTGATCGCGGCGGTGACAGCCTTCGTGATCGCGTTCCCGGCCGCAGTCTGGGGCTCGCATCAGTTCAGCGATGTTGCCACTTCGAACGTATTTCACAATGCGATCGCTTGGATGGCGGATAACGGGATCACCGTCGGCTGCAATCCGCCAGCCAACACCCACTACTGCCCGAACGACAACGTAACTCGTGGTCAGATGGCGGCGTTCATGAAACGGCTCTCCGAGAACAACGTGGTCGACGCGGCCACCTTGGACGGTCTCGATTCCAGCGAGCTGGTCAGTTCGAGTCAGGTGCTGTTTGCATCGGTAACCGACCTCGGGGTCCTATACGGAAACGGAAACGCCGTTTCGGCGAAGCGAATATCAACAGGCCACTACGAAGTGACATTCAACCGGAGCACTGAGGGGTGCGCAGGGACCGCCACAGCGGGATTGTCGAGCGCATCAACGGGGGGCTCCGCAAACTACGCCACCACCTTCGGCGTTTTCCTTGGAACATCGAACAACCCGGACCCGAACACCGCAGCCGTCAGCATCTACCAACCGCCGTTGGCCACGGACTTCAACTCGTCGTTCCATCTTGTGATCATCTGCGCTACCGGGTAAGGATCACTGCAGACTTGACAGGTCCACGGCGGATTCCGTGATAGCTTTCGGAGCCCACCTGAGCCACTCGTGCGGCGCGTTATACCCGCCGGGGTCAGAACTCAATCACGGAAAGCAGGCGTGTCGCTTATGCCCGGACTCGATGAGAGCCTAAGAATCCACGACCTGAGGGCGACAGCGGCATCGTTGATGATCTCGTCCGGGGCGTCGATCTAAGCGGTGCAAAGAGCCCTGGGTCATGCGTCGGCGAAGGTGACTTTGGACACCTACGCGGGGCTATTCGAGGACGATCTCGAGGCCCTCGCTGATCGCATGGATGAGCGACTTTCGGTGACGAATGTTGCCCCAGTGTTGCCCCGCCCGGGCGCCGAGGTCAGAGAGTTTCAGCCGATAGCCCTCTGACCAGGGCCTTTGTAGGTGGGTCCCGTGGGAATCGAACCCACAACCTTCGGGTTAAAAGCCCGCTGCTCTACCAATTGAGCTAGAGACCCAGGAGCGAATCCATGGTCGATGGATTCACGGTCAAGGATACAGCCGAGTGGTCGCTCAACCGCCTGACGTGGCGCGTATTGAACTCAGGGTCTGTGGTCGCCTAATCGGCCCCAGGCGATGAGGACGGTGTGATCCCCTCTCAGGCGGTTACCGGTCTGGGGCGGCTGATGCCCACGCCTCCGAGGGTGTCGCCCCCAAACCGCTCGATCTCCGACTGGAGGTCGAGACGTCGGGCCGTGGGTGTCATGTCGTCGGTCAGTTGGTCGGCGGGGACCAACCATGAGATCTCGAACTCGATCCCGTCGGGGTCCTTGCCGTATACGGCCTTGGTGGTGCCGTGATCCGTTGCTCCTACCAATGCGCCGGCATCGGAGAGGCGCTGGCCGATTGCGGCCAGGTCATTCAGGGTGTCGACCTCCCAGGCGAGGTGGTAGAGGCCAACCGCCCCCCTTCCCGCAGGTGACGGCGCTGCCGCTTCGCCGATGGAGAACAGCCCGAGGTCGTGATCGTTGGTCGAGCCTTCGGCTTGGAGGAAGACCGCACCGGGGAACTCCAGGGGGAGGCGTCGGAACCCAAGTGTCCCCGTGTAGAAGTCGGCGGACTTGTCTGCATCCCGCACGTAGAGGACTGCATGGTTGAGACGATTGATTGGCATGACCTACCCCCGAGGTTTCAGTGGTCGATGATCGGACTCTACGGCTAACATGATTGAAGGTTCAAATATTTCAGACAGGCAAGGTGGCCGATGTCATCGCAGAAACTGAACCGGGCCGAGCTGCGCACTTGGTTGCGTCTCGTCGGCGGCATGAGATCACTACTCAATGCCCTCGATCGCCAGCTCAGGGATGAGGCCGGGATGACCCATGACGATTACGGGATCCTGAGCCAGCTTCGTCGGTCGATCGGTCGCAGCATGCGCATGAGTGATCTGGCCAGGGAAGTGGGATTCTCACCGAGTCGTCTCTCCCATGCTGTCTCGCGCATGGAGGACAAGGGATGGATCACGCGGCGACACTCCGGTGAGGACGGACGGGTCATCGAGGCCCACCTCACCGACGCCGGAGCCGAGCACGCCGAGCAGGTGTCCGGGGCCCATCTCGTCAAAGTCAGACAGCTGGTATTCGATACGCTCGGCGCCGACGGGGCTCGCGAGCTCTCCGAGGCGATGGGTCGGGTGGGGAGGGCCGCCGACCTCGACAGCTGATCCGATGAGATGGACCTTTCATCCGCCTTTGGCGTAGACCCTCACTCCGTCCTCGTCGATCATCATCAGCCATGGCGTCGATGTCCCCGGAGTCACACCCAGATGGGCCGGGCTACCCGGATCCGACGGGCTGAAAGGGTCCCGGATCGGCTCCGACTCGCCGACCTGCCCATCGGCGGTGATGGTCACAAACGCGCCAACACCCATTGTCTCGTCCGACTCAGGCGCCCCATAGAGGAGGATGTTGATGCTGCCGTCCACACCGGTATCCACCTCGAGCCCGGCATGGGCGACGACATTGGGATCTTCGGAGAACCGCACCTGCAGCGTCCGGGTCAGGGGAACCGGGCCGTCGGGAAGCTCGACCAACACCTCGTCGCCGTTGACGGTGATCCGATATCTGGCCCCGCTCCGGGTGGTGAACCAGTCGATCGTCTCGATGGGCGGGTTGTTCGGGTCCAGTCGGGCCATGGCACCGTCGTCGAGTGAGAAGCCGTACAGGTACGTCCCGTCGGTCGTAGTCCACGGTATCGAGTCCGCGATCGTGGAGCCGCTCACCGCTCCGTCGGCGATGCGAACCAGCGGGCGTCCGTATCCACTCATCCATATAGACCCATCGTCGAGGGCCTGGGGCAATTGGTACTGGAAGTAGATGCCCTGGGAGAGGAGGTCGGTCGGCATCAATATCTGGTCCAGATAGGTCCCATCGGCGGCGAAGTGTGCGATGCGCAGCTTGGCGCTGTCGAGGAACCACCAGTCACCGTCCGGTGTCTGGGTGCCGTAGTCCGGCCCCCAGTCGACGCTTCCGTTGTCACCGCCGGGCGATGTGCCCATGGTGTCCTCGGTGTCGCCGTACGGGTAGAACGTCTCGGTCCAATTCGGTCCCAATTCCGAGAACGGATAGAGGAGGAGTGTCGAGGTCACGTCGGGGGTGGGTGTCGTCGTGGTGGGCGCACTCGTCGTCGTGGTGGTGTCCGCCGAGGAAGTGGTGGTGCCCGGCTCCGTCGTGGTGGTCGTCTGTGGGGTCGTGGCCCCGGTGGTCGTGCTCGGGTTCGCCGACGAACTGCAAGCAGCTACCAGGGCAAAAGTGGCGGTCGCAGCCACGATGAGTTCAAGCCTTTTTCGCATGAGGCACACTAGGGCTGTGTCCAAAAACGTTCGCCAACGATCATGGACACGGCACTAGTGCCGTGAGCGCCATCCGCTTTGGGATCTCGAGACTTCCTCCCGAGGATGGGAAGGATGCCGAATTCCTCGATGGGCTGGTCGAGAAGGGCCATACGGCCCTCGAGCTTCCCTTCGTGGATGGGTTTCCGTGGAAGGAGAAGCGGTGCCGCGACTTTGGCGAGCTCGCCGGGGCGAGAGGTCTCCGACTTTCGGTCCATGCACCATATTTCGCCGGGTTGACGCTCCCGGATGAGGACCGGGGCAAGCAGTCACTGGCGGCCCTGGAGCACACCATGAAACTGGGCCGATGGCTCGGCGCAGCGGTGATCGTGGCCCACTTCGGATCCAACTACTCCGAAGACCCTGAGGTGTTGATGGACCGCATTCGAGGGAGACTCGATCAAGTGGCGCCCAAGGTGATCGGGCTGGGTGTGGGACTGGGTCTGGAGACCGCCGGCAATCATCGATCCTTCGGGAGCCTGGGAGACATCGCCCACCTGGCGTCCGAGTACGAATTCGTCAGACCTGTCGTCGACTGGGCCCATGTCCATGCCATGACCGGGGGCGGGCTCACCTCCAAGGAGGCGTTTTCGTCCGTGCTGGCCTTCATCCGCGAGCAATTCCCGGGTTGGATGATCTCGCCACTCCAAACCCAATTCTCGGACAACGAATTCGGCACGGCAGGAGAGATACGTCACATCCCCTACGGTCAAGGCAACCTCCGGGTCGGCCCCTTGGTCGATGCCGTGGTCGAGGCGGAGATGTCGATGATCCTCATCTCCGAGGCTCGTGACCTGCCCAGCCATGACGCCATCTGGGACGAGGCGAGACCCCGGATCTCGGTCCGTCCTTCCTCGGCCGAAGGTCGTCGTCTTGCCGCCGCCCCCATCGAATTCCCCGAACCGCTGACCGTCGACCGCCAGGGTGATCAATTCGTTCCGCGCGGTCTCGATAGGCCACTTCGCCTGTCCAACGTCGACAAGGTGTTCTTTCCCGAAGACGGGTACGCGAAGGGTGATCTCATCCAGTACTACGCCTCGGTGGCGCCGGTCCTCCTGCCTCATCTCGAAGGACGGCCGATCTCGATGAGCCGTTACCCGGACGGGATCGGCGGCCCATCCTTCTACGAGAAGCGGGCACCAGGCCACCAGCCGGATTGGATGAGGAGGGTGCCCGTGGCGTCCGACTCGCAAGGCGGTGTTATCGACTTTCTGCTCGCCGATAGCCGGGAGGCGCTCATGTGGTTCGCCAACATGGCTTGTGTGGAGGTGCACCCGTTTCATTCCCGCGCCGCGATGTTGGAGTATCCCGACTATGCGATATTCGACTTCGATCCGGCGGAAGGTTCCAGTTGGGACCAGGTGGTCGCGGGGGGCCATCTGCTTCAAGTCGCCTTGGGCCGTCTCGGGCTGGCTGGATATCCAAAGCTCTCCGGCTCGCGCGGATTGCATGTCTACGTTCCCCTCGAGCCGAAACACGACTATGCCCGGGTCAGGCGCTTCGTTGGCGAAGTGGGGAACTACCTCGCCGCGGCGAACCCCGACGACCTGACTATGGAATGGGACAAGCCGAAGCGCAGGGGGAAGGTCTTCATCGATCACAATCGAAATGCGTCGGGTCAGACGGTCGCCTCTGCATACTCGGTTCGACCACGACCCGGCGCTCCGGTGTCGGCGCCGATCACATGGGAGGAGCTGGGCGTCCTGTCCAACGGCGACGTCACCATCGCCAACCTGTGGGACCGGTTGCAGCGACTCGGCGATTTGTTCGCGCCGGTGCCACTGGGCGGCCAGACGCTCGATGATGCCGAGAGCGCCTTGGGCATTTCGGTCGAACACAAGCAGTGAGCTCGAACGCGTTTGCCCACCGTTCAACTTCGGTTGGTAGGTTCCAGTGATGGATCTCTACGCCCGAGTCAACATTTTGGGTGGCCTCTCCGTGCGTTTGCCCCACGGGGGCCTCGATGAGGCCATCGCCCTCGACAACGACCCGGTCGCACGTGCCAAGCACTGGGTGGAGCAGGGCGTGGACTACATCCACGTGGTCGATCTCGACGCCGCCGCATACGGCGACTACCGCAACCGCGAGCTCATCGACACGATGATCGAGGAGGCCGGAGTGCCGGTGCAGGTCGCCGGGGGGATCCGATCGGAGATGGAGGCAAGGCGGCTGATAGAGAACGGTGCCTGGCGGATCGTCATGGGCACCGCCGCCATCGAGAACCAGAACATGGTCTGGGACCTGTGTCGCGAGAACCATGACAAGATCGTCGTGTCACTCGATGTTCGACCCGACGAGGAGATCGCAACCAAGGGCTGGACCCAGAACAGCGGGCGCTATCTCGAGGAGGTCCTCATCGAGATGTCCTCCGCCGGAGTGGTCGCCTTCCTCGTGGCAGAAGCCGGGCGCGACGCCCTTGCCGATGCTCCGAACCTCCAGATCCTGCACGAGTCACTCACCACGGTCGAGCAACCGGTCGTCGCCGCCGGCGGGGTGCGCGACCTCGAGGATCTGAGGGACATGGTTCGGTTGGAGGCATCCGGCCGCCGTCTGGCCGGTCTCATCGTCGGCCGCGAGGTGACAGCCGGACGATTCACCATCGAAGAGGCGAAACAAGTCATGGAGGGCGGAGGCCCGCTTCGGGCTCCAGACGGCATCGGCGCCACCACCGTCCGTGTCGGGGTTGGCTCCCTGGCGACCTCTCTCGAGTTCTATGAGGGCAGGCTCGGCTTCGAGCATCTCCGCACTCCAAGCCGCGGCGTCGCCCGGGCCGTCGTCGAGTCGGCGCGCGGGCAGCGGATCGAGTTGGTGGAAGGGGGAGGCCGGCCCGACCTGCTCTGCTTCGAGGTGGAGGACTTGGAGCGTTGGGGCCAGCACCTCGGGAGTCTCGGCATCGTCATGTCGGCCAGTGACAACGCCATCGAGATCGATGACCCCGACGGGTTGAGACTGAGGTTCGAATCACCCTGAGATGGTGATTACCCAGCTCAGCTCTTGATCAACGTCCTCGACTGCTCCCGAAGGAATTGACGGAGATACCAAGGCCCGCCGCCACCAACACCGGATGTGCCGGATCCCTTCCAACCGCCGAACGACTGTATGTCCGGCCATGCCCCCGTGGTGGCGCCGGCAGCCCTGTTCACGTAGGTGACGCCCGCCTGGATCTTGGAGAACCATTCGTCGATTTCAGCTCGGTCACCGGTGAAGAGGCCGGCCGTCAGACCGAGCTCGGTCTGGTTCGAGAGCCGGATACCTTCTTCTAGGGTCTTGATCTTCGCGACTGTGACGAACGGCATGAAGAGCTCGTCCTTCCATAGCCATGAGTCGAGGGGAGCGCTGGCGACCGTCGGCTCGACGTAGTTGCCACGAGCCATTTCGCCACTGTCGAGGACATGCCCGCCGACATAGATCTCGCCACCCGATTTCTCGACTTCGTCCACTGCCTTTTGGAAGCGTTCGACGGCGTCGCGGTCGATGACAGGCCCCATGAAGGTGTCCTTCTGCAATGGATCCCCGACGGTGAGAGTCTTTGTCGCGTCGACCAGCTTCCCCACCAGCTGGTCGTAGACGTCTTCTTGCACGTAGACACGGGAGGTGGCGCTGCATTTCTGGCCCGACAGGCCAAAGGCGCCCCGAACGATCCCTTGCGCGGCCACATCGAGATCGGCCGTTTCCATCACGATCGCCGGGTTCTTGCCACCCATCTCGCAGGCCACGGGCTTGGGGCGCTTGTCGTTGACGGTTCGATACAGATGCATCCCGACCGGGTATGAGCCGGTGAAGGTGAGCCCGTCGACTCCCTCGTGATGGGCGACGGCGTCACCGGCGTCATCGCCTCCCGTGAGGATGTGGAGGGCCTCTTTCGGCAGGCCGGCCTCACGCATGATGCGATAGAACTCGAGGGCCATCAATGCCCCGGTGTTGGAAGGCTTGACCACGACCGTGTTCCCGGTGATCAAGGCGCCTATCGACGGCCCGCCCGCCAGCGCCAGTGGGAAATTGAATGGGGAGATAACCGCCCAGACGCCGAATGGCCTCATGACCGATGTGTTCACGTCGTTGGGACCGTAGGACCCGAGGGGAGTGATGAACCCGTGGTGCTCGGTGATCTGGTTCGAGTAATAACGGAGGAATTCGACGGTCTCTGCCACGTCCCCCAGCGACTCCAGTCTGTTCTTCCCGACCTCATAGGACATGACGGCCGCCAGGGGGAACATCTGGTCCTCCATGATCTCGGCGGCCGCGAGCATGAGGTCGCGGCGCTTCTCCCACCCAAAGGCTTCCCATTCGGGGGCAAAGTCGCGAGCGGCGGCGATCGCATCGTCCACGTCCTTCGCCGTGGCCTGGGCATACCGCCCGATGACGAGGGAGGAGTCGATCGGTGACCTCTCCTCGAAGGCCTCCCGGTCCTTACGGTGCTCGCCGGCGACGATCACGCCGTGGTCCTGTCCCAGCCGATCCTTCACCGCCTCGAGAGCGCGCTCGAAAGCTGCGTTCATCTCTTCGTTGTCCAGCGACATCGTGGCGTAGGTGATCTTCATGGCCATGGTCTCGGTCTCCGTCGACAGCTAAAAATCTGACTCTCATCGACGATACCCAATCTGCGGACGCTTGAGGGCGCGCTCCCGATGACGGTCGTTCCGGGCCGTGCCCATGACTATGGCGCCCGATCGGTGGGCGACGAAGGCGCCCATTGTCCAGTGACATCTGCTTTCACTGGTTGGGGTGACTAGCTAGCGTTCTCTGAGCAAATGCCGGACATACCTTCCATCATGTATTGGCCCCTCTTCATGGTCGGTGCCTATCTCCTGGGCTCGATTCCCTTTGCCCAGGTCTTGGGCATGGCCAAAGGCGTCGACCTCCGACGCATAGGGAGCGGCAACGTGGGCGCCGGAAACCTCACCAGATCTGTCGGATGGCCCTGGGGCTTGGCCGCGGGCGTCCTCGATGGGCTGAAGGGCCTGGTCCCGGTGCTCCTCGCCCTGGGTCTGGGCTACGGGAAGGGCGCCTCTGGTCTGATCGGGATCATGGCCGTGGTCGGGCACAATTGGTCGATCTTCATGAGAGGCCGCTCCGGTCGCGGGCTGGCCACATCAGTTGGGCTCTTGGTGGTCCTGGATCCTGTTCTGCTGGTCTGGACGACGGGATGGTCGGTGGCCGGGTGGAAGTTTGGCGGAGGCGTCGGCGGCTTCCTCGGTTGGGGCTTGCTCCCGATCGTTGCGGCGACCATGGGGCGATCGGGAACCGAGTCATTTGCCCTCCTGCTCCTGTCGGTGGTGCTCATGGCACGTCGCATGCAGGGGAACCCAGATAGCGAGCCCGGCCTCCGACCCGCAATGAGAAGGATCATCTTCGACACAGATCCAGCGGCGGATGGCGATTTTCAACACGGCACGGACGATCTCCTGACCCCGTGAGCCCAAAGCGCGTCGCGTGGATTGCGGCGATAGCCGCCGTCATCTACATCGGCTTTGCCGGCTTCATCATCAGCAACTTCGAGCTCCCCCAGATGAGCGTTTCGGCCTGGAGCCTCGTCCTCGTAGCCGCCCTGTCCCAGATAACGGCCAAATGGTTCTTCGGACTCCTCTACAAAGAGTCGGTGGAACAGGCCGGCGGCACACTTAGCGCCAAATCGGCGTTCAAGGCCGCACTCGTGGGTGCGGGGGTGGCGCGTCTCATCCCCGCCGGCGGAGCGATCACCCCGGTGGCGATGTCCTGGACCGTGAAGGACGAGGAGCCGGGCACCACCGGGGCTGCCGTTCGGACCGTGCTCTTGAACTATGCCGGCCTGCTGATCCTCACCGGCATCGGGCTTCTGGTTGCGCGTCCGAAGCAGTCGGTCCAGATCTTCTCGGTGAGCCTCGTGGTCCTTGCACCCTTCGTCCTCGTCGGCGGTCTGGTCTTGATGTTCGGGTCCGGCAAGCTCGGCTCACTCTCCCGATTCCTTCCCAAGGGGTTGAAGAGGAGGCTGGACTCTTCCGTGATCGACCACCTTCCCGGACCGGAGTCCCAGACCTATCTATGGGCGCGGGTCTTTCTCGAAGCGGCGGCGCTGGGTCTCGTCCTCGTGGCCTTCGGTATCGACGTCAATGTCTTTCAAATTGCCGCCGCATTCGGGGTCTCCCAGCTGGCGGGCGGATTGCCTGGCACACCGGGTGGGATGGGGATCACGGAGGCCGGCCTCGTGTTCATCCTCTCGGCCTATGGGTTTGCGGCGGCTACGACGGTCGCTCCCGTCCTGATCTTTCGCATCGTCTCCTATTGGCTCCCGGCCGCCCTCAGCTTCTTCGCCGGAGGGATGACATTCCTGAGCTCGGACGAGGCAAAAGCGGCTTCGGACGCCAGCTGAAATTGCTTCACACCGCCGATGGCTAGCCTCGGCGTATGACACAGACCGTCAACTTCCAGCTCGAGAACCAGGACGGCGAAATCGTCTCCTCGGACGACTTCAAGGGCAAGAACTTGGTCATGTTCTTCTATCCGAGGGCAATGACGCCGGGATGCACCCAGGAGTCGTGTGACTTTCGGGACAACTACGCCGAGTTCGCCGACGCCGGGTACGAGATCGTCGGGGTCAGCCCCGACCCGCCGTCCCGGAATGCAAAGTTCAAGGAGAAGGAGGGCCTCAACTTCGATCTCCTCTCAGATGAGGACACCGCATTGGCCGAGTCGCTTGGCGCATGGGGCGACAAGAAGCTGTACGGGAAGCTCAGCAAGGGTCTCATCCGATCGACGTTCGTGATCGGTCCCGATGGGAAAGTGGAAAAGGCCTACCGGAACGTCCGGGCCACGGGTCATGTGGCCAGGGTGAAGGAGGACCTGCTCGGCTGATCAATTGCCGATCTGGATCCCGGCCAACTCTTCGAGAGCCTTGACCAGAGCGTGGTTCCCCTCGCCACCCAGACCCTGTGCCTGCAAGGCGCGATAGAGCTGGAAGACGAGGGCGACCCCGGGCATGGGGATCCCGACCTCGTCGGCCAACTCCAGTACCAGCCGGAGGTCCTTTTGCTGGAGATCGATGGTGAAGCCAGGGTCCCAATAGCGATCGATCACCTGTGGTCCCCGGTTGGAGAGAATCCATGAGGCGGCCGCACCACCCTCGACCGCGGCGAGCGCTTTGCGGACATCGACACCCGAGCCCTGTGCCAGCAGGAGAGCCTCGGACACCGCCAGGATGTTGAGAACGCAGATCGCCTGGTTGACCGCCTTGACCGTCTGTCCCGATCCCGGGCTCTCACCCACGTGGACGATGGAGCGTGAGTATGCCTCCATGAACGGGCGGACACGGTCGAGAGATTGCGCCGGCCCCCCGACCATCACCGCCAGGACGCCCTTTTCGGCTCCTTCGGAGCCGCCCGACACGGGAGCGTCGAGCCAGGCGACGCCGAGCTCGCCGGCGCGCTCCGCGAATTCCTTGGTCGCCGTGGCCGAGATGGTGGAGTGATCCACCAGGACGTCACCTTCCGTCATCCCGTGGATCACACCAAAATCCCCAAACACGACTTCTTCGACGTCGGGAGTGTCCGAGACACATACGAACACGATGTCACTCGCCTCGCCCAAATCGTGGGGATTGGCGGCGACGGAGACGTCGAGGTCGTGCGCCTTCGAGGGTGTCCGGTTCCAAACCGTCAGCTTGTTCCCGGCCCCGATCAGATTGGCGGCCATGCCATGGCCCATGATCCCGAGCCCGATGAATCCAAGTCGTGTCATGCCGTCGACTCTATTCGTGTGCTAGACCCGGGTCCCATGCCACACGAACGTCTCGAACCCGTGCTCCAAGCCGAGATCGACGACCTGGCCCGTGCCGGTACCTCCAAGGGTGAAGAGAAGGTGATAACCGGTGTCGTCGACCCGGAGGGAGCGTCGGGTCCCCGGTACCGTCTTGCCGGCTCGGATCATTCATTCATCCGGATGAACTCGAACAGCTACCTCGGGCTCTCCCGTCATCCGGCCGTCGTCGAAGCCGAGGAGGCGGCGACCCGTGCCTTCGGAGCCGGCCCTGGGGCGGTCCGGTTCATCTCGGGTACCTATCAGATGCACCTCGACCTCGAGAAGGAATTGAGCGCTTTCCACGGACGGCAGAAGACCATGGTCCTGTCGTCGGCATATGCAGCGGTCCTTTCCACCCTCACCTCGCTGATAAGCCAGGAGACGGTCGTGTTCAGTGACGAGCTCAATCACAACTGCATCATCAATGCCCTTCGCATGGCCCGGCCGGCCGACAGAGTGATCTACGACCATCTCGATTTCGAGCAGCTCGGCACCCGTCTCGGACATGCGGCAGGATCTGCCAGGAGAGCGTTGATCGTGACCGACGGCGTGTTCTCGATGCGTGGCGACTATGCCGAGCTGTCCTCGCTCATGCAGATCGCCCGTGACCACGATGCCGACTTCGAGGAGGGAGCCGTCGTGGTTGTCGACGATTCGCACGGTGTCGGCGCCTATGGCTCCACGGGCAGGGGGACCGAGGAGGTGACCGGGTCGGGACCGGTCGATGTGCTGATCGGAACATTGGGCAAGGCATTCGGGGTCAACGGCGGCTACCTCACCGGAAGCGACGTCCTCGTCGGCTTCCTGAGGGAGAGGGCGTCTATGTACATCTACTCCAACCCGATAACCGTCGGCGAGGCGGCCGCCGCGACGACATCGGTCGCCATCGCTGGAAGCTCCGAAGGAGAGAACCGGCTTCGCCATCTCGCCGACGATGACCGGTCAGTTCGAGTCCGGCTTGGTCGAACTGGGATTCGAGACGATCCCCGGCCCACACCCCATCGTGCCGCTCATGGTCCGCGACACAGAGCGGACCAGTGCTCTGGTGAAGCATCTCTACGACAACGGTGTGCTGGCCACCGGTCTGAACTATCCGGTCGTGCCCAAGGGCGACGAGGAGATCAGATTCCAGGTGAACGCCGACCACACCGAAGCCGACATCGCGGCAGGTCCTGGAGGTGTTGGGGGACTTCTCCGGCTGAGTCGCGGTCGCGACATCAGCCTCTCTCCACCACCACCAGCAGGGCACCGGCGTCGACCTGGTCTCCCTCTGCGTGCGCCACTCTGGTAACTGTGCCGGCGTGGGGTGAGCGGAGCGTGTGCTCCATCTTCATGGCTTCCAGGACGACGAGTGCCTGACCCTGGGTCACTTGCTGGCCCATTTCGGCTTCTATCCGTGTCACCTTGCCGGGCATGGGTGCGTGCAGTGACCCGGGTGGCTCAGCGCTCTCGCTGACGGGGAAACGCGGAAGAGCCACGAGTTGCACCGGGCCATGAGCCGAGTCGAGATACCGCACGTCTCCATGACGGGCGACGATGAACTCGAATACCTGATCGTCGGTCTCGATCTCGACTCGCTCCGGCTCGCAGACGAGGACGATGAGGTCGTCCCAACTCTCCACCCGATAGCCGTCGGATGCCGTGTAACGGATGAGATGGTCGGAGTGATTCCCCCGATAGGCCCGCTCCTGGGAAACAGCCCTGGAGTTTCGCCATCCCGAGGCGACCGACCGCAGGACCGTGGCGTTCGATCGGTCCAATGCCTGGTCGGAGAGAGCGGCACCAAGCGCACCGATCCGCTCCCGATGCGGGCCGGCCAGCGGTGCGGCCAGCTCTTCGATGTCGTGACCTTCGATGAAACCGGTGTCGACCGGGCCGGAGCGGAAGTCGGCATGCTCCAGGATCCGGGTGAGCAGCGCCCTGTTGGTCGTCGGGCCGTGTATTCGCGCCGCCCTCAGAGCGTGCTCGAGCAGAGCAGCGGCCTCATCCCGGGTCGGGGCGTGGGCTATCACCTTGGCCAGCATGGGGTCGTAGTGGACCGTCACCTTCGACCCCGTTTCGACGCCCGAATCGACACGGAGACCCTCCAGATCGGGGAGCTCGAACCGGGCGAAGTCGCCGGTCGTCGGGAGAAAGCCGTTGAGGGGGTCCTCGGCGTAGATCCTCGCTTCGATGGCATGGCCATCCAGGGATGGAGTCAGGTCGAGCTCCTGTCCGTTGGCCACCTCTATCTGTAGCCGCACCAGGTCAAGGCCGGTCACCATCTCGGTTACCGGGTGCTCCACCTGGAGCCGGGTGTTCATCTCGAGGAAGAAGAACTGACCCCTGTCATAGAGGAATTCGACAGTGCCGGCCCCCACATATCCGACGGCCTTCGCCGCGTCGACGGCAGTGTCACCCATTCGGGCCCTCGTCTCCTCGTCGATGCCGGGCGCAGGGGCCTCCTCGATGATCTTCTGGTGCCGACGCTGGATCGAGCAGTCCCTCTCGAACAGAGAGAGGACCCGGCCGTGCTCGTCACCAAAGATCTGGATCTCGATGTGACGGGGCGAGGACAGGTATTTCTCGATGAACACGGTCCCGTCGCCAAATGAGGACTCGGCCTCTCGCCCGGCAGCGGCGACCTCCTCGTGAAGGTGGTCCGGTCCCGTCACCAGACGCATCCCCTTGCCCCCGCCTCCGGCAGACGCCTTGATCAAGATCGGGTAGCCCATCTCATCGGCGGCGTCGGCGATGGCGGTTTGGGAGAGCCCGGTGAGGTCCGTGCTGGGCAGGGTTGGAATCCCAGCCTTTCCGATCAGCGCCTTCGACGCGAGCTTGGAGCCCATGGTCTCGATCGCATGGGGAGGGGGCCCGATCCACGTCAGACCAGCCTCTGTCACCCTCTGTGCGAACCCGCTGTTCTCGGATAGAAAGCCGTATCCGGGATGGACGGCATCCGCACCCGACTCCGTGGCGGCTCCCAAGACGGCGTCGATGTCCAGATAGGTGTCGGTTGCACTGGAGCCCGGGAGGTGTACTGCCCTGTCGGCTTCCAACACGTGTGGCGCAGCGGTGTCGGGGTCCGAGAAGATCGCCACCGTCTCGAGTCCCATCTCACGACAGGTTCTCATGATTCGTCTTGCGATCTCACCGCGATTCGCCACCAGGATTCTCGTGATCATCGGTCGCACGAGCGTACCGGCGGGAACTCGCTGCAAGGCGGAGACGTCATATAGACATCACTTTCCACGAATAGAGGGAGAAGCGCGCCCATGAGCGAGCAAGTAGTAGATCAGAGACCGAGAAGATCGCCAGTGGTCCCATTGGCGGTGATGGGAACCATCGTCGCGGTCGTCGTCATCATCGGGATGTTCGTCAACAACGGGATCCGGGACCTGGTGGGTGCGATCCCCGGTCCGGCCGATGTCGCCGCGGTGGTAGAACCGCAACCTTACGAGCAGGTCGGTCCCGTGGTGGTCGACTCGATTCGAGACCTTGCCAACCTCACGACCGTGGAGACGATCGAGACCACGATCGTCGACAAGGGCACCGACGCCGGTTGGCTCGACTGGGCTCGGGGGGACTCGCTGAGCTTGTTCGCCGTGGCCCGGATCGGAGCCGGTGTCGATCTGGCTCAACTCCAGACATCGGACTTCTCCGTGTCTGCCGACGGAATCGTCACCGTGACCCTTCCCCATGCCGAGATCCAATACGTGTCGGTCGACAACGAGGCGACTCAGGTCTTGACGAGGGACAAGGGGCTATTCACGAAGGGCGATGATCGCCTCGAGACCGAGACTCGTCAGCTCGCCGAGACTGTCCTCGTCAAGAGCGCCGAGGACCAGGGCATCATCGCCAAGGCCGAGGCGAACGCCGAGTCGGTCCTCACCGGCTTCATCGGCAATCTGGGCTACGAGGACGTCGTCATCCAATTCGACGCCTGAGTCGTTTGCGCCGCCGGATGGGCGGGGCGACCGAGAGGCCCGCGATCGCGGTTGTGGTCACTCCGGCTGAAAGAGGGCAATCGTATTGCCGTCGGGGTCCTTGAACCACCCAGCCCGGCCGATGCCTGCTGAAGTCACGATGTGATCGATCGTCCTGAACGTCTCGGTGTCGTACTCTTCGAATTCGACTCCCCGGCCGACCAGCTCCCGAACATCGCGTTCTATGTCCGTGGACCAGAATCGAACCTGGGTGTGGTCGGCCTTGTTGCCACTGCCACGACCGTAGATCAACAGAGTTGTGCCACCTCCGCACTCGAACAGCAGGTGATTGTCGATCGTGTCCGGCGACAGGGTGAGACCGACCTTGGTCTCATAGAAGTCCTTGCTTCTTTGCAGGTCCGTAGATACGAGAACCGCCGAAACTCTGTCATTGCCGACCATCATTCGCTCCCAGCTCGCGGGTAGTGGTCCCCTTCACAGTTCGATATCGATCGGACGTTACTGATTCTTTCCGGCCCCCGTCCTCGTAACCCGACAGAAGAAGGGCCAGGCGCAGCACCGATCTAGCCATGTAGGGAGGCCGTGCACAGCTTGCGGCGTGTGAGGGGTGGGGCGACACTTGAGCCGTGGACTCCATGGAGCTATCGATCAGGACCGGCACCAAGAGCACGGTCGTCGACCTGACTCGTGAGGTGTCCGAGTTCGTGGCCGGGCGGGGTGACGGTCTGGCCTCGGTCTTCGTCCCCCACGCCACGGCAGGCTTGGCAGTCATCGAGACCGGCGCGGGCAGTGATGATGACCTACTGGCGACCGTCGATCGGCTCCTGCCCGCCGAAGAGGGGAGATGGTCCCATCGCCACGGCTCGGCGGGTCACGGACGCGATCACGTGCTCCCCGCCTTCATCGGGCCGAGCCTGACGGTGCCGGTGCTCGATGGCCGGCTGACACTGGGGACGTGGCAGTCGATCGTGCTGGTCGACACCAATGGTGACAACACCACTCGCCGCGTTCGGCTGTCATTCCTCGCCGGGTGATCAGATCACATCCTGAAGACGCCGAATCGATCCGTTCCCTTCACCGGCCCGGAGTGGATGGCTGATAGCGCGATGCCGAGGACGGTGCGGGTGTCACGCGGATCGATCAACCCATCGTCCCGCACTCGCGCAGTCGAGTAGTAGGCGAGCTCTTCCTCGGAGATCTGCTTCTCGATCTCGGCACGTCGTTTGGCATCGGCCTCCTCGTCGAATTCCTCGCCACGAGCATCTGCCGCTTGTCTGGCGATGATCGACATCACCCCGGCGAGTTGGGTTGGGCCCATCACGGCCACTTTGTGGTTGGGGTATCCGAAGACGAATCGCGGCTCATACGACCGCCCCGACATCCCATAATTGCCCGCCCCGTAAGAGACACCGGCCATCAGGGTGATGTGGGGGACTTCCGAGTTGGCCACGGCATTCACCATCTTGGCGCCGTCCTTGATGATCCCCCGCTGCTCGTATTCCTTGCCCACCATGTAGCCGGTGGTGTTGTGGATGAATATGAGCGGGGTGTCATAGCGGTTGCTCAGCTGGATGAACTCGGTGGCTTTCTGCGCCTCCTCGGAGAAGATGACTCCCTGCTGGTTGGCGATCACCCCAACCGGGAATCCATGCACCGAAGCCCAACCGGTGAGAAGTGACGTCCCGTATGTGGCTTTGTATTCCTCCAACTCGGAGCCGTCGACAACACGACCCAATATCTCCCGCATGTCGAAGGGGACGCGGAGATCGGCCGGAATCACGCCGAGGATCTGATCGATGTCGTGAATGGGCCCTCTGGGGTCCTTGGTCGGCCCGTATCCCTGTTTGCGCCAGTTGAGATGCGACACGATGTCCCGGCCCATTCGGATCGCCTCGTGCTCATCCTGGGCGAAATAATCCGACAGCCCCGACACTTTGGAGTGCATCTCGGCTCCGCCCAGCTCCTCGTCGGTCGACTCCTCCCCGGTTGCCATCTTCACCAGCGGCGGGCCCCCGAGGAAGACCTTCGCCTGGTCTTTGACCATGACCGCGTAGTCGCACATGGCTGGGAAGTAGGCGCCACCGGCCGTCGAGCTACCGAAGACGATGGCGATAGTGGGGATTCCCTTCTTGGACAGCCGGGTCAGGTTCCGAAACCACTTGCCCCCGACGATGAACACCTCGGCCTGATCGGGGAGGTCGGCCCCACCCGACTCGACCAGGTTTATCAAGGGAAGCCGGTTCTCATTGGCGATATCCATGATTCGCAGTGTCTTGGCGACCGAGTAGCGGTTCATCGAGCCTGCCTGACTGGTCGGATCGTGTGCCAGGACTGCGCACTCGACTCCCTCCACCACTCCGATCCCGGTTACGACATTGGCTCCCAGGTTCTTGTCGGTCCCCCAGGCGGCGAGAGTGGAAAGCTCGAGGAACGGTGAGTCCCTATCGACCAGAAGCTCGATCCGCTCTCTCGCGAGGAGCTTGCCCCGGTTGCGGTGACGTTCGACGTACTTCTCGCCACCCCCCTGTCGGGCCTGCTCCATCAAAGACTCGAACTCGGCGAGTTTCTCCTCCATGGCCGCCCGGTTGGCCTGGTACTCGTCGGATCGGGGGTCGAGCTTCGTCCCAAGCACCTGCACGGGAGGCGAGAGTAGCCCGGTCACGTAACCTCGGCCCATGAATGCAGAGCACTTCGCCCCACTCATCGGATCCGAGATCGGCGTCAGCGATTGGATGGAAGTCACCCAGGACCGGGTCAACGCCTTCGCCGACGCCACCGACGACCACCAGTGGATCCATGTCGATCAACAAAGAGCAGCGCAGGGACCATTCGGCGGCACCATCGCCCATGGCTTCCTGACGCTGTCCATGACCGTGAAGCTCAGCTCGGAGGTCGAGTTGGACGTGGGCTCGCCCCGGATGGCCATCAATTATGGGTTGGAGAAGGTTCGGTTCCCGGCGCCGGTCCCCGTCGGCTCACGGATACGGGCACGGGTTGGCCTGGTCTCGGTCAGCGACGTCGATGGCGACATCCAGGTGAATCGTCAGGTCACCATCGAGGTTGAGGGCCAGGAGAAGCCCGCCATGGTCGCCGAGACGGTCAGCCGCTATTACTACTAGGTCGGCTGCGCTCTTCGAGATCGATCGGGATGTGCTGGTTCCCAGCGATCTGACTCGGGGTGGATGGACCGACTACACCCAGCACGGTGGCCCTCCGTGCGGGATTCTCGCGCGTGCCGTGGAGGCGGTGCCCACGCTCGTCCCGATGATGGTGGTCCGGTTCACCGTCGACCTGATCCGTCCCGTCACCCTGGAGCCTCTCCGGGTCGAGACCAGGGTGATAAGGGAGGGGAAGAGGATTCAGCTCGTCGACGGAGTGCTGTTGCACGGTGAGACCGAGTTGGGCATGGTCCGGGCGCTGAAGATCAGGATCGGTGAGGTCGAGTTGCCCGACCATCAGAGCGACATGATGCCCTTCGGGCCTGATGAGCTCGACGCCCTCGATTGGGCAGGTCACTTCGGTGAGAAAGACGAGTTGCACCGATTCCACTACGACGCGGTGGAGATTCGAACCAGTGAGCGCTCTTTCGTCGAGCCAGGCCCCGGTGTCTCATGGTTTCGACTCCGGGTGCCTCTGGTCGGTGGGGAGGCTCCGACACCCTTCGTGACCCTGGCGACGCTGGCTGACATGGCCAATGGGAACGGCCAGTCGCTCGACCCGACCGTTCACAGCTTCGTCAACCCCGATCTGAGCCTCCACCTGCATCGATACCCGGCGGGAGAGTGGATCGGGATGAGATCGCAGTCCCATCCCCACCCTCACGGCGTCGGTATGGCCGACACGACGCTCTATGACGCCGACGGCCGCATCGGACGTGTCATCCAATCCCAGTTGATCGACCATCGATCTCGCTGACACCCATCTTGTTGGGCACCTGCAAGGGCGGGGGCTCTTCTGTCAACCGAAACCCACCAAATTCAGCTATTTCCGTTCACCGATCAGGAGAGGCTGCGGCCTCCGCCGACCACGATGACCTCGCCGGTGATGTAGCTGGATAGTGGGTTGAGGAGCCACCAGACGGTGTTGGCGATCTCCTCGGGCTTGCCCATTCTCTGGAGCGGGATGGCGTCGACCATCTTGTCCCTGATCTCCTCGGGGATTCCCAGGCTCATCTCAGTGGCGATCAAACCGGGTGCGATAGCGTTGACCCGAACTGCAGGAGCGAGGGACAAGGCGAGTGCCCGGGTCATCCCCACGAGGCCGCCCTTCGACATCGAGTAGTTGTATTGACCGAAGTTCCCCAGGTAGGCGCGGGAGGCGATGTTGACCACGGCGCCGCCATCCGACATGAGGGGCGCCAACTCGGTGGTCAATCGATAGGCGGCTCCCAGGTTCACGTCGAGTACCAATCGAAAGTCGGCGTCGGTCATGTTGACCAGACGGGAGTCACGTGTGATGCCGGCGTTGTTGACCAGCCCGATCAGCGGCACACCGGACTCTTCCACGGCTCGTCGGACCAGATCTGGCCCGCTGTCACTGGTGAGATCGACCTGGACCGGTGTGATGTGCTCGGACAGGGCAAGCTCAGGGGCCAGGTCCACGCCGATCACGGTGGTCGGCCCGTTGGCGCTCAATGTCTCGGCGATGGCGCGTCCGATTCCGCGAGCGGCGCCGGTGACCACGATCGCCCCCTTCACGAAAGGGCCTTTCCGATGTGGCCCGGCCCGATTCGCAACAGTTCCCCGGTGATCGCGCCAGACAGGATCAGCCGGTTCGACCACTCCTCCGCCTCGGACATCGAAGCATCCTCGTCGAAGGCGATCACATTGACCGTCCATCCCTTGCGAGACCCTTCGATCGCCGCGGTGCGAGCGGCGGAGAGCAGACCGGTAGCCACCATCGCGTTGCCCGGGCCTCGCCGTCCCAGCAGGTCGTCCTCGTGCACCACATAGACGAGGGAGCGTCCGCCCTGGGCCGCGTCACGGCTGACCCCGAATGCCCGAGCGAGCTCGGCAGAGATTTCCGGCCATTCGTCACCAACGTCGCGGGCCCAGAACACGACACCGTTCACGAGGCCACCGCCCTGCCTGATGCAATCAGCTCCTCGATGGTGTCGGTGTCCACCCCGAGCTCGTGTAGCAACGACCGGGTGTCCTGACCAAGTGTGGCGGGTGGCCGTTCGGTCAGAGCAGGCTCGCGATCGACGTGGATAGGGGAGCCGGTCACTCTCACGGTTCCCGCCGCCCGATGCTCGAACACCACATTCATCCCGTTGTGTTGCGCCTGTGGGTCGGCGAACGACTCCTCGATGGTCAAGACGCGTCCGACGGCCAGGCCGGCGTCGCCGAGCAGGTTGACCCAGTGCCCTGCCGGCTCAGTCTTGAAGACCCGCCCCAGCTTTCGGGCCAGCGACTCGCGATCCCCCATGCGAGTTTCGTTGTCGGGATACGACTCGAGGAGATCGGGCCGGTTCAGCTCGCGACAGAGGATCTCGAAATGACGATCCGACACGACGGCGAGTGTGAACGATCGATCCGACGCTGCGAACACCTGATTGGGCGCGAGGTAGGGGCTGGCGGTGCCGGTCCGCTCCGGTTGGGACCCAGAGTTGAAAGCCAGAGCATTCCAACCCGATTGAACGGCCATCAGCCCATCGCGAAGTGACACGTCGATTTGCCGGGCTCGGCGGGGCCTTTCGACCAGGGCGGCGGAGATGGCCAGCGCGGCATTGGTGCCGGCCACGTAGTCCCCGATCGTCGTGGCGGTCTTCCTGGGACCGTCCTTGGCGTCACCGGAGATCGAGATCATGCCCGATTCTCCTTGGAAGACCACGTCGATGCCGGCTCGCTCTGCATAGGGCCCTTCGGCCCCGAAGGCCGACACGGAGGCATAGACGAGAGTCGGGTTGAGCTCGATGGCGCGGTCGGCGCCGAGCCCCATTCTCTCCATCGCCCCGTGTCTGAGGTTGTGGATGAGAACATCGCACCTCCTCACCAGATTGTCGAACACCCTCTTGGCGACCCAATCGCCGGGATCGACCGAAAGGGACTCCTTGCCCCGATTGACACTCATGTAGAAGACGGATTCCCCATCCTGAAACGGCCCGAATTGGCGCCCCAGGTCACCCTTGGTTGTCTCGACCTTTATCACTCTGGCCCCGAGATCTGCCAGGAGCATCGACGCATATGGGGCGGCAATCAGGTTCCCGAATTCGGCGACCACAATCCCGTCGAGGGGGCGCTCAGACACGCTCGACGACCGCGCTGATCCCCTGTCCGACTCCGATGCACATCGTGGCGAGCCCATATCGCCCCTGGCGTCTGCGCAGCTCGTGCACCAAGGTCGTCAGGATGCGCGCCCCGGAGGCGCCGAGCGGATGCCCGATGGCGATGGCGCCGCCGTTGACGTTCACTTTCTCGTCGTCGAGCTCGAGTAGGCGGGAGCTGGCGACGCTCTGGGCGGCAAAGGCTTCGTTCAACTCGATCAGGTCGAGATCGTCCACACCGATTCCGGCTCTCGACAGCGCCTTCTCGGAGGCGGGCACCGGGCCGATGCCCATGACGTCAGGGTGTACGCCGGCGGCGGCCGATGCCATCAGCCGGGCCATCGGCTTCAGACCGTGCTGTTCCAACCCGGCCTCGGTGGCGAGCAGGAGTGCCGCCGCGCCATCGTTCATTGGCGACGAATTGCCGGCGGTGACCGTTCCCCCCTCCTTGAAGACAGGAGGGAGGTTTGCCAGTACCTCGAGTGAGGTGTCGGGGCGGGGGCCCTCGTCATGCTCGACGGCGACAATCCGCCGATGTCGGGCGTCGGCGGGCGCCTCGATCGCCACGATCTCGTCGGCGAACCGGCCGGTCTCCACGGCCGCCAGCGCTCTCTGATGGCTGCGCAACGCGAAACGATCCTGGACTTCTCTGCTGATGTCGTACTTGGCCGCAACCACCTCGGCGGTCATCCCGAGGGTGATCGGGGGGTAGAGCCTCTCCATCGTCGGGTTGACCAGCCGCCAGCCCAGCACCGTGTCGGCGGCTTCGGGGAAACCGGTGACGAAGGCCCGATCGCCCTTCATGATCACATAGGGTGCCCGGCTCATCGACTCGGACCCGCCGGCGATCATCACGTCACCCCACCCCGCCGCCAGGGCGTGAGATGCCGACACTACGGCCTGGAGACCGGAGCCGCAGAGACGGTTGACGGTCGCGCCCGGCACCTCGATGGGAAGGCCGGCCAGCAAGCCCGCCATCCGTGCCACGTTGCGATTGTCCTCGCCTGCCTGATTGGCGGCTCCCCAGGAGATGTCCTCGACGGCCATCGGGTCGAGAGTCGAGTTTCTCTCCAGCAGCGACTTCACCGTGTGGGCGGCCAGGTCGTCGGGACGCACATGTGCCAGCTGCCCTCCCAGCTTGCCCATGGGAGTCCGACATGCGTCAACGATGAAGATTTCTCGACTCATTCGCGATCCGTTCTCATTCTCGTCACATGCATCGGGTCGACTGGGGGACATCCCCCATTTTCGCCGACCCTATCCCAACGTACGTTGCCCTTGGAGGAAAGAATGGGCCAATCACGACGAGACCCGACAACGTTCGCCGCATACACGCCGGCCGGCCTCCTGGTCCTGTACGTCATCATCCGCCTCATCGTCTGAGAGCCGGTGCTGCGAGCACTACCGTTGGGCGGCATGGATCGACCCGACGAGCTCTACTTCACCGAGTCTGATCAGGCCAACCGGCTGTTGGCCACCAATGGCTTGGCCCTCCTGATCGGGATGCTGCTCGACCAGCAGTTTCCGATGGAGCGTGCCTTCTTCGGTCCCCAGCTGCTGAAGGAGAGACTGGGTGCCGACCTCGACGCAGGGGAGATAGCGGGGATGGATCGAGGTGAGTTGGAGACGATCTTCAAAGGCCCGCCGGCCATCCATCGCTATCCGGCTTCGATGGCGGGCCGAGCACAGGACCTGTGTCAGGTGCTTGTCGATGAATACGACGGTCGCGCCGAGAACCTGTGGGAGACGGCAGCCGATGGGGCCGAGTTGCTCAGGCGTCTGAAAGCGCTTCCGGGTTTCGGAGTGGGCAAGTCCCGGATCTTTGTCGGAGTGCTGGGCAAGCGGCTCGGAGTCCGGCCTGAGGGGTGGGAGGAACGCGCCGCGGATTGGCCTTCGATCGCCGACGTGGCGAACTTCGACGACGTGGCCACGCTCCGGGCAAAGAAGCGTGCGATGAAGGCGTCGAAAAAGGCCTGAACCTTGCTCAACCTTTCTGGGGTTCGTGCCGATAGGGGGAGCAAGGGTTATGGAAGGAACCGATGCATCTCTCAGGCCAGCTCTCTGACTGGAGCATCAACGACCTGCTGCAAATCATGCAGGTCACCAAGAAGACGGGCTCGCTCGACATCGAGGGAAGCAGACGTGGCCGTGTCCACTTTCGCGAAGGACGCGTGACCGGGGCAGATCTCACTGGCGTCAAGGGTGTCTATTCGGGTAATGATCGTGGGGGAATCGCCGACATTCTGTATGTGCTCTCCACCGTCGAAGAGGGCTCGTTCTCGGTTGGTGCCGCCGACGGGCCGGAGGGCAAGGGTTGGACCGTCGAAGAGGTCCTCACCGACGTCGAAGCCCTCCAGTCGCTCGAGGGCGACGTCGTCGACGCCGGATTGTTCGAGGCAAGCGGTGTCCGGTTGATCGGATCGATCACGGATCCGGTGACGATCGACCCCGAGGACTGGCACGTCTTCGTGAACCTGGTTCCACCCTTCACCTTCAACTTCCTCGAATCCCGTTTTGGCCGCGGCACCGCCGTCCGTGTCTTCCATACCCTCCATCGGCTCGGTATGGCCGAGTCGTTCGAGAACGGAGACGGCGAAGCCGAGTGGCTCGACCGGCTGGCCGAGGGGGTGGCACCGAAGCCCCCGCAGGCCGACTCTTCCGAGCCGGAGGAGACGACCGTCGAAGTCGAGCCCGAAGCAGAGCCCGAGGCAGAGCTGGCGGATGGGGAGAGACCACCACGCATCCCGCAGCTCAAGGGCGTGTCTGCACCGGCGTCGACCACTCTCACCGACGGCGTGTACGACGAGATTCGCCGTCTGCGGAGCAGAGTCGGCGACAAGTAACGTCGCCCGGGCATGCCCGAGCGAAGCCCTTGGAAACCTGATCGCCCCATCTTCATAGGCATCGCTGGCGGTTCGGGATCGGGTAAGACCACCATCGCCGAAACCGTGATCGCACGGCTGGACAACAAGGTTGCCCTGGTCCAGCACGACGCCTATTACCGCCACATGCCCGAGCTTTCGTTCGAGGAGCGGGCCAAGGTCAATTACGACCATCCGTCGGCGTTGGAGACCGAGTTACTGGTGAGTCATCTCGTCGCCCTGCGTGAGGGCAAGGCCGTGGAGAGGCCCGTGTACGACTTCTCGAAGCACCTTCGGTCCGAGGAAACCGTCACCATCAGACCGGCGCCGGTCGTGGTGATCGAAGGGATCCTCGTCCTCTCGGAGCCAGAGCTCCGCACCGAGCTCGATCTCAAGATCTACGTGGACACTGACCCCGATTTGAGATTGGCTCGTCGGATCGAGCGGGATATCCATGAGAGAGGCAGATCGGTCGATTCGGTGATCAGCCAATATTTCTCGACGGTGCGACCCATGCATCTCGAGTTCGTGGAGCCGTCGAAGCGCTATGCCGATCTCATCATGCCCGAGGGATACAACCCGAGGGCGGTGGCAACGGTCGTGGGGTTGATCCGCAGCCGGCTCGCCTGAGCCCTGTCGAAGGGCGCGCTTTCGATTCATATACTTTGGCCATGGCCGACCGACCTTCAGTGGCGATCTTGGGCGTGGGTGCCATGGGGGAATCGCTCTTCACCGGGTTGAAACGCGCCGGGTGGTCGGCGAGCGACATCTCGTTGTGCGTGCGACGAGAGGATCGAATGGCTGAGCTCGCCCGACGATCCCGGTCGACTATCACGCTCGACCCCCTCGAGGCCGTCCAGGGTCGCGACGTCGTGGTGATAGCGGTGAAGCCGCGTGACGTTCCTGACCTGGTCCAGCATCTCAAAGGTCGGATCCTAAAGAAGCAGATGGTGGTGTCCTTGGCGGCCGGGGTGACCACGGCGTCATACGAAGGTTGGCTTGGCGCGGTCGCAGTCGTGAGGGCCATGCCCAACACGCCGGCGCTGGTCGGAGAGGGCGTAACGGGCATCGCAGGGAGCAAGTACACGACAGCGGAGCACATAGATCGCGCTGCGGAGATACTCGGTGCGGTTGGCTCGGTCCGCATCCTGGACGAGTCCCTCCTCGACGCCGTTACCGCCGTCTCCGGAACCGGGCCTGCCTACGTCTTCCTGATGGCCGAGGCCCTGACCGAGGCTGCCGTCCGGGAGGGCCTCCCGCGAGACATCGCCGAGGACTTCGTTCACAAGACGATTCGCGGCGCCGGGCACTTGCTGACCGACACCCAGAAGAGCCCGGCCGAACTTCGCTCACAGGTGACCTCACCGGGGGGAACCACGGCCGCCGCGGTCCATGTCCTGGAGGAGAGGGGTTTCAGAGCCCTCCTCGAAGATGCCGTTCGCGCTGCGGCCAAGCGCTCCTCTGAGCTCGGCAGTTCGGATTGAGCCTGTTCACCCGTCTGGTCGTGGCCACAGCCCATGCCCAGCCAGTGGAGAAGGTCATCACCGGCACCCGACCGGGCAAGGCCCTGGCCAGGCGTTTCGTCGCGGGAGACACTTTGGAGGAGGCCGTCGCCGCCGCTCGCTCCTTGAATCGAGATGGATTTCTCGTCTCCTTCGACCTCCTGGGTGAAGAGGTCCACGACCTCGAGTCAGCACGTGCGGCCCGGGACGAGTACCTCGAGTGCCTCGATGAGATTTCAGCGAGCGGTCTCGACGCCAACATCTCTGTGAAGCTGACCCAACTCGGCCTCGCCATCGACGGCGCGTTGACGCTGGAGCTTCTCGACACTTTGGCCGCGCGGGCACGGGAGCATGGCACCACCGTCACGGTCGACATGGAAGATTCCCGCTATACGGAGGCAACGGTCGAGACATACGAAGACGTCCAGAGGCGACACGGGAATCTCGGGATCGCATTGCAGGCCTATTTGCACCGCAACCCTGACGATCTATCCCGACTGATTCCGTTGGGCGGGCACATCCGTCTGTGCAAAGGAGCCTATGTCGAGGAAGCGGACGTGGCGTTGACTTCGAAGACCGAAGTCGATCGCGCCTACGCCAACCAGCTGGCGACGTTGATGGGATCACCAGGAGTCAAGCCGGCGATAGCGACTCACGACCTCGAACTGGTCGACCAGGCTCGTCGGCTCGCCGCGGAGCGGAGTGAGCCATTCGAGTTCCAGATGCTCTTCGGGGTCAGGGAATCCCTCCAGGCGGAGTTGGTGGCCGAGGGCTTCCCATTGCGGGTGTATCTCCCCTTTGGCTCACAGTGGTATCCCTATTTGACCCGACGTCTGGCGGAGCGGCCATCGAACGCCTGGTTCTTCGCCAGAGCCCTGATCGGCTCCTGACCGGAGGGCTCGGGCAGGACCGTCCCCCTTTCGAGAGGGACGGTCCCGCTGCTCATGCTGCCCTGCGCAGAGAGTCTGGATCAGGCACGGGAGGTTGATCCAGGAGCCTCTCTCCGATTGCGATGAGCCCATGACCGACCGCTTTCCTCACGGGATGCGCTCCGGTTCGCCGAAATGAGACATTGCGGGCGACTCGAGCCATGCGCCTGTCGGCGGCTCTTTGAATTGGATCTTCGATACGGCTGTTCAACACGGCGCTATTGATATTCGGTGACATGGATGACATCTCTCTCATTGGTTCGCGGCTATCTCGCGGTCGGTGCGGACATACGAGTCGAGGAACGCGCCGGCATTGGCCAACGCCTCCACTCGGAGGGTGTAGGTGTGGTTTTCCTTGTGATCCGCTCGCTGTCCCATACGGACCCGAACCAAACCGGCGGCACGCAGCACGCTGATGTGGTGGTGCACCGTCGACTTGGACAGGCCCAGAAGCTCGGTCAACTCATCCAGCGTGGTCTCACCCTCGGAGAGTCGTCTCAGGATCCGCATGCGACGCTCATCGCTCAGGGCCTTGTATGTCTTGATGAGCCAGCTCGGAGGGGCCTCGGGGTCTGAGTCGATGAACTCATCGGCCATCCCGTATACGACGAGCAGGGTGTCCCTCTGTTGGTCGATCAGCGACAGCGGGCGTAGGACGACGGATGGGATCAACACCACTCGGGTGACACCGAGTGGGATCTCATAGTCCAGCCCGTTGGTGACCTGCTCGATCACGGATTTGGCGTGATCCCTGGAGGTGACCGCCCGTTGTGCGGCGGCGGCTCTCCTGATCGAGTCCGAGAAGTCGGCCTCATATCCGGAGAAGACCTCGCTGCGGAATCTGGCGAGGGCGGCCACCATCCGGTCGCGCACCTCGTCGGCCGGGATTTCGAAGACGGCCACCATCTGCTGGGCAACGTCTTCGGAGGCGTGACTCGAGACGACCTTGCGCAACGCATCCAGGTCTCCGTCGGTCGCCTCTTCGATCAGCGCGGGGTCGGCGTGATCTCCCACATATGCGAGGAGCCAGCGTCGAAGGCGCTGCGGGTTGATCTCGGCGAGCCAGGCAAGCACGCGATCGGGGTCGTGGGGGTGTGGCGCCGACACGACGAGACCCAGTAGCCCCAGCCAAAGCCCACATCCCGGGCCGCCGAGGGCCTCGATCTCCATTCGGAGATCATCCGCGGTCGTGGTCTGGAGTTGCTCGAGCCACTCGTCTCCCACCTCCAGCGCCGACTTGTCCGAAGTCTTGTACACGCTCCAGAGGGCGACGATCAGCTCGTAGATCCCGGAGCCGTCCACCTCGATCGGGATGTGGCGTGTAGCTGCGGTTAGATCGCGAACTCTCGATTGGGGGGTGATAACTTCGACCATTGTCGTCAACGTCTCTCGTAATTCGAAACTTGTCGAACAGATTGTAGCTCATATCGATATCGAACGTCAATAGGTTGATTCGATAAGCGTCGAATCATGGGTGTGTGGCGGTGGTTTGACAGAAGATGACGGTGCCACTCCTACACTCCGCCGCCATGGCGTTGACCGAAGAGCCGACCGAGGTCGAGATTCGCCGGCGAAGATTCTCACCGGGCCCGGTTCTCGAGACCTTGGGGATCCTGGGTGCGCTCGGGACCATCGCCCTGGGGCTCGCGGGGACACTTCCCTCGGAGCCAGAGGTCGAGGTGGGCCGTCGGGTCTTCGAGAATGTTCCCCCGGTGATCCAGGTCGTCTTCTATCTGACGGTTGCCGCCTTCACCTGGTTGATGTTTCATTTCTTCGCCCTGCGAGCCGGCGGCTGGTCCGTGGGTCTCCCGGACAGGCGAGATGGTCAGTGGGGTCGTCGCCTGGCCGACCTCTATGCAGGCGTCCGGATGAAGACGGTTACCCGGGATCGACGGGTCGGGATGATGCACTCCCTGCTCTATTACGGCTTTGTCGTCTTGTTTCTGGGGACGGTGACCCTGGAGATCGACCATCTCCTTCCATCCAATCTCAAGTTCCTGCACGGGGTGGTCTATCAGGGCTACTCGGCGGTCCTCGACCTGGCCGCCCTCGTGTTCCTCGCCGGAGTCGCCCTCCTTGCGGCGAATCGCTACGCGTTTAGGCCGCTCCGGCTTCGGGCCAAGACCAAGCCTGAGGACGTCTTCATCCTGGGGCTCCTCGCCATCCTCGGTTTGACCGGCCTGTTCACCGAAGCGGCACGGATATCGCTCGTTGGTCGCCCCGCTTTCGAAGTCTGGTCGTTCATCGGCTATCCGCTAGCGACTCTGATCCCGGCTTCGTCGGCCGAGGCGGTTCATCGCGTCCTTTGGCTGACCCATGTCGGATCGTTCGCCATGTTCCTCGTAGTCATACCCGTGACCAAGCTGCGGCACATGTTCACTTCGCCCGCCGATCTCTTCCTGTCGGCACGCACCCGGCCGAAAGGGGCAATGCGAGCCCTGCCAAACCTGCTCGAGGCAGAGGACATCGACACAGTCGGCGCCTCGTTGGTGACCGACCTGACCTGGAAACAGCTCTTCGACACCGACTCCTGCACCGTCTGCGGACGTTGCACGTCGGTCTGCCCGGCCAATATCACGGGCAAACCACTCGATCCTCGCGAGATGGTCCTGAAGACCGGCGAAGTGGCGGCCGCCATGGCCGGGGTCTCGCCACCTGTGGCCACCCTGGCAACTCTCGGCACCGAAGGGCACCTATTCGAGAGGGTCACGCCGGAGGAGGTCTTCTCGTGCACCACGTGTCGGGCCTGTGACGACATCTGCCCGGTAAACATCGAGATCCTCGATCGGATACTGGACATGAGGCGACATCTGACCCTGATGGAGTCCGAGTTCCCAACCGAGCTGAGCAAGGCGTTCGTGGCTATGGAGAATCAGTCGAATCCATGGGGCATGAGCCAGCAATCCAGGGGAAGCTGGACCGATGAGCTCGACTTCGAGGTGCCCGTCTTTGGGGTGAACGGCAAGGACACCGCCGAATATCTCTGGTTCGTCGGTTGCGCCGGATCGTTCGACGACCGGAACACCGCCGTCTCGGTGGCCCTCGCCCGTCTCCTGCACGCTGCCGGCATCGACTTCGCCATCCTCGGCTCCCGCGAGCTGTGTAATGGCGACCCGGCGCGACGCGCCGGAAACGAATTCGTGTTCCAGCAACTCGCCCTTCAGAACATCTCGACGTTCAACGAGCTCGGCGTCAAGCGCGTGATAACCCAATGTGCACACTGCTTCAACACGATCGCCAACGAGTATCCCCAATACGGTGGTGACTACGAGGTGGTCCATCACAGCCAATTGCTGGCCGAGTTGTTGAGTCAGGGTCGACTCGAGCCACCGGTGAGAACGGACGGCACCACCAAGAAGATCGCCTATCACGATCCGTGCTACCTGGGGAGGCACAACGACATATATCTGGCGCCTAGAAACGTCGTGGGCGCCTCGGACGACATCGACGTGGTCGAGATGCCGCGTCATGGGACTCGGGCTCTCTGTTGTGGTGCCGGTGGAGCGCGTTTCTGGATGGAGGAGAGGATCGGGAAGAAGGTGAACATCGAGCGGGCCGAAGAGGCTCTTGCCACCGAGGCGGACGAGATCGCCGTTGCCTGCCCATTCTGTCTCGTGATGCTCGATGACGGCGTGAAGGAGTTGGGCCGCGACGACGTTCCGGTGCGGGATCTGGCCATGATCCTGGCCGATGGGCTCGGGGCCGGGGAGGGTTGACCCGTCGCCTCGCCGCCGCTCTTGCGGTGGCATCGCTGATTCTCGGGGCCTGCACCTCTGAGGGAGCCGGACCCTCCGCCACGGATGAACATGGCACCGTGACGACTGCATCGTCGACGACGACCACCCTGGGCTCCACCGAAGCCGTCGACGAGTTCAGGCAGTGCCTGGCCGAGAAAGGGGTCGACATCGAGGCAGTGCCCCTCGATGCCACGGGCAGGCCTCGTCTCGACCTGGTTCTGCGCGATCTCGACTTCGGCGATCCCATCGTTCGAAATGCACTCACCGAGTGCTCCCATATCCTCGAGTCGGGAGCCCTCGACCTCGGCGGCGAGGAGGTGCTGCGTCAAGATATATACGACGAGTTGAAAGACTTCAGTGATTGCATGGTGCGGCTCGGTGTGGAGGATTTTCCCGACCCGGTGCCGGGATACCTGGGTGTGGGCTCACCGTTCCCCGTGGCCGAGATTCCCTACTCGGACCCCGAGTTCGACCAGGCCGTGTCGACCTGCCGCGAAGATCTGCTGAGGAGCCTTGGCGTCGACGTGGGAGATTCCTGAGCCGGCCTACGATCACAGCCGTGTCGACGGCCACCCCCACACCCGTAGTCCGACCCGGCTCGAGGGAGGACCAGGACCTCGACAGACCCTGGAAGGTGGTGGTCTGGAACGACCCGGTCAACACCATGTCATATGTCGTTTACGTGTTCCGCAAGCTGTTCGGATACGACGAGATGAAGGCAACCACACTCATGTTGCAGGTCCATCACGAGGGGAGGGCCACGGTGTCGGATGGACCTCGGGAGAAGGCGGAGGTCGACTGCTTCCGCTTGCAGGGTCACGGTCTCTGGGCGACGATGGAGCAGTGATGTCCGCGCGGTTCCGATCACTGGGGGACGGCGTGATGGTGACCCTCGATCCCGATGAGAAGGTATTCCTGTCGGAAATGCTGGAGATGCTGGTTGCACTCCCTCGCGAGGGAGATGACCCCGCCTCGCGAAGACTCCGGGTGCCGGTGTATCTCGACGATCGAGAGGCGAACCAGGAGTGGTGGCGGCTGATGGGGAGCGAGCTGGACTCGGCTCGCACGACCGATCGACGCTTGTTCGAACACGTGCTGGCACGGCCAGAGAGCACCCTGCTCACGGACGAGGAAGCGGACGGGTTTCTTCGCGTGCTCAACGAAGGGCGTCTCGCTTTGGGTGCCCGATTCGGGCTCGACGTGGAGGAGGACCACGACACGCTCCCCGACGCTCAGCGGGACATCCTCGACTTCCTCGGATGGCTACTCGAAGAGCTGACCACGGAATTGAGCCGCTCCCTCTGAATGGTTCAACCCCGTGGCGCGATGTGTAGGTTCGGCCACATGTGCCCCGGTGCTTCCGTCGGGTGGCACGAAGGTGACTGCGGAGGCGGTGTTGCTGGCAGATCCCATAGCCGAGTTGCGGAGCCCTGCCGGCTCTCTGATTTCCCTCTATCTGGATAGGCCGAGCCCGGGTGGAATGGCCGCACTTCTCACCGACTTGTTACGGCCCCTTCGCGAGTCTGCCGAGAGACGGGACCGTCTGGTGCAGAAGTCCGTCAGGGCTGACAGTGAGCGGATTCATGGCTATGCCGAGCAACTCGAATCCGATGGGGCGCCCTCGTATGCGATCTTCGCGTCCGAGATCGACGATGTCTTCTCCCTGGAGGCGCTGGCCCATCCAGTCCCCAATGTGGCCTCGCTCGGCCCCCGCCCGTACCTGCGACCGCTTCGAGCTGCCCCGCGGATGTTGCGGGCTGGGGTCCTGGTTGCGGACAGGGCCGAGGCGCGTGTCTTCGTCGCCGCGGGCGACCTGGTCGAGGAGCTGGGAGCGCCTTTCATCGCCGACATCGGCAAGTCCAACTTTGGGGGCTTCTCAGGTTATGAGGAGCAAGGGGTGAGGGCTCGGGCCGACGAGGCGTCATCACGAATGTGGAAGGAAGCAGGCGCCTCCTTGCTGGAGAGTCACCTCGATCGGCCCCTCGACTATCTCGCCATCGGCGGCCACGGTGAGACAATCGAGGAGATCGGCCGCACCCTTCATCCCTACCTGGCCAGGCTCTACAGGGCCAGCTTCGTGGCCAATCCACACGCGCTCACCCTCACGACGTTGCGCGCCGACCTCAACGACATAGCGGTCGAGGTCCGCCAACATCGTCAGACCGCCCTGGCCGGCCATGTGTGCGACACAGCCTGGAGCAACGGCCAAGCCGTTCTCGGGTTGGTCCCGGTATTGACCGCCTGCAACGCACAGGCGGTCGACACCCTGGTAGTCGCCGGGGAATTCACAAAACCGGGCGTCATCTGCAACAACTGCGGTCACCTCTCTCGAGCCGGGAGTGTGTGTCCGATCTGCTCGGCGACGACTTTCGAGATAGATGACATCGTGGCGGCCGCGATGGAGGCGGTGATCGATGCCGGCGGGAGGGTGCAGCAGATCGCGGTTGCGTCTCCGCTCGACGTGGCCGGAATCGGAGCTCTCACCAGATTCTCGGTCGCAGTCTGACCCAACTACACGGCCTCGTTAGCCTTGCCCGATGAGGCAAACACTGTCGCAGAGGAGCCGGTGGGTCGGGGAGGGAAAGAGCGTTGCTCGCGCCACGGTCGTCAAGGCATACGGATCGGCGCCACGCGGACCCGGGTCTGACATGTTGATCTCTTCGGATGGGGAGATGAGTGGCTCGGTGTCGGGCGGGTGCGTCGAGAACGACGTGGTCGTGAGGGCACTCAGCGTGATGGAGAAGGGTGAGCCGGAGCTGGTCACCTATGGCATTGCGGACGACGATGCCTTTGCCGTCGGGCTCGCCTGCGGAGGCACGATCCAGGTCTATATCGAGCCGTGGTGAGCGATCCACTGATCGGAGCCATAGAGAACCTGGTCGCAGAGGACCACTTCGGATGTGTGGTGACCGTCATCGATGGGGAGGGAGCCGGGACGAAGGCCATTCTCGATGAAGACAGCCGGTTGCTCGCCGGAGCCATCCCGGAGGCTCTCAAGGACGCCATACGCCACGATGCACTTGCGTTGATGTCTCAGGAGCGGAGTGCTGCAGTTGGCTACGACGGGATAGAGGTCTTCTTCGAAGTCGTGGCTCCCCGGCCGAGCCTGTTCGTCTTCGGAGCGGTCCACATCGCCCAGGAGTTGATCCAGCATGCATCGCTTCTCGGCTACTACACCATCGTTTCCGATCCGCGGCCTGCCTTCCTCACGGCAGAGAGGTTTCCTGAGGCGGATGAGCTCCGTGTGGGCTGGCCGGGAGACGTCGTCGACGAGACGTCTTTCGACAGCAGGACATTCGTCGTGGTGCTAACCCACGATCGAAGGTTCGAGGATCCCCTATGGCCCCTCGTCCTGCCGACACCGGTTCGATACATCGGTGCGATGGGCTCATCGAAGACCACCGCCTCACGTCGGGAGCGTCTCATCGCCCAGGGGTTCTCGGACGAGGTCGTCGATCGAATCCACGGCCCGATCGGTCTCGACATCGGCTCCCGTGAGGCCGGAGAGACGGCGGTGGCGATCCTGGGCGAGATGATCTCGGTCAGATATCGCCACGACGACCGGCCCGAGCTGGTCGGTCGCCTCCTTCGAGCCTGACGGGTAGGTTGCCGCGATGTCGACTGCCGCGCTCGTGCTCGCCGCCGGATCGTCGAGGCGTCTGGGCCGTCCCAAGCAGCTGGAGCCGTGGGGGGAGACCAATCTCCTCACCCATGTCGTGTCGCGCACCGCGGAGTTCCCGGTCGACGAGATCTGGGTCGTGCTCGGGTCCGACATGGAGCAAATCCTGTCCGAGACCGACCTGGGAGACGCCGGCGTCATCGACAACCCGGAATGGGAGGAGGGCATCGCCTCTTCGATCCGTGTCGGGCTCGACGCCCTCCTCCGCTTGTCGCGTTGCGATCGCGCCCTCATCGTCCTCGGCGATCAGCCCGCAGTGCCCGTCGAGGTGGTTGAGGAGTTGATGAAATCCCACGAGAGCTCATCACAGCCGGTTTCGCTGCCGAAGTATCGATACTCGTGGGGCAACCCGGTTCTGGTCGACCGTCCCCTCTGGCCCCGCCTGATGTCCCTCGAAGGTGATGAAGGCGCTCAACGAATGTGGCAGGCGCATCCGGATTGGGTCAACGAGGTGTGGTTTCCCGACCTGGCCCCGAGGGACGTGGACACGGAGAGGGACGTCGTCGACCTTCGCCCCAAGCACCCTGGCTGACCCTGCGACTCGTGGTCTAGAGTCGGGAAAAGCGGTTTCGTAGCGGAGTGAAGGAGCACATGGCTCGTATCGATCAGGTGGCCGGCATCAATCACAAGGCAGCCACCAAGCTGAGAAAGTCCGGCGTCCGCACCAGCAACGGATTGATCGACTCGGCGACGTCCCGGAAGGGAAGGTCGGAGCTTGCAGCCGAGACGGGCCTCGATCCACGAGATCTACAGCATTGGATCAACCACGCGCATTTGCTCCGCGTCAAAGGTGTCGGTTCCGAGTACGCCGAACTGTTGGTGGCTGCCGGAGTCGACACCGTTCGCGATCTGCGTCGTCGCAACCCCACCGCCCTTCTCGCCAAGATCATCGGGCTCAACGGCAGCTCGAAGGTGGTGCAACGTCTCCCCACTGAGGGGATGGTCGAGGGTTGGATCGAATCTGCGAAGGATGTCGAGACTGACTGAATTGCCGGCCGACTTTGGCCGAGACCAACCTCAGCGGTCGACGGTTTCGCCGAAGCCGCGTCTTGACAGTCTCGGCCAAACAGACGCCGGTCGGCCGGGGCTTCCGCCGCGTGGCCAGGTGCGTTGGGTGGGCTTCCGCCTCTTTGATTGCCGACCGACTTTGGCTCGGCTCACCCTCAGTGTGTGACGGGTAAGGCCGGGTCGCGTTGTGACACCCTCGCCAAACAGACGCCGGTCGGCCTCTCTAATTGCCGGCCGACTTTGGCCGAGACCAACCTCAGCGGTCGACGGTTTCGCCGAAGCCGCGTCTTGACAGTCTCGGCCAAACAGACGCCGGTCGGCCGGGGCTTCCGCCGCGTGGCCAGGTGAGTGGGGTGGATTTCCGCCGCGTGGAGAGGTCCGTGCATTGGCCAAACAGACGCCGGTCGGCCTCTTTGATTGCCGGCCGACTTTGGCCGAGACCCGCCTTCGGCAGTCCACGGGTCCGACTTGGTCTCACTTGAAAACGTCTCGGCCAAACAGACGCCGGTCGGCCGGGGCTGCCTCCTCTTTGATTGCCGGCCGACTTTGGCCGAGACCCGCCTTCGGCAGGGCACGGGTCCGACTAGGTCTCAGCTGAAAACGTCTCGGCCAAACAGACGCCGGTCGGCCGGGGCTTCCGCCGCGTGGCCAGGTGTGTGGGTGGCTTCCGCCGCGTGAGTAGCTGCGTGGCTGGGAGAGGGGGGCCGACAAAAGGCCCCTGGGATCCAGGGGCCTTTCGTCAGTTGAGGAGGAGTGAGCTCAGGAAGCCTTCTCGGTCTTCACCGAGGCAGTCTTCGCCGGGCTCTTCTTCGCTGCCGTCGACCCGGTGGCCTTGGCAGCTGAAGTCTTCGTCGCCGGCTTCTTGGTGGCCGGCTTCTTGGCAGTGGGCTTCTTGGCGGCCGGCTTGGGAGCCGTCTCTTCCACGACGGGCTGGCTCTCCGACCTCTCGGGCCTGAAGGACGACCGCCATGTGGCGAGCATGTCCTCGAGCTGGTCACGCAACTTGGTCACCTGCTCCTTGGCCTGGTCGAGATCCACCTTGGAAGTGATCTCGTCGACGACCTTGCCGTCGCTGATCTTTCCGACGATCTTCTCTCCCTCGACGGCCCAGCCGTTGATCGCCTTCTCGGCTGCCTGGCTGTATCCAGATGTCTCGTCGGCGATCTTGGATCGCAGGTCCTTCACCTTCACACCAACCTTGCGGGCGGCAACCACCGGGGCGCCAACCGCTGCATACAGAACGTCCTTTGTCTGCATCATCACTCCTTTTCCTTCGTGCTCTGTGATCCATTGGCATGGATCAACGCCTTGTACATGTCGAGAAGCACCTTCTTCTGGCGCGAGTCCAGGCGCTCGTCGGCCTCCACCGCCTCGAACACCGTCTGGACCGGCATCTCGTCGTCGAGAAGGCCGGCCTTCGAGTACAGCGAATTGGCTGAGATCTCCAACGCACGAGACAGCCGGCTGAGGATCTCCGCCGACGGTTTGCGTATTCCGCGCTCGATCTGGCTCAGATAGGGATTGGATATCCCTGCGGTGTCCGCCAGGCGACGTAGAGAGAGATTGGCTCTCTCCCGTTGCTGGCGGATGAACGCTCCCAGATCTGTGTGCTTGCTCTCGTTCACTTAGTGCAAGCTTACCGCTAAGTGCTAACTATTGCAAGCACTATGCATGCTGTTTACATGTTCTCCGTCAATGAAACAAGGGCGGCAATGCCGGCCCGTATCCCGAATCCGATAGCTGCCTCGTCGAGGACGAAATCGGGGGAGTGGAGATCCGTGCCGCGACCGGACGACCCCAATCTGAGCAGAGCGCCCGGCACGACACCAAGGTAGTTGGCAAAATCCTCGCCGCCCATGCTGGCCTCGGTGGGTGTCACCGAATCGGCGCCGAGCGAGTCGGCGATGCCATCGGCCACATGCTTGATCACTGACTGGTCGTTTACCACCGGGGGTATCGCCTGGATGTACTCGAGGTCACAGTCCGCCCCCGACCAGGCCATGAGGCTGGTGACCGCCTTGTCGACCAACCCCGGAAGCACATCCCACAGCGATCGGTCGAGGGTGCGAGCGGTGCCTTGGAGCTCGACCGTCGTGGGGATCACATTGCCCGAGCGCCCACCGTGAATCGAGCCGAAGGCAACGATCAGTGGTGACCGGGCATCGATGGTCCTGTGAAGGGCACCCGGCAGTTCGTGGATCAGCCGGGCGGCATCGGCGATGAGGTCGACCGTCTGGTGAGGACGAGCGGTGTGACCCCCCGGGCCATGCAGCGTGATCTTGAATTTGTCCGCACTCGCCGTTATCGCTCCGACCCGGATCCCGACCCTGCCCGTGGCGAGGTTTGGGTCGACATGGAAGGCAACTATCGATTTGAGCCGATCCACCACGCCCTCCGCCACCAGCTCGGCGGCCCCGCCGGGAAACGACTCTTCGGCAGGTTGGAACAGGATCCGGACACCGGTGCTCAGGTCGAGTTGGCGGACCCCGAGGGCGATGCCGAAGGCGATCGCGGCGTGCGCGTCGTGCCCGCAGGCGTGCATCCAACCCGGGTTTTGAGATCGTGGGACATTCTCCTCCGGCTCGTCGATCGGCAGGGCGTCGATGTCGGCCCGGAAGCCGATTGTTGGCTCTTTGGAGCCGATGTCGAGCCACAGCCCGGTCTTGGGCCGCCGGTCGTGATAGGCGAGGCCGTTCTCGTCGAGAGAGGATGCGATCAACGCAGTGGTCTGTGTCTCGCGGTACGAAGGCTCTGGATGCCGGTGGAGGAGACGGCGCAACTCGACGGCCTTGGGGACGATTCCCTCCACCAGCCGGTCAAGGGAGTCGGCGGTGATCACATCGAGAGGTTAACGACGTCACTCGAAGAACCGCCTCTCGAAGATTCGACGTGAACGTCGCGTCAACCGCCGGTAGTCCTCCCTCAACTCGGCCGATCTGCTGTATCCGAGTGAGCCGGACAAACGTCGCAGATCATCGAGATCGGGCGGGAGGGAGTCGACGGCGCGTCCCGCCTGGAGATGAAGCCGGAGGCGAATTCTCGTGCAGAAGAGATATGCCTCGGTCAGGCTCCGTACCTCCGACGAGGGAAGCAAGCCCGCCTCACCGAGGACACTCAGCGCCTCCATGGTGCCCGTCACCCTCAGCGCGGGGATCTCGCCTCCGTGCTGGAGTTGGAGAAGCTGTGTAAGGAACTCGACGTCCGATATCGCGCCAGGCCCGAGTTTCAGGTGGTAATCGGGGTCCTCGTCGGCCGGGATACGCTCCTTTTCGACCCTTGCCTTGATCTGTCGTATGGCCCGGGTTTCGTCGGCGGGGAGTCGTGATCGCCACAGCCGGCTCCCGACGACATCGAGAAAGCGGCTTCCGGTGCTCCCGTCCCCTCCAACCGGCCGTGCCTTGACCAGTGCCATCATCTCCCAGGGCTCGGCCCATTCCTCGTAGTAGCGCCGATAGCTGTCGAGTGACCGGGCAAGCGGGCCTTTCCTGCCCTCGGGGCGCAGGCCGGCATCGAGAGAGTAGGCCTCTCCGTGGCGGCTGGACTGGCTGAGGACGACGGCGAGCTCGGCGGCCATCCTGAGCGCGTCCTCGCGTCCGGCCTCTTCGTCGAACACGTACATGAGGTCGAGGTCAGACCCATATGAGAGCTCGCCTCCACCCCACTTGCCCATGGCGACCACGGCGAACCCTTTCGCATCGCCACCCGCGGCGACATGGAGGGCTCCGATGACAGTGGCATCAGCGCTTTCCGTGAGCGCCCGGAGAGTGTCTTGCACCGGTGGATCCTCGAGGATGTCACGCGCCGCGATTCGTAGCTTTCGCCGCCGAGCAAATCGTCTCAGCGTCCCGATCTTGGCGTCCGGTTCAGGTCGCGAGTCGAGGAGCGGCAGGAGCCGATTCACCTCGTCTGTCTCGTCGCGTATCTCGTTGAGCTTGGCGTCGTCGGCGAGCCGGGGGATGAACTCGGGTATGCGATCGATGAGGTTGCCGAGAAGGCGACTCGTGCCGAGGAGCCGGCAAAGCCGCTCGCCGGCCAGGGGGTTGGTCTGGAGAAGCGTGACCAGGCTCGAGTGGTCGCGGGACCGAGCGAGGACCGTGCGCAATTGAGCCAGGCCGAGGTCGGGGTTTGGCGTCAGTGAGAGCCAGTCGAGCATCAAGGGGAGAACTTGATGCATCGCCTGTGATCTCCTCGTGAGACCTTCGGTGAGATCTCCCAGTGCCCTGCTGGCGGCGTTGACGTCTTGAAATCCCAACGCCTCCAGCCGGAGCGCCGCCTGGTCGACTCCGAGCCGGGCGCTGGGCGAACCGACGAGTGTCTCGAGGATCGGCCTGAAATAGAGTCTCTCGTGCACGTCACGAACCACGGCCTTGACCTCCGCCAGGCTGCCGGTGAGCTGGCCAACCGGGTCTGTCGTCATTCCCATCGACCGAGCGATCCGCTCCAATTGCTCCGGATCGTCGGGAACCGTGTGGGTCTGCTGGAGGTCCCAAAGCTGGACCCGATGCTCGAGATCACGGAGAAACCTGTAGGCGTCGCCGAGACTCTGCCGGTCCCCATCAGCCACGAAGCCATGCAGGTGCAGAGCCTCCAGTGCGTCGAGAGTCGCGGGAACGCGCAGATCGGGATCGAGCCGACCGTGGACCAGTTGGAGCAGTTGAATCGCGAACTCCACGTCCCGGATTCCCCCTCGCGATCGCTTGATGTCCGACGTCGTCGCACTGCTTTCGACCTGCTCCTTCAGCTTCCTGATGCTGCGAAGCGCCTCCACGTCGAGCCCTTCGGTCCACACGACTTTCTCGACCAGGGCGCTGAATCGGGCGCCAAGCTCTCGATCACCGACGGCGGCCCTCGCCTTGAGGAGCGCCTGCAGCTCCCAGGGTGCTCCCCATTGCCGGTAGTAGCGGTCGTATCCGTCGATGCTCCGGGAGAGGGGCCCGGTCTTTCCCTCCGGCCGCAGGTCGGCGTCAACGACGAGGCCGGGACCGTCGAAGCTGCCGGCGGACAGAGCACCCATCAAGGTCGATGCCAGGCCGAGTGCGGCGCGGCGGCTCTCCTCCTCTCTGCCATCGACCGTGTCGTGTACGAAGACGAGGTCGATGTCTGAGGAGTAGTTGAGCTCCCTGGCACCCCACTTGCCCATGGCAATGACGACGAAGGGGAGGTCCTCGGCAACCGGATGCCGCTCGGCGACAACCCCACGCGCGCTGTCCAGGGTCTCACCGACGATCACGTCGATGTCATCGGAGAAGCGGGCAATCGCCTCCATTGCGTCAACCCTCCCGGTTAGGTCGTCGCCGGCATGTGTGACGAGGGAAGCCGCGAGGCTGAGTGCGACCGAGCGGTGGGGGGCGGAGCCGGAGAGCAGGGAGGGATGCCGGGCGACAATGCGGCTCAGGGCACGGGAATTGGCAGCGATTGCGTAGGCTCGCTCGATCAGGATCGGGTCCGTGAGAACCGAGACGTCCGCCTCGAGAATCGGGACCAATCTCTCCCAGGTGCCGGCAGGGTCCGGGCCTCTCGCAACCATCCCGGCCAGTGATGGGATCTCGTCGGCCCCCACCCCGATCCTTCTCAGGTCCTCCACCGCTTCGGCGGGGATGCCCGGGTTGGCAGGTCTCTCTGTCACCTGGTCAGGCTATGCGAGGCGTATCGTGAGAGTATGCCGATACGTGTGGCCGGGGCCCAGATGAACCTGTGCGTCGGCGATCTGCCAGGGAACGAGTCCAAGATCCTCGGAGCCATCGACTGGGCCGAAGAGCAAAGGGCGGACGTGCTGCTGCTCCCCGAGTTGGCGGTGAACGGGTACCCGCCCGAGGACCTGGTGCTTCGGGCCGACTTCGTCTCGTCCGGTCTCGACGTCCTCGAACGGCTTGCCGAGAGATCGGCATCGACCGCGATCGTTGTCGGGATCGTCGATCGATGGGAGAACGGCTCCCGTGGCGGCGACGATTCCACAGCCCGAATGGTCGCCAACGGCGCGGCAGTGCTGGCCAATGGGCGGGTCGAAGGCATCTATCACAAGGTGCTGCTGCCCAACTATGGCGTGTTCGACGAGGACCGCTACTTCTCCATAGGCGACGAGCCGGCCCGGGTGTGGGACGTGGGCGGCATCCCCGTCGGAGTGTCGATCTGTGAGGACATATGGAGGGCCGACGGGCCGCCGAGCCAGCAGGCTGAAGCCGGTGCCCGGGCACTACTCAACATCAACGCCTCGCCGTTTCATCGTGGGAAGGCAGACGAGCGTGAAGAGATGATCGTGGCGAGGGCGATTGCCGCCGGGGTCTCGGTCGTCTATCTCAATCTCGTCGGAGGGCAGGACGAGCTGGTGTTCGACGGATGTTCGCTGGTCGTCTCCTACGACGGGTCGATCGTCCACCGGTCGCCGCAATTCGAGGAGGACCTGTTCGTGGTGGACGTGCCCCTTCCGGGCGAGCCGATCGAACCGGCCCGGCTGTCGCCTCATCTCGACCGTGTGGAGGAGGTCTATCGCGCCCTGGAAGTCGGTCTCGGCGACTATGTGCGCAAGAACGGGTTCGAATCTGTGGTACTCGGCCTCTCGGGCGGGATCGACTCGGCACTCACCGCGGCAATCGCCGCCGACGCATTGGGCCCTGAGTCGGTTTGGGCGGTTGCGATGCCGTCGGAGTTCTCGTCGCAGCACTCGATAGACGACTCCCGGCAATTGGCCCAGAATCTGGGGATACGTCTCGACGTACTCCCGATCAACCAGGTCTATCAGGGGTATCTGCAGACCCTGGAACCGGTGTTCGCCGGTACCCAGTTCGGGGTTGCAGAGGAGAACCTCCAGGCCCGGGCCCGTGGTGCGATCCTGATGGCCATCTCCAACAAACATGGTCCGATGGTCGTGGCCACGGGGAACAAATCGGAGATGGCGGCCGGATATGCCACCCTGTATGGGGACATGGTCGGCGGTTATGCGGTGCTCAAGGACGTATTCAAGACGCTGGTCTATGACCTGGCTCGTTGGCGCAACAAGGACGTCGAGGTCATTCCGCAGAACATCATCGACAAGCCACCCTCCGCCGAGCTTCGACCCAACCAACGAGACTCCGACTCGCTCCCGTCTTATGACCTGCTCGATGCGATCCTCGAGCTCTACATCGAACGCGACTTGGGGGTATCCGAGATAGTCGAGCAGGGTTATGACCGGGAGTTGGTGGTGAGTGTCGCCCGCATGGTCGATCGAAACGAGTACAAGAGACGCCAGTCTGCACCTGGGGTGAAGATCACCGTCAAGGCGTTCGGCAAGGATCGACGGCTGCCCATCACCAATCGCTACCAACCCTCTTCCCCATGACCGAGCAGACCATCCTCATCAATGGTGAGGAATCCGACGGGACGGTGCCGGTGATGGACTCGTCGGTGCTTCGGGGCGACGGTTGCTTCGAGGTTCTGAAGGCCTATGGCGGCCGGCCATTCACGCTCGAAGAGCATCTGGATCGGTTGGCTGCCAGTGCGGCGGCGTTGAACCTTCCTGTTCCGAATCGGGACGATCTTCGGAGCTGGGTGATTCGGGTTGCCGAAGAGTGTGGGGACTGTGCGGTCCGTATCGTCCTGACTCGGGGCTCATCGGTCGCGGGACAGCCTGGTGAGCCGCTGACCGTCGTCTTTGCGCACCCCTGGGACGCTCCGCGTGGCCCGGTTCGCCTCGGCCCGGTCATGGCCCCTTGGCACGCGGCCGGCATCGATTGGGATCTTGCCGGCGCCAAGATCCTCTCCTACGCCCCGAATCTCGCCGCAACGAGGAGGGCGGTGGCAGATGGCTACGGCGATGCACTCTTGCTGAGCCGCGATGGGACGATCCTCGAGGGCCCGACCTTTTCGGTTGCATGGGCCGTTGGTGACGTTCTCGAGACGCCGGCGCTCTCTCTGGGCATCCTCGACTCGATCACACGCAGAGTCGTGCTCGACCTGGCCAGAAACTCCGGGATAGTCGTGGTGGAGGGGAGCTGGACCCTCGATCGGCTCGATGAGGCCAACGAGGTGATGGCGATGTCGACCATTCGCGAGGTGCAACCGGTTTCGGCCGTCGGGGAGCGCCAGTTTGGTGAAGGCCCGGTCACCAGTCGTCTCGCTCGTCTCTTTGCCCAGTTGGTGGAGTGACTGGGCGATCGGCACGCCGATGGCGTTCCTCACCCTCAACTCTGTTTGAGATCCCGGAATTGTGGGAATCGAGCGATCGTCGCCAAGAGAGTGAGTTCTGCTGTCACCGATGGTCGAATTGGACGTCGAAATGGAACATGAGAAGAGCCGGTGTGGCGGGAATGCGCGGTTGTGCGGCTGCAACATGCCGGGAACCGGCGTATGGCCCCGTTACGTTGGTTGCCCATGAAGCTCCGCATGACTTTGCGCTCTCTGGCGGTGATGGGTGCATTGACACTCGTCGTCGGCGCCTGCAACAACTCGGGATCCGCCGACCTCACCACCACCTCCTCATTGGTGGTGACCACCAATCCCGGCGGCGGCTCGACGACCACCTCTGTAGTGCCCGGCGGCGATTCGACCACAACTACGACGCTGGTCGGAGAGGATGTGCCCGGGTTCGAAATCGTCGCCCGTGAGTCCGCACCTGCAGGCGAGACGCTCTACATCGTGGTCCCTCCGTCGGACGCATACACCGACGTCGATATCGAGAACTTCGTGCGAGACCTCTACGAGTCCGGGACGGCGACGTTCGGCGCCGAGGTGTTCGACGACGCGGCTGCCGTGGACGCCTACCGAAAGGATCCGGGAAGCCGAACGGCAGATGAAGAGGCCCTGATCTCCGATCATCACCTGGCCAGTCTCGTCAAAGGGTCGACAATCAAATTCCAGGGGCCGTTCGAGTCCTCGGGTGAGATGGCGGTCGGCAGCTGACCTGCCGGCTCGACCGGGCATGCCTATCCGCTCAATGCGATTATTCGAGCGTCGATCGATCGCCCGCCATCGATCATTTCGGTCATGGCCCGTGCGTCGCTCGAGGGCAGCGCCAACGCATCGCTAGCTGCGGATGTGAACGGTGCATATGCCGATGACCCTGTGAGCTCGGTGGCGCCGTTCTGGCGGCTGGGATCACCCTTGGCTTTCCTCCGATGCCGCCCGGATCTCAGAGCAGCACGGCAGCGACCACGAGGAACCCACCAAAGCCGATGACGTCGGTGAAGGTGGTCAGGAGGATCGATGCGGCCACTGCCGGGTCCATCCCGAGGCGTCGCAGGATCAATGGGATGGCGGAGCCGAGAAAGCTGGCGATGATCAGGTTCACCATGGCGGCGACGGCAACGATGGCGGCAACCTCAGTGGCGGTGCTGCTCTGGCTCTCGAAGATGCCGATCGCAATGAGGCCATAGGTCAACGCTGCGGCAGCCACGGCCATGGCGAGCCCGTTCAGGAGGCCCACACCGGTTTGACGGATGAGGATCCCGGCAACTTGAGATGGGGGCACATCGTCGGAGGCAAGCGAGCGGATCATGACCGCGAGGCTCTGATTGCCTCCGTTCCCACCCATGGAGGCGACGATGGGCATGAGCGCGGCGAGCACCGGCTCTCGGGAGATGACACCGGTCTGGTTCTCGATCACGAGAGCCACTATGAGGGCGAGGAGGAGGTTCAGCAGGAGCCATGGCGAGCGCATCAGGAACGACTTGGTGACATCGGTGTAGACGGTCTCGCCGACCCCGGCGCCGACGGCGGCGGCGAAGTCCTCGGTTGCCTCGTCCTGGACCGCCTCGATGACCGCATCCGTGGTCACCATGCCCAGCAGGCGACCACCGTCATCGACCACGGGGACTCCGAAGAGGTGATAGCGCTGACACAACTCCGCCACGATCTCCCGGTCCGTCGTGGGCTTTACGGTCAGTGGATCCGGGACCACGACTTCATCGAGAGGTGCGCCCGGCCGGACGAAGACCAGGTCTCGAAACGAGACCACGCCCTTGAGGACCCCCATGTCGTCCACCGCATAGACGTAGCTCAGGTCCTCGTACTCCTCGTGCAGCTGTCTGATCCTCTCGGTCGCCTCACCGGCGCTGAGCCCTATGGGCAGGGCGGCGATCTCGGTGGTCATCAACCCACCTGCGGTGTCCGGGGCATAGTCGAGAAGACGGCGGATCTCGCGCTCCGACTCGTCGTCCATCAACGCGAGGACGTTCTCCTTCAGATCGTCGTCGAGCTCGAGCAGCAGGTCGGCAGCAGCCTCTCCGGTCATCTCGGTGACCGCAGCTGTCAGGTCCTCGAGTGGTACTTCCTCGACCAGCTCAGCAGCCAACTCCGGTGCGATTTGCTCGAGGACGTCAGCGGCGTCCTCGGCGTCGAGATCGGCGAGGAGCTCGGCCGCGTCTTCCTCGGTCATCTGCTCCAGGACGTCGGCTGCGTCACCTGGAACCGCTTCGACGAGGGCCTCCCACTCCTCACGCCTGGACTCGAGGTAATCGGCCACCTCGTCCCGATCACGACGCGCGGCAGCCAGGAGAACTCGTGCCAGTTGGCGTGGACTTCTGAGTCGGAGTCTCACCGGTGGCCCTCCGGGCGGCGAACCGGCGTCAGGCTAACTGCGATCAGCCCTCGTAGGGCCGCACTGCCTTCACGGTGACCGTGAACTTGCCGGCGGGAGCCTGATAGGTGACGGAGTCACCGGTGGTAGCTCCCAGGAGGGCTCCGCCCAAGGGGCTGGTCGGGGAGGCAAGGAGGAGGCCGGCCACCTTGTTCTCCTGGGGCGCCACGAAATACTCCAGTTCGTCTCCGTCCGAGTCGACCACCGTGACGACGCTTCCCACCTCGACCTTGCCGGTGTCCTCGACCTCGCGGACCTCCGCGGTGTTGAGCAGGTGCTCCAGCTTCCGGATGCGAGCCTCCATCAACCCCTGGTCGTTCTTGGCGGCGTCGTAGTCGGCGTTCTCCCTCAGATCGCCGTGAGAGCGCGCCTCGGCGATGCGCTCCTCTATCTCCTTGCGCCCTTCCGTCTTGAGTTGTTCCAGCTCGCTTCGCATCTTCTCGAATGCGGCCGGTGTCAGGAATGTCGAATCCGCGGGCATGAATCAGCAAGGCTAATTGCCGTTTGCCCATAGTCGGCGCGGGCGACGCCGCCGCTGGTCAGGCGGCCCCTCATGCCCAATTCGGGGATACCCCGAGGCGCGGTATCTTTCGGTGATGTCGTCCGTCCGGCTGACCGAGTTCTCCCATGGTGCCGGCTGCGCATGCAAACTGAGCCCGGACGAGTTGACGCAGATCATGACCCACGTCCGCGGCCATGAGGCCAGTGTCCATCCTGACCTCCTCGTCGGTGTTGAGAACTCGGACGACGCCGGCGTCTTCTCGCTCGGCGACGGCCGCTCGTTGGTGCAGACGGTTGACATCTTCACGCCCGTGGTCGACGACCCGGGCGATTGGGGGCGGGTGGCCGCGGCAAACGCCCTAAGTGACGTCTACGCCATGGGCGGCAAGCCTCTCACTGCACTCCAGTATCTCGCATGGCCTCGGGGAAAGCTCGACTTCGAGCTCGCCGGAGAGGTGGTGGCAGGTGGTCTCGAGGTCATGGCCAAGGCCGGGTGCACCGTTGTGGGTGGACATTCGATCGACAGCCCGGAGCCGACCTATGGCTTTGCCGTGACCGGCCTGGTCGACACGGGCGCCTTCTTCACCAACTCTGGTGCGAGGGCGGGAGACCGACTCGTGCTCACCAAGCCGTTGGGAATCGGCATCGCCACCACCGCGATCAAACGTGGTGCTTGCCCCGAGTCGCTGGCCTCCCTGGCGGTGGAGACCATGACGACCCTCAATGACGTCGCTGGTTTTGCACTCGCCGCCCATGCGGCATCTTCTGCGACCGACGTGACGGGGTTCGGCCTGCTCGGGCATCTTCGTGAGATGTGCATCGCATCCGGTGTCGGAGTGGAGGTCGAGATCTCCGAGATCCCGGTGCTTCCGGGGATACGCGAGTTGCTTGCAGACGGCATGTGGGCCGGTGGCTCGGCCAGGAACCTGGAATCGGTGTCCCCCTATGTCGAGTCCCGAGTACCGGCTGCGGAGCTACGCATCCTGGCGGATGCACAGACGTCGGGTGGCCTCTTGGTAGCGCTGCCACCCGAAACGGTGGAGGGCTATCTCGCCGACGTGCCAGGATCAGTGACGATTGGGCATTTCACCACCGAGTTGGGGATCATTGTTCGATGACGGATCCTGGAGAGCGCCTGACGGCGATAACCGACGCCCTCTCGATCACCAGTGCGCGACATCACATCTTTCTCTGTGCCGACCAGGCGAATCCGAAATGCGCATCACTCGAAGAGACCGGCGCCCTCTGGAGACATCTCAAGTCCCGGCTCAAGGCGCTGGGGCTGACCTCGGCACCGCCGCCCTGGTCTGGTGACCCGGCGGCCGTGGCCACACCGGTCGAACCGGCTGGCGGAACGGTGCTGAGAAGCAAGGTCGATTGCCTTCGTGTGTGCGAGCAAGGGCCCATTTGCGTCGTCTACCCGGAGGGGACCTGGTATGCCCACCTGACAGTCGAGGGGCTCGACCGCATCATCGAAGAGCACCTCATCGGAGGTGAACCGGTCGATGAGCTCGCATTTGCCACAGGCGACTTGCGCGAATGAGGCTCTTCAAGCGAGTGTTTATCGCCTTTCTGATGTGGCGGGCATTTGCGCCTCCACTCACCCCTCGCTTCAGGCCGCCACAGGAGCATCCCTGGCGGAGCCCGGGCCGGACTGTGTTCGTGGGGGATCGAGAGTTCATCGTCAGGGAGGCCGGCCCGGACGGAGCGCCCGCCCTCCTGCTGATTCACGGTCTGGCAGGGTCCTCCCTGGCGGAGTGGTATCGGATCGGACCCGCCCTTTCCGAGAAATACCGGTTGATCATGCTCGACCACAGGAGTCACGGGCTGGCTCCCCTGGCTCGCGATCGGTTCGAGGTCGAGGACGTGGCCGACGACATCGCAGGTGTGCTCGATGGGCTCGAGGTGGGGAAGGTGAGTGTGATCGGCTACTCGATGGGTGGCGCCATCGCGCAAGCTCTGGCTCATCGCCACGGAGGGCGGATCGACAAGCTGATCCTGATCGCAACGTTCTCTCACCACCCCCAACCCGACCGATTCTGGCGGGAAGTGGGCGCCATCCTCGCCCGTGCCTGGGAGCGGCTGACCGGCCTCGGGACCCCGGAGGTTCGGTCCGGGTATCTCCGTCTCACCGGGGCGGTCGAAGAGAGGCATGCGCGCTGGCTCTGGGAGGAGACGCACCGCCGGGATGTCGACGCCGGTGCCCAGTCCACACTCGCCTTGCTCAGATTCGACTCGAGACCGTGGATCGGCCGGCTGGAGATCGAGACTCTCGTGGTGATCCCCACCAGGGACCAACTGGTTCCCCCTGCCTGGCAGTATCAGCTCGCGGCGGCCCTGCCGAATGCCGAGGTCGAGGAACTGGTCGGGGTCAGACACGAAGCGCCGTGGACGGAGCCCGACGAGTTGATCGACCTGATATCCCGATTCATCGGGTGAGGTCACCCCGCTCATGACGACATCCATCACCGACAGCCGGTTGTCGAACCTGGTTGCCCACCGGATCGTCGAGGGATTCGAGGAGTACACCACCAGATTCCATGGGATCAACACGAGGGCCCCCCGTCGGTTCGAGGAGAGAGACTGGCGGGGGATGCAGACAGACGCGATCGAGCGTCTGCGGCTCTATTCGGTGGTCGTCGACAGGGTCATCGAGTCGATCAGGCAGATGGTGGGGCCCCGAATCGACGATCCGCTGATGTGGGTGGCAATAAAGGCCGTCTACTCGGGTCTCATCTCGGACCATCAGGATTGGGAGTTGGCCGAGACCTTCTACAACTCCGTGACACGCCGGGTGTTCAACACGGTCGGAGTCGCCGAGCACATCGAGTTCGTCGACTCGGACTTCGACACGCCACCGATCCCGCCCCGCGACCCCGTGTTCGTCACATTCGATCGTCGCCAGTCGACGGCGGACATGATCAGGGACATCCTGATCTCCTTTGCCCACGAGGTCCCGTATGCGCGCCTCGACAAAGACGCCGCGCAGGTCGCCAAGCGCGTCGAGGAGCGCTTGAGCGAGCCCGGATCACTCGCCGTGGTGGGCAAGGCCGAGGTGGTGAGATCCGTCTTCTACCGGGGCCAGTCCGCCTATCTGATCGGGTTGCTCTATGCCGGGACCCATCGCGTCCCGTTGATCCTGGCGCTGAGCAATGGGGTGGACGGGGTCTTTGTCGACGCCGTTCTGCTCAGTGAGAACGAGGCCTCGATCTTGTTCAGCTTCACCCGTTCCTACTTCCACGTCGACGTGCCGCGACCCTACGACCTCGTCCGATTCCTGAAGAAGTTGATGCCCCGCAAGCGGGTGGCCGAGATATACATCGCGATCGGCCAGAACAAGCACGGCAAGACCGAGCTCTATCGGGACCTACTCCGACACCTCCGTTCGACCGACGACCGCTTCGAGCCGGCCCCCGGAACCCGCGGGTTGGTGATGATCGTGTTCACCATGCCCGGCTACGACGACGTGTTCAAGGTCATACGCGACACGTTCCCCCCGCCGAAGAAGACCACCCGCCGGGCAATCATGGAGAAGTATCGCTTGGTATTCCAACACGACCGGGCGGGGCGACTCATGGACGTCCAGGACTTCCAGCATCTCGAGTTCCACCGGTCGCGATTCTCCGACGAGTTACTCGACGAGCTCCTACGCGACGCACCCTCGACCGTTCGTGTCGAAGGCGACTCGGTCGTCATCAGCCATGTATATGTCGAGAGGAGAATCGTCCCGCTGGACCTGTACGTCCGTGAGGCGGCAGAGTCTTCGGCCTCGGAGGCAGTGCTCGACTTTGGCCAAGCCATCAAGGACCTCGCCTCCACGAACATCTTCCCGGGTGACCTCCTACCCAAGAACTTCGGGGTGACGAGACACGGGCGGGTCGTGTTCTACGACTACGACGAGCTCAGCGCGCTGACCGACATCAACATCAGAGAGCTGCCGCCGCCGCGTGACGAGATCGACGCGATGGCCGAGGGGCCATGGTTCAGTGTCGGGGACAGGGATGTTTTCCCCGAGGAACATTCCCATTTCCTCGGCTTGCCGACCAGCCTCCGCCAGGTCTTCATGGAGCGACACTCCGATCTCTTCCGGGTGGAGCCCTGGAGGGACATACAGGCCCGGATCAAAGCCGGCGAGTTGATCGAAGTGTTCCCGTATGGCCAGGAAGCCCGTCTTCTTGGGACCGGCTCATCTCGAGGATGGTGAGCCGCTAGCCGGATGACGGCGTGAGGACCAGAGACGCCTCCTGGCCCTGTTCGACTTGCGCATCGGTCCATCTCAGTGGGTGCTGAACACCGTCGGTCCAGGGCTCGATCATGTCGTCGTAGTGGCCAGAGAAGGCGTGACCGGATTGTCCGGTGGTGTGGATCGCAGTCGACCGGGACAGGTCAGCCAGATCGATCACCATCCGGAAGGACGGCAGCCAGTCCACCTGATACCCGCTCTCCGTGGGTGTCCACCCGACGGCATCCACCACCGATTCGGTGCCTCCGACTCGAGAGGGAGCGGCCCGGTTGAAGAGCCATTCGATGGGTGCGATACCCGACTCACCGAAGGTTTGGTTGCGGAAGACGGCCCGGTGGAGATCTCCCCAGGTCCACTTGGCCCGGTCGGCCCCGAGCAGATCGGTGAGATCCGAGTCGGCGGCCAGCAGGGCCTCTCTGAGGATGTCGTCACGTGTCTCGACCGACGTAGTCGTCGCATCGTCCCAATAAGGGTCGTCGGGTGACGAGAGGAGGTTTCGCACCACTTCGAACCAGCGGGAGCCGCCGGTGGGCCATGACTCCTCCGGGAGATCGTCGTTGAAGGTGAGACTCAGGAGATGTCTCCAGGTTCCCTCGTACAAGGCGGCCCCGGGGGATCCGCCATCAGCCCGCGAGCCTCCCTGGTACCAACTCCGCAGGATGGTCTGGAGGTCGCCAATGGTGTCGTCATCGGCACCGAGGTCGAACAGGTAGGGCATGAGGTTGAGGGCGCCCCCGTCCACTGTGTCCATCTGCATCTCCTGGACCGACTCCACCGTGTGGTCGGTGTGTGACTGGATCATCTCCTCGATCCGTGCCGCCCGATAGCCGTAGGCGGCGTCGTACGCGTCGAATTGGCCTTCCCCTACTCGGGTGACCGGTTGGTTGGCCGAGGCGACGTAGTCACGAGGCGGGTCGTAGAGACGGGGCATCTCCCCGAATGGGATCGTGCCCACCCAGTCGTAGGTGGTCTCCCAGCCCGGGACGGGGTATCTGCCATCGCCGGCTCCCCTGATCGGCACCTCGCCGGTCGATTGGTAGGCGATGTTGCCCTCTACGTCCGCATAGACCAGGTTCTGGGGGGCGATGTCCCAATTCGCCGCCGCCGCCCGGAACTCGTCGTAGTTGGACGCCCGATTGATCCCGATGATGGCCGTGATCAGCGTGGATGGTTGCAATGCCTGCCAGCCGAGGGCGACCTCGTATCGGTCGGGAAGGTCGAGGCTGGAGTCGTCGAAGACACCGTCGTCGAGGTAGATGTCGGAGATGATCGGGCCGTGCCTCGTGGTACGGACCTCATAAGTCACGGGGTCGGATCCACCCACCCGGATCGTCTCGGTACGGCTCTGCACCGGCGCCCACTCGCCGTCGACCTCGTATTGGGAGGGGTCGTCGGGATTCAGACGCTCGACATACAGGTCTTGAGTGTCGACGGCCTCGTTGGTCACTCCCCAGGCGATTCGATCGTTGTGCCCCACGACCACGCCGGGGACACCGGCAAACCCAAAGCCGGCAACGTCCTGCTGACAATCGTTTGCTCCGGTGCAATGCAGGCCGATCTCGTACCAGATCGACGGCATCTGGATCGCCAGATGCGGGTCATTGGCCAGGATCGGCGCTCCGGTGGCCGTGAGCGAGCCTCCCACCACCCAGTTGTTCGATCCAATCCCTTCGAATCCACCGCCCGTGAGGGCGTCGGTGGTGTCTGCAGCCACTCCCGCCGAGATCACGGCGGCAACGGCTCCCTCGGGCACCGGTGGGGCCGGCTCCGCGGCTACGGTCACCTGATCCCCGGGCACGACCACCGGATGGTCGGTCGGATAGGCCGGGTAAAGCTGCTCGATTCGATCAGCGGGGAGCGTTTTGCTCAGCATGGTCCGCTCGACCTCGTCGTCGAGATTCGAGCGCAGATCCCAGGCCATGACCTTGGCCCAGGTCAAGGTGTTGATCGGCGACCAGGGCTCGATCTCATAACCCCGGACCTGCAACGGCAGCAGGGCGTACTCGAAACTGATCTCAGTTGGGCTGTGCGTCTCGAGATAGGCGTTCACCCCATCGGCATATGACTGAAGTATCTGCCGATTCTCGGCGTCCATCGACTCGAGCTCCTGGGCGGCGATGTCGGCGAATCCCAGGGCTCTCAGGAACTTGTCGGTGTCGATCTGGCTGGATCCGAACATCTCGGACAGTCGCCCGGCGCCGATGTGGCGCCAGAAGTCCATTTGGAAGAATCGATCCTGGGCGTGGACGAATCCCTGGGCGAAGTACAGGTCGTGGGTGCTCTCGGCGTATACATGGGGGACGCCGTCGGTGTCGCGTATCACCCTCACGGGGCTCTCCAGCCCGGCGGCGACGATCTCGCCGTTGGTCTTGGGGAAGGCGCGCTGCACGAAGAAGACGCCGGCACCGGCCAGCACCACGAGCACGACCAATAAGAAGATCAGAACCCGGCGGATCCATCGCATCGATAGGTGAGCCTAGATGTGATGTCGCGCCGCCCCTGGAGACGATGTTCATTCCAGATGTCTCTAGTGCTGCGACCACAAACGTTCGTCGCGTTCAGGGCGGCCAGATGACACCGCTTCCTGCGTCGAGCATGCTCGCCGCAGCTCCGGCTGCGACTGCGCTTTTCTCCTTGCCATCGGCGCCCCTGACTCGCCCTGACCATCGCCAACGATCATGGACACAGCACTAGCGTTGCCGGCATGAAGCGGACATCACTCATCTCGTGTCTGGCCCTGGTCCTGGCCGCATGCTCGGCGTCCGGTGCCACGACCACGACACAGCCCGGCAGCACGTCGACCATCGCGCCGGCCACGACCACCACCGAGGGCCAGGCCGAGACCACGACCACGGTCATGGCGGAGACCACGACCACTGCGCCCGAGGTGGACGTGACCTTCGCCAACGGCGTGGTCGATGGGCCTGATCAGTTCGAGTACAAGCTCGGTGATGAGGTCTCGATCTTCGTGCTCTCCGACGTGACGGAGGAAGTCCATGTCCACGGGTACGACCTGATGTTCGATGTGATGCCCGACGTCCCCGTCGAGATCACCTTGACGGCAGACGTGACCGGGATCTTCGAAGTCGAGATGGAAGACAGCGGCACGCCGCTCTTCGAACTGGTGGTCAATCCTTGACCAGACGGCTCGGCGTTGCGACCGCACTTGCGGTCCTCCTCCTGGCCCTATTCCCAACAACGGCGCTGGCACACGGCATCGGCGGCCGTCTCGACCTGCCTGTTCCGCTCTCCTACTTCCTGATCGCCGCCGGCCTCGTTCTGGTAGTCAGCTTCGTAGCTCTTGCGGTGATGTGGCCGGCGCCACGACTTCAGGACGGCCCGCGCCGGCGAGTCATCGCCGGCCGGGTGTGGGGAGTCTGGGTGTTGTCTTTCCTCGGTCTCATCGGGCTCCTGCTGGTAATCGGCCAGCTCTTTCCCCCACTATTGGGCCTCGAGCGCGACTCTTCTCGTCCCACCATCGCCCCTGTCCTCGTTTGGGTCGACTTCTGGCTTGTGATCCCCTTCGTGGGCGCCTTGGTCGGCAACTGGTACCGGCACATCAATCCATGGAGGACGATCGCCCGAGGGTTGCGCCTCGGGAGATCGGAGCGGATGTGGCTCTTCGACCGCGTCGGCCTGTGGCCGGCAGCCATCCTGTTCGTCGCCTTTGCCTGGATGGAGCTGATCAGTGGCAGCTCCGGCTCGCCCGTTGCCCTGGGAGTTGCCGCCCTGGCCTACACCATGGCCCTGACTGGCTATGTGGGCTACGCCGGAGTCGAGACGGGATTGGGCACGGCCGATCTCTTCACTCCATACAACCGGATGATCTCCTCTATATCGCCTTTGGGCCGGGGCCCAGGTGGAGAGTTGGTGTGGCGGGGCTGGCTGCGTGCCCTACCGGCGCTACCCGAATGGAGGGGCTTTCCTGTTTTCGTGGTCGCAGCGATCGGCACCGTCACCTACGACGGCGCTTCCAACACCCAGCTCGTCAAGGACGTCGCAGGGAGCATGACCGAATCGAAGTGGGGAAAGACCATCCTTCTCGTCGGTTTCATCGCGCTCATCGGGCTCGCCTACTGGCTGGCCTCTGCGTCGGCGGCGCGACTGGTGGGAGGCAGCTGGGATGCGGGAAGAGTCGCCTCCCGTTTCGCCCACAGCCTGGTGCCCATCGCACTTGCCTATGCACTGGCCCATTACCTGACCCTCGTGCTGTTCGAGGGTCAGCAGCTAATCGCGGCGATCTCGGACCCGTTTGGCCTCGGCTGGGACCTATTCGGGACTGCCGGATGGAAGGTCAACTTCTTCATCGCCACCCCCGAGCCGGTCTGGTATGCACAGTTGGCGATCATCGTCGTCGGTCACCTGATGGGGGTGGTCCTCGCACACGATCGGGCATTGGCGGACTTTGGGCGGGAGGCCGTCCGGTCCCAATACGCCATGCTTCTGCTTATGGTCTCGTTGACGATTCTCGGTCTATCTGTGCTGGCGGCGTGATGGTGATATTGGCGCATTACTGGGGGATCGACGAGGTTGGGGTCTTCCTCGTCCCGGCCCTGGCTGCGATCATGGCTCTCCGCTGGGCCGAGCGGAAGGCGAGAAGGGCAGCAGAGAGCGACGAGTCCGAGAAGACGGGCCCCGGAGCTGCCCCGGCGAAGAAAGGCGATGAGGATGACGAGTGAGGGTCAGGAGGCGATGGTGCCGATAGTGGCATCTGTCGAGACGGCCACCCGATCCCGCTCGAGGCTTGCCGCCTATGTGGCCTTGACCAAGCCGCGCATCATCGAGCTCCTCTTGATCACGACCGTCCCGTCGATGGTCCTCGCCGCCGGGCAATGGCCAGGCCTCGAGCTCGTGGTGGCGACACTCATAGGCGGCAGTCTCTCTGCGGGGGGTGCCAACGCCCTGAACAACTACATCGACAGGGACATCGACGAGGTGATGAGACGCACCAGGGGTCGGCCCCTGGCACGGCACGAGGTGGCACCGCGTAACGCCCTGATCTTTGGCATCGCACTGGGAGTCGCCGGATTCGTCTGGCTGGCGATCACCACCAATCTCCTCGCGGCCTCGTTGTCCACCGCTGCCCTCCTCTTCTATGTCTTCGTCTACACGCTGGCGCTGAAGCGCACCACCGTCCAGAACATCGTGATCGGTGGAGCAGCGGGGGCAGCGCCGGTCCTGGTCGGATGGGCTGCCGTGACGGGTGGCATCGGACTGCCGGCCTGGATCCTCTTTCTCGTGGTCTTCTATTGGACACCGCCTCATTTCTGGGCGCTGGCCATCCGCTACAAGGACGACTACGGCCGCGCCGAGGTCCCCATGCTGCCCGTTGTCGCCGGTATCGAGGCCACCACACGGCGGATGCTGCTGTACACAGGGCTGATGGTGTCGGTGAGCATTCTCCTGGTGCCTGTGGCCGGGATGCGCTGGGTCTATCTCCTCGGGTCCATCGGTCTTGGCGCCTGGTTCCTCTGGGACACCTGGCGGGTCTATCTCCGACCCGCCGAGGCCATGCGCCTATTCACCACCTCCACGGTCTATTTGGCTGCGCTCTTTGCGGCTGTGATGCTCGACGTGATGATTCGATGAGACGACTGGCACTTCTGCTTGTGGTGATCGCCGTGCTGGCCGGATGCTCGGGAGGGATCACGCCATTCGCGGTGGTCGCCTCGGCCAACGGTGGTATCGGCGTGGGAGAGCAGCGGGTGATGTTCGCCCTCGTAAACGGTGAGACGAACGAATTCCTCGCGTCTCCGGATCGCGAGGCAACGGTCACGCTTCGAGACGAGAACGGGGCGCCACTGGGGACGTACCCAACCGAGTTCGTCTGGACCGTCGAGGACGTTCGCGGGGTCTACGTTTCCCATCTCGAAATCCCCGAGGCGGGTACCTATCAGGTCACCATCGACACCGACGGGTACGAGACGGCCGGCCCGGTGGGATTCATCGCCTCGGACAACCCGCCACTCGTCCAGCGCGGAGAGGAAGCTCCGCCGTCGGTCACCAAGGTCGCTGCCGATTACCCCGACTTGTCCGTGATGACCTCCGATCCCGATCCGGACCCCGGGATGTATCAAATGACTGTGAAGGAAGCGGTGACAGACGGGACACCGGCTGTCGTCGTCTTCGCCACGCCGGCGTTTTGCGTCTCTCAGACCTGCGGGCCCCTGCTCGACCAGGTCAAGTCCTATCGGAGCGACTATCCGGGCGTGGACTTCGTGCACGTCGAGATCTACGACGACCTCCAGGTCCAGTCCTTCGATGAGCTGACCGCCGTCCCCGCCACCGACGAGTGGGGCCTTCCATCCGAGCCATGGGTCTTCGTCGTCGGGGCCGATGGGCGGGTCACGGCATCATTCGAAGGAGCGGCGTCGGACGAGGAGATGCGGACAGCCATCGACGCAGTCGCCTCGTAGCGACAAGGCAGAGAAAGTTGCCCGGCGTTTGGCGAAAATCGTATAGTGCGAAATTCATGCGCTCCGTTCGCCAACGTGTCGTCAGGATCACAGGGATTGCTGGCGTCGTACTGCTGTTCACCGCTTGCGCGGGGGCCGACAAAGAACCCCTGACCATATTTGATCCCAAAGGCCCCTTCTCGGAGAAGATCAACAACTTGTTCTGGCCGGTCTTCTGGATCGCGGTGGGTGTCTTCGTCCTGGTGGAGGTGGCGATCCTGGTCACAGTCTTCTTGTATCGGGACCGGAAGGGCTCTCGTGAGGCCAAGCAGATACATGGCAGCCCGAAGCTCGAGGTCATCTGGACGGTCATCCCCGCTCTGATCCTGGCAGGGATCGCCGTGCCGACCACGGCCGCCGTCTTCGATCTCACCACATGTGGAGCCGATGCCATGGAGATCGACGTGCTGGGCCATCAATGGTGGTTCGAATTCCAATATCCCGAAGAGGGGATCGACACGGCCAATGTGATGGTGATCCCCGCCGGGAAGGAGGTGTGTGCCCAGATGACGTCGGCTGACGTGATCCACAACTTCTGGGTCCCGGCTTTGAACGGCAAGCGCTACCTGATCCCGGGGCAGACCACCGAGTTGCGTATCGAGGCTGACGCACCTGGGGAGTTCTGGGGCCACTGCGCCGAGTTCTGCGGTCTCTCCCACTCATTGATGAGGGTGCGCGTCCAGGCGCTTTCCCAGTCTGATTACGACGCGTGGGTAGCCAACCAGCAGCAGGAGGCGGCGGTTCCCGCCGAGGGCACACCCGAGTGGGATGGGCTTCAGGTGTATCTGACCAAGGGCTGCACCCAGTGTCACATGATGGATTTCGCCGACGGGAACGCGGCAGGTATCGCGGACAACGTGGTCCAGGCCCCAGCTTTCCATGGGCCTCCTCTGACCCACTTCGCCTCCCGCAACGTATTCGCTGGAGCCACCCTTCCCGGGGAGGGTCAGACCAGGGAGGACGCCCTGCGACAATGGCTCTCGGACCCACCTAATACCAAGCCGGGTAGCTTTATGCCCAACCTGGCGTTGACCGAGCAGGAGATCGACGTGTTGACTGCATGGCTGGACAGCAACAAATGACCGCCACCGCCGAGCGACCGACCACGATCTTCCGGCGCCCGTCGGCCACGACCGGCATCTGGTCCTGGATCACGACCGTCGATCACAAGCGGATCGGGATCATGTACGGCTACGCCGCCTTCGCCTTCTTCATCATCGGTGGTGTCGAAGCCCTGCTGCTGCGGATTCAGCTTGCCACGGCCAACTCCGAGTTCCTCACCGCCGGCGCTTACAACGCGTTATTCACCATGCACGGCACGACCATGATCTTCCTGTTCGTGATGCCGGCCTCGGCCGCCTTCATGAACTATCTGCTGCCGCTGATGATCGGTGCCCGCGACGTCGCCTTCCCCCGTCTCAATGCTCTGTCCTGGTGGATCTTCTTCTTCGGGGGCATCTTCCTCTACTCGACGTTCATCTTCGGAACTGCCCTGGCACCGATGGGGGCGGATGGAATCGGCGGCAACCTGGCGGCGGGTGGTGGCCCGGGGGCGCTCAACTTCCTGGCAGATGCGCCAAACGGGGGCTGGTTCGGGTATCAGCCCAACGCCGGGCCGCTCTATTCGATGGGCACCGCGCTGGACTATTGGGCCCTGGGGCTCCAGATCCTCGGTCTCGCCTCGCTGGTGTCGTCGGTCAACTTCCTCGTGACCGTGTTCAACATGAGGGCCAAGGGCTTGCGTCTCCTTCGGATGCCGGTGTTCGCCTGGATGTCGACCGTGGTCGCCTTCCTCCTCCTCTTCTCGCTCCCGATCATCGCCGTGGCACTCTTCATGGTCACTTTCGACCGGCAGTTCGGATCGTTGTTCTTCGCCCCGGTAGGGGGCGGCGACCCCATCCTCTGGCAACATCTCTTCTGGCTGTTCGGACATCCCGAGGTGTACATATTGGTATTGCCCGCCATGGGCATGGTCTCGGAGATCCTGCCCACCTTCTCCCGAAAGCCGCTGTTCGGGTATTCGGCGGTGGTCTTCGCCGGTGCCGCCATCGCGTTTCTGGGTTTCGGCGTGTGGGCCCACCACATGTTCGCCTCCGGCATCACACCGGTGGCGCAGGCAGCCTTCGGCCTCTCCACCATGACGATCGCGATCCCGACCGGTATCAAGATCTTCAACTGGATCGGGACCATGTGGCAGGGTCGAATACGTTTGACGACCCCAATGTTGTTCGCCATCGGGTTCGTCGCCATGTTCACCATCGGTGGCCTCTCCGGTGTCACCCACTCGATCGTCCCCTCGGACTGGCAACAGACCGACACGTACTACATCGTGGCCCACTTCCATTACGTGCTCTTCGGCGGCGCCATATTCGGCCTGTTCGGGGGTCTCTACTACTGGTTCCCCAAGCTGACCGGTCGAGTGATGAGCGACAGGCTGGGCAAGGTCCATTTCTGGTTGATGTTCATCGGGTTCAACCTCACCTTCGGCCCGATGCATTGGCTTGGCCTCCAGGGGATGGTGCGACGCACTTGGAAGTACGCACCGGAGACGGGGCTGCAGCCTTGGAACACGGCGGTGACCGTTGGCGCCTTCATAATCGCCACCTCCATCGCAGTGTTCATGTACAACTGGTGGAGCAGCAAGCGTCATGGCGAGGCGTCCGGCCTGGATCCCTGGGACGCTCGCACCATCGAGTGGATGTCACCCAACCCCACCCCCGAGTACAACTTCGCGGTGCCGCCGGTGGTCACCAGCCTCGATCACTTCTGGCATCTCAAATATGACCAGGACGACGAGGGCCGCGCCGTTCGCAAGCCTGACGGGGACGAGATCGTGGCGGCCATAGAGCACGAGCAGCTCAACCCGAAGAGCCCGATACACCTACCCAACCCCTCGTATTTCCCGGTGTTGTTCGCCCTCGGGATCCCGATCATGTTCTACGGGATCATCTATCACCAGAACCTATGGGCCAAGGCGATGATCCTGGTCGGCGCCGTCATCGCGCTGGTCGCCGTCATCGGATGGGCCATGGAGCCGCTCGAGGAGCCACATGGCCATGGGCATGCCGGTGACGACGCGGGGTCGCCTGGGTCGCCGGCGGCAGCGGAGGGCATGTCGGATGGCTGACATCACCCACGAAGCCCTGATCGAGCCGGATCATCCGGAGCACGAGTCGACCGGCATCGACAATCGAAAGCTGGGGATGTGGCTGTTCCTCAGCTCCGAGTTCCTCTTCTTCGGGGCGCTCATCTCCAACTACCTCCTCTACTCGCACCGGGGTGGGTTCGAGGGCGTCTACCCGGCTGAGATCTACGACATCCCATTCACCTCGGTCAGCTCATTCGTGCTGCTGATGAGCTCTCTGACCATGGTGCTGGCCCACAATGCCTTGAGCCGGAACGACCAGGACGGAACCCGCACCTGGCTCTTCGCCACGGCAGGTTTGGGTGCCGTGTTCCTCGGTGGCCAGGTCTTCGAATTCACCGAGTTCATCACACAGGAGGGGATGAAGCTCAGCACCAACCCGGCGGCATCGTCCTTCTATCTCCTCACCGGGTTTCACGGGACCCACGTCGCCATCGGCGTGATCATGCTGTTGTCACTTTGGGGGATCTCCCGCCAACAGGGCGGGCTCAGTGAGAAGCACGGGCTGAACCTGGAGCTGGTCGGCCTGTACTGGCACTTCGTCGACATCATCTGGATCGTGATCTTCACCGTCGTCTACCTACTCTCGGTTCCCCCGGCATGAGCAGCCCAGAGCACACCGAGCCCACCCCGGCGCAATATTGGAAGATCGCCGTCGCATTGGCGGTGCTGACGGCCATCGAGGTCAGTCTCTATTACCTCAACAGCTCCCTGGACCTCGGGGCGATCAATGCAGCTCTGCTGATAGTCCTGGCTGCTCTCAAATTCGTGATCGTGGTCGGCTGGTACATGCATCTGCGGTTCGAGAACTCGACCCTCACCCGGTTCTTCACGGGTGGATTCATCCTCGCCGTCTCGCTCTACACGGTGGTGTTGACCGCCATGGGGATCATCGCCTTCAGGGGAGGCTGACCTTGCTGCCTCCGTGGCACCCTCACTACGACGTCTATGCGCTCGTGTTCCTGCTCGTCTACGGCTATTGGTATGCCGACCATCGTCTGAGACCCGTCATGGCCCCGGACGCACCACGAGCCACGAGGGGACAGAAGTGGGCCTGGTACCTCGGTGTCGCCTTCATTTGGTTCGTGTCGGGTTGGCCGATCCACGACATCGGCGAGACCGCCCTGTTCTCCGTGCACATGGTCGAGCACATGGTGATCGGGCTCATCGTCCCGCCCCTTCTCCTGCTGGGGACGCCACGATGGCTGGCCGACCGGACGTTGGGCCATCCCCAGGTCGCCCGACTCTTGCGCCCGCTGGCGAGACCGGTCCCCGCCTTCGTCATCTTCAACACGACCTTCATCGTCATCCACTGGCCCGATCTCGTCGATTGGATGCTCACTGATCCCTGGGCCCATTTCGGCGTCCACACCTGGCTGTTCTTCGCGTCCATCCTGATGTGGCTGCCGGTGCTGTCGCCGACGCCGGCCATCCCCAGGTTGTCCCCGCCGGGCCAGATGCTCTACCTGTTCTTCCAGTCGCTGCTGCCCACGATCCCTGCGTCGTTCCTCACCTTCTCCTCGGCGCCGTTGTACTCGGTATACGGAGACGCTGCGGTCGCCTGGGGACTGACCGCGGTGAGCGACCAGACCATCGCGGGTGTCGTGATGAAGCTGGGCGGTGGGTTCCTGATCTGGGGGACCATCGCCGTGATATGGTTCAGATGGACCAAGCAGGAGCGGGAATGGGAGGAGCTCGAGGCTTCGCTTCGGGCCCCTTAGTGCTGCGTCCCCTGTCGTGAGACGCTCTGTGGCTCTCTGTCTGCTCGTTCTCGTGCTCATGCCCGCGGCGTTGATCGCATGCGCTCAGACCTCGGGCACGGTGAAGGGCGTCGTCATCTCGGTCGACGGCACACTGGACGAGGTGGATTCGTTCACGCTCCTCGTCGAGGGCGATCAGCTCACCTTCGTCCCGGTTCCCGACGGCGACTACCAGTTCCCCCTTCCCCACCTCCGGGAGCACGAGCGGAGCGGGTCGCCGGTTCTTGTCGGATGGGAGTTGGTGGGTACGGTGCGGTACGCATTGACGCTCGCAGACGGGTGAGCGTCCAGATCATTCCATCGAAACCAATGACTCAGCGCACCCAAATCCCCCCAGGGCACTTCTTCCTACCCGGCCCGACCGAGGTCAACCAGGTCGTCGCCGACGCACAGACGGCTCCGATGATCGGGCATCGCGGACCTGAGATCAAAGAGTTGGTGGCCGAACTGCAGACCGGGCTCGAGCTGGTCTTCCAGACGGAGCGACCGGTCGTCATCTCGACTTCGTCCGCCACCGGGCTGATGGAAGCGGCGGTCAGGAACGGGGTGGTCGGCGGCAGGGTGCTCAGCCTGGTCAACGGGGCATTTTCCTCGCGTTTTGCCGACATCTCCGAGGCATGCGGGCATCGGACCGACAGATGGGAGGTCGAGTGGGGGGATTTCCACGATCCGGTCGAATTGGAGTCGCGTCTCGCCGGTGGCGAGTATCAGGCGGTCACCGTGACCCACTCGGAGACGTCGACGGGCGTGCTGCAGGATATCGAGGCCATGGCCGAGGTGGTCTGCGGCCACGACGAAGTCCTGCTCCTCGTCGACTCGGTCACTGGTGTGGCCGGAGCACCAGTACTCACCGACCGCTGGGGTCTCGACTTCGTTTTGACCGGGTCACAGAAGGCTCTGGCCCTGCCACCGGGGCTGTCATTCGGAGCCGCCTCTCAGGCGATGCTGGACCGCTCCGCCCTGGCCTCGAACAAGGGCTATTACTTCGACCTGCTGCCGATGATGAAGTCGCTCGAGGCCGATCAAACTCCATCGACGCCTGCTGTCTCTTTGCTCTACAGCCTCCAGGCCCAGCTTCGGCGAGTGAGGGACGAGGGGATGGAGAACAGGTGGGCCCGTCACGAGGCGATGCGAGAGATGACGGAAGATTGGGTCGATGAGACACGGCGGGATGGGATCGAAGTCGGGATCTTGGCGCCGACCGGCCACCGGTCGCCGACGGTCACATGCATCACCCTCCCCGAGGGCATGGCGGGGCCGGACGTGGTCGGAGCTATGCGTGAGCGCGGCTGGGTCATCGGCGGCGGCTATGGGAAGACGGCCGAGTGGGCCGTGAGGATCGGGCACATGGGCGACCATGACGTGAGCCACCTGGGAAGCCTGCTGGACACTCTCGGCGAGGTCATTCGATGAGCGCTTCGTTCGAAGTCGTCGCCACCGACCGTGTGTCGAAGAAGGGTCTGGCCCCCCTGCGGGAAGATGATCGTTTCGTCGTCTCACGAATCGACGACTCGTCGTCCCCGGAGTACGCCGAGGCGCTGAGCACGGCCGCCGGCCTCATCGTTCGCAGTGCCACCAAAGTGGATGCTCGGATGATCGCCGGGGCGCCAGAGCTGAGAGTGATCGGTCGGGCCGGCGTCGGCGTCGACAACATCGATCTCAGCGCCGCCACCGAGAGGGGGATTGCAGTCATGAACGCTCCCGGTGGCAATACCGTCTCAGCGGCCGAATTGACCCTCGCTCTCCTCCTGTCCGTAGCCAGACGGGTGCCGGAGGCGGACCGGTCGATTCGGGCAGGCAAATGGGAGCGCTCCCGTTTTCAGGGTGTCGAGCTCAGGGGCCGCACCCTCGGAGTGATCGGAGCCGGTCGAATCGGGGGAGCGGTTGCAGAGCGGTGTCGGGCGTTCGGCATGAAAGTCATTGCATATGACCCCTATCTGCAACCCGAAGACTCCCGCGATCTGCGGGTGGGCTTCGTCGGGCTCGACGAACTGCTCGCCACCGCCGACGTCATCTCGCTTCACGTGCCATTGACCGAGGAGACCAAGGGCCTGATCGGTGCGGTGGCGATCTCGAAGATGAAGAAGCGAGCCTTCGTTCTCAACGCCTCGAGGGGTGGGGTCGTCGATGAGGGTGCCCTGGCCACAGCCCTCACGGAGGGGAAGATCGCCGGAGCCGCTCTCGATGTCTACGAGTCCGAGCCCCTCTCGGCAGAGAGCCCCTTGTTGCAGGCACCGAATCTGGTTCTGACCCCACATCTGGGGGCCTCCACGAAAGAGGCTCAGGTCCAGGTAGCCCTGGAAGTGGCGACGAGCATTCGGTCGGCCCTGGCATACGGGGACATCTCATCGGCGCTGAATGCCTCCGAAGTCTCGGCGGCGGCCGGTCTGAGTTGACACGAGCCGGCACGGTCCCCGATCCGGTAGCCGGTTGAGTGGGTAGCCTCGTCCCGATGCTCGCCGTCATCTCCTATCCGCCGATCCCGATCTGGCACCTGGGGCCAATCAACTTCTCGTTGCATGGGCTCATGGCTGCAGTCGGGTTCGTCGTCGGGGCCTGGATCGCCACACGCGAGATGGGTCGGCGGAATTTCGACACGGTCAAGTATCAGTCCGTGCTCACATGGGGCCTGGTCGGGTCGCTGCTCGGTGCTCGATATCTCACTGCCCCGGCCCAGCTTCTGGACGGCGCGGGATTGTGGGACGCACTCAACCCGATACGTGGCAACTTCTCGATCATGGGTGGCTTCGCCGGTGGCATCATCGCCGGCGGGTGGAAGATGCGAAAGGTCGGTCTCCCGATCCTGCCCACTCTGGACATGTCGGCATTCGGACTGGCACTGGGCACAGTGGTGGGCCGCATCGGCGACCTGGCGATCGTGGAGCACCTGGGGCGTGCCACCACCGCCGCCTGGGGCTACGGGATACGCCCCGGATACGACGTGGCTCCGGCTCACGATGCCCTGGAGTGCACGGAGGCAACCGTGGGTGCCAACGGGTTCTGTGGGATCTATCACCACGTGGCCCTTTACGACATGATCGGGGCGGCGATCCTTCTCGGTGTGCTGTTTCTGGTGTACCAGCGGGTTCGTCTCAACTACGGGCAGCTCTTCTTCCTGTGGGTCGGGTGGTATGGGCTCCAGCGCTTCTTTCTGGACTCGCTCCGCTACGGCAGCGGAGATGCCACCGTCGGCCCGTTCACCTGGAATCAGGTGAGTGGTCTCGCCGCGGGAGTCGCAGGTGTCATCTTGTTGATCTGGGCCGGACGCACACAGCCCGAGGCAACGCCAGAGTCGGATCAGCCCTATGTGGTGGGCGACGTAGAGACGTCTGCGTCTTCCTAGGACCCGTTTCTCTCGTCTCGCCAGGCGATCCAATCGACTGCGGCACTCACGTCGAAGTCGGTCCTGCCGTCGGCTCCCAGGGTTATCAGATTGGCGCCCGCCTCCACATAGGCGTCGCCGGATTCGGGACGGGTGAGGCTCGCTCCACAGGATCTTTCGATCTCCGACGGATCCCGGCCCTCTCTCGCACACCAGTCATCCAACACCGAGTTCTTGTGCGCAATCACCTCCGGCCGTCCGAAGCCGTGCCAGATGTCCGCGTGGCGTGCCGTGTAGCGGAGGGTCTTTCGCTCACCGCCGCCTCCGATGAGGATCGGGATCTTGCGGGTCGGGGGCGGATTCAGCTTCTCCCAGCGAGCCTCGATGCGTGGCAGGGCTTGCTCCAGTGAGGCCAGGCGGTTTCCGGCGGTGCCGAAGTCGTAGCCGTATTCGTCGTAGTCCTTCTCGAACCATCCGGCTCCGATTCCCAGGATGAGACGTCCGGCGGAGGCATGATCCACCGTCCTGGCCATGTCGGCCAGGAGGTCGGGGTTCCTGTAGCCGACCGAAGACACAAGGGCGCCGATCTCGACTCTCTCGGTCACCTCGGCCCACGAGCCGAGCATGGTCCAGCATTCGAAGTGCTTGCCATCCGGGTCGCCGCTGAGGGGGAAGAAGTGGTCCCAGTTGAACACGACATCGACACCCATCTCCTCCGAGCGAACGACTGCGGCTCGGAGGTCGGCATAATCCCCGTGCTGAGGTTGGAACTGGATGGCGATGCGGATTGGCCTGGTCATCGTGGAGCGACTCCTCGGGTTGCGTGACGATCCGACTGTAGAGGTCGGGGTCAGATACCGAACAGGGTGTCGTCGATCAAATAGTCGACTACTTCCTTCAATGCTTCTTCCTCGGTCGCCCCGCCGGCCAGGGCTCGCTGATAGGTCGCCCGCTGCCGGTGGGCGCTGGTCCCATTCTTGACGATTTCCCGGGCGTGGAGCAGTTCGTCCGTGACATCGAATTCGTCGGCAACCTCGGCCAGCACGTCGATGAATTCCTCGACGAGGTCTGCGTAGGGGACCAACTCGCCCCGGCCGAAGTCGACCAGGGAGCCCTCGACGCCGTAACGCTGGGCTCGCCACATGTTCTCCGAGATGAGCAGGGAGGAATATGCCCGCCAGCGCTGGTTCAGCTTGCGGAGACGGAAGAGATAGCCGAGCAGGCAGAGATATAGGGCTGCCACCGTCATCGCATCGTCGAGACGGGTGCACACGTCACTGACGCGCATCTCCAGAGTCGGGTATCGGGCGGACGGCCTGATGTCCCACCACAACTTTGTGGCGTCCTCGAGCAATCCGGCCGAGATCATGATGTCGAGCATGCGCTCGTATTCACCCCAAGAGAGAAACTCCTCGGGAACCCCCGTTCGTGGAAGGTTCTTGAAGATCACCAGCCGATAGGCGAGGAGCCCGGTGTCGGTGCCCGCCCAGAAAGGGGATGACGTGCTCAAGGCGAGAAGGTGGGGCAGCATGTAACGCATCTGGTTCATCAGGTCGATGCGCAGATGGGGATCGCCTATCCCGACGTGGATGTGCATGCCGCAGATGACCAATTGCCTGGCGACCTGCTGGTAGTCGGCGGCGAGACGCAGGTACCTCGGCTGCTCGGTCGTCTCCTGCTCGGACCAGTTGGCGAAGGGGTGTGTCGATGAGGCGATGATGGCGCCCCCGTATTCGGTGACGACTGTCGAGAGCTCTCGGCGCATGGCCGCCAGGTCCGCTCTCGCCTCCGAGACTTTCTGGCACACCTTCGTCCCCACCTCGATCTGTGCCTTGAGGAACTCGGGTGTCACCTGTGGCCCGAGCACTTCGCGCAACGAGTCCCACATGGCCGATGGCGGATTCTTTATCAGATCGCGGGTCTCGCGATCGACGACCAGATACTCCTCCTCGATCCCGATGGTGAACTCAGGTCTCTCGAGCATGCGCAGGACACTAGAGCCCGGACAGGACGGTCTGTCGGGCGTCCTCACACAGGCCGGCGACGTGACAGCCCTCGACATGGTCATTGACCAGGCCCATGGCTTGCATGAAGGCATAGATGGTGGTCGGTCCCACAAATGACCAGCCACGGAGCTTCAGGTCCTTGGAGAGTGCGGTCGACTCAGGTGTGACGCTCGGCAGCTCTTTTCGATGGACATCTCCCGGCGGAGCCCACGACCAGAAGTAGACGGCAAGCGAGCTCCTCTCTTCGATCAGGTCGAGTGCCCTTTGTGCATTGTTGATGGTCGATCGGATCTTTCCCTCGTGACGCACGATGCCCTCGTCTGCCATCAACCGTTCAACGTCACGCCGATCGAAGGACGCAACGCGTTCGGGGTCGAATCCGGCGAAACCGGTTCGAAAGCTCTCACGCTTGCGGAGGATGGTCAGCCAGGAGAGACCGGCCTGGAAACCCTCCAAACAGACCTTCTCGAAGAGGGCGGTGTCGTCGGTCGTGGCTCGACCCCACTCGTGGTCGTGATAGATGCGATAGATCTCGGGCTCGGCTCCCCATTCACAGCGAGCCAGCGCATCTTCACCCACGAGCAGCCTCATGGGGGCAGGCTATCGATGTGAAAAGGGTCTTTAGCTTCCGTTAGCGGTGCAGCATCTAACTTGAGGACCCGTGAGCTCCACACGAACGAGAGATGGTCTTTCCGGCGTCGCCGCCGCAGGTCTGGCACTCGGTGTCTCCGAGTTGGCCGCCGGGCTGGTGGGGGGCTTCCCATCACTGATCCAGGGTCTGGGCAACTGGGTGATCGATATCGTCCCCAAGTCGGTCAAGGACGTGGCCATCCAGCTCTTCGGCACCCACGACAAGCTGGCACTCGTGATCGGGATCGTGGTGGTCACCCTGTTGATCGGTGGCCTGGTGGGTGTTCTGGCGCGATCCCGTTTCGGGATAGCCATCGGCGTGTTCCTGGCCTTTGCCGTCGTCGCCGCATGGGCAGCCGCCCGCGATCCGGGGACGTCGCTCGGAGTCGCCATCATCCCCGCCGGTCTTGCTGCCATAACCGGTTTGGGCACCCTTCAGTGGCTCTATGACCGCGGCGACCGGGGAGCGCCCGAGTCGGGCGAGGCGGCTGCCATCTCAGCAGGGTCCCGTCGCAGCTTCCTGATCGGCTTCGGTGCAGTTGTCGGCCTGGCCGTGATCTCGGCCGGCGCCGGTCGCACCCTCTTGGATCGGGCGCGACGGACGGTGGCCGGAAGGGGCGAGGTCCAGCTCCCATCCCCTGCCGTTGCACTACCAGAGGCGCCGGCCGCAGCCGAGCTCGGTGTTCCCGGGTTGAGCCCCATCATCACCCCCAACCCTGATTTCTATCGGATCGACACCGCCTTGTCGGTCCCACGTGTCGATCTCCAGGAGTGGAGTCTGTCGATTGAGGGCATGGTCGATCATCCGTACACCATCTCCTATTACGACCTGCTGGATCTGAGGATGGAAGAGATAGATGTCACTCTCTCCTGCGTCTCCAACCGGGTCGGCGGCAATTTGGTCAGCAATGCCCGCTGGCTGGGCGTCCCATTGACCGAAGTCCTCGATCGGGCGGGTGTGCAGCCCGATGCCGAGCAGATAGTCGGGCGGTCGGTCGACGATTTCACCGTTGGCTTCCCGGTCGAGGCGGCCTATGACGGGCGCGAGGCGATCGTGGCAGTTGGGATGAACGGGGAGCCACTCCCCTTCGAGCATGGATTCCCGGCTCGGCTCGTCGTGGCCGGTCTCTACGGGTATGTCTCGGCGACGAAATGGCTCTCATCGATCGAGTTGAAGACGTGGGACGAGTTCGACGCCTATTGGGTCCCGCGTGGTTGGGCCAAGGAAGCGCCCATCAAGACGCAAAGCCGGATCGACACCCCGGCAAACGGAGAGAGGCTCGAAGCGGGCACGATCCCGGTGGCCGGTGTCGCCTGGGCTCCCAATCGAGGGATCTCGAAGGTCGAGGTGCAGTTGGGGACGGATGCCGATTGGGTGGAGGCTGAATTGTCACAGCCCCTTTCCGACGACAGCTGGATTCAATGGGTCGCCGACTGGGATGCTCAACCCGGAACACATGAATTGCAGGTTCGCGCCACCGACGGCGACGGGAACACGCAGACCGACGAGATTTTGCCCCCGGCCCCTGATGGAGCGACCGGATGGCATCGGGTCCGCGTCACGGTGGCCTGATCACAGCCGGTGATCGCCGGCCGCGATCGCCCAGGCAATTCCCTCCAGCGGGCTCGAGATGGCGAGACGCAACACCCACCCGGTGTCCGGGCTGCCGTCGTCGAACCAAAAGAACTCCAGATTTCCGACGTCCGTTCCCAACTGCTGAGGTTCCGGAGGCCAGTCGAGGTCGGCGAGGGCGGCCAAGGCCCACCAGGTGTTGAACCTGCCCGCCGCCGACCCGCGTCGACGCCCATGTGCGCCACCCGAGGCGGCCGCCCAGCACATCCAGGACAGTGCCTGACCCGGCTCGAGCGGCGCCATGCGAGCGGCGCCAAGGCCCAAACCGGTGACGGCGGCAATGTGGTCGCCCTCGACCGTCGAAACCTGGCATCTACCGTTCGACTGATCGGTCCAGGTCTCGACCAGACCGCTCAAGGCGTCGGCGGAGTCCACGTCGTCGACGACGACGACCGACCGGGCGGGTTCGACGGGCAGCGTCTCCGGGGGCCGCGGCGAGGGCGCCTCGACCTTGTCGGACTTGTAGGTCGCCAAGGGGAAAGCCGGCTCCCAGGGGGCCAGGCGCGAAGGGAGATCGGGTATCTCCACGTCGACCTCGTCTCCCCGCACGACCCGCTCGGCGGCGAACGTGTCTCGTGCCGGGCCTATTGGCAGGTGGTCTTTCATCTCGGCCCATGTCTTGGTGCTGGCGGCAACCTCGGGGAGGGGGCCGAGGGAGAAGCGGGATCGACCCTCGCCCACGACCGGGCCGGCTATCGGAGGTGGTGCCTCGAGGGCGAGGCGATATCTGATGTGCTCGCTCACTCCCCAAACCTGCTTGCCCCGTACGACCGCCTCATCGCATCGCACCCGCAACTCGAGAAGTGAGTCCCAATCCCGGGACTGGCATAGCCCATCTACGACTCTCAGAAGATCATCGGTGTCCGACGCCTCGATCGCCTCGACAGCCCTCTGGCCGATCATGGCTCGTCGCCGGTCTTGACCGGGAGATCCCTTCGCGACCAGTCGGAGAACGACCCGATGTAGACATCAGGCATCGGTCGCCCGGCGAGATTCATCGCCAGCGCGCTGTGACAGGCGTTCACCCCGCTGCCACAGGAGAAGACGACGTCGTCGGGCAGGGAGGCGAACCGCGCATTTAGCTGCCCCTCGCTCAGGAACCGTCCGTCCTCCCCGAGATTCCCGGCCATCGGCAGGTTCAGGGCCCCCGGGATATGTCCTGCCTTCGGATCCACCGGCTCACGATCTCCCCGATACCTCTCTGGAGCCCGAACGTCGACGATGGTCCGGTGCGCCAGTTGGTCGTGACCGAGGACCCAACGAAACGTCGCAGCGGGCGGATAGGTGGTGGGAGTCGGTAACACGTCACCGGTCTCGACGTCGAGACCTGACTCACGCCACGCTCTCATCCCACCGTCGAGCAGGCTCACGTGGTCATGCCCGATCGACCGCAGCATCCACCACATTCTCGCCGCAACTGCGCCTCCGACGTCGTCGTAGACCACCACCTCGTCATCGGGTGTGATGCCGAGTCGCCCCAGTGTCTTCGTGAAGTCGGGCGCGGAGGGGAGAGGGTGCCTTCCGTCGCCGTGTGGAGCGCTCAGGTCGTTGTCCAGATCGACGAAGACTGCACCGGGAATGTGCCCCTCACGGTATGAGGCGATTCCGTGGGCCGGGTCCGTCAACGACCAGCGCAAATCGAAGAGCGCGAGCTCATCGAGGCCAAGGCGCAACTCCTCCACCGAAATGGTCGGTCGTGACATGCCCTCATTCAACTTTGGTCCGGTGCCTTTCGCTCCCACCCAACATTAGTTATAGAACATTGACTATTCTGAGCCAGGTGTTGGTTAGCGTCGACCCGGACGGCGATCAGGCGATCTATCTCCAGATCTCGGCTGATATCGAGTCGCAGGTCTCCGAGGGCAAGCTGGAGCCGGGGGAACGTCTCCCCTCGGCGCGGAGTCTCGCCGCCTCATTGGGCGTCAACATGCACACCGTCCTCAAGGCCTACTCACATCTCCAGGACCTGGGTCTCGTCGAGCTCAGGCGGGGTCGGGGAGGGGCAGTGGTGAGGCCCGCGCCCGATGTCGCGCGGCTCGTCGGCGACCTGGTGGACGCCGCGCGGGGGGCGGGGTTGACAGCCGAGGAACTGCAATCCCTGATCGAAGAGGCGTGGCCGTGAGGAAGTGGGGGATACTGCTCGCTTGGTCCGCCACGGTGCTGCTCATTTGTCTGATGCCGTTGGCGGTCGGCTGGTCGCACCTTCCCGACCAGGTTGCGACCCACTGGGATGGCTCGGGCGCTCCGGATGGCTCTATCGCCTTGTCCGTGGTCCCTTTGGTCTCGCTCGGGCTCATCGCGCTCGCCTTGCTCACCACACCTCTTTTCCGGGTTGAAGGAGAGCCTTCGGCTGAGTCGTTTGCCATGGTGGGGCTTCTCGGGGGCCTCGCTCTCGCTTTGAACCTCGCCCTCGTCGGGCTGAACTGGGATGTCCCGAGGTGGGAGCAGGCCGATACTTTCGCCTGGCTCGACATCGTTCTCATCCTCATCTGTGCTCTCGTCGGTGCCGGCGTGGGGTACACCCTGGGACGACGGGCTCAACCCGTGCGAATCGCAGCCACCACGAAGGAGGAGAGCATCGAGGTGGCCCCGGCCGAGAACGTTTCCTGGGTTGGCCGGGTGTCGGTTCGCTGGCCGTTGTTCCTGCTTGGCGGTGGAGCCTTGCTGACACTGGCGGTTCCGGTGGTAGGCCCATGGCTGGGTGGTCTCATGGTCTTGTCCGCTCTGGCTCTCATGAACGTCGAGGCGAACGTGAACAATGATGGCTTGACGGTTCGCCTGGGGGGGATTCCGGTTCGGAGAATCGCGTTGGGCGGTGTCTCGTCCGCCAGGCCGATCGATCTCGAGCCTGCAGAGTGGGGAGGATGGGGATGGAGGGCCAACTCGGGCGCCACGGCCCTGGTCCTCCGTCGCGGTGAGGCCCTAGAGGTCACCCTCAACGGTGGCCGGAGGTTCGCTGTCACCATCGATGATCCGGCCACCGGTGCCGCTCTCCTCAACGGCCTGGTCTCCCGGCGCCTCGGAGACGTCTGAGCCCTCGCCGCCGGGCTCAGGCATGAGGTCCTTGCCCAGACCGACGACGGAGGCGCCGAGCGCTGTCGCGAGAGAGCTCGCCGCCCGTTTCAAGCCCTCCCTCGTATCGGGGTCGCCGAGAGCGGTCGTAACCGAGTCTGCAACCCGTTCCCACGCGGCAGCCAGTGTGGACAGGGCTTCCTTGACATCGCTCTCCGAAGGCCCTCCGTCGGCTGCTGCCTGCTGGTACAGGTCTGTCAGACGCCCCTTCAGGCTCGAGAACTGATCGGAGACGGCTTCCCAGGGATCTGGCTCTGATTGGGACGTAGGATCATTCGGGTGCGTCTCCACTTGCTCGATGGTACCTATGAGTTGTTCCGCTCTCACTTTGGACGCAAGGACACGGTGATTGCGCCCGACGGACGGGATGTCCGCGCCACCCTCGGGATCGTCGAGTCGACGCTGGCGTTGTTGCGCGAGCCGGGTGTCACCCATTTGGCAGCGAGCTTCGACACTGTGATCGAGTCATTCCGCAATGACATGTTCGATGGGTACAAGACCTCGGCCGGAGTCGACCAGGTGCTTCTCGATCAGTTCCCTCTGGCCGAGGAGGCCCTCGCATCGATCGGAGTGGTGGTCTGGGGAAATGTCGAATTCGAGGCCGACGACGCAATCGCCACGGCCGCAATTCGTTGGGTCGAGGACGTGGAGCAGGTCGTGATCGCCACTCCGGACAAGGACCTGGCGCAGGTGGTCGTGGGTGATCGGATCGTCACCTACAACCGTCGCGAGCAACGCATACTCGACGAGGACGCCGTTGTGGAGAAGTTCGGTGTCCACCCCGAATCGATCCCCGACTATCTGGCGCTCGTGGGTGACACCGCCGATGGCGTTCCCGGTCTGCCTGGCTGGGGAGCCAAGTCCGCCTCCACGGTCCTCGCCCGCTATCCGCGGCTCGAGTTGATCCCTGACGGTGCCTCCCAATGGGAGGTGACGGTGCGTGGAGCCGAGAAGCTGGCAGTGACGCTCAGAGAGAATCGCGACCTGGCGTTTCTCTATCGCGAGTTGACGACGTTGCGACTCGATGTCCCCATCGAAGAGTCATTGTCCGACCTCGAGTGGCAAGGAGTGCCGACGGGGCCTTTCGAAGACTTCTGTTCCCGCATGGGCTTTGACATGGGGTCGATAAACGTCCATCGCTGGGATTCGTGACACTGCCGAGCGGCGATCAGCTCTGAAGATCGACGGGCCCCAGCTCGGCGAGTTTTCTGAGGAGGAGCCCCTTCTCCGCCTCATTGGCGGTCAGCCCGATGGCCGTCTGATATGCGTTAGCGGCCTCGTCGACCCGCCCGAGCCGGGCCAGCAGGTCGGCTCTCGTGGCGTGATACAAGTGATACCGGCCCAAGTCCAGATCGTCGACGGCCGACAAGGCGACTCCTGGCCCATGCACCTCGGCCACGGCTACGGCCCGGTTCAGGCTCACGATCGGGCCCGGTGCGATCGCGTCGAGCTGGTCGTAGAGCTGGAGGATCTGAATCCAGTCGGTCTCGGAGGGGGCCGTCGCATCGCTGTGGACCGCGTTGATCGCTGCCTGGATCTGATAGGGGCCGGGTCGATTGCGACGGAGACAAACCCTGACCAGATCCTGGCCCTCCGCCAGGAGCTCGCGGTCCCAGAGACGTCGATCTTGGTCCGCCAGCAACACCAGGTCTCCGTCGGGTGAGATACGCGCCGGTCGACGGGCGTGAGTCAGCAGCATCAGCCCCAGCAACCCGACGGCCTCTGGCTCATCCGGCATCAGCTCCACGATCAACCTTCCCAGCCGAATCCCCTCGTCGCAGAGATCGTCTCGCACGAGCCGGTCGCCACTCGATGCGGTGTGTCCCTCGTTGAAGATCAGATAGATGACGACGAGGACCGATCTGAGACGATCGGGCAGGTCGTGGTCGGCGGGGACGCGGTAGGGGATCTTGGCCGCTCGGATCTTCCGTTTGGCACGCACCAGCCGCTGGGCCATCGTCGGCTCCGGCACCAGAAAGGCACGAGCGATTTCCGCTGTCTGAAGCCCGCCGAGCAGCCGGAGCGTCAGGGCGACCTGCGCACTCGTTGCCAGCGATGGGTGGCAGCAGGTGAAGATGAGGCGGAGACGGTCGTCTCTCACCGGTCCGATCTCTCCGGGCTCTGGCTCGTGAAGTCGCAGGGCTTGGAGATGACGGTCCTCCCGTTTCGACTCACGCCGGAGTCGGTCGATGGCCCGGTTTCGCGCCGTGGTGGTTATCCATCCACCCGGGCTCGGCGGCACCCCGGTATGGGGCCAGCGCCGGATGGCGATCTCAAAGGCTTCCTGTACCGCCTCTTCGGCGAGGTCGAGGTCACCGAATTGGCGGTAAAGGGTGGCAATGGATCGCCCGGATTCCTGACGGAAGATTCCGTCGATGCCCGGCAGAACGCCGGTCGGTTGCTCGCTCAGGCGGGCGGCTCGTCTTGAAACGGCCGCACCTCGACGGGGGCTCGACAGGCGACCGTTGCCTTCTTCGCCCAGTTCAGCGCCTCGTCGAGGTCGGTCGCCTCGATGATCCAGAACCCGCCGAGTTGCTCCTTGGTCTCGGCGAATGGGCCGTCGGTGAGGAGGACTTCATCGTTCTCCAGCTTGACCACGGTGGCAGTGCTCGGCTCGTGGAGCCCGCCGGCGAAGACCCATGCTCCCTTGTCCATGATCTCGGTGTTCAGGGTGTCCACATCGCGGTATGCCTGCTGCGTTTCCTCGGCGCTGGGGGGCTCCTGGCCCTCCACCATGTGCACCGACAGGAGGTATTGCGTCATCTCTGCTCCTTCCAAGAGACAGCCGACAATGTGCCGGCCTCACCACTACCACGAACGGTGGGCGTCCAGATCGACACCGGGCCGACCTTTCCTCGAGTAATCGGTTGGATGTGGTGAGCGATCTGCGTCTCAGACCTCTTCGTCCCCATCGCCTTCCTCCCAGATCACGTCGAAGCGCTCCATGCAATCTGAGCACCGGTAGGCGAGTGGTGTCCCCGGCTCGACTTCGCCGTCTTCAGGGAGGAACGTGATCAGATGGGCGGTGCCCCCACAGTCGATGCACACGTAGGTGGACGGGGGCGGCATGGTCACGAGACCGATCTCGGCGCCCGGGCTAGGACGATCGCTCCCACCACACCCGCCACGAGGGAGCCTCCGAAGATCCCCACCTTGGCCAGATCGATCTGAGCCGGGTCCCCAAAGGCGAGCCCGGCCACGAATAGCGACACCGTGAAGCCGATCCCGGCGATGGCTGCCAGGCCGATGACGTGCGTCCAGCCCGTTCCCTGGGGGAGGACTCCCATTCGGAAGCGCACTGCGAGATAGGTGAACAGCGAGATGCCGATTGTCTTCCCCAGGATCAGGCCGATCGCCACACCCAGAGCGATCGACGAGCTCATCGCGTCGCCGATCGGTGTATTGCGAAAGTCGACACCCGCATTGGCAAGTGCAAACAACGGCACTACCAGGAATGAGCTCCATGATTGGAGCCTGGTCTCGATTCGGCTCAGTGGAGACACGGCTTCGGCCGCAATCTCACTCAGCAGCAGCGCCTCATGATCGGCGTGCTCTTGAGCGCGATGGCTGTCCGGCTCTATCGGATACTCGTCGAGGATGGCGCGAGCACGCCGGTCGAACTCCTCTGGCTTGTACATCGGGCGAGCCGGGGTGAGGAAGCCGAGGGCCACTCCGGCCAGGGTGGCGTGAACACCGGACTCGAGAGTGAAAAGCCATATCAAGGCCCCCAGTGGGAGATAGAACGCCAGGGACCGAATCCGAACTCTTTTCGCCACCCAGACCAACACCAGACCTGCGATGGCCATGCCCAGGTAGGTCAAGTCGAGGTCGTCGGTGTAGAAGATCGCGATCACGGCGATGGCGCCGATGTCGTCGGCTATCGCAAGAGCGAGAAGGAACAGCTTGGCCCCGGTCGGGACCCGCGATCCGAGCAGGGCGACGACACCGACCGCAAAGGCGATGTCGGTGGCCATGGGTATGCCCCAACCCCGCAACGCCTCGGCGCCTCCGCCGGCGTTGAGAGCCACGTAGATCAGAGCCGGCATGAGCATGCCGCCGACGGCGGCCATGACGGGGAGGGCGGCGGCCTTTGGGTCCCGCAGGTCGCCGACAACCAGTTCGCGTTTGATCTCCAGGCCGACGACGAAGAAGAAGATCACCATCAGCCCGTCGTTGATCAACTCCAGCACGCTCTCGTCGAAGTGGAAAGTCCCGAAGTTGAGCGTCAGATGAGTCTCGAGGATGTCGAAGTAGCTCGTCGAGAAGGCCGAGTTGGCCCAGACGACCGCGACGACGGCTGCGCCCAACAACACCATCCCCGAAGAGGCCTCGATTTGGGAGAAGCGAACGAACGGCCTGACGAACCGCTTCGGTACGAATCGCTCCGATGTCGCCCAGGTCTGGTGCCTGCGATCCATCAACCGATGGATTTTCCAGCGGACAACAACTGCTCGGCCGCCGTCACCACACGGTCGGACATGCCGTTCTCGCCCTTCTTCATGTAGGAGCGAGGGTCGTAGACCTTCTTGTTCCCGACCTCGCCATCTGCCTTGATCACCCCGTCGTAGTTCTTGAACATGTGGTCCACGATGGGCCGGGTGTAGGCGTACTGGCAGTCGGTGTCGATGTTCATCTTGATCACGCCGTACGTGATCGTCTCCCGTATCTCATCGAGAGTCGAGCCACTGCCTCCATGGAATACCAGGTAATGGCGGGCCTCTTCCCCGAATCGCTCGGCCACCGCCTTCTGGCCGTCCCGCAGGATGGTCGGGTCGAGCTTTACCGCACCGGGCTTGTAGACACCATGCACGTTGCCGAACACGGCGGCGAGGAGGTAGAGACCCCGGTCGAAGGTCCCCAGGACCTCGGATACGCGAACCATGTCTTCCGGGGAGGTGTAGAGCTTGGCCCGATCGACATCCTCGTTGTCTGTTGCGTCTTCCACTCCGCCGACCACGCCGATCTCCAGCTCCAGGATCACGTCGGCTTCATCCGCCAACCCGAGGATCTCCTTGCACAATGAGAGGTTCTCCTCCATCGGCAAGGATGAGGCATCGACCATGTGGGACTGGAAGACGGGGCCCCGGCCCTGTCCCTTGCGCCGCAGGCTCTCCTCGAGCAGTGGCCGAACATACGTGTCGACCCGATCGGGTGGGCAGTGGTCGGTGTGCAGGGCGACATTGACCGGGTACTCCTCGGCAACGACGTTGGCGAATTCGGCCAGTGCCGTGGCGCCAACCGGCATCTTCGCCACCGATTGGCCCGAGGCGAACTCCGCTCCGCCGTAGGAGACCTGGAGTATCCCATCGGACTTGGCCCGCGTGAGCCCGTCCAAGGCGGCCACGATCGTGGTGGAGGACGTCACGTTTATGGCGGGGTAGGCGTAGCTGCCGGCCCGGGCAGCGTCGAGCATTTCGCGGTATTTGGCCGGGGTGACTATCGGCACGCCTCATCTCCTGGTCGTCGTGGGAGCCTTCAAAGGTAGTGCGTTTCGTGACGTGGTGTTATTCCGACTGGCCGTCAGAAACCCCACCCAATATGTTTGTGAATGTGGACTCCACCGTCGACCGGCCGGTAGCTCCGAGGAAGGCGCGCAGCAGGTTGTTGCGCGGTGTGTTCCTGGTGCTCGGTCTGATCTGCCTCGCCCTCCTGGCTCTCAGCTTCCTCCCCGGGATCCCCACCTTCGACATGGCGATCCTCGCCGCATTCTTCTTCTCGATGTCGTCCGACAGGCTCTACGGCTGGATCATGAATCACCCCGTCTACGGGAAGATGATCCATAGTTATCGGTCGGGAGGCCTCACCATGCGGATGAAGTGGGTCGCCTCCGCAGCGATAGCCATCTCGCTGAGTTTTTCCATTTTCGTCCTCGTGGATCGTGCCTGGCTGCGTCTGGTATTGCTCGGTGTCGGTGTCTTCGCCGTGTGGTTCGTCTTCAGCAGACCCACACGAGAGCTCGAGTCGTCAGAGGTCGGCTGACTCAACCACCGCTCACCGCCTGGAGCACCTGGATCGCCCCCTGCTCGGGCACCTCGGTGTCCAGCCTCGCCCTATTGCCGTCAACGAACAGGATGACATGGGGCCGGATGGCTCCACTCTCGTCGAGGATGTGGTTGCGGAGGCCCGGTTCACGTGTGAAGAGGTCGTTGAGCGCCTGTTCCAGTGTCCCGGCGGGCACGTCCTGACGCAGTCCGCCGCTGACCGATCCCTCGAGCAGTCTGGGGAGCTTCAAGACGGCCATCAGGCCACCAGGCGCACCGCGTTGATCCGGGGGAAGGTCGGCGCCAACTCGGTCCAGGTCTCTCCCGTGTCCCGGGTCAGCCAGAGACTTCCGCCCGTGGTGCCGAAGCAGAAGTTGCCGTCTCCGTCGCCGTCAAAGGCGCCACGAAGCACGCCGGTGAACCGTGGGGCATCCGACCACCCCGAACCCGCCACGTGCCAGCTATCCCCATCGTCGTCGGATGCAAAGGCTCGGAGCTTCCCATCGACCGGAACACGGTTGCCGCTTGACTCGAGGGGCACGTTGATCAGTCGCCCCGAAGCGGGGTCTCTCCACATGACGAAGCCGAATCCGGCGGGGAGGCCCTCCTCGACTCTCACCCAATCGTCTCCACCGTCTGTGGTCCGGAACACACCCATGTGGTCCTGTCGCCAGATTCGGTCGGGGTCGGCCGGATCGTGGGCGATCCCGTGCACGCAGTAGCCCACCTCGGGCGGTGGAGCGTCGTCGGCGGTGTTCACGGCCGGGATGCCGCGATTCTTCGGCGCCCAGGTGGCGCCGTCGTCGTCGGAGCGGAAAACACCCACGGCCGAGATGGCGACCCATTGGCGTCCGCCAGAGCTGAGGATTCGATGGGCACACAAGCCGCCCAGACCGGGCTGCCACTCGTCCCTCGTCGGGTGCTCGTTGAGACCCTCGATCGTCGTCCAGGTGACACCCTGGTCTTCCGACTTGAAGAGCCCGGCATGGGCCACTCCGGCCCAGGTGGCGTCGCCGACATTGTGAAAGGTCCAGACCTGTTCCATGGTGCGGGCAGCTCCTTCGGGCCATGCCGGTGGCTGGTCGATCTGCTCCCATTCGTCGAGGTCACGGCTTCGGTGCACGCCGATCCCGAACCAGTTGCTGCCAACCGCGGCCAAATGGGTTCCATCGGCCGTCTGGCCGAAGGCGGTCACCTTCCATCCGGGGAACAACGGGCCTGTCGTCACCCAGCCTGCGCCATCCTCGGCGAGCACATAGGCGCCTTTCTCGGTGCCCACCAGTATTCGAGTCATCGGCTCATCTCCATCTTCTGATCCGCCTCGTGGCGGCTCTCCAAAGCTAACCATCTAGCTTGCACCCCATGCGTCAGTTCACGCGGCGTTCACTTGGCGCCTTGACCGCCTCCACGATGGCCGTCGCCACTTTTGCGGCTGTTGTCTTCAGTGTCCTCTCCGCCGATCTGATCGCCGAATTCGGTGTCGAGCGGTGGCAGATCGGGATTCTGGTCACGGCGACAGGTGTGACCGGAGCCTTGCTCTCCCCGACATTCGGCCGGGTAACCGATCGGATCGGGCCGGTGAGAGCGACGCGGGGCGTGCTCGTCAGCGGTGTGTTCTTCATCTCTTTCATCGCGATCGCCCCGACATATGGCTTCCTGGCGGCGGCGGCGGTGTTGACCGGGATCCCACAGGGATGGTGCAACCCGGCCACCAACGCCCTGATCGTCGCCAACGTCGAGCCCGGTACCCGTGGCGTGATCACCGGGATCAAACAATCCGGTGTGCAGGTGGGGACCTTTCTCGGCGGTCTTCTTCTCGGGCCGCTCACAGAGTTCTGGGGGTGGCGGCCGGCGGTCCTCGTGTTTCTCACCGTCCCCTTGCTGGCCTTGGTCGCGATGCGAGGTCGAGCCGAGTCCGCCGAGTTCGTCTCACGAAGGGAACGGACACGTGATCCAGTGCCCACGGCGGTCGTCTGGGTCGCCGTCTACGGGGCGATGTCGGGGCTGGCCTCCTCCTCGATGTTCACTTTTCTCCCGCTGTTCGCCCGCGAAGATCAAGGATGGACGGCCGCGGAGGCCGGGTTCCTGGTTGCCGGTGTTGGCCTCGTTGGCGTGGTCTCCCGTATCTCTTGGGGCTCGGTCTCGGAGCGGTGGCTCGGGCACGGGCTCACTCTCCGACTGCTCGCCGTCCAGGCCATGGCCTCTGCTCTTTTGCTCACACTGGTGTCCACCGGCACGCTCGGCAGCTGGGCGATGGCCCCGGCCGCCTTCTTGCTCGGCTCGGGTGCGGTCTCGTGGAACGCAGTCGGAATGCTCGCAGTCATGGACTTCTCGCCACCGGAGCTGGTGGGGCGCTCGACCGGCGTGGTGCTCCTCGGATTTCTCTTGGGCTACGGCATAGGCCCGCCACTGCTGGGGCTCTCGGTGGATCGTCTCGGCTCCTACACCCAGGGTTGGCTGGCGGTCACTGCCTTGTTCGCCGGGTGCACCCTGGTGGCAGGTCGGGTGAGTCGAACCGGTACGCTCGCTCACCCGTGAGACTGGTCATCGCTCGTTGCTCTGTCGACTACTCAGGCCGGCTGACCGCACACCTGCCCGAGGCCGTCCGGCTGATAATGGTCAAGGCCGACGGGACACTGGCCATCCACTCAGACGGCAACGCCTCCAAGCCGCTCAATTGGATGGTGGCTCCCAACATCGTGGAGACCTTCGAGGACCGTTGGGTGGTGTCCAATGGCAAGGGCGAGCGTTTGGAGATATGGATCGACGAGATCCTCGAGGATGTCACCCATGCCATGGGGGAGGACCCCGGTCTGCAAAAGGACGGTGTGGAGGCGCATCTCCAGGAACTGCTCGCCGCACGCCCCTGGGTCATCGAAGAGGGCCTAGAGCTCATCCGAAGGGAATATCCCACCGACATCGGCCCGGTCGACCTGCTCTGTGCCGACCAACGCGGGATGACGGTGGCAGTGGAGGTGAAGCGGAAGGGCGAGATCGACGGGGTCGAGCAGTTGACCCGGTACCTGGAGCGTCTGGGGCACGACCCTCGTCTCGAGCCCCTCCGTGGAGTCTTCGTGGCGCAGACGATCACGCCTCAAGCCCGGGTCCTGGCCGAGTCCCGTGGGATAGACGCCGTGGAGGTCGATTACGACGGCCTGCGCGAGGTGGAGGACAACGAGCTCCGCCTCTTCAATCCTCGTTGATCGTGTTCGACGTCGTCTTCTATCGACCGGAGATACCCCCCAACACGGGGAACGCGATGCGCTTGGCCGCGGTGACGGGATCGCGGCTCCACCTGATCGAGCCCCTCGGCTTCGAGATGGACGACGCCCGGCTTCGGCGGGCCGGCATGGACTATCGGGACAAGGCAACGGTCACGGTCCATGCCACTGTGGGAGATTGGAGGGCCTCGACGTCACCCACCCGTATCTTCGCCCTCACCGTCGATGCCACTCGGAGCTTCTACGAGGTGGGCTTCCGACCCGGCGACGCCTTCCTGTTCGGCCCCGAGTCGGTGGGGCTGCCGGAGGATCTCGAGGTTGCGCCTTGGGTCGATGCCGCCCTCCGTCTTCCCATGGTCCCCGGGGTCAGGTCGCTGAATCTGTCGAACGCGGCAGCAATCGTCGTCTATGAGGCATGGCGTCAGCAGGGCTTTGCCGGTAGCGAGCGAGATCAGACTGTCTGATCAGCCGGCCAGGACCTGGAAGGCGATGGCCTCTGAGAGGGCGGCTCTCTCCAGATCCCCCAAATCCTGGCTCTCGTTCGGGGCGTGGATCGCGCTCGTGGGGTCGCCGCACCCGATGACGATGATCGGCGCCTCCGGGAACAGCTCGGCGAAGGTGGCGATGAACGGGATCGAGCCACCTGCCCCCATGGCGACGGGGGATGTGTCATAGGCTTCCTCGAAGCCCGTCGTCCATGCCCTGACCGCCGAATTGTCGGTGTCGAGGTTCGAGGCGTCCCCCAACTCCGAATGGATGAACTCGATCTGGGAGCCCCAGGGTGCATGGGAGATGAGATGAGCCCGGAGGGCCTCGGCAGCGGCCTTGGTGTCCTGGGCCGGTGGGATCCGAAGGCTGATCTTCGCCCGTGTGACCGGGATCAGCTGGTTGATGGCCTCCTTGACGGCCGGGGCGTCCAGCGCCAATGTCGAGATCGAGGGTTTGGTCCAGAGACGCCCGGGGATGGACCCGTCGCCGATCTGCTCGACGCCTTCCACCGCACCTGTGAGCTCGCGTGCCATCTCCTCGGAGATGTCCAGCCCGTCGGCTGGCTCACCGCCAACCAAGCCTTTCACCGCCACGTTGCCGTCGTCGTCATGCAACGAGGCGATGAGCCGGGCCATGGCGCTCAATGCATCCGGATACACCCCTCCGTACTGACCTGAGTGAACCGGTGCCTTCAGGGTCCTCAACTCGACCGTGAATGACACCAGTCCCCTCAAGGACGTGAGGAAGGCGGGCACACCGACCTGCCAGTTGCCACCGTCCCCGATCACGATCACATCCGGATGCAGCAGATCGGAGTACTTGTCCAGGATCGCCTCGAGGCTCTCCGAGCCGGCCTCCTCTTCGCCCTCGAAGAACAACTGGACACCGACCGGGGGCTTCCCGCCATGGGCGGCCACCGCCCCGAGATGCATGACTATCCCCGCCTTGTCGTCTGATGCCCCCCGGCCGTACAGGCGCCCGTCTCGAATCTCTGGGGTGAATGGCCCGGTCTCCCAGTCCTCCAGCGGCCCGGGCGGCTGTACGTCATAGTGGGCGTAGAGCAAGACGGTGGGGGAGCCGGCAGGTCCTTCGATCTCACCGAACACTGCCGGGTTGCCACTCTCGACTCCGAGCAACCGTGCGTTCCGAAACCCGGCTTCTTCGACCAATGCGACTATCTGGTCGGCGGCACCCTCCACCTCAGCGGGGTCATACCCGGGCGCGCTGACCGAGCGCAGCCGGACGAGATTCCCCAGCATCTGGGTCAGTCGGGGGAGATCGGAACTTACCTTTTCACGGAGATCGTCGTGCATGCGGCGACAGTAACCGACCGTTTCTCTCGTGAAGACGCCCGGTTGGGCCAATATGGTGCCGTGTTCTCATTTCGGGTCTTTGGAATCCCTGTCAAGGTCAATGCCTCGTTCCTTCTCGTCGCTGCGTTGTTGGGGCTTTCCGGGGGTCGAGTGTCGCTGGTCCTGACCTGGGTCGGTGTCGTCTTCGTGTCGATCCTCGTGCACGAGCTGGGTCATGCCCTCACGGCCCGCTCATTCGGCGCCACCGTCGCGATCGAGCTCAACGGCATTGGCGGTCTCACCAAGTGGAGCGGCACGGAGGAACAGTTAGGCCCCGGTCGGAGGGCTGCCATAGCTGCCGCCGGGTCGGCGGTCGGTGTGATCTTTGGTGCCCTGATCTGGGTCTTCGAGCAGACGACCGGCCCATATGGGGGAGAACTCGGATTCACCATCTCCACATTGGTCTGGGTCAATGTCTTCTGGGGCCTGCTCAATTGGCTGCCCATTCGACCCTTGGACGGCGGGCACCTGCTGGTGTCGCTTCTGCAGAAGCTGGCTCCAACGCGGGTGGTGGTGATCTCCAACGTGATCTTCCTCGTCAGCTCCGCCGCGGCTCTGGCGGTCTCTCTCTTGCTTCATCTCTATTTCGTGGCGTTTCTCGCCGGGTGGCTCCTGCTCGGTGAGTTGAGCCAGGGCAGACCGCGTCGCCCTGCAGTCCCGATCCCGCCGATGACATTCGATCCGCCAGAGCCTGCAGAGGAGCCCGACAAGACCGACGGCTAGCCGAGCTAGCGTTTCCTGTCATGGACTTTGCCTACGGCGAGAAGGTGGATGAGCTCAGACGTCGGGTGAACACCTTCATGGAAGAGCAGGTGTACCCGGCCGAGGCCGTCTATCAGCGTGAGATGGATGCTGTGGGAGATCCCCATCACCATCCGGCCATCATCGAGCAGCTCAAGAGCGAGGCCCGTGCGCGTGCCCTGTGGAACCTGTTCCTCCCGGATCCCGATGTCGGAGGCGGCCTTTCGGTTCAGGAGTACGCCCCGTTGGCCGAGATCACCGGGCGGAGCCCGGAGATCGCCCCCGAGGCGATCAATTGCTCCGCTCCCGACACCGGGAACATGGAGATACTCCACATGTTCGGCACCGACGAGCAGAAGGAGCGATGGCTTCACCCTCTTCTGGACGGAGAGATCCGCTCGTGCTTCTCGATGACCGAGCCTGATGTCGCCAGCTCCGACGCAACGAACATCAGAACCCGCATCGAAAGGGTGGGGGACGAGTTCGTCATCACGGGCCGTAAATGGTTCAGCTCGGGGGCGGCCTCGCCCCGGTGCAAGGTTTCGATCGTCATGGGGGTGACGTCACCGGAGGCAGATCCCCATCGGCGGCAGTCGATGGTGATCGTCCCCATGGACAGCCCAGGTGTGGAGGTCGAGCGAGAGCCCACCGTCTTCGGCTATCAGGACCGCGGTGGTCACCCACAGATCCTCTTCGATCGAGTGCGGGTCCCGGTCGGGAACCTCCTCGGTGAGGAAGGTGGCGGGTTTGCCATCGCCCAGGCCCGACTCGGCCCGGGGCGCATCCACCACTGCATGCGCGCCATCGGTGCGTCGGAGCGGTGTCTCGACCTGATGGTGCAACGTTCGCAAGCGAGGATTGCGTTCGGGCGGCCACTGTCGGACCAAGGTGTCATTAGGGAGTGGATCGCCGATGCGCGAATGGCAATCGAGCAAGCCCGGCTCCTGGTGCTGAAGACTGCCTGGATGATCGACAATGTTGGCGTGAAGGCGGCTCGGACGGAGATCGCTGCGATCAAGGTCGTGGCCCCAAACCTCCTCACGACCGTGACGGACAAGGCCATCCAGCTGTTTGGGGCGGCCGGCTTCACCGAGGACTATCCACTGGCCCGTCTCTACGCCATGGGCAGGTGGCTCAGGATCGCCGACGGGCCCGACGAGGTCCATCGTCGATCGGTCGCTCGAGCAGAGCTGGGGCGTCTCGATCCCGGTGCGATCCCCGAGCCGTTCGATTTCGACTGACGTCTCAGTTTCGGTCGCCGCCAGACCCGATGTTGGCTACTTGGTCGCCTTGTACTCCGCTTGTGCTGCCGCCTTGGCGTCGTTGGCGGCTTGCTTGGCGGCGTTCTGGGCATCCTTTGCCGCAGCCTTGGAGGCGTTGAACTGTGCGTTGGCCTGTTGGTTTGCCACCGTGCGGTCACTCTTGGGGAGTGCTTTGTTTGCCTCGAGCTGGGCCGCCTTGATCGCATTGGCTTCTGCCAGCGCAGTCTGATAGCTGCTGTTGGCTTCGTCGGTCGCCTTGCTCCAGTCGGCCTGAGCCTGGTCCCATTTCTCTTTTGGCGTCATGGCCGGTCCGGTGGTGGTCGTGGTGTCGCCGTCCTCCAGACCGGTAGCGCCAAAGGCCGCAGGAACCTGACCGAAACTGTCAGAGGTGTTGGTGCCCACGGTCCTGATCGCCGCGATGCCGACCATGGCGATGAGGGAGACGAGGAGAGCGTAGGAGACCATGCTCACACCGCGGTCCCAGAAGTGTCCAGGTCGTCTCTCCCCTGATCGAAGCCCTCTTTTCATCGCGGGATGATCGGCATCCCGAGCCCGGGCTGACTGGGTCTGGGGGATCATCGCAAAATTTACGGTGTAAGTCGCGTTAGGGAGGTTAATCCGGGCGGCCAATCGGGAACGAAAAGGGTTGAAGAAGCGTTTACGCGAATCGAGAAATGATTGAGCCACTGATGTTTGATGTGAAGTACTCCCCGTGGAGGGAGGAGGCAGCCTGTCTCCAGGCCGGAGACGACGTGGACTTCTTCCCCGATGCCGAGGATCTTGGCGCCATCGCCAAGGCGAAGGCGGTCTGTGCCGGGTGCCCGGTCGCGTCCGAGTGCCTTACCTGGGCCATCGAGACCAACCAGGGCGAAGGGATCTGGGGCGGTCACACATCCAAGGAGAGACGCTCCCTCCGTCGTCGCTGGATCGAGGAGATCGAGAAGGCTTCCTGACGGGTAGGGTCTCGCGCTAGCGGCGTCGCTCTGCCGGCTCGTCTCGCTCGGGGCCATGTTCGGTGGCGATGTGCAGGAGTGCATCCCCCGGATTCACCAGGGGATTCAGGGTCCGGGCAATGACCCACCCACTGCGGGGGGACTTGACCTGGGTCGGTCGGACACCGAATGCATCCGAGATCTGTGCAACCACGTCACCGGTGCTCACCCTGTCGCCCAAACCAACGTCTATCTCCGCCAGGCCACCACGTCTCGCCCTGACCCATTGTGTGCGGCGGACCAGGCGCGTCGGTGCGGGTCGAGGCAGACGCATGTCCACCATCTTCATCGAGCGCAGGGTCCGGAGAACGCCGTCGACGCCGAAGCGGACGGCCTCGTCATCGACCCGATCGGCCTGCCCGGCCTCGAAGAGCAGCATCTTGATCCCCAACTCCGTTGCTGCCTGGCGCATTGAGCCATCGCGCAGACGGCTCTTGATGGTGAATGGCGCGCCAAACGCCCGCGCCAGCTTCAGGGTCTCGGCGTCGTCGACGTCGGCCCGGATCTGGGGGATGTTGGTTCGATCGTTGCTGGCCGTGTGACAATCGATGCCAACCGAGCAATGGGATACCACCTCGGTCATGAAGAGGTGGGCCAGACGCGAGGCGGTCGAGCCTCGTGCCGATCCGGGAAAGGAGCGATTGAGGTCACGACGATCCGGGAGGTACCTCGATCGCATCAGAAAGCCCAATGGGTTGGCGATCGGGACGGCTATGACCGCCCCACGCAGGTTCTTGGCATCGAGTGAGCGCATGACGCGTCGGACGACTTCGACCCCGTTGACCTCGTCGCCGTGAACGCCTCCGGAAACCCAAACCACGGGCCCTGACGTCCGCCCGTTGATGACCGCTATCGGCAGTGAGGCAAGCGAGCCGGTCGGCATTCGTGCCACAGGGAGCTCGATCTTCATCTTCCTGCCTGGAGGCACCGTCATCTCCCCGATGGTGATCGGGTCGTTGCGTCTCTCAGGCACGGCCGCGTCGTTGCGGTTCGGTGTCGGCGTTGTCCTCCATGAACTCGACGATCGCATCTGCGATGTCGATCCCGCTGGCCTCCTCTATGCCCTCTAGGCCGGGTGAGGAATTCACCTCGAGCACCATCGGCCCGCTCTCCGACTGCACCATGTCCACTCCGGCGACGTTCAGCTCCATGGTCCTTGCGGCGCGCACCGCCGTGGCTCGCTCGCCCGGGGTCAGCTTGACCGCCTCGGCGCTGCCCCCGCGGTGCAGGTTGGAGCGGAACTCGCCCGGCGGAGCCTGGCGCTTCATGGCTGCGATGACCTTGCCGCCTACGACGAAGGCCCTGATGTCGGCGCCGCGGGCTTCTTTGATGAACTCCTGGACGAGGATGTTGGCATCGAGTTGGCGGAAAGCCGAGATGACCGACTCGGCAGCCTTCTTGGTCTCTGCCAGCACGACTCCGAGGCCCTGGGTTCCCTCGAGCAGCTTGATGACGACCGGTGTACCGCCCACCACCTCGAGGAGGCCGTCTATGTCCTGCGTCGAATGGGCGAAACTTGTCGTTGGCAGCCCCACTCCCGCCCTGGACAGCAATTGGAGTGAGCGGAGCTTGTCCCGGGAGCGGCTGATGGCCTGCGACTCGTTGAGGGTGAAGATCCCGGCCATCTCGAATTGGCGGACGACGGCGGTCCCATAGAAGGTATAGGTGGCCCCAATCCGCGGGATGACCGCGTCGGGGCTCACATGCTCGCCTCTGAACAACACCTTTGGCTTGCGGGCGGTGATGTCCATGTAGCAGCGGAGGTAGTCGACGACGGAGACCTCGTGCCCTCGATCGACAGCAGCCTGCTTGAGGCGCTTGGTCGAGTACAGCCCCGAGTTGCGAGACAGTATGGCGATCTTCACTGTGTTCCTTCCCTCCCCGGTCTCTCACCCACGTAGCTGCGTCCTGGATCGACCATGAACGTCTTGCGGATGGTTCTCCGACCCAGGAGCATTCGAAATCCCATCTCGTCCCGGCTCGTCAGGTTCACCAGCGCCTCCATCTCCACGCCCGCCACTATCACCGGTGTTCGGATCACTGGCCTGAGCTCGGTTCGACCACCCGGGTTCTTCACCTTCTTCTCGGTGACCAGCGGGGCCTCGCATTGGATCGCAGGCTTTCGAGTGCGGCGTTTTGGGTGGATCTCGAACCGAACGTAGTCGACACCGTCTTTGGAGAACCTCTCGAGGTTGAACGTGTGCAACGAGGAGTTGTCGGCACCGGTGTCCACCTTTGCCTTCATCTCGATGACGCCCAAATCCGGGAGCTGGACCCACTCTCTCCAACCGATGACTCTTTTCTTCCCTGCCTTTGGGCTCATGTCGAGGCCTTGGCAGCAGCCTGTCGGGCGGCCAGCCAGGTCGTGATGGGGACGGCCGCCACGAGGCCGATCGATCCAGGTTCTAAAGGGTGATGGCGACACCACCTATTCGATCCGATTAGACGCTCGAAGTCGGTCTGCTCTGGCGACACATCGGAATCGTAGGGCTCGCTACGTTCACGGCATGAGCACAAGACATTCATTGGTCACCGGGGCGGCCAGCGGCATCGGCCGGGCCATCGCCACCCGTCTCGTCACGGATGGCCATGACGTCCTGGCCGTCGACCTGAAGCCGGACGAGACCGGACCTGGCATCCCCTTCGCCGCCGACCTGACCACGGTCGCCGGGAACCGGGGTGCAGTGGAGCACGCCATTGAGCTCTTCGGTGGTCTGGATCTGGTCGTGCCCTGCGCCGGCTTCCAAAGCGTCGCCCCGGTACCGGAGTTCGAGGACGAGACCTGGCAGTCGATGATCTCTCTACTCCTCACCAGCCCCTTTCTCCTGAGCAAGTACTCCTGGGAGCACCTGCGGGAGTCGGGTAGGGGCCAGATCGTGATCATCGCCTCCGTCCACGGCATCGTCGCCTCTCCGTTCAAGTCCGCCTATGTGTCGGCCAAGCATGGTGTTCTCGGCCTGACCAAGGTCCTTGCCCTCGAGGGAGCGGAACACGGCATCAGGGCGGTGGCGATCTGCCCGGGATATGTCCGGACGCCCTTGGTCGAAGGACAGATCCCCGCACAGGCGGCCGCCCATCACATGGCGGAGGAAGAGGTGTTGCGGGAGGTGATCCTGGCACCCCATGCCGTCAAGGAGTTGATCGAGCCGGAGGAGGTGGCGGACACAGTCGCCTTCTTGCTCACCGACGCCGGCCGGAGCTTCACCGGTGTGCCAATGGTCATGGACATGGGTTGGTCTGCTCGATGAGCACGCTTACTAAATCTGCTATTTGACATATCAGATTTAGTAGATATAGTTGACTGTAGTAATCGAATTCAATAGGAGGTAAGCGAAGATGTTGATGCGTTCAGATCCATTTGGTGATCTCGATCGTCTCACCCGTCAGATCTGGGGATCCAACCGGTTCAGTTTCATGCCGGTCGATGCCTACCGGAAGGATGATCGGTTCTGGCTTCACATCGATCTCCCGGGTGTAGATCCCGAGTCGATCGACCTGACCATGGAGCGTGACACCCTCACGGTGAGCGCTACCCGCGAGTGGCAGCGTGACGAGGGGATGCAGGTGTTGCTCAACGAGCGGCCGGAGGGGACCTTCTCCCGTCAGTTCTTCTTGGGTGAGGGTCTCGACTCCGATCACATCGAGGCCGGCTATGACCACGGTGTGCTCACCGTATCCATCCCGGTCGCCGAGACCGCCAAGCCCCGCAAGATCGAGGTGGGAACGGTCCACGAGGCGCTCAGCGTCTGACCTTTTCCGCTCCGTCCAGAGAGTCCCGGTCACTGCGACCGGGACTCTTTTCTTGTTTGGATGCGAAGGCGACTCCTGGGCACAATGTCTCGTGATGAGTGATGGCGAAAAGACTCAGTTGTCCGACGAGAGGCCGCAAAGGCCGCCCTGGCTGATCGGCCTCATCCTTGCCATCGTGATCTTCATCGTCATCGTCGTGCTGGCCAACATCCTCGGATTCGGGGACGATCCTTCGCTTGGCGCATTTGGCTGATCGGCTAGTCCGCTCTCGGAGTTGGGAGGCTCGGTGAGGCGCCAGCAGACCCGCGCCCTCACCATCATCGCTTTTGCCCAGCTCCTGGCGTTGAGTCTCTGGTTCTCGGCTTCGGCGGTAGCGCCACAGCTGCGTGTGGCCTGGGGTCTCGACTCGGGAATGGAGGCTTGGCTCACCCTGGCCGTCCAATTGGGCTTCGTCGCCGGCGCCGTTCTTTCCGCTGTCCTCAACCTCGCTGATGTCGTCCCCGGGCGTCGGCTGTTCGCAGTGAGCGCGGTCGGAGGGGCGCTGGCCAATCTGGCTCTCCTCACTGTCGACGTCTCCAATCCGTTTTTGGGCATCGGGCTCAGATTCGCAACGGGGGTATTCCTCGCCGGTGTCTACCCGGCCGGCTTGAAGGTGCTCTCTGGATGGTTCCGAGAGGGGAGGGGTCGCGCCCTCGGAGTGATGGTCGGCGCGTTGACCATCGGCACCGCCTCTCCCCACCTCGTCCGGGGTCTCGGGCTCGATTGGCAGGGCGTCGTCGTTGCCTCCTCCGCGCTGGCATTTCTGGCGGCGGGGTTGCTCAGTCGGGTCGGTGACGGCCCGTATGAGACGAGCAGTCAGCCGTTTCGATGGGATCAGGTGTCTCGGGTCGTGGCCAATCGGGGCGTTCGACTGTCCACGTACGGATACCTCGGGCACATGTGGGAGCTCTACGCGATGTGGACCTGGATCGCGACCTATCTGGTTGCTTCATCGGACCAGGCCGGGGCGAGCTACGGGAGTGTCTCGGTGATCACCTTCTTCGTGATCGCCGTCGGCGGGCTCGGCTCGTGGTGGGCCGGATCGCTAGCCGACCGAATCGGCCGGACGCGGGTCGCCGGGGGGGCGATGGTCATCTCCGGGCTCTGCTCTTTGCTGACGGCTGCGATCTTCGGTGCTTCGGTATGGCTGATCTTGCCGGTCGTGCTGGTTTGGGGCGTCTCGATCGTGGCCGACAGCGCCCAGTTCTCGACGATGGTCACCGAGACCGCGCCGGACGAGGTGCGTGGCACCGCATTGACCCTGCAGACCGCACTTGGCTTTCTCCTAACCATGGTCACCATCAAAGGCGTCCCTGTGATCGCAGAAGCGACCGGGTGGCGGTGGGCGTTCCCGATCCTGGCCCTCGGGCCGATGCTGGGTGTGGTCGCGATGGTCCGTCTGGCCCACAGCCCGATGGCAGCACAGCTGGCCGGGGGCCGCGGCTAGAGCGGCGCTAGGGGACCGGGTCGGGGATCGGGTTGCCATTGCAATCGACCCCCTCGGCGGGCCGGTAGTCGGCCACGAATGTGTCCACGAGAACCCTGCCGTCCGTGTAGGTGCGCTGACGGTCTGTCTCGACATGGGTGCAAGCACCACGGCGTGAGGTCCGTTGGCCCAACTCGGTGACTTCGATGTTCTTCGTCGAGTACATCGTGACGGTTATCGAGGTATCGGTGTAGGAGGTCCAGATGAGGATCGGATATCCGGTGGTGTTGGTGAATGCCAGGTCGGGCGCCGGGTTGGAGATCGTTGCCTCCCTCCCGTAGGGATATCGGGAGAAATATATGGTGTGGCTCCGGTACTCTTCGAAGTCGAGACCGGCGAAATAGGCGGCATTGAAGATCGTTGTGGCGAATTGGGACACCCCGCCACCGACCTCGAGGATCAGGTGGCCCTGTCGAATCGCTCCCGCCGCCTTGAAGCCGTTCTCTCTGGTTCGGGGGCCGACGAACTCGTTCAAGGACAGCGTTTCGCCGGGTACCAGGTACACCCCCCGGACTATGTCGGCGATGCGATGGATGTTCTCCACCCGGGTCTCACAACAGTGATGCGGTGTCGTGAATTCACCGACCGGCTCCACGATCTGCGAGCCGTCGGCCCAAGCGACGAGATCGGGGTCGTCGGCCGGGCGAGAGGGCAGCGAGAACGGTCCCTTCGATCCCTCCAGCACCCGGTTGCCCAGCCACTCGCCGATCCCAGCCTTGCAGCACACCGGTGGCGGCTGGCCCTGTGTCACCACGACGACCCTTCCGTCGAAGACATCGAATGTGGGCTCGACGAAGTCTCCGACCGGCCCGACGAACATCCTCTCCAACGTCTCCTGGAGCCCGGGCCCGTCGACCATCGTCACCAGCCGCCCGTTCCGGACCTTGGCCGAGAGGTGGTTTTGCAGCGCGGCACCGGTGAGCTTGGCCTCCCGACCGTTGATCCTGACCACGACCCCTTCGCTGGTCATGTCGTTCAGGTGCTCGGCCAGTTGCTGCGCTGCCCCGTCGCCGACCGTGGGAAGAATCGTCTCCAATCCGACTTCGATGTCTTGTGGAGGGTCCAGCAGATCGATCCGGCTGAGAGTATCGATGATCTCGGCGGTGTCGGCACTTGTTCCGGGTCGGCCGGGGACCATTTTCAGGCGTCCTTCACCGTCCGCCACCACTTCGGGCTCCGCCACGATCTCCGGTGTCAGAATGGGCTGGTGGTCCAGTGTCCGACGGGCCACTTCCGGATCGAAGTGCCACTCCTCGGTGGCCCTGCTCGTTGCGAATCCGCTGACTGCCCATGCCGAGAACTGATCCCACACCGAGCCGCGGTGCCTTGCTTCCAGAACGTTGATCTCGGTTGTCTCCCGGTCATATGAGAACCCAACGCTCTCGAGGGGGAGTGACAGTGCCCGGGTCCCGAAATCGATCGTTATCTCCCGGGAGAGGAGTTGGGCAGCCCGATCGTCCACCCTGCTCTGGACCTGGCCAGGATCCAGGCCCTCGACCGACACCCCCGCAAAGCTGACGTTTCCCGCGACCTCCTCGCCCTCGCTGGAGAGATGAGTCGACCAACCGAAGCCGGCAGCGACGAACAGGCCCAGGCCTAGTGCCAAAAATGCCCAGGAGAGAATGGAGACGGGAGCAGAGTGTTTTGCCAGAACCCGTGACATGATAAGGCTCGACGCTTCATGACCTGGTCATGGGCATCAGTGCTGCCGCCGAGGCGGACCCGGGATTCGCATTGTCCAGCTCGGCGGACCAGCAACATCTGGCGTGGGTGGCCCGGTCCTTCGGCCGGGCCGACTACGCACCACTCACCACCACCGACCTGGAGGTGCTGATCTCCTCGGCCAAGGTCGTCTCGAAGTACCCCGGGACGCATCTCTTCCACGAGGGTGAGCCGCCGGGCGCCGTGTACCTCATCGAATCCGGCGAGGTGGAGGTCTATCGCGGCACGGGAGGCGCACGTAGGGTTGTCTCGCACGCCGGCCCCGGAACCATCCTGGGTGACCTCGCCCTCTTCGCCGGAGAGCCTCACATATCTTCGGCCGAGGCGGTTTCCAGAGTGCGGTTGTTTCGCTTCGATCGCGACAGCCTGCTGGCCGACCTGGCTCTTCACCCCTCCATCTCCATGCGGTGGTTGGTCGCCGGGCTGCGCCGTATGGAGCAGACCCAGCATCGGGTGATCAGGCTCATGCACAAGACGGTCCTGGGACAGGTGGCCGACCTGTTGGGGGAGGAGGCGGACGCGAGAGGCGACGTGCACCTGTCACAGACGACGATCGCCACCCTCCTCGGTGTGACACGTCAATCGGTCAACGAGGCGTTGGGCCGTCTACACGATCAGAACCTCGTGGAGACGGGTTATCGCCAGATACGCGTCCTCGATCAGGCGAGGCTGGGTCGGATCTCCAACTCATGAGTGCCGTGTCCAACGATCATGGGGACAGCACCAGCTTGCCAACAACCCTTGACGCGTTTTGAGCACCCGCGTTATGCTGACCGGCAACCCCTTGTGGGGTCGGAGACGGTCGCAAGACGGTCGTCTTCAAAAGTGAAAGATTCGATTGGAGGCATGCTGACGCGTCTGTTAGCATGCCTTGTCTGCGTTATCTAGATCTAATCCGCATTCCTCAGGAGGCACCCCTTGGTTTCACGCGTGGCTGAGCGCTTTTCATTTGGCAAGATCCCCGAAGTCCTTCCACTTCCCGACCTACTCGCCGTCCAACACGAGTCCTTTCAATGGTTTCTCGATGAGGGCTTTCGCGAGATATTCGAGGAGATAAGTCCGATCGAGGACTTCACGGGCTCACTCGCCCTGGAGTTGACCGATCACCGTTTCGGTGAGCCTCAGATGAGTCTCGAGGAGGCAAAGGAGCGTGACGCCAATTTCGCCATGCCCCTCTTCGTCACGGCCCGGTTCATGAATCGCCAGACCGGTGAGATCAAAGAGCAGCAGGTCTTCCTCGGTGATTTCCCGATCATGACCGACAAGGGCGTCTTCATCATCAACGGCACGGAGCGTGTGATCGTCTCCCAGCTCGTGCGCTCGCCGGGCATCTACTTCGATGTGTCACCGGACAAGACCTCGGACAAGGAGATCTTCTCCGGGAAGATCATCCCGGGTCGTGGGGCGTGGCTCGAATTCGACACCGACAAGAAGGACACGATCGGGGTCCGGGTCGATCGAAAGCGACGTCAATACATAACCGCCTTCCTCAAGGCGCTCGGCATCGCCGAGACCGACGAGGAGATCCTCGAGTTGTTCGACAACGCAGAGTCGATCAAGAACACGATCGAGAAGGACACGGCTGCCACCAAGGAAGAAGCCCTGCTCGACCTCTACCGCAAGCTTCGCCCCGGTGAGCCGACCACCGTCGAATCGGCTCGTGGGCTGATCCAGACCCTGTTCCGCAATCCCAAGCGCTATGACCTGACGAGGGTTGGTCGTTACAAGATCAGCCAAAAGTACGAAGAGAAGGCGCCGGCCGACTATCGCGCCGAAGGTCTGCAGCTTCTCCGGGACGAGGACATCATCGACGCCATCAAGTACCTGGTGGCCCTCCACGCCGGTGAGGCCACGATGGTCACTCAGGCCGGCAACGAGGTGAAGGTCAGCACCGACGACATCGATCACTTCGGCAACAGGCGTATCCGCACCGTGGGAGAACTGGTCCAGAACCAGGTCCGCGTCGGGCTGACCCGTCTCGAGCGAGTCGTCAGAGAGCGGATGACCACCCAGGACCCGGACGCGATCACACCACAGAGCTTGATCAACATCCGGCCCGTCACCGCCGCCATCAAGGAGTTCTTCGGCACCTCCCAGCTGTCCCAGTTCATGGATCAGCCGAATCCCCTGGCCGGTCTCACCCACCGCCGCCGTCTCTCTGCATTGGGCCCTGGTGGCCTGTCCCGGGAGCGCGCCGGCTTCGAGGTTCGCGACGTGCATCCGTCCCACTACGGCCGGATGTGCCCCATCGAGACGCCCGAAGGCCCGAACATCGGTCTCATCGGCTCACTGGCCTCTTACGCGAGGGTCAATGAGTTCGGCTTCATCGAAACCCCGTATCGCAAGGTGGTCGACGGGAGGGTGACTTCCAAGGTCGAGTACCTCACGGCCACCGAGGAGGAGCGCTTCGTCATCGCCCAGGCGAATGCGCCGTTGGACGACGACGGGAAGTTCTCCAACAACCGCGTCTTGGTCCGCACGGCCGGTGGGGAAGTGGAGTTCGTCCTCGCCAAGGAAGTCGATTACATGGACGTCTCTCCCAAGCAGATCGTCTCGGTTTCGACCTCGCTCATCCCGTTCCTCGAGCACGACGACGCCAACAGAGCCCTCATGGGATCGAACATGCAGCGTCAAGCCGTGCCCCTGCTGACCGCTGACGCCCCCCTCGTCGGCACAGGGGTGGAGCAGCGTGCAGCCCAGGATTCGGGTGACATGGTGGTGACACCGGTCGACGGTGAGGTGGTCGAGGTGACCGGTGACCAGATCGTGGTCAAAGAGAAGGGCGCCAACAAGAAGCACACCTTCGCCCTCGACAAGTTCAAGCGCTCCAATCAGGGCACTTGCATGAACCACAAGCCCCTCGTGCGTGAAGGCGACAAAGTCAAAGCCGGAGACGTCCTCGCCGACGGCCCCTCCACCGACCAGGGCGAGCTGGCCCTTGGCCGGAACCTCCTCGTCGCATTCATGCCCTGGCAGGGCCACAACTTCGAGGACGCAATCATCATCTCGGCTCGCCTGGTCAAGGACGACGTGCTCACCTCGATCCACATCGAGGAGCATGAGATCGACGCCAGGGACACAAAGCTGGGCGCCGAGGAGATCACTCGGGACATCCCCAACGTCCCCGAGGAGGTATTGGCCAACCTCGACGAAGAGGGGATCATCAGAGTCGGAGCCGAAGTCGGCCCCGGCGATTATCTGGTCGGCAAGGTCACTCCCAAGGGCGAGACCGAGCTGACCCCGGAGGAGCGCCTCTTGCGGGCGATCTTCGGTGAGAAGGCGCGCGAGGTTCGGGATACCTCACTCAAGGTGCCGCACGGTGAGAACGGGAAGGTCATCGCCGTCAAGGTCTTCAAACGGTCCGAGGATTACGACTTGCCGCCCGGTGTCAACGAACTCGTCCGGATCTATGTGGCACAGCAGAGGAAGATCTCCGAAGGCGACAAGCTGGCCGGGCGTCATGGGAACAAGGGCGTCATCTCGAAGGTCCTCCCCGAAGAAGAGATGCCCTTCCTGGCCGACGGGACCCCCGTAGACATCATCCTGTCACCGTTGGGCGTCCCATCGCGGATGAACCTCGGCCAGGTCCTGGAGACACACCTCGGCTGGGCGGCTGCACAAGGTTGGGAGCCCTTCGAGGGGGCCAGCCCGGCCTTCAAGGGAGCCAAGCCCTGGACCAATGTCGCCACCCCCGTCTTCGACGGAGCCAAGGAAGACGAGATCATGCAGGTGATCAAGTCGGCCCGCCCCAATCGAGACGGCGACCGGCTGGTTGGCCTCGATGGGAAGGCGACCCTCTACGACGGTCGCAGTGGCGAGCCTTTCGATACCGATGTCACGGTCGGATACATCTACATGTTGAAGCTCGTCCACCTGGTGGACGAGAAGATCCATGCACGTTCCACCGGTCCTTACAGCATGATCACGCAGCAGCCACTTGGTGGAAAAGCCCAATTCGGTGGCCAGCGCTTCGGTGAGATGGAGGTCTGGGCGCTCGAGGCCTATGGCGCCGCCTACGCCCTTCAGGAGCTCCTCACCATCAAGTCCGACGATGTGCAGGGCAGGGTCAAGGTCTACGAAGCCATCGTCAAGGGCGACAACATCCCCGAGCCGGGTATCCCCGAGTCCTTCCGGGTGCTGGTCAAGGAGATGCAGAGCCTCTGCCTGAACGTCGAGATGTTGTCCGCCGGTGAGGAAGTGGAGCTTCGCGAGCTCGAGGAAGAGAGTTATCGCTCGGTCGAGACCCTCGGGATCGATTTGAGCCGCCCGGAGCGACCCGATTCCGACTGACGGATGCGCCCACGGGAATAGTGAGCGGTTACACAGAGTGCGAGTGATACCCGGCCGGACCGATGTGTTCTCCGAGGTATCAGCAGTTTTGAAGAAGAGAGAACGTAGCCCCCAGATAGGAGATAGGCGGTAGACGGGAGGGGACTCCCGGCCAAAGTCCGCCGGCAAACAACATGGCTCAGCAGCTATTCGATGAACTGAAGATAGGGCTGGCTTCGAGCGATCAGATCCGATCCTGGTCGTACGGCGAGGTCAAGAAGCCCGAGACGATCAACTACCGGACCCTTCGCCCGGAGAAGGAGGGCCTCTTCGACGAGAGGATCTTCGGCCCCCAGCGCGACTGGGAGTGCTACTGCGGCAAGTACAAGCGAATCCGGTACAAGGGGATCATCTGTGAGCGTTGTGGTGTTGAAGTCACACGCTCGAAGGTTCGTCGCGAGCGCATGGGGCACATCGAGCTCGCCGCCCCGGTAACCCACATCTGGTTCTTCAAGGGTGTCCCCAGTCGTCTCGGGTATCTGCTCGACATGTCACCGAAGGAGCTGGAGAAGGTCATCTACTTCGCCAGCTACATCATCACCTCTGTCGACGATGAGAAGAGGCAGAAGGACCTTCCCGAGCTCGAGGCGGCTATGCGCGACGAGATCGAGGTGGTTCGTTCGGAGTTCTCCGAGTGGCACGAGGTTCGACTCGAGGCGCTCGAGGACGAGTTGGAGCGGATGGAGGAAGGCGGGGCCAAGAGCCAGGAGATCAATGCTCGGAAGAAGGAAGTCGAGCGTGAGATCAAGGAGCGTCAGGATCGCTCCGACCGCGAGGTCGAGTTGATCGAGGACGCCTTTGACACCTTCCGGAAGTTCAAGCCTAAGAACCTGGTCGAGTCAGAGCAGTTGTGGCGTGAGATCTACTTCCGCTACGACGACTATTTCGAGGGCGGCATGGGCGCCGAAGCGGTCAAGGCCCTCCTCGCCAATCTCGACCTCGATGCAGAAATGCAGCTCCTCGAGGAGCATCTCGACGCCGGGTCCGCCCAGAAGAGGCAGCGGGCGACGCAGAGGATGAAGGTTGTCAAGCCGTTCTGGGAGGGGCAGAACCGCCCTGAGGACATGATCCTCGAGACGGTGCCGGTCATCCCGCCCGACCTGCGCCCCATGGTCCAGCTCGACGGTGGCCGCTTTGCGACCTCCGATCTCAATGACCTCTATCGCCGTGTCATCAACCGGAACAACCGTCTCAAGAGATTGCTCGATCTCGGCGCCCCCGAGATCATCGTCAACAACGAGAAGAGGATGTTGCAGGAGGCCGTGGACGCCCTCTTCGACAACGGGCGACGCGGCCGTGCGGTGACCGGGCCTGGCAACAGGGCCCTCAAGTCACTCTCCGACATGCTGAAGGGAAAGCAGGGGAGGTTCCGCCAGAACCTCCTGGGCAAGCGTGTCGACTATTCGGGACGCTCGGTGATCGTCGTGGGTCCCCAATTGAAGCTGCATCAGTGCGGGCTTCCCAAGATCATGGCCCTCGAGCTGTTCAAGCCATTCGTCATGAAGCGATTGGTCGATCTCGACCTGGCCCAGAACATCAAGGCTGCCAAGCGGATGGTCGAACGACAGCGCCCACAGGTCTGGGACGTGCTGTCCGATGTCATTCAGGAGCACCCGGTCCTCCTCAACCGGGCACCGACTCTGCACCGTCTCGGGATCCAGGCCTTCGAGCCGGTCCTGGTCGAGGGCAAGGCGATCCAGATCCATCCCCTGGTGTGTGAGGCATTCAACGCCGACTTCGACGGTGATCAGATGGCGGTTCACCTGCCCCTGTCCGCCGAGGCACAAGCAGAGGCTCGCATACTCATGCTGTCGTCGAACAACGTGCTGTCTCCGGCGTCGGGACGCCCCATCGTTACGCCGTCCCAGGACATGGTGATCGGTGTCTATTACCTGTCCGAGTACGTAGAGGATGCCAAGGGCGCAGGTGGTCACTACGTCGACCTCGATGAGGCGGTCATGGCCTACGAGATCGGCGAATTGTCCCTGCACGCACCGATCAAGATCCGTCTCGGAGACCTGGCCGGCGATCCCGTGGTTCATGCCGACCTGAAGCAGACTCTGGGCAGTCTCCTGACGGAGGAGCCCCTCAGCACGACCGGATTGTCCGAGACCACGCTTGGTCGCGTCCTGATCAATGAGGCTCTGCCGGAAGGCTTCCCCTTCGTCGACTCCGTGGTGATCAAGTCCGATATCAGGAAGCTCATCGAGACGGTGATCGAGCGCTATCCGCGCTCGGCGGTTGCCGAGACGCTGGACGGGATCAAGGAGCTCGGGTTCAAGTACGCCACCAAGGCCGGTCTCACCATCGCCCTCGAAGACGTGCGGACTCCCGGCGACAAGGCCGAGATCCTCGCCGAATACGAAGAGCGGGCCGAAAAGGTGCAGAGCCTGTTCCAGAAGGGCGTGGTCACAGACGATGAGCGTCGTCAGGAGCTGATCGAGATCTGGACCGAGGCGACCGATCGGGTCACCGAGGCGATGAAGGGCAGTCTGAAGTCCGAGCGCTTCAACGCACTGGACATGATGGTCGGCTCGGGTGCCCGCGGGAACATGATGCAGGTGCGGCAGATCGCCGGCATGCGTGGCCTGGTGGCCAACCCGAAGGGTGACATCATCCCGCGTCCCATCATCTCCAACTTCCGTGAGGGGCTGTCAGTCCTCGAGTACTTCATCTCCACCCACGGCGCTCGCAAGGGTCTGGCCGACACTGCCCTGCGCACCGCCGACTCGGGCTATCTCACCCGTCGCCTCGTCGACGTCTCTCAGGAGATGATCGTTCTGGAAGCGGATTGTGAGACCGACAAGGGCATCGTGATCCGGGTCACAGACGACCGTGGTGCGAAGATCCGCAACCTTCGGTCGCGGGTATACGGCCGGGTTCTGGCGGACGACCTCAAAGAGGGAAGGAGCCTCGTCGCCACGGTGGACGATGACAAGCTTCGAGCCGGGACGGTTCTGGGAACCAAGCAGTTGCACGCCATCGAAGGATCCGAAGTGGAGTCGGTGCGTGTTCGGTCCCCTCTCACATGTGACACCAGAGGCGGTGTTTGCCAGGCCTGTTACGGCTTGTCGCTCGCCACAGGAAAGACGGTGGAGACCGGTGAGGCGGTCGGGATCATGGCGGCCCAGTCGATCGGAGAGCCGGGAACCCAGCTCACCATGAGAACCTTCCACACCGGTGGTGTGGCGGGCGCCGACATCACCCACGGCCTCCCTCGGGTGGTCGAGCTATTCGAGGCTCGTACCCCGAAGGGGAAGGCAGTCCTCGCCGAGGCCAAGGGCGTGGTGAAGGTGATCGAGGATGCCGAAGGGCGCAGGATCGTCATCGAGTCCGGGGACGAAGAAGTGGTCTATCCCATCTCGAGGTACGCCAAGCTCCGCTCCGGGATCGCCAATGGCGCCACTATCGAGGCCGGGACCCAGTTGACCGAAGGTCCCCTCGATCCCAAGGAGGTGCTCGAGATTCGCGGTGTCCGCGCCACCCAGCAGTACCTGGTCGATCAGGTGCAGGAGGTATACCGGTCACAGGGTGTCGAGATACACGACAAGCACATCGAGATGATCGTGCGCCAGATGCTCCGTCGGGTTCGCGTCGTGGCGCCGAACGAATCCGATTTCCTGCCTGCCGCCCTCATCGACGATCAGAACTTCCGGGACACAAACCGCGAGCTGGTCACAGAGGGCAAGAAGCCGGCCGAGGGGCGCCCTGAGTTGATGGGGATCACCAAGGCATCGCTGGCCACGGACTCGTGGCTTTCGGCGGCATCGTTCCAGGAGACCACGCGGGTTCTCACCGACGCTGCGATCCAGGGTCGGTCGGACTTCATGCGGGGTCTCAAGGAGAACGTGATCATCGGTCAGTTGATCCCGGCGGGCACCGGTGCCCAGCAATATCAGGTCCTCCAGCCGGCCATGCCGGGAGCCACCACGGTGGCTTCACTCGGCTTCCTCGACGGCGGGCTCTCCGCGCCGGGTGAGGACGAGGGGCTTCCCGATGACCCGGCCGAGTGGTTGGCGTCGATCGGTGGCAGCCTCAGCCAGAACGGTGGGGACAAGGACGACTCCGAAGAGGAATAGCCCGGTCTCGGACAATGTGAATGCCGTCCTCATCCCACGGGGGCGGCATTCTCTTTGTGAGATTGACAGCGGACCGATCGGGTCATAGCTTTTCTGTCGCGGGTTTATGGGGAAACGGAGCTTCGATTCCGAACTGCAGGTCCAGGTCAGGTCACCCCTTCGACTAGCCACGTTCACTGCGTGTCGCTGACTCGCGCCTGCCGTCACGAGACGACGCGGGCTATGACCGAAGAGTCGGGGCGTCGTCTCTCGCCCGATCAGCTGGCCAGGGACCTGGCCAAGCGTCTCGGCACCGGTAAGGCTTCCGGGGCCCATCGTCGCCGTGGGCCAAAGTTCGACATCGTCACAGCGAGCCGGTTGATCATGCTCTTCGGGGTGGTTGCGATCGGCTTTGGGGTCGTTTTCGCCGGGATGTGGCTGGTGAGCCTGATCGGGTTCAAGACACCGGGCACTGTCGATCAGGGCACACCGGTCTTCGGTTGTCCCGGTGATCCGCAGCTGGGTGAGCTCTACAACGGTGAGCGGGTTCAGATCATCGGGCGCAGTGAGGACGGGGCCTGGTTTGCCCTGAAGGACGATCGCGGGCCTGGCAACGTCGTCTTTGCCGATTCGTCACGTATCACGCCGGATGAGGACGCATCCGCTTTGTCGGTGAGAGACTGCACACCGGGCCTGGCACTTTCGTCGGTCTCTTCGACGACGACCGTCGCAGGAGACGACGGTGACCACAGCCGTGGCGCCGAGCACCACGCTGACCACCACCACTCTGGACGGGGAGGGGGCTGTCACCACGGCCGGCCCGCCACCACGATACGGGACCCCCGGTCCCGGAACCACGACCACGACGACCACAACGACGATCGCCGGATCGAGCAGCACCTCCACTTCGACACCGGGAAGCTCCACGACCAACCCAACCGCCTTCGACGACGAACCGACCATCGGCGCCGACGACCACGCGATTCGATCGACGACTCCGACGACGAGGTCGACGACTCCGCCGATTGGGTCGACGACACGACGATTGGGTCGACGACCAACGACCCGCCTTCGTCGACGACACGACGATTGGGTCACCGACGACGCCGATTGGGTCGACGACGTCACCGACGACTGGGTCCCGACTACGACGATGGGCCGAGGACCACGACCGAGCCGCCTGACCCTAGAGGCCAGCACCGGCCTACAATTCGTATCCGGATCGGGGGCTCACCCGATCCGATTTGGTACGCGCGCAGACAGACACATAGAATCTGTCTGCATTCGGGCCCTCCTCCGGTTGAGGGCCGTCCGAATGAGCCGGGCACGTTCCGTGCCCGGTACGCAAGGTTTCACAACAGGATCGGTGCTAGGGCTGCGCCCTTGCCTTTCCTCGCGTTAGGAGAAACATGCCGACGATCGAGCAACTTGTCCGCGAGGGCAGGAAGCCAAAGAAGAAGAAGGCGAAGGCAGCGGCACTCGCTGGCGCACCCCAGAGGCGGGGCGTCTGCACGCGTGTCTACACGGTCACCCCGAAGAAGCCGAACTCGGCGCTTCGCAAGGTTTGTCGTGTCCGTCTTTCCTCCGGTATCGAGGTCACGGCATACATCCCCGGCGAGGGTCACAACCTGCAGGAGCACAGCATCGTGCTCGTGCGTGGCGGGCGTGTCCGGGACCTGCCTGGTGTCCGGTACAAGGTGATCCGGGGTGCGCTCGATGCCTCGGGTGTCTCCGAGCGGAGACAGGCCCGCAGTCGCTACGGATCGAAGAAGGAGTCCTGATGCGGAGGGCACCGGCACAGAAGCGCAAGGTCGACCCGGACCCCGTATTCCGGAGCATCATGGTGAGCAAGGTCATCAACAAGGTGCTGCTCAAAGGGAAGAAGAACACTGCGCGGGAGATCGTCTACACCTCGCTCGAGATCGTAGAGCAGAGGACCAGCCAGGATCCGAGTGTGATCCTGAAGCGGGCGATTGACAACATCCGGCCCCAGGTCGAAGTGCGGTCACGACGTGTTGGTGGAAGCTCCTACCAGGTTCCGGTCGAGGTCCCACCCCGCCGTCAGGAGAGCCTGGCCATTCGGTGGCTGGTCAATTACGCACGCCAACGTCGCGAGCCGACGATGTCGCTGCGTTTGGCCAACGAGATCCTCGACGCCTCCAACTACACCGGAGCAGCCGTCAAACGCAAGGAAGACGTCCACAAGATGGCGGAGTCCAACAAGGCCTTCGCTCACTACAGGTGGTAGCGCCTCGCTGAAGCGAGGCGGTGGAGTTGCAAGCAGGCTCCATCCCACGACAGACAACAGATTTCACAACCCAGAACGTTCCGGGAGGCGGGCTCCACCATCCGAAGGGAGTCCGAACCGCCGGAGAAGGCGACAGTTTCGCTGAGGTGAGACTGCAACCGCTCCACGGAGGTGGAGCGGCATTTTCAATCTCATAACGAGTCGGAGTAATAGAAGAGGAAATGAGCAACGGAAACGCTGCGCTATCGCATCTGCGGGAGGTCCCGTTGAGCCGTACCCGAAACATCGGGATCATGGCCCACATCGACGCGGGCAAAACCACCCTCACCGAGCGGATCCTCTATTACACCGGCCGTAACTACAAGATCGGTGAGGTCCATGAGGGCGCCGCCACCATGGACTGGATGGAGCAGGAGCAGGAGCGCGGCATAACCATCACCTCCGCCGCAACAACCTGTGTCTGGCACGAGCACCTGATCAACATCATCGACACGCCGGGCCACGTCGACTTCACGGTTGAGGTCGAGCGCGCACTTCGTGTCCTCGACGGCGCGGTCGCCGTCTTCGACGGGGTTGCCGGTGTCGAGCCCCAGTCGGAGACCGTGTGGCGACAAGCCGATCGCTATCACGTGCCCCGCATCTGCTTCGTCAACAAGCTCGACCGAACCGGTGCCGACTTCTACTTCGACATTAAATCGATCATCGACCGTCTCGGCGCTCGTCCCCTCGTCATGCAGATCCCGATCGGCACCGAGGCCGACTTCGTTGGTGTGGTCGACCTGGTCGAGATGAAAGCCCATGTCTGGAAGGGCGACGACGGCAAGCAGTGGGACACGGTGGATATCCCCGCCGACCTGGCCGAGCGTGCGGCCGAGCACCGACTGAAGCTGCTCGAGACCGTTGCGGAGACTTCCGAGTCGCTGCTGGAGGCATATTTGGAGAACGGCGACCTCTCGGTCAAAGAGATCCAAGAGGGGGTGCGCCAAGGCACGCTTGCCCGCGATTTCACCCCGGTCTTCTGCGGTTCTGCGTTCAAGAACAAAGGCGTGCAGCTGTTGCTCGATGCCATCGTCGCCTATCTGCCCAGCCCGGCCGACCTGCCCGCCGTCAAGGGATTCAAGCCCGGCGATGAGGACATCGTCATGGAGCGGAGCCTGGACGACAACGAGCCATTCAGTGCCCTTGCCTTCAAGATCATGTCAGATCCCCACGTGGGCAAGCTGACCTACTTTCGGGTCTACTCGGGTCATGCCTCGAAGGGCGAGACGGTTCTCAACACGACGACCGGCAACAAGGAACGTCTCGGGAGGATCCTGCGGATGCACGCAAACTCTCGTGAGGACGTGGACGACGTCTTCGCCGGCGACATCGTCGCAGGCATCGGATTCAAGGCGACCACGACCGGCGACACGTTGGCCGATCCCGGTCATCCCATCCAGCTCGAGTCCATGGAGTTCCCGGCACCTGTCATTTCGGTGGCAATCGAGCCGAAGACCAAGTCGGACGACGAGAAGCTCTCCGAGTCCTTGCACCGTCTCTCCGAAGAGGACCCGACATTCCTGGTGAGGACCGACGATGAGACCGGTCAGACCATCATCTCGGGAATGGGGGAGCTCCATCTGGAGATCCTGGTCGATCGTCTCCTTCGCGAGTTCAAGGTCGACGCCTCGGTCGGCAAGCCACAGGTCGCCTATCGCGAGACGATCCGTCGCTCGGTCGAGAAGGTCGAGTATCGCCACGTCAAGCAGTCCGGAGGCAAAGGCCAGTACGGGCACGTCGTCATCAACCTGGAGCCGACCGGGCCCGGTGGCGGCTACGAGTTCGTCGACCAGATCAAGGGTGGGCGCATCCCCCGTGAGTACATCCCCTCGGTCGACTCCGGCATCGAGGAGGCCCTGGATCAAGGGATCGTCGCCGGGTATCCCCTCGTCGACGTGCGGGCCGTTCTCACCGACGGGTCGTATCACGACGTCGACTCGTCCGAGATGGCGTTCAAGATCGCCGGGTCGATGGCCCTTCAGGAGGCGGCGAGGAAGGCGGGCGTCAAGCTGCTCGAGCCAGTCATGGAGGTCGAAGTGACCACACCTGACGAGTACATGGGTGACGTCATCGGCGACCTCAACTCCAGACGCGGCAAGGTGGAGGGAATGACCCAACGCGGCAACAGCCAGGTGGTGAGGGCTCAGGTACCCATGTCCGAGATGTTCGGCTATGCCACCGACCTCCGCTCCAAGACACAGGGGCGGGCCACTTATTCGATGCAATTTCACTCTTATCAGGACGTTCCCGACTCGATCGCGGAAGAGATCGTGGCGAGCCGACGTGGACCGTCTTGAGGGCAATACAGGAACTATTGGGAAAGAGATAGAGGAGCCAGAGAATGGCGAAGGCGAAGTTTGAGCGTACGAAGCCTCATGTGAATGTGGGGACGATGGGTCATATTGATCATGGGAAGACGACGTTGACGGCTGCGATTACGCGGGTGTTGGCTGATCGTGTTGGTGGGTCGAATCAGATGACGTCGTTTGACATGATTGATAAGGCTCCTGAGGAGCGGGAGCGTGGGATCACGATTCAGATTGCTCATGTGGAGTATGAGACTGAGAATCGTCATTATGCGCATGTGGATATGCCGGGTCATGCTGATTACATCAAGAACATGATTACGGGTGCGGCGCAGGTGGATGGGGCGATTCTGGTGGTGTCTGCTGCTGATGGTCCGATGCCTCAGACTCGGGAGCATGTCCTGTTGGCTCGTCAGGTTGGGGTTCCGTCGATTGTGGTGTTTTTGAACAAGGTTGACATGGTTGATGATGAGGAGCTTTTGGATCTGGTGGAGCTCGAGGTTCGGGATCTGTTGACTGAATATGAGTTTCCTGGTGATGAGGTTCCGGTCATTCGGGGTTCTGCTTTGAAGGCGTTGGAGGGTGATGTGGCGTCTTCTGATCAGATCATGGAGTTGATGGCTGCGGTTGATTCTTATGTGCCGGAGCCGGATCGGGATACCGATAAGCCGTTTTTGATGAGCGATTGAGGACGTGTTTTCTATTACTGGTCGGGGGACTGTGGTTACTGGCCGGGTGGAGCAGGGGATCCTGAAGGTGAATGAGGAGGTTGAGATCGTGGGGATCCGGCCTACTCATAAGACGGTGGCTACTGGGATTGAAATGTTCCGCAAGCTTTTGGATGAGGGTCGGGCTGGGGACAATGTTGGGGTGTTGTTGCGGGGTGTGGGTAAGGATGAGGTGGAGCGTGGTCAGGTGCTGGCCAAGCCGGGTTCGATTACTCCTCATACTGATTTCGAAGCTCAGGTGTATGTCCTGACTAAGGAGGAGGGGGGCCGGCATAACCCGTTTTTCCCGGGGTATCGGCCTCAATTCTATTTTCGGACTACTGATGTGACCGGGGCGATTGAACTGCCTGAGGGCACTCAGATGGTGATGCCTGGGGACAATACGGAGATGACGGTGGAGCTGATTGCTCCTATCGCCATGGATGAGGGACTGCGGTTTGCTATCCGTGAGGGTGGACGAACCGTCGGCGCCGGACGAGTCACAAAGATCCTCAAATGAGCGATCAGCAGAAGATTCGAATCCGGCTGAAGGCCTACGACCACAACGTGGTCGACGAGTCTTCGAAGAAGATCACCGAGACCGTGCTCCGGACCCAGGCCAAGATCAAAGGCCCGGTGCCGCTTCCGACCGAGATACATCGCTATTGCGTGATCCGTGGCCCCCATGTGGACAAGGACTCACGAGAGCATTTCGAGATGAGGATCCACAAGCGTCTGATCGACATCCTCGAGCCCACCCCGAAGACGGTGGACTCGCTGATGCGTCTCGAGCTACCAGCCGGTGTCGAAGTGGAGATAAAGCTGTGAAACCCCAGTTCAGCTCGTTCGCGGTCACCTCGCCTTTGGCGGGGGGCGCAGGGGGGTCGTCCCCCCGCAAGATGGCTGTCGAAGTGGAGATAAAGCTGTGAAACCCCAGTTCAGCTCGTTCGCGGTCACCTCGCCTTTGGCGGGGGGCGCAGGGGGGTCGTCCCCCCGCAAGATGGCTGTGGAAGTGGAGATCAAGCTATGAAACCCCAGTTCAGCGTCGCAGGAGCCATCGGTTCCGGCTTGCTGCTCGTGAGTGGCAGGGGCAAGGGCTCATGAATGCCATCCTGGGACAGAAACTGGGGATGACCCAGGTCTTCGACGAGGAGGCCCGCGCCATCCCGGTGACGGTGATCAAGGCCGGGCCCTGTCGCGTCGTCCAGATCAAGACCGATGAGACCGACGGTTACAACTCGATCCAGATCTCGTTCGGTGACGTCAAGCCGAGCCGGGTCAACAAGCCCGAGTCGGGTCACTTTGCCAAGGCCGGCGTCGCCCCCGCTCGTCATCTGGTCGAGATCAGGGTCGACGACCCGTCTGTCTACCAGCTCGGTCAAGAGATACGGATCGTCGATCTGTTCCAAGCCGGGACCAAGGCGGATGTTTCCGGGGTCTCCAAGGGCAAAGGATTTGCCGGAGTCATGGAGCGTCACAACTTCTCCGGACAGGGTGGTTCGCACGGAAACCACAAGAAGCACCGGGCGCCCGGTTCCATCGGGGCTTGCGCAACACCGGCTCGAGTTTTCAAGGGAATGCGCATGGCCGGTCGCCTCGGGGGCGAGAAGGTCACGACGCTCAACATCGAGATCGTGGGAGTCGACGGTGACAACGACTTGCTGCTGCTCGGTGGCGCCGTCCCCGGCCCCAAGGGATCCGTCGTGCTGGTGCGGGAGGCGGTGAAGGCTCGTGGCTGACGTCAAAGCCCCACTGTTCAGCGCCGACGGCAAGTCACAGGGTGAGATCAAGCTCGATTCCGAGATCTTTGGCATCGAGCCGAACATGGCCGTGCTGCACCAGGTGATCACCGCGCAGCTGGCCGCAAAGCGCTCCGGCACCGCTTCCACGAAGACACGTGGCGAGGTGCGAGGCGGTGGCCGCAAGCCATGGCGCCAAAAAGGTCTCGGTCGTGCCCGGCAAGGGTCGATCCGCGCCCCGCATTGGGTGGGCGGCGGTGTCGCTCATGGCCCCAAGCCACGCGACTACACACAGCGGACTCCCAAGAAGATGAAGCGTCTCGCCTTGCGCAGCGCTCTGTCGGCTCGGGCCTCCGAAGAAGCGGTGATGGTCATCAAAGACCTCGACTGGACGACGCCCAAGACGAAGCAGGCAGTGACCTTGCTCGAGGCAATCGGAGCCGGGCGGAAGACACTCGTAGTCCTAAGCCAGTTGGACGGGATCGCGGGCAGGTCGTTCCGGAACCTCCCCGAGGTCAACCTCTGCGAGCCGGGACATCTCACGCCATACGACGTCCTGTGGGCCGACTCGGTCGTGTTCACGTCTCACACGGTTGGTGCGGTCGGGCGCTCCAGCACCTACGAGGTGTCGGAGAGTGACTTCGTCAAGGAGACGGCCGAGGACATCGAGGAGGTGACACCGGATGAAAAATCCGCGTGATGTGATCCTGGCCCCGGTGGTCTCGGAGAAGTCCTACGACCTGATCGAGCACCAGAACACCTATACGTTCATAGTCGACCCTCGCACCACCAAAGGTGAGATCAAGGACGCCGTAGAGACGATCTTCGGTGTCCGCGTGCTTCGGGTGAACACCTCGAATCGCAAGGGCAAGCGGAAGCGCCAGGGCTATTCGATTGGTCGTCGCAAAGACACCAAACGCGCCCTGGTGACACTTGCCACGGGCAACTCCATCGATCTGTTCGGAGTCTGAGATGGCAATCAAGAAACGCAAGCCAACCTCGCCCGGCCGCCGGTTCCAGACGGTCTCGGACTTTGCCGAGATCACAACCGACAAGCCGGAGAAGTCGCTCGTTGCCAAGAAGGGCAAGACCGGTGGCCGCAACACGTATGGCCGCGTCACGTCGCGGCATCGGGGTGGCGGTCACAAGCAGCGCTATCGAGTGATCGATTTCCGCCGCAACAAGGACGGAATTCCTGCCCGTGTAGCCACCATCGAGTACGACCCGAACAGGAACGCCCGCATCGCCCTCCTCAACTACGTGGACGGCGAGAAGCGCTACATCCTGGCTCCGGTCGGAGTCCGTGTGAACGATCGCCTCGAGTCGGGCTCAGGGGTGGAGATCAGGCCGGGCAACGCCTTGCCCCTCCGGAACATCCCAGCCGGCACGAATGTCCACGCCATCGAGATGCGCCCCGGTGGCGGGGCCAAACTCGCCCGGTCTGCCGGCACGACGGTGCAGTTGATGTCGAAAGAGAACGACATGGCCCTGATCAGATTGCCGTCCGGGGAGATGCGGCAGGTGCCGCTCGATTGCCGGGCCACCGTGGGCCAGGTCGGGAACACGGAGTCCGAGCTCATCAAGTTGGGCAAGGCCGGCCGCAACCGCTGGAAGGGGGTTCGCCCGCAGACCCGTGGTGTCGCCATGAACCCGATCGATCACCCACTTGGTGGTGGTGAGGGCAAGTCGTCCGGAGGCCGTCACCCGGTCAGCCCCTGGGGTAAGCCCGAGGGGAGGACCCGGTCGAAGAAGAAGCCTTCGAACCAGTACATCGTCCGTCGTCGAGCCAAGAAGGGGCGTCGCTAGTGAGTAGATCTCTGAAGAAGGGCCCCTTTGTCGATGAGCATCTCGCCAACAAGGTGGATGAGCTCAATCGGACATCGGCCAAGCGTGTGATCAGGACCTGGTCGCGACGCTCGACGATCATCCCGGAGATGATCGGGCACACGATTGCCGTGCACGATGGGCGCAAGCACGTCCCGGTCTACATCACCGAGTCGATGGTGGGCCACAAGTTGGGCGAGTTCGCTCCAACCAGGACATTTCGCGGGCACGCAGACAAGGCGGCCAGGAAACGATGAAAGTCAAAGCACAAGCCAAGTACGTGCGTCAGTCGCCGTACAAGGTCCGTCGTGTCCTCGACCTCGTTCGGGGCCTGCCGGTCGGTGATGCGGAGGATGTCCTTCGCCTGACTTCACGCGGGGCGACCGAGCCTGTCAGCAAAGTGCTGCGCTCGGCCGTTGCCAATGCCGAGCACAATCACGCTCTCGATGCCGACGAGTTGATCGTTGCCGAGGCGTTCGCCGACGAGGGTCCGACGCTCAACCGTTACCGCCCGCGAGCCAGAGGGCGCGCCACCCGTATTCGCAAGCGCACGAGCCACATCACGATCGTGGTGTCGGACATGAATGAGGAGGTGAACTGATGGGCCAGAAGGTACATCCCTACTCGTTCAGGCTGGGTATTGCCACCGACTGGAAGTCGAAGTGGTTCTCCAAGAAGGACTACGTCGCCTTCGTCAATGAGGATTGGAGAATTCGCGACTATCTGAAGAACGAGCTGATCCGGGGGGCAGTGTCCCGGGTCGACATCGAGCGGACACGTGACCGTCTCATCGTCGACATCCACACTGCGCGACCCGGTGTCGTCATCGGGAGGAAGGGAGCCGAGGCCGAACGTCTCCGCGGCGCCCTGGAGAAGATGGCCGATCGTCCGGTCAAGCTGAATATCAACGAGGTGAAAGACCCTGATCTGGATGCCGCGCTACTTGCTCGCGGCGTCGCCGATCAGATCGAGAATCGCATCGCCTTCCGACGTGCCATGAAGCGGGCCATCGCTTCGGCTCTCAAGGCGGGGGCAGAGGGTGTTCGGGTGGAGTGCAAGGGTCGTCTCGGTGGGGCCGACATGGGGCGTCGCGAGTGGTATCGCGAGGGCCGTGTCCCCCTCCACACTCTTCGTGCCGACATCGACTACGGCACCGCTACCGCCAAGACGACGGTGGGGGCCATCGGGGTAAAGGTTTGGGTCTATCGCGGTGAGGTCGTCTCCAGGGGGCAGGTGTCCGGTGATCGGATCGCCGCCGAGGCCGATCTCGCTACCGGCGGACCGGCGCGACGCACTCAGAAGAGTCTCAAGTCCCGGGCCGAGGAAGCTGCCGGGGAGGAGAAGAAGCCCCGTCTCATCGAGGCCGGTGGTGGCAAGCGTCTCATCGAGGCCGGTGGTGGGCGCAGGCCGACTGCGGCCGAGGCGAAAGTCCAGTACGAGTCGGCTCGTGAAGACATCGAGATCGCCCCTGACGCAGCCTCGTCTGCCAAGGCGGAAGAGGGCACGGCGGCGGAGGCTCGTGAAGACATCGAGATCGCCCCTGACGCAGCCTCGTCTGCCAAGGCGGAAGAGGGCACGGCGGCGGAGGCTCCTGCTGCCGAGGGCTCGACTGACGTCGCTGTCGACGATCAGGTTTCAACCAAGGCCGGAGACGTCGCCGAAGCCGAGGCTCCTGCTGCCGTTGCCGCCGATGAGGTTGTGGCCGAGGAACCGGCCGATGACGTCACTACCTCGGCTGACGGGGATACCGAGGACCCTGCCGACCACGGTCATGACGATGCTGCTGAAGACAGCTCTGAAGGTGAAGAGGAGTAACCGGAAATGTTGATGCCCAAGAGAACAAAACACCGAAAGGTGCATCGGGGGCGCAGGTCCGGCGTGGCCAAGGGTGGAACCGAGGTCAACTTCGGCGAGTACGGGTTGCAGGCACTCGAAGAGGGCTGGATCTCGGCCCGGCAGATCGAGTCTGCCCGTATCGCCATCACACGAGCCGTGAAGAGAGGCGGGAAAGTCTGGATAACCATCTTCCCGGACAAGCCGGTGACCCAGAAGCCCGCCGAGACCCGTATGGGCTCCGGTAAGGGAAACCCGGAGTTCTGGGTGTCGGTGGTGAAACCCGGCCGCGTCATGTTCGAGCTCGCCGGTGTTCCTGAGGATCTCGCCCGGGAGGCGATGAGAAAGGCCGGCCACAAACTGCCGATCAGGACCCGGTTCGTCAGCAGGGAGGACTCATGACGCCTGCCGAGATCAGAGACATGTCAGACGAGCAGCTGATTGAGGCGCTCGACGAGGCGAAGGAAGAGCGTTTCAACCTTCGCTTTCAGCTAGCCACCAATCAGCTCGACAACCATGCCCGCATCAAGGACGTAAAGAAGGACATCGCACGGATTCTCACGGCCCTCCGTGAGCGTGACATGGCTTCTTCCGTCAAAGCGGAAGGAGCTGGAGCTTCTGCCGGAAGTCCGGCCGCAGACGCCAAGGAAAGTGCCTGATGACTGAAGACAACACGAGAAGCCGCCGCAAGGTTCGGGTAGGCGTGGTGATATCGGACGCGCGGGACAAGACGGTCACCGTCGAGGTCCCAACGCAATTCGCCCACCCCCGCTATGACAAAGTGGTCCGACGGAGCACCAAGTTCCACGCACATGACGAGGCCAACGACGCCAAGGTCGGCGACACGGTCCGGATCATGGAGACACGCCCGCTCTCGAAGCAGAAGAGGTGGCGGGTCGTCGAAGTGGTGGAGCGCGCCAGATGATCCAGCAGGAGTCACGTCTCAAGGTGGCGGACAACACCGGTGCCCGCGAGGTGCTCTGCATCCGCGTGCTCGGTGGCTCGTCGCGTCGCTACGCCGGTGTGGGCGACGTGATCGTTGGCACCGTCAAGGACGCTACCCCGGGCGGATCGGTCAAGAAAGGTGAAGTCGTGAAAGCGGTCGTCGTTCGCACGCGGAAAGAGTCGCGTCGCACCGACGGCACCTACATCAGATTCGATGACAACGCCTGCGTGATCATCGACAACAACAGCCAGCCGCGTGGGACCCGCATCTTCGGCCCGGTCGCCCGCGAGCTTCGTGATCGCCGATTCATGCGAATCGTCTCTCTGGCACCGGAGGTTTTGTAATGAGGTTGAAGACGCGGGGACACAGTGATGGTGATCAGTGGGAAGGACGCCGGGAAGGAGTCCCGGATCAAGCGGGTCATCCCCGACAAGGGCCAGATCCTGGTCGAAGGGGTCAATACCGCCAAGCGTCACACCAAGCCGCGTGGTCAGACGATGCAGGGCGGGATCATCGACAAGGACATGCCGATCGATGCCTCCAACGTGATGATCGTCTGTGAGAAGTGTGGTCCAACCCGGATCGGCCACAAGATCGACGACAAAGGGCACAAGCATCGGGTGTGCGTCAAGTGTGGAGGTGACCTGTGAGCGACCCCCGTCTCAAGAGCCTCTATGCCCAGGAGTTGGCTCCCAAATTGAAAGACCAGCTGGGACTGGACAATGTCATGGAGATACCGCGTCTCGAGAAGATCGTGGTGAACATGGGCGTCGGCGAGGCCGTCAACGACAAGAAGGCGATCGAGTCCGCCATGGACGAGCTGACCCTGATCACCGGTCAGCGACCCCGTCTCAATCGCTCCAGGAAGTCGGTTGCCGGCTTCAAGGTGCGTGAGGGCATGCCGGTCGGGGCCTCCGTCACCCTGCGCGGCGCACGTATGTGGGAGTTCTTCGACCGGCTCCTGGCAGTGGCGATCCCCAGGGTTCGCGACTTCCGGGGCCTCAACCCGAGGTCTTTCGACGGTCGCGGAAATTACAGCTTCGGCGTCACCGAGCAGTTGATCTTCCCCGAGATCGACTTCGATCAGGTGACAGCCACCCATGGAATGGACATCACCATCTGCACCAGTGCGAGCAACGACGAGCAGGCCAAGGCGCTGCTCGAGGCCTTCGGCTTCCCGTTCCGCAAGGCAACGACAGAGGTTTGAAGGAGGATTTGAGTGGCTAAGAAATCGCTTATCGCCAAGGCAAATCGCACACCTAAGTTCAAGGTGCGCGGTTACAACCGATGCAAGAGGTGCGGTCGTTCCCGCGCCTATCTACGCGACTTCGGCATGTGCCGCATCTGTGTGCGCGAGCTTGCCTCCCGGGGCGAGCTGCCCGGTGTCAGAAAGGCTTCCTGGTAATGGTTACGGACCCAATTGCCGACATGCTCACTCGCATCCGAAATGCGGTGGCCGTCGGTCACGAACATGTGATGATGCCCTCCTCCAAGTTGAAGGTCGGCATCGCCCGGATCCTCCAGGACGAGGGTTTCATCGACCGTTTCGACGTAAAGGCGAATGGCGCCGGGAGCGAGCTGGAGCTCGTGTTGAGATACGGCACCCGTCGCCAGTCTGCGATCGAGGGGATCAAGCGTGTGTCCAAGCCCGGTCACCGCGTCTACCGCGGTGCTTCGGAGCTTCCCAGGGTCCAAGGGGGCCTAGGGGTGGCGGTCGTCTCCACCAGCCAGGGATTGCTCCCCGATCGCGAGGCGCGGCGCCGGCGGCTCGGTGGCGAGATCTTGTGCGAGGTGTGGTGAGATGAGTCGAATTGGGAAGATGCCGGTCACGGTCCCGTCGGGTGTCGACGTCGACGTGAAGGGGGCCCGGGTCGTGGTGAAGGGCTCCAAAGGTGAGCTCTCGCGAGACTTCCACGAGCGAATCAGCTTTGAGATCGAAGACGGGTCCGTCAACGTGAAGCGCCCTGACGACACTCGTGAGTCCAAGGCCCTCCACGGCCTGAGCCGCGCCCTTCTCGCCAACATGGTCCAGGGTGTCTCCGAGGGGTTCAGCAAGACCCTCGAGATCCAAGGTGTCGGCTATCGAGCCACCCTCAAGGGGACCACCATCGAGCTGTTGGTCGGATTCAGTCACCCGGTCGAAGTCGCCGCACCTGACGGGATCACGTTCGAGGTACCCGAGCCGACCCGGATAATCGTCTCCGGCATCGACAAGGAGCAGGTGGGGCAGGTGGCTGCCGACATCCGCAAGGTTCGGCCCCCCGAGCCATACAAGGGCAAGGGGATCCGGTACGCCGGTGAATACGTCAGGCGTAAGGCCGGGAAGGCAGGCAAGTGATGAGAGGATCTAGACAGGACGCACGCTTCAGACGTCACTCCCGGGTCCGAAAGAACGTCAACGGGACCGGGGATCGGCCGCGTCTGGCCGTGTATCGCAGCAACAGGTACATCTACGCCCAATTGATCGACGACGTCGATGGCCGCACCATTGCCTCGGCCAGCTCGCAGGAGCCCGACCTCAAGTCGGGAAAGCTCGACGTGGGCACCGCGGCGAAGGTCGGCGAGGCCATCGCCGACCGCGCCAAGGAGGCGGGCATCTCGAGCGTCGTCTTCGACAGAGGCGGATACAAGTTTCACGGAAGAGTCAAGGCATTGGCCGACGCCGCACGCGAAGCCGGATTGGAGTTCTGATGCGCCGATTCGAACCCCCGACACGAAACGGAGCATTACATGGCTGAACAACAGAATCAGTTCGACGAGCGAGTGATCCAGATCAACCGTGTGGCCAAGGTGGTCAAAGGTGGTCGCCGGTTCAGCTTCACGGCCCTCGTCGTCGTTGGCGACGGCAACGGCAAGGTCGGCATCGGGTACGGCAAGGCCAAAGAAGTCCCGGCGGCGATTCAGAAGGGGATGGAGTCGGCTCGTCGCTCGATGGTGGTGATACCGATGGCTGGTCAGACGGTCGTGCATCAGGCCACCGGCGAGCATGGCGCCTCACGAGTCCTGGTCAAGCCGGCCGCACCCGGAACCGGTGTCATTGCAGGCGGTGCGGTTCGACAGATCCTCGAGGCAGCCGGCATCAAGGACGCTCTGGCTAAATCGCTCGGGTCGCCCACCCATCTCAATGTCGCCAAGGCCGCGATGAATGCGTTGACCGGCCAGCGTCGCCCCGATGAGGTGGCGAAGCTGCGTGGCAAGCAAGCAGAAGACATCGTCCCACCAGGTCTGCTCAACGCCTATCGCTCGACCGAGTCCATGCGGGCTCACACGAATTGAGGTGAGGGATGGCTGATAAGACGTTGAAGGTGACGCTGCGGCGTTCGGTGATCGGCGAGAAGCCCAAGACCAGGGCCACCGTCGAGTCACTGGGTCTACGCAAGCTCAACCAGACCAGAGAGCACGTGGACAGCCCCAGCCTTCGCGGGATGCTGCACAAGGTGCGCCACCTGGTCGAGGTCGAGGAGAGTTGAGATGACCGAAGAGAAGAAACAACTGAAATTGCACCATCTGCAGCCGGCCCCCGGTTCGAAGAAGACCAAGATAAGGGTCGGACGCGGTGAGGGCGGGCGGCGTGGCAAGACCGCCGGACGCGGCACGAAAGGCCTCAAGGCCAGGAACACGGTGCGACCCGGTTTCGAAGGTGGCCAGACACCGCTTTCGATGCGTCTTCCCAAGCTTCCGGGGTTCAAAAACCCGAACAAGGAAGAATTCGCCATCGTCAACCTCATCGCCCTTGCCGACTTCGAGGCCGGAGCGGAAGTGACACCCGATACCTTGCGAAGTCGGGGTCTGATCCGGCATCGGGGCCGTGTCAAGGTGCTGGCCGAGGGCGACCTGGACAAGGCACTGACGGTCAAAGCCCATGCGTTCAGCGGGTCGGCCCACGCGAAGATCGAGGCAGCCGGAGGAACCGTGGAGGTCATTTCCTGAGTTAGACAGACTGTTCCCTGCTCCTCCGGAGCGGGGCGACGGCGGCAACGCACTCGCCCAGGAACCAGCCGAGGACACAATCAGGACGCCAATGCTCAACATTTACCGCAACATGTTCAAGATCCCCGACCTCAGGGCGAAGATCCTCTTCACCCTGGCCATGTTCGGGGTCTACCGTCTTGGTGCCACCATCCCGGTGCCCGGGATCGACCTAAACTCCGTCAAGCTCTTCCAGTCACAGCAGCAGGCCGGTGGCATATACGGTCTGTTGAACCTGTTCTCGGGCGGTGCCCTCGAGCAATTCTCCCTGTTCGCTCTAGGGATCATCCCTTATATAACGGCTTCGATCATCATGCAGCTGCTCACGGTGGTGATCCCGCGTCTTCAGACACTTCAGGACGAGGGCGAGTCCGGGCAGAAGGTGATCACACAGTGGACCAGGTACTTGACCGTGGTCCTGGCGTTGATCCAGTCGACCGGTTTCACCTACCTGTTCCACGTGGGCCGGTTCACCAACGGGATCGACCTGATACCCAACTACACCCCGGGGCGTGTGGTCCTGATCGTGCTCACCATGACGGCCGGCACGGCCATGGTGATGTGGCTCGGTGAGCTGATCACCCAGCGAGGCGTCGGAAACGGGATGTCACTGATCATCTTCATCTCCATCCTCAGCCAGTTCCCGTTCATCTTCTCCCAGATCTGGACACAGACGATCCCTGGTGGCCAGTACATACGCTTCGCCGTGGTGATCCTGGTCTTCCTGGCCATGATCGTGGCAATCATCTACGTCGACCAGGCGCAGCGTCGTATCCCGATCCAGTTCGCCAAGCGGGTCCGCGGCCGACGCGTGATGGGCGGGCAGTCGACCTACATCCCACTCAAGGTGAACACGGCCGGTGTGATCCCGGTCATCTTCGCCACGTCCGTCTTGCTCATACCGTCGCTCATAATCACGGCCATACCTTCTGACGCCGCGTGGGTGCAGTCGGTCTATCGATGGATAGACCAGAACCTGGGCGGGCGGGGAAGCGTGAGCTGGTGGTACATCGCGATTCTCTTCGCCCTGATCATCTTCTTCACCTACTTCTACACGGCGATTCAGTTCGACCCCGAGAAGCAGGCCGAGATGATCCAGCGTCAGGGTGGGTTCGTCCCCGGTGTCAGACCGGGTCGCCAGACTTCACGGCATCTCGCCTTCATCCTCAACAGGATCACTCTCCCCGGCTCCATCTTCCTGGCCGTGATCGCGATCCTGCCGGCGATCGCCGGTGCGGTGTGGAACATCTCCATCGCGTTCTCCGGTGTCTCCATCCTGATCGTGGTCGGAGTCGCCCTCGAGACGATGAAGCAGATCGAGTCCCAACTGACCATGCGTAACTACGAAGGCATCCTCACCTGATCATGCCGGCCGACTTTGACCGATTGGCTCCTCGAGGCTCGGGATCGACCGGGGAAGGGGACTTCCCTCACACGTCGCGCGTGACGTCTCTACGTCGGTCAAACAGACGCCGGTCGGCCGGGGCTGCCGCTCTCATCCCAGCCGTCTCTGCTCGTTTGGCTCCTTTCGGCTCGGTCCAAATCGGGTCGGGCAAAGTCGGCCGGCAAATCAACATGAGACTGCTGTTCATCGGGCCGCCGGGGGCGGGGAAGGGGACACAGGCCGCCCGGGTGGCCGAGAGGTTGGGGATCCCCCATATCTCCACGGGCGACATGTTCCGTCATCACGTGTCCACCGGGACCGACCTGGGGCAGAGAGTCGACGCCATCATGAAGGCCGGCGACTATGTCCCCGACGAGGTGACGGTGGCGATGCTGGCCGAGCGGATGGCAGAGCCTGATGCCGAGCCGGGGTTCATCCTCGACGGGTTTCCCCGCACCGAAGCGCAGGTGGACGCCCTGGACGACCTGATAGGTGAGGATGCGCTCGATGCGGTGGTGGTGTTCGATGTCGATGAGGACGCTCTGGCCGAGCGTCTCCTCGCCCGGGGGCGAGCCGATGACACCGACGAGACGATTCGAACCAGGTTCAAGGTCTATCAGGATCAAACCGCCCCGCTCTTGAGGACGTACGGTGACCGGGGGCTCCTGGTAGGTATCGACGGGATGGGCGATATGGATGACATCACGGAGAGGATCGTGACGGCGCTCAGCGATGCCAGCGGTTCGCAGGGCCCTTCGGAGGCCCGAGAGTGATCACGATCAAATCCCGACGCGAGTTCGAGAAGATGAGGAAGGCCGGGGCGGCGGTTGCAGCCATCCACGCGGCCGTCAGGGAAGCGGCGGCGCCGGGTGTGTCCTTGCTGGCATTGGAGGAGATCTCGGCACGTCTCCTCGAGGAGCGTGGGTGCACGTCGTCATTTCTCAACTATCACGGGAGCTATCCGGCCACCCTGTGTCTCTCGCCAAATGACGTGATCGTCCACGGGATCCCCACTGATCGGCGTCTGGACGAAGGCGACATCCTCTCGGTGGATGCCGGCGCCATCTACGAGGGGTTTCACGGCGATGCGGCTTTCACCATGGCCATAGGGAACGTGTCGGCGAAGGCGGCTGAGCTGATCGAGGCCACCGAGGATGCCCTTTGGGCGGGCATCCAACAGGTGAGGAAGGGGAACCGGCTGGGCGACATCGGGGCCGCCGTCTCTGCCGTTGGCACCTCTCACGGGCTCGGCGTCGTCGAGGAATACGTCGGCCACGGGATCGGTCGACAGATGCACGAAGAGCCACAGGTCCCGAACTACGGGGAGCCCGGCACGGGTCTCAGGATCAAGTCCGGCATGGCGCTTTGCATCGAGCCGATGTTCAACCTCGGTTCGAAACTGACCAAGGTCGATCCTGATGGGTGGACGGTTCGCACCGAGGATGGCTCACTCTCAGCTCACTGGGAGCACACCGTCTGCCTCACCCCGGACGGGCCGCAGGTGTTCACCGCCGGCGAGAGCCCGGTGCCTGTCCAATTTGAGGAGAGTGCGGCACGTGGTTAGCATTTGGGAGTCGTTCCAACATCGTTTGATGTCGGAGCGCGCTATTCAGGCCCAGGGCGTCGTTGTCCCAACCCCCGAATCAACATTCAAGGTTGAGGTGACGGTGGCCTGGAAACGCTCGCGTACGCCCTGGTGATGGCCCATTTCAAGGCCTTTGGGACGGTGTCCCGAGGCGTCTGCCGGCTCCTGTAGGGGTCGCCGGGCGAGACATTTGAGTTTTGGAGTTTCTGATGAAGGTGAGACCTTCCACAAAGAAGATGTGCGAGAAATGTCGGATCATTCGACGTCGTGGCCGCGTCTGGGTGATCTGCAGCAACCCACGTCACAAGCAACGTCAAGGGTGATCTGATGGCACGAATATCGGGAGTCGACCTCCCCAGGGACAAGAGGCTGGAGATTGGGCTCACCTACATCTACGGGATCGGGCTGACTCGATCACACCAGATTTGTGCGGAGACCGGCGTCGATCCCGACACCAGGGTCCGCCAACTCACCGATGACGAGGTCACCCGGATCCGGAGATTCATCGACGCCAACTTCGAAGTCGAGGGTGACCTCAGACGCGAAGTCCAGCAGAACATCAAGCGGAAGATAGAGATCGGCAGCTATCAGGGCATCCGTCACCGTCGCGGCCTGCCCGTGCGGGGCCAGCGCACCCACACCAATGCCAGGAGCAGGAAGGGTCGCCGCATGGCAATCGCCGGCAAGAAGAAGGTCACGAAGTAGGAGTTTGTAAACGGTGGCAAAGCAACAACAAGGCGCCAAGCGCGTCCGCCGTCGGGAGCGGAAGAACATTTCCCACGGTCAGGCCCACATCAAGGCCAGCTTCAACAACACGATCATCAGCATCACCGATCAGACGGGTGCCACTGTCGCCTGGACGTCAGGTGGCTCTGTCGGGTTCAAGGGCTCGCGCAAGTCGACGCCCTATGCGGCGCAGGTGGCGGCCGAAGAGGCGGCTCGCCGCGCCGGTGAGCACGGCATCCGCAAACTGGACGTCATCGTCAGCGGCACCGGCTCCGGTCGGGACACCGCGGTGAGGACCCTGCAGAACATGGGGATGGAAGTCACTTGGATCCGGGACGTCACACCGATCCCGCACAACGGTTGTCGCCCCAAGAAGAGACGGCGCGGCTAATGGCTACGAACCAGTCATCGCACGAGGTGAGGCGCTGATGGCCCGTTACACCGGACCCCGTCACAAGGCGTGTCGCCGCGCCCGTACCCCGCTCTGCCAATCCAAGAGATGCCCGGTCGAGCGCAGGCCTTATCCACCGGGTCAGCATGGCCGTGGCCGCATCCGGGAGAGTGATTATCTCGTCCAGCTTCGTGAGAAGCAGAAGCTGCGCACCATGTATGGCGTGCTCGAGCGCCAATTCCGCCGGTACTACCAGGAGGCCGCCCGTCGGTCCGGCATCACGGGTGAGTCCCTGCTCCAGCTACTGGAGATGCGTCTCGACAACGTCGTGTGGCGTTCCGGTCTCGCCGCCACCCGTCCCCAGGCCCGTCAGTTGGTCAATCACGGCCACTTCGAGGTCAATGGGAGGAAGGTCGACATCCCGTCCTATCAGGTTCGCCCCGGTGACTCGGTCACCGTCAAGGAGAAGAGCAAGGACGCGATCGTGATCCAGCACGCCATCGACACCCAGGGCCGCGAGGCCCCTGCCTGGCTCCGGGTCGACTTGGGCGACCGGAAGGTGGATGTGACCGATCGTCCCCGTAGGGACCAGATCGACACCGACATCAACGAACAGTTGATCGTCGAGCTCTATTCGAAGTGAGGTAAGTCTCTTGTTGATCGTTCAGCGCCCCCAGATCGAAGAGGAAGTGATTTCGGACGTCCGTTCGAAGATCGTGGTCGAGCCTCTCGAGCCTGGCTTCGGGTACACACTCGGCAACACGCTCCGTCGGACCCTGCTCAGCCGGATACCCGGTGCCGCCATCACCTCGATCCAAATCGAGGGCGTGGAGCACGAGTTCTCCACCATCCCAGGGGTCGTGGAGGACGTGGTCGACATCATCCTCAACATCAAGCGCGTCGTCATCCGGATGGAGGGTTACGAGACTCAGACCGTCTACCTGTCGGCCAAGGGCGCAGGTGAGGTCACGGCCGGTGACTTCAAGCTGCCGGCCGGGGTCGAAGTCGTGAACCCCGACATGCTCGTTGCCACATTGAGCGCCAGCGGTCGTCTCGAGATGGAGATGACGGTGGCGCCCGGAGTGGGATACCGGACGGCCGATGGGAACAAGGGCGCCAGCTCGACGATCGGTGTCATCCCGGTCGACTCGATCTTCTCGCCGGTGCGCAAGGTGTCGTACAAGGTGGAGAACACCCAGGTCGGGCAGATGACCAACTTCGACCGTCTCGTCCTGGATGTCGAGACCAACGGCGCCATCGAGCCCGGTGAGGCGGTGTCCTCGGCCGGCAAGACACTGCGTGAGCTGATGGGCCTGTTTGCCGACCTCGGTGAGGGCCAGGGTCTCGAGTTGGGTGAGATCCAGACCGATGTGTCCAGCTCACCTGACCTCGACCTCCCCATCGAGGCGTTGGATCTGTCAGAGCGTCCTCGCAACTGCCTCCGCCGTGCACAGATAAAGACGGTCGGTGAATTGGTCGAGCGGACTTCGGACGACCTCCTCAACATCACGAACTTCGGGCAGAAGAGCCTCGAAGAGGTGACTGCGAAACTCGACGAGCTCGGTCTGAGCCTGGCCGATGCCGGGAGCAACGGCTGATGCCGCGTCCCCGGAAAGGGCCGCGATTCGGCGGATCTCCGTCACATGATCGGAAGATCATGTCAAACCTGGCGACCGAGCTGTTCATGCACGAGAAGGTGACGACCACGCTTTCCCGGGCTCAGGCAGTGCGACCTCTCGCCGAGAAGTTGATCACCAAAGCCCGCAAAGGGGATCTTCACTCGAAGCGGATCGTCATGAAGACCATTCCCAATCGAGAGGCCGTGGTCCGTCTGTTCGATGACGTCGCGCCGCGTTATGTCGATCGGCCGGGGGGCTATACCCGGATCACCAAGCTCGGCCCCCGTCGCGGGGACGGCACCGAAGAAGCGATCATCGAGCTGGTCTAGTCCAGGGCACCAGGCGGGGGCTTCGTGGAAGAGCCCCGGTTTAGGCGAGGACTCCGAGCAGGAGCCCGGCGACGAAGATGGAGCCTGCGGCGATCACGACCTTGATCGGCGTGATCCGGTGACGCAACAGCTTGCGGGCGATGACGCTGTCCAGCATCGTGATTCCCCCCACCAGGAGCCCGATCACCCCGGCGATCAACAGCAGCGTCGAGATGAGCTCGGCAAATACCACCGTGATTGCGATCAGCGCCAACACCACCACGAGCCCGCCGCGGGTAAACACCCAGGACGGCAACTGCTCGCCGAATCGCGTCTGCGCCCTCGTCAGGAAGCGGTCCACCGCGGTGTCGTGGCCGGAGTCTGACCTCTCGGGCTGCGGCCGCACAGCCGTGGCATGATCGGTCTTTTGCCTTCTGGGCTTCTCCACCTTGGCCTTGGCCTCGGCCTGGGTCTTTGGCTTTCGTGAGCGGCGGGACTTGCGCTTCTTTCCGTTCATCGAATTGGCCTCTTCTTCGAAAGAGGCGCGATCGGGGATGTCGAGCAGGAGGACTTCTCCGTCGGACTCCAGGCGGAAGCCCTCCGGGATGCGCGTCAGCTCGACCCTGCCGATCTCCCAGTCGCCGATCTCGTGTTCACCTGATGCCACCGTGATGCGTCCCTCCTGGACACGGACCACGGCGTCGAGAGCCTGACTGTCCCCCGGAAGACGCAACGACGCGCTGAACTTTCCCATGTTGGGATTTATCGGAAGATTTCGGCCCCACTTGCGCGGAACCTCAGATTTCTTGGCAGGGTCGGAAATCTGCTTTGGGCCGGTAGCCTGGGTGCGTTGACCCATCCGTCCTACCTCGATTTCACGGCTGAGGAATGGGCATCGCTGCGCGCCAGCACGCCGATGACCCTGACAGATGCCGATGTCGAAAAGCTCCGGGGAATCAATGTCCATCTCGATATGGAGATGGTGGAGAGCAGCTTCTTGCCTTTGTCGCGTCTGCTCAACCTCCACGTGCAGGGTCGTGCCCAGCTCGCCGCGGTGACGGACACGTTCCTCGGCGAGCCGGTTCGCCAGATCCCCTTCGTCATGGGAGTCGCCGGCTCGGTGGCGGTGGGAAAGTCGACCATATCGCGTGTCCTCCAACAGCTTCTTTCTCAGTGGCCACAGCACCCCCGGGTCGAATTGGTCACGACCGACGGATTCCTCTACCCCAACGCCGTTCTCGAGGAGAAAGGCCTGATGGATCGGAAGGGGTTTCCGGAGAGCTATGACCGACGCGCTCTCCTGGATTTCATCGACTCGGCGAAGAGCGGAAAAGAGTCCCTGGAGGTGCCCGTGTACTCGCATTTCGCATACGACGTGGTCGCGGACGAGACCAGGGTGTTTTCCAATCCGGACATCATCATCGTCGAGGGGCTCAATGTCCTCCAGGCCGGCGACAGCGGTGTGTTCGTCTCCGACTACTTCGACTTCTCGATCTTCGTGGACGCCGACGTCGACGCGGTTCGCAGGTGGTACGTGGAGAGATTCATCACCCTCCGCGACACTGCATTTGCCCAGCCAGAAGCGTATTTCCATAGGTACGCCGACCTGACCGACGACGAGGCGGTCCGTACGGCCGAGGGCATCTGGGCAAGGATCAACGAGGTCAATCTGGTGGAGAACATCCTCCCCACCCGGCCCAGGGCGAGTCTCATCCTGGAGAAGGCAGCGGATCACTCCATCCAACGTGTGCGTCTCCGCAGATAGACCCAATTAGCCTCGCGGCTGTGAGTGACATGTTCACGCGGGCCGGTCGGGCCGCGGTGCTCGATCGGAAACCGTTTACGGAGGCTTTCTTCGACGGCGACGCTGCCGCGGACGCCGCCATCCTCGTGTCGACGGTCGCCGGGGTCACCTATCTGGGTCGTCTCGTCGTCGACGGCAATCTCGGCTCCTTCTCGTTGGTGGGGCTCTTCCAGTACGTGATCGCCGGGGTCGTGTCCTGGCTGATTCTCGGATTTGCCACCTGGTTCACCGCCACCCGCCTGTTCCAAGCCTCGAGCCGGCCCCAAACCATGATCGGCCTACAGGGGCTGGCGGTCCTTCCCCTGGCACTCGATATGTTCGGGGCGTTGGCCGGAGGCGTGGGCCTGATCTGGTATCTGGTGATCCTGGTCGTCGCCACCAGGGAGGCCGCAGATGTCACGACGAGGGATGCGGCGGTATCGGTGCTGATCGGCCTTGCCCTGGCCGCCATCTTCCGCATCCTCCTGGGCGTTCCGTTCGCCATTCTCGGCGCCATTTTCTGAATGCCGACCATCCGGTTGGACATCGCATACGACGGCTCCGGCTTCCACGGCTACGCCCGTCAGCCGGGGCTGCGAACGGTTCAGGGCGAACTCGACTTGGCGATCGAGCAAGTGCTCTCCCAGGGTGTGGACTCCAGTGTCGCCGGGCGCACCGACACTGGAGTTCATGCCAGGGGACAGGTGGTCTCGTTCCAGGTGGAGGGCGAAGTCGAGCCCGATCGACTGATGCGTTCCCTCAACGGGATCCTCGGCCCGGAGGTCGCGGTCAATCGGGTCGCTCTGGTCGAAGACGACTTCAATGCCCGTTTCTCGGCCCGCTGGCGTCGCTATCGATACCGTCTGTCGCTGGCGCCCGCCCCTGATCCTCTGACAAGGGGCCACGTATGGCATTTGGGTCGATCGGTGGATACCGGGCTCATGGGCGAGACCGCCAAGGCCTTCGTGGGTGAGCGGGATTTCAGTGCGTTCTGTCGGTCGGTGGATGGGAAGAGCAACGTGAGGCGTGTCGACGAGTCTCACGTGGAAATCTCAGGTGACCTGCTGTCTTTCTGGATCCGGGCCAACTCGTTCTGTCATCAGATGGTGCGGTCGCTCACAGGATTGATCTACGACGTCGGTCGTGGGTTCGTCGATCTGGCAGACGTCGAGACCATCATCGAGACGAGGGATCGGAGTGTTGTTGCCACGGTGGCGCCGCCACATGGCCTCACGTTGTGGGAGATCGGTTACTGAGACGACCCCATCACGGGATGCGCAACCTCGCCCTCCGGCTCATCAGCCGATCTCCGATCGAGCTGAGCCCCGTGGCCATCGCATCGAACGGTGACTGACTCGGCGTCGACACGCCCAGATGGCGGCCCTTGACGTCCTCATGGTCATTTGCCTGGCTCTGACGCAGCGTCTTGGCGAGCTTCACGAGGTCTGCTCGTGCCTGATTCATCGTCACTCCTCACTTGCGATCGGCTGCCTCGTTGGTGGCCGTCTCCACCGATGATGTGGGAGAGGCACGATGTTGGAAATGGGGATCGTCCCCCGGGGGAAGATCCCCCATGGGCTCAATCGGTCGAGTGCGACTGATAGCGATCGAGGATCGCCGAGAGACGTGCGGCGTGATCCGCGTCCCTTGTCTCGACCGCTATCTCGATCTCGACCATCCCGAATGGGAGACCGAATCCCTCACGCCGATGCTGCACTTGGAGGACGTTGGCGCCCTGATCGGCGATTGCCTGAAGGACTTGCGCCAGATTGCCCGGCTGATCGGGGACCCTGACCAGGTACTTGGCGAAACGGCCCGATGCCTCCAGACCATGGCGGACCGCCTTGCCCAGGAGCATCAAGTCGATATTGCCGCCCGAGAGGACGATGCAGATCGGGTCCCCTGCATCGTCGGGGATCATCTTCTCCAGCAATGCGGCAACGCCAACCGCCCCCGCCGGTTCGACCAGGATCTTGGAGCGATCGAGTATGTAGGCGAGAGCGGCGGTGGCCATGGTGTCATTGACCACCAGGATGTCGTCGACATGCCGTTGCGTGATCTCCCAGACCAGGTCGGAGGGGACGGAGACAGCGATCCCATCGGCAACGGTGGGGAGCCCTCTCGGGTAATCGCGGACGAGGTCCCCTCGTCTCCGACTCTCGGCATAGACCGATGCAGGCTCGATCTCGACACCGATCATGGACACGTCCGGCCGCATGGCCTTGACGGCCAGAGAAGTCCCGGCGAGGAGCCCGCCACCACCGGTGGGCACGACGACGGTCCCCGCGTTCGGCATTTGATCGAGGATCTCGAGACCCAGGGTTCCCTGGCCCGCGATGACGAGAGGATCGTCATAGGGGTGGACGAAGTGGGCGCCGGTCTGCTCGGAGAAGTCGCGCGCCGCCTCGACGGCGTCGGCGAGAGACAAGCCAACCAGGCGAACCGTGGCGCCGTAGTCCTCCGTTGCCTTCACCTTGGGAATGGGTGCCGTCTCAGGCATGAAAACGGTGCAAGGCGACCCGGTGAAGGCGGCGGCGAGGGCCACACCTTGGGCGTGGTTTCCGGCCGAGGCGGCCACTACCGGCATTCCATCGAGGCGCGTAAGCACGTTGAGGGCGCCACGGATCTTGAATGACCCCGCCCGCTGCATCGATTCCGCCTTGAGAAACACCTCGCGGCCGGTGAGACGGCTGAAGGACTGCGACCAGATCAGCGGGGTCTTCGTGACGTTATCGCCGAATCGGGCTCGCGCCTCCTGGATGTCGGTGATGGTGATCATCGGATTGGCCTAGAGTTTGCCGTCGGCGTAGCATATGAAGACTCCCATATCGGGAGTCGTTTCCCCAAACGGTCCCCGGTGATTCAACCTGCCGAGGGTTACTCAATGACAAACAACAAGACATATTCGCCCAAACCCGGCGACATAGAGCGGTCGTGGCTGGTCGTCGACGCCACCGATCTGCCACTGGGGCGACTCGCCTCCGAGGTGGCCACCATTCTCAGGGGCAAGCACAAGCCCACATTCGCCCCACACGTGGATGGCGGAGACTTCGTGATCGTTGTCAATGCGGAAAAGGTGGCTGTCACCTCCGACAAGAGCCAAAGCAAGATCTACTACCGCCATTCCGGGTTTCCCGGCGGCATCAAGGCGGAGACCTTCGAGAGCCTGCGTCAGCGTCGGCCGGAAGCAGTGGTCGAACGCGCCGTGCGAGGCATGCTTCCCAAGAACAAGCTCGGTCGTAAGGTGGCGACCAAGCTGAAGGTCTATGCCGGACCTGACCACCCACATGCGGCCCAGAAGCCGGAGCCGCTCGTCCTGGACCTTCGAAAGGTGGAGATCTGATGGCAAAGCCGCTGGTGCAGGCCACTGGTCGGCGCAAGTCGTCGGTGGCACGTGTTCGTCTACGCGATGGCTCGGGGCAGGTGAAGCTGAATGGCCGCCCGCTCGAGGAGTATTTCCCGACGATGGCATCGAGGCTGCGCGTCATGGAGCCTCTCCAGATCACCCAGACCCAAGGCCGTTACGACGTGGAGGCCACTCTCTCCGGCGGAGGGACGACCGGACAGGTCGATGCGCTTCGCCTCGGCATCGCCCGTGCCCTCATCGTGTTGGATGAGGAGCTTCGTCCGATGCTTAAGAAGGCAGGCCTCCTCACTCGCGACGCGAGAGTCGTTGAACGCAAGAAGTACGGGTTGCGCAAGGCGCGTCGCGCACCGCAGTACACGAAGCGGTAGCCAGGAGCCCGTTGAACGGTGCATGTCACCCATCTTGACGACCATGCATCACCACTCGCAGCGTTCTCGGCCTCGCCATTCCGGCCCGAGGAGTGGCGAAACCTCGGCCTTGCGACTGGCGCGCCTCGCCGCCAATCTGGGCAACGGCACCGTCCAACGGACTTCTCATGTCTGATCTCCGTCGTCTCCTCGACGATGGGAAGCCCATCTTTGGCACGGACGGTGTCCGAGGGGCTGCCGGATCGGACCTGACCCCGGAGCTCGCTCTTGCTCTGGGTCGCGCAGCCGGGTCATATCTGGATCACGGTCCGGTGCTGGTTGGGAGGGACACTCGCCGTTCGGGTGAGATGCTCTCCTCGGCTTTGCAGGCCGGATTCCATGCGGTGGGCGTTGACACTGTCGACGTGGGTGTTCTCCCCAGCGGAGGCATCAGCTACCTCACCGCAGTGAGTGGCGCCACCATGGGAGCCGTCGTCTCCGCTTCCCACAACCCGGCCGAGGACAATGGGATAAAGCTCCTCGGCTCAAGAGGCACCAAGCTGCCAGACGACGTCGAGCGCGACCTGGAGGCTCGGTTGCGCTCCACCGGGTCGCGATCGAGCATCGGCCCCGCGATCGGCACCCGTTTCGTCGACACCGGGGCGATGGACAAGTATCTGGGTCACCTCGCCGAAGTCTCTCGATACACGCTGAGTGGCCTGCCCATCGCGCTGGATTGCGCCAACGGGGCGGCCTATCTGGCGGCACCCACTCTCTTCGAACGGCTGAAGGCCGACTTCGTTGCCCATTTCGACGCGCCGGATGGCGGCAACATCAATGCCGGGTGCGGAGCCACACATCCTGAGACACTCGCGGGACTGGCCGGCGGCCGGATCGGCCTTTGCTTCGACGGGGATGCCGACCGCCTCATCACCATCGACGAGGACGGAAGGGTCGCCAACGGCGATGTCATCATGGCCATCGTCGCCCGGCACATGAAGGATCAGGGCACCCTGGCCAACAACGTGGTCGTGGCCACCGTGATGTCCAATCTCGGACTGCGAAAGTCGATGGCGGAGGCCGGCATCGATCTGATCGAGACCAAGGTGGGCGATCGTTATGTCATGGAGGCGTTGCAGGAACGCAGGGGCGTCCTCGGGGGCGAGCAGTCGGGCCACATCATCTTCCTGGACAAGGGCCAAACCGGCGATGGCCTGCTCACGGCCGTCCGGCTCCTCGATGTCATCGCCGGCACGGGAAAGGAGCTCAGGCAACTTAGGGCCGAGTCCATCACCGAATACCCCCAGATCCTCCAGAACGTGCGGGTGGCCCGGGGGGCGAGTCTCGAGGCTGCCGAAGATCTGTGGGAAGAGGTGAGGGCTGTCGAGAGCGAGTTGGGTGAAGAGGGAAGGGTCCTTGTCAGGGCATCCGGCACCGAGCCGCTGATTCGGATCATGGTGGAAGCTGCTAGCCAAGAGTCGGCCAGGCACTACGCTGATCTGCTGTCGAGGGTCACCGAGTCGTCGATGAAGGAGGGTTGAACCGGGACCAGAACGAGCGTGCGGCACACACAAGCGCCAGGCCTCGCCCGTTGGCGAGGTGACGAGGAGGAAGGTCATCGAAATATTCGGCGGATGCCTTCCCGGCCTGCTCAGGTCGACAGGGATGAGAGAAAACCCGGTGGCGACACCGGAACAGAGACTCACCCGCTGAGCGCCGTTACCGGCCCATTCGCACGCGCCAATTCGAATCCACCGCGGGATGGCCCCCCTTCGACTCTTTGACGGCTGTCCCTTCACCGAAAGGAATTGAGACATGTGCGGAATAGTCGGCTACGTCGGACCGCGTCAGGCGATCGACGTCCTGATGCCTGGTCTGGCGCGGTTGGAATATCGCGGATACGACTCGGCCGGAGTCGCCCTGAACCATGGCGAGTCGGTCACCGTCCTGAAGCAGGCTGGGAGGATCGCCGACCTCCAACGATTGGTCGATCGCGAGGCTCCAGGAGACGCCCACACCGGGATTGGCCACACGCGATGGGCCACACATGGCGCTCCCAACACCGGCAACGCCCACCCTCACCTCGACTGCACGCGAGACGTGGTCGTGGTCCACAACGGGATCATCGAGAATTGGGGCGAGCTGAAGGCCAAACTGGTCGAGTCCGGTCACGAGTTCGAGAGTGACACCGACACCGAGGTGGTCGCCCACATGATCGAGGAGATGGCCAACATGCCGCTTGCCGACGCGGTGCGCTCCGTCATGGAAGTCTCCGACGGTGCGATGGCCCTCGTCGTCATGAGACGATCCGAGCCAGGTCTGCTGGTCGGTGCCCGTCGCGGGTCCCCACTGGTGGTTGGTAAGGGATCGGGGGAGAACTTCCTGGCATCCGATATCCCGGCGTTTCTGGAGCACACCAGGGAGATGCTGGTGGTGGACGACGATCGGATCGTCGAGATTCGGGCCGATGGGGTGATCATCACCGACCCGGATGGAAACGAAGTCGTCCCTGATCGAAGGTTGATCGAATGGGACTTCGAGGCCGCCGAGCGCGGGGGCTATCCGACGTTCATGCTCAAGGAGATCTTCGAGCAGCCCCATGCGATCACGGACACGTTGGCCGGCCGGGTCGATCATCCGGGGCGGGTCACTCTGGACGAGCTTGGCCTCTCCCCGCAGTCTCTGAGAGAGATCGACAAGGTCTTCGTCGTGGCCTGCGGGACCTCGTTCCATGCGGCGATGATGGCGAAATACGCTATCGAGCGCTGGACCAGGCTTCCGGTCGAGATAGATATCGCCTCTGAGTTCAGATATCGCGACCCTGTGCTCGACGATCGTTCGCTGGTCATCGGGATCAGCCAATCTGGCGAGACCATCGACACCCTCGCAGCGATTCGATACGCAAAAGCGCAAGGATCGCTAGTGATCGGCGTTTCCAATGTCGTGGAGTCGGCCCTCGCCCGAGAGTCAGATGCGGTCCTCTACACGAGGGCAGGGCCGGAGATCGGTGTTGCCGCCACCAAGACATTCACCACCCAGCTGATCGCCATGCAATTGCTGGGCCTCCACCTGGCCCAGGTGAGGGGTGCGATGGATCCGGGAGCCATCGAGATCCAGGTGAAGGAGATGATCAGGTTGCCCGAGCTGGTGGCAAAGGTGTTGGAGCACTCCGATGAAGTGAAGGAGATGGCGGAATCGTGGGCCTCAGTCCGGGACTTCTTCTTCCTGGGCCGGTCGGGCGACTTCCCGGTGGCGATGGAGGGCGCCCTCAAGCTCAAGGAGATCGCCTACGTGCGAGCGGAGGGCTATGCCGCAGGCGAGATGAAGCATGGGCCTATCGCGCTGATTGAACCGGGGGTGGTCGTGGTCGGCGTGGCATGCGACAGCCACGTCCGTTCCAAGACCCTCTCCAACATGGAGGAGATGAAGGCGCGGGGAGCCACGATCGTCCTGGTGGCGGAAGAGGAGTCTGAGGTGGGGAGCGTTGCAGATCACGTGATCCGGGTCCCTGCCGGGCCTGACCTGCTGTGCACGGTCACCGCGGTGGTGCCGCTGCAACTCCTGGCCTACTACCTCGCCACGGCCAAGGGCATGGATGTGGACAAGCCGAGAAACCTGGCCAAGACGGTGACAGTCGAGTGAACCCCGCCCAAATCGGGCCCGATCGAAGGCGATCGGGCCCGATTTGGCGGGAGCCAAGTCAGGAGGTCAATGTCGCCTGGACGTCGAATTCGACCAGGAGCTTTCTGGAAACGAGGACGCCGCCACCCTCTAGGGCCACATTCCAGGTCAGGCCCCATTGCTCGCGGTCGATCTCACCGCTTGCGGTGAACGCCGACTTGGTGTTCCCGAACGGGTCTTCCGCCGAGCCCTCGAAGCGGAGCTGGAAGGTCACGGGCTTGGTGACATCCCTGATGGTCAGATCGCCGGTGAGGTCCCATTGCCGACCATCGCGCTGCAGGTCGGTCGACCGGAATGTCACGTCTGGATACCGGGCGGCATCGAGGAAGTCGGGCGAGCGCAAGTGGTTGTCGCGATCGGCTGCGCCGGTCGTGATTGATGCTGCTTTGGCCACCACCCTCACCGACGACTGGGCGGGTTCCTCGGCCACCTCGATCGTGCCGGCAATCTCTCCAAACGTGCCTCGGACCTTGGTCACCATCAAGTGGCGCGCCGTGATGATCAGATCGCTGTGTGCCGGGTCGATTTCCCATGTCCCGGCTGCCGGGACCTCGGTTCTCTGAACGGTGCGTGCGGATGTCATGGTGGTTCCTCCTTCGGAATCCTTGAACCGTCAACTACTTAACACCTGAGTCAATGTCATTGAACCGTCAACTATTCCCAACGACCCTCTTCTGTAAACGGAAATGTGCGGTTTCCACACATTTCCGTTCACAGACTTGACCTAGAGCCAGTATCGGCCATCCTGATCCGGTGGCAGTGGGGGCAAATCAGGACAAGGCGCCCCGGCTCCTCATCGTGATCGCAACCAACCAGCGGCGTGGCGCCGAGGTATTGGCCGAACGGTTGCGGAAGGGTCTGGGGGCGCGGGGTTGGGTGGTCGAATTGGTTGCCCTCAACTCTGTCGTCACCGATGGGTTGGATGTAGAGACCCTGGTTGCCTCCGATCGGCGCCGTCTCGACCCTGCGGTGGTCAGAGCCCTCCGTCGTAGGTTGAAGATCGCGGATGCGGATGTCGTCTTGGCGAATGGTGGCGCCACCCTGAGATACGGCGCCCTCACCACGAGGAGGTGGCGCGGCGCCCCACTCGTCTACAACTCGATCGGGGAGCCTCTGTACTGGCTTCGTTCCCGCTCCGCCCGTCTTCTCAACCGCATGCTGTTGAGACGCATGGATCGAGTCTTTGCGGTCTCGGAGGAGACCCGCCGCCAGCTCCTGGAGATCGAGCCATCGCTCGCGGCCAAGATCGACGTGGTCCACACAGGTGTGCCCGAGGAGTTCTTCGACGTCGAGCGTCTTGACCGGGGGTCGCGCCTCAGAGTGGTATTCATTGGCAGTCTCAGCAACGAGAAGAACCCCACGCTCGCCCTGTCGGCAGTGGCGGCCGTTCCCGACGTCGAATTGCGATTCGTCGGGAGCGGCCCTCTGGACGAGACTCTCATGATGGAGGTTCAGAGGAGGGGGATGGACGACCGCGTCACCTTCGTTGGCTCGATCTCCGATGTACGCCCGCATCTGGCTTGGGCAGACCTGATTCTGCAGACGTCCACGACCGAAGGCCTGCCCGGTGCGGTGATGGAGGCTGCGGCTGCCGGTGTCATGGCGATTGCCACGGACGTGGGCGGCACCCGAGAGGTCGTGCTCGACGACGTGTCGGGAACCCTCGTCCCATCGGGAGACGAGCAGTCGCTCATCGAGGCGATGACCAGGGCGGTCACCGATCGTCGACGTGTCGAGGACATGGGTCTGAGGGCACGCAAGCACGCTTTGGACAACTTCACGTGGGCTGCTGCCCTGGATCGGTATGACAGCGGGCTCAGGGGGTTGATCGAATGAAGATCGCCCATCTCACGACGGTCGACATGAGCCTTCGCTACCTGCTGCTCCCCCAACTGGAGGCGGCCCTGGATCTCGGGGAGTCGATAGGTATAAGCGCACCCGGCGAATTCGTGGCCGAATTGGAGGAGGTCGGGATTCGGCACGTATCGCTCAGCTCATCGACGCGAGGCATGAACCTGCTCGCCGACGTCCGCGCCATCCGCCAACTGTGGAAGGTGCTTCGCGCCGAGAAACCCGACATCCTCCACACCCACAACCCAAAGCCCGGTGTCTACGGGAGGATCCTCGGTCGTCTCGCCGGTGTCCCGATCGTGGTCAACACGGTGCACGGGCTGTACGCCTCGGAGGACTCTCCGTGGTGGAAACGCTTCGTGGTCTACAGCCTCGAGTGGATCGCCTCCCGATTCTCAGACGCCGAGTTGGTCCAGAGCCCGGAGGACTTCGACCTCCTCTATCGGTGGCGAATCATGCCGCGCAAGAAGCTCGCCCTGCTGGGGAACGGTGTCGACCTGACCAGGTTCCGCGCCATGCCGGAGATCCGAGGAGAGGTTCGCTCTGAGCTCGGGCTGGCGGGAGACCAGGTGGCGATTGGGCTGGTTGCCCGGCTCGTGGAGGAGAAGGGCATCCCGGAGCTGATCGATGCGACAGCGACACTCGATGGGAGTGTCACCCTCATCGTCGGCCCCAAGGACCCCGACAAGTCGGACGCCGTCCCCGACGAGGTTCTCCTGGAGGCCGAGGCTCAAGGCGTGCGATTGCTTGGGATGCGTCAGGACGTCGATCGGATCTACCAGGCACTGGACATCTTCGTCCTGCCCAGTCACCGGGAAGGTTTTCCTCGGGCGGCCATGGAAGCGGCCGCCTCGGGACTGCCCGTCATCGCAAGCGACATTCGGGGATGTCGCCAGGTCGTCGAGGATGGCGTCAACGGCTATTTGTTCCCGGTGAGGGACGTTGCGGCCCTCCACGCGGCACTGGCTCGCCTGGTCGACGATGCCGGCCTCAGAGCAAAGATGTCCAAGGCGTCGATCGAGCTCGCCCAAGCCAACTTCGACGAGCGGGTGATCGTTCGAAAGGTGATGGGCACATATGCGGAGGTCGCCGCCGCCAAGGGCTTGTTCCCGGAGCTGGTCGCTCGCTGGACTGAGCCCTAGACGGGGCGCTCGTCTTCCTGATCCGGTGTGATCTCGATCTGGACCATGTATCGACGCCCATCCGCTTCGAAATAGGCTGCCTCCGCCAGGTCATTGGTGGTGAGGGCGCGAAGACGACGAAGGAGCCTCCCGGCATCAGTCGGCTCGGCGAGGTCCAATCTCCTCACCACGTCCGTGCCGAGCTCCGATCGATCGTGTCTGGTGCCGACGTCACCTGACTGAGGAGTGCGAGGGGGGTCGCCAGATGCCAGGAGCGGCCATGCTTCGGCGAAGAGCTCCACCTCGAGTCGAAGCAGTCTCTGATAGAGCCGGTCGGCGGTGTCGTCGGGCTCTATCTCCAACTCGACCTGGGCGACGATGTCACCGGTGTCCAGGCCTTCGTCCATGAAATGAAGGGTGGCACCGATCGGCGTCTGGTCGAGGATCGCCCAACTGGGTGTGTGCCACCCCCGGTTGAAGGGGAGTAGTGCGGGATGGAGATTGGTCACCCCTATGCGTGGCACCTCGAGCACCGCCCCGGGCACGACGTATGGAAAGTGGACACCGATGATGTAGTCCAGGTCGAGACTCTGCAGCAACTCGATCCCAGCCGGCTCCCTGAACTCGGTTCCTCTGAGCACAAGCTCGTCCGCCAACCCCGACATGTCTTGCAAGGCGGTCGCATGACTCGCCCGCTTGGCCGAGGGCACGAGGAGCGCCAACGGCTCCACGTCATTGTCGAGGAGGAATCTGAGACAGTCGACCGCGACCTGACGGTCCCCGGCAAATGCCAGTCTCGTCACGAATCCGATCCGGTGAAGTAGTCGACGGTAGCCCGGCCATCCTGAGCGACGTCCGCTCGCCGAAGCGCTCTGGGAACGGTCAAGGCCAGGATCTTGAGGTCGAGCCAGATGTTGTGGTTCTCGGCGTACCAGGCATCCATTTCGAGACGATCGTGCCACGGCGTGGCGTTACGGCCATTTATCTGCGCCCACCCCGTTATGCCCGGCTTCACCTGGTGTCGCAGGCTCTGCCGCGGCGAGTAGAGGGGGAGGTATTGCATCAAGAGCGGTCTCGGGCCGACCAGGCTCATGTCGCCCTTGAGGACGTTCCAGAGCTCGGGGAGCTCATCCAGGCTGGTGCTCCTCAGACTGGCTCCGAACGCTCCCAGCCGTTGCTCGTCGGACGAGCCGTCCTGGGCTTCTTCGGTGGTCGGGGCCATGGTTCGAAACTTGACCAGGGTGAAAGGCCGTCCTTCGTGACCTGGCCGCTCTTGTGTGAAGAGGATGGGACGGCCGAGTTTCCACCAAACCAACCCGGCCACGACCGCCAAGACCGGAGAGAGCACGAGCAGTGCGATCACAGACAGGGTCACGTCGAGGGCGCGTTTCATGCCCAAGTGACGGAGTCGGCCGTCCTGGCCGCCTCCTTCGCCTCCCGGGCGACTCTCGCCGATCTCGCCTTCTTAGTCTCATTCCAGCCGAGGCCGATCACCAGCGCCATGAAGAAGCCAAGAACTTGACCCCTCTGCCTTGCAATGATCCCGAGATTCCTGACCACGCTGAAGACGACCGCGAAGGCCAACGTGTAGAGGGTGCAGAAGACGAGGTATGCGTTGGTTCGCCATCGTCCCCAATTCCGGAGGATTACGGGGAGCTTCCATATGAAGAACAGAAGGATCAGGGTCGTTTCCCCGGCGGCCAGGAGGTGTTGCAGCTCGGTGCCTTCGAAGATGTAGGGACGGAAGAGAACAAGCGCCACGGCACCGGGCATGTCGAGGACCGACTGGACTGGTCCGCCGGAGGCGACCGTTCCGCTCTCAGACGTCCTCCGGGTTATCTCGTTGGCAAATGGGGTCACATCGCCCAGGTCGTTGAGCTGGAGACCGACGACTTGGGGGATCAGCTGGACGGCGATGACCACGGCGAACGCCGCACCGGCAAAAGTGATGAATTTTCGACTTCGTGTCATGAAGGTCGCACCGACCCTCACCTTGGAGACGATGAGGGCGCCGACGAGCCCGAAGGCGACCAGAGCGGCGATGTGGATCCGGATCAGGCCGAGCCCGACCATCGAGAGGGCGACCGGGGCGATCCAGCGGAGCTCGAAGCCCTCGAGAAGCCGGGCGATCGAATAGGCGCAGAACCCAAGGAACATGATGATCAAGGCGTCCTTGCCGATGCTGGACGGCCAGAAGGCATAGGTGGGGAAGAAGAAGATGACGAATGCATAGGGCTTCAGCTGATGGGGCTCGGCCCACCGGCGAAATGCCGCATACAGCCCGAGCTGGCCCAGGAACGAGTACATGCTGAAGATGACGAATCCCCCAAGCAGGTCGGGGGTGAATATGGCGAACAGGCCTCCGGTCACGGCCTCGACGACCTGGGTCCCGAACGAGCCCGATCCGGTCAAGGCGGGGATGTGCCCCTGGCGCCAGATGGCGGCGAGGTCGATGCCGACGTTGTAGTAGCGAAGCGAGTCGCCGATGCCGCCATAGATGAACTGAACCATGAAGTAGCGGGCAAAGGCTCCGCCCACCTTGGCCATGAATCCCAGGACGACCCAGGATTGCAACCAGCTCTCGTCGACCGGTCTTTTCATCCAGGAGCCCACCGCACCCATCATCAGGGTTCCCAGCGCGGCCAAGATCAGAACCGCGGCACCGGTCAAACCGGAAGCCACCACGGCCGCCAAACCGACCACAGCGACACCTACCGCCACCCAGTATCCGCCCTCGCCTCTCACAAGAGCTCCAAATCGCTGACCGCCAGGTCCCATGAATCGATGTCGAAGACGTCGAAGTCCAGCTCGGTGAGGGGACGGGCGACCAGGCGGAGGGTGTGTAGCCCTGGAACCGGGATGAGCCCGGCACGGATGGCGGCGCCGCGCTCCGGGCCTTTTGAGAAAAAACCACCTACGTAGGCGGCTCGGCTTCGGCGAGCGACGTCCCGGATCACACGACTGTCCGGTTCCCCGAGCAAGTCGGCCAGGACCAATTCAGTCCTGCCACTTCTCACTCCGGCCCTCACCACTGCTGTCGTCTCATGCTCACCCACCGTGCCATAGCGTACGCGAGGATGGCCGTTGAACCTCCAAGCTTGGTACTCGATGGAGCGAATGGTGCGAAGGCCGAGGGCGGGGCGACCCTCGTAGTCGACCGGCTCGAACGCCCGAGCCGTGGGCAAAACGGACATCAGGGCCGGAGGCGCTTCACCGTCAGGTCTCACCGACCGGCCCAAGTGCGGGCGTATCTGCGCCCCGATCCATCCCACTTCGCTCCAACCCATGGTCAGGTACCCGGCCGCCGACTTCGGGTTCGGGGTGTTGAACACAAGATCCACGTCCTCGGCGCGAGCGACCTCGATTGCCTCCTCCGTCAGCCGCCGGAAGATCCCCCTTCGCATGAAATCAGGGTGGGTGGCGGTGTCCACCGCCCGCACACACCGAATCAGACCGCCACCCGGTGTGTGCAATTCCCAACGCATCATGGCCCGCACCCCGGCAAGTCGTTGCCCTGACCAGGCAAGAAGGACGATCGACGGGCCGAAGGGGTTGGCGGTGTGCTTCCAGGCCCAGAGCTCGGGTTTCCGCTTGAGAAGCGGGCTCTCCCCGAGGGAGGCCTTGAGCAACTCCAAGATGGCGGGGGTGTCGTCCGGGGTGGCCGGGCGAATATCGAGATCAGGCATCGATCAGCGCTCTGTAGGTCTGCTCGTAGGAGCGAACCATCTGGTCGGTGCCGTGCTCCCTCAGCACGAGCTCACGGCCCGTCTCGCCCCACTCGTGGGCTTGTGGCGTCTCCAGGGCTTCCAGTACCGCCCCGGCCAGTGCCACCGGGTCGCGCGGCGGGACCAGCCTTCCCGTCACGCCATCGATGACCACAGACGGCACGCCGCCCACCTCGGTGGCCACCACCGGGCGCCCCAAGGCCAGGGCCTCGAGGATCACCACCGGAAGCCCTTCGACATCGGCCGGGTTGACGACGACGTCGGCGGCCGCGATGAATGCCAGGGCATCGGGGCGTCGACCCATGAATTCGAGTGCCGACCCGACACCAGCCGTTTCGGCCTCGGCGCGAACCCGCGCCAGGTCCCCGGAGAACTTCTCTCCACCGACCGACACGACACGCACATCCGGTCTCTCGGCGATCATCTTGGCGGTCGCGGCGATGAGGTTGGAGTGGCCCTTGTGGGGCCTAATGTTCCCGACGTGCACGACGAGGGGCTCCGACGTCCCGAGTCCAAGCTCTTCCCTTATCGAGGCGACGTCCGAGGCGGTGACGCTGACCGAGACCCCGTTGGGCACGACGATCGGCCTCGGCCCGGGAAATCCATGGAGGCTCTCCGCCACAGCATCTGACACCGCCAACACGGATGCGTTGCGGCCATAAGTCACCCTGTTCAGCCATCTCGTGGGTTGGCGATAGGAGTTGGCGAGGTTGTGCTCGGTGTAGACGACCGGGCCTTTGAAGAAGAGACGGGCCAGGATGCCGGCAGAGGGGAGGTGCGCATGAACCAGGGCGGGTTGCCAGTCCTCGAGCAAGGCCCGGAGTCTCCTAATCGCTCCCAGGGTCAGTTTGGGCTTGTCCGCACCCAACGACGTGACACCGATGTCCTGGCCTTCCAACTCGGCGACCAGCTGATCCTTGTGAGGGAGCATGAAGGCAACCCGGTAGTCGAAGCGCGTTCTGTCCCAGAACGAGGCTGCGTCGGCGATCAGCCGCTCCGCGCCACCGATGCCCAGGCCTTTGATGAGGACCAGGATCCGGGCTCGGTCAGACCTCTCCGGTGACACTCGCTACCAATTCGTCGAGCCCGCGATCGAACGGCATCTGTGCCGTCCATCCCAAAGTTTCCCGGGCGCGCTCTGCCGACACCTGTGCGGGTGGGACGTCGCCCGGTCGCGGCTCACCAAAGGTCAACTCGGTGGGGAAGCGCTTCACCACTGCTTCGGCGAGGTCCTTGATCGATGTCATCTCGGGCGCAACCACATTGACGGCGGCACCACTCAACTCCGAACGCGCCGCCATCTCGAATGCCCGGGCGATGTCGCTGGCATGGGTGAATTGGCGTCCTTGCGACCCGTCTCCCTGGATGGTGATCGGCTCTCCACGCCGAGCTCGGTCGATGAAGATGCGGAACACCGAGTTCGGCCGCAGCCCGGAGCCGTATGCCGTCCCAAGTCGGAGCGCCATCGCCGACACCCCCCTGAGATGTGCCGCCGACAAGACCAGTGACTCGCCGGCCAGCTTGGTGATGCTGTACGGATGGTCGGGCATCGTGGGATGGTCCTCGTCGATCGGCTGGCGCACCGGCTCTCCGTAGACCTCCCATGTGGACGCATAGACGACACGGGCGTCGTGGCGGATGGCCGCCTCCAGCACGTTCGCCGTGCCGACGACATTGACGTCTGCGGCCAGGCCAGGCTGCTCGCCGGCCAGGTAGACGTCGCCGATGGCGCCGATGTGGACTATCACATCGATACCGTCCGCAGCTTGCTCTATGGAGTTCCCCTCCGTGAAGTCGCCCTGGAAGGAATGGATTCCCTCCTCGTCGAACATGGTCACGTCGAACCCTGTGACCGTCCATCCGCTGTTCGCGAAATGCCTTGCCACGTGTCTTCCCAGGAACCCGGCCGCACCTGTAACCAGGACTCTCATTCCCAACCCTCTCTGATCGCGGTCGAAGGCGCGATGGTATCCACCGGCCAGGGTTGTCATTCGCGTCGCTACCCCCCACCCGTGTCAATAGGTCGGGCAGCCCATCCCCCACTGTGAGTGCTCAAGATGCACTTTCAGTGTCGACCAACACCTGATAGTGTGTCCCCTTGGAATCGGGAGCGTGGGAGGCTTCTGTGTCGGGTGGTGGCCCTAATGGGGAAGCGGGCGCCTCGAGACATTCCGTCTCGGTGTTGGCGTCCAGAATCAGAGCTGATATAGCGTTTGCTGCGTTGGACGTGATGATCGTGGTCGCGTCCTATTCGGTGGGCATGGCATTCAGGATGTTGGACACGCTGGTGGTCGACACCCGGGGGTACTGGCTCGACCTGCTCGTGGTCATGCCGCTCATCATCGTCCTGCACATCGTCGCCAATGCGCTGACGGGCGCCTATGGCCATGTCTGGGAGCACGCCAGCACCAACGAGGCGGTTCGTGTCGTTCTGGCAAATGCCGGTGCAGTGATAGCCGTGTTCGCCGTTGGTCAATGGCTTCGGACGGTTGGCGTGGTCATCCCATACACGGTGATCCTCGTCGGCGGCCTCTTGTCGGTACTGATGATGGGCCTGGTTCGATTCCGCTCGCGTCTGTTCTCTTTCAGGAAGTACGGGGAGCTATCACGGATCATCGTCGTCGGTGTCGGTGCCGACGGTGCGGCGTTTGCCCGTCGCGCATATGAGCTGGACAACGGTGGCCGGGTGATCGGCTTCCTCTCATCGGGTACCGACGAGCCGGAGACTGTCAGGCTCTTTGCCGGCCTGCCGATCCTCGGGAGACTTCCGGATATCGCATCGGTTGTCGAGAAGTTCGAAATCGACCAAGTGGTGGTCGCCGGAGGCAGCCTGAAGACTGCTCGCGAAGTCGTCGACCGCTGCTTCGACATCGATGTCCGACTGCGAATCCTTCCCGCGGCGTCCGAGATAATGACTAACCACCAGGCTCCTCTGGACGTTCGGGACATCAGGGTCGAAGACCTCCTGGTGAGGTCACCGGTGGCCACCGACATGTCCGAGGTCGCTGCGATGATCAAGGGCAAGCGGGTGCTGGTGACTGGTGGCGGTGGATCGATCGGATCCGAGATCGTCCACCAGGTGCTCGCCTACGAGCCCGATGGAGTCTGGGCGCTCGACCGCGATGAGACACTTCTCCACGAGGCGCAATTGCGGTGGCGGGGGGAGGCCCGCTCGGTTTTGGGCGACATCCGCGACGCCGCCACATTGCTTCGAACCTTTGAGACAATCAGGCCACATGTCGTGTTCCATGCCGCCGCCCTCAAGCACGTCCCGGTCCTCGAGGAGTACCCCGAGGAAGCCGTGTTGGCCAACGTGGTGGGCACTCGGAACGTGATCGAGGCGGGATCCAGGACCGGGATGGGAAATTTTGTGCTCATCTCGACGGACAAGGCTGTCGATCCAACCAGCGTGATGGGCGCAAGCAAGAGAGTGGCCGAGTTGATGGTCAGGGTTGCCGGTGAGCGACGTGACGACTGCACGTACACGGCCGTTCGCTTCGGCAACGTCCTGGGCAGCCGTGGCAGCGTGATCCCCACTTTCGTCAGCCAGATCCAGGCTGGAGGGCCCGTCACCGTTACCGATCCGCAGATGACGAGGTACTTCATGACGGTCGATGAGGCGGTTCAGCTGGTGCTCCAGGCCGGCGCCATCGCCGAAGGCTCGGAGGTGTTCTTGCTCGACATGGGCGAGCCGGTCCGAATCGAGGCGCTGGCGAGACGGTTGATCAGGCTCTCCGGGTTGACTCCGGACAAGGACATCGAGATCCTCTATACCGGTAGGCGGCCGGGTGAGAAGATGAATGAGATACTCTCCTCCGGCCCCATGGAGATGACCCAGAACCCGAAGATCTTCGAGGTCAAGCTCGACCACCCCGCCGCCGCCGTGGTAGCGAGCACCGTGTCCGACCTGGAAGACGCGGCACGACAAGGCCAGACCGAGAAGGTGATCGACTTGCTGACTCTGATCGCCGGTGGTCATCTCAACGGTGGCACGGTGATCGACGAAACCGGCACCCGGCTCACTTCCTCATGGAGCTGAATCGCCTCTCGCGCGTCCTGCGCGATCGCTGGATCCTGATAATCGTCATGGCTCTGCTCGGCTTTCTCGCCGGGTGGTATTTCACCGGCGTCTCCAACGAGCGGCGTGGGAACGAGGTCGAGGCCGTGATCGCGATTCGCTTCGAGCCTCAGGAGGGCGAGGTGATCTCGGACGTCAACGACCGTATCCAATCGGTCCTCGATGCCGCCACCTTCGCCGCCGGTGACCTCCTGATCGACAACCCCACGTCCTCGATCGAGATCGACCCGACGTCGACCGAAGTCCGCTTCACGGCTGTCGGCAAGAGCGAGGCCGAGGCGCAGGCCAAGGCCAAAGAGTTGCTGGACGCCTACAAGGGGATCGATCCCCGCATCGATCCCGATGTCGATGCCCAGCTGGCCGACGTGCTCAAGAAAGCGCGTGCCCTCGACGAGCAGATTCAGGCGATCCAGGACTCGCAGGCTCCTGCGTCCGAGGACCTCGTCGCCCAGCACAACTTCCTCGATCAGCAGATCCAGGCCTTCACTGGCACGCTGATCCAACTGCGGATCCAGGTGGTGACGGCCCCTACCCAGGCCGAGCGCGACATCATCCGTCAGAACATCACCGATCTCGAGAAAGTCCAACAGGACCTCACGGTCCAGAAGGCCGGTCTTCCTCCCATCGACACGCCACAGCTCTCGGTGACCGACCAGTTCCAACTGACGACGCTCGAGAACGCACGGACCCTCCTCCTCAACCAGTACGAGACACTCTTTCTCCGCAAACTGGGCGTGACCCAGTTCGGAAGCATCCAGGATCCTGAGTTCAACGACCTTTCCGAGCAGGCGCCCGACCCGGTGCTCAACGGCTTCATCGGTCTCATCGGCGGTCTTCTCCTGGCCATCTTCGCCATCGTGTTCATCACCCGGGCCAGGAAGCCGGTTTGGCTGCCGGAGGACGTCGACCTTCCGGTGGTGGCCGATGTGCCGACCCGGAGAGTGGCAACCAATGTCGCCGAAGCCTGGTACGACGCAGATCAGGGGAGCCCGAGAAAGGTCGCCATACAGGCGCTGCGCGCCGTGGTGGAAGCCCAACTCCCGGCGACCGGCGGCACTCTGGCGATAGCCGGTGACAACGTCCCATCTCAGAACCTCCATGCACTGGCGGTCGACCTGGCGGTCTCGATGGCCAGCGCCGGGGCTTCGGTCCTGTTGATCGATGCGGACTTCGTCAGCGATTCGGCTCTAGGCGAATACGTGGTGGGCGGCCCAGCCCTGGCCGAGGTCCTGAAGCTGAATCCGGACTCGCCGGCCTTCAATCTCGAGATGGATACCGTTCTCCAATCGGCCATCCCGATCCGACACGGGCTCGGGGTGATCCCAACTGGCCCGAGAATGCAATCTCCAGGCGACGCCCTGGCCGGGCGGCAGTTCAGAGCCTTCATCGAGAGGGCCTCAAACCAGTTCGACGTTGTGATGGTCTCCGCCGGCGACATCTCCTCGACGGGCGCGCAAGTGACCATGCAGAGGATCATGCGCAGCCTCCTGGTGCTGAGCCCGGGCCGGTCCACCATCCCCCAGGTCAATGCCCTCCTGGCCGACGTCCGTCAAAGGCAGGTTTCGATGCTTGGCGCGGTCTTCCTGCAGAAGTCGGAGAGGGCTAGCTCCACCAGACGCGATCGGCCGGAGGAGCCGGCTTGGGCGGCCCCCGCAGCCGGAAACGGCCAGGTCGTCGTCCCGCAGTCTCCGCTGCGCAGGCTCACGCAGTATTCGCCCGTCAGGGACGAGAGCCCGCCGGTGCCGCAGAAGTCGCTGCGGGACCTGGCAGACAGGATGCAGCCTGCTCAAGATCAGACACCGGCGAGTGATGAGGATTTCGGTGACGAGTTGCTTACCGCACTCTCCGGAGCGAGGCCGAACGAGGCCTACGAGGCAGTGGCGGACTATCTGGTCACCAGGGTCGAGGACTTGATGTCGGCTCCGCTGGGTGACAGTGACTATTCGGACGAACTGGTGAGACTCATCGCGACCGATGGATTTCTTCCCCTGCAATCGACTCCGGAGCGGCCTTCTGTCGGGATGTGGCTCGCCCAGGAGCTGAATCGGGAACTGGAGCCTGTCACCGCGCGAGCCATGGTTCACGAGATCGAGCGAGTGTTGGCTACAAAGTCCGCCAGGGGCGTGCAAACCATCGACGAGTGGCTGGGAGGGCAGTTCTTCAGACGTCACTTGAATCGAACCAAGGGAGAGCCATTCGTATGGCAGATCCAAAGCGAAGGAGGCACCTGCCAGATCCTCGCCGCAGCCGACTGGTTCAACCGTGACAAGATCGAGACACTGCTCGGTGGTCTGACCCGTCGTGTCATAGAGGAGCTGGACCGCAATGAGCGGGCGGCGCAGACCCGGGGTGATGTCGAGCAGGCCGCCATCCTCGAGACGAGAATCGCCGACGTGCAAGATTTCGAGGCCCGCCTCGGTCTCTTGATCGGTCTCTCCCTGAACAGCAGCTCTGCTTCAGGATCGAAGAAGACCAAGAAGATCTCCGAGTGGGTCCCGGATCCCGGGCTGAGCCGCCGTGCCAATCTGGCCGTGTTCCAGGGGGCGGGGCTCCTTCCCTTCCAAGTTCTCACCGACGAGGAGATGAGCACCGCACCGGTCCGCACTCGATAGCCGGCCATGTCTTTGATTCGAACAGCGGGCAAGCTGATCTTCGCGACGGCCGATCGGTTCCTGCCAAACCCCACTGGCCCGAGGGTCCTCATCTACCACCAGGTAGATGCCGGCCTGGGGCGCCAGATGGAGGTGACACTTTCCGACTTCAAGCGGCAGATGGAATGGCTGGCGGCGAATCGGCGCGTGGTCGACCTGGACACGGCGCTCGCCGAGTGGGCCCTCCCCGAGTCGGACCAACTGGTGGTTCTGACCTTCGACGACGGCTATGACGACATCTATTCCCGCGCCTATCCGATCCTCGCAGAGCACGGCTTCCCGTTCGTGCTGTACCTCGCCACGGAGTCGATAGAAACCGGCCGCTCACTCGGTCCTGATACTGGCGCCGAGCCACTTTCATGGGATCATGTGGGTGAGATGCTGAGAGGGGGTTTGGTGTCGGTAGGTGCTCACACACACTCACATCTGGACTTGCGACATGCCACCCGCAGCGAGACCGAGGATGAGATTTCGACTTCCAACGAGTTGATTCACAGCCGTCTCGGGATCTCGCCGGATCACTTCGCTTATCCGTGGGGCTATTGGTCTGAGCCGGCCGATCCGGTCGTGAGGGAGCACTATCGATCCGCTGTGCTCGCCGGGACTCCGAGACCGGCGGCCCGCCCGGACCCGTTTCTGCTCCACCGTTACCCGGTCCAGCTTTCCGATTCGTTCAAGTTCTTTCAGCCTCGTCTTGAAGGAGGCCTCAGGGTCGAGGAGTCCCTGCGTCGCCGTATGAGCGGGTACACCGGCCCATGAATGAAGGGCAAAGCCCGGCAGCCATATCGATCGAGGGTGTGACCAAGGTCTTCGCTCCCGCGCCGGGATGGCTGCGACTCCTGGTCCGAAGCCCGATCACCGAGGAGATCCATGCCCTCGATGACGTGACCTTTCGCGTCGAGCCTGGTGAGGTTTGCGCGCTCGTAGGCCCGAACGGGGCGGGCAAGACGACCTTGTTTCGCATCCTGGTCGGTCTGACCACCCCAAGTTCCGGTCGTGCGCTGGTGCTAGGCCATGACGTCGTGTCCGAGTCATTGACCATCAGGAGGCGGGTCGGCTGGATGCCGACCTCGGATCAGACTCTCTTCCAGCGTCACACCTGCGCCGAGAACCTCCGATTCCACGGGCGCCTCCATGGGCTCTCCGGCGGGGATCTGGAGAGGGCGGTGGACGAGGCGTTGGACCTCGTCGATCTCATGCACGCCAAGAACAATGCGGTGCTCGCACTCTCCGCAGGGATGAAGGCCAGGCTCCAACTGGCACGTGCCCTGCTTCACAAGCCCAGTCTGCTCATCCTCGACGAGCCGACCGCCTCAGTGGACCCGGTGGCATCACTAGCAATCATCAATCTCATCATGTCGGTGGTCAGAGAGCGGAACCTGGCAGCCATAGTCAGCTCTCACCGACTCGACGAGATCGAAGCGCTTCACTCCCATGTGCTCTTGCTCCACCGCGGACAGGTCCTCTTCGATGGGGACCTCGACAACCTGCGCTCCAAGTTGGACCGCACCGTTTGGGAAATGGTTTTCACGAGCCCCGTGGCTGCCGCTGGGGCAACAGACACCATCGGCTCCGCCCCATCCGTCGAGGGCTTGGATGTGGACGGGTCGTCGATCCGGGTGACGCTGAATCACGGAGCCAGCGTCGGTCCGGTGTTGGCCAGTCTCTCGTCGCAGCTCGAGCAACTCGTCACCACCCGTGAGATCCATCAGCCCCTTCGCGAAGTCCTGGCCAATGTCTACGGAGTCGCCGACCACGGTCGCTCCTCATGAGCGCCACTTTCCGGATCAAGCGCGGGATCCATCGCATCACTGGCGGCCGGATTCGGGGAGTCCGGACCCTGACGTCGGCATTCTTTCGTCTCGACTGGGTTGAGGAATTCGCCTACCCACTCGCCTTCCTCCTCAGTGAGTTGGGCCTCTTCGTCCCCATGCTCGCTTACTTCTTCATTGGCGAGTTGGTCGGGAACTCCGACACGGTCGGCGGCGACTACTTCACCTTCGCCGCCATCGGCATCGGTGTCACCGTCATCCTCCAGTCGGCTCTTTCCGGGTTCGGCTATGCCTTGCAGCGATCGCAGAACCGTGGCCAGTTCGAGTTGATCCTGGCCGAGCCGGTTCCCTGGCTGTTCCTGCCGGTGGCGCTCAACACCTATCGAACCCTCCTCGGTGCGATCAACGGTGTCCTCGTCCTCGTGATAGCAGCGTTCCTGGGCGGGCATTTCCTCCTGAGCGGTGTCCCCGAGTTCGCCGTGCTCGTCATCCTGGGGATCGGGGCCAGCACTGCCGTGGGAATCCTGGCGGCCAGCTTGATGGTCGTGGCCAAGAGGTCGCAACCCGTGCTCACTCTCTACGGTCTGGCATCCTCTTTGCTCGGTGGGGCGCTCTTCTCGGTGGACCAGCTGCCGGGTTGGCTCAAGGCCTTGAGCTACGTGATCCCCCACACCTATGTGATCAGTGCGGCCAGAACGGTCCTCATGGAGGATCCGGGCACATTCACGATCGACTTCGGGACGGCCGTGTGGGTCCTGGCCGTGTTCAACGTGTTGACCCTCAGCGTCGGCATGTGGCTCTTCGCCCGCTCATTGCAATTCGCCAGGAGGGAAGGGATCCTCGGCGGCTACTGATTCGAGCCTGACCAGGAGAAGAGGACCCGGATCAGACCCCGCCACGCCAAGCCACTCATGGGTCTCAGTCGCACTGCCCGCATGAAGCAGGATCGTGCCTCCTTGTAGTGACCGCCCCTTCGATATTGATAGCCGAGACGCACGTAGTAGAAGCTGTGCGCCGCGGGATCACTCCTGATCAGGTCGCCATATCGCTTCATCAGATCGAGACGGCCTTCGATCCTCGACTCGATGTTGATGGCACTCGTCTCGAGACCGGGGTCCATATGCCGGCTCAAGTCTCTCCTGATCTCGACCCAGGGCCGAACGTGAGCCAGTCGGATGAGGTAGTCGAGGTCCTCGGTGGCCCAAATCGTCTCATCGAAGGGCATATCCAGATGCACGGCCCTACGCACCGACACGCCGGAGATGTGGGGAGGTTGCTCGTGCAACATCCGTCGAAGGGGATCGTCGAGCTTGTGCAATCCGCGCGATCGCTCAGAAGGCTGATACGAGGAGGAATGAAAGATCACGTTGCTCGTCGTGAAACGACGGATGGCGTTCAGTACCGCCTCCGCCTTCTCCGGGAGCCAGATGTCGTCGTCGTCGAGGAACCCGACCCAGCTGGTCTCTGCCTCCTTCACACCCAAATTGCGGGCGGCGCCGGCGCCCCGGGGAGATTCATTGCGGACGAGCGACGTACCCGGCGGAAGGTCGCTTGCCCTCACCGCCGGGTCGGAGCCATCGTCCACGACGATCAAAGGGACGGGCACCGTTTGGGCTTGGACGCTTCGGACCGCCACCTGGAGCATCTCTGGACGATTGTGGGTGGTGATGATCGCGGTGAGGCTGTGGTCAGTCATCGCTAGGCGGGATCGTACGGCCCGGGACGCCGTCGAAGCCAACCCTGAATCGTCCCCACCCGATATCCGAGCCGCCACAGCCAACGCGCCCGTCGCTCGGGCAGGAGTATGTGATGTGCCGTGGAGAGCTCGATCGCCCACCTCCTTGCCTCGTATCTCCAATTGGTCGGAGTGAGGCCATGGGGGCCATAGCGGCGGTCCAGGCGCACGGTGCCGATCGCATAGGAACGGGATTGGCGAAACAGGCCCATCGGGGTTTGCGGGTACCGGTACTGAACGATGGCATCGTTCGCGACCACGAGACGTGCGCCGCTCAATTGGGCTCTCCAGACGAAGTCCACATCAGACAGGGAAAAGAAGCTCGCATCGAACCCACCCACTTCGTCATGAAGCCGTCGGCTCACTCCGAGGTTGTTGGTTCCGGCAACCGGGAGGAATCTCTCCGGTGGTTCCTCCGCGGGATCGGAGCCCGGTCGCGCATCACGTACCCAAGTCGGGTTGAGCGCCTCGATGTCGCGCCTGCCGTGTGCGAGACCGGTTGACCGGGTAGCGGAAGCCAAGGCTTCGATCCAACCAGGGGCGACCACATCGTCGGCATCGCAATGGAGGATTATGTCTCCGCTCGCCTGCGTCACACCGGTGTTGCGCGCCGGCGCCGGGCCGAGTTCCGAGGGCTCGGAGACCAGGACCAGGGAAGGGAGCTTGTGTCGGTAGCTCTCGACGATCTGGCGGCTCTCGTCGCGAGACCCATTGTCCACGGCAACAAATTCCCAGCAGAGCGTGGTCTCCTGCCCGGCCAGGGCTTCCATTTGCTCGGCGATGTGCGAGCCTTCGTCCCGAAATGGCATGACCACGCTGATCTCTGGTTTCGAGGTCAATCGATGTCACCCCTCTCGCCTTCTCCACCGAACGACAACTTACCCTCGTCGAGCCGTCAACCGACTGGGGCATCGGTCTCCTGTGACAGGAGAAGGCTGAGCCCGAAATACGCCAGTGCGCCCACCGCTGCCACGGCCAGTAAGGCCCATCCAGGTGCCGTCCACAGTCCGATCACACGTGCACTGATGAAGACCAATACCGCGTGGAGTCCGAAGACGAGCCACGGCCGGCTTTCGACCAGCCCCCGCGCTCCGGGGGTGAGGAAGGGGAGGAGCGCCATGGCCCCCATGGACGCCCAGCCGCCGATGATCGAAGCCCCACGAGCCTCGCCGCCGGTAGCCACCAGCCAAGCCACGACACCGGCCAGCGCAAAGGCGCCGGCGGCCGAGATTCGTGCGCTGATGGGCTTGAGGGTGGCCAACGCCAAGGGCAACGAGACCCCGAGGAGGATGCGGGCCAACTCCGTTTCGGGGACCGTGACCCAAATGCCGAACGCAGTGACGGCGAACATGGGCCCGATGAGGGTATGAGGGAGGCGCTTGGACCACATGGTGAGGGCATATCCGACGGCGACGATCGCGATCGGGGTGGCGAGGATCACCCATGCGGAGTGGAGGCCTCCCCGCCAGGAGATGACGACGGCACCGATGCCGATCGGTATCCAACCCAAGATGCTGTTCTGGTCTTCGCGATCGAAGAGCCATCCACCCAAAGCGAGGAGTGCCCAACCGGCAACCACGGTGAGACGTCGAGTCCCGATGAGCTCGATGATCAGCCCGGCCGCGGCCGCCACACTGAGACCCCACCAGCCTGACTGAATGCCCTGGCTCGTCACCAGATACAGAAGACCGAGAGCAAGACACCCCAGGACGAGCCCGGTCAGGAATTCCGGGCGGGTGAGAAGGTCTACGAGAGTCTCGAGGGACTCGATCACCCGGCGGATCGTATATGTGATTGGGCCGATATCCGGCTATTCCCAGGTCCCGCTCCACCGAAAGGCCGGCAACCCACCTTGTCGTATCTCGATCACGGTCCCTTTGGCCACGGTGCGAAGGTCGAAGTCGGAAGGGGTGAGCCCGCAGTCTTCGAAGATCTGGGTGGACTTGATGTTCCCATCATCGGTCTCCTCGTCGACGATGACACTCGGCACCGAGAGTTTGCGATATATCACCGGGCTCCCCTCCAGGACGTGCTTGCTTATCAGAAGTGGCTCCGATGCCATGACGTTCTCGAACACGATGGGATCACCGCGGCCCAGGGCGTGCGATTGAATGGAGTACGAGCCGTTCTCCGACAGGGTCAGGTCCGAGTAGTGGTACCGGTTGACATAAGCACCATGGTCGATGCCGGTGTCGCCGTTCCGATAGGCGACGAAGTCTTCGATGGGGTGGAGCCCGCTGTCGTTCTGCCAGGTGAATATCCCTTGGGCCCGGTTGTTGTGTGAGACGCAGCCCTCGAACGTCCAGACGGTTCCCCCCGGATTGTCATTGGCGGCCTCGGGCCACATGAAGCCCGAGGAGTCCTTCTGGCCTTGCACGCCGACCGCTGTGCAATCGATGCAGCTGTTGCCCGTTCCCGCCCCGAGCGTGAAGGCGGCGAGTCGATAGCCCCGGTCGTCCGAGGGCGAGACGTAGGCGGCGAGGCAGTGATCCCACATGGTGTCATTCGAGTTGTTGACCTCGGATCGCGCTTCCGGGGGTGGGTCGTACCAGAAGGCCTCCCCCGTGGTGTCGAAGGCGACGCAGTCGATGAACGTGATGCCGTGGGAGCCATGTGGCACGAAGGCGTGATTGCGCCCACCCTCCACCACGACGCCCTCGACGAGGGACCCGCGGCTGTCATCGCCATTGAGGTGAAAGTGGATGGGATAGAAACCGAGCTCGCCGACCTGGCCTGCATTCCGGACCGTGAGATGCTTGAGGACCTGTTGTCCTGCCCCATCGTGAAACATGATCCTCGAGACATCATCGATGACGATGGACCGATCGAGGTTGAATTGCTCGGCGCCGATGTTCCGGCCACCAATGAGTTGCACGTTTCTCGCTGCCGCGCCCGGCCAGGTCTCGATCGTGAAGTCGTCGATGCCGAATAGGCCCCTCCCATTGGGAGCGGTGGCTACACGGTCACCAGGCGCCCATCCTGAGGGCACCACGTCCCGCGTCCATCCGGTCTTGGGAACTCCCTTCAGATCGACTCGCCCACCGTTGCGCACCTCGATCTGGTGGCCATTCCCCTTCAAGGTGAATGTATCGACTCCGGTTAGGACGCCCTCGACCACCAGGTCACCCTGAAGATCCAGGTCACCCGTGATCGACGCGGTCGTGCCACGTGGAATTGTGGTGGCACCGATCGATCCGATCAGAAGAGTCGTGATTTCGGTGACTTCAGACGTGGTCGTCGCGACGGTATTCTCCAACACGGTGGAGGGCGGTGTCGTGGTGGTGTCGGCTCCAATTGGGCTACCGGCGCTCTTGTCATTTGGGGCGCCACCGGGTGCCTGTCTTCGATCCTCGGCGATGAGGATCAGCTTGGTCCCACCGAAAAGCGCGAGCACCACGGCCACGCCGCCGAGGCGGCCCACGATCTCGCGTCTTGTGAGCTTCAAGGCGCTCCTCTCCTCCGTTGCTCCGGACGCCGCCGGGCTCCCGATGCCCACTCTCGGTCTAGCAGGGGATCGGCCCAAAACGACACCGGCTCCAGTCGGCGAGGACGTGCCGGGCGGGCGTCCTTGGACGTGGGCGCGTCTACGCTCCGACCGGTTCCGGGAGGGAAATTGAGGATCTTCCATCTGATTGACAGCCTGATCGCCTCCGGTGGCGCCGAGAACGGCCTCGTTCGCGAGTCAGTCGCCCTCTCCGGACGGCATGAGCAACGAGTGATGATCCTCTATGACATCGAGGAGCTCAAACCTCCGCTGCAGGAGGCGTCGATCGATGTCGTCTCGCTCCGGTTCCCCCCGGGCTCGGGGAGCCGTTCTTGGCCGAAGGCGCTTGGGCCGGTCCGTCGCGAGATCAACGCCTTTCAGCCCGATGTGGTTCAGACCAGCCTCTTCTTGGGGAATCTCGTAGGTCAGGTCGCCACCCGCGGGATGGGAATACCGGTGGTCTCCAATCTGGTGCTATCAGGCGATCGGGAGCTGCTGCGTCGTTACCAGCCTGCTGCGGACACTTTCCGCGCAACGGTGCTTCGCGGGATTGCGGGTCTCTCGGCCCGTCGACGGCGCATCTACTTTCGGGCCCTCACCGAGGAGGTGAGGGCGACCAACGCCGATCTGTTGGGTGTCTCGCCAGAGCGCATTCGGGTCATCCCCAGAGGCGTGCCGTCCCCGGGGAACGCGCCGCCCAAGAGCCGGGAGTCACTCGGTCTTCCCCCGGGAAGGCTGGTGATGAATGTGGGGAGGCTCGCCTCGCAGAAGAACCAGGTCGATCTGATCCGGGCCTTTCAGATCATCGAGAGAGAGGTGCCGGGCTCTCACCTGGTGATCGTCGGGCGGGACTGGGATGCCGGTGACGCGGTGCGGGCGGAGATAGATCGTCTCGGCCTGTCCGGCTCCGTGTCTCTTCCCGGGCAGAGGCCGGATGTCTCGGACCTCCTGGCCCACGCTGACGTCTTTGCATTCACATCGTTGATGGAGGGGCTGGGCACCTCTGTTCTCGAGGCGATGGCGGCGGGGGTATCGGTAGTGGCCTATGACATACCGACCATCCGCGAGGCCACACTGGATGGGGCATACGCTCGTCTCGTGCCCACAGGCGATATCGGGATGCTTGCGAGTGAGGTGATCTCCGAATTGACCACCCCGACCGACCTCGGCGATCGCGCCAGGAGATGGGTGGCGGAAGAGAGAAGTGTCGCCACGGTTGCCAACCTCGTCGAGCGTCTCTTCATCGACGTGGTCGAGGGCTGGGACGGTGGAGATGAGACGCCGGGTCGGTAGCCTGAGCCCACGATGACGCGGATCTACCTGTCTCCTCCCGATGTCGGCGAGCACGATCGCCAGGCCATCATGCGGGCTCTGGACGGCGGCTGGGTCGCCCCACTCGGCCCAGAGGTCGACGCCTTCGAGAACGAGCTCGCCGATCGGACCGGGCGCGCTCATGGCGTTGCGTTGTCGAGCGGCACCGCCGCGCTTCATCTCTCCCTGCTCCTCGCCGACGTCGGGGCGGGCGACCGCGTCCTTGTCTCGTCTCTCACCTTTGCAGCGACGGCGAACGCCATTCGCTACGTGGGCGCCGACCCGGTCTTCGTCGACAGCTCGCCGGTCAGCTGGAACATGGATCCTGACCTGTTGGCTCAGGCGCTCGAGCATGGGAGCTACGCCGCTTGCGTCGTGGTCGACATCTACGGCCAGCCGGCCGACTACGACCGCATCGCCGCCTTGTGTGCCGACGCCGGAGTCCCCCTCATCGAAGACGCCGCCGAAGCCCTGGGGGCCACCTACCGAGGAAACCCGGCCGGTGCCTTTGGAGTCGCCGCAGCTCTCTCGTTCAACGGCAACAAGGTGATCACCACCAGTGGCGGTGGCGCCCTGGTGACCGACGACGGCGAGTGGGCGGCAAAGGCCCGATGGCTCGCCACGCAAGCTCGTGACCCAGCTCCCCACTACCAGCACTCCACGATCGGATACAACTATCGGCTCTCGAATCTCCTTGCTGCTCTGGGTCGTGCCCAGCTCTCGGACCTCGAGCGACGGGTCAAAGAGCGACGGGCGAACAATGTGTTCTACCGCCATGCCCTTTCCGGTCTCCCCGGAGTCGAGTTCATGCCGGAGGCTCCCGGATGTCACTCCACTTTCTGGCTGACTGTCCTCACCATCGACCCGGCCGTCGCCGGCGTGGACCGGGAAATGGTTCGATTGCACCTCGAGGAGCTGGACATCGAAGCAAGGCCGGTCTGGAAGCCGATGCATCTGCAGCCGGTGTTCTCCGCATGTGAGAGCTTTGGGGGCGATCTCTCGAAGCGGCTGTTCGACGACGGCTTGTGCCTGCCGAGTGGCTCGTCTTTGACCGCAGATGACCGACAGCGGGTCGCCGACGGGATCCTGACCGTGTTCGGCCGAGCCGACTGAGGTGAGGATCATCGGCCTCGGTGTCGACCTGGCCGACATCGGGCGGGTCGAGAGGGTGCTCGACCGCTATCCGCGCTTCGCCGAGCGTTGTTTCACCGAGCATGAGCGAGAATATGCCTTCCGCTTCGCCAGCCCGGCCCGACGTCTGGCCGCCCGATTCGCGGGCAAGGAAGCCGTGATGAAGTCGATGGGCACCGGCTGGCGGAGGATCAGGTGGAGAGAGATCGAGATCACAGGAGGGGGCAAGCCCACGGTGAGGATGTCCGGTGGTGCCGCCTCCCGCGCCCGGCAGATGGGCATAACGGAGGTGCTGGTGACCATCACCCACACCGATACATCGGCGTTGGTCATGGCGATTGCGGTAGGGGAGCACTGAAGCGTCAGAACTACGCTCTGGCCGAGTGAAGCCGGTTCTGACCGCCGACGAGTACAACCGGGTCGACAAGGGGTTCGACGGAGACCTCGACGTCGCCATGGACAGGGCCGGGTATGCCGTGTCGCTTGCGGCCGTTCGCAACGGTGCCGGCTACGGGTCGAGGGCTCTCGTCCTCGCCGGCCCTGGGAACAACGGAGGTGACGGGTACGTCGCCGCCCGGTACCTGCGTCGGAGGGGTGTCGCCGTCGAGGTGCGGGCCTTGGGCATGCCGCGGACACCACAGGCAACTCGGGCGGCGGCCCTGGCCACGGCAGCGAATATTCGAATCTCCCCGCTCGTGGCCCAAGCAGAGGACTGCGATCTGATCGTCGATGCCCTCTTCGGGGGCGGAGTGCGGGGAGGCATGCCTGCCGAGATCGTTCCGTGGCTCGATGCTCCGGCGCCGGTGGTGGCAGTCGACTACCCAACCGGGCTCGATCCGAACACTGGTCAGGTGCAGGACCGGGCTTTTCGCTGTATGGAGACCGTGACCTTCCAGACATTGAAGACAGGGCACGTCCGGGGCCGTGGACCAGATGTGTGCGGCCGGGTCACTGTGACGGACATCGGGATTCCGGGAGGCGAGCCGTCGATGTGGGTGGCGGAGCAGAGTGACGCCCAACGCCCTCCTCGGGGCCGGACTGCACACAAGTGGTCGGCGGGTGCGGTGCTCGTTGTCGGCGGATCGCCAGGCATGATCGGCGCCGCCATCCTTGCCGGGCGCTCCGCTCTGTCCTTCGGGACCGGCTCGGTGGCGGTGCTGTCGCCGGCGATGGACCTGGTCAACACGGCGGCTCCCGAGCTGTTGAGCTACCCGCTGGAGGTGGCGTTGGAGAGTCTGGGGAAATTCGACGTGGTGATCGGTGGCCCGGGGCTGGCGTCGGGAGACGTCGGCCCTTACCTGGGGCTTTTGGCGAAGGCGTCGAGAGTCGTGCTCGACGCCGGAGCCCTGACGAGAGAGGCGCTCGGCGCGGCGAAAGAGAACCGGGCCGAGGTGGTCGTGACCCCCCATGCTGGCGAGTTTGCTCGATTGGCGGGTGTCGAGCCCGGGATGTTCGCCGCCCGCTCATTCGCTTCCGAAGACGAGATGGTCGTCCTCCTCAAGGGATCCCCGACGGTGGTCAGCGATGGAGGCATCCCGGTTCTGGTGTGCACCGGCGGGCCGGAGTTGGCGACGATCGGCACCGGTGACGTGCTTTCGGGGATGCTCGGCGCCCTCATGGCCCGGGGCCTCGACGCCTCGTCGGCGGCGGTGTCCGCCGCCTACTGGCACGGCATCGCAGCGGCCGACCTCCTCCGAAATGGCACAGTCACCGCTGAGGCCTTGGCCGGCCACATCGGGAGATTCGCCTGGTGAGGCCGACCCACGCCGAGATCGACCTCAAGGCCATCAGGGACAACATCGAGGAGGTCGCATCGAAGATCGCTCCATCGCAGATGTGTGTCGTGGTCAAGGCGGACGCATACGGGCACGGGGACGTGCCAGTGGCCATTGCCGCCCAGGAAGCCGGCGCAAGGTGGATGGCGGTCGCCTTGGTCGAAGAGGGTGCCCGATTGAGAGAGGCCGGCATCGAAGCACCGATACTGGTTCTGTCCGAGCCCCCGGCGGAGGACGCCACGGAGTTGGTGAGATGGGGCCTGACACCCACTGCATACTCCCCGTCCTTCTTGGACGCCCTCGGCTCCACTGGAGCCGTCTGCGACGTGCACCTCAAGGTCGACACCGGCATGCATCGTGTCGGGGCCAGGCCCGCGCTGCTCCCCGAGTTGATGGACACCCTGGTGACCCATCCGAACCTGGAGCTGGGAGGTCTTTGGACTCATTTCGCCGTAGCCGACGAGGATCCTGCGTTCACCCGGGCGCAGATCGACGATTTCGACGAGGCGATAGATGGTTACGAGCCCCCTCTCGTTCACATGGCGAACACTGCGGGAGCTCTTCTGTTTCCAGAGGCCCGACGGGACATGTGCCGGATAGGGCTCGGCATCTACGGCCTCCATCCGTGTGCCGCCACCAGGGAGGTAGCCCAATTGACGCCTGCCATGAGAATCGTGAGCCGTGTCTCCCACGTGCAGCACCTCGAAGCCGGGGCCAGGCCCAGCTACGGACGGATCCGAGCGTTGCCGAGCGACGGCCCGGTGGCCACCGTCCCCATCGGCTATGCCGACGGGTATCCCCGACGACTCTCCGGCACTTCGCTTGCCCTGGTTGGTGGCACGCGGCGTCAATTGGCAGGGATGGTGACCATGGACCAGTTGGTTCTCGACCTGACCGGCTCGGATGTGTCGGTTGGTGACGAAGTGGTGCTCCTCGGCACCCAAGGCGCCGAGAGCATCGGTGCCGATGAGTGGGCGGAGTCGCTTGGGACCATCTCCTACGAGGTGGTCTGTGGAATCGGCCCCAGGGTCCCCAGGAGGTATGTCGATGAATGACACCATCACGGCGGTGCCCGGGGTGCAGGTTGGGCATTGGTCTGATCCGGAAGCCCTGACCGGGTGCACGGTCGTGGTCCTTCCTGAGCCGAACACGGCATCGGCCGAAGTGCGTGGCGCCGCCCCGGGCTCCCGAGAGACCGCCCTCCTCGAACATGGGATGAGGGTCGAGCAGATCCAGGCGATCCTCCTGACGGGTGGAAGCGCATTTGGCTTGGCTGCGGCCGACGGGGTCATGCAAGGGCTCGAGGAAGATGGCCGCGGACACGTCACACCGGTGGCCAGGGTTCCTATCGTCCCCGCTGCTGTCGTGTTCGACCTCTACCCGGGAGATCCCGCAGTCCGCCCCGGCCCGGATCAAGGGCTGAGCGCCTACAGGGCTGCAACCAACGCACCGGTGGAGGCGGGTCGGGTGGGTGCCGGGACCGGTACCACGGTCGCCAAATGGCGGGGATTCGATCACATGCAGCCGGGTGGCCTCGGCTCCGCTTCCCGGATGGTCGGCGATAGCGTCGTCGGCGCACTGGTGGTCGTCAACGCCGTGGGTGACATCTTCACCATCGCCGGCGAGTCACTGACCGGTGGCGAGCCCGAGCCAGGACCACCCGCAGTGATGCCGGATCCGATGACCAACACGACTCTGGTCGTCATCGCGACCGACGCCGCGTTGACCCGGTCGGAGTTGAGCCGACTGGCCGTGAGGTCGAACGACGCCCTGGCCGTTTGCATTCGCCCAGCCCATACCCGATTCGATGGGGATATCGTCTTCGCCGTCTCATGCGGAGATGGGCCGGCTGACGTCGAAGCGCTCGGCGAAGCCGCCTTCGGTGCCACGGCCGAGGCGATCGTGCGCGCCGTCGGAGCCGTCGGCTGACTTGTTTGGCACAATGGCCCGGTGTCGACGGAGAGCATCGAGATCCTCAGCCGTCTTCGCGAGACCGCTCTGGTGTGCACCAGATGTGCGCTCTCGGAGACGCGTACCCAGGTCGTTTTCGGAGTCGGTGACCCGGAGGCAGGGTTGATGCTGGTCGGGGAGGCTCCAGGGAAGAACGAGGATCTGCAGGGTGAGCCATTCGTGGGCGCTGCAGGGAGACTGCTCGACACGTTGCTCGGTGAGATCGGCATCGGTCGTGACCAGGCGTATATCGCCAATGTCCTGAAGTGCCGCCCACCGGGCAATCGCGATCCTCGCACCGAAGAGATCGACGAGTGCAAGGGATATCTCCGCGAGCAGATACGTCTCATATCCCCGATCGTGGTGGTGACTCTCGGGAACTTCGCCACCAAGCTCCTGCTCGGCACCGATGTCGGGATCACGCGGATGCGGGGCCGGCACTACCCATGGTGGTTGGGGTCCACCCTCATACCGACGTTTCATCCGGCCGCAGCACTGCGCGGCGGCGATCGTGTGACCGATCAGATGCGGGAGGATTTCGCCCTGGTGAAGGAGGTGCTGGACCGTGGGCGCTCGACCAGGCCCGAGTTGCCGGCTGATGGCCTTGGTGGAGACGAGCAGCCTGATGATCCTGCTCAAATGGAGTTGTTCAGATGATCGACATCACTTGTACCACCGAGGCCGACACACGCGCCGTGGCGCGAAAGCTGGCTGCTTCGGTGCGCCCCGGGGACGTGATTGTCCTCGCGGGGGGCTTGGGCGCCGGCAAAACCCTGTTTGCCAGCGGGCTCGCCGCAGGTCTCGGGGTCGAAGAAACGGTGGTCAGCCCCAGCTTCGTGCTCGTCCGCCAGTATCGATCGGGCTTTCTCCCCATGGTGCATGCAGACGTATACCGTCTCTCCTCGTTCAACGAGTTCGACGACCTGAATGTCTTCGAGCTGGCTCGGGACGGCGTTCTCGTCATCGAGTGGGGTGACGCCGTCGAGTCCGCCATCACGGAGGATCATCTGAGGATCGACTTCCTGGTGCGTGACGATGAGGCCCGAACATTGAGATTCCATCCCAGCGGTAGCTGGGGTGAGCGCGACCTGGAAGGACTGCGATGAAGTTGCTTGCCATCGAGACGGCAACACCAGGGGCATCGGTGGCCCTGGTCGAGGATGCGACGACGCTGGCTGCCGCCTCGAGGATCGACCGGGTCGGGCATGCCACGTTCCTGGTGCCCGCGATCGACTTCTGCTTCGATCAGGTCGGCTGGTCACCGTCCGATCTGGACGCTGTAGCCGTGGACGTAGGCCCGGGGCTATACACCGGGATTCGTGTAGGCGTAGCCACCGCTCAGGGGCTGGCAGCTGCCTTCGGCATACCGATCATCCCCGCGGTGTCGGTGGACGCCATCGCACTGGAGGCCCGGACCGGTCATCGGCTCATCTGGGCGCTGGTCGACGTGCGCCGTGGGGAGTTCGCCGTAGCGCGCTATCACCCGGTCCCGGGCGGCGTCGTCCGCGAGACGGAAACAGAGCTGGTCACACCCGAAGTGCTTCGGGCGCAATTGGAGTCTGCACCCGAGCAGAGTCTCGTGGTGGGTGACACCGGCTCCTTGCCCGACCATCTGCTGAATGGGCTCCATCGCGTGAAGGCAGGCAAGCCCCGCTATCCGTACGCGGTCAGTCTCGCCGAGATCGCTCGTGGCAAGTATGAGAAGGACGAATACCCGCCTCCCGACGATGTCCGCCCGCTCTACATGCGCGAGCCCGACGTCACGATCAACTGGGCCAAGCTGCGGGAAGAGGGACCATGGGCCAGTTGACCGAGATCACGATTCGCCCTCTACGCCCGGAGGATGTGGATGACGCGGCGGCCCTCGAAGTTGCCCATCAGCCGACACCTTGGAGCACTGGAATCTTCCGCGATGAGCTGGCGGCGGGAAATCGCATCTATCTGGGTGCGTTCGGCGACGGGCTTCTCGGCTATGCCGGTGCCATGCTGGTTGGCGAGGAGGCGCACGTCACAAATCTCCTGGTCGCCCCGGAACGGAGGCGTCAGGGCATCGGTCTCAGGCTCATGCTCGACTTGATCCGGATGGCGATCGAGTCCGGGGCACGCCATGTCACTCTGGAGGTGAGGAGCCGTAACACATCCGCTCGATCGCTCTACGCCAGGCTCGGCCTGGCACCGGTCGGAGTTCGCAAGTCGTACTACCAGGATGATGACGCATTGATCCTCTGGGCTCACGATATCGACCGGACCGACTTCCGGACACACCTGGGCTCGTTGGCATGATCCCGCTGATCCTCGCCTTCGAGACTTCGTGTGACGAGACCGCCGTTGCCGTCGTCCAGGGCACGAAGTCCCTGTCCAACGTGCTCTCGTCGCAGGTCGACCTCCACGCCCGATTCGGGGGAGTGGTGCCGGAGGTGGCGGCCCGGGCCCACGTGGAGGCGATTCGCTCCTTGACCCATCTCGCCCTCAAGGAGGCAGGGGTCCACCCCGACGATCTCGACGGAGTGGCCGCGACGGCGGGACCGGGTCTGGTCGGCGCTCTCCTCGTCGGGCACAGCTTCGCCAAGGCCACTGCCTGGGCACGTCATCTTCCATTCGTGGGCATCGACCACATGGAGGGTCATCTGATGGCTCCGCGTCTCCAGTTCGAGGAGTTCGCGCCACCCATGGTCGCTCTGCTGGCATCGGGCGGTCACTCCCAGATCGTCCACGTCCGCGATTGGGGTGAATATGAGACGCTGGGATCCACCATCGACGACGCCGCAGGCGAGGCCTTCGACAAGCTGGCTCGAGTGATGGGTCTCGGCTTCCCGGGCGGACCGGCCATCGATGAGGCCTCGACCGGGGGCGATCCCGATGCGGTCTCCTTCCCTCGTGCCCTGCCCGACCGGCCTTTTCATTTCTCCTTCTCCGGCCTGAAGACGTCGGTCGTCACTTTCATCGAGAAGGCCAAGGAATCGGGTGAGCTGCCCTCTCTTCCCGACGTGGCAGCCTCGATCCAGGAAGCGATCGTCGATGTCCTGGTCGACAAGACCTTCGCCGCAGTCGACGAGACCGGGGCTCGCACCGTGGGAGGCGGAGGCGGGGTCCTGGCCAACCGGAGACTCCGACAGAGGTTCGCCGAGGAGGCCGAGAAGCGCGAGGTGACGCTGGCGCTGCCGGATCCGATCCTTTGCACCGACAATGCCGCCATGATCGGCGTGGCGGGGGCGCATTGGCTGTCGGTCGGCCGGATCACCGACTGGGCGGAGAACGTGGACCCCGGTAGGGTGCTGGGTGCAGCCGCGTCTTGAGTCAAGAAGAAATCTGAGCGCACCCCACTCAGATTGCGATTAGCACTCTCTCCAGCCGACTGCTAATCTTCCATTGGCACTCGCGCTCGTCGAGTGCCAATCACCAATCCAGATCGAGCTTCAAGGAGGAGCAGTCACATGAAGCTTCAGCCGCTCGGTGATCGAGTGGTGGTGAGGCCGACCGAGGACGCAGAATCGCGTACTCCCTCGGGTCTCGTCATTCCCGACACCGCCAAGGAGAAGCCCCAGATCGGCGAAGTCGTAGCAGTAGGCCCCGGTGCCCGCGACGACGACGGCGATCGCATCCCGATGGACGTGTCGGTGGGGGACAAGGTTCTCTACTCCAAGTTCGCCGGCACCGAGGTCAAGCTCGACACCGAGGAGTTCCTCGTTCTCTCCGAGCGCGATCTACTCGCCGTAGTCAATTGAGGAGCTGATATTCAATGCCAGCGAAAGAACTTCGTTTCGATGAGCAGGCCCGTAAGAGTCTGCAGGCAGGTGTCGACAAACTCGCCGACACCGTCAAGGTCACACTCGGCCCCAAGGGTCGCAACGTGGTCCTTGAGAAGAAGTGGGGCTCACCCACGATCACCAATGACGGCGTCACCATCGCCAAGGAGATCGAGCTCGAGGACCCCTACGAGAACATGGGCGCCAAGCTCGCCTATGAAGTTGCCAACAAGACCGACAACGTCGCCGGTGACGGCACAACCACCGCCACTGTCCTCGCCCAGACCATGGTGCGCGAGGGTCTCCGCCAGGTAGCTGCCGGAGCCAACCCCATGGAGCTGAAGAAGGGGATCGAGCAGGCCGTCGAAGCCGCAGTCAAGGCAATTGGCGAGATGGCTCGTGATATCGAGACCACAGAAGAGATTGCCCACGTGGCGTCGATCTCGGCCAACAACGACAACTCGATCGGGAAGGTCATCGCCGATGCCTTCGATCGAGTCGGCAAGGATGGCGTGATCACGGTTGAAGAAGGTCAGACCTTTGGTCTCGAGCTCGAGTTCACCGAGGGCATGCAGTTCGACAAGGGATACCTCAACTTCTACTTCGTGACCGATCCCGATCGTCAGGAAGCGGTGCTCGAGGATCCTTACATCCTGATCGCCAACTCGAAGATCAGCTCGGTCAACGACCTGGTCCCGGTGTTGGAGAAGGTGATGCAGACCGGCAAGCCGGTCCTGATCATCGCCGAGGACGTCGAAGGCGAGGCCCTGGCCACCCTGGTGGTCAACAAGATCCGTGGGACCTTCTCCTCGATCGCGGTCAAGGCCCCCGGCTTTGGCGAGCGTCGCAAGGCCATGCTTCAGGACATCGCCATTCTCACCGGTGGCACCGTCATCTCCGAAGAGGTCGGGCTCAAGCTGGAGAACGTGACTCTCGACATGCTCGGCCGTGCCCGCAAGGTCGTGGCGTCCAAGGACAACACCACCGTCATCGATGGTGACGGCTCCGAGCCCGACGTCAAGGCTCGGATCAAGCAGATCGAGCGCGAGATCGAGAACACCGACTCCGACTGGGACCGCGAGAAGCTCCAGGAGCGTCTCGCCAAGCTGTCGGGTGGTGTGGTCGTGATCAAGGTCGGCGCCGCCACCGAGGTGGAGCTGAAAGAGAAGAAGCACCGCATCGAAGACTCCGTGTCCGCCGCACGCGCCGCAGTCGAGGAGGGTGTCGTCCCAGGTGGGGGCGTCGCTCTGCTCAGGGCGCAGTCGGCCGTCGACAAGCTCCGTGGCGGTAGCGATGACGAGAAGGCAGGCCGCAGCATCGTCCGCAGGGCGATGGAAGAGCCACTTCGTCAGATCGCAACCAATGCCGGCTTCGAAGGCGGAGTCGTCGTGGAAGAAGTCCGGAAGGGTGAGGGCCCGTTTGGGTTCAATGCCGCTACCGGCGTATACGAGGACTTGATCGCCGCCGGAGTCCCCGACCCGGCCAAGGTGACCAGGTCGACCATTCAGAATGCTGCTTCGATCGCAGCCCTCTTGCTGACCACCGAGGCTTTGGTGGCCGAGCAGAAGGAAGAGGCCCCAGCCATGCCGGGTGGTGGCCACGATCATGGCGGCGGAGGAATGGACTTCTAGGCGAAGTCAACGATTGACAGTCGAAGCCCGGTGCCTCGAGGCACCGGGCTTCCTCGCGTCTGGCGGCTCAGGCCGGATGAGTGGGATGGGTCAGATCGCCGACCAGCTCGCTGCGGAGATCGATGGCCCAGCGCAGCATCCAGGAGAACGCAGAAAGACGCTGACGCCAGGTGAGAGGTGAGCGGGCAATGGCTCTCAGATACTCGCCGAGGCGACGCCACGTAGGGTAATTACGACCGCCGGCACGACGAGGGTCGAACCACCTGATCTGATCGGCCATCTCTTTGTGCGAGATGGAGAAGCGCTGAGGGTGCTCTCGGTGTAGGAACTCCTGTTGCGGTACCTCGACGAGTTTCCCCCGCAACGCCAGCTCACCGATGAGGACGCGGTCGGCGGCCGGGTAGTCCCCATGCTGGCACGTCTGTCTGAGCACATCGGTTCGCATCAAGCCAAAGACCACGAGGCACTTGTGCGCTCTCGCCATGGTCCGCCGGAACCGTTCGTTCGGATCGGCATGATCGAGCCCGAGCCCGGTATCTGCCGGTCCCATCTCCACACCCTGGCTGTCGATGTCGATGGGGCTCGGGTAGGCGAGAACTGCATCCGGGTCGTCCACCAGGGCCTCGAGACACACCTCGAGGAACTTTGGCCCGCACACGTCGTCATGGGCCATCCACTTGAAGAACTCGCCACTGGCCTCGGCCAGGACGAAGTTGAAGTTGAAAGCCGCCCCACGGTTCTCCTCATGGCGGTGGTAGCGGACACGGGAGTCGCCAGCGGCGAATGACTGACAGATCTCCTGGGTTCGATCGTCGGACCCGTTGTCGGAGATGATCAGCTCGAGATCGTCATGGGTCTGGTCGAGCACCGACTTGATCGCCTCGGCGAGGAACTGTTCACCGTTGTAGACCGGCAATCCGACGGATATCAGGACCTTCCCCACCTTGGCTCTCCCACATCGACGGCTCACACCGATGCTATCCGGCCCCGGCTCTTTTCCCACCCTGCAATCTCGGATGGGCTATTTCGCCCTGAAGACCCGCTGATATAATGGTCACTCTGGGTGGGGAGCTTGCAGAGAGGGAGGCCACTTGAAGGTCGCAATCCTCGCGGGCGGGATGGGGACGCGTCTCGCCGAGGAAACAGAGGTACGCCCCAAGCCGATGGTCGAGATCGGCGGGAGGCCAATCCTGTGGCACATCATGCGCCACTTCGATCATTTCGGGTTCAGTGACTTCGTCGTGGCCCTGGGCTACAAGGGCGACTACATCCGACGCTATTTCACCGAGTACCACGGGGCGGCGAGAAGCATGCGTGTCGACCTGGGCACCGGTGACGTCGACCTCTATGACGATGCCGAGACGGAGCGCTGGACCGTGGATCTAGTGGAAACCGGCCAGTGGACCAATACCGGTGGGAGGATCAAGCGTCTGGCCAACTACGTGGAGGACTCGACGTTCTTCCTCACCTGGGGCGATGGGGTGGCCGATGTCGATCTGAAGGCCCTGCTGGAGTTCCATCGGTCACATGGGAAGCTGGTCACGGTGACGGCCGTTCACCCGCCACCGCGATTCGGGCAGTTGGTGCTCGACGGTGGCCGGGTCCTCGAATTCACCGAGAAGCCGATCGACTCCGGGTGGATCAACGGCGCCTTCTTCGTCTGTGAGCCCGGGATCTTCGAGTACATCGAGGGTGACGAGACGCAGTGGGAGCGCGACCCCATGGAGGCCCTCGCCGCCAAGGGTGAGCTCATGGCCTATCAACACGAGGGTTTTTGGCAGCCGATGGACACGCTCCGGGACAAGGTGAGGCTGCAGTCACTGTGGGACACGGGTGCGCCACCATGGCAGATGTGGGACTGACATGAGGGTTCTGGTCACAGGGCACAACGGTTACATCGGCTCGATCATGTGCCGTCTTCTCGTGGATGCCGGTCACGAGGTGGTGGGTTTGGACAACTACATGTTCGACGAGTGCACATTCGGGCCTGACATCGAGCCGATCGGAGCGATCAGGAAGGACATTCGTGACGTCGCTCCAGGAGACCTCGAAGGGTTCGATGCCATCTGCCATCTCGCCGGGATAAGCAACGATCCAGTTGGGGATCTCACTCCCGGGGTCACCTATGACATCAACCACCATGCCTCGGTCCGCCTGGCACGTTTAGCCGAAATGGCCGGAGTGAGCAGATTCATCTTCTCGTCGTCCTGCAGCATCTATGGTGCCAGCCCCGGTGGCTGGGTCGACGAGGAGTCCGAGGTCAATCCGGTGACCCCGTATGGCTGGTCGAAGATCCTGGTCGAGCGTGAGGTGGCGCCGTTGGCCACCGACGAGTTCTCACCGGTGTTTCTCCGAAATGCGACCGCCTATGGGTTGTCGCCACGGCTGCGCGCCGATCTGGTGGTGAACAACATGGTCGGATATGCGGTGACTCAGGGTCGCGTGCTCATGAAATCCGATGGCAGCCCATGGCGCCCGCTCATCCACATCGAGGACATCTCGCGAGCATTCCTCGCCGTAATGGAGGCACCCCGAGAGAAGATCCACAATCAGGTGCTCAACGTGGGATCGACCACCGAGAACTATCAGATACGGGACGTCGCCACCATCGTCGAGGAGGTGGTGCCGGGAGCGCACTTCGAAATGGCAACCGAGGCAGGGCCTGACATCAGGGACTACCGGGTGGACTGCTCCAAGATCGCCGACCTGGTGCCCGGCTTCCAGCCCGTGTGGAACGTGCGATCCGGGGCCGAGGAGCTGTATCGAGCCTTCACCCGCCACGGTTTGACCGAGAAGCAGTTCCTGGGTGACCTGATCCGGATCCGGCACATCCGAGAAGCCCAATCGAACGGGGTTCTCGATGCCGGGTTGCGGGTGGCGGAGGGCGTAGGTGCCTGAGCCCGGCACCGACTACATCACCATCGCAGAGTGCCGGTCGTGCCGAAGTCCTGCTCTGACCCCGGTCGTGGATCTCGGGCTGCTCCCGCTCTCGGACGGTCTGGTCCCGCCCGGCTTCGACCGGTCCCGGGAGAGCGTCTATCCGCTCACGGTGGTCTTCTGCCAGGACTGCTCGCTGATGCAGATCAGGGAGACCGTCGATCCGCAAACTCTCTTTGGCGACGAATATCCCTACTACTCCTCGTTCTCGGACCTCCTGGTCGAGCACGCCGGTGAGAATGTCGAGGGGATCATCCGCCGGACAGGCGTCGACGGCGACTCGCTCGTGGTCGAGCTCGCATCGAATGACGGATATCTCCTTCAGTGGTTGGTGGAAGCCGGAGTCCCGGTGTTGGGGATCGACCCGGCGCCTGGCCCGGCTCGGGCGGCTCAGGCAAGGGGAATTCCGACGCTCAACGAATTCTTCGACGTGGGCTTGGCGCAACGACTTGCCGACGGCGGAACGCGGGCAGACGTGATAGTTGGCAACAACGTCCTCGCTCACGTGCCCGATGTGAATGCATTCGTCGAGGCCATGGCGATATTGCTCGCCGAGAATGGGACCGTGGTCATGGAGTTCCCTTACGTCCGCGACCTCATCGAGAACTGTGAGTTCGACACCATCTATCACGAGCACCATTGCTACTTCTCGGTGTCCTCGGTGACAGAGCTCTTTTCGCGACATGGCCTGAACCTGATCGCGGTGGAGCATCATGACATCCACGGTGGCTCGCTCCGCGTGTGGTTCGATCGTCATTCGGAACCAGATGCCGAAGTCGGTCGATACTTGAGTGCCGAGAGGGAGGCAGGGATGCTCGGTCCCGATCACTATCGCTCGTTTGCCAAACGTGTCGAGAAGGTCAAGACCGAGGTGATCGCCCTGCTCGATCGGATAGCCGCCGAAGGGTCCACGGTCGCGGCGTATGGTGCCGCGGCCAAAGGGGCGATCCTGATCAACTACTGCGGAATAGGGGACCGACTGAGTTACGTCGTCGATCGAAACGATCACAAGCAAGGTCTGGAGATGCCAGGCGTCGCCGTGGCCATCGTCGGTCCCGAGCGGCTTCGCCAGGATCCGGTGGATTACCTCTTGATCCTTGCCTGGAACTTCAAAGACGAGATCATGAGACAGCAGGCCGAATTCGCAGGGGGCGGGGGTCGCTTCATCATCCCCATCCCGATACCTGTCATCGTTTGATGCGTCGGGATGTCTGCTCTTCATGTGGCCGGCCCGGCCTCACCAGCTTCTATCGGGCTGACACCTTGCCCACCCAGACTTGCGTCCTGCTGGATGGGGAGGAAGAAGCGCGTCGTTACCCCACCGGTGCTCTCGAGCTTGCCGTCTGCGCAGCCTGTGGGCTCATCCAAAATGTCCTGTTCGATCCATCACTCGTCGACTATTCGAAACCGACCGAGGAGAGCCAGGCGTTCAGCCCCAAGTTCCAGGCGTTCGCATCCTCGCTGGCCGAACGGCTGGTCGCCGAGCACGACTTGAAGGGTCGCGCCGTTCTCGAGATCGGGTGTGGGAAGGGGGATTTCATGATGCTGCTCGCCGAGTGCGGAATCGGCAGGGGTCTCGGCATCGATCCCGGTTATCTGCCCAATCGTCCCGAAGTGGCAGATGCCGATATCGAGTTCCGTCGTGATTGGTATGGCCCCGAATCGGTCGGTCTCAGCGCCGATCTGGTGCTCACTCGCCATCTCATGGAGCATGTTCCCAATGTGGGGCAATTCTTGGGATGGCTCGCCGAGTCGACCCGCGGCACCGAGGGGGCGGTCCTCTTCACCGAAGTCCCCGACGTGCGTCGGGTCCTGGACGAAGGTGCCTTCTGGGACGTCTACTACGAGCACTGCTCCTACTTCACCCGTGGCTCGTTGGCTCGGGCCATCGCCGCCACAGGCCTGAGACCGACAGACGTCTGGCTGGATTTCGACGACCAGTACATCCTGTCCGAGGCCGTGGCCGGCTCCGGAGAGCCATGGGCCCGCGACGACCTGGGCGAGACTCTTCGAGCTGCGGAGAGTTTCGGGTCGAATGCCTCTGAGGCCTTGGAGAAGTGGCGCGACGAGATCGCGTCCAGAATCGACCGGGGGCTCGAGGTCGCGGTTTGGGGTGGAGGATCCAAAGCGGTCGCCTTCCTGACCACGATCGGCATCGACGGGGTATCCGTCGTCGACATCAACCCGCACAAACAGGGAAAGTGGCTACCGACTGTCGCGGTCGAGGTTCAGAGCCCTCGCATTCTGGAGGAGATCCGACCCGACCTGGTGATTCCCATGAACGCCATCTATGTCGACGAGATTCGCCGGGATCTCCAAGACCTGGGGCTCAAACCGACGATCGCACCGCTTTGACCCCGTGCTCAGTTGATTACGGACGCCAGCTTGTCGAGATAGGGCACTGTGTCCTCACGCCCCAGTGACCGCAGGCCGAACACCGCACGATCGACACCGGCCGATGCCAGGGTGTCGATGTCGTCGGGGCGGGCCTGGTAGGCCGTTATCTGGAATGAGGATGGGTCACGACCGCCGTCGGCCACTGCTTCCCGCACCCGTGCGATCTCTCCGACGATGTCGTGACGGCTGGCGATCGGCATCCAGCCGTCGCAGAATTCCACCATGTCAGCGACTGTCTTGGGGCCTGCGGCGGCACCCATGAAGATTGGGGGATGAGGCTGTTGGATCGGTTTTGGCCACGACCAGGAAGGCTCGAGAGTCAGATGCTCACCCCGGAACTCGGCCACGTCATCAGACCACACGGACTTCATCATCAGAACCTTCTCCCGCAGAAGGGCCCGCCGCTCGGCGTAGGGGACCCCGTGACTGGCCATTTCCTCCTTGTTCCACCCATATCCGATTCCGAGGATGACCCGACCGGAAGAGAGGAAGTCGAGGCTGGCCACCTCCTTGGCGGTCCAGATCGGGTCCCGCTGGGCGACCAGGATGACACCGGCTCCCAGTCTGAGAGTTGTGGTGGCGGCACCGGCATATGCCAGGGCCACGAAGGCGTCGTGACTGCGCCAGTAGTGCTCGGGCAGCGGAGGGGCATCCTTTCGCCCACCCCATGGTGTCTCACGGGAGACCGGGATGTGGGAGTGCTCGGGGAACCACAGGGACTCGAAGCCACGGGCCTCGACCTCCTTGGCCAGCTCATCGGGTCGCATCGACTTGTCGGTGGGGAAGACCGAGATACCGAATTTCATGGAGGTCACAGTAGATGAGCGCCCGAGCCATCATCGTCGAGGCGATTGAGGAGACAGGGCCCATCCCGTTCGAGCATTTCATGGAGCTCTCCCTCTATCACCCCGACGGGGGCTTCTTCACCACCGGCAAGTTGCGGTCCGAGAAGGCGGGTGATTTCCTCACCTCGCCGGAGGTGAGCAGCCTGTTCGGTGAGACACTGGCACGGTTCCTGGAAATGGAGAGGAAGCGGATCGGCGAGCCATTCGAGCTCGTCGAGGTCGCAGCCGGATCGGGCTCGTTGGTGTCCTCCCTCCTCGAGTCGATATCGATCCCGGTCACTGCGGTCGAGGCATCGACGGCCGCTCGTGACGCCTTGCGCCGTGTGTTGCCGGGTGATCGCGTCAAGGACACGCTCCCTGACTCCGTACGCGGTGTCATCCTGGCCAACGAGCTGATCGACAATCTGCCGATGGCTCTCGCCCAGCGTGTCGATGCAGGCTGGCGTGAGCGATGGGTTGGCATTGAGCTTGATCAGCTGGTGTTCGTCGATGCGGCGCCTCGTCCCGAGGTGTCGTCCTGGTTGGAGGCTCATGCCGGGGAGGTGGAGGACGGAGGATGGGTCGAGGTACAACTCGCCGCCGCCGATTGGGTCAGCGATGCGCTGAGCCGTCTGACCGAAGGGGCATTGGTCCTCATCGACTACGGGGAGACAGCTGAGAATCTCCTTCCGCGTCGTCGGGATGGGACTCTCCGCACCTATCGGGCGCATCATCTCGGTCCTCATCCACTCGACGAGCCTGGGGAGACCGATATCACGGCCGACGTCAACTTCACGTCCCTGGTTGCAGCGGCAGAGTCGGCCGGTGCGCGTGTCGAGCTGCATCGTCAGGATGACTTTCTCACCGGGCTCGGTCTCCGGCAGCGTCTCTCAGAGTTGAGAGAGGCCGAGCTCCAGGCAGCAAGAACCGGCGATGACATGGAGCGGCTCCGGCTGCGCACGTTGAAGACCGAGGCCGAAACGCTTTTACATCCCCGCGGGCTCGGTGACTTCCGGGTCCTGGTGGCTAGGAAATGAGGGAACCGGGTAGGTGGCCAGTGACGTCAGAATATGGAGACGACCATGAGACGACTCACCATCTTTCTTGCCATAATGCTTCTACAGGTCGCCTGTGGCGGCGGAATCGAAAGTGGCGACCCCTCCACCACTGGCACGTCCGCGTCTTCCGAAACGTCGACCACAGCAGCCTTCGGACCAATTGAGACCACGAAGACGACAATGAGTGCCAACACGACGACGACCTTGGAGATGACCACAACGAGCATGGCTGATCCAAACTCTGTGGCGGAAGAGGCAGTTGTCCTGCTTGCCGCTCGTCTGAAGGTCTCCGCCAATCAAATCACGGTCGTAAGGGCCGAGGCAGTCACCTGGCCCGACGGCAGCTTGGGGTGTCCCGAGCCGGACACTGCGTACACCCAGATGTTGGTCGAGGGCACGCAGGTCGTCCTGCAGTTTCAGGACCGGAAGTATGACTATCACGCCGGGCCCAACGGTGTCGCATTCCTGTGCCCCTCGTCTGAGAAGGACGGAGGTTACGAATTCGTCCCGCCCCCGGGGTTCGATCAATAGGTCCAACGAGAAGGGGCGTCTCGGAGACGCCCCTTCTCGTTTCTGTCGATGAATGTCAGTGGTTGTCCACCTCGACCAGAGTCAGGCCGAATATGCCTCCACTGTCGCTGTGTGACACGGCACCAAGATGCCACTGTCCGGCCGTCGCGCCGGACCAGCTGACGTCGACGGTTCCAGTGGTTCCGATCGTCGCCGAGGTGGGCGCACTGTCAACCGAGAGATTGCCACCCGGTGTCGCCGAGATGACCCAGCTGTACATGTCGTAGTCAGAATCGCCGCCGGGGGTCGCCCAACCATGGACATACACAGTCCATGCGCCGTCTGCAGGATTCTCGATTGTCACCTCTTCGTCAGTTCCCCCCAGCGTGGATTGAGCGACCAGATGGTTGCCCGGGTCGAATACGTAGACGTCGAGATCGGCGTTGGTCTCAGTCGCATCCGGTGGTATCGCCACTCGGAGGAGAGCAGCACCGCTCAAGTTCATGATGTGGGCGTTGGAGAAGCCGTCGCCCGGATTGAAGCTCTGGTCGGGATCCTGAACCACATTGGCGTGTGTGACCAACGCTGGCTCCAACCCATGGGCCGCGGCCGTGTAGTCACCCGTGTATCCGAACGTGATGTCGAAGCTCGCCGAGCCGCTCTCACCGCTGCCAGTGATGGTGTCAGGTGCGACCAACTGCGCGGCTCGAACTGCGATCGGACTGTAAACGTCATAGTGACCAGTCTTCTCGTGCCAGGTGAGTGAGCCGAAGCGCCATTCGCCGATTGAAGCGGAGTCATTCGTGATGGTGACCTGATAAGTCGCCGACTGTCCCTTCTTCAATTTGAAACTGGAGGGTGAGACGGTCACCGAGTATCCGGCGGGTGCATGGATCTCTGGCGTGTATGTTCGCCAGCCGTTCTCCTGCGCCACACTTGTCACAGTGCGGGTGACCGTTTGGGTACTAGTCAGGTCTGCCACTCCAATCGAGGGGAGATTTAGGTCGCTCGGATCAGTGGGCACGCCGATGCCTTCGAGGAAAGTGCAGGAGCCGGGACTGAAGATGCCAAGCTCGGCACCGCACGTGAATCCTGCATACTCGAACAGGCCGGCGTCGTAAACCAGACCCGGCTGGAATGCCGAGCCTTTGTGCACCTTGCTACCGGGGTCGACGTGTCCGGCGCCCATGTCAAACGGATCCGCTTGTGACACTCGATCGTTGTCGACCACGCCTTGATAGGCCGTGGTCATCAGCGCCGACTTCGCCATCGCCGCACTCCAGTCTGGATGCGCCTGCTTGATCAAGGCGAACAGACCGGCAACGTGTGGGCTGGACATCGATGTTCCGGCAATCGCCTGGAACAACTCACCGGGTGGTGTCGATCCCGGGTCTGGGAACGGTGAGTTCCCCGCCAGAATCTGCAATCCAGGTGCAGTTACGTCCGGCTTGATTATGTCCAATGCCGGGGTATTCGGTCCGCGGGACGAGAAGATCGTCATCGACGGAGCCGATTCCCACGTTGTGACGGTGGTCGTATTGGTTATCGCGGCGGTCGGGACCGAAGCCGAGGCGATATAGCTCTTGATGGCCAGGCCCGGTGTGTTGTCGATATGGACCGACGGCACCCAGTGGTTGTCGGTGAACAGGTTGTCGATGTCGTTGGTGTTGTACAGGATCATCCCGACGCCATCTGCGTTGTACACCGCGAGGCTCTTGTCAGCCCTCGCGGTCACCCCACGCTTGCACAACACAATCGCTCCGGAGATGTCGCCCGTGAACGGCTCCGTGGAGTCGCACAGCTCATTGCCATAGTCGGCAGCATCCACCAATGGTGCCGAACCCAATCCGTGGGTGATCGATGCGCCGTGATACTCGGCACCATTGCCTAGGACCACGGTCCCTTCGAAGAACCGCGGTTGGGTGCTGGCACCGACCGTGGTTATCCATGGGTCGTTGCCCGGGCTCCCAACTGTCCCAGCACCGGGACCGCTATTCCCGGCTGAGGTTGCCACGAACACGCCGGCATCCGCGGCGAACAAGAACGCTATGTCGTCCGCACCGGTGAGGCCGGCGCCACCACCGATCGAGTAATTGATGACGTCCACACCGTCTTCAACTGCTTGATCGATAGCAGCCGCCAGGTCAGACGTGTATCCGCCCAGGTTCCCCAATGCCTTGTAAGCAATGATTTGAGCTCGAGGCGCAATGCCCGAGATCGTGCCACGCGGAATCCCAAAGATCGACGCCTCCACCCCCGAGTTGCCCGCTGCGGTCGAAGCGGTGTGCGTCCCGTGACCGTCGTCGTCGCGAGCCGAGTCGAACTCGTCGGGATCGAGTGTTTCAAGAGCCCGGTAAGTATCGAGCATCTGGCGGGCCCCGATCAGCTTGTTGTTACATGTGAATGGAGCATCATTGGGATTGGCGGCGGTGTTGCCGAATTCGCATGGAAGCGAGCCTGTCGCTGGGGCCGGGTAGCTACCGTCGTCCGCAAAGCTGGGGTGCTCGGGCCAGATTCCGGTGTCGATGACTCCGACCACGACGCCCTCCCCGTCATAACCGGTTTGCCATGGCCCTGCCGGGCCGTCGAGACCAAGGAACGTCGGGCTGGAATCCGTCATCTTCTGCTGGAGCTCATCAGGAACAACAAGCGCGACATTTGGGTCATTGGCGAGTTTTTGCGCCTTGGCGTACGAGAGGGTGGCTGAGAAGCCATTCAAGGCGACGACATAGTCATTGACCTTCTCCACCGTGTTGACACCGGCGTCGGTAAGGGCCTTGTCGTGACTCTTCTGGAGGTCTGAAGCGCGCTTTTTTGCCTTCTTACTGTCCAGGTTTTCCTTGCCTTCCGTGGCGACGAGCGGATCAGCCTGCATAACAACGATGTAGCTGCCGTTGGTGCTAGGTACGACCTGCTTCGGCGTTCCTGCCATCTGGGCGTCGTTCTGAGCGCCCACCGCAGGAACTGACATGGCGAATGCCGTGGCCAGGACGGCCAGGACGATGAGAAGCTTTCTCCTCACGAGAATTCCTCCTTGACTTGTCTATTACCCCTGAACGGACAGCCTTGGAGGCCGGTCCTCCACACGGCGGGGGACGATACACCACTCGTCGTGTGCGTGTCGGACTGGACTTGATAGGTTTCTGCGTCGATGTCGCGGCTGACACCTGGCGGCGGCCCGTCGGAGCCGTCGACGGTCCGTCGAGCACCCTCTGCGAGATCGTGCTACTTTCCGTGGCCGCAGATTCAGAGCGGGTCTGCGGAAGTGGAGGACCGAATTTGAGGCAGAAACTGATTTCAAAGCTCACCATGGTTGTATTGGTGTTCGCCATGATGCTGTTCAGCATCGCCCCGGCATTTGCGGTCACACACGGTGAACTGGACGGCGATGGCCACCCGCTGTCGTGTTGATACTTATGGAAGTCCCGAAGAAGGCCCGGTGTATCGATGCTCAGGGACATTGATTGACTCGACTCACGTGGTGACGGCAGGCCACTGCGTCGACAACTTCGGTGACGCAAATTTCCCAACCAAGCCCGATTCTCGGCGATTCGCGTGTTCACGGAAGCAGATGTCGAGAACGGTGACAACGACTACCATATGCAGGGACCAATTCGGTGGAGGCGAGCGATTGGGCATCGCATCCCCTGTACAGGACCGCACCGTTCTTTGTCCATGATGTCGGGATCATCGAGCTCGCAGAGCCGATCATTGGACTTCGCTGACTACGGAAATCTTCCTACGGTCAACCAGCTAGATGCCTTAAAGACTCGTCGCGGCCGTCAGAACACCAGCTTCACCGCTGTCGGCTACGGTTTGCAGCGGACAATCCGGTCTTTATTCAGCAGGACAGGGTTCGAATGGTGGCTCATCCCCGTCTGATCCAGATCAACGTGCCCGGTTTCACCGGCGACTTTTCGTTATTACTGTCGAACAACCACTCCACTGGTGGTACGTGCTTTGGTGACTCAGGAGGTGCCAACTTCCTTGGTGATCGCAATCATTGCGGCGGTTACGTCGTTTGGGATCAACGGGAACTATGCTGGGACCGGCGGCGTCTTCCGTTTGGATCGGCAGAACGTTCAGGACTTCATCAACGACTTCATGAATCCGACGCCATAGGCAGACGCTTGCGACCGATGAAGGGAGGGCCTTTCAGGCTCTCCCTTCTTCCTAACCGGCTACATACACACCTGCTGTAAAATTCCACTCATGAACAACGTGAAGACGGTGGGTCTACTGGCCTTCATGAGCGTCTTGCTGTGGCTGGTCGTCTACTCGTTTGGCGGCGGGTACTGGCTTGGCTTGGCCTTCGCTGTTGGCTTCAACGTCCTCGCCTATTTCTTCTCCGACAAGCTGGCCCTTTCCGCCAGCCGGGCACGGCCGGGCACCGAAGCCGAGCTGCCCCAGGTGTATGCGATCGTCCGCCGGCTGGCACTCCAGACCAACATGCCGATGCCGTCGATCTATGTCATCGACTCACAGCAGCCCAACGCCTTTGCCACCGGTCGCTCGCCCAAGAAGGCCGCCGTGGCGGTGACCGCCGGGATCCTCCAGCTCCTCAACAACGACGAGCTCGAGGGTGTCCTCGCCCACGAGTTGGCCCACGTTCGCAACCGCGACATCCTGATCAGCTCGATCGCGGCCATGATCGCCGCAGCCCTCACCATGCTGGCCCGGATGGCCTTCTGGTTCGGCGGTGGCGGGAACAACCGGGACAACCCGCTGGGAGCCATCGGGGGCTTGCTCTCCCTCATCGTCGCTCCGATCGCCGCCATGCTGATACGCCTCGCAATCTCGAGGACCCGCGAATTCCAGGCAGATGAGACGGGCGCCGAGACCACGGGCCGGCCGATGATGCTGGCCAGCGCACTCGAGAAGATCTCAAACGGCACGGCGCGGATACCGATGAAGGTCAACCCGGCAACGGCTCAGCTCTTCATCGACAACCCGATGAAGGCCCTCCGTGGCGGAGGCGGGATGATGCGACTGCTGAGCACCCATCCACCGACCGACGAGCGGATCGATCGGCTCACCAAGATGGCCCAGGGAATCAGGTAAACGCCTGTCTGGGCATTGGTGGAAGCCGTAGACCGGATCTATCATTGCCGATCCCGGATTGCGCGTCGGTCGGCGTGTGGTCCCGGCATGCCGGGATGCCCGAGCGGCCAAAGGGAGCAGACTGTAAATCTGCCGGCTTACGCCTTCGGAGGTTCAAATCCTTCTCCCGGCACGGGCGCCCAGCGTCCAGTAGTGCATACGACAAGTTCATATGATTTGCGATCGCTGGAGAGTCGATCCGCATTCGGATTGTGAGTTGCAGTTCACAATCGAGCGGGAGATTCGCCAGACTGATGCGGAGCAGCAGGGCGGTGAATCTCCGACCTGAAGCTCTGCTTCAGACGCCCCCTTAGCTCAGTCGGTAGAGCGCTTCCATGGTAAGGAAGAGGTCTTCGGTTCAAATCCGGAAGGGGGCTCTGCATGATCGGCAAAGCCGATCATGTTGGAGATTGGCACAGCCAATCTCCCGTCTGCACCCGATGAGAGAGGTTGCAGAATGGGCTTGCCGATTCTGCTGCTTGTCCCGCTGGGGGTAGGTGCTAGAAGAAGAGAGCGTCCACAGGCGGGAGAATCGCCGCACTGCTGCAACGCAGCAGGGAGGTGATCCTCCAACCTCGAGCGAAGCTCGAGGCGGCGTAGCTCAGTAGGTGAGAGCGCTCGACTCATAATCGAGAGGTCGGCAGTTCGAGTCTGCCCGCCGCTACAACTCGACCGTGGCGTAGGCTGCGGTGATTTTGGACGAGAAAGGAAGAGGAGCCAGAGAATGGCGAAGGCGAAGTTTGAGCGTACGAAGCCTCATGTGAATGTGGGGACGATGGGTCATATTGATCATGGGAAGACGACGTTGACGGCTGCGATTACGCGGGTGTTGGCTGATCGTGTTGGTGGGTCGAATCAGATGACGTCGTTTGACATGATTGATAAGGCTCCTGAGGAGCGGGAGCGTGGGATCACGATTCAGATTGCTCATGTGGAGTATGAGACTGAGAATCGTCATTATGCGCATGTGGATATGCCGGGTCATGCTGATTACATCAAGAACATGATTACGGGTGCGGCGCAGGTGGATGGGGCGATTCTGGTGGTGTCTGCTGCTGATGGTCCGATGCCTCAGACTCGGGAGCATGTCCTGTTGGCTCGTCAGGTTGGGGTTCCGTCGATTGTGGTGTTTTTGAACAAGGTTGACATGGTTGATGATGAGGAGCTTTTGGATCTGGTGGAGCTCGAGGTTCGGGATCTGTTGACTGAATATGAGTTTCCTGGTGATGAGGTTCCGGTCATTCGGGGTTCTGCTTTGAAGGCGTTGGAGGGTGATGTGGCGTCTTCTGATCAGATCATGGAGTTGATGGCTGCGGTTGATTCTTATGTGCCGGAGCCGGATCGGGATACCGACAAGCCGTTTTTGATGAGCGATTGAGGACGTGTTTTCTATTACTGGTCGGGGGACTGTGGTTACTGGCCGGGTGGAGCAGGGGATCCTGAAGGTGAATGAGGAGGTTGAGATCGTGGGGATCCGGCCTACTCATAAGACGGTGGCTACTGGGATTGAAATGTTCCGCAAGCTTTTGGATGAGGGTCGGGCTGGGGACAATGTTGGGGTGTTGTTGCGGGGTGTGGGTAAGGATGAGGTGGAGCGTGGTCAGGTGCTGGCCAAGCCGGGTTCGATTACTCCGCATACTGATTTCGAAGCTCAGGTGTATGTCCTGACTAAGGAGGAGGGGGGCCGGCATAACCCGTTTTTCCCGGGGTATCGGCCTCAATTCTATTTTCGGACTACTGATGTGACCGGGGCGATTGAACTGCCTGAGGGCACTCAGATGGTGATGCCTGGGGACAATACGGAGATGACGGTGGAGCTGATTGCTCCTATCGCCATGGATGAGGGACTGCGGTTTGCTATCCGTGAGGGTGGACGAACCGTCGGCGCCGGACGAGTCACAAAGATCCTCAAGTAACCGAAAGTAGTTTCAAATGCCAAGCGACAAGAGACCGCCGTTGACGCTCGCCTGCACCGAGTGCAAGCGACGCAACTACGTCACAACCAAGAACAAGACGAACACGCCGGACAGACTCGAGATGAAGAAGTACTGTCGCTGGTGTCGTCAACACACCGTGCATCGAGAGACTCGATGAGAAAGGGCCCCTGTCAGGGGCCCTTTTCGTTTGCGCTCGCACCGTTCTGAGTTTCCGCCCCGGTGTTGGTTAGCGTTCTCCCGATGGATCTCGCTTCTGTGGCCGGTCATGGCTTTGGCCCCCATCGATTCGAAGTGGGGAGGGCCAATATCGAGGACTTCGTGTCTGTCACCGGCGACGATGCAACGCGTTGGGGTGAGAACGCCCCACCCGGGTTCGTCTCCGCATGTCTCTTCGTGGTGGCGCCCGACCTCCTGAGCCAACTCACCGAGCACTCCGTCCTCCACGGCGAGCAGACCTACACGTGGCATCGACCCATGACCGCCGGCCAGGTGATTCAGGTCGGGGGCACCGTGTCGCGGGTCCGGGAGCGTGGTGGGGTCAACTTCGTCGGTTTCGACCTGGACGTGGTCGACGAGCAGGGGACGGTGGCGGAGGGGTCGGCTCTCTTCCTCGTGTCCGGCGATGCCAGCCCGATCTCGAGAAGCGAGGAGCGGAAAGAGCCGGGCCCTCTCGACGATGGCGATCCCGGTCCGGGCCAGATGGGTGCCAGCCGCGCCGACCTGGTCAGGTACGCCGCCGCCACACGCGACTGGAATCCGATTCATTGGGACCACGGGTCTGCTGTTGGCGCCGGGCTGCCCGGTGTGGTCGCCCACGGCCTTCTCCAGGCCTCGTGGGCGTTCGTCGTCGCGTCCCATCTTCGGCCCGGAGTGCTCCCCTTGCGCACTGCAAGGGTCCGATTCCGCAATCCGTTGCCCCCGGCAACGCCTGTGTCGATATCGATCGACGAGACCGATGACACCGTCGAGCTTGCACTCAGGGATGCCCGGCTCGAATATCTGAGTGCGCGAATCATGCTCGGGGATCGGTAACGCAATGGAAACGTCTGAGGTCGAACCATCCAGTAAGGAACAAGAGCTCATCGTCAGGGCGCAGTCCGGAGACAAGGCGGCTTTCGCCGCTCTGGTGCGTGAGCATGGCAACGAGGTCTACACGTTGGCTCGAAGACTGGTTGGCGACCCACATCTGGCGGCCGATATCGCCCAGGAGACCCTGATACGCGCCTGGAAGGCCCTTCCCAAGTTCCGCGGCGATGCAGCCCTGTCCACCTGGCTACACCGGATCACGGTGAACACCGCCTGGACACAGAGAAACCGAGCCCGACGTCATCAGAGTCAACCGCTCGACGACTACGTTGAGTTGGCCGCTCCATATGGATCCGAGCACCCCGAAGTCGCCGGGGAGATACTCGAGTTGCGAGGGCGCCTGCGAGCAGCGTTGGACTCACTGCCCGACTCTCATCGTCAGGTGGTCGTGCTCAAGGACGTCTACGGGTGGTCCCATGCCGAGATCGCCGAGACAATGGGGATTTCGGTGTCGGCGGCAAAGGTCCGTCTTCACCGGGCTCGCGGCCGGCTCGCCCGTAAACTGGAGGAGTCGGCGTGAGACTGGCATGTGAGTTGGCAGCACCATTCATCGCCAACAGTGCGGTCGACGGTGGCGAGGTCATCGCCCTGTTTCGGCGTCACAGTGAGGGGTGCCTCAAGTGCCAGGCCCGGCACGCCGCAATGTCCCGGGCGGCTCGCGAGCTTCAGGCGATGTCGAATGAGTCCTATCGGGCTCCGCTGGATCTGGAGTGGCGGGTCATGTCGTCGCTCGACGGCGAGTTGGCGCTGGCCAGGACATGGGGAACCCCGGTGGCCCTGGTTGCCGCAGCGGCGTCCATGGCGGCAGCCGTTTTGATCTGGCGGTTTCGGCCCCGCGCTCACGCCTGAGTCGTCAGCCGCGCCTGCCAACTCGGGACACGCGGGCCTTGAGCTCCCTCATGAATGAGGCGAACACGAATGTGTCCCTCCTCCCGTCGACGATCGTCCGCCCACCCTGAGCCGACAGGGTGTGGATCCCGTCCCGGTAACGGCCGGTCCCCGGTGGCCCTATTCGGGCGACCTCGGTTTCGCTGAAATCATCCGGAGTCAACAAGTCGACTCGGTTGATCGTCACACCGCCCCCATAGCTGGCAGACCCATCCTGGGCGGGTCGGAACAACATGCCGTCGTGCGTGAAGGGCGTTCCCCCGGGTCGACTCGAGGAGATGTTGGTCTTCACCGGGTTCAGGGGATGTGGTTCCCACGGTCCGGCCAGTCGGGGGGCGTGAAAGACATGGAGCTTCGTGTTGGCATGACCGCCTTCCACGGTGCAGAACAGCCACCAGCGATCGTCATGATGGACGATGGTCGGATCGAGGGCGGCGATGCCGTCCAGGAACGTGGACTCGAGCTCCCATCGATCGGGGAAGTCGACGGCTCGGTAAAGCCGGAGCTGGTTGGCCTGGTAGGTCTCGGGTATGCAGTAGATGACTCCGTCGTCTTCGACCAGATAGGGATACGAGGCGTGAACGCCGGTGTCCAGCACTTCCCGGGCCTTGGCGTCGCCATCCAACTCGATTGCCGAGATCACCCCACGATGGGTTTCGTGCCGGTAGTCCTCGACCAGGACGATTCGGGTACGCCCGGATGGGTCGGGGAACGGGTCGGCCAGATAGCGGCCCTTGCCTTGCTCGCGGGCCCACCGTATGGGCGGTGTGCTCCCCTCGAGGAAGGCGGCGATGGGGGTTTCGGTGAAACCCACCGTCCAGATTGAGGCCCGGGTCAGCCCGCGCCACTGCGATCCGAGGAATCGCAGCGCCTGCCGGATGAGGAACCGTGTCATGGTCCAGTTGCCGGGGGAACGACGGACGCGGGCGTCGGTATGGGAGGGCTCGCCGGTGACCACGCTGTCGTCGCCGCCGAGGAGACGCTTGACTGCGGTCGCCACGAAGTCCGCTGATCCGAAGAATGCATCATCACGTGTTCTCCGATATGAGTGGGCAGTGACTCGGAACGCGCCCCGATGGAGGACCGTCCCACCGTCCAGCCGCTCCGTGATCCTTTGGATGATCGCTCCCATCGCCCGCTCACCTTCGACGATCTCCCAAAAGCCGGGGGGCTGCCCCCTATAGGTCCGCTCGTCTCCGTGATGAAAGGACCACACCCCGTATCTGGCCGCCTCCAGGATCTCGCCCTTGATGATGCCGAAGGCGAAGCGGATGATCAGGTCGAGGCCGGAGTTGCGGATGATGTCGAGATTCTCGGGTGCGAAGCGCTCGGCGTATCTCCCCACGGGCTGGGTGGCACATGACAGTCTGGGCACGTCGCCGAGACTGACACTGAGATCGACACCCCGCGAGGCCCGAGAACGTCGCTCGATGTAGCCCTTGTTGTAGAGATTCCACAGCAGATGACGCGGATCCCGTAACAACGCCCTTAGCCGGCCTGCCCTCCGACGCTCGCCCGAAGGCACCATGAGCAGGGCGATCTCGACCCTGGGGGCGAGGTCGAGGAGATGCTGGATGGCCTTGGCCTGCCATGCGGGGAAGCTGAGCCCGTTACACATGATGCCGATACGGAGGGGGCTCCCGGGTGCTGACGGCATCACCGGCAGGGTAGCCCCGATACCGGCTTGAACCGGTTTCGGGCCATTTGGCCCTGGTAGACCCGCCGCCCACGTCATAGATATGCGGTCATGGCAGAAAGGAGGCCAGCATGAGGGTTTTGGTCGCCACAGCGAGCAAGCACGGTGCGACGGCAGAGATCGGGCGGGCCATCGGCGATGTGCTCGTCAGCGAGGGCCTGGAAGTGCGGGAGCTGGCGCCGGAGGACGTGGCGGCGGTGGACGGATTCGACGCCGTGGTCCTCGGAAGTGCCGTCTATGCCGGTCACTGGATGCATTCCGCCATCGAGCTGGCGGAGGAGTTCGAGAGTGACCTCAGTCGTCGACCTACCTGGATCTTCTCGAGTGGCCCGGTGGGAGACCCGCCGAAGCCCGATGAGGACCCGGTCGATGTGGGCCATATTCGAGAGCTGACGGCAGCGGGGGGCCACGTCGTCTTTGCCGGGAAGCTGGACAAGCGACAGCTCGGCTTCGGAGAACGGGCCATTGCTACCGCGTTCCGGGCCCCGGAGGGCGACTTCAGGGACTGGGAGGAGGTTCGGACCTGGGCCACCGGGATCGCAGAGCAGCTGAAGGCATCGGTGTCCTGACCAACTGTCAGGTGCCGATGTCTCGCCTGTTGAACGCAATCGCGCCAATGCCAACGAGGATCAGGGCGCTGGCGATCAACACCAACGTCTTGGCAGGGTCGAGCCCATCCTTGAGCACCGCAGCCCCGTCGTAATAGTTGAAGAACGAGAGGTTCTCCAGCCAGGCGAGCCCCTCGACCTGAGGTATCACGGTGTCGGCGAAGTAGGCGAACACGGCGACGGCGGCGCTCACGCCGAGCACGACTCCGCGTCGGCCACGCACCGCCCCCACCATGAGGGCGAGAGACCCGAAGACCACCGCTAGAAGCGCCAGCTGGAGACTCGACGCGGCGATGTTGCCAATTTGGATCTCCAGACCGACGGGGGCACGCAGAGCCAGGACCACCACCAAGACGACGGCGGCGGCGCCAAATCCTGCGACGGCCATAGCGGCTGCCCTCTGCAGGAAGACCGAGGTGCGGCTCACGGGCTGGGTGATCGTCAGCTCCAGGGTTCCCGCCTCCTCGTCACCGGCGAGGTAGCGGGTTCCGACCGCAATCGCGAAGACGATCGTCAGGATGGGCACGACCAGCCCATACACGGTTGCCCCGAGATATCCGGAAGGGCTGGAGATATCCGTCCAACCAAAAGCCTGCAGCAGGTCAGGCGGGAAGGTGTCGAGCATTCCCGCGAAGGTGTCGGGCTCGACCACGGCGAAGAAGCCCGTGTACACGGCGGCGGCGGCACCGAGCCCGATCCCCCAGCCCAGGAATGCGCGGCGCTGATCCCAAAGGCTCTTGGTGAGGATCTCAGGCGACATGTGCGCCGCCGCCTCCCTCGTAGAACGTGAAGAACATCTGCTCCAGGTCGGGCTCCTCGGATTGGATGGAAACCACCTCGAAACGGGAGGCCGCCTTGATGAGCTCGTCGGCCCACCCCGTGAGAGTGCAGCGCAAAGTCGAGTTCTCGAGGGCTACGTCCTCGATTCCCTGAACCGAGTCGAAGGAGCCGGGCGGGACGTGCCCATTGAAACTGATCGTGACGTGGCGTATCGCCCTGGCGCGGAGCGTCTCGACGTCCTCGACGGCTGCCAGACGCCCATCCCGGATGATGCCCACCCGATCTGCGATCGCCTGGACCTCGCTGAGCACGTGTGACGACATGAAGACCGTCTGACCCTGCTCGGCCGCCTCACCGATGAGCGTGTGGACCTCCCGCTGCATCAGAGGGTCGAGCCCGCTGGTCGGCTCGTCGAGGATCAGTAGCTCTGGTTGGTGCATGAACGCCTGGATGAGCCCGACCTTTTGCCGATTTCCCTTGGACAGTGACCTGATGAGGATGTCCGCGTCGAGTTCGAATCGATCGATGAGCTCGTCGATGCGATGCCGATCGACTCCGCCCCTCAACGCGGCGAGATGGTCGAGGAGATGACGGGAGTCCTGGCGGCCATCGACGATGAAGTCACCAGGTAGGTAGCCGACCCGTCGTCTCAATCGAACCCCATCCGCGCGGGGATCGAGGTCCAGGACACGAGCCTGGCCCGAGGTCGGTCGGAGGACGTCCAGAAGCAGTCGGATCGTCGTTGTCTTCCCGGCACCGTTTGGTCCCAGGAACCCGTAGACCTCACCGGAGCGAACTTCCATGTCGAGGCCGTCGAGCCCGCGGCGCTTGCCATAGAACTTGGTGAGTGCCTCGGTTGTGATCACCGCGTTTGTGATGAAGCCCCCAATGCCCGCCAAGGACCGTCCGTGAATATCCGGTCGCAGATGCTAACTGGAACCTGATTTGTGCCGACCGGGCGTCTTGGCCGCTCGTCGTATTGGTTTAGCATCCCGTCCCACGGCGATGGGGCTCGCCGAGAACCGCCCAACGGCTGATGGCTCCTGTGTCATTTATCGGGATGGTGTATGGAGCCGGATTCGACAACGCGGCATAGGGCTCGTCTCGGCCCAGGAGCCCGAGCTGTGATCGCGGTGGCGTGCGGAGGGCTGCTGGGATCGGCGATTCGCTACGGCGTCACCGTCGCAGTGCCGCTGCATTCCGGGTCATTTCCCCTCGCCCTTCTGATCGTAAATGTCGCCGGCTCATTGTTCCTGGGTGCCTACTCGGCAAGAAGGGCCAGAGCGGCGACTGCATCGTGGTCCCTCCAGTTCTGGGCCATCGGCCTCCTCGGCTCGTTCACCACCTTCTCGGCTTTCAGTGTCGAAACGGTCCGCCTCGTCGCCGACGGATACACCCTCATGGCCACGGCCTACGTGATGGCATCCCTGCTCGCCGGATTGACGGCCGCGCTTCTCGGTGGTCGGCTCGGTGAGGTGTGGCGATGAGCTTCCTGGTGACTGCCGTGAGCGGGGCGCTCGGCGCCATCGCCCGTTATGGAGTCTCAGGACTGGCTCAGCGGTGGACCAGATCTGGATTCCCGGTGGGGACGATGACGGTGAATCTCACCGGGGCGCTGGCCCTCGGTGCCATGATGGGTGTCGGCCGGCTCGATTCGACTGTCGTGCTTGCGCTCGCCGGCTTCCTCAGTGGCTTCACCACCTTCTCGACGTGGATGATGGAAACCGTCTGGCTCGGGATCGGATCGGGCTCGGTCCGCGCATGGATGAACCTGATGCTCACACTCCTGGGCGGCATCGCGCTGGCCGGCATCGGCTATAGCCTGTTCAACTGAACGGAGTCTGAAAATGGAAAACCAAACCGACAATCGTTTGCTCCGGATCTTCGTCGGGGAGTCCGATACCCACGAGGGTCGTCCCCTCTATGAGGCGATCGTCGAGACCCTTCGTCGTGAGAATCTGGCCGGTGCCACCGTGTTGCGTGGTATCGAGGGCTTCGGCAAGTCGAGCCGTCTTCACACCGCCCACATCCTCCGGCTCTCCGAGGACTTGCCGATGGTGATCGAGTGCGTGGACACATACGAGAAGATCGAGTCCATCCTCCCGTTGCTCGACTCGATGATCGGTGACGGTCTGGTCACCATGGAAAGGGTCGACGTGCGGGTCTACCGCGCGAACCGAAGGCCCGACTAGTCCATAAGACCGTTGTTTGCGGCGACGCCGGCCACGACCGCAGTGGGGACGCCGAGAGCCACGACCCAGTAATAGACGGCGAGAATACGACGGCTGTACCGACCGAACCGACCGGTCTCCCTCGACAGGATCATCGGCGGTGGTGTTCTCAGACGGCGAACCAACAGGCCGGCCACTGGCACTGCGATCGCCAAGCCCCACAGACCCCAGAGACTGAAGCGGATGGTGTCGTCGAACAACATCAAGCGCGGGCCGCTCGGGTCGGGGAGGGAGAAGAGAGCGACCGAGGTCGTGAGCAGCGTCAGCAGACCCCAGTCACGTATTCGAGCCGAGGTCCCTCCCCAACCTCGCGGTGGTTTGCCTTCCAAGAGCTTCACCACGAGCAGACCTGCTCCTAGAGCCACGGCGATCGAGCCCAAGGAGAGCAAGAGGTCCCACCACTCCGGCCCCATCCAGTTCGAGATGTAGCGGCGGTAGGCCGGTGTGGTCGACTCGATCTTCTCGAAGGACACCGTGGCGACCACGAGGAACCCGCCAACCGAGAGCAGCGACAGCAGGACCCGGCTGGCTCTGGCAGCGAAGACCGTTCGACGCGTCAGTGCCACGACCGCGAGGGCCAAGATCAGCCCGGTGGCGAGAAGCACAACCACGTAAGCGGTCTTCGTGGCCACGATCATCGACTCGAGAGTCGACTCACTCATGGAAACAGGCTAGGCAAACGTAGGGTTTGCCATTCCTTTCTTGATGCCGGCTTTGACCAGCCACACGTTGACCGGGTAGGCGAAGAGCAAGCCTGCACTCAGCGAGATGAACAGCGATGACCAGAACAAGGGCTTGGTGAGGGTGTTGACACTCCCAGCGATGAGCTGATCTACCCCTATCGCAACTGTCTCCATCATGAGAATGCTGGCGGACTCGGTGATGACAGAGTCCTTTAGAGCAGTCGACAGGTCCTCCCCGTCGCTCAGTAGCGGCCCGGCATTGAAGGCTATTCCGAGGACGTATGCGAGCACGAAGGTGACCACGGAAAGCCACACCTGTCCCAGGGAGAGGAGACCGACCGAGATCACGACCCCGACGATCTCTCCGGCGCCGCAGCCGGCGAAGCAATGGGACACGGATCGGGCGCCCCGTCTCCACAAGGTGTCCCTCGCGATCTGGCGGCGACCCGACCAGAAATAGATGCCGAGACCCATCAGACCCGAGTAGCTGACCGTCAGCACCCAGACCAGCTTCATGATCGGAGCGATCTGGCGGTTGCGGGTCATCAGGTCAGTGATCAGGACAGCCAACCCGATCACGATCGAGATGGCCCAGGTGATGATGAACCCGGGCCCTTTCAAGAAGGCCATGTCTTCGGCCTACCACGGCGTGCCGGACCTGAAACCAGCCAGGATGGGCGGGGCTCCTACCTCGCCAACACCATCGCCTGCCAGATCAAATCGTGGTCGATGAAGGTTGGTGTCAGACCCGACTCGGTGGCGGTGGCCTCGATGCCCGACACGGGGTGGACGAAGCCTTTGACATACCCGTCGCTGAATCCCCTCAGGGCGTTCCCAATGGCCACCCCTGTCTTGACCCACCACTTGTCCCGAGGAAACGCCAGGGCGAGATACTTCCCAGCCTTCGTCGACGCGGCGCCGACCAGACGCTCCATCCATGGATAGCAACACACCACGCGGTTCATCACCACGATGTCCGCCCGCTCGTAACCCACATCTTCTTCCACGAAGTCGCCAATGTTCCTGGTTATCCGATTCGAAAGACCCTCCTCCTCAGCCAGTTTCTCTGCGACTTGCTCATATTCGGAGGAGAGCTCGACGTTGGTCGCCGACGCAGCGCCCCGTCTCAGAAGCTCGATCTGAATGGCACCGATGCCACCCCCGACTTCGAGGACTGTCAGTCCGGCCAGGTCGTCGGTATCGAGATGCTCGACAAGGCTGGCCGCCATCGGATCCAGGCCTCTACGGCGATATGCGCGCAGGTCGCGCTCCGCTTGCTTCGTGTCGAAGAAGCGGCGATAGGGCGCGGGGTCGCAGCAATCGGGCAGGGCCCGCAATCTATCAGCAGGCCCTGCCGGCATTCAGATCGCGATTACGTGTCCTGCTCGCCTTTGATGACTGCCTTGACACCACCAACGCCACTGGCGGCGACATCTCGCACCGCGTGTACGGCGGACTCGCCGATCCCCTCGGCGGCCTCCATGGCTCCCGAGGCGGCGGCACTAAGTGCGTCCTCGGCGCTGAGGCCAACCTTCTTGGCGCCATCGAAGGCGCCCGTCAATGCACCGCTGGTCGCCTGTGCGACGTCGACACCGACTTCGCCGGCACCCTGAACGATGCCCTTGGCCGTGCCCTTGAT
>CAWGJI010000020.1:0-8949 GCA_963822895.1 uncultured Acidobacteriota bacterium
GCCCGGGCGAGATCGGCTACGTGAACGCCCACGGGACCGGCACCGACCTCAACGACCGGACCGAGGGCGGTGTGATCTACAGGATCTTCGGGGACATCAGCCGGCCGTGTCGTCCATCAAGGGGACGACGGGTCACGGTCTGGGAGCTTCCGGCTCGATCGAGGCGGCCGTGACCATCGAGGCGATGCGACGTGGTGAGCTACCGCCAAACATCGGCTTGACCAACCAGGATCCCGAAATCCCTCTGACCGACATCGTGCGGGAGACACGCCCGTGGGAGCCGGCACCAGCACTGAGCAACTCATTCGGATTCGGCGGCCACAACACCGTCCTAGCCTTCACGCCTCTGTAATTTGCTGGCGGACTTTGACCGTCTGGCTCCCGGATGACGACCTGATCGCGAACCGGGGGCTTCCCCGAGTCCTCCCGAGTCACATATCTACCTCGGTCAAACAGACGCCGGTCCGCCAGGGCTGCCGCTCCAGGGCGAGCTTTTCTTGGCGAACCCGCTGATCTATTGCGGCCGACTTTGGACGCGTGGCTCCACCCATGGGAGCGGCCGGTCAGTCAGGCGACTACGTCGAGACTTCGCCGGGTCCAGGATCCATGCCTCGGTCAAACAGACGCCGGTCGGCCGGGGCTGCCGCTCCAGGGCGAGCTCTTCTTGGCGATCACCCGCTGATCTATTGTCGGCCGACTTTGGCCGAAACCACCCATGGGAGCGGCCGGTCAGTCAGGCGACTACGTCAAGACTTCGCCGGGTCAAGGATCCATGCCTCGGCCAAACAGACGCCGGTCCGCAGCTTGATTGCCGGCCGACTTTGGCCGAGACCCACCCTCAGCTCGACGGGTCTACGCCGGTCGTGCTGGTCACAGTCTCGGCCAAACAGACGCCGGTCGACCGGGGCTACCGCCGTGCGATCAGGTTCGTGCGGCGTCCAAACAGACGCCGGTCGACTGACTCATTGCTGGCGGATTGATTGCTGGCGGACTTTGACCGTCTGGCTCCGAGACCTCACCGCCGTCGTGTACGGGGGACTTCCCTCACTCTTCGGTGATCAGAGTCCTACCTCGGTCAAACAGACGCTTCTGCTCTATTGCCGGCCGACTTTGGCCGAGACCCACCCTCAGAGCTCGACGGGTCTACCCCGGTCGCATGGTCACAGTCTCGGCCAAACAGACGCCGGTCGGCCGGGGCTACCGCCGCGTGATCAGGTTCGTGCGTCGGTCAATCAGACGCCGGTCGACCGGGGCTGCCGCTCCAGGGCGAGCTCTTCTTGACCCTCGCGCCGCGTGGTGAGGTTCGTGCGTCGCTCAACAGACGCTGTCTCGGAGGCTGCAAAGCGAACCTGGTACGATTTGAGTAACGGGAGCTCGGTGAGACCGGGCTGAGAGGGGATCTGCAAGATCCCGACCGACGAACCTGAACCGGATAATGCCGGCGTAGGAAAACTCGTCTCATCGCTCCCGGCAACCAAGGAGCTGATGAGTAATGCGCAGGATCGCCATCCTGGCCACAGCGGCCGCGATCACGCTCGCCGCCTGTGGGGGCACCGGGGCACAAAGACCGACGACACTGAAACTGCTCGCTCACGACTCGTTTGCCGCCGGGGTCACCGATGAGACCTTTGCCGCATTCACCGACGAGACCGGCATCGACGTAGAGGTCATCTCGGGAGGCGACGCCGGAGCAATGGTCAATCAGGCCGCCCTGACGGCCGGGAACCCGATCGCCGACGTCATGTTCGGTGTCGACGACACTTTCCTCTCCCGGGCGATCGACGCCGATGTCTTCACGGCCTATCGAAGCACTCATGTCGACGAGGTGGAGTCTTCGCTGGCTCCCACGTCTGAGCTCGTGACACCCATCGACTTCGGTGATGTCTGCCTCAATTACGACAAGCAGTGGTTCGCCGATCACGAAATGGCGGTGCCGAGCACACTCGACGACCTCCGCACGGGGCAGTACGCCGGGCTGACGACGGTCGAGAGCCCTGCCACCTCCTCCCCGGGTCTGGCATTCCTCCTCGCCACCATCGACTTCTACGGAGAGGATGGATGGCAGGACTTCTGGCGTGACATGAAGGCGGGTGGAGTCGCCACGGTCCCCGACTGGGATACGGCCTATTACGCCAACTTCACGCCCTATGGAGGTGCGACTCCCATGGTGGTGTCATACGCATCGTCGCCACCGGCCGAAGTGATCTATGCGACCGAGCCCCTCACCGAGGCGCCAACCGGCGTCATCGAGGCGGGCTGCTATCGGCAGGTCGAGTATGCCGGCGTGATGGCCGGATCGGACTACCCCGATGCGGCCGGTGTGCTGATCGACTACCTGCTCTCTGTCGACTTCCAGGAGACGATTCCCCTCACGTGGTTCGTTTTCCCGGCAAACGCGAACGCCGACCTGCCTGAAGAGTTCACGCGGTACACGACGTTGCCGCAATCGCCGGCCAGATTCGATGCCCAGACGATCGCCGACAATCGAGACCGCTGGATCGCCGAATGGTCGACCATCATGGAGGGGTGATGCGACGGTTTCGCTGGGGATGGGCGATCGTGATCGCCATCCCGGCGATATTCGTCGGCTACTTCTTTCTCTATCCGGTGGCCCGAATCTTGTCGCTCGGGCTGGGCGAGCTGAATATCGGTGCCAGCGGAGTCGAAGCGCGGTTGCTCAGAGTTGGCTGGTTCACCTTGTGGCAGGCGGTCGCTTCGACCGGTCTCACCCTCCTCCTTGCGGCACCCATGACCTGGGCGGTGTCCAAGTTCGAGTTTCCCGGGAGAAAGGTGGCCACCGCCTTGGTGGTCATCCCCTTCGTCCTCCCCACGGTGGTGGTGGGGACCGCATTCGTCGCACTGGGATGGCGGGACTCCATTTGGGCGATTCTGGCGGCACATGTCTTCTTCAACATCGCGGTGGTGGTGCGCACCGTCGGCTCGCTCTGGGCCCGTCTCGATCCTCGGCTCAACGAGGCCGGCCAGGTTCTCGGGGCGAGCCAGTGGCGGGTGTTTCGAACGGTGACCCTTCCGCTCCTCAGACCGGCGATAGCGGCCGCCGCCTCCATTGTCTTCCTCTTCACCTTCACATCCTTCGGCGTCATCCTGATTCTCGGCGGCTTCGACTACGCCACCCTCGAGGTCGAGATATATCGACAGGCGGTCACACTCTTCGATCTTCCCCTGGCTGCCGCTCTGGCTGTCGTCCAACTGGTCGGCGTCACCGCCGCCCTGTATCTGTATTCCCGCTATCAGGAGCGCCATGCCGCCACCTGGACCCTGCGCTCCGAGGCTGCGCGGCCCCGTCCGACGGGGTCGGAGCGCTTCCTGATCGGAGCCAGCGTCGTCGGCACGATCGGGCTGTTGGCAGTCCCGATCATCGGCCTGGTGGCGCGATCGATACAGCCTGGCTCTTACACGTCGTTGGCGGAGAAGGACCCAGTGGTAGGCGTGCCGATCGAGTCGGTCGGAAACAGCCTGGTGTACGCCGCGATCGCGGTGATACTCGCCACGTTGGTCGGTGTGATGGCCTCCGCAGTCATCACGCGGCGAAGCGGGACGCTTTCCAGGTGGTTCGATCTCACATTGATGCTTCCGCTGGGGACGTCCGCCGTCACCATCGGCTTCGGATTCATCGTGGCCCTCGACTGGCCAATCGACTTGCGGGCGTCCTTTTGGCTGGTCCCTATCGCACATGCCTTGGTGGCCATCCCCTTCGTGGTCCGATCGACTGTCCCAACTTTGAGGTCGATCCCCAGCGACACGAGGGAGGCGGCGGCTGCCCTCGGCGCCTCGCCGGGCCGTCTCTGGTGGACCATCGACTTCCCGCTGGTCAGCCGTGCCATCCTGGTTGGGGCCGGATTCGCCGCAGTCGTCTCACTCGGCGAGTTTGGGGCCACGTCCTTCGTCGCCCGTCCCAGCACGGCAACCATGCCGGTGATGATCTTCAGACTCCTTTCGCGCCCGGGCTCGGGCTCATTCGCCATGGCGATGGCGATGGCCGTCCTGCTCGCTTTGGTAACGGCTCTGATCGTGCTCTGGATCGACCGGGCCCGGCTCGGCGAGATCGGAGCCTTCTGATGCTCACGGTCGACGATCTGACCGTGATCCTGGGTGGGAGCACGATCCTCGACGAGGTGAGCCTGGCGATCGGAGATAGGGAGACGGTCGGTGTGCTCGGCCCCTCCGGAGCAGGCAAATCCACATTGCTGCGCGCCATCGCCGGTCTCGTGGCAGTGACGAAAGGCTCGATCGCTTGGGACGGAGAGGATTTGGCCGGCGTTCCGACCCATCTCCGCGGCTTCGGGCTCATGTTCCAGGGATACGCCCTCTTTCCCCATCTCACGGTCGCCGGCAACGTCGCCTATGGACTACGGATGAAAGGGATGTCCACGGGTGAGATCACGGCCAGGGTCGACGCATCGCTGGCATCCGTGGGTCTGGGTGGATTCGGAGACCGGGCGATCGTGGATCTCTCCGGTGGGGAGCAGCAACGAGTGGCATTGGCCCGCACACTCGCACCCGAGCCACGAATGGTGATGCTCGACGAGCCCCTCGGTGCCCTCGACCGAGCACTGCGTGAGCAACTCCTGGTGGAGACCCGGGAGATCCTGGAGAGTCGTGGTGTCACCGCAATCGTGGTCACCCATGACCACGAGGAGGCAACCGCTCTATCCGATCGTCTCGCCCTGATGAACCATGGAAAGATCGTCCAGGTCGGCACTCGGGACGAGATCGTCGCCAACCCCAAGGACGAGTGGGTCGCAGGATTCCTCAAATGAGAAAGGCCCCTCTGGTGAGAGGGGCCCTTCCCTACCTGGGCTCGCTAGGGAGGAGGAAGTTGGCTCAGGCTCCTGAAGAGTCGCTCGATTGGAGCGCCCTCCAGTCATTTCGAATCTGACGAAGCTCGTCGATCGTGATGACGCCGTCATCGTCGAGGTACGGCGACACATCGATCTGCTTCAGGGGACTGTCGGCGGGGAGTCCGGCATATTCGGTGGCATCGATCCCACCGTCGTCGAGCAGCGCTCCGAACCGGGCGCCGCGCCTGAAGGCGTTCCGACGTGGATGTGGCATTGCTTCCCGGATCTCGGCTGCCGTCAACTGGCCGTCCGCGGCTGCCTCGGCGAAGGGGCCATTGGGATCGTTGAAGGGATGGTCATCGGGCAACTGCGCCAGCTCATCCGAGGTGATCACACCGTCTTCCAGGAATCCCTGGATCAGCTCCCGGTTGGCTTCCCTCTGGGCCTTCCCATCCTCGATCTTGGTCTGGACCGCAGATGTGATGGCGTCGGCTTGATCCTGGTTGATCGTGCCGTTACCCACGAGGTCCGAGAGAACCTCCGACAGGAAATCAACCCCACGGTGGACGACACCCTTGGCCGACGCATCGGCGGGGTCATCTTCCTGCGCAGATGCGACCGAAGGCGCCGAGACCAGGGAGGTCACGAATCCGGCGGCCACGAGAAGACCCCCGGCTACGGCCGCGGCCATGATCTTGCTCTTCATTTGCTGTCACTCCTTACCTTTGGCAGCTGAAATCAGTCTCGGCACCACTTGTTAGAAGGCCATGAAGCGACGGTCAGGGTGTTCTCACGATTCTCCATCGCCGCACGCCTCGCCGAGGCGTCAGTCTCGAAGTCGGTCCAGGTAGGAGACAAAGGCCTCCGGGATCCTCCTCGGTTTGCCCTCCAAGTCGGTGAAGGCAGCAGAGACGGTCAACTCCGCCAGCTTCTGCTCGTCACGGAGCATCAGCTGCTTCCAGGTCGACTTGACGCGGGTGACCTCTTCGATCCAAGTGTGAATGGTCAGCTCTTCACCGAATCGCGCCGATGCCAGGAACCGGGCGTGAATCTCGACCACGACGAACTGCCAGCCTTCGCCCTTGAGACGGTGGAGACCCCAGCCCATGTCCTCGAGATAGTCGATCCGGGCGGTCTCGAAGTATGCGAAGTAGTTCGTGTGGTTGACATGGTCATATGGGTCGAGCTCGTAGAAGCGGACCCTGATCGACGTCGTGTGGATCTCACGGTCGTCCGGCAAGTCAACGGGCATTTCCCTCCTCAGACACGAGCACGCCCGAGGCTACCCTCGCCGTCATGAAGGCCTGGCAGCTGATGGACACCCAGGGAATCGGATCGTTCTCGTTGAATGAGATCGACGAGCCGGTGCCAGGGCCCGGCCAGGTCAGGATCAAGATCGCCCGGTCCGCGCTCAACCATCTCGACCTGTGGGTGGCCCAAGGTCTGCCGGCGCCAAAGCACCTGCCCCACACAACGGGGGCCGACGGGGCGGGCTGGGTCGACGCTGTGGGTGAAGGTGTGTCGGGGTTCGAGGTGGAGACGAGGTGATCATCGACCCGTCGCTCTCGTGTGGGGATTGCCCGGCCTGCCGGAACGACGACATCGTCTATTGCGATGGGTTCCAGATCCTCGGAGAGCACTCGCCGGGAACGCTGACCGAGAAGATCGTGATTCCGGTGATCAATGCGGTTCGCAAACCGTCTGCGTTGTCCTGGGATGTTGCGGGCTCGTTCGGGCTCGCCACGGCGACCGCACTCCGGATGCTGGAGCGCACGTCGGTCAAGCCCGAACAGACCGTGCTCATCGTCGGTGTTGGAGGGGGCGTGTCCGCTGCTGCCATGGAGCTTGCGCTTGCCATGCGCGCCCGCGTCTTCGTCACCTCGAGATCGGAGGACAAGATCGAGTGGGCGATCTCGGAGGGTGCAGAGGCCGGCTTCGACTCGGCGAGTGACTTTGGGAGCCAAATGACCGCGTTGGGAGGTGCGGACGTGGTGGTCGACAACGTTGGCGCGGCCACCATGCGCCAGTCGATGCGGGCGGCGAAGAAGGGCGGGCGCATTGCCATTTGTGGGGCGACGAGTGGCCCGAAACTCGAATTGACGGTGCCGCATCTCTTTTTTCGGCAGCTGGAGATGATCGGATCGAGCATGGCGAATCACGCCCAGTTCGCCCGAGCCACCACGTGGGTGAGCACGGGTGGCGCCAGCTCACCGGTCAGTCGGGTGTTCGACTTCGATGACGTTCCGGAGGCCCTCGCCTATCTGGAATCGGGTGCTCAGGTGGGCAAGGTGGTCATCAAGGTCACCGACGATCAGCCCTCGGCCTGATCCCATCTCCCTTTCATGACGACCAGGTCAGACGGCGAAGGTCCCCCGCCCTCATCTTGAATCGTCACCCAGATCGAGGGGTACTCCGCCAAATCGACTCCGGACCACAGAGTCACCGAACCGGGCCCGCCACGCATGTGAAAGGTGCCGATGCTGACGCCCTCACCGTCATCGCTCCACACCCAGCCCTCGTAGTAGGTGCCCGGTGCGGCAGACGGGATGCCATCGAGATCGAGCCGAATCCACCAGCCGCTGTCGGTGGGGCGAAGGGACGCCGTGCCGGCGGCGGTCGGCACGAGAGCGGTCCCTTGCATGGCTATGACCTCTTCATCGTTCTTGGTGAGTGTCGTGGCCGAAGCGATCACCAAAGCCATAACCGCCGCAACGACAGCCACGGCAGCCACGGCAGCGGGCCACCGCGTCACCGCTCGGACGTCCTCCTGGTCGGATCGGTTGGTCGCCGATTCGGACCGTATGGCCGACAGAACGCCGTCGAGAGCGGACTGAGGTGCTTCAGCCCACGTGTCGGCCCCGGTCAGCGCATGGCGAATCTGATCCAGCCGATCACGATCGGGCACATCGCCGATCCCGGTCTCCAGATATGTCGCCTTGTCGTCCTCAGGGCTCATGTCTCGACTCCTGTACGTGCCTCGACACTGATCGGTTCCATCATGCCTCCTCGAGATGTCGGAGAAGTTCGGCCAAACGGCGATGAGCGCGGTGTGAGCGCGACTTGACCGTGCCTACGGGAATGTCGAGTCGCTCGGCGATCTCGACATGAGTCAAACCCTCGTAGTGGGACATTCTCACCACCTGTCTCTCGTCATCGCTGAGCTCGTCGACGGCCGACCTCACCTCGAATACCTCCCAAATCGTCTCGAGCGCTTCGGGGAGGAAGACGACGTCAACGTCCTCGGAGACCGCGTACTTCCGCTCTTTTCGGTAGAGATCGATCGCGGTTCGCCTGGCTATTGCATAGATCCACGGGGCGAAGGGACGATCCGGCTCGTAGGTCGAAGAGGCCCGCCATGCCTTCAGAAACGTCTGTTGCGTGGCATCGGCGGCGAGCCCCGGGTCCCGGAGGATGGCCAGGCACAGGGCATAGACGGCACCGGAGTAGCGGTCGTAGACCGCTTTGACCGCCAATTCGTCGCCACCGTGAAACCGTTGCAGAACGTCGTGATCCACATTGCTGATTGTGCCAGGCGTGAACCGTTGGGACCCGACAGACGTATTGGAGGAAAAGCCAAGGAGAAAGACATGAAGACAAGGCAGGCAATGACTCTGCTGACGATGGCGGTACTCCTCGTCACAGCTTGTGGCGGTGCGTCCGGCGGCGACGCCACGACGACGACCGGGGTGGTCGGCACGACAACCGGTCCCCAGGCAGCGGAGGGGATCCACGGCTCCGACACCGGACTGGGAACGGTATTGGCGAATCCCGACGGCTTCACGCTGTATGCGTTCACCAATGACACCGACGGCGAGAGCACCTGCTACGACGCCTGCGCCGACCTCTGGCCCGCCGTGTCAGCCGACACCCCGATCGCTTCCGACCTCGATGCCACTCTGTTCGGTTCGACGATGCGGACGGACGGTTCCGAGCAATTGACCGTCGATGGCCGACCGCTGTACACCTACCGACCGGACACGAGCCCGGGGGACACCGGCGGACAGGGTTTCAACGGCGTCTGGTTCGTTGTCGGCAATGACGGGGCCCTGATCGGCGGGCCCGAGGCCGGCGTCGACGAGGTGACCACTCAGACCACCAGCGTCTATGGCTATGACTACTGAGGCGTGTGGCGCAAATGCGGCCGCCT
>CAWGJI010000021.1:0-149727 GCA_963822895.1 uncultured Acidobacteriota bacterium
GGCCGCCTACTTCTGCTGATATCAGCCTTCGGCGATAAGGGAATCGAGGGACGCACCAAGCTGGCCAAGTTGGACTTCTTCATCCGATACCCAGCGTATCTATGGAGAGCACTGCAGATCCGTGCACCTCAAGAGAACCGGCAGGTCGAGGGCATCGAGGATACGAGGGGCCGATTGAATCACGAATGATCCGTTATCGGTACGGACCCTGGGATCCCTTCATACTTCACCCTCCTCGGGAGACTGATCGGACGAGGAATGGTTAGCGTGGTACCAGGAGCGCGCCAGTTGGGTACCGCGGGACAGACCAAGGTCGACGAGTTCCGAGCCCTCGCCAGTCATGACGCCTGGGAGTCGACCCAATCTCGCTGCAAGCTTGTGAAACGACACCTCGATCTTCAGGGATCGACGCTGAAGGACTTCGTCTATGCACACTTCCCGGAGGTCAGCTCCGCGAGATGGGGTGAAGAGCTGTGAGGCTCCGGGTCGATCAGGTATCTCTCGTCGAAGGCGATCGGACTGTTGACTTCAGGCCCGGTCTCAATGTGATCGATGGTCCAATAGCGACTGGAAAGACGACTCTTCTCAATCTATGTCGGATTCTCTTGGGATCCCGGATCCATAATCTCATCCCAGAACTCCACGCTCTACCGGCTGTGAACGGCCGGCTCACGATCGGCAAGCGCCAATACGCAGTTTCACGGCCCCTCGTCAGCACACCCACCGCAGTGGTTGAGGTCGCTGAGATCGGTGGTGCAGGAGAGGGATGGCGCTTGCCTGTGAGACAGTCGACACCCGGGCTTGAAGAGACTTACCGTGCCTGGTTGCTGAGGATGCTCGGGTTGCCCAGTCTGCAGGTGCCGAGAGCTCCAACACAGCCCGAGAGTGATCCGACTCCAGTCACGATCGCCGACTATCTGAACTACTGCTTTCTCACCCAAGACGAGATCGACAACTCGGTCATCGGCCATCGCGATTTCTACCGCAACATCAAACGCCGCTACGTCTCGAAATCGTGTACGGAATGTACGACGTCCAGGCAGCAGCGCTTCAGGATCGACTGCGCGAAGCCGCCCAAAGCCTGCGAGCAATCACAGCTGATGAAGCGGCTCTGGTCCAGCTCCTACGGATACTCCTTGGGAGAACAGGAGCGAGCTGAAAGCTCAGCTGACCCGCCTTCAGGAGGTGCAGGTGGAGAATCTTGCCTCCTCCGATTCCCTCGTCGACCAAGCAACTGAGACCTTGCCTAGGTATGGGGGCCTCCGGCAGCGCGTTTCTGGCTTGGACTCTCGAATATCCGACCTACAGGTCAACTCACTCGTGAGCAAGCGGCAATCTCGGACCTCGAACAGCTCGCAGACGAGTTGCGAGCGCAGCCAGCTCGGCTCACCCGAGCCATCGTGGCCGAGACGACACTCGTCGACTTCGAGTTCACCGTCTGCCCCCGGTGTGGCTACCGATCCGTGATCGAGGGGACGAAGAACATTGTCGGCTTTGCCTTCAGGTATCTGACGAGCCGATCCATCGGGAGACTCTCATCAACGAGCAGGGTCTCATCTCCGATCAGATTGCTGAGACTGTCCAACTCATTAACCGCAGCAATGAGACAATCCGCGAAAGAGAGCGAGAGCTTGAAAGGCTAAGAAGAGAACACGCCGAGGCTGCAACAGAGCTCGACACGGCTAGCAACGCGTTCGTTTCTGACTCAGCCAGCCGCATTGCCAACCTCGCTGGTGAGAAATCTAGGCTCATCGAAGAGGAGAAACGCCTGCGGGATTATCTTCAGCTGTTGATCGCGCCGAGAACGCAGAAACGGGCGGGTGCACTCGGTGGAATCTCGGAACTCGAAGAGCAATTGGCCGAAGCTCGGTCTCTCACGTCACAAGTGCTCGGCCGATTCGAATCCTTGGAAGCACGCTTCGATGAGCTACTCAGACGTTTCAACGCTCCGGAGTTTCCAACTTAGCACGGTGGAAGAATTGATCGCCAGAGCCTCCTCCCAATTGTGGGCGGTAGGCGTTTCGACGAACTGAGCTCCCAGGGCCTCAAGGTTCTCGTGAACGTCGCGTATGCGCTGGCACATCAACTACGGCTATTGAGCTGGAGCTACCACTTCCCAACTTGCTTTTAATAGACGGGTTGACCAGCAACCTGGGGCATGAAGGTGAGGACCGCGATCGGGTGCTTGGCATGTATTCGGTTTTGTCCGAAATCTCTCACGAATCAGGCGACAAGCTCCAGATCGTCGTGGCAGACAATGACGTCCCGCCCGAAGGGCAAACGTACGAAACGCTCACTCTTGGTCCTGAAAACCTCCTGTAGGAACGGTGGATTAGGTGGGTAGGTGGGACGAAGGAGGCCTGAAGCCTCAACCAGTGATAACCGGAGAGACGGGCGATCGGCATCGGACTGCGGTGCAGAAACGAGAAACACCCTTTCCGATGTTCCCTCCAAGCCCCGGCGCGTGATCCGAAGCCGGAGCCGCAGGCCGTAACCGATCTCCAAGTAGGGCCCCCGAACGCGATTCGATATGAGCCCGTAGCCGTACCACTTGTCTCGGTGGACCACCGTACTGGTATTGAGCACCGCCACTTCGTCGCGAGGGATGAATGCCTCAAGTCCCTCCCTCCCTTCCCACCCCATGCTCCAGGTCCGCAAGTTTCGAAGACCGGACCACTCTCCTGAAGCCATGAACTCACCGCCGGCGGACCGGTTTCGGATCTGGAGTTTCATGATGTAGACACGAGTTCCGCTACCCCATCCATGGTCTCTCGGGCGAGCCTTCGACGGGCGAAGGACTTGATCTCGATGCTCCACTCGTCCGATCGGGCCTGCTCGAGTTCGTTCCACGCAGCATTCCGTTGGCGATAAGGCACAACCACGAGCCGTATGCGATGAAAGCGATGGCCCACAGCCCGGCCGCAAGACCACTGGAAGGCCGTCCTCCGAGAAGGCTTCAGTCCACGTCAGCGATGGCCGGAGTATTTTGCGAGCCACCGTCGTTCCCCCGAGACCTAGAAGCGCGACGACAACGGCGACAGAGTATGCCGTCGTCCGGTGCCCAACAATGTTCGCCACGCCTGTCGCCAGACCGAGCGCCTCCTAGTCATGATCGGAAACGAGCATCAGGTCCGAGGCCGGCGGGTCGCACGACCATATCTCTGCGAGCGGCCTCGCCGGATGTGCCGACCATGGCTCCGATGGACGCCCAGGAGTGTCCGTCACGCGCGTTCTTGACCGCTCGTGACAGCTTGTTCGGCCTCGGCTCTGGCGAGGAACGCCTGGCGAGCTCTCGAAAGGCGCTCGCGTCCCTGACCTCGTCGGTGTCGGGCTCGTGGTCTTCGAAACGAGCAGCAAGCTCCTCGGCCTGGTTGATGATCTCGTCAACAGTTCGTGGCATGGTCACCTCAGGTACTTCGGGCGGGCTTTCATCGCATGGACCACGATCGGCCCCGTCGGTGCTGACGACGCCGATCTCGTAAAGGTTGCCGGCGCGGTCGGGTCCGATGAACATCGTCATTCGCTCGTCGAGGTCCTCGACGAGTATCGGGTTGTTGAAGGCGTGGAGGATGGTCTCATCGCTGACACCGTGCTTTCTCGCACTGTCGACGATTCGTGGCTGTGTCACAAGTTACCTTGTCTGGACCACTGCAAGATAACTTGCGACGTCGCAGGACTCATCCGGTGAGCCTCAGGGTCGGGGCTGGCGTTTCGATGGGCTGGAGGACGATGTCGCGCCATTGCGCGGCCTGTCGTACTGCAGGGTCGAGGAGGTCGACCTCGGGCCCTACCTCTAGTCGGGTCCTGGCGTAGACGGCCACGGCGGCATCCCACGCTTGCGGATTGGGAGATTCGGATCGGGATCCGATCTCGGCGAGGAGATCTTCCGGCGGGTTGATCTGCCAGAGCACCGTTCGGGCGGCGACTCGCCTGTCGATCTCCTGGAGGACGTCGCTGTATTCGTCGACCAGATGGGGTGCTCGTCGATCCAGTGACCTCGTCGCGCCATGGCCTCGGCCTCCATCATCGGCTGGTCGACGGCCGCGAAGTCGATGGTCGGCTCGCTGAGGGGGCCGTCCTTGAACAGTTGGAAGAGTTCTTCGCGTCGATCGATCAGCTGGCGGTCGGTCATCGTCTCTGTGGCTGATGGGGATTCGGTGGCGGCGGGTCGGACGCCGCTGTTCGAGAGCTGGCGGACGAGGCTGTCGATACGGTTCTCGACTGCCGGTCGACAGTGAAGGTGGCCGCAATCGCCGGTGGGTCCTGGCGGGTCGGCCATCCAGATGTGGGTTTCACCAGTCGCTCGGGATAGGCCCGTGTAGCCATGCTCGGCGGTCATCGCCTGGTCGACGTAGAGATGGACCCGGTCGTAGGTGTGGCCCTGGGCGGTGTGGATCGTCTGGGCGTATCCGTAGTCGACACTCTGATCGACATACCGTCTCGGCAGGACCACTTCAACCCGGTCGTGGTCACGCCTGAAAGTGAGCTGACCGGAATCGGGGTCGACGTGGGTGATGGTTCCCGTTTGTCCGTTGCGGAGGTCGGCGTGGGCGTACCAGTTGGTCCGCACCACGATCCGGTCCCCGGCCTGGAATCGCATTCCCGTCCGGGTCTCGAAGGCTGGTCCGGCGAGGAGGCCTTCGGATTCCATCCGCGTCCGGGCGAGCTGGTTGAGCATGTCGACGTCGGTGCGGCGGCCAGACAACATCCGAACGCTGTCGATACCGTGCGCTCTGGTGTCGGCCCACCAGACGTCGACCAGGTCGCTCATCGTGTGCGTACGGTCGTGGCCGACGTGGACGCGGCCGGCTTCGGTGTAGTCGAACAGGGCTCGTTCGGTGTTTCCGGCTCGGAGCTGGTGCAGCGCCTCCCGGTCGAGGTCGTGCACCTGTCGTTGGTTCACTCCTGCGAGGTCGGTGACGACTCCGTGGCCGTCGGCGACGATCCGGTGGAACAGGCCACCGGAGTCGATCGAGGGCAGCTGGTGCGGGTCGCCGAGGAGGATCAGCTTGCCATCAGCGGCGCCGACCAACTCGACGAGACGTGCCAGGTCTTTGGTGGACACCATGGAGGCCTCGTCACAGACGATCACCGTTCCCGTGGGCAGGGTCTCGTCTCGCTGGTCGAGATGGTGGGTGAGCATGGCGATGGTGCCGGTCCAATGCTCACCGAGGTCTTGGGAGAGTCTCTGTGCTGCGCTGGCGGTGGTTGCTACTCCGATGACGTGATGGCCGGCGGCTTGGGCGGCGTCGGCGTAGGCGCCGATCGCATAGGTCTTTCCCGAGCCGCCCGGACCGGCCACCGCCACGACTCGCCCGTCCAGGTCTGCGAGACGTCGGATTGCCGACTCCTGTTGCCTGGTCAGCTCCCGGAGCTTGGCTGCCCGATCCAGCACATCGGCGTCGATTCGGACGGGGCTCGGCTGGTGTACGGCGGAGAGGACCGCTTGTTCCCGATCCAACTGTGTCCGCGTCGTGAACAGATGCGTCATCCGACAGCCACCATCGTCCGCCCGGCGTGTGGTCCGGCGAGTGGGATGGCCTCCCCACGCGCCACCGCCGCTTCGAGGACCCGGTCGACGGCGGAGGCGAGGTCGGCGGATGTGGTGCCTTCGGGGAACGATTCGGCGACGTACGGCAGGAGGTCGCGCTTGGTGAACACCGGCTGGGAGTCCGTGACTTCGACCACGGTCCATTCCGCCGAGTCGGTCAAGCTTCCCGGGCTGGGACGGAAACGGTGTCGGCCCTCGCCGACGACCGCCCGGACGACCTGAGTCGGGTCTTCCGGCGCCTCCGCGGCACGTCGCTGCCAATGAGCCACCACATCCGAGCCCACTCCGTAGTCACGCATCTCCTGGGTGACCGGAGCCTCCCCTCGAGGATGCTGCTTGGGCTGGCGGGTCTCCAGGGTGAACTTCTGCAGCATCCTGGCGTGGATCCGACCGCCATGTCGAGCCGCATACGCTTCCGCCGCTTCGAGGATCTCGGCCCGACGTGTCGAGAAGTGTTCCAGTAGCTCCGGGGAGAAGCCGCTGATGTCGGCGATCCCGTTCACCACCGGTCCCCAGGAGACCCCGAGCCGTCGGGTGAGCTCGTCCCGAAGCACCGTCTCGTAGATGGTGCCGCCTGCCTTGGCGTGCAGGTAGTTGCGTCGGGCTTCCAGGGCTCTCCAGCCGTCTTCGGTGTGGACCCGGTTGATCACCACCACGTGGGTATGAAGCTGCGGGTCGTTGGCCCGTGAGGTGTAGTGGTCGAACGCCGCGGCCACCCATCCATCGGAGTCGACGTACCGCGTGGTCTGCTGCCGCTTGCCGTTTTCGTCCCGCCGGCTGGTCACCTTCCTGGCTTGCGCGCAGTGTTCCTCCATGTACTCCACCGCCTGACCAACCGCCTCGAGGTGGGCCTCCCGGACCTGTTGCCTGACCCCGTTGTCGCCGAAGGCGTAGAGGAGCGACACCGACTTGGGAGCGGACAAGCGTGTGGTCGAACGCCGCCACCTTGCCGTGGGATGCGTGAGCCCGAGTCATCGACTCACCCGAAAGCGTCTCGTGACCCATCAACCGGGCGAAGGCCTCCTTGGTCACCGGCGAGTCCGGGTCGACACCGGCCGCCTCGAGCCCCGAACCCATCCACCGCGCCGGCGCCTGATGGCTCGCGTAGTAGTCGACCCTGCGATCAGCGCCGCCGCCGCGCAGCACCGGGACGTCCTCGCCAACCGAGTGGGACAGCTGTTCGGTGTAGTAGTCCACCGACGCCGCCGACAGCTTCCCGATCGCCAACATCACCCGCTCCCAGCCGGCAACACATCGTGTTGCAAGTGCGTACGGAGAAATCGACCTGGCGACGAGATGACATGTCGTGTCATCGAGGGCTCCTGGGTCAGCAGCGAAGAGTCAGCTCGCAACGTGACCGGGGTCCACGTTCGGCTCGATTGACCCTTGCATTAGTCATGGTTAGCGATATAATACCTAGAGATCAGAGGAATTACTAGGAATCAATGCTGCACCGTGATCCTCTTCGGACCCGAAATGGGATGGAGAAGCTCCTCCTCACCCCCGAGGACGCCGCCGACCTTCTTTCAATCGGCCGCTCCAAGCTGTATGAGTTACTAGGAGACGGCCGACTGGCCTCGGTTCGTATCGACGGCAGCCGACGTGTCCCGATGAGCGCCCTCGTCGAATTCGTCGAGAGCCTCAAGGAGACCTGGAATCAACTCCCCGACGTAGGACCCGCCCGCAGACGCAGAGACTGAAATGAGCATCCACCCCCGAACCACCGACCGAGGGCGTGTCTACGACGTTCGGTACCGGGGACCCGGCGGTCAGAACTTCTCCCGAACATTCCTCACCAAACGAGCTGCACTCGAGTTCGAAGCGCAACAGAGAACAGCCAAGAACCGCGGCACCTGGATCGACCCACGAGGTTCCAAGATCACGGTGCGGGAACTCGGCCAGGAGTGGCTCGACAGCAACCCGGCCAAGAGAGACTCCACATGGGCCCGTGACGAGAGCGCCCTTCGAATCCACGTCTACCCCGACCTGGGAGAAAGGACGATTGGCAGTCTCACCCCGGTCGACATCAGAAGGCTGGTCGCCAAGTGGTCTGAGACGCTCGCACCACGGTCCGTCCGACGGATCTACGGAGCGCTCCGAGCCGCCCTCAACTACGCCGTCGAAGTCGACCGACTGGCGAGGACACCCTGCCGAGGCATCCACCTTCCGGCTGTTGAGCCGGTGAAAGTCACCGTTCCCGATCCAATCGAGCTCATCGAGCTCGCCGACGCGATCGACCCGAGCTACTCGGCGATGATCTGGCTCGGGGCCGTGCTCGGGCTCCGCTGGGGCGAAGTAGCAGGGCTGCGCGTCGGTAACGTCGACTTGCTCCGCAAGACTGTGACGATCGCTGAGCAGGTGACCCGAGGAAGGGGTGGAGCGGGTGACATCGGCCCACCAAAGTCTGCCGCCGCCCGACGGACGATCAGCATCCCAAGCGAACTAGCCGACGAGCTGAGCGGCCACATGAAGGCGCTCGAGTTGACGGGAGCCGATCCTGATGAGCTGTTGTTCCCCAACGCCGAGGGGCGACCGCTCGACTACTCCAACTGGCGACGAAGAGTCTGGGAGCCAGCCGTGAAGAATGCCGGCCTTGAAGGCCTCAACTTCCACGATCTTCGCAGGACCAACGCCACCGCAATGGTCGCCGAAGGTGTCGACGTCAAAACGGCGCAGGTCAGACTCGGTCACTCCGATCCGCGATTGACCTTGGCCACTTATGCGCAAGCCACGACCGAAGGGGATAGGGCGGCCGCGGCCAAGTTGGGCAACCGACTGATGAAGGCATCCGACGTCGAAGATCGGAACAGGGGCTCGTCGTCTTAGATCCGGTGGCCGGTGCTCTCGCTCTGCGCTGTCGCCGAGGGCTTGAATGGCGCGATGGCTTTCGCCGGGAACCGGCGCGTGTCACAGTTGAGGGCACTTGTGGCAAGTACTCATAGATGATGACCCGTTCCGATGACCTGACCGGCGAAAGGGTGCTTGACCTCGACGACTTCGAGCGATTGTACGACTCAACAGCTGGTCCGGTCATGCGGTACTTCTTTCGGAGGACCGGTAGTGCCGAGACAGCTGCGGACTTGACCGCAGAGACCTTTGCTACAGCACTCATGTCGTTGAGCTCATACCGGCCTTCGAGGGGATCTCCCCGGCAGTGGCTATTCGGAATCGCACGCAATCAACTGTCTAGGTACCTGCGATGGCGACGCGTGGACTCCCGTGCGCGGAAGCGTCTTGGCATGCATCCTCAGGTCGATCTGGACAGTGAGTCACGAGATCGGATAGAGGACCTCATAGATCTCAAAGAGAGAATCGGCCAGCTAGATCAAGCGTTGGACACCCTCAGCCCGAAGCTCGCTTTGGCCGTGAACCTTCGCGTGGGCCATCAGCTTGCCTATTCGGAAGTCGCCCACGAGTTGGGGATCAGCGAGGCCACAGCGCGGGCTCGCGTTTCTCGAGGTCTCGCTCAGCTCGCAGAGGCACTCGAGGAGGAATTGTGAATCAGCCAATCCCATTCTTGGAGAACCTGAAGGAAGAGCTGATGGAGCATGCACCTCCACAGCCGGATGTCGCCCGTCCGCGGTTGCGTCGGCGGCCTCAATTGCGAGGTGCCTGGGTTGCAGTGGCCGCCTTCCTCGCCGTCGTTCTTGTCGGGGGAGTGACCTGGATTCTGCAATCCAGCGCACCCTCGGCAGCGGACCGTCCTCTAACCACCACGGACTGGGATCTGATGATCACGCTCCCGGTCGTGGAGGACGCTGACGCTGTCGTGTCCGAGATCGAGTCACTGCCTGGGGTTGTCGATGCCCAGTACTTTCCGGACGCGAGAATGCTTCAGAGCACACAAGCACCTCCGACCGGCGAGTTCGGCATCGCAGCCATCCTCATCCGTCTGGACAGTCCTGATAGCGCCGAGAAAGTTGCCACCAGCATTGCCACTAATTACGGCGAAGGCTTCAGGGCGACCTACTCCGACGAGATCGCCAGGGGCCTGGCTGACGGCTACTTCGACTTCGCGTCCGTCGGGGCGACCGTTCTTGGCGAAGACCCTCGGATACTCCAGCCGCCACTAGGGCCACAACCCGAATTCGACACATCGGGTCTCGGCACCCAGTTGTCGATGATCCCGGCAGAGTCAGGGGATGACATTCCAGACGCCTTCTTCGCTCAGGCCCAGGCGCCGCGAATGGGAGAACACGTCCTGAATCCGGATAGACCGGTCATCCATGTCGGCTACCTGGAGGAAATCGACACCAGGCTCATCGTCTACGGCACGAACTCGAATGGATACTGTGTCTCGGCAGACGGCGGTACGGCCTGTGGTGACTTCAGTCAGTATCCCCATGGCGTGGTCATGGTGGGCACGGGTTCCGGCGGTGGTGACGTCTCAGTGAGGGTCCCGGAAGGGACAGCCGTCGTCAGACTTTCGATCGATGCCAGCGAAGCCCAGTGGCAAAGACCACGCGGGGGCTGGGCGCTGTTCCCACTGACAGTCCGCGACCCGGCTCTATTCACGGTCGAGGCCTATGACGCCGAGGGCACGTTGATGGGGCAGTGGGAGCAGAACGGCTAAGCAGACTCAGTCACATCAATGCCAGGGAGCACGCCTTGCGAGTCACGACATTGACCGTTACCCCCAGATTCTGGATGTTCGATAAATGTTCGATGAAACGACCGAGGTGCCGGCCGGAAGCCTGTTTGCAAGCCTCTGACCAGCACCTATGTGGTCGGGACGGCGGGATTTGAACCCACGACCTCAGCGTCCCGAACGCTGCGCGCTACCAAACTGCGCCACGTCCCGTTTCGGTAGTGCAAGTGTAGGGAGCCCTGGCCGTGAAGCCACTTCGACTAGATCAGGAGCTCGGCGATCTGGACGGCGTTTAGGGCTGCGCCCTTGCGGAGATTGTCCCCCACCACCCACAGATTGAGACCTCCAGGCTCGCCGATCGTGGGACGAACCCGACCCACCAGAACGTCGTCGAGACCGGCCGAGTCGAGCGGGGTGGGGACCTTGTCGGTCCACACCTGGACGCCGGGGGCCGCCGCCAGGGCCTCGATCGCCTCCGCCGGCGTGATCGACCCATCGAACCTCATCGTGGCGGCGATGCCATGGCCTACCAGCGTTGGGACGCGCACACAGGTGGGCTCCACCAGTAGGTCGGGTGCGTCCAGGATCTTCCTGGACTCGTTGACCAGCTTCCACTCCTCGTCGGTGTATCCCTGCTCTTTCTCGTTCCCGGCAAACGGCAGGACGTTGAATCCGATGGGGCGGGTGTAGACATGGCTTCCCGGATCCTCCCATCCACCCTCCATCATCCCTTGAACGTCGGGACGAAGCAGGTCGACCTGTCTCAGAAGCTCGGCAACACCTTGTTGGCCGGAGCCGGAGACCGACTGATAGGACGTCACGACCATCGAGCTGAGCCCAGCGTGCCGGTGCAAAGGCCCGGCCGCCATCATCAGGGCCATGGTGGTGCAATTGGGGTTGGCGATGATCCCCCGATGCTCGGTGGCGGCCCGATCGTTGACACCGGCCACCACGAGCGGCACTTCGGGGTCCATGCGAAACGCCGAGGAGTTGTCGACGACCACCGCACCGGCGGAGGCGAACCTCGGAGCGTGGTCACGTGATCGGTCACCCCCGGCCGAGAAGAGGGCGATGTCGATGCCCGACGGGTCAGCGGTTGCCAGATCCTCGACCTCGACCTCGCCCCACTTGGTCTCAACCCGCTTTCCGGCGGATCGGTCCGAAGCGAGCAGACGCAGCGCACCGAGCGGGAACCCGCGGCCCTCGAGGACAGACACCATGGTCCGGCCCACCACGCCGGTGGCACCGGCGACCGCCACCACCCGATCGCTCACGCCCCCACCTCCTCGGAGACCATCGGCGGCTCGAATGCGCGATGCAGGGCCTGCACCGCCGCCTCCACCTGTTCCGCCCTCACCACACAGGAGATCCTGATGGTCGACGTCGAGATCATCTCGATGTTGATCCCGGCCTCGGACAATGCCCTGAAGGTGGTCGCCGCCACTCCCGGATGGGACTTCATGCCCGCGCCCACCAACGACACCTTGCCGACTTCGGTGTCGATATCGACAGACCGAGCGCCGATCTTCGCCGCCATCTCCTTGGTGATCTGCTCGGCCTCCTCGATGTTGGTGCGAGGAACGGTGAAGCTGATGTCGGTGGTCCCGTCGTGGGCCACGTTTTGGACGATCATGTCCACGTTGACCCCGGCGTCGGCCAGGGGGCCGAACACCGATGCGGCCACACCGGGCTGATCGGGCACGCCGTTGATGGTCAGCTTCGCCTCCGAGCGGTCGTGGGCGATGCCACTGATGATGGCTTGTTCCATGGTCGTCTCCTTGACCCAGGTCCCTTCGGAGTCATGGAATGATGATCGAACGTGTATTGGGATGTTGAATCTCCTGCCGAATTCGACTGACCGGGACATGAGGACCCCGGCTCCGCCCGCCGACAACTCGAGCATCTCGTCAAACGATATCTCAACCAGCTTCTTTGCCTCAGGCACGATCTTCGGATCGGCGGTGAACACGCCGTCCACATCGGTGTAGATCTCACAGACGTCGGCGTCGAGCGCCGCTGCCAGCGCCACAGCAGTCGCGTCGGAGCCACCCCTTCCCAGGGTCGTGATCTCCTTGGACTCGGGGTCCACTCCCTGGAACCCGGCGACGATCACGACCTTTCCCTCACCAAGAGAGTCGCGGACCCTCTGGCCGGTGATCTCCCGGATGCGGGCCTCGCCATGTGACGAATCGGTGAGTATCCCGGCCTGGGATCCGGTGTAGCTGACCGCCGGTATGCCCCGGGTCTCCAGGGCCATGGCCAGAAGGGCCATGGAGATCCTCTCCCCCGCCGTGAGCAGCATGTCCATCTCCCGAGGGGGCGGATTGTCGGTGATCTGGGCGGCGAGCCTTATCAGCTCGTCGGTGGTCTGACCCATCGCCGAGACCACGACCACGACATCGCTCCCCTGGACACGAGCCGTTTGCACGCGGTCGGCCACCGCGCTGATCCTGGTCGGGTCGGCAACCGAGGTGCCCCCGTACTTCTGAACTACAACCGGCATGACCCACACAGTTTGGAGCCTCCGGCCCCCGAATACGAACACACCAGGGGATTGGCCCGGTCTGCCGCCTAAAGTCGCTCCGCCATGACCGACAGACGCAGGCGGCAGAAAGAACAGCGGGCCGCAAAGAAAAAGGCCGAGAAGAAACACGAGGCGCGCCGCGAGCTGACCAGGAGACTGGCGATCGCCCTCGGGTTCGGTGTGGTCGTGGTGACGCTCTTCTCACTGGGCACCTTCCTGGGAGGCGGGGAGGACAAGCTTCCCAGCGGATACGAGGGGTTTCGAAACCAGGACACCGCCTGTGGGGCTCAGGCCCCCGACCCCGAGCCGGTGGTCACATTCGAAGAGCCGGTGACCCAGGACGACATCACCGCCGACAGCGTCGTGACGGCCACGATAGAGACCTCGTGTGGTCCCCTCGCGATCGAACTGGATCCGGCCATTTCTCCCCAAACCGTCAACTCATTCGTCTTCCTCGCTCGCCAGGGGTTCTACGACGGGCAGGTCTTCTACCGGATCTTCGATGGCTTCAAAGTCGAGACCGGGGACCCCACCGCCGACGGCACGGGTGGCCCCGGCTATCGAGTCCAAGACGAATTCCCACCCAGCGACTTCGAATATGTCAAGGACGTGGTAGCCATGGCCAACCAGGGCAAGAGGACCACTGGGAGCCAGTTCTTCATCGTTTTGAGCGACGACGCCGCGGCCCTGAACCCGGTGTTCAACGTCCTGGGCAGACTGACCTCCGGACACGACACCCTCGATCGCATGGTGCAGGTCCCCGTGGCGCGACGACCGGGCACGAGGGAGGACAGCCTGCCGTTGGAGACCGTGTACATCGAGAGTGTCACCATCGACGTAGCCGGATCTTGACACTCGCGGGCGGCAAGATCAGGGGTTAGGAGCCCGATGACAGTCGACCTGCACACACACTCCACGGCATCGGACGGATCTGTGAGACCGTCCGCCCTCGTGGAAATGGCCGCCGAGCGTGGCCTGAGCGCCATCGCCCTCACCGATCACGACACCCTGGAAGGTTTGCCGGAGGCACGCGAGACAGCGTCGGCCCTTGGAGTCGAAGTGATCCCGGGTACCGAGCTCTCCCTCGAGTTCGAAGGCGGTGCGATGCACCTCGTCGTCCTGTGGCTGGAACCAGGCGAGGGGGCGCTCCAGGGCAGGCTGGGGTCGCTGCAAGCCGGACGGGCCGTGAGAAACTCGGCGATCGTCGACTTGCTCAACTCCCACGGGATGGCAATGACGATCGAAGAGGTCGAGGAGGAAGCGGGAGCCGGTTCGGTGGGCAGACCTCACATCGCCGCCGTGATGCTGCGAAGGGGATACGTGGCCTCGATCAACGAGGCCTTCGACCTCTGGCTGGGCTCGGGCTGTCCCGCCTATGTCGGGCGCCGGCGTCTTGGCCCCGAAGAGGCAATCGGCCTCGCCCGGGAGCAGGGGGCGGTCCCCGTTCTCGCCCATCCCCACACCCTCGGCATCAACACCGCACCGGAGATGGCGGCTCAGTTGCGACGGCTGCATGACGCCGGCCTGGTGGGACTGGAAGCGCTCTGCGCCGGCTACCGGAGACACGAGCGAGAAGGCTACGGCTATCTGGCGAGACGATTCGATCTGATCCCCTCGGGCGGGAGCGACTATCACGGCAGCTACAAGCCGGGGCTCGAGCTCGGGACCGGCTACGGCGATCTCCATGTCGGCGAGGCCGTCCTCGAAGAGCTGCGCGCTCACTCGGGTCGGGCATGAGCCGCCCGATGCGCATGGGGGCGGCAGCCGGTGTCGTCTCTCTGAGCGTCCTGCTGTCTCGACTCCTCGGGCTGGGACGGGAGGCACTCCTCGCCTCACTCATCGGGTTGAACACGAGCGGCGACCTCTACCGGGACGCCTTCGCCATCCCCGACTTCCTGAACTACCTGCTCGCCGGTGCCTACTTGACCATCACACTGATACCCATCCTCAGCCGTCATCTCGAGAACGGCGACGAGCAGCGAGCCAGTGAGGCGTTCACCTCGATCTTCCGATTCGTGGGCTGGGCGGTCCTCGGGATCACCGCCGCGATGTGGCTCGCCGCCGACCCACTCGTCTCGCTGATCTTCCCCAAGGTCGTCGAGCATGACCGCCTCGTCTATCTGACACGTCTCGTGCTCCCGGCACAGGTTTTCCTGGTGACCGGAGCGCTTCTCATCGCAGTCCAATACACACACCGTCGGTTCACGATTCCGGCATTGGCGCCCCTCGTCTACAACATCGGGATCATCGCCGGAGGCCTCATCGGGGCGGCCGTCGGCGACCCGAGCCCGGAATCGTTTCTGTGGGGTGCGGTCGCCGGATCGGCGGTTGGCAACTTCGGCCTCCAGTATCTCGGCGCCCGGTCCACCGGCACCTGGCTGACCAAGGTGCGTCGAGAGAATTCGGCGGTTCGGGAATATCTGTGGCTGGCGCTCCCTCTCATGCTGGGCCAGTCGATTGCCGTCCTCGATGAGCAATTCGTGCGATGGTTCGGCCAGATCGAGGTGGGGGCTACCTCCGCCCTCAGTTTCGCCCGGCAGATCAACATGGTCCCGGTCGGAGTGATTGCCCAAGCGGCGGGTGTGGCCGCCTACCCATTCCTGGCGCGGCTGGCGGCCGGGGGAGACAGTGAGGGGCTGACCCGCACCACCTCACGGGCTGCTCGAAACACCGTCTTCGTGGCTGCCGGGGCAACCGCCGCCCTCGTGGTCTTGGCGAGGCCGATCGTTCGCCTCCTCTACCAGTACGGCAAGTTCACGGCCGCCGACGCCGACCTGGTCGCGTCACTCCTCGTCATCTATGCGTTCTCCATTCCTGCATGGGGTCTGCACCAGATCCTGTCGAGGCACTTCTACGCCAAGAGGAAGATGTGGACGGTGGTCGTCATCGGGACTATCGGGACCGTGATAGCCATCCCCACCTGGCTCGGTCTCCATGAGCTGCTCGGCGTGGAGGGATTCGCCCTTGCCTCCACGCTGGTGATGGTGACCTACTCGCTCGGCCTGCTCTGGGCCTGGGGCCGGGACTCGGGTTGGGAGGCCGTCCGCCGACTGGCGCCGTCACTCCTCCGCGGGGTGGTATCGGCCGCCATCGGAGCATTGCTCGCCTACCCCCTGGTCAATCTCATGTTCGGTAATGAATTGGGGATCGTCTCCGGGCTGCTGGCTGCGATGGTCGGGGGGATCACCGCAATCGGCGCATTCCTGGGTGTCGCCTACTTGCTGAGGGCTCCGGAGCTTCGAGATCTACTGCGCAGGAGCACCAAGGCCTAGCGCTGCGTGCGACGAGGTCGCAGCACTTGCGCCCTCACCCAGGTCGGATGATCTCCATGGGCAGAGTGGGCTCATCGGGCTGGGCCGCCAGCACCCATGGAGAAAGGGATCGTGATCCGCTCCCCTGACGTTGGCGCGCCGACCGGTCCTCCTCGGACAAGCGGTCCAGGACGACGGCGATGACCGCCGCCTCGAACGCTCCCGCCCCACCTTTGATCTCGATTCCATCAGCCATTGGACTTCTCCACGAGCTCGATCAAGGTACCAGCCAGGTCGGCGGGATGGACAAATGCGATCCGTGATCCGCCGCCGCCGGGTCGGGGCTCCTCGTCGACGAGCCGGGCGCCCTCCTTCCGGAGATGGGCCAACGCCTGGTCGAGGGAGGCAACGAGGTATGCCACGTGATGAAGCCCCTCCCCGTGGCGGGACAGGAAGCGGCCGACGGGTGTGTCCATGTCGAGCGGTTGCAGCAGTTGGATGAAGGAGCCGCCAACGGGGATCATCGCTTCCTCCACGCCCTGGCTATCGACGACTTCGCGATAGAGCGGCTCCACGCGATATCGGTTGCGATAGCCGGCCAGTGACTCATCGAGATCGTCGACGGCGATTGCGACATGGTCGAGGTTGAGGAGTTTCACGGAGAGCAGCGTATTTGAGCGGAGCAAGCGGTGTCGCGGAGCACCGGTAGCATTCCGGTCAGGAGGTCTCTTCAAAATGGGAAACCCGGTCATCGCAGGAGTAGCTCGGACCCCGATCGGCAAGTACGGCGGCAGCCTCAGTGGTCTGCGGTCGGTCGATCTGGGTGGGGCTGCGATCGCCGCCGCGATCGAGCGGAGCGGCGTGGAGCCGTCGTTGGTGGACGAGGTCCTCTTCGGTCACGTCCTACAGGCGGGAGAAGGCCAGATCACATCCCGCCAGGCGGCGCTGAAGGGCGGCCTGCCCATGACCATCCCATCGACGACCATCAACAAGGTCTGCCTGTCGGGAATGTCGGCGATCGGTCATGCCGCCCGGGCCATCAGGCTCAGCGACTCGAGCTTCGTGATGGCGGGCGGCATGGAGAGCATGTCGAACGCACCGCACGTGGTGGGCGAGCTTCGTTGGGGAGTCCGCATTGGAGACGCCACCCTCGTCGACGTGATGCAGCATGACGGGCTCTTCTGCGCCATCGACCACTGCACCATGGGTGAGTCCTCGGATCACAAGAACGAGCGGCTGGGAATCGGGCGAGAAGAGCAGGATGAATGGGCCGCCCGCAGCCACCAGAAGGCGGCGGAGGCGACCGCCAATGGCACATTCGCCCGTGAGATCGTGCCCGTGGCAGTGCCCCAGCGAAAGGGAGACCCGGTGTTGGTCGACACGGATGAGGGGATTCGGGCCGGATCGACTGCCGAATCTCTCGGCGGGCTCAGCCCTTCATTTGTCTCAGAAGGGACGATCACGGCCGGAAACGCCTCGCAGATCTCCGACGGTGCGGCGGCCGTGCTCGTGGCCGACCGGGACTCTGCTCAGGCGGCCGGTGCGCCGATCCTGGCGGAGATCCTGGCATACGGGCAGATCGGGGGTGTCGACGCCACGCTTCACGAGCGACCGGCCGAGGCATTGTCGGTGGCCCTGAAGAAGGCAGGGCTGGACGCATCCGATCTCGACTTGGTCGAGATCAATGAGGCCTTCGCGGCAGTCTCGGTGTGGTCCGCCCGCATTCTCGACCTGCCCGAGTCGAAGGTCAATGTGAACGGCGGTGCCGTGGCACTCGGCCACCCGCTCGGCGCAACCGGAGCGCGCCTGGTGGTGACACTGCTCAACGCACTCGTATCCCGGGGCGGTGGCATCGGCGCCGCCACCCTGTGTGGTGGTGGCGGCCAGGGCGACGCGATCATCATCAAGGTGGCCGGCTGATGGTCGAGCCGGTCGAGCGAAATCTCGGGCTGGATCTGGTCCGGGTCACCGAGACTGCTGCCATGGGAGCGGCCAGATGGCTCGGCCGAGGCGACAAGGAGGCCGCCGATCAGGCTGCCGTCGATGGCATGCGGCTCCATCTCTCGACACTCGACATCGACGGTCTGGTCGTGATCGGAGAGGGCGAGAAGGACAACGCACCGATGCTGTTCAACGGCGAACGGGTGGGGACGGGTCAGGGCATGGTGGTCGACGTCGCGGTCGATCCCGTCGACGGCACCACCCTCACTGCGTCGGGGATACCCGGAGCCATTGCCGTGATCGCCCTGGCCGAGGGTCGTGGGACCATGTACGCCCCTGGGTCGTTGGTCTACATGGACAAGATCGCCGTCGGGCCGGAGGCGGCCGGGGTGGTCGATCTCGAGGCCCCCGTCGAGCACAACCTGCGCCAGGTTGCCGAAGCGAAACACAAGGACGTGAACGACCTGAGAGTGCTGATACTCGATCGTCCCCGCAACCGGGGATACGTGGACGAGGTCCGATCGGCGGGAGCCCGCATCTCCTTGATAAGGGATGGTGACGTCGCCGGCGCCATCTCCACCGCACAGGATGAGACCGCCGCCGACATCCTGCTGGGCATCGGCGGATCGCCCGAGGCCGTCATCGCTGCGGCAGCCCTGCTCTGCACCGGCGGCGAGATCCAGTGCAAGCTCTGGCCACGCGACGAGTCAGAGCGGCAGCGGGGCTTGGACGAGGGGCTCGACCTCGACGCCGTGTTCACCACCACGGACCTGGTCTCGTCCAGGAATGTGTTCTTCGCGGCCACCGGTGTCACCGGTGGAGAGTTCCTGCCGGCCGTGGAGTTTCGCCGGGACGACGAGGTAGTCACCCACTCCGTGATCATGCGTTCGAAGACCGGCTCGGTTCGGGTCATGGAGGCGCACCACCAAATCGCCCGGCTCAGGGAGATCTCGGCGCAAACCCTCGACTGACGGCGAGAACCGAGCGGACGGTCATCCGAGACAGGATCAGCCACTCAACCCGGAGTGGCGCCAGGTCCGAGCCACCCATCCGGCGGCGACCACCACTGCGGCCACCCCAGCGGCCCGGACCAGGATCCCCGACGCCTCGGTGCCACTCACCACGAGCTCCATCGCCTCGACGCCGATGGCGATGAGGAGCGACACGAGCAAGGCTCGACCCAAGACCCACCACGTCTCAGAGGCGCGTGCACGGAACCTGAAGGAGGCGCTGGCGAGCTCGACCATCAGAACCAGGGTCATGGCATACGCCCACAACGGGATACGGGGATCAGTCGCCAATGTGGAGACCACAGCAACCCTGAGAACGAAGGCAACAGCAACGGCGGTGACCGCACCTCGGTATCCATAGAGAAGGCCGATCGTCAAGACCGCCACACCAGCCCACGAAATCAGTGCCGCTATCCCGGCGCCTTCGACCGAAGGCACGGTTGCCGCCAGTCCGGCGGCCAATGCCACCGACGCGGCCGCGGTCAGCCAAGTCGTCTTCGCCATGCGGTCCTCCATTGACTGAGCTCGGCAAGCGGAACGTCGGGTGCCTCCAGTCCACGCCATGTGACGATGGGGATTCCCTCGGAGATGAGGCGATCCCGGAGACGATCACGCTCCATGGCCCAGATCCGCCGCCCGAGCTCACGCGGCGCCCCGGCAGGTGGCGCAAGAAGATGCTCCAGGTCGACCTCCACCACCGATATGTCCACACCGGAGCGCCGGAGACCGTGTATCACGCCTGCCATCTCAGGATCGAGCAACGGAGTCATCGCTATCACCATCGAGGGCCGCCTCGCCGCCCTGAGAACCGCTCTCTGGGCAGCCTCCCACACGACCTCACCGGGAGCCACGCCCATGAGCTGCTCCAACAGTCTCCTTCGGTGCTGTTCCCCCATCCCCGGGTAGATCCACCGGCACAGGCCATCCACCGTTACCAGCCCGAGGCGGTGATGACGTCTTCCGTGAGCTTGGAGGAGGGCGGCCGCCATGCGAACCGATCGATCCACGAGAGGCGCCATGGCGGTTCCTGACTCGACCTGGCCATCGACCAGGAGCACGACATCTCCGTTTCGCTCGGGATGGCGCTCGTTCACCCACATCTCTCCAGAACGTGAGGACACACGCCAGTTCACGGAACGCGGGTCGTCCCCTGTCTGAAATGGGCGAACGTCGGCGAACTCCGACCCGATCCCCCGTCGGTTCGAGACCAGGTCGCCCACATGGAGGTTCGTATCGAGTGGGGAGAGAAGTGCCCTGATCGTCGACTCCTCGGGGACGACGATGATCGTTTGCCGACGGCCCCTCTCGACCAGGACGTCGAACATGCCCAATGGTGAATCCGTCGTGACGGCAAAGGGGCCAAGCGACGGCCGACCCCAGGTGGTGGCCACGGCCGTCACCTTCATCTCCATCGTCTCCCGCACACTGCCAAGGGCGATGGTGGTGTCATCGAGTCGTCTCGCACCGGCGACACCGACTATCTCGACTCCTCGACATCGGAGGTCGATGAGCGTTCGGCCCAGCGCGCCGGACGGCTCGAGCCGAATCTCGAACTCGAACTCCACACCCTCCACTGCCGAGGTCGGCAGGTGGGCGATGGTCACCTCCAGCCCGGAAGGCTCGCCGCCGGCCAGGCCGATGATCGCTAGGGCGAGGAGGAGCGAGCCGATGATCGCCGGCGACGGGTCGCCAACCGCCAGTGCGGCCGCCAGCCCGACGATCCCCCCTGTCACATATGCCCGCAGCCGCGGGCTGGGACGCCCGATCACGGCATGTGGTCTGTGGGATGGGCGGGCGGAGTGGGAACCTGGGCGAGGCACTCCTCGACGACCCGCTCCTCACTCAGGTCCTGTGCCCAAAACTCCGGACGGAGGATCAAACGATGCGCCAACGCCGCGACCGCCACTTCCTGGACGTCATCGGGCAACACGAACGACCGCCCAGCCATCGCCGCCCTCGCCCGCGAGAGCTTCATCAGGGCGAGCGAGCCCCGCGGGCTCGACCCGACCCTCACCCGCCCCGAGGCTCTCGTCGCCGCGGCGAGATCGACCATGTACTTGCCAACCGATTCGGAGACATGGACCTTCTCGACGAGAGATTGCATCGCCAGAAGCGTGTGCCGGTCTATCACCACATCGAGGTCGACCTCGTCGGAACCGCGCAAGGCCCGTTGGTGCAGGACGTCCCACTCCGACTCTCTACTGGGATATCCGAGACGGGCCCGCACCATGAACCGGTCCACCTGGGCTTCGGGCAATGGATAGGTCCCCTCGTACTCGATCGGGTTCTGGGTGGCTATGACGAGAAACGGGGGACCGAGTCGCCGACTGACCCCGTCGGTCGTCACCTGCCGCTCTTGCATGGCCTCGAGCAGGGCGGCCTGGGTCTTGGCCGGTGCGCGGTTGACCTCGTCGGCGAGAAGTAGGTTGGCGAAGACCGGTCCGTGCCGAAACTCCGGCCGACCGGTGTCGGGATCGAGGACGAGAGACCCCGTGATGTCCATCGGCATGAGATCGGGGGTGAATTGCACCCTGTTGAAGTCGAGTCCGGCCGCTGCGGCAAAGGAGCGGGCGAGCAGGGTCTTGGCCAGCCCGGGCAGATCCTCGATGAGAATGTGGCCATTGGCCAGGATCGAGGTGAGGATCAGCTCGAGGACCTCGCGCTTCCCGATGACGGCCTTCTCCACCTCGTCCAGCAGGGCACCTGACAACTCGCCGACACCTGCGATCTCCAACTGTGCCCGACTCATAAGGCCTCCAACGAGGAAACGACTTCTTCGAGCAGCCCGAGGTCGACTGGATCTGAGGTCGGGGTCGCCAGCCAAACCCACTGTCGTTCGCCCAGGACACGGGCCCGGTCGGGCGAAGCCGGGTCGATTCCCATCCGCGAGAGCCTATGTGCGGCGATACGGCTCAGCACGGGTTGGAGTCGGCGCTCCGGTGCGAGATGGCCACCGGTGGCGTCGATCACCATCAGCTCCAACGAGGCAACACTCCGTGGCAGACGGTTGGTGGTGAGGGCCGACCTCGGCAGAAGAGGCTGGTCACCGCCCTCGCCAACCGACGGGATGGAGCGCATCTCCATCACCACGACGACAAGGAGGAGGATTTCCCAGACCAGTAGCTCCGACTCGTTCTGGAGCTGCGAGAGTGCCACCGCAGCCACGGCGGCGGTCCCGATAGCCCTCAATAGGAGCCGGCCGAGGCTCCAACTCACGCTAGGCCTCACTTTCCAGGGACTCGAGAAGCCGTCGTGATGACTCTTCGGCCTCCAGCGCGTCCGCCTCCACGGGAACGCCGCGGGCAAATCGAGCCGTCAATTGGTGACGCAGCAGACGTCCGAGGTGGCCCGGATCGAGGCTCAATTCACGGGCTACCCGATTGACGTGCGTGGTCTCGGTCTCGATCTCGAGACGGGGATAGCCAATTCTGGCGAGCCCCTCCTCGAATTCGACGTATGAATTGAGGATTCGTGACTGAGGGTCGTCTCCCAATACCCGCAGCCGCGGGGTCATGCCGCTGCGTCTCGGCGTGTTAAGTCGCAGTTCTTGCTCACCCATTGGCGCAAAGGGCGCCGCCACCGACCTGATCGACAGACCGACCCTGGTCAACGTTGCCGCGATCACAGCTGCGAGCAAGACCGCGAACAGCCAGGCGCTGCCGGCGCCACCCGTGGGCTCGGCCGCGTCTCCGACGACCTCTTGGCCGCCGGAGCCGCCATCCGAGAAGAATGCCTGGGCGACAGGGCGCAGGAAGCGATAGGCGAGAACGAAGATCGCGATCGCGATCAGCAGCCCGATCATGCTGCGGCCCCGGGGTTCTTCACGCGGCTTCGCCTCTCGCAGACCGAGCACGAACATCACGGCTCCGATGACCGCAAACGCGAGAATCACCCAAGCGAGGATCGCGGTCAGGTCGATGTCGGTCCTCATCCGGAGGTCGAGCCATGGCTCCTCCCCGTCTCTCCCCGGAAGCGATCTTGCGGCCGCTGCAACGACGAACCCCAGCAAGACCATCGCCAAAGCGGCCGTGACCATCGCTGTCGTCCGTCGTCGCCGGGTCATTTCACCGGCTCGGCAGATGTCCGGCCGGCGGCCAGGTCCACCGCCTCGAGCAGCGTCGAAGCGACCGGGACACCATGGGACATGAGTCTTTCGATGTGATGCGATCCGCCGTCGTACAGCACGGCCGTCGACCCGGCCTCGCTTGCGGCAACCGCATCGTCGGGGGTGTCACCTATGACCACGACCATCCCAGCGTCGATGCTCAACGAATCGAGGTGCGTCTTCAAATGGACGGCCTTATGACCGCCATCGGGCCATGAAACGCCATCCACACGGGTAAACCAACCGGCCAGGTGATGATGTCCGACGATCTCCCCGAGGAAATCGCCGGCCGACATCGACAGCAGAGATTGCGTCCATCCCAATCCACTCACTCGTGCCAGCGCCTCCCGTGAGTCGGTGGTGAGAGGAGCCGCTCTCGCCCGAGCGTCGTACTCACTATGAAACGTCTCGTTGAGAGAGCGCCACTCGTCATCGGTGACGTTCCGGCCGAACAACGAGTCATAGAAGCTCCGCACCGGCCTGACGAAGTGATGACGGTAGGTATCGGCGTCGATGGCCGGCATCCCGTGTGACTCCAGACCGACGTTGACCGACTCGATCACGATCTCCAGATCGTCGAGCAGCGTCCCATTCCAGTCCCAGACGATGTGGCTTCGTCTCACGACCCCAGGATACGGGTAAGGAGAAATCCCCGTCCTCTATCGCCCATGGCAACCCGCCCTTGGGTTAGGGTGCCGTCGCAGATGCGGAGGAGGTAGCTATGACCGACCAGCAGCGCAAGGACATCGGCCCGGTCTTCAGGGTGCTGCTCCGCTACCAGCAGTGGGCGGACTACCTCTCCGAGAAGACGGGGACCCTCTCGAAGTGGGCGGTGATCGCCACGGTCGCCGTCGGCTTCATCAACGTCCTGCTTCGCTACATCAGCAGATTCGTGGGCGCCCGGCTGACCAACAACGGGATGATCGAGGCCCAGTGGTACCTCTATTCCCTGATCTTCCTCCTCGGCTTCGGATACATCTTGAAGCATCAGATCAACGTCAGGGTGGACTTCTGGTTTGGCAACCAGTCACCGAAGACGAAAGCGAAGATCGACTTCTTCGGACACATATTCGCCCTGCTGCCCTTCGTGGTGATGGGCATCTGGATCTCGGTTCCCCAGGTGATGACCTCTTGGCGGCTCAACGAGCAGTCGCCCGACCCCTCGGGTCTGCCCCGCGCCCCGATAAAGACGATGATCTCCGTGGCCTTCATCCTGCTGCTCATCCAGTCCCTGTCGGAGATGATCAAGCTCTACGCCATTCTCACCGAGCGTGCCGCCATGACCGAAGTCGGTTACGAGCTGCCCGACAAGCCGATCCGGATCGAGTGAGAGCCCGATGAACACCGAGGTCCTCGCGATCATCATGTTCGCCGTCTTCATGGTGATCATCCTGTCCGGGTACCCGGTCGCCTTCTCCTTTGCCGGCACTGCGGTCGTCTTCTTCGCCTTGGGGCTCATCTTTGGCGACCTTCGGATCCAGATCTTGAGTGGGATGTTCAACAAGTGGTTCGCCGACGCCGTGGCGAACCAGTTGTTTCTCGCCATCCCGTTCTTCGTCTTCATGGGGGCGGTGTTCGAGAAATCGGGGCTCGCCGAGAAACTCCTGACCACCATCGGCTTCCTCATGGGCCCCCTTCGGGGTGGGATGGCAGTGGCTGTGGTAATCGTGGGCACGCTGCTCGCGGCGGCAACCGGCGTGGTCGCCGCCACCGTCATCGTGATGGGCATCCTCTCCCTGCCCGTGATGGTCAAATACAACTACGACCACAAGCTGGCCGCCGGTGTGATCGTTGCCTCAGGCACACTCGCACAGCTGATCCCACCAAGCCTGGTGCTGATCGTCCTGGCCCAATTCATCCCGGTGTCCGTGGGCGAGTTGTTCGCCGGGGCCCTGATACCGGGCGTGATGCTGGCGGCCATCTTCGCCATCTACGTGGTCGTCATCGCCTACCTCAAGCCGGGGACGGCACCCGCAATCCCGAAGTCGGAGCGGACCATGACCGGCCGCCAGCTGGCAGTGGAGGCCCTCAAGGTCGTGGTGCCGCCGCTATTTCTCATCTTCGCCGTGCTCGGCTCGATCTTCTTTGGCATCGCCACGGCCTCCGAGGCAGGTGCCGTTGGGGCGATCGGAGCGGTCGTCTTGGCGCTCGCCTATCGGACCTACAACTGGCGGATGATCCTCGACGCGGCGCGAAGCACCTCGAACATCACGTCGCTGGTCCTGCAAATCCTGTTCGCCTCGAGCTTCTTCGCATTGGTGTTTCAACAGCTCGGTGGACAGGACCTGATAACCAACTGGCTGCTCTCGATACCCGGCGACAAGTGGGGATTCATCATCGCCGCCAACATCATCGTCTTCCTTCTCGGGATCAACCTCGAGTTCTTGGAGATCTCGTTCATCGTGATGCCGTTGTTCGTCCCGGCGGCGATCGCCCTCGATATCGATCTGGTGTGGTTCTCGGTGATGATGGCCATAAATCTCAACATGGCATTCATCTCGCCCCCGGTCGGCTTCTCGCTCTTCTACCTCCAGTCGGTGGCGCCACCCGAGGTGAAGACCTCCGAGATCCACCGCGGGGCTCTCCCCTTCATGGCGTTGCAGAGCTTCGGTCTGGTGCTGGTGATGCTCTTCCCCCAGACCGTCACCTGGCTGGTGGAGCAGTTCGGGCTCCGCGAGGCGCCGGTCAAGGCCATGCTGAACCTGTTGCACGTCTGACCGGTAGGAACGTCACACATTGAAACGGCCCGCCGGTCGGCGGGCCGTTTCCTCGATTTGGCGGGTCGTCTAGAACTGGCTCTGATAATTGTTCATGGCCCGCTCGGCCACGCCATGCCACTCCTGGATGTTGGACCGGAATGCCTTCCAATTCTCGAAGATGGAGGCAAAGTCCTCGTCCGCCGCCGCATTGTCGTCATACAGCTCGAACGCTGCCTCCTCGGCCGCCTGCAACACATCGTCCGGGAACGGGAGAAGCTGTATGTCCGAGTTCGACAGGATCTCCTGCAGGGCACCTGGGTTGAGCGCGTCATACTTTGCGAGCATCGTGGTGTTCGCCTCGTACGCCGCCGACTTGATCACTTCCTGGTACTCCTCCGGCAGCCCGTTCCAGCTATCCAGGGAGATCTGGACCTCGAGTGTCGGCCCTGGCTCCCACCACCCCGGGAAGTAGTAGAACTCGGACACCGACTGCAGGTCGAGCTTCTGATCGTCATAGGGACCGACCCACTCGGCCGCATCCACGGCGCTGGTCTGGAGTGCCTGAAAGATCTCACCGCCAGGTATCACCTGCACCAACACGCCGAGCTTCTCCATGACTGCCCCGCCGAGACCCGGGATCCTCATCCTGAGGCCCTGAAGGTCCGCTAGCGAGTTGATCTCCTTGCGGAACCAGCCGCCCATCTGGGTCCCGGTGTTACCGGCCGGGAACTGGATGGCGTTGAAGCGGTCCGCGTAGACCTGCTGCATCATGTCCAGACCGCCGCCCTCATGAAGCCATGCGTCGTTTTGACGCGCGGTCAACCCGAAGGGCAGAGCAGTGCCAAATGCGTTGAGCTGAGCAAGCCCGACGTAGTAGTACGAAGCCGTGTGGCCGGCATCGATGGTCCCGTTCTGAACCGATTGCAGGATCTCGAGAGCGGGAACCACCTCACCGCCTGGCTTGGCAGTGATGGTGAATTTGCCACCGGTCAGGGCCGTGACCCGCTCGGCAAAGCGCTCAGCTCCGCCATAGATCGTGTCCAGGGCAACCGGCCAGCTGGTCGGGAGCTCCCAGTCGACCGTCGGCAGACTGTCGCTCTGCAGAGCCTCGTCGAGGTTGGGGTCGCCTGTGCTGCATGCTGCCAACGCCGCCGCGCCAAAGGCGCCCTTCGCGGCAAGGCTGAGAAATTCTCGTCTTTCCAATGCTCCTCCTTTGTGTCCCTCGGGCCGTGTTCGCACCCTACATGGAGGTCGTCGATCGATGTCGGGGAGAGAGGTTCTGTCTGTTTGCTGGCGGACTTTGACCGAGTGGCTCCGTTGTCTTGGAATGCTCGTTGTCCGGGGACTCCCCTCACTCCTCGGTGAACCAGGTCCTGACCTCGGTCAAACAGACGCCGGTCGGCCAAGGCTACCGCCGCGTGGCCAGGTCTATGTGGCAGTTTTGTCGCCTAGAGCTCCATGCGACCGCTGAGGGCGCGGCCAAGGGTGAGCTCGTCGGCAGCTCCTTTGCCGGCCGACTTTGGACGCATGGCTCCCCGCCCTGACCGCGCAGTCAATTGGGGGACAATCTCGAGACTTCGCCGAATACAGGATCGATGCCACGTCCAAACAGACGCCGGTCGGCAGCTTGTTTGTCGGCCGACTTTGGATGCATGACTCCACGCCCTTGATCGCGTCGTCAATTGGGGGACAACCTCGAGACTTCGCCGAATACAGGATCGATGCCACGTCCAAACAGACGCCGGTCGGCAGCTTGTTTGTCGGCCGACTTTGGACGCATGACTCCACGCCCTTGATCGCGTCGTCAATTGGGGGACAACCTCGAGACTTCGCCGAATACAGGATCGATGCCACGTCCAAACAGACGCCGGTCGGCCGGGGCTACCGCCGCGTGGCCAGGTTTGTGTGACAGGGTTTGACACCGCGTGCTGGAGTTGTCCACCTCAGACGGGACAGGTTCCTAGAGCTCCATGCGACCGCTGAGGGCGCGGCCCAGGGTGAGCTCGTCGGCGTAGTCGAGATCGCCGCCGACGGGCAGACCCGAGGCGAGACGGGTCACCTTCACGCCGAGCGGCTTGAACTCACGGGCCAGATACATGGCGGTGGCATCACCTTCGACCGTTGGGTTGGTGGCGGCGATGAGCTCGGAGATGCCCTCCGGCTCAAGACGGTCCCGCAGCTGGTCGAACCTGAGCTGGCCCGGGCCGATTCCGTTGATCGGTGACAGCGAACCGCCCAGCACGTGATAGCGGCCGTGGAACTCCTGAGTTCGTTCCACCACCACGATGTCCTGTGGCCTCTCGACGACACACACGATGCTCGGATCCCGACGGGTGTCGCGGCAGATGGCACATTCCTCGCCTGCCGCAACGTTGAAGCATCTGGTGCAGAGTGAGACCTGGTCCCGCATGTCCGAAATAGCCGAGGCGAGGCGCTTGGCATCGACCTCTTCGACCGAGAGGAGGTGAAAGGCGAGACGTTGAGCCGTCTTTTGGCCGATCCCCGGTAGACGGGCCATCTCGTCGATGAGACGCTGTACCGGCCCCTCGAACATCAGCCGAGGAGACCGCCCAGGTCGAGACCGCCGGTGAGCCCGCCCAATTGGTCGGAGGCGGCATCGGCTGCCGACTGGAAAGCTTGGCGGATCGCCGCCACAACGAGGTCCTCCAGCATCTCGACGTCGTCGGGATCCACCACATCGGGAGAGATGCTGACTTCCACCAGCTCCTGAGCACCTGTCACCACGGCAGTGACCATCCCGCCACCGGCTGTTCCTTCGAATCGCTTGGCGGCCAACTCAGTCTGGGCAGCTGCCAGCTGCTCTTGCATCTTCTGTGCTTGAGCCATCAGCTGGCGCATGTCGGGTTGTCGATTCATGGGGTCCCGTCCTTGTCTGGCGCTCAGGGTACAGGGATCGTGGTGTCAGCCCTCGGCGATCGAAAGCAGGCGGGGCGTGCTACTCATCCACCACTTCGGCGCCGAGCTCGGCGGCGAGAAGTGTGGTGGGATCGGCGCTGGCTTCGGGTCGCTCCTCCAGCTGGTGCAGGTCGATCTGCTGCTCATCGGCCTCGTCGGCGCCATCACGCAGCGAGAACCGGACTCTGACCGGTCCACCGAGGAGATCTCCTGCCCTGGTGGCCACGATCGCCGAAACCGCATCGTCTTCTTGTAACGACTGGAGATGAAAGTCGTGCGCCACCTCGAGGATGATGACGTCACCGTCGACCCCCGCCGGGACGGCCTCACGGAAGAATGCCCAGCGCCGTGCACCGAGGACATCGCGAAGACTCCCGAAGAGACCCGGCCAGACCTTCTGGAGTTGGTCGAACGAGACATCGATCGACACCGGTACCGGCTCGTCATCTTCGGCTCGAACCTGCTCGGTGGATGGTGACTCGGCCTTCACTTCCGGTTCTTGGTCACTCGGGGCGGATTCCGCCACCTCGGCCTGCCGAGGCTCCGAGTCGCTCGTGGTGCCTCCGATGGAGGCCATCGGGGGCACCGGGGCCGGCTTCCCGAGACGACGCTCGATCCTCTCCACTCTCGAAAGCACCGAGTCGAGGTCGGTGGCGGTCTCGGGCCTCGTCAGCTTGATCAGCGCCAGTTCGGTCATCAGCCGCTCCTCCCGCCCCTCTCGGAGACGGATCAGGGCCTCGCCGAGCAGGTCCACCGCGCGAAGCACGTCGCCCGCCGGCACCAGTTCCGCCGCCTTTCGCCATGACTCATAGACGTCTGAGGCCTCGTCGGCGATCTCCGCCAGGTTTGGCGCATAGTGGGCAAGAAAGGCACCGCGGAAGAACGACACCGCCTCGGCAACGAACCGCCGGAGGTCGACGCCATCGGAAGCGAGCTCAGCCACCAGTTCGAGCGCCGACTTGGCGTCTTGGTCGGCAACGGCGTGGACCAGACGCATGAATGCCTCGGAGTCGGCCAGACCCAGCGCCCGGCGGACCCCCGAGACGTCGACGGTGCCGGCGCCCAAAGCCGAGACTTGTTCGAGAAGGGACAGCGAGTCCCTAACGGACCCACCGGCATGCCGGGCGATCGCGATCAGTGCTTGTGCGTCGGATCGATACGACTCCCGATCGGCCACCATCCCGAGGTGGGCGGCCAGGTCTTCGATGGGCACCGGGTGGAAGTCGAACCGCTGGCTACGGGACCGGATGGTGTCCAACAACTTGTAGGGCTCGGTGGTGGCCAGCACGAAATGGACGTGCTCCGGTGGCTCTTCCAGGGTCTTCAGCAATGCATTGCCCGCCGCCTTGGACAGCATGTGAGCCTCGTCCAGCACGAAAACCCGTTTCGACGACGCCGACGAAGCCACCGTGGTGACGCTGACTCGTATGTCGCGGATGTCGTCGACGGAGTTGTGGGAGGCAGCGTCCAACTCGAGCACGTCGAGCGAGGAGCCTTCGGTGATGGCGACACAGCTCTCGCACTCGTTGCAGGGGGACCCGTCGGAGCCACGATTCTGACAATTGAGCGCTTTGGCGAGAATCCGCGCAGTCGAGGTCTTTCCCGTCCCACGTGGACCGGTGAACAGGTAGGCGTGGGCCACCCTCCCCTCGGCCACCTCACGGGTGAGGGTCGTGGTCACATGCCCCTGGCCGATCACCTCGTCGAAGGTCTGGGGGCGATACTTTCGATATAGGGCCTGGTACTCCACTGACCACCCACGGTACCTCTCTCGTGGGACACGTGAGGAGGGGCCCGATTGCCAAAACTCTTCGGTTATGGCCGGGTTCCGTCGATACTTGCCTCCGTGACCCAGCCCCTCGTCGACGACTCCGTCACCCGATCAGAGGTGACCCCGCCGGCCGTGTGGGCCCGTGGGCTGGTCCGACGATTCGGGAAGACGGTGGCAGTCGACCACGTCGACCTGGCCATCCAACCGGGCGAGTTCTACGGACTCCTCGGCCAGAACGGTGCGGGCAAGACCACCACGATCAAGACCATCGTGGGTTTGCTACGCCCCAACGAGGGCACGGTTGGCATCGGGGAGTTCGACACCTGGCAGAGCCCGACCGAGGTCAAGTCTCGAATCGGGGTGCTCCCGGAGGAATTCAATCTGTACGAGCGTCTCACCGGGGCCGAGCTGTTGGACTTCACCGCGGCGATGCACGGTTTGGCGAAGGCCGATGCGGTGAGGAGGAGGTCCGAGTTGCTCGATCTCCTCGACCTAGAAGACGCCAGCACCAAGTTGATCGGCGACTACTCCCGTGGCATGCGGAAGAAGATCGCCCTTGGTGCGGCCATCATCCACCGGCCCCCGGTGCTCTTCCTGGACGAGCCGTTCGAGGGCGTGGACGCAGTCTCGGCGCGACTGATCAGGGGGCTGCTCCAGCGAGCCGCCCAGGGAGGGACCACCATCGTCTTCTCCTCCCACGAGATGCATCTGGTGGAGAAGCTGTGCACCCGCATCGGGATCATGGTCAACGGCGCGCTGACCATCGAAGAGACGCCCGAGGGCCTGTGTCGGACCATGGGTGTCGACAACGTCGAGGACGCCTTCATCGCAGCGGTCGGTGGCCGGACCCCGGACATGTCGTGGTACGAAACCTAGCCTGGCTCAAGACCCGGCTCACCTGGAACGGCTTTCGGACCGATCGCCAGCGTCGGATCGGTCTGCCGGTGGCGACGGTCCTCCTCACATGGCTCGGGTGGTGGCTCGCCACCAATCACTACCACACCGGGGTTCTCTTGCGGGACACCCGGCCCGAGGCGCTCCCTGACTATCTGGCGTGGGCAGCCCTCATAGTCTTCATGATCTGGATCACCCTCCCGGTGATCATCTTCCCGTTGGACGAGAACCTCGATCCACAGCAGATGGCGATCCTGCCTGTGACACCGAATCAAATGGTCAGCGGGCTGGCCACGGCCAGCCTCATCGCCCCGTCGACCATCGTGCCTCTGATGCTCATCGTCGCCAACACCATGATCCTCGCCCGCTCCTGGTGGGTGGCCATCCCGGTCTCGGCGATCTTCCTCGTCCTGCTGGCTGTCGCCGGCCAGCTCTTCTCGGCGGCGATATCGGGGATCCTCCGCACGAGGAGAGGGCGTGACATCGCAACGTTCTTCGTCCTCGGGCTGGCCGCCGGCTCGTTCTTCGCCTACCGCACCTTCAGTCGCATCGTTGGTGAAATCGGGCTGGCCCAGGCCGTCACGTCGCACTCGGTCAGCGGTTGGTGGCCCTTGCTCCCCCCGGTTGGCTTGCAGAGGGCCCTGACCGAGGCATGGGGCGGAAGCTACGCCTCTGCCCTCGTCTCACTAGTGGTTGCCATGGGAGGGCTCTTGGTCCTCACCTATCTGTGGAAGCGGCTGCTCGGCTGGATGTTGTCCACCCCCGAGCAGCGGGCCAAGCCGTCCCGAGGAGGTCGGGATGGGATGTCAGTCGGGCCATGGGGTGTGATCCCCACGATGGCCAGGAAGGAGCTCCGCTTCTACGTGCGCGATCCACGACAGCGTCTCGTCTGGACCGGAACGGTGATCTTCGTCGGGCTCGCCATCGGTGGCGCCGTCATGAACGCCACCGGGATGTTCGACATCCGGGAACGTGAATGGGCCCCGCTCGTCGCCCCGGTCCTGGTCCTCTTCGTGGGTCTCCCCATCGCACTGAACCTGTTCGGCTGGGAGCGAAATGCGGCGAGCTATCTGTTCGTTCTGCCACCCCGACCCCGCCAGATCCTCATTGGCAAGAACCTCGCGGTGGCATCGGGCCTGACCCTGGAGACGATCGTGCTGAGTCTCGGTCTGGCAGGTTTCACGGGCCAATGGACCTGGCTCTGGTTGGTCGCACCGCTCACCGTGGCTGCGATCGGCTGCCAGCTGGCCGTGGGAAACATGGTGTCCGTGCTGACGCCTCTCAGACTTCCCCGGGAAGGGACCGACGTTTTCGCACAGTCGACCGAGCAGGGCTGTCTTGCCATCGTCAGCCAGACCGTCTCCTTCTTCGTCATCGGGGTCCTCCTCGTCCCACCCGCTTCCCTGGTCGTGCTGACGGTTGAGTTCGGCCAAGTCCTGAGCCCGTGGATAACCGCATTGGTCGCCATCGTCTGGGGAGCGGGCCTCTACGCGATCTCCTTGTTCCTATCCGGTCGAATCCTGCGTCGTCGCATGCCCGAGGTCCTTGCCTGGGTACAGGTCGTCTGACACCTCGCTTAACACGGGCGAGACAACTGGTCCCCTAGCGTTTCCCTTCGAACCCAAGGAGACCGATGACCCAACTCACAGCGATGCAGGAGGAACTGGACACCCAGGCCACGTGGGACTTCTCCAACCTCACCGCATTCTTCATAAACACCACCCTGAAGAAGAGCCCCGAGACCTCGAACACCCAAGGCTTGATGGACATCTCCGCGGAGATCATGCGACGACAGGGGGTGTCGGTGGATGGGATCAGAGCCACGGACTTCGAGATACCCCCTGGGGTCTGGCCGGACATGACCGAGCACGGCTGGGACACCGATGACTGGCCCTCGATCTTCGAACGAGTGATGGCGGCGGACATCCTCGTCCTGGGCACTCCCATCTGGCTGGGTGAGAAGTCATCGGTGTGCACCAGGGTGATCGAGCGTCTCTACGGGAACTCGAGCCAGCTGAACGAATCCGGCCAGTACGCCTACTACGGAAGAGTTGGGGGGTGCCTGGTGACGGGAAACGAGGACGGCATCAAGCACTGCTCGATGAACGTCCTCTACTCGCTCCAGCATCTTGGCTACTCGATCCCACCTCAGGCCGACGCCGGCTGGATCGGTGAGGCCGGCCCGGGACCCTCCTATCTGGACCCGGGCTCGGGCGGCCCCGAGAACGACTTCACCAATCGCAACACGACCTTCATGACGTGGAACCTCCTCCACCTCGGTCGGCTCCTCAAGGAGGCCGGCGGTTTTCCAGCCCATGGCAATCAGAGGTCGGCTTGGGACGCAGGTTGCCGATTCGACTTTCCCAATCCCGACTATCGATAGACCAGGCTCAGACCGGTTGGGTGACGGGCGGAGACGGGCTGGTGTCGAGTCTCGCCCCGCGGAAGAGGAACGCCGAGATCAGACCACCTGCGGCCGCCAGGACACCTGCCAGGACGAAGACACTCCGGACGCCGAGGGTGGCCGCTGCCACTCCGGCAAACGCCATCGAGAGGATGCTGGCACCGGATATCAAGGCGTTCAGGGCTCCGCCGACCCTGCCACGCATCCGGTCTTCGACCAACAATTGGCTGAGGGTGCTCACCCCGGATTGGACCGGGGTCATCATGAGCCCGACCAGAACCGCGACACCGGCCATCTGCCATACGTTGTCAACACCTGCCACCAAGGCGATCGTTGCCCCGGCACCGAGCAACCCGGCGGATACGAGTGTGGTTGCATGCAGACGGGCCGCCAGCACGGCCACCAACATACCCGAAGCGATCATCCCCACCACCTGAGCTGCATCGATCAGCCCGAGATAGGCCGCCGAGACACGCAACTCATCCAGTAGGAGGGGTACGACCAGCACATTGACTGCGCCAAATCCGAGCATGGCCAGTGCGGCTCCGACGAGAATCCCCTTCAGCGGGCGTGAGGCGCTCATCACCCGGAACCCGGCAGCCATGTCCCGCAGGGCCTTGGCCCCACGACTGTCGCCGGCCGGCTTCGCTCGCGTGGCGATCATCGAGATGAACATCGCCGAGGACAGAAAGGTCGCCGAGTCCACGATGAACGCTGCAGACATCGACGAGGACACACTTGCCAACACACCGGCTGCACCGGAGCCGAGCACGTTGAACAAGACACGTGAGGTCTGCGAAACCGAGTTGGCCGAGAGCAGACGTTCCTTGCCGACGATGTGCGGGAGAAGCGCACCACGGGCGGGATTGAACAAGGTGGCGATCGTCGCCTGGGCAAAGACAACCGAATACATCAGGGGGAGCATCGCCTCCGACCTGACGAAGATGAGGGCCAGGATCAGGATCCCGCGGATCGCGTCCGAGACGATCATGGTCCGACGACGGTCGAATCGATCGACGTACACACCTGATAGGACGCCGAAAACGAGTGCCGGCAGGGCCGCGGCGATCATGAGGCCGGCCAGGGCAACGGTCGAGCCGGTCAGTCGCTGGACCAGGATCATCAGGGAGAGAAAGGTCAGGTTGTCCCCGAAGTCAGACCCGATCTGCGCCAGCCAGAGCAAACGGAAATCACGAACCCTCAGCAACTGACCGAGATCGCTCATATCCCGTCTTCCCGCACCGGTCCCACCATGGGGAAGAAGACGAAAGAGAAGGCATAGCCGATCCCTTCCCGGTCTTCGGCCTCCGCCATCTCTTCGGCCAACACGCTGATGCGGCGTGCGAACTCCTTGGCCTTCTCCTCAGGAAGGAACGCGATGGTCCTCCCGAAGGCGCCCTTGGACTCGGCCTCACCGCGATCGACGCGGTCGAAGTGGTCGACGAGACCTACGGTGGCGTCGGCGCGAGCGCCGTCGAGCACCACTCCAACCGCCACCTGGATGACGCTCTCCCGGTCTGTGCTGTTTTCGATCAGCCCGCCGATCGGGCTCATGCTCCTGGCCGTCGTCTGATAGATCCGCTGGAGCAGGGCGCCACGCTTACGGGTTTCCACCACCTGGATCACACCCACCCCCTCGAGGATGTCGAGGTGGTAGTAGAGACGGGTGACCGGGACCTCGAGCTGCTCCGCAAGCTCGCGAGCCGAGCTGGGCTCCATCAAATGGTGGAGCATCCTCAGCCGCATCGCGTTGTTGAGGACCTCGAGCACGCGGACGTCGTCGATCTCGAAGGTTTCCTTCTGAGTGCTCATAGGTGGAGATATATTTCAACCGGCTTGAATATTCAAGCGATTTGAAAGGAATCTCCATCCTTGAATGTTCAGCGAGAGCCGGGCACGTCTGAACCACCGACCACACCTATCGTCCCCACCATGCGAACGAGGACGAGATGAGACTCGGCATCGACCTCGATGGGGTGGTCGCCGACTTCACCAAGGGTTGGGTCAGCTTCTACAACCGCGACTTCGGCGCTGACCTGGAGCTCGATGTCGCCACCGAGTGGAATGGCCTCACCGAGCTAACCCACTTCGAGACCATGCGTGACTTCTGGCGCTGGTCGTCCGATCTGGACGGTCGTTCGCTCTTCTGGCACCTCGAGCCGTTTCCCGGTGCGGTGGAGGCCCTTCATGAGCTCGACCGGGCCGGCCACGACGTGGTGATCATCACCGCCAAGCCTTCCTTTGCCATCGACGACACCCATGAATGGATCGAGAAGGTGGGCCTGCCCGCCACGGAGGTCCACATCACTGACGACAAGTGGACGGTGGATTGCGACGTCTATCTGGACGACAGCCCCCATGTCCTGCCCACCCTTCTCGCCAACCGGCCAGACCGGGTCGTGTGCCGATATGTCAGGCCCTGGAACCGCTCGCTACCCGGCGCCGTGGACATCCACGACTTCGATGAGTTTCGCGCCCTGGTCTTTCGGTTGGAATCGACACGCACGAAGTAGCTAGGGTCGCCGCGTCGCGATCCGGGGAATCGCGCCAAATGGGAGTGAACCGTAGGAGAAGGAATGAGAAGAAAGACCTTATGGGCGGGCATCGCGGCCTTTGCGCTGTTGATAGCCGCCTGTGGTGGGAGCAGCGGTGGAGACACGACGACCACGGCCGCACCCGAGACGACAACCACCACCGCCGCACCCGAGACGACGACCACCACTGAGGCCATGGCCGAGTTGGGATCAGCGGAGAGACCGGTCCAGGTCCTCTTCGTCCCATCGGTTGATGCTCAGGTGATCGTGTCCGGCGGCGAGATCATGAAGCAAGCGCTGGAAGATGCCACCGGCCTCACCTTCGAGGTGAAGGTTCCTACCTCGTACGCGGCCACCATCGAAGAAATGTGTGCCGCTCCTGAGGACACCATGGGGTTCATCCCAGGGTTCGGTTATGTGCTCGCCTCCAACCTCTGTGGAGTGGATGTCGCATTCAAGGCGGTCCGCTTCGGCTGGGGCGTCTACTGGTCCCAGATCCTCGTCCCCCGCGACAGTGACATCACCGAGTTGGCCGATCTCGAGGGCCTGACGTGGGCCATCCCGGATCTCGGCTCGACTTCCGGGTACCTGGTGCCTTTGGTCCAGCTGAATGATGCAGGGGTAACCCCCGGCGAGACCGTCGAGTCCGGCGGACATCCCAATGCCGCGCTGGCGGTGTATCGCGGTGACGCTGACTTCGCAACCACGTTCTTCAGCCCGCCACTGATCCTCGACGGCGACGCCTGGCAGCAGGGAGATGCTCCGGACGTGCCCGACGATCTGGTGGACTCATGTGCGCCAAACGCCGACGGCCAGCTGTTCTGTGGTGACAGCCTCCGCGTCCTCGATGCCAGGGCAAGCGCCACAACGGACGCCCCTGACATCGTCCAGAGAGCTGAGGATCCTGGAGATCTCACCACCGATCCCCAACGACACCCTGTCCTTTGGCCCGGACTTCCCGGCCGACATCAGGGCACAGATCGAGGATGCTCTGGTCGCCTTCGCCGCCGAGTGTGACACCGACGAGAACTGCGCCTGGAACGACTCGATCGGGAACCAGGACTTCTATGGGTGGACCACTATCGAGCCGGCCACCGACTCCGAGTACGACGAGCTGCGCAAGGTCGTCGACACGGCAGGCATCAGCCTGGAAGACCTCTAGACCTCGAAGTAGGAGACCTTTGGGGAGGGCGACTCGCCCTCCCCAACCCTCCTGATCGGAGAAAAATGCTCCGGGTTGAGCACCTGACCAAGGTGTACGACGACGGGACAGTCGCACTCAACGACGTGTCTTTCGACGTCCCCGACGGCCAATTCCTGGCCGTCATTGGCCTGTCCGGATCGGGCAAATCAACGCTTCTCCGGTGCATCAACCGCCTTATCGATCCCACGGATGGACGGATCCTGTGGAACGGCGAGGACATCACCGCCGCCTCACAGGAGGACATGAGGCGAATCCGCAGGCGTATCGGGATGGTGTTCCAACACTTCAACCTGGTCCATCGATCCAAGGTCATCACCAACGTGCTGGCCGGGCGTCTCGGCTACACGCCGCCGGCCCTGGCCCTGGTGAATCGGTTCTCCAAGGCCGACCGGGAGCGGGCGATGGCCCAATTGGCCAGGGTTGGGTTGGAGAGCAAGGCGAACAACCGCTCGGAAGACTTGAGCGGGGGCCAGCAACAACGCGTCGGCATCGCCAGGGCGATGATGCAGGAGCCGGAGATGATCCTCGCCGACGAGCCGGTGGCCAGCCTCGATCCGGTTCTCGCCCACTCCATCATGCAATACCTGGAGGCGATCAACAAGAGCGATGGGGTGACCATCCTCTGCAGCCTCCACTTCCTCGACCTGGTCCATCGCTACGGCCAGAGTGTGATCGCCCTCAACGAGGGAAGACTCGTCTTCGAGGGCCTCCCTGCCCAGATAGACGATCCGATGTTCAAGGACATCTACGGCCAGGAGGCCGAAAGAGTTGGCTGACCCGGGCGTCAAGGAAGAGGTCAAGCGCCGACCGGCCCGAGGAGCGGCCCTCCAAGAAGGGCGGACGCCGCACCCTGTGGATCGATCATCGGCCTGCTGGCGGCCTTCGTGGTCTATCCTACGCCTATCAGGACACAGAGGTCAGTCTGGACAAGATCACCGACAAGACCCGCCAGGAACAACTGTTCCGGGTTCTCCGCGCCCTGGCCCGACCCGACCTCCTCACATATGAGAGGACGAAGACCAGCACCGACCTCGAATTCGCCGTTCCCTGCCCGGCCGACGGGTTCGACCCGGCTCGCCACCGAAGGGGAAGCACGAGTTCGAGGTCGACCCCAACTGCGCCGATCCCCGGGAGCAGGTGATCGTAAAGGGAACCGGATTCATCCCGAACGACGCCATACAGGTCTTCTTCATCCCACCGAACGGGACCGAGCTGCGCTCTGGCCAACCTGCGCACCGACAGCGGCGGAGCCTTCGAGGAGCAGGTCCGGCTCCCCAACCGCCCCGATGACACAATCCAAACGATCCGGGTGGTCAGCCGTCAGCCGCATCGGGCGCGATCTTCAGCCCGAAGTACGTGGAGAGCGACAACGGTGAATTGGTCCGATCACCCCGTTGGTCGGAGAACGCCAAACAGACCTTGAACGGGATCATCGAGACCGTCTTCCTCGCCCTCCTCGCCACCACCGCCGGGACGATCATCGCCATCCCCCTCTCGTTCTTCGCCGCCAGGAACCTGATGCGTGACGTTCGCATCCCGGCGACTCCAACTCGGCTGGCCGTCGCGGCGATCCCGGTCGGAGTGGTCGTAGGGCTGGCGACCTCCGGCGCCGCCCGAAGCATGGTGGAGCGATTACCCGACTCGGCCTGGCTCGCCGGGCATTGCCGACCTCTTGTTGGCTGGATCACAGTCCGCCTGATGCTCCTGGTCGCGGTGCCTCCGCCCGGCTCGAGCCTCAGGGCGCCCCATGCGGATCGGCTCTGCCCTTCTTGGCCAGCCTCGCCGTCTGTTCGCCGGCCAGACCCTGGCCCGGTTCGCCGAGCTGATCAGCGGCACCTGGTTCAGCAGACACGTTCGGGGGCTCGCCTTCCTCGGGGATTTCGTCGCCACCAACGGCGAGATCCTGGCAGCCATGTTCAGCGTCCTCGCCGCCATCGCCGCCGGAGGCCATTCGCTCTTCTCGGAAGCAGTCTCGGCTACGTGATCGGCGCAGCATACGACAACGAGCCATCACCGGCGTGCTCGGGATCGTTGCTGCCGCCCTCGCGGGGCCATCGTCGCGGTTGGCTTCGGCAGGGTCGTTGCCTGGCTCTACCAGATCGTCGATACCCGGACCACTGTGATGATCCCTGCCATCGTCGGGGCGGATCCTCGGCGCCCTCGTGGGCTGGATCGGGCTGAGGCGTGGAAACGTCGGCGCCGGTATCGGGGTCTACTACATCGCCCGCACGGTCTACAACACGCTGCGCTCGATCGAGCCGCTGATCATGGCCATCGTCTTCGTCATCTGGGTGGGTCTGGGGCCATTCGCCGGCTCGTTCGCTCTCGGGTTGCACACCGTCGCCGGTCTGGCGAAGCTCTACTCCGAGCAGGTGGAGAGCATCAATCCGGGCCGGTGGAGGCGGTCAGGGCGACCGGCGCCACCCGGCTGCAGACGGTCGTCTACGGAGTGGTGCCCCAAATATCGCTCCCTACATCTCGTTCACCATGTATCGCTGGGACATCAACGTCAGGATGTCGACCATCATCGGGTTCGTCGGTGGCGGTGGCATCGGCTTCATCCTCCAGCAGAACATCAGCCTCCTCAACTACCGGGCGGCCGCCGCCCAGATGCTCGCCATCGCCATCGTCGTGGCCACCATGGACTACGTCTCGAGCCGTCTCCGAGAGCGGTTCACCTGACACCGGCGTAGCCTGGGAAGCTCGATGGACGGATTGCTGAGACGAACCCGTCTCGACCGAGAGCAGCTCGAGCACGAGCTCCTCGCCGAGGCCGCCGCCAAGTCGGACCTGAGCGCCGGCCGGGCGGAGGAGGAAGAGCAGGACGAGTTTCGGACGGTCTTCGAGAGGGACCGGGATCGAATCGTCCACACCAAGGCCTTCCGGCGGCTCAAACACAAGACCCAGGTGTTTCTCAACCCGGACGGCGACCACTTCGTCACCCGGATGACACACACCCTCCAGGTGACCCAGGTGGGCCGCGCCATGGCACGCGCCCTGGGTCTCAACGAAGACCTGACCGAGGCCATTTGCCTCGCCCACGACGTCGGGCACTCACCCTTCGGGCACACGGGTGAGGAGGCCCTGTCACCCTTCGTCGACGGTGAATGGCTGCACTCGGCCCATGGCGTTCGCGTTCTCTCGCTGCTGGAGCCCCAGAACCTGACCTATGAAGTGCTCGATGGGGTCCGAGCGCATTCGTGGAGAATCGATCCCCCGCCGATGACACAGGAGGGCATGTTGTGCCGGTATGCCGACCGGATCGCCTACCTGACCCATGACGTGGCCGATGCCCTGCGTGGAGACGTCATCCAGTATCACGACATCCCCACGTCAGCCCTGGTCCTGCTTGGAGCCACGTCGCGTGAGTGGATCGGGTCCATGGCCACTTCGGTGATCGAGACCAGCTACAAGTCGGGGACGGTCGCGATCGACGATGAGCATCTGGAGGTGATGGGCCAGCTCAGACAGTTCATGTTCGAACGGGTCTATCTGAATCCCGAGTCCGAGAAGCAGAAGCAGAAGGCGATCATGGTCATACAGGACCTGGTGAGGTATTACGCCGACCATCCGGAGGAGGTGCCCGACTCGTTCACCACCCCGACTGCCGACCCTCTCCACCGCGCCATCGACTATGTCGCCGGAATGACCGATCGCTTCGCGCTCACCACCCACGACCGCCTGTTCCGCCCCACGCTGCTCGACTGACCATCCGGGATCGACTGCCACCCACGCCCCATTACCCTGGCGCCGTGCTCGAGCTGACCGACCTCCACAAGAGTTTTGGGAACGTCCATGCCCTCGCTGGATGTACCTTCGAGGTGGAGCCAGGAAGGATGTTGGGATTCCTCGGGCCCAACGGGGCTGGGAAGACGACCGCAATGCGTTCGATCTTCGGCCTGATCACCCCTGACAGCGGAACGGTGACCTGGGCCGGGAAGGCGATCGACGACGAGCAGCGGCGCCGATTCGGGTACATGCCTGAGCAACGCGGCCTGTACCCGAAGATGAAGATCCAGGATCAACTCTCGTACCTGGGGCGTCTGCGCGGACTCACCTCGAAGGATGCGTCGGCGGCAGCCGACAAGTGGCTGGAGAGGTTTGGCCTGGCCGAGCGACGGCTCGACCCGCTCGAGGCGCTTTCCCACGGAAACCAACAACGGGTTCAACTGGCGGCAGCCCTGATACATGCGCCGATTCTCCTCGTTCTGGACGAGCCCTTCAGCGGTCTCGACCCAATCGCCTCCGAGACGATGTCGAACGTCCTTAGGGAGCAGGCGGCCGGGGGGACGGCTGTCGTCTTCTCCTCCCATCAGCTCGATTTGGTCGAGGACCTGTGTGAGGACGTCGCCATCATCAACGATGGGCACGTCGTCCTGACCGGAGTGGTCAAACAGCTCAAGGATGCTGCACCGATACGACATCTCGACCTCGAGATCGACGGGGACGTCGATCATCTGCTCGAGTCGCTCGAGGGCGTCCGCCAGGTCGAGGTGGATGGCTCCCAATACCGGGTGATAATCGACGCCGACAGCGACCTCCGCGGCTTTCTGGCCCGTGCCCAGGATGCCGGACGGGTGCGTCATTTCAGTTACACCAGCCCATCACTCTCCGATCTGTTCCGGGAGGCGGTGAAATGAGCTCGATGTCGATCGTGTGGCAGATCGCACGCCGTGAGATCAGGGAGCGAGGTCGTTCCCGTGCCTATCTCGTCACGACGGCCCTCACCCTCCTCATCGTGCTCGGCCTGGTCATCGTCCCCGGGCTCATCGGGGGAGGGACGTCCGAATATCGGATCGGCAGCGTGGGCGAGGGCAACCAGCCAATCGTCACCGCCGCCGAGAGCCTGAGCAATGCCAACGACGAGGAGGGCGCCGACCCATCGGTTTCGATGACCGTCCAGCAATTCGACAGCCGTGATGAAGCCGAGAGCGCCCTCGACGACGGGGATGTCGATGCGGTACTGGCCAACGGTGACGAAGTCATCGTCCAGGGCGTTGGGGGTTTCGGAGGCAACGACCTCGCCAGCCTGCTTCAGCGAGGCGCGGCCTCGGTCGAGTTGGAGGCAATCGTCTCCAAGGAGGGGGCAGCGGCCGCCGACGTGATCTCCGTGATGACCTCGGATCCGCTCGAGACGACGACCCTCAGCGGTCAGGCGGCTGGAGACGAGTCACGGGGTGCCATCGCCTACGCCGGGCTGCTTCTCCTCTACATGGCGGTCCTTCTCTATGGGACGTGGATCCTCTCCGGGGTGACCGAGGAGAAGTCGAATCGGGTGGTCGAGGTGCTGCTCTCCAGCATCAAGCCGTGGCAACTTCTCGCCGGGAAGATCGCAGGGATCGGCACTCTGGGCATCGCCCAGTTCGCCGGCACCATCCTGGTCGCATTCATCGCACTCAAGGTCACCGGCACGGTCGACTTCCCCACCCTGGACTTCGCCTCCGTCTTCAATCTGGTGCTCTGGTTCATACTGGGATTCCTCCTATTCGCCGTCTTGTTCGGGGCCGCGGGCTCCCTCGTCAGCCGGATGGAGGATGCGCAAAACGTCGCCTTTCCCATGTCTCTCCTGGCGGTGATCGGCTTTTTCGTGTCCATCACGGCGATCTCCGATCCGGAGGGGCCGGCTGCAGTGATCGGCACGTTCGTTCCGTTGACGGCGCCTTTCGTGGTCCCGGTGCGAGCCGCCCTCCAGGCGATACCGCTCTGGGAGTATCTGACCGCGGTGGCCCTCACGATCGGGACCATCACCGGCCTGGTCTTCGTCGCCGGCCGCATATACGCCGGTGGCCTCCTCCGCTACGGAACGAGGGTGAAAGTCCGCGACGCATGGCGCTCGGCATCCGAGTGACCGGATAGTCTCCGGCGATGGCCTTCGACGAGACCCTCGCGACACGCATCCGCGACCACATCGGAGATCATCCGGCCCTGACCGAGCGAAAGATGTTCGGCGGCATCGCATTCATGATCCAGGGGAAGATGGCCGTGGGAGTCAGCGGTGACGACCTGATGGTTCGCATCGACCCCGCCGACCAGGAGGCCACACTGGCCCGACCCGATGTCCGGCCCTTCGACATGACCGGGAGGCCGATGCGGGGATGGATCCTGGTTGCCCCCGGGGCCACTGAGTCAGACGAAGACCTGACCGGGTGGGTCGACACCGGTGTCGACTTCGCCACGAGTCTTCCCGCCAAATAGGGTCTGCGGACATGGGTTACCAGCATCTCGAAGTCGAGCGACAGGGCCATGTCGCCATCCTCTGGCTGAATCGACCCGAGAAGCTGAACGCCATGTCACAGGACATGTGGGACGACATCCCCGCCGTGATCGGCGACCTCGACCACGACGACACCGTGAGATCTGTGATCCTCGCCGGCCGGGGAACGGCGTTCACGGTCGGGATCGACGTCGGGATGCTCGCGACGTTGCAACCGAGAGGATCATCACAAGCCTCCTCGAATCTGGCCCTCTACCACACCATCAAGCGTCTCCAGGTCACCGCCAGTTGCTTAGCGGCCTCTCCCAAACCAGTGATCGCGGCGATCCATGGCCATTGTCTCGGTGCGGGGATGGACCTGATCACAGCCTGCGATATCAGGCTGGCGAGCGCCGACGCAAACTTCTCCATTCGGGAGACGCGAATGGGTCTCGTGGCGGACATTGGCACCCTTCAGCGCTTGCCGGCCATCGTCGGCCCGTCACACACCGCCGAGCTGGCCTACACCGGGATGGACATCGATGCGGCACACGCACTCGAGATCGGCTTGGTGAGTCGTGTGCTCGACGACGCCGAGGCCACGATGAGAGCCGCACGAGACTTGGCCGATCGAATCTCAGAGTCTTCACCATTGGTGGTTAGGGGGATCAAGGCGGTCCTTGGCGCCAACGACGGCAGAACCGTCGAGCAAGCCCTCGACTTCGTTGCTCATTGGAACGCCTCCTTCTTGATGTCCAACGACCTGATGGAGGCGATCGCCGCCTTCGGGGAGAAGCGCAAACCCGAATTCGAGGGTCACTAGACACCACTCTCAAGCTCGGTGTCCGATCCGCCGAATATCTCCATGTCATGACCATTTCAGTGAACGCCGTCATCGACGAGTGGTCGGTTCACCCCCTTGGGAGAGTCACACGCATCGCCATCGGGCTCGTCGGCTTGGGATCGGCCATCCTGCTACTCCTGATCGCAACACTGGTCGAAAGCTCGACCTGGCCGTTGGTGATCGCCGGGGTCGGCATGGCCGGGCTCACCGTCAGGGCGGTGGAGCGACCGACCATCGTTCGCCTGTCGACGCTGCTCGTCTTCGTTCTCGTCGCCCCGTACCTGACTCAGATCGTCTGACCGACCGCTGACTCTCGGCGACGGCTAGCTGTCCTTCTTCGAGGGGCTGCTGAACCGGACCCGGGCCGAGCGTGCCACTTCTTCGTACCCGATGCTCGTGTAGATGGCGTTGGCGGTTGGGTTGGCCAGATCGGTGTAGAGATAGCAAAAGTCGTGCCCGTTCTCCAGGAGATGCCTGCTCTGCAAGGCGACGAGGGCCGTTGCATATCCGTGGCCACGATGCTCCGGTGGGGTGTACACGGGACCGATCCGCACCCCGCGAAAGGCCGGGCCTGAGTGGCCCGACATCGAAACCGGCTCTTCGTCCTCCCACAACCACACAGTCTGCGGACGACGGGGGTCCAAACGCTGGTCGACCAACTCGCCTGCTCGCTCCGGGTCGAGAGTTTCTCCGGGATCAGCCTCGTCTATGAATGCCTGCCACCATCTGACCAGGACGTCGGCATCATCTCGAGTGGCGGGCCGGGCACTTCCGGGCGGTCGCGGCGGCAAGGTCACCTTGTCCAGCTTGAAGACGCCGTGTCTGACTTCCTCCTCCGCCCCGGCGCCGGTCAACCGCTCCCAGATCTCGACGAATTCGGTCAGGAACGGCTCGTTCCCCAGGACACCCGGAAGATCCGGAGCCGTCTCGAGGACGGATCGGGCCAGGGCATCGAGAGCCCTCGGTGACGTGGCATCGGCGAGCACCAAGCGCCAGGGAACCGTCCTCGTGGCTGCGGCAACCGGGACTCCGCGATCGGTCACGACCCAACCCTCGAAGCTCTCGTAGACGTCCGGTTGGTCCAGGACGGTCTGGACAACCCCCAAGATGAGGTTGTGGCGGGCCCGATCCTCGACCAGCAGACGGTGTGCTTCGTCGAGAAATGACCGGGCATCATGGTGGTGCGAAGCCTCCATCGACCCATTCTGTGCGATTCGAGCCCGAAGATGGCGGGATTCCATGGCCACACATGGGGGAGATCCCCTATTGGACCCGTCCCGGCTGTGGCCCATGATCGTGACTCGAGGGACGCAGAGCATCGATCCCGTGCCTCGAAGCGACAATGGGGACGAAGGGGGACCGCCACCCGCGGTCCCTCTTCATGTGTCAGGTGACCGTCATCGATTTCTCATCAACTCGGCAAGGCCCCGAGCCTTCTCGGCAACTAGCTTCTCCAAACATGTCGAGCTTCGACAAGAGGGGGAGCCGTGAGCTGGAGGGCACCCTGCGGCGCATGGTCGTCGTCTTCAGGTTCCTCGGCCTGATCTGGATGCTCCTGCTGGTGGCGATCACCCTGGCGGTTGAGCCCCCGCCACGTCTATGGATCGTCTACGGCTCCGCCGCCCTTGCCGTGGTCTGGACGTTTCTCACCTGGTTCGTCGCCAGGACAAGGCCGGCCTTCATGGCGGGATGGTGGTGGTTCGCCCTGGACAGCGTGGCCATGCTCGCCATCGGCGCAGCTTCTGTGGCCTCCGGCGCAACCGAGCTGTTTCACGGCGGTCTGCCGCTGTCCTATGTGTTCACCGGCGCATTGCTCGGGGGGCTGCCGGGCTCACTCATCGCTGCCGTATTGCTCGCCATCGAGCAGTTCGCCGTCCACATCATCGCCAATCTCGGTGCAGTGCGGGCCGCCGGGAGCGTCATCTTCTTCGTCGTGGCGGCCATCGTCGGGTGGACCTTCGACAAGCTGCGGGACTACGACCTGGCCCGACAGGAGGCGCAGGATCAGTTGGCCCAGGAGAAGGCGGCCACGGTGCTCTACGAAGAGAGGGCGGCACTCGCCGACCGTCTTCATGACTCGGTCCTACAGACGCTGCATGCGATTCGCATGGGCGCCGATGACCCGAGTCAGTCCCGCTATCTCGCCCGGCGACAGGAGCGGGAGCTGAGGAGGAACATAGAGGAGTGGCGGTCTCAGTATCGGGACAGCTTCAGGGCGAGCCTCATGGCGGTGCGCGACGAGATCGAGGACACCCACCGGGTCGAGATCGAGGCCGTCATCCGAGACGACGCGGCGATAAACCCGAGCCTCTCCGCAGCGATCGATGCGGCGCGGGAGGCCATGGCGAACGCCGCCAAGCACTCCGGGTCCCCCAACATCACCCTGTTCGCCGAGCTGACCAACGGTGAGGCCCACATCTATGTCCGGGACAGCGGTACCGGCTTCTCGGGCGACGGCCTGCCAGATCGCGTTCGCGAGCGACTCACCAAGAGAGTGGAGGCAGTGGGCGGTCTGATCCAGATCGAAACCGCACCTGAGTCGGGCACCGAGGTCAAGATAACGGTGGGAAATTGAGCGAAGAAGGTCGTCTTCGGATAATCCTCGTCGATGACCACGACGTCGTTCGGGCCGGGATGAGAGCGATCCTCGACGACGACTTCGACATCGTCGGCGAAGCCGACAACGTCGATAGTGCCATCGAGCTGATCAAGGAGCGGATCCCGGACCTGGTGGTGCTGGACGTCAAGCTCCCCGGGGGTGGCGGCGCCACGGTGATCGATGCGATACGACCCATATTCCCCGACGTCAGGTTCATGGCGCTCACCGTGTCCACTTCGAGAGAGGACGTAGCCCGCCTTCTCGATGCAGGCGTCGACGGATATGTCACCAAGACAACACTCGGAGCAGACCTTCCCGATCTGATCCGAAAGACATTTCAGGGCGCCCGACCGGTGTCGCCCGACGTGGCGGGCTATTTGCTCGACATCGACGAGGACATCGCCGGCGAGTCGGCCATCTCCAAGCTGACGCCCCGGGAGCGAGAGGTGGTCAACCTCATCGCCAGGGGCTACACCTACCGGGAGAGTGCCGGGCGGATGGGCATAACGGTCAAGACTCTCGAGAACCACATGGCTCACATCTTCGACAAGCTCAGTGTGGCGAGTCGCCACGAATTGACCGCCCTCGCCTACGAGGAAGGCTATGTGAGGCCTGATGACGAGCGGTGACGGCGGCCCGGCCGGCGGGTGGGGGATATTCCCCCTGTACAACCACCCGAATTCCCGATAGAACCGACAACGGGTGGGACAGAGGAGAACCTTCCTCCTGGAGCCACATCCAAGTGGGGAGAAATAGAGGGCCTCAGGGCTTCTCGGAAAATCGAGGGGGCCTCCGTCGAGAGACGGAGGCCCTTTTCTATCGGCCTCGCACCGGGATCATCTGCCCAGTGCCAACTCGAGGCGAAGCATCTCGAGAATCGCCTCCAGGTGGCCGCGAAGTGTCTCTGCCCGGGTGAGGGGATCGTCGATCTCCAGCAGCCGCTGCTGGTCGATCGACTGCAGGGGAGCGATGTGGGCGATTTGGTATGTCGCCCGGATCGGGTCCTCCGCTAATTTGGGAGCATCTCCCACGTCGGACCCGAGCTCCGAGACCAAGGCGCGGATGGTGGTGAGCAGGTAGGCGCATTCCTCGACCGAGGCGGCCACGTAGGTGTCGGCATCGCCGTCGGGCAACCGCTCGACCAAGGCCTTCGGGTATGGGTCGTCGGCCAGCCACTCCACGATGCGGAGCCGCTCGGAGCCGACATTCACCGTCATGACGGTGCCATCGTCCTGCGGGGCGGCGCCAACCATCCGGGCGAGACAGCCGGTCTCGAATCTGACGTCGTCACCGCCGGACTCCGTCCCTCTCTCGATGAGCACCACTCCAAAGGTCCGGTCCCCGGCCATCATGTCGTCGAACATCTCGAGATAGCGGTCTTCGAAGAGCCGCAAGGGCAAAACCGCGCCCGGCAACATCACCGTGTTGAGCGGGAACATCGGAATCGTTTCCATTCCCTACCTATTCGTGGCCACTCGGAGGAGCGGATGACCGCCCGTCGCCTGTGGCCCGATCAGAATTGAAGAGCCGCGGCAGCCCAATGGAAACCTGCCCCGAAGGCGGTCAGGACCACCAGATCGCCCTCCCGGATGCCCCCCTTCTGGATGACTTCCCACATCGCAAATGGCACTGTCGCCGATCCGGTGTTGCCGTACTCCTGGACGTTGACATACACCTTCTCCGGGCCGACACCGAGCTTCTTGCGCACGGCATCGATGATGCGCAGGTTCGCCTGATGTGGGATCACGAGGGCCACCTCCTCGATCCTCCGCCCTATTCGGTACAGGACTTCGGTCACACTCTCGGACATCCGGGTCACCGCCTCGGTGAACACTCTCCTCCCGTCCATCACCACGCGGTGGTACTCCCCGGAGTCGAGTGTCGCCTGACTGAATGGGTTGCGAGTTCCTCCGGCGGCCAAGGTCAGGATCCCGGCTGCCGAGCCGTCGGTGCCGGAGACGACGTCGAGAATGCGCGCCCTCCCGGAGTCCGGGCCCATCATCACCGCACCCGCACCGTCGCCGAAGAGGACCGCAGTCGCCCGGTCGGTCCAGTCCACCATCCTCGTGATCAGCTCGACACCGATGACCAGGATCTTCTTCGGCTCGAAGGCGATTCGGGATCGCGCCACGTCGAGTGCTTGAACGAAACCGGCGCACCCGGAGCCGCCGAGGTCGTAGGTGGGGATGTTGCGGCAACCGATTCGGTCCTGCACCAGGGCCGCGGTGTCCGGTGTGTACATCTCCGGCGTGTCGGTCGCCAGGATGATCTCGTCAACGTCGTCAGGCGTGAGCGAAGCATCCTTGATGGCCCCCTCGGCCGCGTTGGCGGCGAGGGTGAGGGTGGACTCGTCGTCGGCGGCGATTCGCCGTCGCTTGATCCCTGTCCGCTGTGTGATCCACTCGTCCGACGTGTCGACCAGGACCGCCCACTCATCATTGGTCATGATTCGCTGGGGCACGTAACCGCCAAAACCGAGAAGATGTGACATGTGGCGGCGAGGTTAGGCCCGGGCCGCCCGCTCATGCCGAACCGTGAGCCTTTTCCGGGCCTGCCCGTCGACCACGAATGGCCGGCTCAATTCAAGAAGACCGGGCGCATTGCCGATTTTCCCTTGTGATTTCGGGCGAACACGGACGACTGCGCCGACCTTCGAGCTGGCTGATGATTCTCGGTGGAGTCTGCGCGCTGATGACCATTGCCGCGACGATTGGCGCCATTGTCGTGCAACGCAGAGCAAGTGCTCCGGTGGGTGAGGGAGTGGTCTTCGTCAATGACTCGGCACGTGCCGGCGCCTTGATCGAGAGCTCATCCGAGCCGAACGATGGCGTGCGGGCAGCGCGGAACTCCCTTGGCATCGAAGCCGTCTCGCTCATTGATGCAGAAGGCAAAGTCGTGGCATCGACATCAGACTCCATGGTCGGCGGCCAGGTGGACAACCCGTTGGTCATGTTTGGGGCGAGTGAGCACCGATTCGCCGCGCTCGCCGGTGCCATCGACGAAGACCTGACACTCGACGGGGTCGTTTCATGGCAGGCCGGAAGCGTCCTCTACCAGGTGGTGTCGCCCATCGAAGACACCGACCAGTCGGTTCTTCTCTACTACGACGTGGCCAACCTGCTCAGCCGTCGAACCCCACCGGGTCGGATCGATCCGGAGACGATTCAGTTGCTGGCTATGGCCGCGATCTTCGCCATCTTGTCGATCGTCGTTCTGGTGGGGCACTCCCGCCTCACGCGGAGATACAAGACGGTGCAACTCGAATCTGAGCTCTTGCGCCAGCACTCGACCGAGTTGGAGGCGGCCAACACCGAACTGGACGCCGCTCGGAATCAAGCTGAGAAAGCGCTGGCCCTGGCCGAGGAGAAGATACGAATCCGATCGGAGTTCGTGCTCATGATCAACCACGAACTTCGAACTCCATTGACCAGTGTGGTCACCGGGGCACAGTTGCTGGAGGCAACCGACCTCACCGAGGCGGAGAGAGACTCCCTCCTCGAGTCGATGATCAAGGAGAGTGGCCGACTCCTCGAGATCATCGACCAGATCCTCGCCGTCGCAAGGATCGAGAACCGCGGTCTCTCCTACCAACTCGACGAGGTTTCATTCGAGGCTGTGTGTCGATCCGCTATTGGCGCCCATCCAGCGACCACACCACGTGTGGTCGAACATGATCACGAGGGCATAGCGGTCCGGACCGACAGCAAGGCGCTCGGGTTGGTGGTGGCCTCTCTGGTTGACAACGCCATGACCCATGGCGCCGAGACCGTCACGATCGGCTGCAGCCGCGATCCGATCCCTCACCCTGATCTCGAGGTCGGTGAGCGCCCTTCCTCGGCGATCTACATAACCGTGACCGACGACGGTCCTGGGATCGACCGCGAGTTCCTGCCGCGGATCTTCGAGAAGTTCGAAAAGTCGAGTTTCAGCTCAGGGACCGGTTTGGGGCTCTACATGGCCAAGATGATCGTCGACGCCCTCCAAGGGTCCATCGCGGTCCAGACCTCGCCGCAACACACTCTGTTTCAGATCGCCATCCCCAGCATCAACGTGCGCCAAACGGCGGGAGTGACTCCATGAGGCGATTGGCCCTCGGTCTGATCCTGCTGGCGGCGTGCAGCACGAATCAAGCCGCCGACTCCGGATTCACTCTCCATGAGTGGTCCGTCGACGGGCCCGGCCACATCACCACCGGTACCGACGCCATCACCATCCACAACACAGGCGAGTACAACCACACTCTCATCATCACCAACGACTCCGGCGAGGTGATCGCCGCCACCGGGCTCGTCGCCCCGGGAACCGATGTGGTGCTGCCGGTGGACCTGGGCCTTGGCATCTACACCTTCAGCTGCCGCATCGTCGCCGCCGATGACGAAGGCAACCTGATCGACCACTACGAGCGAGGCATGTACCGCACCGTCAGCGTCGACGGCTGAGACCCTTCCGTGAACGTTTCTGCGCCTTTTGGCGCAGAAAAGGTACACAGAAGGACCCCCTTCACCCTTTTCCGTGTACTCACCACAATGGTTAGCATGGCTAACTAGATGGCTGGGACCGACACGACACCGATCACCGAGATGGAGCTGGCAGATGAGCTGCGTCTCGTGATCGGGCGGCTCGCACGTCGACTTCGACAACACACCGTGGGTGGCCTCACCCCATCACAGAGATCGGTGCTCGCCACCCTGCACCGATCCGGTGTGCTCCGGATGGGCGACCTCGCCAGAATCGAGGAGGTCAGTCCCCCGAGTATCACCGGGATCGTCGGCCGGCTCGAAGAGAAGGGCCTGGTGAGACGGGTCCCCGATCCCGAAGACGCCCGGTCGACAATGGTCCAGATCAGTGACGAGGCAACCGCCCTCCTCGAGGAGTCGCGAAAGGCGCGTTCCACCTATCTGGCCACTCAACTCGCGTCACTCGACTCCGATGAACGAGCCCGATTGGAGACGGCGGTCCGAATCCTCGATCGGATGATCGAAGAGTGACCAGCAGCCTCCAGTCGTTCCGACGGACATTCACCTCGCTTCGCGTGAGGAATTACCGGCTTTACTACGTCGGCCAGGGGATCTCGTTGACCGGGACCTGGATCCAGCGCGTGGCTCAGGCATGGTTGGTCCTCGATCTCACCAACAGCGGCACGGCGGTCGGGCTGGTGACCGCACTTCAGTTCCTCCCGGTCCTGATCCTGGGGCCGATCGGCGGTGTGATCGCCGATCGAGTCGACAAGCGCCGCATGCTGCTGGTCACACAGTCGATTGCCATGGCTTGCGCTGCCGCCCTCGGCGCGGTGGTGCTGGCGGGTGTCGTCAGCCTGTGGATGGTCTATGTCCTGGCATTCATCCTTGGTCTCGCTGCGAGCATCGACAATCCGACACGACAAACGTTCGTCCTCGAGATGGTGGGACGCGACCGGCTCACCAATGCGCTCAGCCTCCATTCCGCATTGGTGAATGCGGCTCGCGTCGTAGGCCCGGCGGTGGCGGGCCTCCTCATCGTGGGGATCGGGATCGGATGGTGCTTCGTCGTGAACGCAGCCACCTACCTGGCAGTGATCATCGCCTTGAATCTCATGTCGACCGACGATCTGGAGACGCCGCCCCGGCAGGAGCGAAGACGTGGGCAACTGCGGGAGGGTCTCCATTACATTCGCTCCACGCCCGAGGTGCTGACTCCGTTGTTGTTGATGGCGGTGGCCGGAACACTCGCCTACGAGTACCAGGTCGTCCTCCCGCTGATGGCCCGATTCACATTCGGCGGCGATGCACAGACTTTCGCCGCCATGACGTCGGCCATGGGAGCAGGGGCCGTGGCCGGAGGGCTGTTCACCGCTTCCAGGCAGAACCGCCCGGCAGTGGCGCTGGCGCGCACGGCCGCAGTCTTCGGATCGGTTCAGGTGCTGGCCTCGGTATTTCCCTCACTCTGGATGACCCTGGTGTCTCTCGTGGCCCTCGGCGCCGCGGGGGTCTCATTCATCGCCCTGGGCAACTCGACCCTGCAATTGGCGGCGGCTCCGGAGATGAGGGGCAGAGTCATGGGTTTCTGGGCGGTCGCATTCCTCGGGTCCACCCCGATCGGCGGGCCGATCATGGGTTGGCTCGGCGAGTACGCCGGCCCGCGATGGGCGCTGGGATTGGGTGGCCTGGCTGTTCTCATCTCTGCCGTCGTCAGCTTCAAGAGCCTGGCGTCGATCGACCGGGCCAGGGTGCTCGGGCCGGTCGGAGAAGACGGGATCGGGGCACCCCCGGCCAAGATCTGACACCCGGCCCCGTACGATTGGGATGTGCCCATCGCCATGCTCCGTGGGGTGCCTGACACCTTTGATCGAGCAATCACTCGCGACCCAGCCGCAAGGCCCGACGTCGCCACGGCCCGGGCCCAGCATGACGTGTATTCGCGCCGGTTGGGCGAGGCCGGCTTCGACATCGAGCTCCTTCCACCCGATGACCGGTTCCCGGACTCGGTCTTCATCGAAGACGCCGCCGTGATGGTTGGAGCCGTGGCTGTGATCACACGACCGGGGGCAGCGTCCCGGAAGGGAGAGACGACCGCGGTGGCGGATCGACTGTCTCGCCACTTTCGATTGGCGGAGATCGAGCCACCGGGGACCATCGACGGCGGGGACGTCCTCATGGTCGGCCGAAACCTGTACGTCGGCCTGTCCGAGCGGACCAGTCGGAACGGGATCGACCAATTGACCGCGGTGGCCCGGGATCAGGACATGGACGTCGTCACGGTGCCGGTGGTTGGCGCCCTTCACCTCAAGTCGGTAGTGCTGCCGGTCGCAGAGGAGACCGTGGTCGTGACGGAAGGCACGGTCGACGTCGGTCTCTTCGATGGTCTCGAGATCATCCGAGAGGACCCGGAGGAGAGGATGCAGTTCAGTGCCCTTCCCTTGGGTGGAGACCGGGTGCTGGTGACGGCGAACGCCCCGAGGACCGCCGGTTCGGTCGAGAAGCGAGGCCTCGAGACGGTGCCGATCGACATCTCCGAGTTCCAGATCGCCGACGGCGGGCTCACCTGCATGTCGATTCTCTTCGACCAAGCCACCTGACACTCAACCCAGTGCGGCCACCTGCGTCTTCAGCCGGGCGAGGATCGCACCCATCCCACGCAGCCGCTGCCCGGACACCGCCTCCTGCAAACCCATGTGCTGATAGAAGTCATTCGGCACTTCGAGGATCTCTGCCGCGGGCGCACCATCCAAGGCCTCGTGGAGGATCCCGGCATAGCCACGCACGGTGGGTGCCTGTGGTGGGACCCTGAAGAAGAGACGCACACCGCCGTTCTCCCGCTCGGCGAGCATTGAAAAAGGGGTCTGACATTCCGGAACGGGCTCCATCAGCTCCGGATGGTCGAGGAGGCGCTCGGGCAGCTCAGGAAGACGACGCGAGTAGTCGAGCAGCGCCTCGAGCCTGACCTCCTTGGGCACGGCGGCAAACATGTCCGCCACCTTCGACAGTCTTTCGCTTGCAGTCATCGCCACCTTCCATTAAGCACTATCCAGATAGTGCAAATTCCGAGGTTAGGGAGTGACGGTCCATGGTCGAACACGATAAGACAGCCAAGTTCGAACAGTACGCGCACTCGGAGAAGCTGGTTTCCACAGGATGGCTCGCCGAGCACCTCGACGATCCCGGCCTGGTCGTGGTCGAGTCCGACGAGGACATACTCCTCTACGACACGGGTCACATCCCGGGTTCGGTGAAGGTCGATTGGCACACCGAGCTGAACGATCCGGTGATTCGGGACTACCGCGACTCGGAGGCGTTCGCCTCTCTTATGTCAGAGAAGGGAATCAGCCGGGATGACACCGTCGTCTTCTACGGGGACAACTTCAATTGGTGGGCCGCCTATGCCCTCTGGGTCTTCACACTGTTCGGGCACGAGGACACGAGACTCCTCGACGGCGGGCGTCAGAAGTGGATCGAGGAGGGCAGGGAGCTGACCACCGAGTTCCCGGACCGGGCCCAAACCTCCTACCCCGTGGTCGAGCGACAGGACGGGCCAATCCGTGCCTTCAGGGACGAAGTGGCCGAGCACGTAGCGGCCGGCGGCCGGCTCATCGATGTCCGGTCGCCTGAAGAATTCAGGGGAGAGCTGTTGCACATGGCCAGCTATCCCCAGGAAGGTGCCCTGCGGGGCGGTCACATCCCGGGTGCCTCCAGCGTCCCGTGGAAACGGGCTGCCAACGAGGACGGTTCATTCAAGACCCGAGCCGAGCTGGAGGACATCTATCGAGGGGAGGTCGGTCTGGCACCGGAGGACGACGTCATCGCATATTGCCGCATCGGTGAGAGATCGAGCCACACCTGGTTCGTCCTCGATCACCTGCTCGGCTTCGAGTCCGTTCGCAACTACGACGGGTCCTGGACCGAGTGGGGAAACCTGGTCCGGGCCCCGATCGAGCGTTAGGCGGGGTCATCCCGGCGCCCGAATTCGGACCTCTGCGAGAGCAGATTCGCCTTCTCTGCTGGCCCACCTACGCAAGATCGTCGACTTCCCTCGCGGTAGGCTCGGTCGCCCGTGATCCCGAATCTCCGGCCCCTGCTTGCGACGTGACGAGTCTCATTGCCCTCGCCATGGCTTTGACGCTGGCCACCCTTCCCCCGGGGGGAAGCTTTCTCGACGACGACGGGAGTGTCCACGAGGGAAACATCGAGGCCATCTACGCCGCCGGCATAACGACGGGATGCAACCCACCGGAGAGCAACAGGTTCTGCCCAGATGACACGGTGACCAGAGGTCAAATGGCCGCATTCATATCCAGGTCTCTTGGTCTTCCCTCAACCGACATCGACTACTTCACCGACGACGACGGCACCCTCTTCGAAAGGGCGATAGACAGAATCGCACAGGCCGGCGTCACCGTCGGGTGCAACCCCCCGGCCAACGATCACTTCTGCCCGGATCGCCCCATGACCCGCGGGGAGATGGCCGCCATGCTCACGCGAGCCTTCGACTACCCGGTGTCGGTGGTGAATCACTTCACCGACGACGACGGCACCCTATTCGAGGAGGCAATCGATCGGATCGCCGATGCGGGGGTCACACTCGGGTGCAACCCGCCGGCCAATGACCACTTTTGTCCGCTTCTGCCTGTCACCAGAGCCGAGATGGCCACGTTCCTGACCCGCGCCCTCGGTCTCACCTCGAACCCGCCACCACCCCGTCCCGTACCCGCCATCGTGGTTCAGGGAAGGGAAGCGTGGGGAGCAAGGCCGGCGGACTCCAGCCGTCTGATCCCGCACACGATCATGAGGATCACGGTCCATCATGCCGGGACCCAGACAGGCGTCACCGGACCGGCTCAGTTCCGCGGGTGGCAGAACTGGCATATGGATGGTCAGGGCTGGCCCGACATCGCCTATCACCTGTTGATCGGGATCGACGGGACCGTCTACGAGGGTCGCGACCCGGCATATCGGGGTGACACCGGAACCACCTATGACACCACCGGCCACTTCCTGGTGGTCGTGGAAGGCAATTTCGAGGTCGAGCACCCCACCGCCGCCCAAATCCAGTCGCTGGAGAGGGTGCTCGCCTGGGCGGCCGAGACCTACGACGTTCCGGTGAGTCGTATTGCCGGGCATAGGGATTACGCCGCCACGACCTGTCCTGGCAAATACCTCGAGGACCGAATCACGTCCGGCGAGTTGCAGACGGCAGTGCAGGACCTACTCGACCAGGGCGGGGTCGACCTCATCTGGCCCTAGGCCCTCCCCGAGGGCCGACACGAACTCACGGTGCCGGCCCAGACCACTCTCAGGTTGCCCTCAGATTGGAACTCGATGATCGAGTTCAGAAATCAACCGGAGTACCCCACTTGGAAAACAATCGAAATACCGCGTCGCCGGGCAGACGCAAACCAAAACCCCATCCCGCCCGACGCTCCCGCCGGCTGACCGGGGCCGCCTCGGCGGTGACGGCACTGGCCATGGTCGGAGTCATGACAAATCAGGCGGCCGCCTCTGGATCAGCCTCCACCGATGCCACACCATCGGCTCAGGCGGCCGCCACCAATTCGACCGACATGGTGGTCGTCGTGACCCGGAACCTAGACGGCACGATCAGCTACCAGCTGGTGCCCCGTTCCGCACTCGAGCTGGGGGCCGTGCCCTCCACATCGGGCTCGACCTCATCGTCGAGCTCGGCCCCATCCACGTCCCAGGCCCTCACGTCCAGCCACGGGAGTTGACATCATGACGTCCGAATTGCGGTTTCGGGCCATGGGCTCCGACTGCCACCTGATCGTCGTCGGTGGCGCCGCCAATCTCATCACACAAGCCCGCGACCGGATCGAACAGCTCGAGCGGCGTTGGAGCCGCTTCCTCCCGGATAGCGAGATATCGACGCTCAACAATCGGCCGGGGATCCCCATGGTCGTCTCAGCCGACACCCTCGTGCTGGTGGAACGGGCCTTACAGGCGAAAGAGATGACCAATGGCGTCTTCGAGCCGACGGTCCTCGGCGATCTGATGCGGGCCGGATACGACCGCTCGTTCGATCAGCTGGGCGAGCAATCGGAACCGGCATTTACCGACCTCGGCCAGGGCCCGATCGCCATCATCGGCCCCACCGTCGTCCTCGCCCCAGGAACCGGACTCGATCCAGGTGGCATCGGCAAGGGTCTCGCCGCGGACATGGTCTCGCGAGAGATGATCATGTCCGGGGCAGACGGGGTCTGCGTCAACCTAGGTGGCGACGTTCGGGTATCGGGGAGATCTCCAGACAATGGCCCGTGGACGGTCTCGATCGACCACCCCGAGCTCCAGGATCCACTTGCGCTCGTTCATCTCAACGATGGCGCCGTGGCGACTTCGACCACCCTCCTCCGGAGATGGTCGACGGCGGAAGGCCGAAGTCATCACCTCATCGATCCGAGAAGCGGGCAACCATCCCGATCGGACCTGGTTCTGGTCTCCGTTATCGCCGCCGAGGGATGGTTGGCCGAAGCACACGCCAAGGCCGCTCTCCTCGCCGGGTCGGGCCACTGCTTCGACCTCGTCTCTACCACCGGTATTGAAGCGATGGCGGTGACGGCCCAGGGTGATGTGATCACGACACCCGGATTCGACAGGTTCGCCCTCGGGGAACCTGCCGTTCGACTCGAGGGAGCCACGCCATGACCCAGCTGACCTGGTACATCGCCCGGGCGTCGGGGATCGTCGGGTGGGCGTTGTTGTCTGCCTCGGTCCTTTGGGGTCTGGCCCTCAGCACGAAGGCACTGGGCAAGCGGCCGCGTCCCAACTGGCTACTCGACCTGCATCGCTTCCTCGGGGGAGCAGCCGTGGTTTTCACGATCATCCACGTCGGTTCGCTCCTGATCGACTCCTATACCGACATCAGCCTCACCAATGTGCTGGTGCCGCTCACCGGTACATGGCATCCGATCGCCGTGGCGTGGGGGGTCGTCGGCATCTACCTGCTGGCCGCGGTCGAGATCACCTCGCTGATGAGAAAGCGGCTGTCGAAGCGGGTTTGGAAGAGGAGCCACTACCTGAGCTTTCCACTGTTTGCCTTCTCGACCATCCACCTGATCACCGCGGGGACCGACATGGGCAATCCGATACTCCGCTGGTCGCTGGTCGGCGTCATCGGGGCTTTTGCCATCCTCACGTGGGTCCGCATCGAGGACGCAGGAAAGCCGAGTGCCTTCGATCGAGAGCGGATCCCAAACCGCGAAAAGCTCGAGGTCGGGTGAGTGCCGGTGACCGAGGGGACGCGTCCTGGTGCCCTTGTCAGCAGCTGAAGAAATCCCCGCCGCCTGCCGCGCCGGACATCTTCTCGGCGACTGACACTGCCTCAAGCGGCTTGAAGGTGCCAGAGATCAGATCCTTGGCCAGATCACAGGGGACGTCCTTGAGCCCGTTTCCACACTGTGAGGTATCGGGCATCTCGCCGCCGAGCGAGGCAATGATCGCCGCTTCACGCAGTGCTTGTTTCGCGATCGCCTTGCCCAAGGCCAGGAAAGCACCGAAGGCAAACGGCAGGCCACCGGCCCATCCCAGGAGGTCGAGGGCGCTGAACGCCTGATTCATGGCAGAGCATTGGGCATTCCCATCGAAGCTCGCACCTCCTCCCGAGCCGTCCGGCATAACCCCCAACAAGGAGCCCTGGCGATTCGCCGCCCAAAAGGCGAAGGGACCGCCATCGGCCGGGACCCATCGGTGATCTGCGGCCCAGCGGTCGAGAAGCCGCGCATGGCCGGCGTTTGGCCCCTCCCTCGGGGCAGGAACCGCCGGCCCGAGATGGTCGAGGACTCGTCCTCGCAGCCGGGTCATGGTCGAATCGCTGAAGACGGAGGCCTCCGCCACGGCCAGGCGAGTGGATGCTCGCAAGGTCCCGGCGTAGGCGGCGACCGGGTCGGGGTCAGCGGTGGCGAATCGGGTGAAAGACAGTACGTCTGCCCGCCGCATCGCTCCACCGTCGAACAACGGCCTCCTGGCCAGCAACACCATCCTCGGCCCGGTCTCGAAGGTCACCCGTTCCCCCAACGGCATCGGAGCGTGCAACGTGACGAGTTCGGCAGGGAGGTGATGAACCGCTTCTGAGAGAGCGGCCACCACTCCCTCGGGGCTGGGATCGGACTCGACCAGAGGTCGCAAGCTCAATCGAGAGGTCAGCATGTCGTCGAACCAGGCCGCGAGTGTCGGTGCCCCGGCCTCCACCGAGAGAAGGGCGACTCCGAACAGGGCAGCCCTGACGTCGTTGGCCAATTCGGGTGTGACCACCGACGAGGAGCTTGCTTCATCGACGGGGATCCCGGCCAACGTGGAAACGACCTCCTTACCGGACATTCTGACCACCATGTAGATGCCGGTGAGCGAGGGCGGCACGGCTCGCTGGGAAGGAGCGGGCACGACGAAGACGGCGCTGTTCTCGCCGTTCGCCGTCCGAACCCTGACCGTCCTCTGCTCGGGGCCGTCCGGAGACGATTGATACTCGATGTGGACGGGTGTTTGGTCGCGGTCGGCCAGATAGCCCGCAATGGCGTCGGTCGCCTCCTCCGGTGATCCGCCGGGCAGGGCAGCTCCATCGGAGATGACGGCAAGCGCGGCCAGGCCCTCGTCGTTGACCTGACCGACACCAACAGCGATCACCGGTGGGCCCGTAGCCACCTGGGACTCGAGCCCGGGCAGGCTCTCGGCAGGATCGGTGGCATCTCCGTCGGTGATCAGTGCGATGACAGTGGCGCCAAGCCCCCTGGCGTCAGCCAGAGCTGACCACAGCTCCGATCCTTCGGTGATCAATCGGCCCATCTCCGTCGCTACCTCGTCGGCGTCGCTCATCCAGGATGGCGATGGGGAGGCGAGCCCGTAGTTGACTCCGGCCACCCGCACCGACGCACCTGGGAATTCGGCAAACAGGCGTTCGGCCATTGCTGAGCCGAAGGCGACACGGCCCTCTCCGCGAAACGCTTCCGGGATGCTGGTCGACCCGTCGAAGAGAAGGAGCACGCGCTGGAGGAGGCGGGGTGGCCTGCCTGAGCACGAATGGGACCGGGACGTCATCCTCCAGAACACGGAACGCGTCACCGGAGACCCCCAATACCGGAGCACCGTCAGCGTCGGCGACCGACACCCGCAGTCGGACCCATGGGAAAGCCGAAGGGTTGACTTCCACCCCGAGAGAGGCGATGTCGGAAGCCACAGGGTCGGTGCTGACACCGACCCGGACGTCGTCGATGGCAAGTGAGCCGTCACTCTCTGTGAAGACCGACCCGGTCACTGTTATCAGATCACCCAAAACTGCGTCGGCCGCCGCGTCTTCAACAGAGAGGTCCGGGCCATCGACGGTCAGCACCGGGGTGAAGGTCGAAAGCTGTATGGCCGGGACCGACAGAGCGGCAGCCAGGTCGCCTGCAGGAAGGAACCGTGCGACGAGGCGTCGTCCGATCAACCGATCCAGGGGCCAGGACCCCGATGCGACGGTGATCCGGGATCCGGGGTGGTCACTCGTCGCGATAGCCAGGTCGACCTCCACCGAGGGCAGAGGGGATGGAGGTGGAGGTGTCGAAACGGAGACTTGTGACGAATCGATCGCCGTGGCGCCAGGCGTGGACGGGTCGAGGATGCTGACACGGCCATCGATACCTACCCGAACCAGTGGCACCAGATCCAAAGCCGTGGAGAACGCCGGGTCGGCGCCAGGTCGATCGGAGAGGCTGGACAACAGGGATGAGGTCAACTCATCGCCCATCGTGCCTCCAGGGTCGAGCTCCTCGATTGGTGCCGGGACGGTCCCCATGAGCGTCAGCCAACCGTCCAGGGTCTGCTCATCGACGCCGGGGGCGAACACACGGTCGGGATTTGGTCGCAGCATGGTCAGCCCATCGGCCTCCAACTTCCCCATGACGACTTCGGCGTCCAGCCCGGCGTCGTGGAGGATCTCGGAGAGCAACTCGGCTTTCTCCCTCGGTGTTCCCGCCCCACAACGCAACACACCTCGACTGCCCCACCGGGTTTGCGTTACGGCATTGGCGAACCCATCGGCGCGAGGCGGGTAGGTGACGATCTCCCCGGCGACAAAGCGGAGGATGGCGTCGACGTCGCCGCTGGCGGCCAGATCGACGGCCCGCTGCGTCAAGTGATCCGGGCTGGCGCGTACCGCGTGCAGTGCGGCATCCCACAACGACCAGATGTCGTCCGCAAGCGTGGTGGTAGTCGTACCGAGGCTGCTCGTGGTCGACAGCCCTGTCGTGCTGGTGGTGGCCTCCCGGCCGGGGGTGCACCCCGCCAGGACGCCGAGACTTGACGCTCCCAGCAATGTCAGGAACTGGCGACGACTCATGTCGGGAGGCACGGTCGGACTCTATGCCATCCTCATGATCGTGGTCGTGCAGGACATCACCGCACCCGCCATCCCCGTCACGCGGTCTCGTCGAGAACCCGGCGCATTACCCCGGCAAACTCGGCCGGCTCCTGGAATATCGGGCGATGGCCAGAGTGCGCGAAGACGAATCGCTCCTTGACCGGCGCATCCAGCATGTCAAACCACTCGTTCGCCAAAACCGCCCGGCCTCGTGCCTCGTATTGCCCAATGACCATGTAGAACGGGATCTCGAGTCGGGGCACGTCGACCCGAAAATCCACGTCCTGCAGCTGTGGGTAGAGAACCGAGAAAGTGTCCAAGAACGAGCGGAAACCATTCACTCGATCCATCAACGTGTTCTCCGGTACGAAGAGGATTGCCGGCATCTCCTTGCTCAGGTCGAGACCGGGATAGGGGGTGAAGTCGTGCTCGTGCGCGAGGGCGGCCTCATACTTCAAGATGTCGTTATAGGGAGGCGGCCCATTGGCCCGCAACGTCTGGGTGAGGGATTCGTTGTCGGTCGTCTCGGCCCAGGCCAAAGTGTCCTCCCAGAACATGATGTCGGTCTCCCGCTGGCTCACCATCTGACCGGTGCCGACCATGGCGGCATACAATTCCGGATGTTGTTGGGCTGCCAGAACACCGAGTGTCGTTCCCCACGACGTTCCGGTTAGATAGATCCGGTTCTCGTCGAAACGCCCGCTTAGATAATTGGTCAGCTCAATGGTGTCCGCCACCATCTCATCCACCGTTAGGGTCCCGGCTGGATCCAGCGCGGAGTACGACTTGCCCACTCCTCTCTGTTCCCATGTGACGACGACGAAGTCCTGCTCGAGCGTTACGTCCTGTCGCATTGCACCAAGATCCGACCCACCCGGTCCACCTGATAGATACAAGAGAACCGGGTTGTCCACACTTCTACCCCGGATCAGAACAGTCTGTTCGAGCCCTCCCAGACTGACCTGGGTGAATTCGGCAATGCTGCCGGCCAGTGGTTGCCCGTCACTGCCGAGAATCGGTGCCGTGCTCGCCGGCCGTGCCAGCAGCACACCGAGCAGGAGAAGGGCCAGGGTTCCCAAGCCGAGTATCCCCCATCCAAGACCACTGATCCGAGCGGTCCGGGGGCGGCCGAGGCGACGCGAAAGGGCTACCCCGTAGCGCCCGCCGATCGCCATCGGGACCAAAACCAGGACTCCATGAAAGAGGCGCCCGGTTCCAAAGGCGATCCATCCGTAGAAGGAATCGAGATGGATGCCGTCCACCGTCGGGCCATCGACACCAAGGCGCGTGATCTCGAACACCACCGCAAACACCAACGGGGCAAATAGAAGACTCCACCGTCGACCGGTGAGGAAACCAGCGGCCACTCCGACGATCACAGCGGCGACCATCGAAAGGAGGGCCTCAGCGCTGGTGATGGGGCCCCTGGGGGTCAAAACCCCACTGACCAGCCCGAAGATTGCAGCGGCGCCAAGAGCCGAAATCCAACCGATCCATGGGGATGCCCATATTCGGTCGAGCGCCCATTTCGACGGCGGTTCTCGGAGCGCCGCGGTGTCATTGTCTCGCGTCGCCAGGCTCTGGGTGCTCATAGCGTCTCGATGCCCCCCTTCGATGCCCGAAAGAAGAGGTACAGCGGCACCGTGCCTATCAGCGCCAAGGCAATGAAGATGCCCATCCCCCCAACCGAGGCGAACTCTGTCGACGGGTCGGCGTGGTACCCGAACCACTGGTCAGAGGCCACACCTATCGACTCGATGAATCCATATACCAGCCATGAGCCCACCAGGGCCACACCCCATGGCCTTTCCCGCCAAAGCCAATAGGCCGCCAGCGCCGCCATGGGCAGCCAGAACGCAAGGTCCTGTACGTAACTCGGGTTGGTCGTCAAGCCGGTCTCGGCCAGGAAGGCGCCTGGGTTGGCAGCTCCGACATTGGCCACGATGCCCCTGAGCCAGACCAGGGCGTTGATGAAAACGATGGTCCACGTGTATATCGCCAGCCCCTTGATCGTCGCCCTTTTCAAAGCCGGCACACAATCGGTGGGGTCGGTTCCTCCCACGAGGCTCGCGATGGAGAACACGGCCAACGAGAGGGTTGCCACGTAGAGGAGAAAGAGGCTGTTGAACGGGGCGGCAAAGGCAAAGAGAACACCGTTGTAGGCGAGGTAGGCGAGCACACCCAGCCAAACGAGGCGCCCGCGCCAGGAACCGCGGCTCGCGAACCACATCGAAATCAGAAGTGTCGGGATCCCCACCACCAGCATGACCAGAGCCGTTCCCCTGGTGTTGCCATTCGTCACATCGGTGCCCGTGAGCAACGAGGGGACGAAGAGGGAGAGACCGGCTGCGATCGCGCCCACAACTGCCAGGGCACCAGACAGGACATATACATGACGACCGACCGTTCGCCGGGTCACGTTGTCAGGAAGTTGGAGAGAGGTGAGTGACAAGGACATGGACACTCCTTCAGCCGGGGCTTTTTGCGGATCAGTCGAGTCTTGGTGCGGCTCGTCCCCGGGTGTAGTGCCAAAGGTCCCTGATGACCCGAAGAACGGCCCCACGACGCGCATGAGGGTGAATGGCGATCACATCTATGAATTGTTAGTGACTAACATTTCTGGATGTCCAAAGCCGAGAAGACCCGACAGCGTCTGCAGGACCAAGCCATGCGTCTCTTCGCCGAGCACGGCTTCGACAACGTCACTGTCGAGGAAGTGGCTACCGCCGCCGGGGTTTCCCACATGACCTTCTTCCGCTACTTCCCGACCAAGGAATCAGTGGTGCTCGACGATCCGTATGACCCGATCATTGGAGAGGCGGTGCGTCACCAGGACGCCGGCCTCACCGCGCTGGAGCGAGTTCGGCGCGCCATCCTCGAATCGTGGAACGCGCTGAAGGCGCCCGATGACGAGACGACTCGTGTCCGCATACGTCTAGCGGCCTCCAATCGGAGCCTGCGGGCGCGGGTCTGGGAGAACAACCTCCGCACCGAGGACATCATCGTCGAGGCACTCACCGCGACCGGGACCTCAATGCTGGAAGCCCGAGTCGCAGCCGGCTCGGTCAATGGGGCGCTGACTGCGGCTCTGTTCGACTGGGCCGACGGGCAGGACAGCGGAACCCTTGGTGAGCGAATCCAAGAGGCCATGGGGTTGCTCGACCCAGCCAAAAGGTCGCAAGGGTGACGAACGCTGACATCTCGCCCCTCCTGGCCAACGGGCTAAGCCGCCAGTTCGGCGATGAGATGGCTCTGGACCATTTCGACCTAACGGTCCGCCGTGGCGAGATCCATGCAGTCGTGGGGCTCAACGGAGCCGGCAAAACCACCTTGATGCGTCTCCTGTTGGGGATGTTGAAACCCGACGCGGGTAGCGCCATGGTCCTCGGCTTCGAAGCCCATAAGGCTCCGTCAGGGGTGTGGTCACAGGTTGGTCACCTCATAGAGACACCCTTTGCCTACCCCGAGCTCACCGTGGAGGAGAACGTCGCGGCGGCCGCCCTCCTGCATGGTGTCGGCCAGGCGGACCTTCCCGGTCTGGTCGAGCAGGCAATCGGTCAGTTCGAACTTGGTCGATGGGCACATAGACGGGCCAGAGCCCTGTCACTGGGGAATCGTCAGCGTCTTGGTCTGGCCTCGGCCACTGTCCACGAGCCAACGATCCTGATACTCGATGAGCCGGCAAACGCGCTCGACCCCGCCGGCGTCGTCTTCATCCGGGATCTCCTCGGGGATTACAGGAACAGGGACGCAGCGATCCTCGTGTCCAGCCACCACTTCGATCAGTTGGCACGCCTTGCCGACCGGATAACCGTCCTCCATCGTGGCCGGTATGTGGGCGACCTGGACACCGATGGCGTGGATCTCGAGAGTCGGTTCTTCGAAGTGGTCTACCAGGCCGACCTGGCCCAGAGCTCCGAGCAGCCATGACCAGGGCCCTGCGTGTCGAGTGGTGGAAGCTGAAGAGATCACCCGTTGCGCTGACTGCAACGCTGCTGATGGTCATCTTGCTACCGCTGATGGCGATCGGGTTCTACAGCGTCGCTCAGGGAGGGGGGCCGGGGGCGCTGGGCCAGAAAGCAGGCGCACTCATCGTGGGCGACGGCTGGGAGGGCTTCCTGGGAGCGGTCGACCAAATCGTGGCGGTTGCCGGATTCATCGGCGCTGGGGTGGTCGTGGCCTGGGTGTTTGGACGCGAGCACTCTGATCGCACCTTTGCCTCCTTGTTCGCACTGCCGGTGTCTCGGTCGATCATCGCCACTGCGAAATTCATCGTCCTCATTTGTTGGGTGGCCGTCCTCGCCCTCCTCGTCGTTGGGGTGACGGCCCTCGTCGGGATGGTGGCGGGGGTAGGGCCTCTCGAGGCCGGAGTGATCGTCCCCGGTTTGCTGGGGCTGTTCACAATCGCGATCTCCACAGGTGTGCTCGCGCTGAGCATTGGGCTGGTCGCCAGCGTGGGCCGCGGGTATCTGCCCGCCATCGGGGCCTTGATCGTGATAGTGGCCGTTGCGCAGATCGCAGTGTTGCTGGGGACTGGAGGGTGGTTTCCCTACGCGGTGCCAGGCCTGATGGCCGTCGCCGGCGCCGAGGGCGTGCCGGCGCTGAATTGGGCCCAAATGGCTTTGGTACCAGTCCTCGCGGGCGTCGCCATCCTCGCCACTTTGGCATGGTGGCAAAGATCCGATGCGGTCTGAACTCCATTCGACGCCTCCACTACCTAGACAGACGCCGAACCTCCCCGGCGTACACTCGGTGAGATGCTCTAGCGAGGTGGGATATGCGTCGCTCGAAGTCGGTGTCGTGGCTGGCGATCCTGCTCACCGTCACAACGGCTTGTGTGGGAACGGCGGCAACAACGCCGTCCTCGCCGGGTCCCTCGACCTCGCTGACCGCTTCAGGAGCGAGCGTGTTGAAGCTCGAGGTCTCCGATGGAGTCGTGAGTGGCAACCTCTCCTCGACCGATGGCACTCCCATCGGGGGCGGCCGGGTCGAGATCGTTGCCGAAGCAACGTCGGGTCCCGGTTCGGTCAACGACTACGTGCTCCAAGGGGTCGTGCCTCAGGGGGCGGTAGCTGCCGATCTCGGGTATCGGGTCAACACCGAGTGTGACTGCTCTGGCGAAGCCGCCATGACCGTCTACGAGATCAGATATTTGGAGGGAGACGATCCGGTCAACCGCATTGCCAACGGTGACTTCGCCGCCGAGTGGGAGGACTGGGGCAATTGGGGGACCGCCGACCAGCTCTTGGTGGACAGTGATGTCGATGGAGGTCGCGCTCTCCGGTTGCACGCCGATCCCGGACAGGATGCAGGGCTCAACTCGGGATTGGTGTCGGTCACGCCCGGGGAGACGTTCACGGCGACCTTCAAAGCGCGAGTCGACCCGGTGTCGACAGGCTCTGGCTACTTCCAGGTCATCTTCCATGACGACAGCGCAGAAATGAGCCGGGAGAGGACGCCTTTCGAGGCAACCCGGGTCGACCTGGGCGCTGTGGAAACGGCTGCCGACGGCGGATTCGAGCTCGCGGTCGATCACGACTTCGACGGGCCCGTCACCATTCGGGCCACGTACCAGGGTACGACGGGTCATCTCTCGGCCGAGGCCACGACCATCTATCGCCCTGCGGCACAGACGAACGGCCCCGGGGAGCCCGACCTGATCATCGTCGACGCAGTCGTCATCACCGAGGATGAAGCCACCCCCACCGCGGAGGCGGTTGCAGTCGAATCTGGCAAGATCACGGCGGTCGGCAACAACGACGAGATCGAGCAGCTCGCGGGGCCCGACACGAGGGTGGTGGACCTCGATGGCCGCACACTGCTCCCTGGCTTCATCGATTCCCATGCGCACTGGATCGGAGACTGGAGCCTGCGTTACGGAAGGCCCGAGGACGCAGTCGCAACCGCGGCACGCTACGGGTGGACGACCATCAACGAGATGTTCGCCTCGCAGGCCAACCTCGAGTTGTACTCACAGCTCGATGCGTCGGGCGATCTTCCGATCCACGTCAATGCCTATCTCCCAATCAACTACGGCAACGACCGCTTTGGCAATTGGTACCTCGACTACACGCCCGGGGCCCAACTGTCGCCCCACGTGCGAATCGCCGGGATGAAGTTGTTCGTCGATAGTGGGGACTACGGCGAGAAACTCCTGACCGAGCCGTACGCAGACAACCCGGGCTACTTCGGGACCGGTTTCTGGAACCAAGCGGACCTCGACGAAGCCGTGGCTACGGCCGATCAAGCCGGCTTCCAGGTCACCGCTCACACGGGTGGCGATGCCGCTCTGGACCTCATCATCAACGCACTCGACAAGGCACTGGATGGTGGCCCCAACCTCCTCAGACATCGGATCGAGCATGTCATGATCGCTCGTGACGACCAGATCGAGCGGATGGCCGCTCTGAATCTGGTGGCCTCTATCCAACTCACGTTCTTCAACTCGGATTGGGCAGACGAATTCTCGTCCAACCTCGGGCCTGAGAGAGTCGGATGGGTCGGTCGCTGGCGGGACCTACTCGATGCGGGGGTGCCCACGATAGGAGGCACAGATCAGCCCTATGGATATGGCACGGTCGGTCCGTCCATGCGAGCCATCTTTCAAGCCGTCACCCGGATCGGTGAGAGCGGGGCTCCTCCTCCCGACTGGATGCTGAGCCAACGCATCTCGGTCGACGAAGCCATCCGTCTCATAACCAGCGATGCCGCCTGGGGCAGCAACGAGGAGAGCGTGAAAGGCAGCATCACCCCCGGCAAGAACGCCGACTTCGTCGTCCTATCGGCGGATCCCACGACGGCCGACCCAGCAGCCCTAGGAGACATCAGCATCCTCACCACCCTGGTGGACGGAGAAGTCATCTTTTGCGAAAAGGGTGCGAGCGGCTTCTGCCCATGACTGCCCGATTGAGCGGCCGGCGCGCCCGGAAGGACTTGAACCCTCAACCTCCTGATCCGTAGTCAGACGCTCTATCCAATTGAGCTACGGGCGCGGGATACTCGATTATCGCAGGGGTCTGATGCGTTGGCGAGCCTGTGACGTCCGTCGGACCGAGAGCCTCCACCAACCCTCACCATCCCGTCGACCTGTGCTCCCTCGACCTCTACTGAGTGGTCGTCGACCCATCGGAGCCGACCAGGATCACGTTCTCTCGACAGGTTTGGCACACAAAGCTGAGGACGAACCGGGGGAACCTGCCGGCGGGTTCACGACGCTCTGGCCCGGAGTACACCGGACCATTCCGGGAGACCCGTGAGCGCGTGGCATTCACGGCGCACGGCGCTGCTTATCTCTCGCATCCTGGCGGACGCCACCTCTGCGCTCCAGCGGTATTCGGCCAGAGCCTTCGACTGCTCGAAGATCTCCATTGAGAGCGAACTCCGAATGTCCTGATACCGCCTCATGGCCACCGACTCCTCGGCTGGATTTCTCAGGACCATATCGACGGCCCTGGCGCACAACTCGGCATCCCGCAGCGAGTCGCTGATCCCGTGAGCCGAGATCGGGTCTTTCACGTATCCCGAGTCGCCAACCAAGGCCCAGCCCGGTCCCCATGGCTGCCTGATCGAGCCCGGTAGGCCGGCGGTACCCCGAAACCCAGTGAGGCGGGTGCCACCATCCACACGATCGGCGAGGTCCTGCCCGGCAAAGCGGAGAAGCCGTCGGAATTCGCCTTCGGGGTCGGATCGAAACGCCCCGTGGAGGTCGGTGGGACGACCAACGAAGACGCAAGTTGCCCCGTCGTTGGTTGGGACGAGTCCGGCGTTCACTCCGGGAGTGAACTGAAACCAGAACCCGTCGCTCTCGACCCCATCGAAATAGGCGTAGTTGACGGCGTTGAGTGGCGGGTGAGAGGCATGGGGAATTGCGCCCACCAGGTTTGCGACCCGAGAGTTCATGCCATCGGCACCAATAACGTGACGGGCACTGATGCTTACGGGGCCGGAAGGCCCGGCGACGATCACGCCGTCCACTCGACCGACGTCGTCCCGATGCAGGTCGACCAAGCGGGTTCCTGCCTCGAACTCGACACCTTCATCGATTGCGGCATCGACGAGAGCCGAGTCGAGGTTGTACCGACGTGGTGCATAAAGAGCCTCTATCCCGTAGTCATCTTTGATGCCAAACTTAATTCGCTCCTCACCAAATCCCAGTGTGACGTTTCGGATGGGGGGAGCCCCGGCCACTACCCGGCCGATGATCTCCCAACGTGTCAGTTGAAGGACACCGGTGCGCAGTATTGCGTGGGTCGACATCGTGTCCGAGGGCATCTTCACCCGATCGATCAGCAGCACATGATGTCCTCGCCGCGCCAGCAGCATTGCCGTCGGGGCGCCGGCGACCCGAGCTCCCACGACGACGGCGTCATAGTCGTATCTCATGATTTCACCTCCGATGAGGTGGGGCGCGGCAACGAGGCCGCGCCCCACCCCGCTCGCTATTCGACTGTGACCGTGACCGAGGTCCCGTTGGCGAGCACGTCGAACACTGCGGACCGGGCAACCGATCGCTTCACCACACCGGCAAGCTCCTCGGCGGTTCCGTCGCCTTCGATTCGAATCCGCACGTCGATGGCGTCGTAGCCGTTGCGGACCGAGTCATCGAGCCCGAGCAGCCCCATCAGGTCGATGTCACCCGACACCGTCGACTCGACGCTTCGCAGGTCGATGCCGCGCGCCGCGGCAATGTTCCCAATGCCCGCGGTGATGCATGCCGCCAGGGCATGGAGGAGGTACTCCGCCGGCGTCGGCCCCTGGTCGGTGCCGACGAGTTGCTCGGGATGATCGGCGTCGAAAGTGTGGGTCGCTAGGTGGCTTTGCTCCCCACCCAGGCCGAAGAACCCACCGATGGTCCCGCGACTGTGGGTACCGCTCACCCAGGAGTTCGTGGCCCGAAACTGGAACTTGGCCGCGGCCGGTTGAGCCTTCACCGCATCCAGCGCACCAAACAACGCCTTCGTGTTGACACCATTGCGCATAGCTGTCTCTGTTGTCATGTTTTCCTCCGTGATATTTGGAACTCAGTCGGTCGTTCGACCGATTCGGATGACATAGGTGCTTGCAATGACGGCTCCTTTCCGTGGCGGGTCAGATCAGGTCGGCGATGAGCGAGGCGGCTATCCGCGCCCCGTCGGTCTCTACCGGGCGATAGTGGACATCTCGTCCCACTTCGGTCGCTATCGCGTCCGCGAGTGACTCGACATCGGTGGCGGCGTACTCCATGTAGCGCCCGGCGCCGTATTGGTCGAGGCGGTAGCGCACGTGATAGTTCTGTTCGAAGTGGTTCTTCAAGGGAAAATAGAGGAATGGCCGGTTGCCGGCGGTCAGCTCCATGGTCGTCGTGAGCCCGCCCTGGACGACGGCAAGATCGCACACCGAGAGGTGCCGGTACAGCTTGTCCACATATCCACGGACCTCCAGGCCGGGATGCTGCGGCAGGCTGTCAGGGTCTATGCGAGGTCCGGCAACGGCGATCATCCTCAGTTCCGAAACCCGCTCCTTGGCGATGGGATAGGCGGCGATTGTCTTCTCGAGCAAGTCGCGACCCACACCCGACCCGCCGACCGTCACCACACAGACCTTCTCGTCGGCTCCGTAGCCGAGATCCTCGCGCCACTCTGCGATCTCGTCGAGTGACGGTGGGGTGAACCCGGTGATATACCCAGAGAACTCGAAGTTATCTTCGGTCCAGTCGCGGATCTTCGGGAGGTCCGGGCCAAACATGTCGGGGATGATGTCATCTGCGTTCCCGACAAAGATCGCCTTGTCCCTGATCCGCGGGAATCGGGCGATGTGCTCGATCATCTCGGCGTTGTAGTCGGCAGTCAGAAATGCCTCGTGGGCGCCACCGTCGGCCATTGGCAGATATCCGACGAAGTCGGTGAGCCAAACGTGGGAGCCTCTCTTCAATTCGGGATTCTCGTGCCAGTAGTAGTCGACATCCCAAGCCTCGTCGCCAATGATCAGGTCATAGTTCCCTTCCTCGATGACCTCTTGGAAGATCATGAAGTTGGCCACCAGGATCTCGTCCATTCGACGCAATGCCTGAAAACAATGCAGGTCATGGCCGGCCGCCTCGGAGGCGATGTGGCCCGATTCGGAGGCGAGCCACTCGCTCGCGCCATGGATCGTCTCCCCCTCGGCTTCGAGCACGGCCGTGACCGGGTGCTGAGCCAACCAGTCGATCTTCAATTCGGGCTGGCGGCTTCTCAACTCGGTTGCGATGGCCAGGTCACGGGTCACATGGCCGAGACCGATCGGTGAGGACAGGTAGAGCACTCTCTTTCGGCGATCCAGTGCCCGCGTCCAGACATGACTCTCCAAAGGTTTCGCCGTGACTTGATCGATGAATTCCTTGGCGGCGAGGTTGACCTTGACCGGATCGCGAGCAAGAGGTAAATGCCCGCCACCGTCGAGGACGACCAGACGTCCCCCGGTGAGTTGGGCGAAGGCACGACCGCGGTCGACGTGTTGGCAGATATCGCGCTCGCCGTGAATCACCAGCACCGGATAGTCGATCGCAGAGACCGTGGCCACCATCTGCTCCTTTGATGGCATGTCGACCTCGATCCCCTCATCCCCGGCCACGAGGACTTCGCCAGTGGACTCGAGCGCCCAGCTGACCGCATCTTCGAATTGCTTGGTCGAGTGAGGCTCGACCAGCTGCTGACCGAAGAACCACTCGATCCAGCGACGGTGATGGGTCAGGTACGCATTGCGATTGTTGAGCTCCCAACCCTGCGGATTGTCGAGGATCTCCTCCCAGTGGGGCGCGGTCTCGATCCAATGTGGCTGGGAAGGGCCGATGTGAGGTACCCCCGGTTCGATCGCCACCAACCCCAGGACGCGCTCGGGGTAGAGATCGGCAAACTCGACCGCCCACCAGTTGGCGTGGCAATGGGCAACCAGTATTGCCTGGGCCGTGTCGGTCACATCGAGTACCGCGCCCATGTCGGCGACATTCGCAGCCCTCGTGTGTGCGGACTCCCGCGTGGGTCGACCCGAGCGACCGTTTCCACGGCCGTCGAACGTCAGTACCCGGTAGTGGCGAGCCAGATACGGGATCTGGGCCTTGAAGATCTTGGAGTGTGTGATCGGTGAGGGCGGGATCAGGAGCAGAGTGGTATCACCGTTGCCGTGAACCTCGTAGTAGAGGTCTACACCATCTCGATTGATGACACCGCACTGATCGGGCTCGTGAGCTCTCATGGCGTCAGACCCTCGATGAAACGTCGCAGTGTCAGGTTGAATCCCACGGGGTCCCGAACGTTTGGCATATGCCCTGACCCTTGCAGTGTCACCAATGTGCCGCCGGCGATGCGAGCGGCTTCGACACTGTTCTGATAGGGCTGAATCCGGTCCTCGGAGCCATGGAACACGAGGATCGGGCATTTGATGTCCTCCAACGTCGCGGACCACATCTGAGCGGCCATATCTCCCGATCTGATCGAACCCGTCGAGCCCTCGAACGAGCGCTCGGGACGAAAGGCTTCCGCCTCGAGGAATTCGGGGCCGCCCTCCATGGCCCACCCGACGGCGTCCTCTCTGGGTTTGGTCGAGTGTGATTCGCTAAAGACCTGGCTGAAGAAGAAGCTGGCGAAGTCTTCGTAGCGTTCGTGCCAATAGGCGAGGTTGTACCTCTCCCAACCTTGGGCATCCTCGGGAGCAGGCTTCAGGAAGCCCTCGGCGATCCCGGCGCGATCAGGCCGGGGAGGAGTCAGCGGCAGGGCCGCCCCGATCAACACCAGACCCGACACTCGGTCGGGTTCCAACACAGCAAGGCGTGCTCCGTATTGGCCTCCAAGAGAGAGACCGACCACCACGGCCTGATCAACATCGCAGGCGTCGAGCACGGCGCGGGCATCGGCTGCGTAGGCGTCCGCGCTGTACCGCATCGGATCGGTGACACGATCGGATCGTCCATTCCCCGGCCCGTCGTAGGTGATCACCCTGTAGTGGCGGGCCAGGTATGGCACCTGCAACTTCCAGAATCGAGAATGGATAATGGTCCATGTCGGCAAGAGAAACACGGTCGGGTGGCCATGGCCGAATACCTCATACCCCAGATTCACACCGTCTCTATCCACTGTGCCCTCGACGTCGGGATCTCGGGCTCTCATTGAGTCTCCTCCAATGAGCGGAGCAGTTCTCCGACCTTGCGCAAAGCCGAGCGAGACGGCAGTTCGGACTCCGTGAAACCCAACAGAAGCATCGATTCCACACCGAGGAATGGCATGCCGGCCAGAACGCCGACCTCGGCCGGTGTGAAAGGGCCGAGACCACCGATTCGATTTGCCACTTCGGCCGCGGTCTCGGCCAGCAAGTCGAACCATCCCCTGAGGATCTTCCTGACGGCCTTGCCAATCTCGGTGTCCGACCATCCTGCAGCCGTCATCTCATGAAGTAGCCGGACATAGCCAGAGGTCAGATCCGCCTCCAGGTAGTCGCATGCCTGCTCCCAGCGCTTCCAAAGCGGCATCTCGGCCCTGAACATGTCCCGTTGCCGCGCCAGCAGACGTTGATTCTCGGTTTCGAGAAGTGCGAGCACGAGATTGTGCCGGGAGCCGAAATGATAGTGGATCTGACTAAGGGGGACTCCGGCAGCGTCGGCGACTTTGCGTGTTGACAATCCGGCATAGCCGGTTTCGAGCAATGCCCGCTTTGCCGCCGACAGAATCGTTGTCTTGGTCTCTGACAGGATCGTCACTCGTACTCCCATGCTTTCGGTCGATCGACCGAATCAATCATGCCGGACGGACAGGCCGACGTCAAGGGGCCAATTGAGCGCGTCACTTCTCCGGAGGGCCACTTCCGCCGGGCCAGAAGACGGTCGCCAAGTGTCGACTGCGACCAAGCCCGCCCCCGGGCTCTTGTTCGGCGCATGTCACAACATCTTCTGGAGGCCCTCCGACAGACGCTCGGCCAGCATGATCGTGGGTAGATGGGTGAACCCACTGGGGACGATTGGGATGATCGAGGCATCGATCACGCTCAGCCGATCGACTCCGTGGACGTTGCCCATGGTGTCGACCACGCCACCTTCGGCGGTATCCGGGCCCATGGAGCAGGTACCAACGAAGTGAGGCACAGACCAGCTGTTCTGGCGGACTTCGTCCCGCAGGTCTTGGCGACTGCGGCCGGGCTTTGGCCCGCCGGCACAATGGTCCCGTAGCTCGCGGTGGTGGGAGACTTCGAGTGCAAGCTCATATCCTTCGACCAGCCGGTCCAGGTCCAAGCCGTTCTGGCGCCATGGCGGCATTCTCACCAGTGGGGCATCGGTTGGATCCGGTGAGCGAAGTCGCACCGATCCTCGTGCCTCCGGTTTGAGGAGCACGACATCGATGAAGAACTCGGGCTCATCTCCTGGATCCGGCACCCACAGCATCAGATCGGGTGAGCCCATCGACACAGTCTCTCGGCTGTGGAATGTGCCAATCGAGTGGAGGGTCGGGTTGGGGCGCCCTTCTCCGCGGTAGCCGCAGTCCACGTCGGTTCCTGGATGGTCGCCAAGCCGCTCACCGACGCCGGGAAGATCGACGACAGGGGTGATGCCGTGCTCGACCAGATGGGACGCCGGTCCGATCCCCGACCTCATGAGAAGCACCGGGCTCCCGAACACACCTGATGAGATCACGAACCATCCCGCATGGATCGCGGTGCCATCGAGCAGCCGGACTCCGGTGGCACGTCCCCCGTCGAAGATGACGCGATCGACCAGGACTTCAGACGAGATCGTCAGATTCGACGGCTGTCCTTCGACAGGCAGATAGGCATCGGCCACGCTCACCCGCACCCCATCGCGAGAGCTCATCGGCATCGGACCGATACCCAGGGCGCCCGGGCGATTGTCGTCATCGATAGCAGGCATGCCGAGCGCTTCGATGGCTCTGATCGCCGCCCGGTGCACGGACGTGCGCTCGATGCCGAGGTAACGATCGACCGGAATCCGACCACTCGAACCGTGCCAGGGCTGATCCGGATAGTCGAGGTCACTCTCGATGCGGGTGAAGTAGGGCAGCACGTGGTCGAAACCCCAGCCCGGGTTGCCGAGATCGGCCCACTCTTCGAAATCCGCAGGGGACCCCCGCACGGCGAATCTGGTCATCCAAGACGTGCCACCGACCAGACGACAGCGCGGAACCATCTGAGCTCCGACCGCCCCATCGGGCTCGGAGTCGATCCTCCAGTAGTAGTCACGGTCGAGGCCCCAACCGTCCCGGAGCCCCGCGGGAGCGGCTGCCCGCATGTCGGGTCCGGCCTCGATCAGGAGGACCTTCCGAGTTCTCATTTCGGCAAGACGGGCGGCGACGACAGATCCCGCGGCCCCAGCTCCAACCACGACGACGTCGTACGACGCGGCACCGGCCATTGGCGGCGCACACTACGTAGATTGCCGGGGTGAAGTTCACGATCGCCGCCGATTCCTATGACCGGTTCATGGGCCGATATTCGACCCCGCTCGCATCGGCCTTTTCCGACTTCGCAGCCATCACACCAGGGATGAGCGTCCTCGATGTGGGATCGGGCACGGGCGCACTCCTCGGCGAGCTGGTGAAGCGCGTCGGTGACGAGGCCGTGAGCGCTGCAGAGCCGTCGGAACGGTTCGTGGCTGCGATACGTGAGCGATATCCCAAGATCGACGTGCGGACCGCGGCCGCCGAAGACCTCCCATTCGCGGCCGACGTGTTCGACGCCTCCCTAGCCCAGCTCGTGGTGCATTTCATGGCCGACCCTGCGGCGGGGATCACGGAGATGAGCCGAGTCACCAGAGCCGGCGGCACGGTGGCGGCGTGCGTGTGGGACCACGCCGCTGGAGGAGGCCCGCTCTCGTTGTTTTGGGAAGCGGCGCGAGAGCTCGACCCGAACCTGGTTGGCGAGGAGCTTCTCACCGGCTCGACCGAGGGTGATCTGGGCTCCCTGTTCCGGGCTGTCGGTCTGAACGAGGTCGAAGAAGACTCACTCACCGTGCGAGTGGAGCACCCGAGCTTCGAAGAGTGGTGGGTGCCATTCACCCTCGGTGTGGGGCCCGCCGGCTCTTACACCGCCGGTCTCGACCCGAAGAGGCGAGATGAACTCAGAGAGCGATGTCGCAGCATGCAGCCGCGGGCACCCTTCGTTGTGACCGGGAAGGCGTGGGCGGCGCGAGGGTTCGTCTGACCGACGGGTCCTCGAACCTCGCCCCCCTTCAGGACTAGCCCAGGATGCGGATCTCCACTGCCCCGGTGTTGCCACCCGACGACGACTCGACGGCGAAGGTGAACCGCCTCCCGCTGACTTGGACATCGCTGGGGCGGAAGTTGCCCGGATCGCCCGCCGGGAACGGTCCCAGGGTCTCCCCGTCATCGACGGTCACGGTGTAGGCGTCGGTTATGGCTGTGCCGTCTGCCATCGATCTGGTGATGAACTCGAAACCGGTGACTTGCATCGACTCACCCAGGTCGATGGTTATCGAGGCCGAATTGCCATCACCGGCGGTCGACCACTCGGTGCTGAGATCGCCGTCGATGGCCTTTTCCGCGGCGAAGGCAGAGTTGAACTCCGAGCTGAATTCGACCACGGTTCCGCTCGTCGCCAGATTGGGCCGTTCCTCGATGGTGGTCGTGGAGATGTCTCCGCTCGTCTCGGGCAGCGTGAACGTGCCGACATCAGATCGATAGAGCGATCCATCGGCGGCAATGCCTTCGACCACGAACATGTATGGGACACCCGGCTCGGCGCCCGGTAAGAAGACATCGTGTTGGGTGATGCCGGTGCCTGCCATGGCGAGTGAGTTGTTGAAGTTCCCCATCGATTCACCCTCACCCCAAACGATGGCGCAGATCATCGGCTCGGTCGTCGTCACATGGAACACTCCCCGGCCCGGATCGGTCGGGTCGGTGTCAAAGGTGAAGTCAGAAGCCTGGACCTGCTCGAACGGCTTCACCTCGACCCCGCTCACCTGAGACGACTTGCCACACGCAGTAACTGTGAGGGTTAGTGGGATCAGGGCGAATAGCAGCAGACGACGCACGACGCCAACGTACCCCCGACATCGATCCAATAATCGCCATTTGATGTCAACTTTGTGTTGACATATTGGATTGTCAACCTTAAGTTGACGTCATGGAACTTCCGAACATCCAGTTGAAGCAGCTGATAGCCGTCGTGGAGCAGAGCAGGTTTGCGGCGAATCCACTGGAGCGTCTGACCAATGCCGTGGTCCTGGCCGGTCGTCTCGATGAACTGGCGGACGAACTGGTGGGGCACTTCGTCGATGGCGCCCGCTCCTCGGGTTCCTCATGGGCTGATATCGGTCAGGTGCTCGGTGTGACGAGACAGGCGGCGCAGAAGCGCTTCGTGTCCAGACGCGCCAAGAAGGGTGGGAAACGCGGATTCTTCCTGACCCGATTCGCCGACATGACGCGAGAAGTGGTCAAACAAGCAGAAGCTCGGGCACGCGAGGCCGGCAGTGATCACGTCGGCACCGAGCATCTCCTCCTCGGGCTTCTCGACCAACCCGAGAGCCTCCCCCTAGAGGTGAGCCGGTCGCTTTGGGAGGACTACGCCGCAGCGATCCGGGATGAGGCGACTGCACTCATCGAGTCGGAGTCGGCGGGGACGGCCAAGGGGCACATCCCGTTCTCGCCCGACTCGAAGAAGGTGTTGGAGCTGGCCCTGCGTGAGGCGTTGCGGGCACACGCCGACAGCATCGCCGGCGAGCACGTGCTCCTCGGGATCCTTCGTGACCAGCACTCCCCCGGAGCCAGGATCCTGCTCGACTGTGGTGTCACCCGCGAGAAGGTGGAGAGCTGGCTGGCCCCATGATGCGTCTCGACGGCGTGCGACCGTATCCCGACCGGTGTGCTTTCATCGGAGATGAGCGAGGAAAGGAGATCCAATGACCGCTGTCGAGCGGATCGGCCGCGACGATCTGGAGGAGGCGACCGGCACCGAAGGGCTCCGGCGGCAGGTGGCTCTCGCCGACGATGGGTTCTGGATCGGTATCGCCACCGCCGATCCGGCGGCTGCTTCGGGTTGGCACCACCACACGGACAACGACACACTGGTCTATCTGATCGATGGGACTCTCCGCATCGAGTTTGGCGAGGACGGCAGCCAATACGCCGAAGCTTCCGAGGGGGAATTCCTCCACGTGCCGCCAAACACGATCCATCGCGAGGTGAACCCGGCGTCGGAGCCGACCCACGCCCTGGTGATCCGTGTCGGCCGGGGTGAGCCGGTGGTGAACGTGCCCGGGCCCGGGTCATAACGAGGACACCACCAGCAACCGACCTTGCGCATGCATGACCCGATGTCGGGCCCCTCTGCCGCGGCTGTAAGAATGGGCCTTCGGGGGACGACCAGCGATATATCGCCCATCGTCTGATCGCCTTCGGGACCGAACGTGAGGCTGAGCAAGGAATTGATGTGAAAACGCGTGACCTGACCGGTCATGGGATCAAACCCACCGAGAAAGTCCACTGGGACCTCCCGACGGCGAGGCTCTACGAGCACACCCTCGAACGAGGACTGGCCGAGATCGCCCACAAGGGCGCCCTGGTGGTGGACACGACTCCCTACACCGGTCGCAGCCCGAAGGACAAGTACGTCGTCACAGAGCCCGACACCGAGGGCGAGATCTGGTGGGGCGACGTGAATCACCCCATGGGCCCAGATGTGTTCGACGCCCTCTACCAGCGTGTCTGCGGGTACCTGGGTGGCCAAGAGCTGTTCGTGCAGGACCTCTTCGTCGGCGCCGACGACGCCAACCGGATGGCGATTCGGACCATCACCGAGAGCCCATGGCACTCCTTGTTCGCACGAACGATGTTCATCCTCCCCCGTCTCTTCGACCCCTCGGATGTCTTCGAGGCGTTCGTGCCCGACTTCACCATCGTCCATGCCCCTGAGTTCAAAGCAGACCCTGGACGCGACGGGACCAGGAGCGAGGTGTTCGTGTGTATCAGCTTCGCCAGGCGGATCCTGCTCATCGGCGGCACCCGCTATGCCGGCGAAGTGAAGAAGTCGGTGTTCTCCGTCATGAACTATCTGCTGCCCAAACGAGGGGTCCTCTCCATGCACGCGTCGGCCAGTTCCGGGCCAGAGGGGGATTCGGCGGTCATATTCGGGCTCTCGGGCACCGGCAAGACCACGCTGGCCACCGACCCGCTCCGATCGATGATCGGCGACGACGAGATCGGTTGGGGGGAAGACGGCATCTTCAACATCGAAGGTGGGTCCTATGCGAAGACCATTCACCTCAGCGAAGAGGACGAGCCCCTGATCTACCAGGCGGCCAACCAGTTCGAGACCATCCTCGAGAACGTCGTGGTGAACGCCCACACCCGTATTCCCGAATGGGACGACGGGTCCAAGACCGAGAACACCCGTTGCGCCTACCCGCTGGCCCATCTACCCAACGCCGAGCGGCGTGGTCTCGGGGCCCATCCCTCGAACATCGTGTTTCTATCGGCCGACGCCTTTGGGGTCCTGCCGCCGATCGCACGTCTGAGCAAGGAGCAGGCGATGTACTACTTCCTCTCCGGCTACACGGCCAAGGTGGCTGGGACCGAGCGTGGGATCACCGATCCGGTCGCCACATTCTCCCCCTGTTTTGGTGCGCCATTCCTGCCCCTGCCACCGGCGGAATACGCAAACGTCCTGGCAGAGAAGATCGATCGTCACAACCCGGCGGTCTGGATGATCAACACCGGCTGGACCGGCGGGCCTTACGGGGTAGGGAGCCGGATCCGCATACCCCACACGCGGGCAATGCTGAACGCAGCCCTGTCGGGTGCCCTCGATGACGTCGAATACGAAGAGGACCCGGTATTCGGCCTGTCCGTCCCGAGTTCCATCCCCGGGGTTCCCCCACAACTCCTGTCACCACGAGACACATGGGATGACAAGGACGCCTTCGACCTCCAGCAAAAGCGTCTCGCCGGGATGTTCCGGGACAACTTCGGGCAGTACGCAGGGGGGCTCCCGGAGGGCGTCGTCGAATCGGGCCCGAGGGTCTAGGACTTCAACGCCAAACGGCCACGAGGACGGAGAGCACCAGTACCCCGATCCCGTGATATGACCCGTTGATCCAAAACCAAACCCAGGGCTTGGGCATGTTCGGGTCGAAGTTGGCATCGACAGCGGTGTGCATGAGGGCGAGGCCGATTCCCAGCACCAGCCCGAGAGTCAGCCCTTCGCCAAGGGTGTCGGTGCCTGTGGCAGCCGCGATCAACCCGACGGTTACCGCCATGACCAGAAAGGCCGCCAGCGGTATCAGATAGCTCGTCGCCTGCATCTCCGGTGGCTTGCTCTCCGGGTCCCAGCCGATGGCCCGTTGCCACAGCTTGCCCCAGAGCACCGGGGAATACCACAGCGCTCCAAGTGCAAAGTAGATCAGTGCCCCAACCACCACTGCGAGCCAGTTGAGATCACCGAGTGAATCGAGATTCATCGTCGCCTCCTCGTGGGTGGCGCCTACAACCGATCGCCGCCCTTGGGCCCAAGCTATCGGACAAGGTCGAGTCGCGTGTCTGTCAACCATCCGCGACTGGACGCCCGACTTGAAGCCGGTGGACCGGTCTTGTCTGGTTCGGGTTTCTTGCACTTTCCGACAGGGACGATCGAGGCAACTGCCGATGATTGGGGCAGCCCGAGACTCATACTGTCGGGCACATGGCCCTCCCGTTACGTCTCATCCAATCGGTGCGGCCACAGGCGTCGCCCGGGGTCATTGCCGGGGCGGCCGCAGTGGCCGCGGTTTTTGCCGCAACGCCGTTCCTACTTCCCGACGTCTCCACCCGACTCGATATCCCGGTTGGGCTCACCGGGTTGTTGAGCACGGCCCAGGTGGCCAGCTTCGCCATCGCCTCGTTTCTCGCCGGGCGTCTTTTCCGACCGGGACGCCGTCTCCACTACGGGGGTCTGTTGGTCATCGCCTTCGCCAGCTTCATGGCAGCCCTGGCGACGAATTTCCCCCTGCTGATCGTCAGCCGGGCGATCTCGGGAGTGGGAATGGGAACGCTGACCTGGGTGGCGTGGGCCGATGCCACGCGGTTCTCACGTGGTCTTGGAGAGGTGGCGGCAGTGGCTCCGATCACCGCGATGGTGGCCTCGCCGGTATTGGCCTGGCTCATCGAGCTCGACGGCTACCCGCTGGCTTTCACGGCCCTCGGGGTCGTGGCGCTGGCGGCGATGCTCCTACCTGTCGACTTCGGCGAGCTTCCCAGGGTGGGGCGGACCGTCAGTCGGTCCCGATCGAACCGCTGGCTGCTGGGAGCCCTGTTCACCCTCAGCCTCGGTGGCTCGTCGGTATTCATATTCTCCGGAGCCACCGGAACCTCACTGGTAGGTCTGTCTCCCCTGACCGTCTCGTGGGCGCTCAGCCTCAATGCTCTGGCCGGTGTCGCCGGCACGAGGATGACCGCCCCACGCGGGCAGTCCTGGCTCTGGCTCACCGCTACTGCTCTCTCGGGCTTGGCGCTGGGAACGCTCGGTGTCCCCTGGGTCTTCTTCCTCTCCATGGCACTGTGGGGTTTTGCCTATTGGGTGGCGGTGCCGGCGATCTTCGCCCTCCTCGCCGAGAGGTCCCTCGTGCCCAGCGAGCGGATCGGGGACGCCCAGGCCCTCATGGCCATGGGGAGGGTGTTCGGTCCGGTGATCGGGGGAATCGCCGTCGGATCGAGTCAATACGGACGACTCTCATTGGTTGGAGGCTCGATCATGATCGTGGCCGCCGTCATCGCATTCTTCGTCGAGTTCGTCCGGCGTGCGCAGACTTTCGCCTGACCCGGGCGGTGTACGGTGCGCTCCATGACTCTCGAGCAACTCTCCGACGACTTCTGGCTGGCCTACTCCGAGTATTTTCCGACGATTGCCACCGTCCGGGGCGAGCACTCCTTCGACGATCAGCTGAGACGGTTCGACTCAGGATGGCTGGAGGGGATGGCGGCGAGATTTCGGTCCATCGAGTCCGCCGCCAGGGCGGTGGACCCATCGAATCTCGGCCTCCAGGATCGGATCACCCGTGACTTGTTGGTCCACGAGGGTGGAGTCTGGGCCACCGAGATAGAGCAGGAGTTCTTCGTGGCTCCGGTCGACCCCTATCTGGGACCCCACACCCGTCTGCTCTCGGACAGCCAGCAGAACACCGTTGGCACTGGTGAGCAGGCAGAGGCGCTTCTCATCCGATACTCGAAGGCCGGCGAATACCTGACCGGGGCCTTGGAGAGGATTCGCTCATGCGCCGCCAAGGGAATGACCCCGCCTCGAGCGTCGCTGGACCGCGTCATCGGTCAACTGGACGGGTACCTCGCCTCGTCGATGGACACGGACCCGTTTCTCAAGCTGAAGCTGCCCGAGGGAGCCGACCAAGGACACTGGCAGGAGCGCGCCCAGGATTTGGTGAACCGGGTCATCAGACCGGCAATCGCCGACTTCAGGGAAGCCTTGATCGAGCACGTGGGGCCAGTGGCGAGGCCCCCGGAGAAGTCAGGGCTGGTCTGGATGACCAACGGGGAGGAGATCTACGGGCATCTGATCCACAAGTACACACAACTCGACAAGACAGCCGAGGAGATCCATCAGATCGGTCTCGATTGGGCCACCGACATCCTGGTCGAACAGTGGGAGGAGATCGGGGGCCGCGCCTTTGGCGACAGCTCGATGGAGGCGACATTCCATCGTCTCCACAGCGACCCGTCGTTTCGCTTCCAAGGCGAAGAAGAGATGCTGGAACAGGCGAGAGCAACCATCACCCGGGCATGGAATGCGGTGGATGACTGGTTCGGAGCGAGACCGGCCACCCCATGCCAGGTGGTTGCGGTGCCGGCGTCGATAGCCCCGGCCATGCCACCGGCGTACTACATGCAGCCTCCACCCGACGGGTCCCGAGAGGGCACATATTTCCTCAACACCTACAAGCCCGAGGAACGGGACAAGTTCGAGTACGAGTCGACCACCTTCCATGAGGCGGTGCCCGGGCACCACTTCGACCGGTCCCTTGCCACCGAGTTGGAAGGCATCCCGATGTTCCGCCGCTACGCCCAGGTCTATGCCCATACCGAGGGCTGGGGCCTGTACGCCGAACGGCTCGCCGACGAGATGGGGCTGTTCTCGAGCGACGTCGACCGTCTCGGGATGCTCAGCGCCGACGCATGGCGGGCCGGGCGCCTGGTGGTGGACACCGGGCTGCATGCCCTGGGCTGGTCACGTGAGAAGGCGATCGACTTCCTGTTGGAGTGGACACCCATCGGGCGACTCACCGTGGAACAGGAGGTGGACCGCTACATCGGGATGGCCGGCCAGGCCCTTTCATACAAGATGGGTCACATCGAGATCATGCGTCTTCGCAAGGAGGCAGAGCTGCGGCTGGGAGACCGATTCGACATCAAGGGCTTCCACGACACCTTGCTCACAAGCGGGGCGATGACCCTCCCGTTGCTCGCCGACACCGTCGGGGCCTGGATCGAATCGGTGGCCGCCGCATAGGCCTCACCTGCTGACGTTGGCTCCGCCCGAGCTGTCGACGTTCCTGGTGGCGGGGTCGCCCCCGATCGTGAGATTGGCCCCACCGGAGGCCTGACCCGTGATCGAGTTGGTCACGCTGACACCCACGTTTGCGCCGGAGTCGACGTCGATGTCCATATCGGCCACCTCGAGGTCGCCGAGATCGACATTGGCGCCACCGGTCACCCCCAGTATCAGGGACGACAGAGCTCCCTCGCCATTGACGTTCGAGCCCGAATCCACGGTCATCTCCACCAGGGCGGGGACGGTCACCTCGACCCTCCGGTCGCGGCCGGTCACGTTGATGTTTCCCTGGGTTTCGATGACCAGGGTGTCGCCGTCGAGACGTGTGACGACGTTGTCCTGGAGATTGTCGTCGTATATGACCGCCACCCTCGTCTCGGCACTCGCGTCCACGACGAGGTTGACGTTGACGCCACCGGAGATGTCGAGACGATCGAAGTCGCCGACGTCCCGAACGTCCGTGGTCACGGCACCCGACCCGGCCTGGCCACAAGCGGCGACCAACAAAACAGAGCACAGAGTCAGGGTCAGGGAACGGCGCATGGCCACGACTGAACTGTATCCGTGGCCAATGGGCCATGACGACGACAGCCAGCCGTTCGTTACGACCTGTTTGCAGCCGGGAAAGCGGGCGGAGAGGGAGGGATTTGAACCCTCGAGGAGGCTTAATACCCCCTACTCGCTTAGCAGGCGAGCGCCTTCGACCACTCGGCCACCTCTCCAAGATTGACTTGTCACGCTACCGGCGGAGGGGGTGGGACTCGAACCCGCGAAATGGGGCCGCTGGCCCTCCAGGCCATCTCCTTGGGCCAACTCAGCTCGATTTCCGAGGATGGTAGATGCGATCTCGGTCGGGCGGGCCGTCGTCGTCCTGTCCTGTGATCCCGGGAACAGCCAACCCTGGCAACCTCGTAACGAATCCGTCACGGCCGGTGGTGATAATCGACATGTGAGGAGATCGAGGCGATGACATCGACTCGGAGGGTCTTCCTCTGGGTCTGGGTTGGTGTGGTTGGTGCCGCCTGCTGCGGCGTTTTGTCCATCGCCGTCCAACAGCCGGGTTCACCCGTCAGGGCAACCTCGATAGCTCTTGGATCCTGGTTTCCGGCCGTGGTGACGCTCTTGGGGGCTCTTATAGCCGTTCGTCAACCCGACAACAGGATCGCCAGGCTGTTGATCGGCATTGGATTTGCAGTTCTTCTCGAGTACTTCGCCCAGCTCGCCTTGGGCTCTGAACCTGTCTCTCCGTCACTGCTCGACTTCGCCGCCATCGTCCTCGTACACGTGACCCTTCCCCTTGCGATATACCTCCTGTTTCTCATAGCTTTCCTGTTCCCCAGCGGACGCTTCTCCACCAAGCGTCAGGCTTGGGCGGCATGGCCCGGGGCGATCATGTTGTTCATCCAGCTCCTGATCACCGTTTTCACCGTGGAGATCGGACCGCCCTACCCGTCAGCGGAGCAAGCCTGGACCATTGAAAACCCGGTCGGATTCCTCCCGACCTCGGCTCGTGACGCCACTATCGCTCTGGCGCTGGTGATCTTGGCTCTCACGGCCGTCGCTGGTGGCTTCTCACTAGTCATGAGATACCGCCGGTCGTCAGTCGTGATCAGAGCTCAAATCAGATGGATGCTCTTTTCGACCTTCATCGTTGCCGGAGTGCTCGTTCTCGTCGCCACGACGAATGCGTCACAGCACATGGCGGGAGGGCTGCTTCTCCAGGTCGCGTTCATCAGCATCCCGATATCCATCACCGTGGCGATATCTCGGTATCGGTTGTTCGAAATCGACCGGATAATTTCGCGAACCCTCAGCTATACGGTCGTCGTCGCCGTCCTGGCCGCCGCATTCTTCGGGCTGATTGCCTTGATCACCGCGGCTCTCCCAACTCAGAGCTCGCTGGCTGTGGCCGGCTCGACACTCGCAATCGCCGCCCTCTTCAACCCACTGAGAAAGCGCGTCCAGAGCACGATCGATCGACGATTCAACAGATCTGCATATCACGCCGAAGTCATCGCGCGTACTTTCGCCAATCGGCTCCGAGAGCCTCTCAGCACCGCACAGATCATCGAAGAGTGGCAACGCACCGTCGACGAGTCCCTCCAGCCCGAGACAAGCGGCATCTGGATCAAGCAGGGGAGCGTGGATGGACCCGAGTGACCCGGCGTACAAGGGTCAGAAGAGCTACGGCCCTGTGCTTCTCGGCGTCTATGACTGGTGGGTGCTCGGCTTCATGGCTCGGAGAGTGTGGCATTCTCCGACGCCCTCCATCATCGAGCGATATCGGCGTCTCTTTGGTCACCGCCATCTCGACATAGGGCCCGGGTCCGGGTACTGCATCGACGTCGCAGCACCGGAGGACATGGAGTTGACGCTGCTTGACCCGAACCGTCATGTGCTCGATCACTGCGCAAAGCGCCTGTCACGCTTCAAACCGGCCCTCGTAGAGGCCGACGTCCTCAAACCTCTCCCCGTTCAGGGACCCTTCGACTCGATCGCTCTGAGCTTCGTGCTCCACTGTCTGCCCGGCCCGATGGAGGCGAAGGGGATGGCCATAGAGAACGCTGCTTCCGTCCTCGATTCCGAAGGGGTGTTCTTTGGTGGGACGGTCCTCGGGATCGACGAGACTCACTCATCACCTGCGCGGGTCTTCTTGAAGGCCGTCAACAGGCAAGGCGGGTTCGACAACCTGGGAGACACCCGTGAGGACCTCGAAACGATCCTCTCGGGATCGTTCGACGATGTAGAGCTCGACGTCGTCGGATCCCTCGCCCTCTTCACTGCCCGGAAGCCGTCCCACCGATAACCCAGGCCGGCCGATGGGCGCCCATTCGACTGTTAGGTTCGATCGCAACAGGCGAGCGAACGGTTATCACTCCAGCTACCGGCGGAGGGGGTGGGATTCGAACCCACGAGACCCAAATGGGCCCAACGGTTTTCAAGACCGTCTCCTTAGACCACTCGGACACCCCTCCAGGGTGCGCAGCCGGGCCGACCGTACCCATCAGGGGACCGACCCGCGGGTCGGTCCCCGATCGCGGAGGGGGAGGGATTCGAACCCTCGAGGAGGCGTCAGCCCCCTACGGCATTTCGAGTGCCGCGCACTAGACCGGACTATGCGACCCCTCCAAGTGGCGATGTCCAGAGACACCGCCACCGGTAAGTCATAGGTTGTAGACCGCAGGTCAGCGGGTCGGGCTTGGACCTACCACCTACGACTCGCGGAGGGAGAGGGATTTGAACCCTCGAGGGAGCGTAAACCCCCAACGGCATTTCCAGTGCCGCGCACTAGACCAGACTATGCGATCCCTCCGGGACTCCTACCGGGCCCGGCAGGCAGAGAGAGGATAATCCACCACGTTGACTCAACCGATATCCCCAGAGTCTTTCCTCGAGCCGATGCTTGCCGCCCTGGGGGCGGCGAAGGAGGCGGCCGCCGCCGGTGAGGTGCCGGTGGGAGCGGTCCTGCTCGATGAGGCGGGTGAACAGGTCGGGATCGATCGGAATCGTCGTGAGCAGTTGTTCGATCCCACGGCACATGCCGAGATGCTGGTCTTGTCGGCCCGAGCCCGTGAAATCGGTGATTGGCGTCTTACCGGCCACACGCTGGTGGTCACCCTCGAGCCCTGTGTCATGTGCTCCGGCGCCGCGGTGCTGGCCCGTCTCGATCGGATCGTCTACGGGGCCGCCGATCTCAAGGCGGGGGGCGCCTGGTCCCTGTACAACATCCCACAGGACGCACGTCTCAATCATCGCGTCGAGCTCATCGAGGGCGTCATGGCAGACGAATCGCGAGAGCTGCTCCAGACCTTCTTCGCCACGCGTCGCTAGCTCAAGCGGCGGCGAGGGCCTCGGCCGCCACCATTCGCCGATCCCAAATGGCGTAGACACCCGATCCGATGACGAGCACCACGGCAACGACCGCAAACGCGACTTCGTAATCGAACCCTTCGATCAGGGAGCCGACCGAGGGGGCAGCCACCAATAGGGCGATGTCGAAGATCGAGGTGAAGACCGCCATCGCCGAGCCTCTCTCGGCGGTGCGGGCCCTGGCCACCACCTGACTCGACAGCAACGGGAAGAGACCTCCATGGGCCAATCCCCCGAAGAAGGCGGCCAGGAGCGAGGATGGGCACCGACCCGGCCACGGCCAGCAATCCGAGACCAACCCCGTAGGAGATCAGGGCGACCACGGCGAGGGGGCGATGGGGGACCCGGTCGTATCTGTTGCCGCCGATCAGCCTCATGGCGGCGGCCGTCACCCCATAGACGCCGAAGAAGATGCCGGTCGAGCCGATCTGACGATCATCCACATAGGTGCGGGTGAAGGTGAAGAGGGTCTCCATCCCGATGCTGAAGCAGAGGGTGATCCACCACAGGGGAAGGAGATTTCGCTGGGCCAGGGCCGACCAGAACCCACGTCGGGGCCTGGTGCTCATCACCGGCAGCACGGGCAATGACCAGACGATCGACCACGAGATGAGACCGGCCCCGGCAGACAGGAGGAATAGGGCGCCAAAGCCGAGGCCGTCGATCACCAGGTCGCCGATCACCCCACCCAGGGCGATCGGGATCAACCCTGACATCCCGAAGAGCGCGAGACCCTGGGTCCGATGCTCCAACGGGAGCGAGTCGGCCATGTAGGTCAGCATCGTGGTGAACAGGGCGATCTGGAACACCCTTTGCATCAGGAACAGACCCCAGAGCAATACGCCCCAATGACTGGTCAAAGAGAGAAGCGCCACGACCGTGACATTGGAGATCCCACAGAACAACAGCACCGTGCGTCGATGGGTGAGATCGAGGACCCTGCCCAGGAGTGGGCGGAAGAGTAGGGCCATGATCGCACCGCCGGCGTAGAGCAGGCCGATGAGGGCCTCGGTAGCCCCCAACCCTTGGACGTAGCCGGGGAAGTGGACCATCAGGACGAAAGAGACCTCCTGGAGGAGGCCGGCGAGGAAGATCCTCACGAAGTCTGGCCCAAAACGGTGGGTGCTCATCGGCCGTGCAAGGTAACACGAACACTGACCCAGCCTTCCTCCTATTCGGAGCCGTTGGGTACCCTTTGCCCCGATCGTGATAGGCGGGGCGCTAGGGGTGCCCTGAACCCGAAATCCTCTCCATGCGGGGCTGAGTTCCCCGCCCGAGGGGTGACGTGTCGTCGGGGCTCAACGCCCTGAAGTCGGACACGCGATGTTGACGGTTGGGTCCTGCGCGGCGGAGCACCATGAATCGGGTCAGATCCGGAAGGAAGCAGCCCTAAGTGGATCGCACCGGGTGACGTAGGGAAGCTTGACCCGAGTTGGCGGCCGGCATCGACGACGAGCACATCGCCTCGAAGGCGGGGGCACGATCAGCTTTGATTGCTGATTGATTGCCGGCCGACTTTGGCTGTATCCATTGCTGGCGGACTTTGACCGGTTTGGCTCCTGGATCCTGCAGTGGTCGCGACCCGGGGACTTCCCTCAATCTTCCCGAACCACCACTCGACCTCGGTCAAACAGACGCCGGTCCGCGGCTTGATTGCCGGCCGACTTTGGCTGTATCCATGCTCGGATGCCGTTTGGCTCCGGGTTTGCACTTCGCCCCGATTCCCTCCCACTCGACCTCGGTCAAACAGACGCCGGTCCGCCAGGGCTGCCGCGCGGCGAGGTTCGTCCGCGTGGTCAGGTTCGTGCGCCGCCGCGTGGTCAGGTTCGTGCGCCGCCGCGTGGTGGGATCCCGCAAGGTTGACGGGTGCCAATATTTATCAGCGGGCTACTGCGGAGGATGCGGTCTTCGGTGGATCCGCTGCGGATTCCTCGGCGGGTCTTCTCAGTCTGACCCCGTACACGAAGCCGAATAGACCCATACGCCACACCTCTTCCAGGACGAGGGTCCGGTCGCGATACATGATCTCGGGTGGTGGTAGGGAATCCAGAGACCGATGCAGATACCAGTACTCCCGGGGAGCGCCGGCGAACACGAGCCCAACCAAGGGAAGCACGACTGCAGTGGAGATCCGATGCAGCGCACGCAGGATCGGGTTACGGGGTCGGGACAGATCGATGATCGTTGTCACCGAGCCCGGCTTGAGGACACGTCGGATCTCCTCCAGGGCCTGATCGATCGAGGTCAGATTGCGGAAAACGAAGGCGCTGAACACCCCGTCGAAAGAGTCATCGTCGAACGGCAGGTGCTCACCGACGCCCACGACGCGCTTGTCGACATCACTGAGGGCGAGCATCTCGGGCACCGGGTCGAGATCCACGGTGTCCCTCCCCTTGAAGTCGGTGACGCCGGTCCCGGACCCGAGGTCGAGGACCAGCCCGGGGCGCAGCATGTCCACACCGCTGGAACGCCAGCGACGCTCCTGACCGAACGAGAGGATGGAGTTGATGCGGTCGTAGCGGGCTGCGATCCGGGCGAATATCGGATCGGTTGCCTCACTCACGGGCCGATGACTTCGAAGCCGGTGTACCTACGGAGGGCCTCGGGAATGACGACTGACCCGTCGTCTTGCTGATGGTTCTCGAGGAGTGTGAGAATCGTTCTGCCCACCGCACAGGCGGTGCCGTTGAGGGTGTGGACGATCTGGTTTCCGGATTCGGTGCGCTGACGGACCTTGAGCCGTCTCGCCTGGTAGTCGGTGGTGTTGGAGCACGAGGTGATCTCCCTATAACGCTGCTGACCGGGAAACCATGCCTCTATGTCGTACTTCTTGGCCGCTGAGGCACCGAGATCCCCGGCGGCGACGTTCACCACTCGATAAGGGATCTCCAGCTGCCTCACCAGCGACTCCTCCACCTCGAGAAGACGACCGTGCTCGGCGGCCGAGTCCTCGGGGTCGATGAACACGAACATCTCGACCTTGTCGAATTGATGAACCCGGAAGATACTGGCGGTGTCCTTGCCATAGGTTCCTGATTCGCGCCGGAAACAGGTGGAAAACCCGGCGTAGCGAAGGGGAAGATCGGTGGACTCGAAGATCTCGTCTCCGTGGTAGGCGGCCAGCGGGACCTCGGCGGTACCCACCAGGAACAACTCGTCTTTGGGGACCTCGTAGACCTGCTCCCTCGCCTCCGGAAAGAAGCCGGTGCCGATCAGGGCCTCCTCGCGGACCAGGACCGGGGGGATCATCGGGGTGAAACCCGCCTCGACCAGATGATCCATGGCCCAGCGGACCAGGGAGAATTCGAGCATCGCCCCCTTGCCCTTCAGATAGCCGAAACGGCTTCCTGAGACCTTGGCCCCGCGAACGGTATCGATGATGTCGAGCTCCTCGCCCAACACCGCATAGTCGGTGCCCTCCGAAGCCCCCTCCCCGACTCTCTTGATCTCGAGACTGTCCTCTTCGGTGAAGCCATCGGCGGCATCTTCAGCAACCAGATTGGGCACTTCGAGCAGCTCGGTCTGGAACTCCTCTTCCAGACGATCCGCCTCGGCGGTGGTGGCCTTGACCTTCTCGGCCAGGTCGGCCACGGAGTCGATTGCCCGCTGCTTCTCCTCGCCTTCGAGAGTGGCGATTGTCCGCCCGGCTTCCTTCTGGGCGGCTCGCAACTCCTCGGCACTCTGGCGAGTCGCCCGCACGGCGGCCTCTTTCTCGATCAGCGCGTCGAGGTCGATCTCCGATCCGCGACGACGCAGCGCGAGGCGAACCGACTCAGGGTCGTCGCGAAGGAGTCGTGGGTCGATCATGGAAGGGCGATGGTACCGGCAGACTCTCAGCCAGCCTGCGCCTCATTGACCATGAAGATGACACCGAGCATGTTGTCCTCGAGGTCGACGTCGAGCTGGGTCACCTCCAGCTCGGCCTGGACCTCATAAGGGCCCCCAGGAGCCATGGGGATGTCGGCGAAGTCGATAGCCGTCTGCTGCCCGGGATCGAGGGCAGGGACCTGTTGCGTGATCACAACCGGATCACCGGCGCCCGACAGGGTGAGACGGAGCGGGGTGATGTCACTGGCGACGTTCCCCTTGTTGGTGACCACGACGGAGAAGGTGACCAGGTCCGTGGCGGGCATGACCGTCTGGTCGTCGGGATTCACGTTCCAGAGAGGATCGGAGGTGATTTCACTCAAGCCGAGGCCGGGGCGCAGCGCGATCTTCGCATTCACCGAGCGGGCTGCGATGACATAGGCGTCGGCAAGGCTGGCCAGCTCCCCGTCGGCGGGCATCAAGACCACAGCCCGCATGGAGCCCACCGGATCGGGGATTTCGTCCATCCCCAGTTCCCGGACGAGGTCCTCGTAGAGCCTGTCCCCATCCCGGATCTCGGCCAGTGCGTTCGCCACATTGTCGACAACGACGGTGTTCCGGGGATCGTCTGCCGCCGTGAGTATCCCCGACTCGAACCCGCTCATCCCCACGGTCCAGGCGAGGATCGCCTGCCGGTAGAGGGAGTTGATACCGATCAGGGAGTCCGATGGTGGGCCGGCATCCACCAGGTCCTGTGAGTCCTGGAGATCGGTGCGAATGGCATCGATGGCTGTGACCAGCTCGCTGCGCTCGATCCGGGACAGACGTGAGATCACCACCCTCAGCGTGTCACCGTCCTTGGAAAGCTCCGCCGTCTGATCTCGCAGCGTGTCGAGATAGCCCAGCTCGGCGCGCGTGTCACGGCCCGCGGCCGAAACGGCCACGGCGATGATTGCGACGATGGTGATCAGGGCCGGCCAGAAGAGACGTCTCCACGCCCGTCTACGCGCCCTGGGGGGATCGAGGATCACAGTGAGAGGCGAGGGTAGATGGGTATCGATTCCCATCGGTAACGACAATTGCGGATTCCGTGACGCTTCTGTAACGCCGATCGGCCATGATCTGCATCGTGAGCACCGCCATTCGGCGACCCGGCATCTTGCTTGGACATGCCATTTCAGGCGTGCTGCTCGCCGTGGCGGGGACGGTCGGCCTGACTGTCCTGGTCTTACACCCTCGCTTCACCGATCACAGCGGGGACACGGCACAGTTGGTTTCCACGTTGGCGTTCACCTGGATCGGCGGTCTCATCCTCTCCAAGGGAGGTGTGCCGGCTGTCGGATGGTTGCTGTGCATTATCGGTCTCTTCAACATCGGTCTCGCCCTCGATGAGCCGATGCGCTGGGGAGTCCTCGATCGCGGTGGGTTCGTCTATTTCTCGATAATCCTCCTCACCGGCCTGCTGTTTCTCGTCTTCCCACCGGGCGGCCGCCGAGCCGAAGGTGGTGGTGGGTGCTGTGGCTGGCGGCGGCGGTGGAAAGCTTCAACCTGGTGACTGCCATTTTCGATCCGGGCGATCCGGTGCCGTGTTCGGTCCATGGCTCGTTTGCCTGTCTCGCCGTGGAGGGCCTGGTGTTCGGTAGCGTCGTGGGAATCTTGTTGGCCTCCGTGGGTGCGCTGGTGGTGAGATATCGCCGTTCCTCGGGTGTGGAAAAACTCCAGGTGAAATGGTTCGTCGCTGCCGTCGTCTCGATGGTCATCGTCGTCGCCATCGGTGAGGTGCTCGGTGGCGCTGACCCCTCGAGGGAGCTGTTGTGGAACCTCCTCCTGGCATTGGCGCTCCTGGCATTGCCGGTCTCGATCGGGTTGTCCATCATGAGATTTCGACTGTTCGACATAGACCGGATCGTCTCTCGCACGGTGACCTATGCGCTCACGATCGTCCTCTTGGGAGGCGTCTACGCCATAATCGCCTACCTGCCCGGCCTCCTCGTGATCGGTGTTGGTGGTTCCAGCCCACCACTTCTGGTAGCGGGCTCGACATTGGCGGCGGCGGCCGCCTTCAACCCGCTACGACGACGAATACGCCGGTTGGTCGATCGACGTTTCAATCGCTCTCATTACGACGCCGAGAGCGTCATCGAGGAATTCACCGGGAGCCTCCAGCATCAGGTCGACCTCGACGCGGTGCTCGCCGGCTGGATCGGGGTGGTGACCGTCACCATGGAGCCCACGACCGTCGGTGTCTGGATGAAGGGATGATCTGTGAACGGTTTCAGACCAAATCCGCACAATTCGGTTCACAGAGATGCTCGGGTTGGCCGGACGACCCCTCAAGACCCGTCGGTCAGTCGTCTTTCATCCTCCCGCGTTAGACCGAGAGTGGTGAGCAGGTCCTCGTGGAGTTGAAACCAGATGTTGTGATATGACTCGAGATCGTCCGCCAGCTGGGCGTGCTTGCCCGCCATGACCGCGTCGAGGGCGGCTGAAAGGCGTCGGGCGTACACGCCAAACCGTGGCGAATGCGTTGCCAGGTCGGCGCAGATCTCCTGAGCGGTGTCATCGATTCGCATGAGCCTGGACAGCACACCGGCGTCATAGTCGGCGTCGGTGTGATCGTTGAGGATGGCCGTATCCCCCAGCTTTCGCATCTGCCAGGCGGTACAGATTTGGAGCAAGACGGGATTGAGCCTGAGGAAGGACTCGTAATCCAGGCGAACTCGATCATGGGCACCCGTGGCCCGGAGCTCTTCTTCGAGGGAGGCCATGTCGATACGGCGTCCGGAGTCGGTGACACCCCACCCGCCAAAGGGACCAGAGGTCGATTCCACGAGACCCTTCTTCAGCAGCATCCGCAGGTGAGCGGTGGTCTCTTGCACGGGCATACCGGCAGCAGTGGCTACCCGTTCCTCCGAGGCGAATCCAATACAACGCAGGGCATGAAGGATGGCGAACTCGGCCTGATCATCCCCCATATCCCTGCCTCCCTCCGACGGCTGGCTGAGCGCCCGCCGAGCCTGACACGGCATTCTGTGAACGGTTTCTTACCGAATCCGCCCAATTCCGTTCACAGACGGTCTCATCCGAGACCACGTCCGACGTCCAAGACCCGTCTGTGAACGCTTTCCCACCGAAACCGCACAATTCGGTTCACAGCAAGATGGTGGGCGAGGGGGGACTTGAACCCCCACGTTCTTGCGAACACAGGAACCTGAATCCTGCGCGTCTGCCAATTCCGCCACTCGCCCTGGGTCGCAAAATCGTACCGTCGGCCCCCGGCTTCCGGTAGTCGGCCCCTCAATCCCCACGCCACCGTAACCTTTCGCCGGTGAGCATCGCCCGCAGTCTGGAGCGTCGTCTCGAGCGCCTCTTCGAAGGGGCGACCGGTCGTGTGTTCTCCGGTCGGCTCCACCCGGCCGAGATGGCCGGTCGCATCGCCCGGGAGGCCGACCTGAGTCGATATGAGCACGAAACCGGCCCCGCCACCGCCAATCGCTATGTGCTCACGGTCAGCCCGGCGGACCTCGATGTCGACCCGGGAGAATTGCAGGAAGAGCTGGAGGCGGCTCTCGCCGAGCATGCCGAGACGGCCGGGCTCTTATTCGAGGGCCCACCGACGGTCGTGATCCGCACCTCAGAGACCATCCTCCCCGGTCAGTTCGAGTTGGAGCCGTCCGTCTCTCCCGGCCGGCTGCCGCCCTGGTCGAGGCTGAGCGGAACGGCGGGCACATTCGAGATCGGGGCCAATCGCGCCACAGTGGGACGTGCGGACGACGCCATCGTGTGCATCCCCCACGATTCGATCTCACGTCGTCACGCCCTGATCTGGCGCACCGAGGGCCGGAGTTGGATCCGCGACCTGGGGTCGGCCAACGGCACCACGGTGGACGGTGTCGGTATAGGGTCCGAGCCGGTGCATTTGCAGCATGGCGCAGTGGTGGGGCTGGCGGATCTCCGATTTCGGTTCCTGGAGGGATAGGCGTGCCCGACATCATCCTGGCGCTTCTCCGCATCATCTTCCTCGGCCTGGTGTATCTCTTCGTCTGGCAGGTGGCCCGGGCGATCGGCTCCCATCTCGGCATCTCGCTGCGTCGCAAGCGCAAGGAAGGGACCAAAGTCGTGATGATCAAATCGGAGAGCCAGCAGGGCACGACTCTCGACGTCGAGGATGTGATCGTGCTCGGGCGCTCCGCCGAGGCCGACGTGCTCTTGGATGACCCCTACGCTTCTGAATTCCACATGAGGCTGGTCGCCCAGGAAGATGGAATCGTGCTTCACGATCTGGGCAGCACCAACGGGACGTATGTGAACGGGCGACGGGTCACGGCGCCAACCAGGCTTAGACGAGGAGACACGATCCAGGTGGGCAAGAGTGTGATGGAGGTCAGGTGAGATACGTCTGGGCTTCCGCCACCCATCAGGGGATGGTGCGCCAGAACAACGAGGACTCCCTGTTCCCCGACGACTCGGGCGAGTCGGCCGGCCCCGTCACGCTGATGGTGGCCGACGGCATGGGTGGTCACGTCGCCGGTGAGGTGGCCTCCCGCCTCGCCGTCAATGCCGCAGCGTCCTCCTCACTGGAGCCCGGCGACCGGGTAGCCGCCGCCAATCGCGCGATCCGCGAGGAAGTCGCCCGGCGCCCCGATCTGGAGGGAATGGGCACCACCATGACCCTGGTCGAGCTGACACCGGACGGGGTAGGCCGGTTCGCACATGTCGGTGACAGCCGCGCCTACCTATACAACGACGGGCAGCTCCTCCAGCTCACCTCGGATCACACCATGGCTGCCCAGCTGGTCTCACTCGGGCAGATCAGCGCCGAGGAGGCCGAAGACCATCCGCAGAGCCACATCATCACCCGATGTCTCGGTCTGACCCGGTTCATCAACGTCGACGAATTCGAGGTCGACCTGGAGCCAGGAGACCGGATCCTGCTCTGCTCCGACGGGCTCAACTCGATGGTGCCGGCCGAGGCCATCAAGAAGGGCCTCTCCGAGGGGACGGTCGAGGAGACGGCATGGAACCTCATCGAAATGGCGAACAAGGCCGGCGGTCACGACAACATCACTGTCATCGTGGCCGAAGTCCTCTCCTGAGCCCATGACACGCAACGTCGAGGGCCTCACCATCGCCGCCGCCTCGGTCTTGGCCGCCTTCGCCCTCTCCCTCGTCAATTTCGCCCAGGACCGCAACATCGATGCCCAGATCGCCCTCACGTTCCTGGTCTTCCTCATCGCCTTCGGTGGGCTTCATCTGGCGGTACGTGCCTTCGCCCCCCGCGCCACACCGCTGCTGATCGCCCCCATCGCCGCCCTCACCGCGCTCGGGTTCTTCGAGATATACCGACTCGACCTCGCTCTCGGGACCGATCGGGCCGCCCTGCAACGCTGGTGGATCCTGATTGGCGCCGGCATCGCAGCATTGGTTCTCGCCCTGGTCAACCGGACCTCGATCGCCGTCCTCCGCACCTATCGCAACATCACCCTGCTCATCTCCACCCTGCTCCTTCTGATGCCGAACCTGCCCTCGGATTGGGGTTTTCCCCTCCGTGGCCTCGAGATCAACGGGTCGCGGCTTTGGGTGGTGCTGGATGTCGGCTTCACCAGTCTCCAATTCCAACCCGCCGAGTTGGCCAAGCTGGGCCTGGTCGCCTATGTCGCCTCGTATCTGGCAGATCACCAGCGGGCCCTGCGTGAGGCGAGGAGGGCGGTCGGGCCGATTCACCTGCCGGAGCCCCGCCAGCTGATCCCGCTATTGCTCACCTGGGGCGTCAGCGTCCTCATCCTCATCTCTCAGCGCGACCTAGGCGCATCGATCCTGCTCTTCGCCGGTTTCGTCCTTCTCATCTATGCCGCCACCGGCACAGCCGGTTATCTGGTGGCGGGAGGCATCCTGGGGATCATCGGAGGGGTGGCTTCCTATCTCGCCTTCGATCACGTGCAGCGACGGGTGATCGCCTGGCTGGCCCCCTTCGATCACTACCAGGACCAGGGTTATCAAATCGCCCAGGGCCTGTTCGCCATGGGCACCGGGAGTCTCTCGGGCTCCGGGCCGGGTCTGGGCAGACCAGACCTCATCCCGAACGCCGCGACCGACTTCATCTTCGCCGCCGTCGGTGAGGAGCTCGGCTTCGCCGGCACGGTTTCCGTACTAGCCCTCTTCGCCCTGGTCATCACGGTCGGGCTCGGCATCGCATTCCGGAGCAGGGACACCTTCAGGAAACTGCTCGCCGCCGGGCTCACCCTGGTGTTCGCCGTCCAGGTCTTCCTGATCATCGGCGGGATCGTCCGTATCGTCCCATTGACCGGGATAACCCTCCCGTTCATGTCCTACGGGGGCTCGGCAATCGTCGGCAATCTGGTCCTGGTCGCACTCCTGCTCCGCATAAGCCATGAGGAAGCACAGTGAACGGGCCCGTGCGTCGTCTCTCCATCGGCGTGTTCGTGGGCTTTTTCGCCCTGCTCATGGCGGTGAGCTGGATCCAGGTCGTCCACGCCGATGCCCTGAAGGCCGATCCCCGAAACTCACGGCCGGCCCTCGCCGACCGGGGAAAGGAGCGGGGCCTCATCGTGACCGCCGACGGGACCGTGGTGGCACGTTCGGTGGAAGATCCCGACGACCCGCGATCTTTCATCCGGGAATACCCGGAGGGAGAGGCTTTTGCCCACGTCGTCGGGTACAACTCGTTCCTCGTCGGCTCCTCAGGTCTCGAACAGGCATATTCCAGCGAGTTGCGCTCGAAGCGCGACCTCACCATCAGCGATCTGGTCTCGGTGATCCTCGGTCGCGATCTGCGGCCACAGAGTCTCGAGATGACCGTCTACGCCCCCCTGCAAAGAGCGGCATACGAGGCGCTGGGTGGTCAGAAAGGGGCGGTGGTGGCCATCGATCCCAAGACCGGGGCCATCCTCGCCGCCGTCTCCTCCCCCTCGTTCGACCCCGAGTCGCTGTTGGGGCCGGATGCGGCCACCGTCTGGGAAAACCTCCTGGCCGACCCCGACAGACCGCTCAACGACAGGGCGACCAAGGAGATCTACCCGCCTGGATCCACGTTCAAGACGGTGGTCGCGGCAACGGCGCTCGACACCGGCGAAGCCGAGCCGGCCACCACCTTCCCCGACCCCGTCGCGTTCGACCTGCCCGGTTCGACGGCAACGATCTCGAATGCCAGCGGCCGCTCCTGCAACGACGGGCAGTCGATAACCCTCCTCAAGGCGTTCGTCGTCTCCTGCAACACGGTGTTCGCCGACCTCTCCATCCGGCTCGGGGCGCAGGACATCGGGATCACAGCCGACGCCCTGGGCTTCAACACCGACCTCGACTTCCCCTGGAAGGTCCCCCAGGCGATATACCCCGTCGATGAGCTGGTCGACGACCCTGCCGCCCTGGCCCAGAGCGGCATCGGGGAACGCGATGTGAGGGCGGCGCCGTTACATATGGCGATGGTGGCGGCGGCGGTGGCCAATCATGGCGTTACCCCCCTCCCCTACCTGGTCAACCGTCTCTTCGACGCCAATGGGAACACCGTGGAAAACTTCTCGTCCAATCCCTTGGGAAGAGCCATGGACCCGGCAACTGCCGACGTCTTGGCGCAGATGATGGAACGCGTCGTGACCGAGGGGACCGGTCGGGCGGCAGCCGTCCCGGGGGTCAGGGTGGCCGGAAAGACCGGGACGTCATCAGGCCCGAACGGGCTCCCCAACCCCTGGTTCATCGGATTCGCTCCGGTGGAAGACCCCTCGATTGCCCTGGCGGTGCTTATCGAGGAAGGTGGGGACCTGGGCGAATCGGCCTCAGGTGGGTCGGTCGCCGCGCCGATAGCGGCACAGCTCATCGAGGTCTGGTTGCAGAGAACCCCGTGAGTTGCATCGAGACCATTCCTACAATCCGTCGACTCCCATGGAACCCCAGACCACACTGACAGATCGCTATCAGATCACGTCCCATCTCGCCCGCGGCGGGATGGCCGATGTGTATGAGGGTGTGGACACCCTGCTCAACCGGCGGGTGGCGATAAAGGTCCTCCACTCGCAGTACTCGGCCGACGAGGCCTTCGTCAAGCGGTTCCGTCGTGAGGCCCAGGCCGCTGCCAACCTGAGTCATCCCAACATCGTCGGCATCTATGACTGGGGTCAGGCCCAGAACACCTATTTCATCGTCATGGAGCTGGTCGACGGGCGCTCGTTGCGCGACGTGCTGAAGTCCGAGGGCGCACTTCTCCCCCGGAGAGCCACCGAGATCGCCTCCGAGGTTGCCGCCGCCCTCTCCGTCGCCCACCAGGCCGGTCTGGTCCACCGCGACGTCAAGCCCGGAAACATCCTGCTGGCCAAGGACGGCACGGTGAAGGTGACCGACTTCGGCATCGCCCGGGCGTGGGATGACAGCCAGGAGCTGACCCGGACCGGAGCGGTGATCGGGACCGCCACCTATTTCAGCCCCGAACAGGCGCAGGGGGCTTCCGCCGACGAGCGAAGCGACGTCTATTCGCTCGGCGTCGTCCTCTACGAGATGCTGACCGGACGACCGCCCTACACCGGTGACAGCCCGATGTCGGTTGCCTTCCAGCACGTATCCACCGATGCCCCCAGCCCCTCCTCGCTGAACCCCGACGTCTCAGAGTCTCTCGATGCCGTGGTCACCAAAGCCATGCGCAAGGACCCGGCGGCCCGTTATCAGACGGCCTCCGAGATGAGATCCGACCTGCTCACCGTGCTCAAGGGTGAGCCGGTGGGGATGCCGGTCCCGGTGCCGGTGGGCGCCCCGACCAACGGTGAGAGCTCGACCCGGCTGATGACCACACCGGTGCCACCGGCGACGGTGCCGCCCGACGAGGTCTATCGCGAGCTGGAGGAAGAGCCGAGATCGCAGCTTCCCTTCATCCTCACCGCGTTCGGGCTGCTCATCGCCCTCGCCATCCTCCTCTTCTTCCTATTCCGACTGGCGGGCGGTAACGGCGATTCAGAGTTGATCGAGATCCCCAATGTCACCGGGTTGACTCAGGACGCCGCCCTGGCCCGTCTCCAGGCAGACGGCTTCGAGGTGACCGTCTTCCTCGAGTCCTCCGACACCGAGGAGGTGGGGAACGTCACACGGACCAACCCGCCGTTCGGGACCCAGGCGGCGGCCGGCACCGTGATCCAGGTCTACGTGTCCACCGGGGCCGAGGAGTTCCCAGTGCCCCCTCTGATCGGCCAGACCCTGGAGAACGCCCGGCGTCTCCTCGAGGAGTCGAACCTGACCGTGGGCACGGTCGACGAGCGGGCGGATGCAACTTTCGCCGAGGGCGTCGTCATCGAGCAGAACCCGGGCGCCGGGGTTCGCATCGGCTCCCAGGCGCCGGTCAACCTGGTGGTCTCGACCGGCCCGGAGGTGCACGACCTACCCAACCTCGCCGAGCAGACTGAACGTGATGCGACCGCGGCCCTCACCGATCTGGGTCTGAAGGTCACCGTGAACGAGGAGTATTCGAGCACGGTCGACACGGGTCTGGTCATCCGAACCGATCCAGAGCCGGGAACGGAGGTCAAGTCGGGTGACACCGTCCTCCTGGTCGTTTCACGTGGCCCGGAGCCTGTCGAGGTGCCACCGCTGACCGGTCTGACCACCGATCAGGCGGATGCCATCCTCAAGGATCTTGGTCTGGTGATGAGGGTCTCCGCCACGACCCAGCCGGTGGCCGATCCCGGTCAGGACGGAATCATCGTGTCGCAGAACCCGCAGGTGGGGGCGACACTGGTTCCAGGGGACATCGTCACGGTGACGGTCGGCAAGTTCGAGGCGCCCCCGACGACCACGACTTCGACGACCACGACCACGGTCCCGGCATCGTCTACCACGACGACCACTCCGTAGGAGCCGACGCCCTATCGGTAGTTGGTGGTCATCAGGAACCCGGCGGCAATCGCCACCAGCCCCCCGACCAAGACCAGTTGATCCAGCTGGAAGACGAATCTGACCAGGACCATGATCACCCCGATCACCATCAGCCCTGCCATCACCACCACATACCAGGTGGGGCTGGGCTCCTTGGATCGGGCTTCGGCGGCCGTGGATGCGGCAGACACCGGTGCGCTCTTCGGCTTGCGACGTTTCGACTCTGGCACGTCGGCGAGCGTAGTCGATCGATCGTTACCTGAGAACCGAGTTACACCGATGTAGTTCTCCACATCCTGTGGACAAATACCTGGATAACTACAGACGTGTCATTTGTTGAGAGCATATGGGGGAGAATCCCTATGAGAACCGCGCTCCTCACCCCCATCGCACCGATATCCTGAGTCACAACGCCGGCTTTCCGACCAACGGCGGCAAGGAACTTCCATGACCACCGACGTCATAGTCAAGCGACCTCGAGTGCCGCTCACCCGTCTCGACAAGACCCTGTTGGGCCTTCACATAGTCGGAGCGCTCATCGTCGGGATATTCGGCTTCTTCGGCGCAAACGACCCCGAGTTCGCGGACCTGCAACGCATAGTCATAGCCATGCTGATCGGGCTCTGGGGTGTCGGCATCGTGGTCATGGCCCTGATCGTCCGACTGGTGCCGAGTCAGTTGGGCCGCGTGGCGATACTGCTCGGCGGCCCCTTCATCTTCATCCTCATCTTCTTCGGCAGATCCATGCTCGGCTGGGGATAGACGCCCATCAGACGGCCGTCTCAACGCTGTCTCTAGAGTGGACCTGCCGACCATCGAGGAGGGCTCCGTGGCCGACGGTCTCTATGAGTTCCGTGACTATCACTTTCGCCGTGACCTCTGGGACGAGTACAAACGGTGGTGGGAGGCGGCGTTGCCGTATTTCAGTGACCGATTCGATGTTCTCGGGCTCTGGTTCGACAGCGGTATACCCGCCCGGATCGGAGGGGCGGACCCGATGGACCAGCCCCACGGGTCGGCCAACGTGACCTGGATCCTCCGTTGGGACGACATCGAGACTCGCGACGCCTTGTGGTCGGCCATGTGGGACGACCCCGAGTGGCTCGACCTGTGGTCCCGTCATCCCGACGAAGACGGCTACCACCAGATGTCGGTCCGCTTCATGGACCGCGCCTGACCTTTCTGTGATGCGATCCGCCCAACAGGGCCGTTGGTCCCTATGTGGGGGTACCGCAAAGAGATAGCCTCGGAGTATGAGCCGTCCATCGGGATTTCTCAGGGCCGCTTTCAACTCCCCAAGGTGGTTCTATCGGCACGGGTTCGGATGGATGTTGGGCCGACGGGCCATGGCTCTCACCCACCGAGGGCGGAAGAGTGGGAAGCTCCACGAGACCATCCTCGAAGTGGTGTACTTCGACAAGGAAACCCAGGAGAGCCTGGTCGGGTCGGCATATGGGACCAACGCCGACTGGTATCGGAACATCCAGGTAGAGCCCGCTCTGAGGGTCAGAACAGGTCGACACGATTATGTCCCCGAGCAGCGCTTTCTCACCCCGGAAGAGGGGCTCGAAGTGGCACGGCGCTTCTGCGACGAGCACCCGTTGGAGGCGAGACTCGTCAACAAGGTCCTACCGGCGATCGGCTCCATCGTCCCAAAGGACATCGACGCAGACCCTGCCGACCTGCTGGCAATGCTGCCCATGGTCGGGTTCCGACCCAAGAGATGACTGGCGCTTGACGTCATTGTGTGAACCAAAACCGGTCAGGCTGACCAATTTCCGTTCACAGAACTACGGCCGCCAGACCGGGACCATATCCTCCCTGCAATGCCGCGGGGCGGCCTCGTCCCGGACGTTGATGGCGCGCATCGTGAGCTCGGCGCCACAAACCGTGCACTTGTAGTCCTGGTCGACGGCCACCACATCATCGGGATCGATCTCGGGCGGCGGGGTCGAGAGCATGCGGATCATGAACAACGACCCCCGCCAGATCCCGTAGCCGAGAGCCACGGCCAGGATCACGTCGATGACGGTGTTGCCGGTCATCGCTCAGAAAGAACAGGTCGGTGTCGCGACCGCCACCACCTAGATGCGCTCGATGATGAGCGCGTTGGCCATTCCTCCACCCTCACACATGGTCTGGAGGCCATATCGACCACCGGTCCGCTCCAGCTCCCATACGAGAGTGGTCAGGAGCCGGGCGCCGGAAGCCCCGAGCGGATGGCCGAGGGCGATGGCACCGCCGTTGACATTGGTCCGCTCCCAGAGTGCCATCGGGTCGGTCCCACCCAGTTCCATCCGCCAGGCCACCGGCACCGAGGCAAACGCCTCGTTCACCTCGAATAGGTCGATCTCGTCCATGGCCAGACCGGCTCGGGCCAGAACCTTCTCCGTGGCGGGAATCGGGCCAGTCAGCATCATCACCGGGTCGACACCGGCCATGGCAAAAGCAACGAAGCGAGCCTTTGGGGTCAACCCCAGCTCGGCAGCCTTCTCCTCGGACATGATGAGCAGTGCGGCGGCACCGTCGGAGATCTGAGACGAGTTGCCGGCAGTGACCACACCGTCCGCCTTGAAGGCCGGCTGGAGACCGGCCAGCTTCTCCATCGACGTGTCCCAGCGAATCCCCTCGTCCTTGGTCACGGTGACCAGCGAGCCGTCGTCGCCCGTCACGCCCACCGGGATGATCTGACCTTCGAAACGGCCCTCCTCGGTGGCACGGGCCGCCCGTCGATGGGACTCGAGGGCGAGGGTATCCAGCTCCTCACGACTGATTCCCCACTTCTCGGCGATCATCTCCGCCGAGATCCCCTGCGGGACCAGGCCCTGGGAGTACCGCTCCAGCATCCTGGCGCCAAAGGGGAGCCCCGGGCCTTGCTGGGCAGTGATCCCCATCGGGACCCTGGTCATGTTCTCGACACCGGCGGCGAGGACGATGTCCTGGGCCCCGGCCATGATCGCCTGGGCGGCGAAGTGCGCCGACTGCTGGGACGATCCACATTGGCGGTCGATCGTGACGCCCGGGACCTCCTCGGGGAACCCGGCGGCGAGGGCGGCATTGCGACCGACGTTGTAGGCCTGCTCCCCGGTCTGGGAGACCGTGCCCATGATCACGTCGTCGATCGTGGAGGGGTCGAGCTGGTTGCGCTCGACAAGGGCCTGGAGGGGAATCGAGGCCAGATCGACGGGGTGAAAGTCCTTGAATGCCCCATTGCGCCGTCCAACCGGGGTCCGGACCGCATCGACGATCACCGCATTGGCCATTTCAACTCCTCTTGTCTGCCTTAGAGTTCAACCACCGAGTCGACGGATTCAATCCGCCTCGGTGAGGGTGGAGACGATGGGACTCGAACCCACGACCCCCGGCTTGCAAAGCCGGTGCTCTTCCAGCTGAGCTACGTCCCCGTTTGCAGACCCAATTGTACGGTTTCCTCCCTGCTCGGCCAGCGGGGCTTCTGTGAACGCAAGTGAACGGTTTCCGCGGGTTTCCGTTCACGGAAGAACCTCACACGCCCGGACCGGCAGCCACCCACCTCTTCTGTAAACGCAAGTGAACCGTTCCCGCGGGTTTCGGTTCACAGAAGAACCTCATCCGCCCGGACCGCTCTCAGCAACTTGACTTGAAGTTAACTTGAAGTTGTAGCTTGGGGGGATGTTCAAGCGAGACTTAGCTGATCGAGGTGGTTCGTGTGGGTGAAGTGGCAGTGATCACGGGGGCTTCCCGGGGTTTCGGGCTCGCCGTGGCCCGCTCCCTCGCCAGGGACGGCTGGTCGCTGGTGATCGACGCCCGTGGAGCCGACGCCCTCGATGAAGCGGCCGCCGAATTGGCGGAGCACACGACCGTCCGCGCCATCGCCGGCGACATCGCCGACGACGATCACAGACGCGCCCTGATGGATGCCGCCGCCGAAGTTGGCGGTGTCGACCTGCTGGTCAACAACGCCTCACTGCTCGGGCCCAGCCCACAGCCAAATCTCGGCCACTACCCGCTCGCCGACTTGACCCGGGTCTACCAGGCGAACGTCTTGGGGCCACTCGGTCTGATCCAACTGGCGCTCCCTTCGCTGAGAGACCACCACGGGACCATCGTCAACATCACGTCCGACGCCGCCGTCGAGGGATACGAGGGCTGGGGCGGATACGGGTCCTCGAAGGCCGCTCTGGAGCAGATTTCGAACGTCCTGGCCGAGGAGGAGCCGGACGTGACCGTGATCTGGTTCGACCCGGGTGACATGAACACGGTGATGCATCAGCAGGCGTTTCCCGGAGAAGACATCACCGACCGGCCCCCGCCGGAGGAGAGCGTCCCCCCCTTGCTCGAGATCCTGAGACAGAAGCGCCCCTCGGGCAGGTATCAAGCCAGTGCGCTGAAGGTTGGATCGTGACCCTGCTCAGCAGGCCGATCGACTTCACGATGCCGACGGCGAACGTGGCCCAAAGCCCGCCGGAGAGCCGCGGCCTGGCACGCGATGGGGTGAGATTGATGGTGGCCCACCGGGGCACGGGTGAGACGAGTGACGGAACATTCACCGACCTCGTCGACCTCCTACGTCCCGGCGATGCGCTCGTGGTCAACAACTCGAAGACGATCCCGGCCTCCGTAGATGCGGTGAGCGAGGACGACGAGCCGTTGCGGGTGCATTTCGCCTCACCGCTGGCAGAGGGGCTGTGGTCGCTCGAAGTCCGGTCGCCGACAGCAAACGGCGGGACCGTTCCGGGGCCCGACCTGGCTGCACAGACCCTCGCCCTCGAAGGGGGTGGCAAGGCGCATCTACTGGCGAGAAGCCCCCGATCCCCACGGCTGTGGATCGCTGCTGTGGAGCCGGCCGACGACATCGATCGCTATCTGGATCGCTTCGGCCGGCCGATTCGCTACCTGGATGGGCCGGACTGGCCCCTCGCCGACTATCAGACGGTTTTCGCCACCGAGCCCGGCTCGTCGGAGATGCCCAGCGCAGGTCGGCCCTTCACGACCGAGTTGGTCACCCGCCTCGTGGCGAGTGGCGTGCTCGTCCTCCCCATAACCCTCCACACAGGCGTCTCGTCTTTCGAGGACGACGAGTCCCCGGGAGAGGAGCCCTACCGGGTCACCGAAACCACCGCCATGACGCTGAACCGTCTGCGAGAGGCCGGGGGCAGGGTGATAGCCGTGGGCACGAGTGTGGCGAGGGCGCTGGAAACCGTGGGCGACGGGGAAGGGGCCATCCACCCCGGAGAAGGGCTCACCGACCTCGTGATCACACCCGAACGGGGTGTGAGGGTGATCGATGGCCTCCTCACGGGTTGGCACGAGCCCCGCTCCACACATCTGCGTCTGCTCGAGGCCGTCACCGGGCGGGGAATGCTCCAAAGGCTCTACGACCAGGCATTGGACTCCGCCTACCTGTGGCACGAGTTCGGCGACGAGCTTCTGATCCTCCGCTGAAAGGCCGGCCACAACCATCCCTCCAGTGCCCGTGCGGGAGTGCCGATTCCTAATATGATGCCCGCAGCCCGTCGAGGGACGTCGTTGATGAGCGGTCAAACCGACTCCGAAACCAGCCACACAGATCCGAAACTGGATTCAGATCGCCATTTTCACGCCGTATTCGAATCGGCTGCATCCGGTATGGCCCTGGTCAGCCCGGCAGATGGGCGATTTCTCAAGATGAATGCCGCCGGCTGCGAGATGCTGGGCTATAGCGAGGACGAGTTGCGGGGCCGCACGATCATGGAGGTGGTGGCGCCCGACGACCGCGAGGAAAGCATGACCCGATTCCGTCAGGTGGTCACAGGGGAACTCGATTCGGTCAAGGCAAAGCTCCACTACCTCCGCAAAGACGGCTCCACTGCATATGGAATCATCTCCACGGCCCTGGTGCGCGACCCCGATGGCCAACCGCTCCATCTGGTGGCCAACGTGGTCGACATCACCGAGCAGGTTGAGGCCCAGGATGAGCTTCGGGGCATGCTGGACTCGAAGGACCAGCTCATCGCTTCGGTGTCACACGAGTTGCGCACGCCGCTCACCGCGGTCCTCGGATTCGCCCAGCTGATGCGGTCCGAGCTTCCCTCCCTCTCCCCCGACGAGCAGGTCGAAATCGTGAAGAGCATCGCCGATCAGACCGCCGACCTGACCAACATCGTCGAGGACCTCCTGGTGGCGGCGAGGGCAGACAATGAGACGCTCAAGGTGGCCGAGGTGTCCGTCGACCTCCGTGCCCAGTCGGCTCAGGTCCTCGAGGCTCTCGGGGGGAACGAGGACGGCCACGAGATCGAGCTGACCGGGCCCACCATCCGGGCCATGGGTGACCCGGCCCGGGTCCGACAGGTCCTTCGCAACCTGATCTCGAATGCCTTCCGCTACGGAGGTGGCAACATCGAGGTTCGCACCTACGACTGCGGTACGGCAGCCTGCGTTGCCGTCATCGACGACGGGCAGGGCATTCCACTCGGTGATCGGGAGAGCATCTTCCAGCCCTACCAGCGTGCGTCGAACAGCGGAGAGCTGACGGCATCCATCGGTCTCGGCCTCACCGTCTCACGCAAACTGGCGTCGCTGATGCGGGGCCAGCTCAACTACAGCTACGAGGACGGGAAGAGCGTCTTCGAGCTGTCCTTGCCGCTCTCCGGCTAGGCGACGGCTACCGCCTCCAACTCTCTGGGCTTGGCGGTCAGGTGAACATAGATCCCGTATAGGAGTGCCAACCCGAGGATCGGGGTGAAGGTCCGTTTGAGGGGTGCGCTCTCGGTGATGAGACCGATCACGAACCCGACAGCACCCACGTTGATCCCCCAATAGATGACCCTGCTGGAGAGATCCGAGACCGCCGACGCCGCAGTCAGCATGGCGAAGATGACATTGGTCACCACAAGGATGAAGGTGGTGTGGTCCAGCGCCAGCAGATATGGCTCGATGAGGGCGAACACGGCGTCATCGTCACCTGTGGCCGAAACGAACTTCTGCACCACGATGGCCGTCAGGACCACCGCCGCAACCAACCCGAGGATGGCGGTGCGAATCATGACCTTCTCGATCCCGCCGCTCCACTGTGCCGGTGCCAGCTCCTTGCGCAGACGCCAGAGGAAGATGAGAAGCCCGACGATCTGCAAGCGGGGTGTTGGCGATGAGAAGCCCTTGGGTGTCGAGCAGGAACCCCAACATCCCGAACAGGCCTGCCAGGAACATGAAGACCATCTGGACGACACCGGCCTTGGCGTCACCGATCAGCGGTGTCGACTTGCCTCTGATGCGCCACTCGATGATGGCCAGCATGGCGAGCACGACGTATCCGATCACCATCGCCGCCGGGTGGGCGTCACCGAGACGCGGGGCGTTCTCCGGGGAGACCACCTCGACGTCGGCCAACTGGAGCCCGAGGAGGACTCCGAGGACGGCACCCATCAGCAGGAAGAAGAGGGCCAGGCCCATGCCGAATTCGGCTACGTTCCACTTCTCCCCCTTCTTGCTCCTCACCACCCAGACGAACACCCAGGTGATGGCGATGAAGGCGAGCGTGCCGCCTATGGGTCGCTGGATGCTCTCGGTGGTGTTGAAGATGTCACCGGACCAGAACGCCAGGACATATAGAGACAGGGCCACGATGCAGTACATCGCCATGTTCCCGGTCTTGGCGTCGTTGGGCTTGCCGAACATCCAAATGGCCGAACCGAACACGGACAGCGTGATCCAGCCGAGGGTCCCGGCGTGGACGTGGGCGAGAAGGGTGTTGCGGGGCGGGTTCCATACATCGGTCCCGTTGAGGATCCCGATAACCACCGTGATCACGAAGATGACGAGTGCAGCCCGGAACAAATTTCGCACACCGGCGGGCGCCGATTCCAATTTCAACCTCCCAGTGGTCAGGGTCCAGATATTGCCAAATCGACGGCTCGGATGTCGCTGTGACGAGATATTTCTTTGGCTTGACCAGGGAAAACCTGGCGCATCTCCGGCGAGGAACTCAGGGGCGTAACCTTTCCGAGAAGGAAGACCCGCAGCTCGTCCCATCGAAACGCACTTGACACGATCGCTTCACAGATGAACCCGGACACAGCACTGGGACTCGGCTTGCGTCTGCCCGAGACACATGAGCAGGACCATCATGGGATGCGCTCCCTCCGTATCGGCTCCAAAGTCCTCGCCACCATTCCCGACCCCGACCACATGCGCATCATGGCCGACGAGAGCGCGATCCTCTCTGCTGTCGCCGAGTATCCCGAGGTGTGTACCGGGGGCTGGTGGGGCACGCGGCTCGCCTGCGTCGTGGTGGACCTTCGTCTCGCATCGACGGATCTCGTCGAAGAGCTCCTCGACGATGCCTGGCGACACAAGACCGGCCGCTTCGACACGCCGAATGAGTAGATTTCCCCGGAGTTGGCCCGAGGCGCACTGATGGAACCCGGAGGCTCTGAGCCAGGCGGACAAGGCAATAACTCTCTGATACAGCTGCTGAAGAACAACCGCGCCCTGGCGGCGGTCGTCGGTGGCGTTGCTCTCGTGGTCGTCGTGGCCATCGTGGGCAACCTCGGGGGCGACGGCCCCGAGGCGGCTGCCACACCCACGACCCTCACTGCGTCTCCCACCACACCATCCACCGGCACCTCGGTGGACAGCCCCGGTCACCAGATCCCACCGCTCGATGGGTGCACCTTGATCCCGCTCGACGACGTGGCCGTGGCACTCGGGATTCCGGACGACGTGGGCATGAACCAGCTCTCCCGAAATGAAGGCTGCCTCTGGCAGGCACCCGACGATGAGCCGTCGCTGCGGGGGCGCTTGGTGGTTCTCACCCCGGGCAACCCCGATGACTTCGGATCGGGTGCGACTTTGAACGACGTGACCGGTGTACCGGTGCCCGACCTCGGCGATCTGGCGATGTGGTTTGGTGGCACTGACACCGGCACCGTGACCGTCGTCACCGAAACCGATCTGGCTTATCTGTTCATGCAGCTCTCGATAAGCCGGCCCGACGTCACCGATGCAGATCGTCTCGATCTGGCCACCGCACTCATGTCGTCGGCCATCGACACAGTCGTGCTGGAACCACCCGTGCCGATCGAGGCCGATCTGTGTGACCTGGTGACCGATGAAGAGGCCGAGGCCCTCCTCGCCCCGCATCGGGAGAGCCGGCCAGCGGCCATGAGGGACTTGATCGTGTCGGACAACTTCGGCGAGACCGTCGACCTAACTCAATCGGGTGAATACGAGTGCACCAAGCTGATCCTCACCGAGATTTACGTCAAGGTCCAGACCTCCCCGGAATCGGACTTCGGCGACACGGCGAGCCTCGACGGGGTCCCGGGAGTCGCAGTGCCGGGTATCGGCGACGAGGCGATGTGGTTCGAGAACGTACCCGCCGGCGGCGGCTTCGCCTCCCCACACGAGGCTGACATCCTCGCCGTGAGATGGGAGAACGCCAGATTCCGGATAGTCATGGCGCTGCCCGACCTGGGGCCCGATGAGCAGTTCGACACCGCCAAGGAGCTGGGGACCAAGGCCCTGGGCCGGATCCCGGGCGGGCCGATCATCGTGGAACAGGAGAAGCCGGACCTGACCAACCTGGGCTATGTCGACAACCTGCTGGCCAAGCAGGCGGAAGGCGAATGGTCATACGAGGACGGGCTCATCGCCACCCTGAAGCTGTTCGCCGACGAGGCCGACTCCGGGGCCGTTCTCCGAAACCCAGAGTTGATCGACTACTCCGGCACCGGGATCATCAGCCTGGCCGAGGAGTACCTCGACACCGCCCAAGCGGGGCCGGCCAAAGATGAGGTGACCCGTCTGCTCGACCTCCTGATCCCGAGGTTCGATTCGACATCCACGCCCGAGGTGTCGAAGTCGCTCACCGTTGCGCTAGGTGACCTCTTCATGCCTGACATCGTCGCCCAGGAAGATCCGGCAGGTGAGGAGGAGCTGCAACAGGGCAGTGAGGACCGAGGCTATGCCCCACCCGACGACGACGTGCCTCAGGACTATTCCGCCCCTCCGATCGAACCCGGCGAGTGCGCCAACTTCGAGCCGAAACAGGCGGGATGGGACACCAGTGGCTACGAGCTCGGAGACTACGGGGCATGGGTCGGGGCGGTCCTGTTCCCGACCGCGGGTCAGGAGGACGGATGGAGTCGGGAGACTCATCTGCTCTGGGCACAACAGGCGCTGACTGACTCGATCGCGAAGTACGGCACGCCACCGGTGTGCATTTGGATGGTGCTGTCCCATCACGGTGGGTCCTACACCTTCGTGGAACAGCGGATCGACCCCACGGTCTGCCTCGTGTTCATCAACAAGCCGATGCAGGCCCGGAACCCAGAGCAGTTCAAGCAGCAACTGGCCGCCGACATCGCCCACTGTTACATCCCGTTCGTGTTTCCCGGTCAGTCCGGGGCCACCTATCTGGCGAGACGCTGGTGGAACCATGCGCTGGCCGAATACATGAGCAACCTCGTCTACCCGGGCGTCAACCTCGAGTGGAGGCTGGCCCCCGCCATGAGGGCCGAGGAGACGACACGCCCACTCGTCGAAAGGGGTGCCGACAACTGGATCTTCTTCCAGGATGTCGTGAACGTCCTCGGCGAGGAAGCGTTGGGCCAGATCATCCTCGCCCTACCCGGTGGCGACAACCCGACACTCGACCAGCTCGCCCTGGCAGAACGCGAGGAGATGAGCGGGATGTATCAGACCTTCGCCGAGCACATGACCGATGTGTCCGTGGCCGACACCGGCGGAGGCACCATCCCCTATCAGCCACCCAAGATCACCAAGTCACTCGACGGGCCCGGCACCCACGAGCAGGAGCTCAACGCCTTCCAGGCGGCCCGCTGGGAAGTGACCATCCCCTCCGGGCAGTATGCGTGCATCACCGGGGAAGTGGGCGAGAAGGTGTTGGTGTCGTATCGCCCGGGGAAGGTGGGAAGCCCTGGCGGTGAGTGGTCCGAGTTCCCCACGGAGGAGACGGCCTTCAACGAGGACTTCGTGCTGGTGGCCACCTCGGTCCAGGACGGCGAGAAGTTCCGCCTGAACGTGCGCGACGTCAACGAGGAATCCGACTGTCAGAAGAAGGAGGAGCCACAGACCGAGCCGCCACCCCAGACCTGTGACTGTGACCCGAGCTCCTACTTCCTGGTGTGGCAAGACATCCCCGAGCTACTGCAAAAGGTGCTGCATCCGGGCGGCTGACGCCAGTGGGCCACCGGCGGTCTTACACCTTCGTTTCGAGATCCCACCCCGATCCGATTGACCCACGGCCCTGCGTGGTAGGAGCGGGCTCACATCTATGAGGACCTGATCTCCCACTTTGTCGAATTCAGGCAATCCCGTTCGTAGATATGACGAGCCCGTGACCAGAGGGCAAGGACAAGGAGTGTCACATGAGCATGCCGGATAGAACCGCAATAGACGTCGATCGCCTTCGCAAACTCGCAAAGGGCGCGGTGATCACGCCGAACGACCCGGATTACGACGAGAAGCGAAAGTTGTTCTACGGCGGGATCGACGCCCGCCCCGGAGCGGTGGTGAGGGTGGCGAATGCCACCGATGTGGCCGCGGTGTTGGAGTTCGCCGTCGAATCCGGCGTGGACTTCACCGTGAGAAGTGGGGGTCACAGCGTCGCCGGTCACAGCACCACCGACGGCGGGATCGTGATCGATGTCAGAGACCTGGGTCACATCACCATCGACTCAGCGTCGAGGACCGCCTGGGTGGGTAGTGGCGCCACCGCACGGGAAGTCAGCATCGCCGCCGGTCAGCATGGTCTCGGTGTCAGCTTTGGCGATACCGGCTCGGTCGGCGTCGGGGGAATCGCCCTCGGCGGAGGGGTCGGATTCCTACTGCGGAAGTACGGCCTGACCATCGACTCGTTGTTGGCGGCACAGATCGTCACCGCGGACGGGCAGATTCTCGACATCGACCAGGAAACCCACCCAGATCTCTTCTGGGCGATACGAGGCGGCGGCGGCAACTTCGGCGTGGTCACCCGCTTCAAGCTGGCCCTCAACCCGGTGGATCCATTCGTCGGCGGGATCTTGATCCTTCCGGCCACGCCCGACGTGATCGAAGGTTTCGTCTCGATGTCGCAGTCCGCCCCCGAGAACCTGACCACCATCGCCAACGTGATGTCGGCTCCCCCCATGCCCTTCCTCCCCGCCGACGTGGTCGGCAAGACGATCGTCATGGGGCTGCTCGCCTGGGCCGGCGACGCCGACGAGGGCACCAAGACGATGGATGGATTCCGGGGCTTGGGTGAGCCCCTGTTCGACGCTGTGGATGTCATGCCCTATTCGGGGATGTACCCGCCCGAAGATGAGGATTACTCACCCACGGCTACGGCGAGGACTGGCTTCTCCGATGAGATCACCCCGTCACAGGTCAAGACGTTCATGGAGGCCATTGACGGCTCGGACGCCCCGATGAGCGCGGTGCAGATCCGTGCCCTCGGTGGCGCCATGGCCCGGGTCCCCGAGCAGGCCACGGCGTTCGCCCACCGCGACCGAAAGTTCATGGTCAACGTTGCTTCCTTCTATGAAGGCCAAGAGGCTCGCCCCACACGCGAGACATGGGTCCAGGACCTGGCCAATGTGATGATGGAGGGGGATCCGAGTGGATACATCGGGTTCCTCGAAGACGAGGGGATCCACCGGGTCAGGGCTGCCTACCCCGGCGGCACCTGGGATCGGCTGCGAGAGGTCAAGGCGAAGTACGACCCGCAGAACATCTTCTCTCACAACCAGAACATCCCTCCGGGCGGCTCTTCCTGAGAGGACCCCGCACACGCAATGAGGGCCCCGGCGAGCCAGGAGCTCCCGCCTGCCACGACGAGCACGATCCTCACCACCAGCACCGAGGCCGCGCCGGTCGTCACCGAGCCGGCTCCGCCGACCACGGCAGCCGTCGTGCCGATCGCCCCCACGACCACCACCGAGCCGCGGGACACCGAACCCCCGATCCTCGAGATCACCTTTCCCGAAGAGGGCGCCGAGCTCGCTGAGAAGAAGATCACATTCGCCGGGGTGACCGAGCCCCGTGCCCGGGTCTTCGCCGGGAAGTACGAGGCGGACGTCGCCAAGTCGGGCGAGTGGCACATCGTGCTGGTGCTGAGCGAGGGGAAGAACACCGCCCGATTCGTCGCCCGCGACCCCGCCGGCAATGAGTCGGAGGCGTCGGTGACCGTCTATTACGCAGGCCCGACCACCACAACCACCATCACCGAGCCGACGACGAGCACAACCGAGAAGCAGCCGGCGGAGTTCAGCGCTCACGCCTCCTACGGGTCCTGTTCGACCACCCCGCCATTCGACGTCTACTACGGGACCGGCGAGCCAGGCTCACTGGTCCAGATCACCTCGGAGTACGGGTCCGGCCCGGTCGAAGTGGGTGAAACGGCCAATGGGAGAAGAAGGTCTTCTTCGAGACGGCACCGGCCGACACCACCTTCGTGGTGCATGTCTCCGACTCGTACGGCCGGGAGGCCAACTTCGAGTTCATCTATACGCCCTGATCGGACCCCGATCCCGGGAGGCATCGAGTTCACCAAGCCGGAACGCCCCTTGTACAATCGTCCGTCCTTGACTACCAGTCCGGGGCCCATAGCTCAGCCCGGTTAGAGCGCATCCCTGATAAGGATGAGGTCCGTGGTTCAAGTCCACGTGGGCCCACTGCCGAAATTTCAGTTGATGGCCGTGCGGGCGGAGTAGTTGCACCCACCCCTGCCGCCTGAGCTCAGCCCAATGCTCGCCGTAGGAAGGCTGCCATCTGCTGACGTGTCACCGGATCGGTCGGGCAGAACTTGGTGTTCGCCGGCGGATTACAACCCAACGTCACACCCGCCGTCCCCAACTTGTCGATCGCTCCCTCGAACACCGAACCGTCATCATCGATGAACAAGTTCCCACCGCCATTGTCGGAATATCCCAAAGCACGCACCAGAAACGCCGCCATCTGACCACGAGTCACCGGAGCGGTCGGGCAGAACTTGGTGTTCGCCGGCGGATTACAACCCAACGTCACACCCGCCGTCCCCAACTTGTCGATCGCTCCCTCGAACACCGAACCGTCATCATCGATGAACAAGTTCCCACCGCCATTGTCGGAATATCCCAAAGCACGCACCAGAAACGCCGCCATCTGACCACGTGTCACTGTGTCGGTCGGGCAGAACTTGGTGTTCGCCGGCGGATTACAGCCCACGGTGATTCCCTGCCCGGCCAGCCAGCAGATCGACGTCTGGAACACATTTGAGGAAGTGACGTCACTGAACCGATTGCATTCCCCTGGGGGAGCCGTGATCCCCTCCCGATCGGTGAGCCAGACGTTGGTGGCCGCCGGCGTCCCCGTCTCAAAATTCCATTGGGATGAGAAGGCAATGAATCGCGCATCGCCGCTGATGGCGCCCTTGCTGAACGAACCGCTGTTGCGATCGGCCGGGGACCCATCGCTATTGAGCGACAGGATCTGGGCATTGTCTGTCTGACGGTCGTAGAAGACGACGTCGGCCCGGCCGTTGGCCGCTCCATAGACGTCGGTCCAGTCCGTGAATGTTACGTATCGGCCATCATCGTTTAGCGCCGGGTAGGGGCGGTTGGCGTTTCCGTTGGCCGGTATCCGCTCCAGGGAGTCCGTGTTGGAGTCGTATACGAACACATCGTTGGTGTTTGCCGTGTCTCCGGCCACGTAGTTCGTGGCGGCCGAGCCAAAGGCCACGAATCTGCCGTTGCCCGAGATGGATAGCCCGGCCTGCGAGCCAACCGGGGCCGCTCCTCCGATGCGGGGGTTGGCCACTTCCCAGGTGTCGGTGTTGCGATCGAACAGGATCACATCACCGTCGTGGTTGAACTCCGGCGTGACGAAGGCGACGTAGCGACCGTCGTCGGATATCGCGGCGAACTGCGTCTCACTGAGGCCGGTGAAGTTGGAGCCATCGGTGACACGCTCCGTCATCTTGGAGACCCGATCCCAGACGAACGTCCCCGCATCGTTCGACCCTGAAGCACCGTCGTATCCCCTGCCTGAGAAGGCAACGTATCTGCCGTTGCCCGATAGCGAGCCCTGACGGGCAAAACTGATGCTCTCGAGACTGTCGCTGCGAAGGATCCTCTCCGTGTTGCCCGTCTGGCGGTCGTAGATGAACAGGTCTCCACTGGAGTTGGTGTCACCGGTGACCAGGTTGGAGGCATTGGAGCTGAAGAGGACGTATCGGCCGTCATTGGAGATGTCGACGGTGTCACCTCCGCTGCTCCCATTTGCCAATGCCCCTCCTGACGAGACGCTCGCTCTGGTCAGCGCCCCGGTCTGCATGTCCTTTAGATAGACATCGTTGACCTTGTTCGTGTCGCCGGAATCAAGAGAAGATGAAGACTCGAAGGCCACGTAGCGACCATCGTCGGAAACCGCCATTCGGGTCCCAGGCCCGACGGACCCACCGCCGGTCAAGGTTCGATCGGCCGACTCGCTCGCCCTGGTCAAAGACGAAGTCGCGGCACTGGCAGCAGTGACCATGCCGAGCACTATCCAGATCGTTACCAGAGCCTTGACCAAACGCCTCATCTCTCTCCTCCAGATCAGAAAGGTCTTTGCCTTCGGAGCGGCGCTCTTCAGTCGCCAAGCTCCACATTGCAACGTACGGGACTCTGGCGCGACCTCGTCTACTCATTCCCATGGCTCCGACTACTCATGTCGCCCGACAGGCGCGAACCTCAAGTGCCAGTCCTATTGACCGGAGAAGTTCACCTCGAAGGTCCCCTGGAGCGGGCCGTCACCGGCCTCGGTCATGAAAGTCGCCGTCCCCTCGGCGTGACCGCCGTCGAGAGTGAGAGAATCGACCCTGCTCCCCTCGACGCTGCCCGGATTGGCCCACCAGGCGGGCTCCAGGGCGATGAGGATCGTCGAAGGTCATCCACCACCGGGGTCGTGGGTGTCGAGCCGCCGTCGTCGGGCACCGAAGCCGCGATCGAGGTGGTGGTGTCATCGGTGCCCCGGTCTGTCGTGACCGGGGCGGTGTCACCAGGCCCGGCGCAGGCCGCGAGCAATAGGAAAGCCATGGTCAAGGCGAGTGCCATCGGTGTCTCAACGCATTCCTCGTGAGCCGACTTTTGAACCCTTGTCCTGCCCGTGGTCGGCCGACACGGCCCTCCTCACCCATCGAGCAGCGCCGGTGAGGGGACACTCACCTTCGACACGTTCTCCTCGCCCGGATTGACGCCTGCCCAGGTGAAGTTCCCAGCTTCGAGCAGGTCCGTCCCGTGGTGCACGAGGATCTGGACAGTCGTCGAGCCGAGGTGACCTCTCCCGATCTCGAATGCGACCTCTCCCTCTGGATCGATATCGCCGAGGTAGATATCCATCGTCAGGTTCACCTGGGCGCCGCTCTCGGCGTCGTCCAGCGACTGGGTGAGCCCGATTCGGTTCCCTTCAGGCCCCGCAGAAGTTGCCCCCTCACTGACCGAGGAGAGCGACATCCGCATGGCGTTGGCACCCGATGACAGTCTCAAGAAGGTCCAATCGGATGTCGTCGACATCTTGATCTGGACTGCGGCGCCCGGCGGCCAGGTCCGTGCCGAGAGCTGGTCGATCCAGTCTGCGGTGAGATTGAGATAGTGCCTCGCTGCCGAGGCTCTCGTAGTCGGAGTAGGCATATCCGGAGCCGTTGTCGATACCCGGTTGCGCCGGCTCGATCTGTGTGCCTTCGAGCCACTCGTTGAACGAGGTGATCGTCACCATGTCCGGGGCGAAGTCCAGGCCGAGTGCGGCCTCCCATTGGGTGCGATAAGTCTCGCCGTTCAACCGTGGTTGATACGTGTCCTCCGCATAGCCGATGCGACGAGCGGACAACCCTGGCGTCACGCTGGGGACATACCAAGCCCCGTTTGGTATCCCCTCGGCCCATGAGAATCCGTCGGTTTCCTCGAGATGCTGGGACACGTAGTTGTAGAGCCCATCGAACCGGTTGGAGTCGACCCATGAGCTCTGGAGGGTGTTGCCGATGACGATCGCGCTCTCGGGAAGTGCGTGGATCTCGTCCATCGCTTCTCGCCAGTAACCCGATTCGACCGGATCCAACTGGAAGTTCGCATACTCGGCGGCCCAAAGGAAGAACAAACCCTTCGATTTGGCCTGGCTCCACTTGGTCGGGACGTCGGTTCGGAAGAAGGCAGGGGAGTCCCCATAGTGGTCGTAGAGATACTCGATGTCTTGCACGACGCTCGCCGCGCTCCTCCCGTCACGGGGCTCCAGGTGGAACGCGATCTTGATGCCGTACCGCTCCCCCTCCTCGAGGAGGACGGGGATCACGAAGTCGGTGTAGTCGCCAGGGCCCCACCAACTGGTGACGACTACCCCCACGCCTGCGTTACGGAGCCAGGCGAAATGTTGGGCGACGACGGCCGGGCTCGACGAGCTGTAGGGGCCCAAGACCGGGTAGTAGTCGCTGGCGATGTCCTCGGGTGGGTGGAATTGGTTGCTGTCGCTCCACGGCTCCCAGATGCGGTTTGTCTCCTGACTCCGATACCAGGGGTAGTAGAAGGCGGCCACCCGGTAGGAGGGCTCCGGTCCGACCACCGGTGGGAGAACCGGCTCACTTTGCCCGATGGTGGTTGTCGACTCGACGGGGCCAGCGGTTGTCGCTGCGCCAGACGCGGTCGTTGTCCCACCTTGGGCATTGGGCTCGGCGCTGCCTTGACAGCCCACGAGCAGGACCAGGGCGAGCACGAGGAGCCTCGATGCGGACGTGATCCGTCCCGAAGCCAGACTGTGGTGAAGGCTTTGATCAGTCTGAGTGTCTGAAACGTCGATACGTCTCACCTCGACGAAGCTACCCCCGATTCTCGCCCCCACCCCTGCTGGTATTACCGGCTCTCGACCTCCGTTTTGATATCTGGCAGGCATTTTGTGGCGACGAAGGCCTGATGAGGATTCGGTGCGTGGTTCGAAACCACATAGCCAACAATTCTCCCGGACTCGACACTCGCCGGCCGATTACTCATTCGCTCGACATCGACCCTGCCTGCTCACGTAGGTTCAGCCACCTTGGAATGGCCATTGATTGGGCGCGAGCGCGATCTGGATCATGCAGTGGGGTTGGTGGAGTCGGGAATTGGTGTCGCGTTCCTGGGTCCGGCCGGCGTCGGCAAGAGTCGTCTACTTCACGAATTGGGAGATCGGGCAGAGCGAAGCGGCATGACGCTGGTCCGTGCGGTAGCCGCTGAGTCGACGCGCTCGATCCCCTTTGCCCCTTTCGTCGAGCTGCTCCCGGAGGGACCGACCCAGGACCGGCTGGCCATGTTCCGACAGGCACTTCGATCACTCCAGGAACGAAGCTCGCAACGCGGGTTGGTCCTCGCCATCGACGACGCTCATCATCTCGACCCGGGCTCTCTTGCCTTCGTGATCAACACCGTCTCCTCCGGATCGGCGATCGTGTGCCTGACGGCTCGCTCGGGCTCCGAGATGGATCCCGACCTGGTCGCCCTGTGGACCAATGGAGTCATCGAACGCGCCGACATCGAGCCCCTCGATCGCGTGACCACACGCGCCGTGGCCGAGGCGCGCCTGGGGCCGGTCAACGATGACCTGGCCTCGGAGCTCTGGAGACTGTCCGCGGGCAACCCGCTGGTGCTTCATGAGTTGATCGAGGGAGCGATGGGCGGGTCGCTACAACGCTCCGAGAACGGTGTCTGGGCGCAGGTCGGGGAATTGGCCACGTCTTCGCGTCTGGCCGACCTGGTCACGTCCCGTCTTCGGGCATTGCCGCCCGAGCTACGGGCCGGCATGGAGTTGGTGGCCGTGGGATCGCCTCTGCCACTCGAGACCCTGCAATATGCCATGGACGATGAGATTCCCCGGCTCGAGGATCGGGGGTTTATCGCCGTGACCGAGATTGCGGGGCGGCCGGCGGTCATAGCCGGGCATCCCCTGTATGGGGAGATCCTGGCGGCGAATCTGGCTGAGACGAGACATCGGTCCATATGTCGCACGCTGGTGGAGGCCAGCCTTGGATCTGCCGACACCACCGACCCGCTGCGCGTGGCGATCTGGCAGCGGGACTCCGGGGAAACCCTGTCGCCACAACTCGCTCTGACGGGTGGAACCCAAGCTCTGATCCGCCACGACCCCGGCCTGGCGGAGCAGTTGGTGCGACCACTCGGGACCGGCGACGAGCGCGCCTCCTTGATCCTCGGCCGCGCCTTGAGCTATCAACAGCGTTTCGAGGAAGCCGAGCAAGTCCTGGGCGACATGACGCCCGAGGACGAGGTGGTCCTTAGTGAGGTCGCATCAGTCCGCGCCCAGAACCTCGGATTCGGGCTGGGGCGGATATCCGAGGCTAAGGATCTCCTGGCACATACAGCCGGGAGCATCGCTGACCCCGCCATGCGTGCCCGCCTCAACAACGAGCGGGGGATAGTCTCGGCCATCAGCGGTGATTTCCTCGACGCTCGAATGGCGAGTCGCGCGGTTCTGTCCGACGAAGGGTCCGATGAGGTGGCTCGCGTCGCTGCCTATGTGACGCTCACCTTGGCGCTTGCGATGACCGCCGACTGCCACGGTCTGGACGAGGTGATCGAAGAGGCGACGACGGCGGCAGGAAAGCACCGGGCAGAGCTCCCCTTTGCCAGGGACCAGATCGAGATAATGCATCTGAGCTCCATGCTCGCCGCCGGTCGCATACCCGACGCGGTCGAGCTCGGCGGGATGCGGGTGGAGCGCACGGATCGAGGCAATGCGATGTCTTCCACCTGGTATTCGGCGCATAGCCTCGCCCTCGAGGCTGCGGGGAAGTTGGCCAGTGCGGCCGAAGTGGCGACCACCGCCATGGACAGGTACCGAGATGCCGATCCGTTCGGGCTCGAAGCTCAGAGCAGAGGGATGCTCGCCCTGGCCCTCGGGCAAATGGGGGACCCGGGGGCCATTGCATCGATAGAAGGCCTGGTGCTGGCGCCACCGGCACCCCGTCTCACCGTTTGGGTGGATCGCGGCCGGGCGTGGTCCGCAGTCGTCGAGGGTGACATCGACGGGGCGTCGCGAATCACTGTCGACGGAGGCCGATTCGCGGCTTCCGGCGAGCACTTCGCCTGGGCGATGCTGTGTTTCCACGATGCCGTCCGCTTTGGCCGGCCAGACTTGGTCGTTGAGGACATGACTGCGATCGACACTTCGAAGGGAGCTGGACTGCTGGCGTTGATGTGGGATCACGCCGTGGTGTCATTCGACTCGGACCCGAAGGGACTTTCGGCGGTCGCCGAAGGCTTTGGGGGTTTGGGAGCCCATCTACTTGCGGCCGAGACATGGGCCCAGACGGCGAGCATGCACGAAGGAAACGGCGACCTCGCCGACGCGGCGAGAGCCTGTGCTCGGTCTATCGCACACGAGCAGCGATGTGAGCGGCCCGACACACCCGCACTGCGCCGACGGCCGTCTCTCGTGTCGGTACGTGAGGTCGAGGTGGCCCTGGACGCCGTATCGGGGCTGACCAGTTCCCAGATCTCGGAGAAGCGGTTCATATCGGTCCGCACCGTCGACAACCACCTCAGCTCGGTGTACCGCAAGCTGGCCATAACCGGGCGGGACCAGTTGGCAGGCGTTCTCGGATAGGCAACTGCCGCCCAAATGAGTAGTCCTGAGGCACCCGTTGAGTATTACCGGCCCCCCATCTCGTGTCTTACGGTCGTTTGGCCGGGACGGAGGCGATTCGTCGCGGCTCACCGACTACTGAGAACGAGGCCGAGGGAGAATGAACATGGGATGGGCGCGCACTCGCTCTTTGACGATAGGGGCTGTGATCCTCCTTCTGGTGTCGGCCTGTGGCGGCGGTGGGGACGGGTCTTCGACCTCGACCGAGACGCCGGCGGGAGCCGGGGCCCAGGCGAACGACCAGAGCACCGACGCCGGGACGGCCAAGGACGACACGGGTGCCGACGAAGCCCAAGCCCCTAGCGAGCGATCAGCGGTGATCACCGTCGACGGTGAGAGCACCAAGTACGCCCTCGACGATGTGGTCTGGTCTCCGGTCGAAGGCGTGGCCGACGCCACATTCGAGACCTGTAGCCCTGACTTCTTCGGATCGGGCCGGTTCTATGCCATCGGATACGCGGTCGACGACAACGGTGAGCTGATACTGGGAGACGGTGACCAGCCCGGGAGCTTCACCATGGATCTTCCCCCCGACGATTGGGAGGCGACACAGCGAGACGCTCCCGGGTTCGACATCACGTTCGGCGATCTCGACATCGAGATCGCGTCACCCGAGCAGGCCGCCGGCGGGACGATGACGTGGACCATCGACGACACCAGGGCTTCGGGCACCGCAGTGTTCGTCGACTACGAGAACACTTACACGGTCGACTTCGAGGTCATATGCGAGGGCGAGCCGACAGTCGACGTCGGGGCTCTCCCTGACGACAACGCCGGTGACAGCGGTGGCGCGACCGCCCTGTCCGGGGCCGGGGTCGGTTCCTTCGTCGCCGATGGCGAGGCCTTCGATGGTGTCGATGTGTACAGCTGTGAGCCGTTCTCCTTCGGCGACGAGGGGCCCAATCCCGAGGATCTGTCGTTGCTGGCCTTCCTCGGGGGAAGCAACGGCCTCGAGATCGAAGTGACCCATGGCCCTGGATATGACCTCTCCGATGGCTCACAGTTCGACCAGATCACCTTCAGCGCCTTCTTCTCCAGACAGGGCGCCGACGGTCTGCAGCAGTTCGAAGGCTCGGCGACCAATGACGCTAGTGGCGCATGGTTCGTCAGCGACGACACCGGGCAGCAGACAGAGCTCGCCGAGCCACCGTTCGTGATACAAGGCGATCGGATCAGCGGCGGGCTGGCCGGGCTCGATCAGACCTGGCCCGACGAAGGCGCCGACATCGTGGATGTCACGTTCGACTTCGAGATACCCGACGTGGTCAACGACAGCTGCTGATCGGCCCCTTGGCAGATCAGTGATCTCTCAGGTGTACTCGTCGCGTTGTTTCTCGGCGCGGCCGGCCCCGATCTTGGTCTTGACCTTCTTCTCCTCCTCAGGCGGTGGCAGGGCGGCTTTCATCCCCAACGACTCGATCCAAAGCTCACGAGCCCAGCCCTGGGTGTGGAACAGGTGCATGGCCTCCTGCTCGCCGACTTCGTCATAGGCCTCTTCGAGGGCGTTTCTCAGATCAGCGTCGAGCTCCGAGCCCGCCTCGGCAGCGAGATGAGCCAGCAGCTCCCAGTTCTGGTGATCCTTGGTCTCGGCCTCGACTACCGACTCGGCGGCCACCAGCTGAGCGGCTCCGGGACCGGCATCACTCATTGCCATCTCCATTGCCTTGACCAGGGCCTCACCCTTGTGTCGCACGACTTTCCGCCCGGGGCTCTCGGTCGATGGGTCCAGCCCGGCAGCATCGAAGATCCGCTCCAGGATCTTCTGATGGGTCCGTGTCTCCTCGAGGTACTTCTGCCACTCCTTGCGCAAGTCATCGTTCTGGGCACAATCCAGTGCCTTCAGGTACACCTGCTCGCCCCCCAACTCGGTCTCCATCGCCTGATAGAGCAACTCTTCGAACTGTTGACGTTTCATCGGTCCTCCTCGGTGGTCGGTCAGATCGGATACCCCATGTGCGCCGCGCCCGAAACCTGATTTCGCCAAGGACGTCACGCGGTGTCTCGAGCCTCTGGTCGCCGCTCGGTCAGACTCTTGCCTCGATGTCTTCCAACGCATCCTGAGTCGAGGAAAAGAGATCAAAGAGATCGCCGAGATCGAGCAGGTCGATCACCCTTCGCACCCGCGCCGAGGGGACGATGTTGAAACGGCTTCCTTTGGCGAGGATCTCCGATCGCCCTTCGATGAAGGCGCGAATCCCGCGGGCGTCGATGAAGCCGATTCCTCGTGCATCGATCACCAATTCCGTGCGTCCGGTTTGAGCTAGGTCGGCGAAGACCTCGCGAAGGCGGGGAGCAGTGAGAATGTCGAGCTCGCCATTGATGGTGAGGACCGTGGCCAGATCGGTCTCATCGACATGCACCGAGAATTCTGCTTCAGAACTCGCCATGCCTTACCCGCTCGGTAGTGCCCCTTACTACTTGCTCATCTGAGCATAGATGAGCAAGTATTTGGTGGTCAAGAACGCGAAGAATGAGGTATTGAATAGGTTATGGGCAGGCTTTTGGAGACCTAGGACTGGATTTGAGCAACTAAACTGGGCAGATGGTGGGATCGACACCTGTGTACAGCATTGGGACGGTCGCAGAGACACTCGGCATCCCCGCCAGCACATTGAGGACCTGGGAGGACCGTTACGGTCTGGTGGTCCCGACTCGAAGTGAGGGGGGACATCGGCTCTACAGCCGCCAGGACCTGGAGCGATTGCGTTTCATCGCCGGGCATCTCGCCGAGGGGATGCAGCCGGGCGAGGCTCATCGGCTGCTGGCCGATCAGGTCAGGGCCGGCTCGTCGCTCACCGAGGCAGCCCCCGAGGCACCACGACTTGGAATCCTCCTGGCGGAGCGGGACCCCTATTCAGCCGAGCTGGCCGACTACTTCCTGCGAACCGAGGGATATGAGGTCACGGTGGCCTTCAGCTCGGTGGAGGCCGAGGCGAAGTTCGATCTCGAGAAGCCGGAATTGGTGATCATCGACCTTCTCATCTCCGACGGCGGCGGACTGGCGCTGTGCAGACGTCTCAAGGACGAGGGTCATACCCGGGTTCTCGCGGTCTCATCGTTTGCTTCGAGGGACGCGGCGCTGGCGCATGGTGCAGATGCCTTTCTTCAAAAGCCGCTCGAGCCCTTGGAACTGGTTTCAACGGTTCGGGACCTGATGCGCGACAGCGCTTTGGTCCCCGGCGTGAACAGGTGAGCAGACAACGCACCCAGAGCGGGAACCTGCGTCTCGATGAGATCCTGGATGGAGGGGTGCCGGCCAATTCGATGCTGTTGATCATGGGTCTGCCCGGTGCGGGCAAGACCGTCATGGCCCAGCAGTATCTCTATCACAACGCGACCACTGAGCGGCCCGGTGTGTATCTGTCGACGGTGTCCGAGCCCATGGAGAAGTTGCTGCGCTATGGGCAGAGCCTCGAGTTCTTCGACTCAGATGCGATCGGCACCAGGGTTCACTATCAGAGCCTTGCCGAAGTCCTCGACGACCAGGGACTGGAGGGGGTTTTCGAGAGAGTCGAGGCCATTCTCAAGGAATACAAGCCGAGCTCGATAGTGATCGACAGCTTCAAGGCCCTCCATGACTACACCGTCAGCGATACCGAGTTTCGAGGCTTCATGCACCGGCTGGCGGCGCTGCTGTCGGCATTCCCGGTTCTTACGGTCCTGGTGGGCGAGTACTCCCCGGAGGCGGTGGCCGGCCTGCCCGAGTTCGCCGTGGCGGATGCGATCTTCTCACTCGAGTTGGAAGCCAGCGACCATCGTGAAAAACGCGTGCTCCAGGTGATCAAGCTGCGGGGGAGTGACTTCAAATCCGGACGTCATGCGTACCGCATCACAAGTTCCGGTCTGCAGATATTTCCACGGCTGGCGGATCAGATCGACATCCACACCTATCAGCTCCCCCCGGACCGGATAGAGATCGACATCCCGGGCTTGGAGCTGATGGTGCCGGACGGGTTGTGGAGAGGCTCCTCCACTGTCGTCTCGGGGAATTCGGGCTCGGGCAAGACTCTCTTTGGTCTCCATTTCATCTTCTCCGGAGCCGATGGAGGGGAAACCGGCATGATCGCCACCTTCCAGGAGAACCCGGTGCAACTGGCGCGGATCTGCAGCGGCTTCGGCTGGAACCTGGAATCGGACATGGTTCACGTGGCATATCGCTCTCCTGTGGACCTGCATATCGACGAGTGGGTATACGACCTGCTGACCCAGGCCCAGGACGCCGGCGTCAAACGGCTTCTGATCGACAGCTTGGGGGACATCAAGATCGCGGCAGACGAAGAGGTTCGCTTTCGCGAGTACATGTACTCGCTTCTTCAGAGACTGTCGCGGGCCGGGATCACCGTGGTCATGACCCAGGAGAGGGACTCGTTCTTCGCCACCGACAAGGGGACCGCCGGAGAGATCTCACATCTCTCTGACAACATCGTCCTTCTCGACTTCGAGATCGAAGAGGACCATCTGAATCGGACGATGACGGTCCTCAAGACACGAGGATCCGATCACGACCACACCGTGCGGCTCTTCCGGATAACCGAGCACGGCATGGTGATCGACGATGGCAAGACTCGTGGCGGGGACGGCTCATAGATCGACACGATCGCCCAGCCCACGGTGGCCCTGCCGGTCGAGGGTCAGCTCGCAGCCAGAGGGAGCTGCAGCACGAAGACGCTCTCCCCATCGTGGTGCCGGTAGGCCAGGTCACCTTCCATGATCTGTGCCAGACCCCGGGAGACGGTGAGCCCCAGCCCTACCGACCCCGGTTGCGTCGCCTCGGTGTGATAGCGGTAGTAGGGCTCGAAGATCGCCTCCCATTGCTCCGCTGGCAGCCCAGGCCCGTTGTCCGACACCTCGACCAGGGCGTGGGTCTCGTTGACCGCGACATTGACCGCGATGTCACTTCCCCCATAGGCGAGGGCGTTGGCTATGAGATTTCGCAAGATCTGGCGGACCCGAGCCGGGTCGCCGATGGCGCGGGTGTCGTCCCCGGTGATGGCGATCCTGGTGACCTCGTCGCGGTCCCAACTCTCGATCACCTGGGCGATCTGAGCTCTCAGGGCGATGGGTACCCTGGTCACTTCGAGCTTCCCGATCTCGATGCGGGCCGCCACCAGCAGGTCGTCGATGGTGGCCGAGATGTGAAATGCCTGCTGGGCGATGTGACTGACCATCTCCTCGCGTTCACCGGGCGCCATCTCGGTGTCGTTGCCGACCCGGAGCATCTCGGCAAAGCCGAGAACCGCCGTCAATGGGGTGCGGAGCTGATGGCCGACCGACGCGATCAGCTGGTCTTTGGCCTCCAATGACTCCTCCAGCTGCTGCTGGGTGGTGCGGAGCTCGGATTCCACGATCCGGCTGCGTGCCAACTGTCGCTCCATTTCGTCGGACACGTCACGGAGCCTCCCCACGACGAGACCCATCAGGATGAGGATCAGGATGGGAATGCCGCGGTAGGTCTGGAGCAGATGGCCGAAGCCAGGCCCCAACCACTCGATCAGAGCCACCGTCGCGACTCCGAGTGCCACGATGAAGACGGCCACGAAGCGAACGCCATACAAGGCGCCGGCGACGGTGACGGGTACCGCCGACAAGAGAACGATTGCCGGGTTCTCGAGCGGGATGTAGAGATAGAGGACCACCAGATAGCCGATGGTCGTGGCGGCGAGCGTCGCCATCGAGAGCCGGCGACGACTCACCTCGTGCCTGCCGATTTGGACGCGCGCAACTGATCCTCCCAATGGATGCCAAAACTCGGTCATCCAAGATTTGCCGTTTTCTGGGAGCATTCTCTGTGCGGGGTGTCTCCAAAGTGTCTCAATCGGTGGGAGCGGACCCGTCGCATTGGGGGATGAAGACCCTGGGCCCGAGCCCGAGCTGGATCCCATGATGACTACGGTCCCAGAGACGAGTGGGCTGCGTGAGAATGAACAGTCCGTTGCAGACACAGCCCGGTTCCGATAGACGTCATGTCCCTCCGTTTCCCCGCGGGCTGATCTATGCCGTGATCACCGGGGTGCTCCTCGGGTTGACCGCACTTGGCGCCGGACCGCCCCACCCCGACTCCCCGATCTCGCTGGTCTTCGTCGGTGATGTGATGCTCGGTCGAGGCGTGGCTGAGATTGCGGCAGTTGACTCTTCCGGTCTGTTCGAGGAGGTGAGATGGATCCTTCAGCCTGCCGACCTGGCATTGGCCAATCTGGAGTCACCGTTGACCCTGCGGGACCACCAGTCCGACAACCCGAACACGCTGGAGGCGGATCCAGCCGCGGCCGCACTCCTGGCCGGCGCCGGGTTCGACGTCATGTCGCTGGCCAACAACCACGTCGGGGACGCCGGGCCGCGCGGGGTCATAGACACCATCGAAGCCGTCGAGGGCGCGGGAATGACAACGCTGGGGGCCGGCGCCGATGCCGCCTCGGCAGAGGAGCCGCTGTTCCTCGAGACGGGTGGGGCAAGGGTCGCCTTCCTCGCCTACGACGCCACCAGGGCGGGTCTGGCTGCCGGCAATGGGCCAGGGGTCGCCCAGTGGGACGATGCGATGGCAAAACAGGCCATCGAGGGTGCCGCTGCCCGGTCTGACCTCTTGGTGGTCTCCCTACACGGCGGTGTCGAGTACCTTCCTGAGTCGGACCCGCGCATGCTGGCCCTCGCCGAAAAGGCAACCACCTGGGGCGCCGACGTGGTGTGGGGAAATGGAGCCCACGTGGTCCAGCCGGTCATAGGCACCCCCGGCCCTCGACCAACCCTGACCGCGACCAGTCTCGGGAACTTCATCTTCGATCAACGCGGTGAGCTGACCGGGAAGGGCGCCATCCTCCAGGTGCTGGCAGATCGCTCCGGGTTGATCGCATATCGAGTGGGCTCGACCGATCACACCGACCTGAGAGTGCACTGGGTCGGCTGGGCATTGCCCGAAGGCGACGCGGTCTTGATAGACGGTGAGTGGTGGAACCTGGCACGTCCGGTGCCGTCGCCCGCTGACTCGAGCCCCGCGATCGGAGACTTCGAGTGGGGGACGGTGGTGGCGGCAAACACCGGGCGAGTGACCGGTGACGACTTGGAGATAGTCGTCTCCTTCCGGCACCTTCCCGGCCCCCACCCGGTGCGTGACGGCCTACCCGAGGTGCAGTGGGTCGATGCGAAGGGAATGAGCGCCCATCTCGGCATCTATCGGGCGGAGGACATGACCCCGATCTGGGTGGCGGGTGTGGTGCCGGCGCCGGTGGCCGAGGTGGCGGCGTGTGATGGCGCCGTAGCCCTCGCCTACTCCGAGCTCGACGATCCGGCGGTGGTCGCCACCGGTGGGGCCGTCTGGAGACCGTTTGGCCTGGACGCCGCCGAGCGTCTCCCCGGGAAGGGCACCCCTGCCTGTGCCGACATCGATGGGAACGGCTCGACCGAGCCGGTGATCCTCGACCGGGGCACCGCCAACCCCTGACCCGGAACGGGACCTTCTGCTCTGGCGCTGAGGATGCCCATGGACGATGATTGATCGGTCAAAGGAGAGTTCCTTGCGTCGTACCTCGATCTTCGTCGTCGTGGTGGCAATGCTGGCCGGGGCTTGTGTCACTCAAAACGAGGAGCCCACGTCCACGACGACGACTTCCGCCGCCACATCGACCACCCCCTCGACAGTCCCAACCACCACCGGAACCACCATCCCGGAGTCAGCCGTCTACGGCCTCCGCCCGGTGCCGGCTTTTGCCGATTTTCCCGAGATCCCTCTCCTCGGCGACGACCCGCCCTATGCCGGTCCGACCACGCCCACTTCACTGGATGGGGTGTTGTGGTCCGACCAGGTTCCCGACCAAGCGCGGGATCTCCTCGCCACCAATGGTTTCGTCGTGCTGCCAGGGGGATACGGCCAGTTCCACGAGGCCTATAGCAACGTGGAGCTCAACGGGAGTCAGCCGTTGTTCGTGACCACGGATGCCGCATATCACTATTGGCACCTGGCGTTTGCCAAGGCGTTGCGAGACACCGAACAGCTGGTCCTGCTCCCCATCCTCGAACAGTTCGCCCTGACCCTCAACCAGGTGGCCGAAGCCGATGCAGGGGATCTCCAGGGAACCGGCATGGACGTGGCGGCGGAACAGGTGGCCCGATACAGCGAGTTGCTGATGGCTCTCCTCGAGCTGACGGATGCGCCGAACTCCGATGAGGTGGAGGCTGAGCTGTCACTGATAAACGACCATGCTGCTTTCACCGAGTCTCCGACCACCGGGGCACTGGTCGATTACTCCCTGTTCGGGGTCCGGGGCCATTACACCAGGACACCGGAGCTGACCCGCTACTTCCTGGCGATGTCCTCACTGGGTCAAACGGCGTTCCTGCTCAAAGAAAACAGTCAGGTGCGGACCGCGCTGATGCTGGCCCGGGCCATAACCGGCAACCCCCAGCTGTCGGAGATGTGGGCTCAGATCTATGAGCCGACCGCATTCCTGGTGGGTCTGGCCGATGACTTCACCCCGATGGAGATGGCGACTGCTGCCGACACGGTGGATAGCAACTGGAGGGACTCCCCGGAGGTGATCAACGACGACTTCATCGCCGGCGTCGCGGTCGAGCTGAATGCGTCTCGTTCGGTCGCCATCGACCCGGAGCGGGCGTCGATGCGGGTGATGGGGGCCCGCTTCGTCCTCGACTCGTACATCCTCGATCAACTGGTCTTCCCCAACGTGGCCGGACGTCTCGAGGGCTCGCCGCTCGACGTAGCCGCCGCCTTCGGTAGCGATTGGGCCTATCAGCGTCAGATCGAGGCCGGGATCCCCGAGGATTACACCGACTACGACCCGCAGTTGGCGAAGATGACCGAGCTGGTCGCGGGCCACGTCGCCACAGACTGGGCCGGGACGGTCTATGACGGTTGGCTGTATGCGATCCAGCCGATGTGGAACGGCCACGGAGCGGTCTATCCCGAGTTCATGCAGACCGAAACGTGGGCGGCCAAGGACCACAACACCGGGTTTGGGTCCTATGTCGAGTTGAAGCACGACACCCTTCTCTACGCCAAGCAGGCTTTTGCCGAAGGGGAGACACCGACGCCGCCGGCAGAGCCACGACATTGGGTGGAGCCAGAGCCCGTGGTTTACGCCCGGCTGGCGGCGGTCGCCAACCTGATGCGTCAGGGTCTGGATGATCGGGGGCTCCTGGCGCCCGACGTGGAGGAGATACTGGCCCGTCTCACCGACATGTATGGGACATTCGAGCGGTTGGCCCGGGACGAACTGGCCGGGCGTCCGATCTCGACCGAGGACAACGACTGGCTGGAGTCGATCGGCGCACGGTTCGAGCTGATCTGGCTGCTGGCCTCCGAGGACGTCGACGAATCCAATGCTCAGACCGGGGGGTCCTCCGCGGCACCCGACGACATTGCCGCCGTCATCGCCGACATAACGTCCAATCCCGATGAGGCGCTCGAGATCGGCACCGGGTACATCGACCCGATCTACGTCCTGGTCCCCAACGACCAGAGGACGTTCCAGGTGGCTCGGGGCGGGGTCTACTCCTACTACGAGTTCTGGGTGCCGAGAGGCAACCGGCTGACTGATGAGGAGTGGCGTCAGATGCTGGCCAATGGCACGCAGCCGGCGCGACCCGACTGGACCTCCGTATACCTAGTCGAGCCCACTGGGCCCGACCCTTCGGCGGTAACCTCGGCGTCATGTCCACCTCTGTCGTCTTGGCCGAGGATGCGTTCATCGTCCGCGAGGGTGTTCGCATGGTTCTCGAGAGCGCCGGCTACGACCTGCTCTTCGCGGCCGAGGACTACGACGAGCTGATGGCCGCAGTGGAGGAGCACACCCCGGACGTGGTGATCACCGACATCCGCATGCCCCCGACGCGGACCGACGAAGGAGTGCGGGCAGCCCGGGAGATCCGTGACGCCCACCCCGGAATCGGGGTAGTCGTCCTCTCCCAATACGTCGAGCCCGAATACGCCTTGAAGCTGTTCGAGCATGGCGCCGACGGTCTCGCCTACCTGCTGAAAGAGCGTCTGGCCGACCTCGATCAGCTACGACATGCGATCGAAGAGGTCCAAACCGGCGGATCGGTGATCGACCCCAAGGTGGTCGACGCCCTTATCGAAGGCCGGACGAGACCGAAGTCTCCGGTGGGGCGGCTCACCGATCGGGAGCTCGAGGTGCTGGGTGAGATCGCAAGTGGCAAGAGCAATGTGGCGATCGCCGACACACTCTTCGTGTCGGAGCGGGCCGTGGAGAAGCACATCAACTCGATTTTCACCAAGCTCGACCTCGTGCCCGAGAAGGAGACCAACCGCCGGGTACGCGCCGTTCTCCTCTATCTCGCCGATCCGAGTGAGTGAGGGTGTGGTTTTCCCCACCCCGGCGCAGGTGGCTCCCATCTTGAGCCCGAGGGGCAGACGCGACAGCATTGGTATGTGCCAGTGATCACGAAGAGTGTCCGAGTCTTGATCGTCGACGACCAGGAGTCGTTTCGCTCCGCCGCACGTCTCGTCATCGAATCGACCGACGGCTTCGAGGTGGCGGGGGAGGCCGCCACCGGTGAGGATGCGGTGAGCGTTGTGACCGACATTTCGCCCGATCTGGTGCTGATGGACATGAATCTCCCCGGTATCGACGGTCCCGAGGCCACTCGGCGGATACTGGGCTCAAACCCGAACATCAAGGTGGTCGGGCTCTCCACCTACGAGGAGTACCACGATCGTGCCCTGGCCGCCGGAGCCGTGGCCTTCATCGCCAAGGCGGAGTTCGAGCCCGGGCGCTTGTCCCAGGCTTGGAAGACCGTCGGTTAGTCAGACGTCAGATCACGCCCTCGGCGGGTAGCGGTAGGCCTGTACCGGGTGCACCCTTCCCTTGACCGTCTCTGGCTCCAGGACATCGACCACGGGTCGCTCCTCGAGTGAGTTCCAGGTCGGTTCACTCATCACGATCTCACCGGGCTCGGCCCACTGTTGGATTCGCTGTGCCAGATTCACGACGTCGCCGACCAGTGTGTATTCGACCCGCTCCTCCGACCCGAGGAGGGCGGCGGCAACCTCCCCCGTTGACAGGCCTATACCGAGTCGGAAGGGCTCCAGACCCTCCCTCTTCCACTCCTCGTTGAGCCGATCCTGATGATGATGCATGTCGATGGCTGTCTTCAGTGAGCATTGGGCGTGGTCGGGCATCGTCTCGGGTGCTCCGAAGACGGCCATGACCGCGTCACCGACGAACTGCATCACGGTCCCCCCGTGGTCGAGGATGGCGTGATTCATCTCGACGCGATGCAGATTGAGCTGACCGGCCAGATCAGACGGATCGGTGCGCTCGGCGATGGTCGAGTAGCCGCGGATGTCCGACATTAGAACGGTCACGACCAGCTTCTCGGTCTCGCCGATCCGACGTCCATCGCGACGAAGCTTGGCGGCGACACCGCCCGGTAGGAACCGGGAGAGCTCCTCGCCCTGTTCCTCACGCAACGCGATGGCCTGCTGCAACGTCTTGAGCCGGTCGATCGCGCCCTTGCGACCGGCGGAGACGCCCTCTGCGAGCTTGAGCCACAGCTTCTCGATTCGATTGTCCACGTCGGCGGGGGTGGTCCTCATCGCCACCGCGATCGCCTTGATCGGGGTCCCCTCGGCGATACGGGACACCAAAGCCTCCTGATCGGGATCTAGGAGACCATCGGTGGAGACCGGTCGGGCCAGGGCGTCGACGATCCTCGGGTCGAGCATCGAGCCGCCACCGGCGACCTCCCGGATCGCCCGCACCAGCTGGTCCCCCTCGGCCACCCGATCCTTGAGCAGGTAGGCATAGCCCGCTGCACCCCCAGCGAGCAGCGACACTGCATACTCAGGGTCGTCGTATTGCGACAGGACCACGATCCCCACGCCGGGGTGGATTTTCCGCACCATCTTGGCGGCCTCGATTCCCTCGGCCTGGAACGAGGGCGGCATGCGGATATCGGTCACCACCACTTGGGGATTCGTCTCGTCGGCAATGCGTAGCAACTCGTCGTAGTCGGAGGCGATACCGACAACTTCGACGTCGTCACTGAGGTCGATGAGGGCCTTGACACCCTCTCGCACCAGGAGGTTGTCGTCGGCGAGAACGACGCTTATCGGCATCTCAGCCCCCCACCGCGCCGATCGGCTCGACCGCAAACGGCGGCATGCCGGACACCTTGCCCAACACGGGCCCGTGGATCGGGATGATCCCCCGAACTCGAGTGCCGCTCGACAGGGAGTCGATGGCAATGTTGCCGTCGAGAGCTTCGAGACGGTCCCGCATGTTGGTCAAACCGGAGCCTGGTTTGACGGTCGACGGATCGAATCCTGGGCCGGAGTCGGAGACCTCGAAGGTCAAGGCGCCCTGCTGCCGGGAAGCGACGATGACGATCGGGGGAGCACCGTGTTTCACCGCATTGGTGGCTGCTTCGGAGACGGCAAACCAGACAGCAGACTCGATCTCGGAACTGAGCCGGCCAATGTCGTCGACCTCGACTTTCACCCCGGGGAATTGCTCGGCCAGGGCAGTCAATGAGGCCAGGCCCTCCGACTCGAGGAGAGGGGGATAGAGACCCTTGCTCAAAAGGCGGATCTGGCTTATCGCCCCGTCGGCGTGATCGTTCATCTGGCCGACGAGATCCAAGACCCGCTCGAGGTCTTCATCGCTGGCCAGCCGCTCGACCACACCGAGCTTCACCTTGAGCGAGACGACCAGTTGCTCGACCCCATCGTGCAGGTCGCGTTCCAGTTTGCGGCGCTCGACGTCCTGGGCGTCGACCAGCCGACGCCGCGACTCCCGCATCTCGGACGCTCTCGTTGCCAGATCGGTGTTCAACTTGGCATTGCGCAACACCATGCCGGCCGAGCCGGCCAGGTCACGGGCGAGACGCTCCTCTGTGGGCGACAGCGAGTCGCCACGCTTCTTCTCGATGCTGAAGGCGCCAAGGACCTCGTCGACGTCAGAGATGGGAAACACCCGCCCGGGCAGCTCATCGATTCCCCCAACCGGTGGCGGGGGATCCGAGGAGGTGGCGCCCACCGTGAGCCCACCCCCGTCGACCAGCCACACCGTTGCCCGCTCGGCACCGGTCCCGTCGGCGAGACGCTCCGCCATCCGCCCCAACAACCCGTCCAGGGACTCGGTGGCGGCCAGCCTCGAGGTCAGATACGACAGCACCTCGTAAGGGGAGGAGCGGTTCCCATACACCAGCCGATTGGCCCAACGCTGCGCCCGCAGGCGAACCGGCTCGAAGACCAGGGCGACCAGCGCGGTGGCCAGCACGGAGAGCACCAGGCTGGGATCGGAGCCGAGGAACGGGAGCCATCCAATCCCCACCACCACCACAACGTAGACCAGGGTGATGAACCCGGCGAGCAGGGCGAACACGACGGTTCGGTTGATGACCAGGTCGGCGTCATAGAGCCGGTATTTGGCGATCGCCACCCCGTATGCGGCGAGGAAGAACGTGAGCCCGACCGCCATCGCCGCCGGAATCAGGTCTCCACTCAAGGGATCCAGGGCAACGGCGATGAAGGACAGGACGGCCAGAAGAGTGGTGGCGACCCCGACCCACTTGAACTGCTGTCGGACCTGGCCTTCGCTGTGACGATATCTGGTGACGAACGCGGCGACGGAGATGATCACGGCTACGAGGAGGAGAATGAGCCCTGCGAGCAGGACGGGATTGGGATTCCTCGAGATCTCGGCGTAGGTCAGGGTCCCGCCCGGGCGCATGTCCCAGACGTCACCCGTCATCGCCAAGACGAGGCCCAAGCCGGCAAGACCCGCCCCGAACCGCCACCGCGGGGAGACGAGACGCCCATCGGGGAAGATGAGCAACCCGAAGGTGGACATGGAGAAGAACCCGAGTATCCAGAATGGGTCGCACAAGGCGGTGATGGTGGCGAGACCCCGCGGTATCGAGACCGGCGCGGTGGACTTCGGATCCAGTTTGAAGTCGTAGAGCAGGGAGCCGAGCCAGATGGGTGTGCTGATGCCGGTGGCATAGATCCCACAGGAGACCGCAGCCACGGCCAGGACCCAGATCACCCGATTGTCGGGCTGCCTCGGGGCGACCAGCCACACGATCACACCGAGGACGACGGCGGCGAGGGCATTGTGGATGACGAAGAGCTGGAACATGATGTCGGCACGCCCGATGCTGAGGAGAGCCACAGCGGGCCAAATCCCGAGCACCAGGGCAAGAACCGCCGCAGAGCGCATCAACCGGACCGGCAGGGCCTTCATCCGGCCACCCTCTCCATGACCGGGATCCGGCCGCGAATCGTGGTTCCCTGACCGGGAGCCGAGACGACCTCGAGCGTCCCCTCGACGGCATCGACCCGGTCCGCCATGTTCAACAGCCCGGAGCCGTGCCCGGTTTCGGAGGGGTCGAAGCCGACACCGTCGTCGCTGACCTCGAACGCCAACACGCCCCCTTTTTCTCGAACCTGGAGACGGGCACGGCCGGCCCTGGCGTGCAGCGCCACGTTCTGCAACGCCTCGAGGACACAGAAGTAGGTGGTGGCCTCGACCTCCCGCGGATAGCGGCCAATCCCGGCCGCATCGATCGTCACCGGGATCGGCAGTTTGCGGGCGTATGCGGTCAGTGCCGACGCGAGCCCTTCTGCCCCGAGCAAGGGCGGGTAGACACCCCGGGCGAAATCGCGCATCGCTTCGATGGCGGAGTCCGACTCGACGGACAGACCGTCGAGAAGGGCCGAAGTACGGGGAGCGACATCGCCGGTGGCGAGGCTCCGAGCCAGACCCAGCTTCACCTTCAACGCAACCAGCTGCTGCTGGGCTCCGTCGTGCAGGTCACGCTCCAAACGACGTCTCGTCTCGTCTTGAACCGCGACGATCCGCTGCCGCGAGGCGCGCAACTCGGTCACCCGGGTACGCAGGTCTTCGGTCAGCTCCAGGTTTCTCAACGCCAACCCCATGCCGGCGGCGACCTCGGACAAGAGACGCTCGTCGGTCGGGTCCAATCGCTGTCCGGTGGGAGCGGTGAGGGTCAGGGCGCCAAGACGCTCGCCGTCGTGAGAGACATGGGCAGTCGCCGTCGCCTTCTCCATCTCGACCGTCGCCCCTTCCGGCCACACCGCAGCCAGACGCACCCCTACCCCGGAAGCCACCCACACGCCCGCGGAGTCGGCCCCGGTCCCCTCCACCAGCGACCGAGCCACTTCGACGAGAAGGTTCTCATCGAGGCCACCGACGCTTCGGGCAAGATCGGAGAGGACTTCATAGGGCGTCGCCCGCTTCCCGTAGATCAGCCGGTTGGCCACACGCTGCAGCCACCGCCGCAGTGGCTGGAAGACGATGGCCACCAGCGCCGTGGTGAGCAAAGACAGGACCGCGTTGTCGGGACCGCCGATCGCCGGTCCCAATCCGACGACGATGCCCACATAGCCGGCGGTGATGAACACACCGAGTGTCCCGTATACGAAGGCCCGGGAGATGACCAGGTCGATGTCATAGAGGCGATAGCGGACGATTGCCGCCCCGTATGCGATGACGAAGACGACTGCGGCGATGAACACGACTGCCAGGGTCCATATCTGCGAAGCCGCGAGGGCGAAGGCGAGAAGGAAGGTGAGGGCGAGGAGGACACTTGCCGCCCCGACCCATTTCAGCTGCTGTCGCTCCTGACCTTCGCTGCGACGCCAGCGAACGACGAAGGAGACGGCGGAGAGCAGGGTGGCGCCGAACATGAGACCGAGACCGAGACGAGAGACGAACAGTTGGCCCCCGTCCCCGATGGAGAAGAGATTCTGCCTGATCTCTTGGTAGGAGGTGGTGACGGTAGGCCAGAAGGCCAGGGCGAAGCTCCATGTCGAGATGGCCATGCCGGTCAGGGCCATCCAGCCGACATACCGCCAACGCGGGGACGGCGTCCGCCCATCGGGGAAGAGAAGGAGGATCCCGAAGGTCATCATGACGAACAGACCGACTATCGAAGCGGGGATGGTCAGTGCCTTGGCCAGGGCGAGGCCGGTGGGAAGATCCGCCGGGGCCAGGTCCACCGTAGGCGCGTAACCGGCGAGACGACCCAAGAGCCAGGTGATCCCGTCGAACCCGGCGTAGATGCCGGTGAGTAAAGAGACCCAGGCGCTGACGACCACCAGCCGGTTGCGTGGCTGGGCCTTGCCCACGACCCAGACGATGACCCCGAAGGCGACAGCGGTGAGGGCGTTGTGCTCGACCCCGTCCTTCCAACTGGTGGCGGCGCCCCCGGAGCTGAGCATGAGGATCAGGCCGGTCAGCCCGAGACCGGCTCCGGCGGCCGCCATCGTGTGGGTCGTGCGCCGCAACGACCGGTCGCTCATGACACTGTCCTCGAGGGGCTGCTGATCACTGCCATTGGCTGCTGCATGGCCTCCTGACTTCCAAGGGTATGGATCCAACGTAAGTGATGCCCGGCCGAGGGGTGAGTGTGGTGACTCCTGTTCGGACGTGGGGACAGCCACACCTTCACCTTTTGGGTGACACCCTCGACTTTTCGCCTTCCGTGTCGGATGATGGCTCCGAGACGTCAAGGAGGAAGAGATGCGTCACGAGAGCTCGGTCACTTCGATCTCCTGGATCCCGTCGGAGGCAATGAGCGGCCTGATGCGGGTCCCGATGGACCTGGGCATCAGCCACTACGACCAACCGCCCCCGGATTCTCTCGCCACGGACGATCTGGAGAGGTTGCGTGAGGAGGACCGGTACCGCTTCGCCAACAACCTGGCCGCATGGATCGAGACCGACGACGACGGTCGGATCGTCGACGCCGGGTATAGCGGTGGTGGCCTGGTCGGATCTACGACAGCCCGGCTCGGGATCTCGGTGACACTCCCCGGGGTGAGTTTCCCGGTCCTCCAGGACGACCCGGTGATCGAGGACGGGACGGCCCGATTCGTCCAGACCGCCGGCGGCCGCACCGGCGCACCGTTCCCCAGGCACATCGATCGGCCTCCCTATGTCAGGATGACCGCACCAACCGCCTGGACCACCCTGGCGCTGACCATTTCGGCCGATGGTGACTCCAGTTTCGAGTTGGTGGGGGCGTCACCGTTCCCCCGTCACTGGATCTACGGGACCGACGGCGAGCTCGCCGCCAAGAGCGGGTTGATCGACTTCACCGAGTGGACCAAGGTCAACGATCACGTCCACTCGCCCTGGCACGACTTCGAGCACCCGACGCTGACCAGTGGTGTCGAGTCTCAGATCGAGCGGGAGATGTCCAAGCTGGTGATGTCGGGACGACCGGAGCTGACCAGCTTCGAGCCTGGCTCGGTCCTCGCCGAACAGGGAAAGCCCGGATCTGCCGTGTGTCTGATCCTCGACGGGATGCTCGAGGTCGAGATCGACGGTGAGGTCATCGCCGAGCTAGGCCCGGGGGCGATAGTCGGTGAGAGGGCGATCCTGGAGGGTGGCGACGCCACTGCCACGGTCAAAGCCGTGACCAACGTGCGTGTGGCGGACATCGACCCGAGTGGCTTCGACCAGTCCGACCTGGAGGAGGTCGCAGCCAGTCACCATCGAGAGGACGAGTCGTAGGTCGGCCTGCTTCTCGAGCCTCTGCAGCCGCCTCCTGATCAGTTGGTCAGATTGGCGATGACCTGACCGACACCGGCGAGAAGGACGAAGGCGACCACGACTCTGATCGTCAGGCTGGATCCCTGCCTTTTGCTGGTGAGGACGGCTGCGGCGACGGCTCCCTCCACCACCGAAACCAGGATTCCGACCCCGATGAGCAGACCGGTGACGTCGATGGCCGTCCACATCGCCCCGAAGCCGGCAACACCGAGCACCAGACCGGCCCCCGCCCCGATCTCGATGGCACGTCTCCCTCGGGCGCCGACCGTCTGTATCACCCAGGCGAGGGCGGTCACCGCCAGGGCGAGCGCCGCATAGGCGACCGGGATCCGCAATGCCAGGTCCGAGTCGGGAAGGAGGGCAGGCTCCCGTGACTGCTCGTAGACGAATGCGAAGACCCCGGCATTGAAGAACAGGTCGACACCGACGACGGTCAGCCAGGCAAGGGCGATTCGACCTGGTCTCAGAGCCCGCATGTCCCCACTGTTCGATTCGGCTGTCATCTCACTCCTTGAGAATGACAGCTCCACATGCAGGCATGTCGTCTGTCTTGCTCGACATTGAGGTTTCCACCCCTGGAGACTGAATCAGTCCTCGGTCTCTTCCTCATCGAATTCGGAAAGGTCGATCGGTGGTGGGGGTCGGCCACTGGTGGTGTATCGATGACCGAGGGGGCTGATCCAGAGGAAGTCACCATCGGGTAGGGGGATGCGTTTCCAACCGAGCCGGGGATAGCGGTCGTGCTCGTATCGACACATGGGCTCCAGATTGCCCACGGTGGTGGGGCCACCCTGGGCGTATGGCATTCGATGGTCGATATCGCAGCTCTCGGCAGGCATCCGACATCCCGGGAAGGCGCAGGTCGGATATAGGGCGTGGATCCGACGCTTCTGGGCTGTGGTGGGTCGTCTCCGGGTGATCCCGGTGTCGAGGACCATCCCACTCTCATGGTGAGTGAGTGTCCACTTCCACTGTGTGGACTGCTGACGATCGGTGACCTGCCGTGCGATGTCGGCGATGACCGGACCGAATCCGCCCAACTCGCCAGGCATGTCGTCCAACTCGGCAAGGGTGGCCAGATCGACATGGATGTTGACACTCCCCCGACTCGACCCCTTACCGGTGGCCTTCCCGCAGAGCAGGTCGAGGGCGACATCGGCCCGGAGTTGATCCATGCTCCGCTCCTCACCCTTGGTCCGGAGGCTGCGGGCCACGGCATCGATGTAGGAACTGGCCTCGGCGGCACGATCAGGCGCAACGTCCAACAGCATCAGGTTGGCGGTGCCCGACTCGGTGGCGTCCTTGACGACACGTCGCTCCTCGAGAGCCTCCTCGTATCGCTTCTTGGCATCGTCGGGGTCGACTTCGAGACAGAGCCGCCGGAGGTGGGCGCCGAGCTGACCGGTGGTGAAGCGGGGCGCATCGTCGATGATCGTGTCGATGACTTGACGAGCGGTCTCGGTGTCGAGGTGTTGGGTTCCCTGGCTGAGGACCCAGGCACGTCTCACATCGATGTCACCACGGGTCAAGGCCTCACCCACCGCAGGCAGGCGCCGATGAATGTCCTGAGCCAGTCCCAGCTGATTGGCGGCGGCGCGTCGGGTCAGCCGCAGGGCAACCCGTACCTCGAACTCCGCCGCATCGTTGGCCAGCTCGAGATCCTCGTCCAGCTCCATCATGTAGTCGGCGATGGATGCCACCGCCTCATGGACTCCGGCCTCGAAGTGGGAGGCCATCCGCTGGTAGGCACGCAGGACCACAACCCGGTCATATCCCGAAATCGAAGACAGATCGACGGTGGACAGGAACGCAGCGAGGACCGGGCCCGGGGCCATCTCATCCAAGTTGGCGGGAATCGAAGCCCCCTCCTCGGGCGACTCCAATGACGCCTCCGGGGACAGATCCAAGAGGGCCAGGTCGGCCTCATCCCATGTCGTCTCTTGTTCCAATGCGAACATGTGTTCGACCCTACAACCGCCCCCTGACAGGTTTCAAGGGGTCCGTTTTCCAAACGTCCGAAACGGAAACCCCGGACGCGACAACTCCCGGAAAGGGAGGATCCGGGAGCTGTCGTCGGGTGGGTCTGGGTTATCGGGCGTCAAGGGCTCCAAACCCGTTGCCTGCCCCGGCGGGTTGAGCCGCCACCGTGGCGGGGACGGAATCGTCCCAGGTGAACGGTCGCACGACGGGACCGGGGATCAGATCACCGGCAGCAGTCACGGTGAACGCCGGCGAGGCGCTTTCGGCGGTGGCCACCTGACCGGACCCGATCGCACCGTTGCGCACGGACTCCAGCCACTTCTGATGAATCTCGACGTCTCTGAGTGACTGGGCGGTTGTCGCACCCTGGACCGAATCCACCGCACCACTCTGAACCGCGGGGGCAGGATCGTCCGCCACGGTGATCGGCCGATTGTCGAGACGGAGGGCCACCACGGTGGCCACGGTCAGGATTGCCACCAGCCCGATACCGATCATCGTCCGCTGCTGTCGCCCTCTGTGAATCGCAATGGTCATGTCTTCCTCCTCGGTTCGGGACGATCCCCGTCGGGGGCCGTCGCTGCGCTCATCACATGGCGAAGGTATGGCAGGGGCAATGACGGCACATCGGGAGGTCACCCCATCTTTGGTCGGGGTCATACCCAGGTAGGAGTGGAGTCAGCTCGGATGCCACACCAAAACCGGCGCCGAGACCAGGGCGGCCCGGTTTGATCCCCCAAAACACGAGTCCCCACCAGCCCAAACTCAAGATAGGGAATTCTCCCTATGCGCTCATCCGCCCGGTCCCATACCTTCCACATCAAGAGACGAGAAAGGAGCTCGCATGCCGTTGTTCATGGATGTGCACACCATCGATGGTGGAGTATCGGAGGGCGACGTGGCCCAAGCCCATGCCCAGGACCTGAAGACCCAGGGCAGCCACGGTGTCGACTACAAGAAGTATTGGGTCGACGAGTCGGCCGGCAAGATCTTCTGTCTGGTGGAAGCCGAGAGCGCCGAGCAGGCGGCCACGGTCCATCGTGAGGCCCATGGCCTGGTGGCCGACGAGATCTACCCGGTGACCGAGCACTCCTGAGGCGGAGGGAGCCCGAACATGGTGACACTTCAGACCCCGACGACGGCTAGCGGCGCCTCAGCCGATCGACCGGAGCGGGGTGTACCCTCGGACATCGTGATCGGGCTCCAGCCACTGGTCGAGCGTGATGAGCAGCTGGCGACTCTCCACGCCCTGATGACAGAGCCGTTCAAAACCGGGAGCGTGGTCCTCATCTCCGGTGAGGCCGGATTCGGCAAGACCTCCCTGCTCCGGACGTTCATCTCCGGCCTGGACCACCGATACCAAATACTCGAAGCCGCATGCGAGCCGGTCGGAGTGCCCACGGCGTTCGCCCCGCTGTTCGATCTCCTGGACAGCTTCCCCGATGAGCTGCGTGAGGACGTCCGGGCCGGTTCCGGTCGGGCGGGGGTGTATGCCGGGATGCTCGACCTGCTCAAGGGTGACCGTGTGGTCCTGACCATCGAGGACCTGCAGTGGGCCGATGAGGCCACGCTGGGCCTGGTCAGGTATCTGGGCCGGAGGATCGGGCCGACCAGGAGTTGTCTGATCGCGACGTTTCGGGACGAGGAGCTGGACCTGACTCATCCGCTCCATCTGGTCACCGCCGACCTTGCCCTGGTGGGGACACATATCGAGCTGCCCCCTCTGTCACTGTCCGGCGTGGAGCAGCTGACCAGGGGTCTCGACCTCGATCCCGCCGAGATCCACGCCGCCACCCTGGGCAACCCCTTCCTGGTCGAAGAGGTGTTGCGTCACCCGGAGTCGAAACTGCCTTCGACCATCGCCAACGCCGTCATGGCCCGGGCCGCCAAGCTCTCCCCGGAAGCACTCGAGGTTCTCTATCTGGTGGCGCTGTCTCCGGAAGGGTTGCCACTCGGCGAGCTGACCAAGCTGAGCCCCGAGGCGGGGAGCTATGTCGATCTGGCAGTCCAACGCAGATTGCTCGACTCCAACAACGGGCAGGTGACTTGCCGTCACGCCCTGATCAGGGACAGTCTGGAGCAGGCCGTTCCCCCGGCATTGAAGATGGACCTCCACCGCCGCCTTCTGGAACTGCTCGAGGACGCCGACGACAACTCACCCGATGTCGCCCGGCTCGCCTATCACGCCGTTGGGGCCGGAGATGGGGACAAGGTGGTGGACTATTCGCTCCGAGCGGCGAGGGATGCCTCTCGTGGAGGCGCCCATCGTCAGGCGGCGGCCCATTACACCAACGCCCTCGACCTCGGGTCGAAGATGCCCGAAAAGCTCCTCAAAGACACACTCCTCGAGGCAGCCAAGGAACGTGGTCTGGTCAACCTTTTCCAGCAGGCATCTGACCTGGCGCATCGGCGACTGGGGATGATGGACACCAAGCTCGACGTGGCACGGGCCCGGGCCTGGGTTTCCTATTTCGAGTCACGCGAGAACGACCTGTCGGCTACCCGCCGGGATGCCGAGTTGGCGATCGAGGTATTGAAGGCCGAGCCCGCCTCCGAGGAGCTGGCGCTTGCACTCGCAGTGCTCGCCTGGGTCCTGGCCGTCGAAGGCGACCTCTCCGGCTCCATCGAGCATGGGGACGAGGCGGTGTCGGTCGCCCGAGCGGCGGGAGCGCCGAATGTGGAGGTTCACGCCGCCACCACCGTCGGTACATGTCGCCATGAGTTGGGTGACCCCTCGGGGAGGGCGTACATCGAGGCGGCGATCCGTCTGGGATTGGAGTCCGGGGCCGGGGAGTCCACCGCACGCGCCTTCAATAGCCTCGGGTGCTCCTACCTCTCATCGCTGGACCTGGTGAGCGCCGGCGAGTGCTTTGGGAGACTGATCGACTTCACCACATCCCGTGAGCTCGAAGCCTGGTACATCGCTGGGGCGTGCACCCTCTCCTCGATCCATCTTTCCACGGGCCGTTGGGAAGAGGTGGATCGGGCGATGTCGGTGGTTCTCGGTCAGCGAACCTGCCGGTCGACCGAGGTGGAGGCGCTGATCATCGCTGCGACTCTGGCGCTTCGGCGGGGCGACCCCGAATCCGGGGAGAAGATCGAGAGGATCCTCACGCGTATCGAAGACACCCTGGACCACGAGATGGCTGTGACCGGGACGATGCTGGCCATGGAGGGAGCTTGGGTCGGGCTGGTGGATGCCGGGCTCGCCACCGCGAAATACCGGGAGGTCGTGAATGCGCCGGCGTTGGCGGACGACGAAGACGGCCGCGGGTGGCTGGCATTTTGGGCCCGCCGTCTCGAGCTGGAGTCACCGGAAGGTGAGATCTCGGGACCCGCCGGGTTGGAATGGGACGGTCGTATCTCCGAGGCGGCCGACGAGTGGGAGCGGCTGGGCTATGTGGTCGAGGCGGCGATCACCCGGTCGCTGGTCCCGTCCACCGAACTGGCGTCTGTGTTCTCCACCCTGTCCGAACTGGGTGCCGACGGGACCGCCCGGGGTCTGCGCCGGGAGCTGCAACGTCGTGGGGTCAAGGGGATCCCCCGCGGTGAGAGGGACTCGACCCGGGAGAACCCGGCCCGGCTCACCGCACGTCAGGCCGAGGTGCTGGAGTTGATGAGACAAGGGCTGTCCAACGCCGCCATCGCCGAGGAGCTGTACATATCGGAGAAGACCGCCGGTCATCACGTCTCGGCCATCCTGGCCAAGATGAATGCGACCAGCCGACTGGAGGCGGTGGCCATGGCCAACTCCAACGGCTGGGTGGGGTAGCCGCTCTTTCACCGGGAACCACCGGCCCTTCCCCTGGCGTCGAACCGGTATGAGAGGGATCGTCTCGGCCGGCCTGGCTCTGATCCTGCTCGCCGCCTGTGGTGGCGGGCCGATCGGAGGTTCGACCACGACCACGGAAGTGAGCACACCCAGCGATGGCCCCGGCGTCGACATCGCAGCTGTCGGCACCGTGGTGGAAGATGGCCGTGGCCTGGTCCTCTGCCCGAACGATGCGAGCGGCTGTCCCGGTCTCCCCTTGACCGGCAGCCCGCTACCCGAGGTCGGTGACCAGGTCCGACTGACCGGGCACTACGACGGTGATCATCTGAGCGTGTCCTTGATCGAGCCGTGGGAACCGGACGTCTTTGGGGCCCTCCCCAACCCCTGCACCGGAAACACCAACCTGATCCAGCCCCCACAAGACATCTCGCAAGCCCTCGACGAAGTGCTGCCCGGGGTGGAGGACAGGCTGGCGGGGATCTGGGTCTCCGATGGCCAGCTCGTGGTCGGGCTGACCGGAGCAGACGATGCGGCGACCGATGAGATCGGCGCCATCGACGGGATCTGCGTCGTCACCGGGTATGAGTACACCGACGTAGCACTGCAGTCGCTGGTGACGGATGAGATCGACCCCTGGCTCGCCGAGCGTGGTGTCTATCTCCTGAACGCCCAAGAGCAACCCATCCCTGAACCACAGATCACTTACGAAGGTGACGCCGTCGACTCGGCCACGGTCGAGCTACTGACCGAGCAGTACGGGGACCTGGTGAAGGTCAATGCCTTCATCACGGTGATCGATGCACCGGTCTCCGACCTCCCATCCCAACAGCCGTTCGTCCCCGGTGACATCGATATCCCCACGGCCGGGATGCGATTTGGAGCGGGCATGGCTGCGCTCTGGCAGGGACCGATCGAGTATGACGAGGACCTGAACTGCCTCTATGTCGAGGAGGGCGGTGACCGGATCGTCGTCGTGTGGCCATACGGCTACACCGCTGTGGCCGGCGACCCCAGCGTCGTCTATGACCCTGCAGGCAACACGATCGCCGCGACAGGCACGGTCACCGAGCTGGGTGGAGGAAACGCCCTGATCGATGGTGTCGACCCCGCCCAGCGTTGCAACGCCTCAGGCGCCTGGTACATGGCCGGCCCGACCGAATACGCCTTGTCGAACCGGTAGACGGTCAAAGGGCCCCGGTCACCAGCTCCTTCACGGTGACCTCCAGACTCCGGGCCACACCACGAGCCTGGGCGGCCTCGAACGTCGGCCCGTCGAGCTGGTCCGACAACTCGGTGAGGAAAGCTCTCATCATCTGCTCGATCGAATCGTCCGAGTAGATCTCGGAGTAGATCAGAGCTCGCTTACTCCACGGATCGTTGAGGGCGCTGGCGAGAAGCTCTACCGCTTCCTCCATCTTCCCCAGACGGGTTCGGATCCTGGCGACCGTCGCCACCATGCCCGCCATCTCCATGACCATGCCCATCTCCTCGGACATGGCCAGGCTCTCGATATCGGCGGCCTCCGCTGCCTCCATCTCGTCGATGGCGAAATAGGCGTCCCCGAGTTGTCGCAGCCCCATCTGTGTCATCCGGCGAAACCCGATCTCCTTCGAGTTGGCCACCACGTCTTTGAGGATCTCGATCGCCTCACGGGGGTGTTTCTCCCGATTGGCGAGAGCAGCCTTGGTCACCAGGTTCATCGACAGCTTCCGGTACTCACCACGAGCGCGGAGGACGGCCTCGCCTTCGGCGATGATCCTCTTCGCCTCGTCGAGATTCCCCATGTAGATCTCGGAGCCCGCCAGATAGGTCTTGTTCTCCGCCGCAAGCCACTCATCGCCTTCCTCCGTGGCTCGACGGACCGCCGCAGAGCTGACTTCGTGGAGCTCTTCGGACTTGCCGAGGTACATCAGTCCAACACATTGGTATTGGACCGCCATGACATAGGCCATGAGATCGGGGAGGCCGGACAGGATCGAAACCGCCGCCGCAGCCTGGGACATCCCCTCTTCGGGCCGCCCCAGAAGCGTGACGAACCACGCCTGGACCCCACTCGACGCCGCCCGGGCAATCTGATCCGCCTGGTCAGCGCTGGCCGGGTCGAGTGCGTCGAGCGCCTCGCTGAAGAGACTCACCGCAGCCTGGTGCCAGCCCCGGATGTCGTGGAGGAACCAAAGGGCGAAGATGAATTTGCGGGCCAACGTCCCGTCGCCTCGGGCCAGAGCACACCGCCAGGCAGCCCGAATGTTGTCCAGATCGTCCTCGACGACTGCAAGCGCCTGTTTCTGATCACTCGAGCCGAGCAGATATTCGGCGTGTGCGGCGCGCTCGCCGAAGAAGGCGGCGTGGGCGTCCCTCGCCTTGTCCCATTCGGCGACGTCCTCTTTCAGGGCGGCTTCGGCGTACTGGCGCAACAACTCGTGGATGGTGTAGCGGCCGGTGTCACGGTCGAAGACGAGTAGGGACTTGCTGACCAGGCCGGCGAGGTTTCGTATCGTCGCCCCGGCCACCTTCTCGGCCGCCTCGCGGCTGAAACCGCCCCGGAACACCGAGAGTGCCTTGAAGGTCCGCCGCTCGTCTTCGCCCAGCATCGACCATGAGTAGTCGAATACGGCCCTCATGCTGCGATGACGGTCGGGTACCCCGCCTTGCTCGGTTTCGAGGAAGTCGAGGCTCTTGGCGATCTCGTCGGCGATGTCGGAGAGGGGCAGGGCGTCGACCCAGGCGGCCGCCAGCTCGATGCCCAGTGGCATGCCGTCGACCATGCGGAGGATCCGACCCAGGGGCTCGATGTCGGCGGCGGTGAGGGCGAAGGAAGAGTCGACCCGACACGCCGCCTCCACGAAGAGCTGCACCCCGCTTGTCTCCAGGGCTTCCTCGGTCCCCTCCCACTCGGTCTCGAGACCGGGGAGGGCCATCAGCGTCTCACCGGCCACGTTGAGCTTGGAGCGGGATGTGGCGATGACTTTGACCTCGGGAGCGCCTTTGAGGATCTCGGTGACGATGCCGGCACCGGCCACGACGTGCTCGAAATTGTCGAAGACCAGCAGTCTCCTCTTCGTCCCCAGATAGGCCAGCAGCTGGGTGAGGAGGTCGGCGTCGGTGGGGAGGGAGATGCCCAACGACTCGGCAACAGTCTGGATGATCTCGTCGGGCGAGCTGATCGGGGCCAGGTCGACGAAGTAGACGCCTTGGGGGAAATCGGATGCCAGCTCGGCGGCCACCTGGATGGCGAGACGGGTCTTGCCGGTGCCACCGGGGGCCAGGACGGTCAGGAGACGGGTCTCTCCGAGGATTCGTCGTGCTTCGTCGAGTTCGGCCTGCCGACCGACCAGAGCGGTGAGCTGGACGGGGAGGTTGTTGGGTGTGGCGCCCAGCGAAGCCAGCTCGGGGAACTCGTTTTCCAGCCCTTCGATGTCGAGCTGATAGACGTGCTCGGGACGGGTCAGGTCTTTCAACATGTGGGCACCGAGATCCCGGGCCCTGACCCCGGGTGGCATCGCCTCCCTGACCAGCTCCCAGGTGGAGGCGGAGATGATGGTCTGGCCCCCGTGGGCTATCGCACGCAACCGGGCAGCCCGGTTCACCGCAGGGCCGTAGTAGTCACCCAATTGCAGGTCGGCGGTCCCGGTGTGGAGCGCCATCCGGACGCTCAACGGGCGGGGTGTGACCCATTCCACTTCGGCGAGGAGTCGCTGCATCTCGGCCGCTGCGGCCACCCCGTCGACGGCACCGGAGAAGACGATGAACCTGCTGTCCCCCTCACCCCGGGGCTTGACCGACACACCCTGATGAGCCGTCACCGCCCGGTCTATCGCCTCGTCGTGCTGGAGGAGGGCCTCCATCATCGTGTCGGGTGCGTCTTCCCACAGCCTGGTGCTGCCTTCCACGTCGGTGAAGAGAAACGTGACGACACCATCGGGA
>CAWGJI010000022.1:0-176669 GCA_963822895.1 uncultured Acidobacteriota bacterium
CCGGTTTTTCCGTACGGTTTCTCTCTTCCCCGGACGGAGTTTCCACACCTACCGGGTTCCCTTATACTTTGTGATCCCGCGAACCCCCGAAGGGGTGTAGCTCGAATTGGTAGAGCGCCGGTCTCCAAAACCGGAGGTTGGGGGTTCGAGTCCCTCCGCCCCTGCCAGTACTTGTTTGTGGATACGATCAGGAAGAACTGATGAACCGAGAAATGCGCCGAATGCAGGAACGAGAAGATCGCCTGCAGAAGAAGGGTGAGAGCAGTCGTGACCGGACCGCTCGTCGCGCTTCGGCGATACAGAACAAGGCACCCGGGGCCGAGCGGAAGCCGTTTTGGGCCCGCATTCCTGAGTATCTGCACGAAGTTCGGCAGGAGATGAAGAAGGTGACCTGGCCCACTCAGGAGCAGATGATCGCCTTCACGGCCGTCACCGTCATCACGTCCGTTGTTCTGACCGGTGTCGTCTTCGGTCTCGATATCGCCATGAAGGAGCTGGTCTTCTTCCTGGTGGCGAAGTCCTGATGGCCGACGTAGTCGAGACCACCGAGGTCGAGGAGACAACCGAGGACCAGGTCGAAGAGGACATTCTCGAGCCGGTAGAAGCGCCGAAGCCGGCCAGCCCGTACGACCTTCCCGGGGATTGGTATGTCATCCACTCCTACTCGGGTTACGAGAACAAGGTCAAGGCCAATCTCGAGACCCGTATCCAGTCGATGCACATGGAGGACCGGATCTTCGAGGTCCATATCCCGATGGAGGACGTGGTCGAGTTCAAAGGCGGCAAGAAGGTCACCGTCCCGAAGAAGGTCTTTCCCGGGTACATCCTGGTCAGGATGACCCTCGACGACGACTCCTGGTATGCGGTTCGCAACACGCCAGGTGTGACCGGTTTCGTCGCCGGAAACGCTCAGAAGCCGACGCCGCTGTCCCGACGTGAGGTGGAGCGCTTCCTGGGCGTCCAAGAGGAAGAAGAGAAGACCAAGCCGAGGTTCCGGCCCGATTGGGAGGTCGGAGAGCAGGTTCGGGTCGTCACCGGACCGTTTGCCGATTTCAACGGTGTCATCGAGGACATGAATGTCGATCAGCAAAAGGTGGTCGTCCTGGTCAACATCTTTGGCCGCGACACCCCGGTCGAGCTCGGCTTCGAGGACATTCAAAAGAGCTGAGCTCAAAGTCGTATCCGATTCACAGGAAGAACCATGGGTAGAAGAAGACTCGTAACCACGATCAAGATCGAGCTGCCGGCCGGCCAGGCCACACCGGCCCCGCCGGTGGGCACGGTGCTCGGCCCACACGGCGTCAACTTGATGGACTTCGTCAAGGCCTACAACGAGGCCACCAGCAATCAGCGGGGCCAGATCATCCCCGTCGAGATCTCGATATACGAGGATCGCTCCTTCGACTTCATCCTCAAGACGCCACCGGCTGCGGCTCTGCTTCGTCAGGCGGCGAGAGTGGAGAAGGGCTCCGGCGAGCCCAACAAGGTCAAGGTGGGATCGGTCACCAAGGCACAGGTGAAAGAGATCGCCGAGATAAAGATGCCCGACCTCAATGCCGTCGACATCGACGGTGCGATGAAGATCGTCGAGGGGACGGCACGTTCCATGGGTCTGATCGTCAGCGACTGACCGGCCCGACTAGGTGGGAGGCCGATCCGGCCGTTTGCACCACGAGGAGATGAACAACATGGCCAAGCATGGCAAGAAGTACCGGGAGGCGACTCTCAGGTACGACAAGCAAACCCCCTATTCCCCCAAGGAAGCCCTCGACCTGGTCAAGTCCCTGGCGTCGGCCAACTTCGACGAGACGGTTGAGGCTGTCTTCTCATTGGGCATCGATCCCAAGAAGGCCGACCAGCTGGTCCGTGGCACCGTGTCCCTGCCACATGGGACCGGAAAGGACGTGCGGGTTGCGGTCTTCGCACCTGCCGACAAGGAGAAGGAAGCCACCGAGGCGGGTGCAGACGTCGTCGGAGGCAAGGAGCTGGTGGAAAAGCTCCAGGCCGGTGGCGAGTTGAACTTCGACGTCGCCATCGCCACACCCGACATGATGGCGGAGGTGGGCAAGCTGGGAAAGCTTCTCGGCCCACGCGGCCTGATGCCCAATCCCAAGGCCGGCACCGTCACGGCTGACGTGGCCAAGGCCGTCTCGGAGTTCAAGGCGGGACGACTCGAGTACCGGAACGATCGATATGGCAACGTCCACGTTCCCGTGGGCAAGGCCTCATTCGAAGTCGATCAACTCAGTGCAAACTTGGGTGCCCTGTCCGGAGAGATCATCAGATCGAAGCCGGCCTCCTCAAAGGGAAGGTTCGTGAAGCAGCTGACTCTCTCCTCGACGATGGGGCCTGGTGTCAAGGTCGACGTCGGCGCCATCGAGGACTTCTCCAAGAGCGTCGTCTGACAGGCCAGTCAAATCGAGATGAGAAAGCCCCCGGAGTTCCGGGGGCTTTTCTCGTAAACAGGGGGGATCTCCGCGTTTCGGATTCCCATGGGCTTAGAGGGCTTCGGCTGCCAGGTCCACCGTCCGCACGACACCGACCTTTCTCTTGGCCGGACCAGGGTAGGGGCTGGTTCGGTTCGTCGATCTCGCGACCCTCACGATATTTGGGCCCGAAAGACGGATGGGGGCGGTCAGGGAACCCACCCGGTCTCACGGAGACCCCCTGTTCTCAATGAAGCCAGTGTCGCGCGCTCACATGCGGGTGTCCAGGGAGAATCTGGAAGGCCGCTTGGCGGGCGGCCCCGGACGGCCGAGTTGCCGTGATACGGACACTCGATACAATCACTGGCGCAACTCCTACATCTCGGCCCAAGACCGCCGGTGTCGCCAACGACTCAAAGGGATACGCCCGCCAGCGCAGGTCGCTCCTCACAGAGCCCCTCGTCTTGCGTCGAGGGGTTTAGTTGTGGATCAACCGGAGGAGCGAATGCCGACACCAGAAAAGGTCCAGGCTGTAGCCGACATCAAAGAGAAGCTCAAAGGGGCCGAGGCGGTCTTCCTCACCGAATATCGCGGTCTCACCGTCAAGCAGGTCCAGGACCTGCGGGCGAGTCTGCGCGCCAGCGGCGCCGAGTACAAGGTCGTCAAGATGACACTGGCCAAGTTGGCGGCCGGTGAGGCCGGCATCCAGGGCCTGGATGAGTACCTGCTGGGCCCGACGGCGCTTGCCTTTGCCAATAGCGACCCTGTCGCTACGGCCAAGGCGCTGAAGGACTTCTCGAAGTCCCACGAGGTCTTCATCCTCAAGGCAGGCCTGCTCTCGGGCGACTTCCTCTCACCTGAGGAAGTGTCCAAGCTGGCCGACATAGAGCCCCGAGAGGTGCTCTTGGCCAAGTTCGTTGGTGCTGCCAAGTCGCCGCTGTATCAGGCGGCCGGCTTCTTCGCCTCGTTCAATCGCAGCGCCGCCACGATGTTCACGCAGCTTCTGGAGAAGAAAGAATCGGGCGAGTTCGTCCCGGGTGCCGACGTATCGACGTCGACCATCCCCGCTGACCAGCCCGCCGAGACCGAGACGGCCGATTCGGCCGAGGAGGAGTAGAAATGGCCGCCAAGACCAAGCTCACCACTGATGAGTTGATGAGCGCATTCGAGGAGATGACTGTCCTCGAGCTGAAGGAATTCCTCGATGCGTTCGAGGAGAAGTTCGAAGTGACCGCCGCGGCGCCGATGGCCATGGCCGTCGCCCCGGCCGGTGCCGGTGACGGTGGTGCAGCAGCCGCCGCCGAGGAAAAGGACGAGTTCGATGTCGTGCTGACAGCGGCCGGCTCCGCCAAGATCCAGGTGATCAAAGAGGTTCGCGGCTTGACCAGTCTCGGATTGAAGGAAGCCAAGGATCTGGTCGACGGTGCCCCGGCGAACGTGCTGGAGGGTGTCGAGAAGGAAGCCGCCGAGAAGGCAAAGGCAGCGCTCGAGGCCGCCGGCGCCACAGTCGAGCTCAAGTAGCCGTCATCGCGTCGATATGAGGGGGGCCCCGCCTTCGGGGCCCTTTTCATTGCTCGAAGTACCCGGTGACTACAGGTGTCTCCCGGTCCCTGAGCATGACGTTGGCGTCGAGCAGCTCGAGTTTTTGCGACAACGCCCGCGTGGCCTCCGGGATGGGATGCTCGGCGAAGAAGCCCTTGACATCGGCTGCGACCTCGGGTTGTGAGAGGGCGGGGAGCCCTTCGACAACCCGATGCCTGGTCATCCCCGGCATCACCTCGATCAACGAGTCCCACCGTGTGCGGGCGCTTTGCCACACCTGGGGCCCGGAATCCCCGGCGAGGAGCCGCCCGAACACCCAGAAACCGTCCTGAGTGCGGATGTCACAAGCGAGGATCTTGTCGAGGGTGGCCAGCGCCAGCGCTTCGGTTTGCACCCCGGCCACCGAGCGGAGCAGACGTACCTGGTCGAGGGGCGCCGCCGCCTCCTGATACTTGGACCAGAGCCTCTCGTAGTCACTCGTGTCCCCGTGGTGCGAGTAGACAGAGAGCGCTGCCGTCGCCACCTCGGGGTCGACCTCACCCTCACTGAGCACCTGATCCGCCACTTCCCGGGCGCGCCGGATGGTGTCGGGGTCGTTGCCCAGATTCCCCAGGGCCACGATCAGGTCGCCACGGAGTTTCCGGGTCAGATCACTCTCGCCTTCCTTCCCGTCCCATCCGAGCCGTTCCAGCGCCGGTCCGACGAGATCGCGCACGAACAGCTCGAAGGCCGGCCGGGTCTCGCCGGCGAGGGCGTGATGCTCCAATGAGGCGAGACCGCCGACGATGATCGACCAAATGGCATGCTCGCGTTCGTCGGAGAACGTGCTGACCAGGTCCAGGAACGCAGAGGAGGGCACCTGGGACGACCGAACAAGCGCCCAGGTGTCAGACACCAGGCTGTACCGCTCGATATCGTCGAGATCGTCGATGTGGCCCAGCAGCGCCTGGAAGAGGTCCTCTGAATAACGGGTGCGGTAGAAGCCGTGGCCACCGGCGTTGGCCACCATGAAGTCGACCGTGCCGGCGACCTCGATGATGGTCTCGTCCTCACTGAGGAGGATCTTCGCCGCATATGGCTGCCCGTCGACCGACCCCCTCAACTGGATCGGCACCTGCCAGATGGTCGCGTCGGTTTCGTCGGGAATCGCCAGGTAACGCCTTTGGCTGAGGCGAATCCCGATGGGCACGACCTCGACATCGATCTGGGGGAACCCGCGTTGGTATACCCACGTGTTCATGATGTCGCTCACCGGCCAGTCGGAGGCGCCGTCGAGGCCCTCCCACAAATCGGTGGTGACCGTGTTCGAATACTCGTGCTTTCTCAGGTAGTTGCCGACACCGGTCCGGAACTCCTCCTCACCGATGAATTGCTCGATCATGCGAAGCACGGCCGATCCTTTGCCATACGTGATCGAGTCGAACATCTGGTCGACTTCCTCGGGCTTGTTCACCTCGAACTCGATTGGTCTCGTGGACACAAGCTGATCCGTCCCCATCGCCCAGGGGATCTCACCGTTGTTGAAGGCGAGCCATCGCTTCCACTCCGGCTTCTTGGCATCGGTCGCTTTCAACTCCATGAAGCTGGCAAACGCCTCGTTGAGCCACGCCCCTTCCCACCACCGCATCGTCACCAGATTGCCGAACCATTGGTGGGCGATCTCATGCCCAACGACGTCCAACGAATTCTGGAGCTCGCCCTGGCTCGCCTTGGCGGGGTCGATCACCAGATATGCGTCGCGATAGGTGATGAGACCGACGTTCTCCATGGCACCGGCGGCGAAATCGGGGATAGCTATGTGGTCGAGCTTGTCGGCGGGGTAGGGGATCCCGTAGTAGTTCGACAGGTAGTCGAAGCAGAAGGCGGCATTCTCGAGGGCGACGTCGGTGAGATGGACGTTGCCCTTGGGCACGATCACGCGCATCGGCGTGCCCCGGACCACCACGGGGTCGCTCGCCTCGAATGGCCCGACTATGAAAGCGAGAAGATACGTCGACATCTTCATCGTTTGCGCAAAATCGAACTGGACCCTCCCGTCGTCGAGAGGCGTCCTCGAAAGCTCGGCCCCGTTGGAGTATGCCTCCAATCCGTCAGCCACCACCATGGTGGTCTTGAATGTCGCCTTGAAGTCGGGCTCGTCCCAGCAGGGAAAGATCCTGCGCGCATCCGTCGATTGGCACTGTGAGGTTGCCAGGGCGTGCTCCACACCATCCCGATCGCGATATGTCGAGCGATACAGCCCGCGCAGCTGGTCGTTGATCTTCCCGGTGTAGGTGATCTCGAGCTGATAGGTGCCCGCCGAAACCGGTTCCGACAGAGTCAGCTCCAATCTCTCGGCCGACGGATCCAGTGCCAATTCGGCGACCTCGTGCACACCCTGGTCGCTTTCCAGTCGAACGTCGGCGATGTCGAGCTCGGCGGCGTTCAGAACGACCTTCGTCGAGGTTTCGGTGAGGCCAAATGTGATGCCGACCTGACCTTCGAACGTGAAATCGTCCAGGTTCGGCTCGAGATGGAGTCGATAGTGGACGGGCAATGCGTTTCGGGGCAGTCGGAACGGGTTTTCGGACAATTGCTCTCCGGTGGCTGGCCCTCTGATGCTAATTGGCGGCTTCATCCGACCCCAACGAGGGATGTGACTGGAACTGGAGCTGATCCGGCTTACCCTGACCCTGTGAGCGAGCGGTCAACAGTCCTTGTCGCGGTGCACGGGCCCGATGGCCCGGGCATCTCCGCGGGTCTCATGCGTGTGCTCGCCGACGCCGGCGTGGAGATCTACGACGTGGAGCAGATCGTGGTTCGGGGAAAGCTCACCCTGAACGTGCTCATCGGGGTCGACGGAGAGAAGACCACGATCAAAGACCTTCTGTTCTTCGGGTGGGAAAGCGGCCTTCAGGTCGACTTTGAGATCGTCGAGACCACGCCCACACCGGTTCAGCCCATGTCGGTGGTGACACTGATCGGCATGAAGGTCGGACCCGAGGACTTCGGTGCTGCGGCAGCAGCCATCGCCGAGGGCGGTGGGAACATAGATCGCATCTACCGGCTCTCCCGCTACCCGGTGGTCAGCTACGAACTCATCGTGGGTAACGGCGACATGTCGCAGATTCGTCACAACCTGGTTCGAGTGGCCGCGGAGCGTCCCATCGACGTCGCCATCCAGAAAGAGGGGCTCGATCGGCGGGCAAAGCGCATGGTGGTGATGGACGTCGACTCCACTCTCATCCATGAGGAGGTCATCAATCTCCTCGCCAGAGAGGCCGGCGTCGAGGAGCGGGTGAGCGAGATCACCCACCGGGCCATGGCCGGTGAGATCGACTTCGAGCAATCTCTCCGGGAGCGTGTCGGTTTGCTGAAGGGTTTAGACCAGACCGCAATCACCAGGGTGTTCGAGAGCATCAATCTCACGAGCGGGGCGCGGACCTTCATACGGACCCTCAAACGTCTTGGGATGATCACGGCCATCGTCTCAGCGGGCTTCACCCGCTTCACCGACGTGCTGGCGGCCGATCTCGGGATCGACTACTCACTCTCGAACACCCTCGAGATGGAGGATGGGGTCCTCACCGGAGAGCTCACGGGTGATGTCGTCGACGCCAAGCGAAAGGCGGAATTCCTCAAATCGATCGCCCAAGCCGAGGGAATCCCGCTGTCTCAGGTGGTCGCAGTGGGCGACGGAGCCAACGACCTCGACATGCTTGCCATCGCGGGTTTGGGCATCGCCTTCAACGCAAAGCCGGTGGTCCGTGAGCGTGCCGACACCGCGATCTCGGTCCCGTACCTGGATGCGATCCTCTTCACGATGGGGATCCGACGACAACATGTCGAAGAGGCGGATGCCGAGGATCCCAACTTCGAGATGGGAGAGCGGATCGAAGTGCCCGAGCTCCCGCCTCTGTAATTTTGCTGGCGGACTTTGACCGAGACCACCCTCAGCGCTCGACCGGGCTCGATTGTTGCCACGTCCGTCACCAGTCGCGGTCAAACAGACGCCGGTCCGCCAGTAGCTTCCGCCGACGTGCTCGGTCCGTGCATTGGTGCAGAGACGCCTAAACAGAGCGCCGGTCGCGCTGTCTTGATTGGCGGCGGACTTTGGACTGCCTGAGTCTCCCGAGACATCGCAACCTCCGCGAGCAGGGGACTCCCTCGATGATCTCGGCGAATCCGATTTGTCTGGAGCCAAACAGACGCCGGTCCGCCGCAGCTTCCGCCACGTTGGCAGGACTCCGGCTTTGGCCAAGCAGGCCCAGGTCAGTGCAGTTGTCTCAGGTTTCTATCTCGCCTCGGGTGATCGTGGTGGTCGATCCACCGACCCACACCCCGCTCGAATCCTGGTCGATGCCGATCAGGCCCCTCCGTCCTAGGGCTGCCCCCTGGCTGGCGACATATGGTGCATTTACCCGACCGGTGGCCAGCAGCCATTGCGCCACCGATGCGTTGAGGCTTCCCGTTACCGGATCCTCGACCATGCTGCCTTGGTCGTCGCTGAAGAAGGCGCGAAGCTCGTATGCCAGGTCGGGTCGATCGAGATGCGGTCCCACCACGCCGATGTCGAGGCCACCGGGCCCTGTGTATCGCCTGAAGTCCGGTTCCAGCGACAGCACCGTCGCCGCATCTGGGAGAAGGACCGCCACCCATCCTGGGCCGTTGTCGACCCACTGGCTGTCCATCACGTCATCGATCTCGATCCCCAGGATCGTGGCCAACTGCCGAACGAAGGCAGGGTCGACCGGCCCAGATCGGACCAGGTCCGGGGCTCGAAAGGCGTAGCCGTCGTCCCGGGGACGAAGATCGACCAGCCCGGCGCCACATTCCTGGGTGATCGCACCTGCTTGCCGGGGCTCGCCCCCGGACTCCATCCACGCATGGCAACTTCCCAACGTCGGATGTCCGGCGAACGGGAGCTCACCCCGCAGGGTGAAGATTCGCACCCGATAGTCGGCTGCTGGATCGGTTGGGGGCAGGAGAAAAGCGCACTCCGAGAGGTTCATCCACCTGGTGATAAGTTCCATCTCATCGGTGGCCAGATCCACAGCGTCGACGATCACCGCCAGCGGGTTGCCCAAGAACCGCTCGGCTCCGAACACGTCGACGTGAAGGAAACGCCGCCTATCGGCTGTTGATTGCTGGCGGATTTTGACCGTATGGCTCCCGGGTCTTGCGGAGGACACGAACCGAGGATTCCCCTCAGCCCTCGCGCTTCAGATCTTGACCTCGGTCAAACAGACGCCGGTCCGCCAGGGCTGCCGCGCTCGCGGGACGTGCGTTGACCTGTCTCAGAAAACTCTACTGGGCCCACTCGTGGTGAAAGAACTCTCCGCGGGGCTTGTCGACCCGCTCGAACGTGTGGGACCCAAAGAAGTCGCGCTGTGCCTGGATGAGGTTGGCGGGGAGACGACGCGACCTCATCCCGTCGAAATAGGCGAGAGCGCTGGAATATGCCGGGGAAGGTATCCCGGAGAGGGCAGCGCCGGCGACAGTGGATCGCCAGGAGCTCTCGGACTCCTCGAGGGCCATGGCGAAGAAGTCGTCCTCGATCATGTCCGGAAGGTTCGGGTCTCGGCGATAGGCGGAGGTGATGTCCTCGAGGAAGTCGGCGCGAATGATGCAACCGGCCCGCCATATCGAGGCGATGGTGCCGAGATCGAGCTCCCACTCGTGTTCCTGCGAGGCCGCGCGCATTAGACGGAACCCCTGGGCGTAGGAGATGATCTTGGAGGCGTACAGAGCCGTCTCGATGTCCCCGGGTGTGACCGTCTCGAGAGACGCCGGCTCTTCGGAGAACACGGCGGCCGCGCGTTTGCGCGACTCGGGGTCGGAGCTGACTATCCGGGCATAGACGGCCTCGGCCACGAGGGTGGTTGGCTGACCTGAGTCCATGGAGGAGATCACCGTCCATTTTCCGGTGCCCTTCTGACCGGCGGCGTCCAGGATCAGGTCGACGATCGGCTTGTCCTCCAAGGTTGTGTTCAGGATCTGGGCGGTTATCTCGATCAGATAGGACCGAAGTCTCCCCTGGTTCCACTCTGCGAACACGGGGGCCATGGCCTCGGGTGACTTGCCCAGCCCACGACGCATCAGGTCGTAGGCCTCGGCGATCACCTGCATGTCGCCGTACTCGATCCCGTTGTGGACCATCTTCACGAAATGGCCCGCCCCACCAGGCCCGATCCACTCACAACACGGCTTACCGTCGGGGGCTCGAGCAGCAATTCCCTTGAGCATCGGTTCGACGTGTCTCCAGGCTTCGTAGCTACCTCCGGGCATGATCGAAGGCCCGTGTCGCGCTCCCTCTTCGCCTCCCGATATCCCGATGCCCAGATAGAGAAAGCCGCGGTCTTCGGCCTGTCGCTGGCGGCGCTCCGTGTCGGTGTACAGCGAGTTTCCGCCGTCGATGATGATGTCACCCTCCTCGAGACAGTCCGACAGAGAGGCGATCACTTGATCGACGGGGTCCCCGGCCTTGACCATGAGTAAGAAGGTTCGGGGCCGCTCCATCATGGCCGCCGCTTCTTCCAGGGTCTTCGCTCCTCGAATGCCCTTCTCCCCGGCTTCGCCTGTGAGGTACTCCTCGGTGACACTCTCCGTCCGGTTGAAGACGACGACGTCATTGCCCATGTCGGCGAGGTTGAGGGCGAGATTGGCACCCATCACGCCGAGCCCCACCACGGCCACTTCTCCACGTTTGGTCATGTGCTTCGAGGGTAACCGTGTCCTCCGGGAGAAGATCCAACGTCCCCGCACTCCGTGACCCACCGTGCGGAGCGCTAGGCTCGCCCGCCGTGTCTCAGCGGAGGATCGGAGTCGATGTCGGAGGTTCCGGAGTCAAGTCCGGTGTGGTCGACGTCGAGACCGGCCAGCTCATCGGCGGGAGGCTTCGCGAGGACACACCCGTGCCCTCCACCCCGGATGCGGTGGCGTCGGCGATCCGGGTGCTGGTTGATCAGCTCGACGCGCCCGGCCCGATCGGCGTCGGGTTCCCGGCCGTGGTGAGGAGAGGGTGGGTCTCGACTGCCTCCAACATCGACTCCTCCTGGATCGGCGTCAACGCCGTGGAGGTCTTCGAGCCGGTGGTCGGTCGGGAGATACGGATGCTCAACGACGCCGATGCCGCAGGCCTCGCCGAGGTCCATTTCGGCTCAGCCAAGGGGACGAGCGGCAAGGTGCTCATGCTCACCTTTGGCACCGGGATCGGAAGTGCCCTCATCATCGACGGGAGGCTGGTTCCCAACATCGAAGCAGGGCAGATGGAGCTGAATTCGGTTCGCCCTGCCGAGATCGAGTACTCGGCCAAGGCGCGCAGGACCGAGAATCTGACGTGGGACGAATGGGGAGCCCGGGCGCGTGACTACGTGACCCTGGCTCAGCAGGTCTTCACCCCCGACCTGATCGTGATCGGCGGTGGGGTATCCAAGCACTGGGAGGACTACAAGGAGTTCCTCACCTTCGCCTCGGTGCCGACGGTCCCCGCAGCACTTGGCAACAACGCCGGCATCGTCGGCGCCGCCTACTACTCGGTCACCGTCTGAACTCTTCGAAACCGGCAACGACTGGCGGCGGAAGGCGCACCTCGAGAATGAGCCCGTTCTCGTCGGCCTTCTCCTCGATCACCTCGCCGACGCGGTGGGCGGCTGCGGCGATGTCGCCGCGGGTGTATGGGATCTCGAGGGTCATCGTCACCAGGCCACTCTCGAGCAGGGCTCCTACGGTCTCCAACATGTTTGCAAGACCTGTGCCCGTGAGCCCAGAGACCATGACGCTGTCGGGATATAGGTTCGCCAGTCTCTCCGCAGAGGTGGGGGAGACCAGATCTGCCTTGTTGAAGACGATCAGTTCCGGGACCTGATCGGCCCCGATTTCGAGCAGGACTTCACGCACTGCCGCTATTTGACCTTTCGGATCAGGATCGGAACCATCGACCACGTGGATCAGCAGGTCGGCCTCCGCCACCTCGGCCAGAGTGGATTGGAAGGCCTCGACCAGATGGTGGGGAAGTCGTCGAACGAAGCCGACGGTGTCTGCCAGCAACACTTGTCTGCCGCTGGGAAGCTCGAGCCGGCGAACCGTGGAGTCGAGTGTGGCAAAGAGACGGTCCTCGACCAGGACACCGGCGTCGGTCAGGGCGTTGAGCAGTGTCGACTTCCCTGCGTTGGTGTAGCCGACCAGAGATACCTGCGGAATCTCAGATCGCCTCCTCGCCTTCCGCTGAGTTTCCCGATGACGCACGGTGTCTTTGAGCTCACGCTCCAACTTCGAGACTCGTTGGAGGATTCTCCTTCGGTCGGTTTCCAACTTGGTCTCACCCGGGCCACGTGCCAGCACTCCTGCACCCTGCTGGGAGAGGCTCTTGCCCTTTCCCCGGAGTCTGGGGAGGTTGTAGCGATGCAAGGCGAGCTCGACCTGGATGGCCCCGACCTTGGTAGTGGCATGCTGGGCGAAGATGTCGAGGATCACCCCTTCGCGATCAACGACATCGCAACCGAAGAGACGCTGCAGGTTGCGTTGCTGGGCTGGTGTCAACTGGTTGTCGAAGATCACGACGTCGATGTCGAGCGCCCTGGTCACGTTTGCCAGTTCCTCGGCTTTGCCGGCTCCGATGTAGGTCGCCGGGTCGAGACTCTTGCGTCTGACGAGCTCCGAGTCGACGGGGTCGGATCCGGCTGTGTCCGTCAGCAATGCCAGCTCGTCGAGGGACCGTTCGGCGTCGACCGTGCTCATCCCGGGAAGCTCGACACCGACGAGGAAGGCGCGCTGGACCGCGACCTCGAGGTCGGTGATGGTTGCTGTCAGCCGGCGGCGTCTGCGTGAGGCGTGGTCCTGTGTCATAGTCGGTCGTCCGGGTCGGCACCGGGATGATGGCGTGAAGAGGCCGACCGTGCGTGCTGATTAGACCTGCTCAGAGGTACTGGCCCTCGTCCCCGACATGCTCGAGCTCTTCCTCGGCGATGATCTGGGACTCTCGAACGGCGATCACAGGTTGACCGGTGGCCGGCCAGATGAATCTCCAGGCTCCTGTCGGGACGGCCCAGAATCGCTGGCCGGTCTCGACGTCGACGAGGGCTAGTGCGTCATTGCCGTCCTTGGTCCCGATTGGAACCAGTAGCCCGGACTTGGTGGTGGATTCCTCGGGGGCATGACCGACCCTCCAGCCGGTCATGACCTTGTAGCCGTTGTCGTGAAAGATCGGAAGGTCAGTGGACATCATTCGTCCCCAATTGTCGCATGTCAGGACCTCAACCGAGAAGCCGTTCCGTCCAGGGCATATAGGCTCTGTGATCATGGCCGAAAAGAAGACCTTCTCCGAAGCGCTGGATTATCACGAGAAACCACGGCCAGGGAAGGTCGGGATTCGCTCGACCAAGCCAACTGCGACCCAGTCGGATCTGAGTCTTGCCTACACGCCGGGGGTGGCCGAGCCGTGTCTGGTGATCGCAGACGACCCCGACACCGCCTTCCGTTACACCAACCGCGGCAACTTGGTGGCGGTGGTCTCCAACGGGACCGCAGTGCTCGGTCTCGGGAACATCGGTCCCCTGGCCTCGAAACCGGTGATGGAGGGCAAAGCCGTCCTTTTCAAGCGGTTCGCCGACATCGACGTCTTCGACCTGGAGATCGATGCCCCCGATCCGGCCGATGTGATCCGATTCTGCGAGTTGCTTGCCCCGACCGTTGGCGGCATCAATCTCGAGGACATCAAGGCGCCGGAGTGCTTCGAGATCGAGGCCACGCTTCGGGAGCGCTTGGACATCCCGGTGTTCCACGACGACCAGCACGGGACGGCGATCATCGCCGGGGCCGGGTTTCTCAATGCAGTCGAGCTGACGGGACGGGACATCTCGAAGACGCGAGTGGTGTTCGCCGGCGCCGGAGCCGCGGGGATTGCCACGGCGAGGTTCTTCATCGAGTTGGGTGTGAGACTGGAGAACGTGCGCATGGTCGATTCCCGAGGCGTGATCCACGCTGGCAGGGACGACCTCAACGACATCAAAAAGCAGTTCGCGGTGGAGACCGAAGACCGAACGCTGACCGATGCCTTCGAAGGGGCCGACGCATTCGTCGGTGTGTCCGTGGCCAACACGGTCACCGGGGAAATGGTCCAAGCGATGGCGGACAACCCGATCGTATTTGCCCTGGCCAACCCGAATCCGGAGATCACATATCCAGACGCCAAGGCGGCCCGTCCCGACGTCATCATGGCCACCGGGCGGAGTGACTATCCCAATCAAGTAAACAACGTCCTGGGTTTCCCCTTCATCTTCCGAGGGGCTCTCGATGTGAGGTCGCGGGGCGTCTCGGAGCGAATGAAAGTGGCCGCCGCCTACGCACTGGCGGAGCTCGCCCAGGAAGCGGTTCCTGACTCCGTGTTGCGTGCGTATGACCTCGAAAGACTCCAGTTCGGCCCCGATTACCTCATCCCGAAGCCTTTCGATCCGCGAGTTCTGCTCCGGGTCGCCCCTGCCGTTGCTCGTGCGGCGATGGAGGAAGGCCTGGCCCGGGTGGAGATCGACGATTTCGACAGATACATCACAGAGCTGCAAACCCGTTTCCGGGCCTCGACGGGGCTAATGACCTCGATCACGACCCGGGCGATGGAGCAGCCAAAGAGAGTGGTCTATCCCCATGCCGAGGACGTCCGGATGATCCGCGCCGCCCGGAGGGTGACCGATGAGGGGATCGCCAGCACGATCCTCTTAGGCGACGCCGCCAAGATCGAATCTCTGGCGGTCGATGCCGGCCTCTCGATCGAGGGTCTCGAGGTCATCGACCCGATCGTGGAGGAGGCCGAGCGTGCTCGCTTTGCCGTTGTGCTGGAGCAACTGCGGCGCCACAAGGGCCTCTCCCTCTTCGAGGCCAAGAAGCAATGCGAGGATCCGGACATGTACGCATGTCTCATGGTGCGGGAGGGTGGCGCCGACGCGGTGATCGGCGGTCTGTCCACCTATTACCCCCAAACGGTGCGTCCTGCATTGCAGGTCCTCCAGGTGGAGCAAGGGCGTTCGATCGTCAGCTCGGTCTATCTCGTCGTCGTGCGCGGCGCGCCCTACTTCTTCACCGACTGCGCGGTGAACATCGAGCCGACGGCAGAGCAACTGGCTGAGATCGCGTTGGCCGCGACCACCACTGCCGAGGTCGACTTCCATCGTGAGCCCCGCGTCGCCTTCATCAGCTACTCCGACTTCGGGTCGGCCGGCGGCAGCGAGCCGGCGCGGGTCAGGAGGGCGGTCGAGTTGTTCCGCATTGCCCGACCCGATGTCCCCGTCGATGGCGAGATGCAAGCGGACACTGCCGTGGTTCCCGAGCTGATCAAATCGCGCCGCCCCGACGGACCGCTCAGCCGGGCGGCAAATGTCCTGGTATTCCCGAACCTGACCTCGGCCAATGCCTCCTACAAGCTCCTGAATCGGCTGGGAGACGCCGAGGTGATCGGGCCGATCTTGAGTGGCCTCTCCAAGACGGTCCATGTGATGCAAAGAGATGCATCGGTGACGGATGTCGTCAACATGACGGCCATCGCGGTGGCTGAGGCCCAACGTCGGGAGCGCACTTCCGCTCGAGCCGCCGGGTAGTACCAGTGGAACAAAGTCGGGATCGGGCAGGGTTCCCCTGGTCATGGATACCGCAATTCGAGAAGCCCTCGATCGTGGGGGCATTGCTGACATAACGACCATCGGTCGCAGGACCGGTCTGCCGCGACGGATCGAGATCTACTTCCACACTTTCGATGGTGATCATTACCTGACGGGGAGACCGGGGTTCAAGAGGGATTGGGTGGCGAATATCGAAACCAACCCGAAATTCACTCTTCACCTCAAACGTGGCCTGACCGCCGATGTGCCCGTGGTCGGTGAGCCCGAGCCTGATCGCGAAGTGAGGGCACGGATTCTCTTCCGTGCCCTCACCGAGAGTTGGGGCTCCGATCCGGATAAGGCCCGGAGGGATCTCGACCGCTACGTCGAGACCGCTCCGTTCATCCGGTTTCGCCCGGACGAGTCAACCGATTAGGTGTGCTCGAGCGCTGCTGTCCTTTGCTCGACATCTCTCATGCCCAGACCGATGAGGACGAACAGGATTCCCATCCCGAGCGCCATCGCCGCCACACCAAAGGCGAGGACCGACGTGAACAGAGAGGCCCGGAGGAACGAGGACGTCGCAGCCGTCTGCCGCAAGGGGTCATCGCGATCCAGCTCGGCGTAGGTCTTGCCACCGGTCGCTTCGACCGTGTGCTTCTCGATCACCTTCGCCTCGCAGTACGCGGTGAAGGGGCCGGCCACGGTCCTCCCCGCCAGGCAGGCGTCCTCGGAAGTGGTGATCTTCTCCTCTCGCAGAGTGTTGCTCACCACGACCCAGGTCCCTATCGAGCCGATGATCAGCAAAATGCCGAGGACCATCGACGCTATTGAGGCCGTCTTTCTCATCAAAAACACCATCCTTGGGTTGCCGTACGATCACAAACATAGAGGTTGGCAACGGGAGCGGTGATGAGGGCCAAAGGTCCCTAGACCTCGGGACGGCAGCCGGGGCCAATGACCCCAATTGTGGAAACGGCGGCTCTGGTTGGGGGCCTCGTGTGACGGGGTAGGTGGCATCTGAGGAAACGCGACTGACAGGTGATCGAATGATTGATGGCGAAGCGAATATGGACAGGCGAGAGCTGGGTGACGGGACCGGACTGGAGGTCACCGAGATCGGTCTCGGGCTTTGGGCCGTGGCCGGAAGCGAGTGGGGACCGGCCGAGGACGACTCCACCTTGTATGCGATCGAGGCAGCGCTGGAAGCCGGTGTCAACTTCTTCGACACCGCTGACGTCTATGGCGACGGTCACTCCGAGGAATTGCTCGGTCGAGCCATGAGGGGCCGGCGGGAGCGCTTCGTGGTCGCAACCAAGATCGGGTGGATCGACTACGACCGCGACGCAGACCATTCCCAGTACGACACAGTGGCAAAACTGGTGGCCGGCGTCGAAGGATCTCTTCGTCGTCTCGAGACCGACCACCTAGATGTGATCCAATGCCACATCGATCACGTGGAACCGAATACCCCGGTGTTCATCGAGGGCTTCCGCCGGCTGAAGGAGAGCGGCAAGGTTCGAGCTTGGGGTGTCAGCACAAGTGACATGACGCACCTGGAGATGTTCGCCGAAGGAGGCGACTGCAGCACACTCCAGACCGACTACTCGATCTTGAATCGCACGGCCGAGAGCGAGATACTCCCCTTTTGTCGAGACCATGGGATCGGCGTGATCACACGTGGCTCGCTGGCGATGGGTCTGCTCACCGGCAAATACCAATCGTCTGACACCTTTCCCGAGGGCGACTTCCGTAGGGAATGGATCGAGGATCCAGAGCAAAACCGCCAATTCGTCGACGACCTTCGCGTCGTGCACGAGCTGAGAGACATCGTGCCCGAGGGTGAGTCGATGGCCGAGTTCTCACTCCGCTTCGCCCGGAGCCACCCTGCCGTCAGCACCGTGATCCCCGGGGCGCGGAACCGTCGGCAATCGACCGCCAATGCGATGGCGGGGCTCAGCCCGCTGCTCTCCGAATCGGAGATGGCGGCTGTCGACCGGATCGTTCCGCCCGGGGGCGGGCGCAAGATCTGGCCGGCCTGAGGCTGAATGCTCGGTCACGGAGGGGTGTAGGTTCCGGAGTGCGACTGGTTTCCGACAAAAGGAGTCGCCGTGTTCGAAAACACTCCAATGGGTGCCGCCCTACCTGCCTCGGATCTGGAGAGGGCAAAGCGGTGGTACTCGGAGAAGCTGGGCTTGGAGCCGGTGAGCGAGGATGAATATGGCGGCGCTCGCTACGAGACCGGTGGGGTCGGCTTTCTCGTCTACCAATCCGAGTTCGCCGGGACCAATCAGGCGACGGCGGCCGGGTTCAGCGTCGACAACTTCGATGAGGTCGTCGACCAGCTGAGGGCCAAAGGCGTGACTTTCGAGGAGGTCGACTTCGGAGAAATGGGCAAGACCGTCGACGGTGTCATCTCCAGCCCGGATGGTACGGACAAGGCAGCCTGGTTCAAGGACAGCGAGGGCAACATCATCAGCCTGTCCACCGCGATGTGAATCCAAGACCGGGCAGGCGGCCACGGAGAATCGCTGAACCACTCTCGTGACGTCCAACAAAGGGAGCCGCGGCCCCCTTCAGTCGTCTTTATGGCTGTTGATGTTGATCACATTGCCGTCTGGGGCGCGGACGAGGAACCTTCGGATGCCCCAGGGTTCGGTGGTGATTGGATGGACGATCTCGTAGCCGCGTCGTCTTGCTTCCTCGTATGCCTCATCGACGTCGTCACCGACGGTGACGGAGATCACCGGGTTGTGTGCGGCCGTGGCGTCGTGGGTGACCAGTTGGACGACGGCCTTGCCGTCCGGTGACTGAAATCTGGTGACCCAGTCCATGTTGATCCGCTCGTCGCTCAGGCCGAGGTAGTCGACGTAGAAGTCGCGAGCGTCGGCAATGTCTGGGACGGAAAGGTCGGGAAAGATGTGGGTGGCCCGCACGTATGGCTCCTTCGCTCGGTAACAGGGATGCATTGTCACCTGCAGTCGAGACAGCCCCTAAACGGGGACCGCTTGATCCCTGATGTCGGAGGCATCGTTGCACGTGATGACCGGAGGGCGCAGAAAAGGCTGGCGGAGGCGGACGGGAATCGAACCCGCCAGAGACAGAATCTGCCTCTCACCGGTTTTGAAGACCGGGGGACCCACCAGGCGTCCGGACGCCTCCATGATGGGCGCCTGAGCATAGGAAGGGGTTTTGCCATACTGGCAAGGTGGTATCGAATCTCGGGTGAGCATTCTCAAAACCCCGGTACCATCGTCGACGCATGCCTGAGCGCACGTTCGGACGATCGGTTCGATACCGCAGGACCAAGCTCGGTCTCAGCCAGGCGAAGCTTGGCGAGTTGGTGGGTCGCTCGCCGTCGACCATTCGCAGTTGGGAGCGGGAGAAGACGACTCCAACGGACAACGCAGTGATCTCGGCGCTGGCAGCCGTTCTCGATCTCGACGAGCGATCGCTTCTGGAAAAAGCAGGTTTGGAGAAGGGTGCGGTCGAGGACCAGCCCACCGTCGAGGAAGCGCTGGCGAGCCTCGCTCCGACCGATGTCGATATCCCCGAGACAATCGAAGAGGAGGCGCGTATCGTTGCGTCGACCGAGCCCGTGCCGCCCAGCACCGATGTCGACTCGATATTGGAGAGCGAGACGTTCGAGCACGTCGAAGAAGAGATGCCTGATGAAAGCGCCGGGGAACCAGATGCCGACTTCGAACCGTTTCCTGTCTCGAGCCCACAGACCGTAGGAGCCATGGCAACTCAACCTGCCCCCAAGCCGGCATACCTCGCTCCACCCGAGCCATTCGTATACACGGCACCAACGCCGGCGGCGGAGCCCTCTTATGTTGAGGACAATGACCAGCGCCAGCTCTACCGAATCCGCAATTTGGCCACGTTCGTCCTGATCGTGGCCTTGATCCTCCTCTTTGCCCTGGCACTGATCAGGGGTCTCGATGCCCTGGGCAGCTGGTGGGACTCATTCGTCTCCACACTGAACCTGTGAGAGCTGCCCACTAGCGTTGGCCTCCGCCAACATGAGAACCGAGCCATTGGACATCACGGTCGTCGGTGGCGGCCCTGGTGGGCTCTATCTGGGGATCCTGCTGAAGAAGGCAGACTCCCGACACTCGATCACCATCCATGAGAGAAACCTGCCCCATGATGCCTACGGGTTTGGGGTGGTGTTCAGCGACGAGACCTTGGACAATTTCGAGCGTGCCGATGAGCCCTCCTACCAAGCCCTGGTCGACAGTTTCCGACACTGGGGCGACATCGTGGTGCATCATCCCGACGGCCGATCGATCGTGTCTGGTGGTCACGGGTTTGCCGCCTCGAGTCGCAGGCGCCTGCTGGAGATACTGACCGACCGCGCCCTGGAGCTCGGTGTCGATCTGCGCTTCAAATCCGAAGTGAGCTCCACGGGCAACCTCGATCGCACCGACCTGTTGGTCGGTGCCGACGGAGCCAACAGCACCGTTCGCCGCCAGATGGAGGACCAATTCGACCCTCACATCGACTTGAGGGTCAACAAGTACATCTGGTTCGGGACGCCCAAGGTGTTCGATCGTTTCAACTTCATCTTCGAGGACACTCCACACGGGATGGTTTGGGCCCATGTCTACCCCTACGGGCCTGAAGGGAGCACCTTCATCGTCGAGATGCCACCGGAAACCTGGAGAAGCCTGGAGCTCGATCGGACCGAGGACGAGGTCTTCCCGCCTGGGGTGAGCGATGAATTGGCATTGCGTCGATGCGAGGACCTGTTTGCCAGGCATCTCGATGGCCGGGGCCTCGTGGGCAACAATTCCAAGTGGCTCCAATTCCCGACCGTCACCTGCGGCAGCTGGCATGCCGGAAAGGTGGTCCTGGTGGGTGATGCCATCCACACCGCCCACTTCTCGGTCGGGTCCGGGACCAAGCTGGCCATGGAGGACGCCATCGCCCTCGCCGGGGCGATCGCGGCCAGCTCGGACCTCACCGTTGCGCTGGAGAGCTACGAGAAGGCCCGCCGCCCCGAAGTCGAGAGTCTTCAACGTGCCGCCAAGGCCAGCTTGCGTTGGTTCGAGGGGGTCGATCGCTATCGGGACATGGATCCCGGGCAATTCGTCTTCAGCCTGCTCACCCGCAGTCAGCGCATCACGTATGACAACCTTCGAGTTCGCGACCCCGAATACATGTCCGAAGTCGACCGCTGGTACGCCGCCTCGGAGCATGGGTCCCCCTCACCCGTCGATTCGTCGGTCCCCCCCATGTTCCATCAGTTCAAGATCAGAGACCTCGTCCTCGAGAACCGGATCGTCGTCTCGCCGATGGACCAGTACTCGGCGGTCGACGGGATGCCCAACGAGTGGCATCTGGTCCATCTCGGCAGCCGGGCAGTGGGTGGGGCGGGGCTGGTGATGACCGAGATGACCTGTATCTCCCCTCAAGGGCGGATCAGCCCGGGGTGCACCGGGATCTGGGACGAGGAACAAGCCGTCTCATGGGCGAGGATCGTTGAGTTCGCACATGCGCAAACCAGGGCGAAGATGGGTCTTCAGATAGGTCATTCCGGGCCTAAGGGGTCGACCAAGCTGATGTGGGTGGACGACACCGCACCGCTGGATAGTGGAAACTGGGAGATCATCGGACCGTCTCCGATCCGGTACCGGCCCGACAGTCAGGTGCCGCGTGAGATGTCACGCCATGACATGGATGTTATTCGCGACCAGCATGTTCGCTCGGCGAGGATGGGCGATCGGGCCGGATTCGACCTTCTCGAGTTGCACTACGCCCACGGCTACCTGCTCTCCAGCTTCCTCACGCCTCTGGCCAATCGGAGGACCGACGAGTACGGCGGCTCGTTGGAGAACAGGATGAGGTATCCCCTCGAGGTCTTCTCCGCCGTGAGGGAGGCGTGGCCCGATGAGAAGCCGATCTCGGTCCGGATCTCGGCCACCGACTGGGTCGAGGGAGGTTTCGACGAAGACGACGCCGTCATCCTGGCCGGCGAGTTGAAGGACCGGGGATGCGACCTGATCGATGTCTCGACAGGACAGACGTCCATCGAGGCGCGACCGGAATATGGGCGTCTGTATCAGACCCCCTACTCGGACCGAATCCGCTCCGAGGTGGGCATCTCCACGATGACGGTCGGCGCCGTGTCGAGCATCGATGACGTCCACAACATCCTCGTGGCGGGCAGGGCGGACCTGTGTGTGCTCGCCCGGCCCCACCTCGTGGATCCCTACTGGACCCTCAACGCGGCGATAGATCTCGGCTATGCCGACTTCCCCTTCCCCAACCAATACCTGTCGGGGCTCGGTGCCCGGCGACGAGAGCAGGATCCGATCCCACCGGATGTCTTCCGCGGTCGCTGACACAGTCGGGGCTCTTTGCGGGAAATCTGTTCCAACTGTGGCCCGAGATGTGCCAGACTGCCCCTACCAGAGAAAGGAGGTGGTCCTAGGTTGTATGAAAGTCTTTGGACTCTGGAGGTGGTCGAGCGCTGAGCGGCGCTGACCGCGTGCGCTGCTCGTCCCTCGGGACCGGTGGCGACTCCAAACTCGGACCACCCGGCTCTGGCTACCACGGACTTCGTCCACCCGTGGCGGCGTGTCGTCGAAGAAACGCCAAAGTCGTCGTTTAGTTGAAAGCCCCCGGCCGATTCGGCCGGGGGCTTTCTACGTCGCGAATCCCTGCTCCGCCATCCACTCGTCGTTGAACACCTTGGACAGATATCCGCGACCCGAGTCGGGGAGGATGACGACTACCAAAGCCCGATGATCTTCCTCGGCGACCTTCAAGGCGGCCTGGGCGGCCATCCCGCCGGACCCTCCGACGAGGATGCCCTCGGTGCGTGCGAGACGCCGGGTCATGGCAAACGAGGGCCCGTCGCCGACCTGCACCCATCGGTCGATGAGATCGAGGTCCACGGTCTCGGGATAGAAGTCCTCCCCGACCCCTTCCACCGAGTACTGATGGATGTCGCCCTCCCGGCCGGCGGTGTAGATCGAGCCTTCGGGGTCGGCTCCGACGACCTGAATCCCGGGTTTTCTCTCCTTGAGAAAGCGGGCAGCCCCTGAAACGGTTCCCCCCGTTCCGACGCCAACCACCAGAACGTCTATCGCACCCTCGGTTTGCTCCCAGATCTCGGGCCCGGTGGTCTGATAGTGCGCCAAAGGGTTGGCGGGATTGGAGTACTGATCTGGGTGGAACGCTCCCTCGATCTCCTCGGCCAGTCGTCGTGCCACCCCGTAATACGAATCGGGATGCTCGGGTAGGAGGTCGGTCGGGGTGACGATCACCTCCACGCCATATGCGCGCAGGAGGTCCCGCTTCTCCTTCGAGACCTTGTCGGGGACCGGGCAGATGACCCGGTAGCCACGGACGGCGCCGACCATGGCCAGGCCGACTCCGGTGTTTCCCGACGTGGGCTCGACGATCGTCCCGCCCGGACGCAGAAGCCCGTCACGCTCGGCGGCGTCGATCATCGCCACTGCGATGCGCTCTTTGATCGAGCCGCCAGGGTTCATGGACTCGATCTTGGCTACCAGGTTCCCCGGTGGATGGACACGCCCGAGTCGGATGAGCGGGGTGTCGCCGATCGCGGCCAGCACGTTTTCGTGGATGTCCATGGGGCGTGGAGGCTAACGCAGCATCAGGCGGATCCTCCGGGCTGACGGGCCCCGCGTCGGGTCCTAACCTCTGAACGGTGAGACGTCTCGCCGGATACGCCTGGTTCACCCTCGTCTTCAACGTCTTGGTGATCCTCCTAGGCGCCAGGGTCCGTTCGACCGGGTCAGGTGCCGGCTGTGGCAGATCGTGGCCGACGTGCCAGGGACAGGTGGTTCCGAACCTCGAGGGGGCGACGGCAGTCGAATACCTCCACCGTGCCGCGAGCGGAGTCGGGTTGGTGCTGGTGATCCTGCTCGGTGTCCTGGTTTGGCGCTATGTCGACAAGGGCGCTCCAGCCCGGCTCGGAGCGGGGCTGGCGGTGATCTCGATCGTCGGCGAAGCCCTCATCGGGGCCATGATCGTCCTGGCCGAGTGGGTGGCCGAGGATGCCTCGGTGGCGCGGGTGGTGGCGGTGCCCCTCCATCTGGTCAACACCCTGTTCTTGCTCGCCTCGCTCACCCTCACCGCCTTTTGGCTCTCCGGGGGCCGACGGCTGGCACCGAGAGCCCACCCTTCGATACGCAAGTGGGTCGGTCTTGGAGGCCTTGCCATCGTTCTCCTCGCCGCCAGCGGTGCGGTCACCGCTCTCGCCGACACGTTGTTCCCCAAGGACGGACAGTCTGCCATGGTGTCACATCCGGCGCACTTCCTCACCGATCTTCGGGTGATCCATCCCATCCTGGCCGTGCTCGCCGCGTCGATCGGCTGGTACGTCTCCGGCAAGTCTCGATCGCCCCGTCCCAGGGCGGCCCGTCTCCTACCGGTCATGGTGGGTCTGATGCTGCTGTCAGGCTCACTCAACATCGCTCTCGGCGTGCCGGTGTGGATGCAGTTGGTCCATCTCCTGCTGGCCGACGCCCTCTGGATCACCTATGTGCTCGCCTCTGCCGACGCATTGCAGAAGCCGGTGGACGTGGCTCAGCCGGCTTGACCGACCCGTTCGTCACCGAGCAGGTACCTGGGCCCGGATCCCCCGGCGGCGGCGGCGTCGGAAGGGTTGAAGATGGCGCAGGACTTGAGGGAGAGACAGCCACATCCGATGCAGTCTGTCAACTCGTCTCTCAGGTTCTCGAGCTCGGCTATCTGACGATCCAGGTGCTCCCTCCATGAGCGGGAGAGTCGCTCCCAATCCCTCTTGGTCGGGGTGCGGTCGTGGGGAAGAGTCTCGAGTGCGGCCGCCACCTCGCTGAGGGACAGCCCGACTTCCTGGGCGGCCCTGATCAACGAGACTCTTCGCAAGGTCGCTCTCGGGTATCGGCGCTGGTTCCCGCTGGTTCGCTCCGATTCGATCAGGCCCTTGCTCTCGTAGAAGCGAAGGGCAGAAGTGGCGACGCCGGCCCTGTCGGCCAACTCACCGATTGTGAGACTCTCCATGCTCCGAGTCTATGAGTCTTCGTGGCGATACTTCAAGTGAACTTCAAGTTCGACGCCTCCGACAGCTGGGCTTCCAACTGCTGGGGATTGGTTGCCGGAAGATCGCACACTTGTGAGCGACACAAGAACGCCTGTGTCTCGACGGGTCGGCCTCGGCTTGCCAGCAGTGGTATCTCTTCCGACATTTGGGGAGAGGCGAACATGAACGTGCCCGGTCTGAATCGGCTCCAGTAGACCGTCGCCATCTCGGCCCATCCAGGCCCGATGATGGCCAGCTCACGCATGGTGTGATGAGCATGGAGAGCGGACAGATGGTGGGCGACCATCGACGGATATCGCTCCATGAGGAGCCCGGCCGCCCGCAGAGTCCCCAGAGAGTCGTCGAGCCAGCGGGCGTCTCCGGTATGGGCGTACATGGCGAGGAGGGCTTCGGCCGCCATGGCGTTGCCTGAGGGCAGGGGGTTGTCGGTTTGGCTCTTCGGTCGCTTTATCAGGGTCGTGTCTGCGGCAGTGTCGAAGAAGCCCCCGTCCGGGTCGGCGAAGCGTCCGCTCATGGCGTCGACGAGCCCGGCCGCCGAATCCAGCCAGGTCTTGTCGGCTGTGGCGGCGTGCAGCGAGAAGAGACCGAGAGCCATTGAGGCGTGGTCCTCGAGAAACCCGGGCCCGGAGCTGATCCCGTCGCGCCACGATCTCTGGAGGATCCCCTTGTCGGTCATCTCCATGGTGATGAATTCGGCGCAGTCGATGGCCGCCTCCACATACGCGGGCTCGTCGAGAGCCGCTCCCGCCTCGGCCAGCGCTCGAATCGCCAGGCCATTCCACGAGGCGATCACCTTGTCGTCGAGACCAGGTCGCACTCGCTGATTGCGATGTTCCAGCAGACGGCGGCGAATCGACTCGATCCGATCATCCCAGGCGCGCCCCGTCGCCCGGTGGAGGATGTTCTGGCCCTCGAAGTTGCCGGCGGCAGTGATTCCGAAGAAATCGGCAGCCACCTTCCCTTCACCCTCGCCGAGAACCTCGTCGATCTCGGATCGGGACCACACATAGAACTTCCCCTCGACACCTTCTGAGTCGGCGTCCTCGGCCGATAAGAACCCACCCCCGGTCCCATGCAGGTCGTTGAGCAAGTAGCCGAGCGTGCTGCGGGCGACGTCCAGGAATCGAGGCAATCGGAGCTCGATCCCCGCCCAGAGGTAGATGCGGGCCAGCTGGGCGTTGTCGTAGAGCATCTTCTCGAAGTGGGGGACGAGCCAGCGATCGTCGACCGAATAGCGGGCGAATCCACCGCCGAGATGGTCATGGATGCCGCCGTCGGCCATGCGGAGCAATGTGAGGCCGACCATCTCGTCGGCCTTCTCCGCCCATGGCTCACCACGGGTCCGGAGGAGCAGCTCCAAGAGGGGCTCCTGGGGGAACTTGGGAGCAGCCCCGAAACCGCCATTGATGGGGTCGAAGCTCTGCACGGTCTGGAAGTGCGATTTCGCAAGGACCTCCTGACCGGGCAGATCGTCCCGGACCGGTATCGCACCTTGGATTGCGCCCATGAGTCGAGCGGATTGGCCCAGCACCTCGTCGCGCCGGTTCTCCCACGCCTCGGACACGGCCGCCATGACACTGGTGAAGGAAGGCATGCCCCGGCCCTCGTCGCGGGGGAAATACGTCCCTGCGTAGAAAGGGGTCCCGTCGGGTGTCAGCCACACCGTCATCGGCCAGCCCCCTCGGCCGGTCATCGCCTGGACCGCCTCCATGTACACGGAGTCGACATCGGGTCTCTCTTCACGATCGACCTTCACGTTCACGAATAGGCGGTTCATCAGCTGGGCCGTGTCGGGGTCCTCGAAGGACTCATGGGCCATGACGTGGCACCAATGACACGCCGAGTAGCCGACACTGAGGAGGACCGGAACTTCACGCATGGCCGCTTCGGCGAACGCCTCGTCCCCCCATTGATGCCAGTCGACCGGATTGTCCTTGTGCTGGAGCAGATACGGAGAGGTGGCGTTTGCCAGCTGGTTGGGCATCTCTTCCGACGGTAGTGCTGTGTCCACAACCGTTCGCCGGGTTCAGGGCGGCCGGCACCGCTAGTTTGCGGACATGGTCGTCACACTGAAGATCTTTCACATCTTGGTGGCGGCGGCCTGGTTCGGTCACAAACTGCTCATTCCACGCGACATGCGTGACTCGGTACGTCATATCGGGGAAGGGACCGAGCTCTTCATCGGCCGGATCAAGAGGGCAGAGCGCCTGGGTCAGGTGGCCGGCCTGCTCACTGTGGCAAGCGGTCTCGGGTTGATCTATCTGGTCTGGGGGTTTGCCGACGCTCCGGTCCGGATCTATCTCGGGCTCGGCGCCGCCCTTGCCATGTTCGTTATCGGCGCCGCTTTGGCCCGACCCGCCTGGAATCGGATCGAAGCGGGCCTCACCGAGGGTGACGCAACCACGGCCGCCGCGAGCGAGCCGCAGTTGCGGCGCGCTCTCCTCCTCGAGAACCTGCTCTGGGTCCTCGCCCTCGGAGCAATGGTGACGTGACTCGGCACTAGGCTCGAAAGGGAGGTGGCATGACCGATAGGGACATACAGGCGCTTTATCTCTCGGCTGAGAATCGTTGGATGCAGCGATGGCTTACCGGCCCGACCATCGAAGGGAGCCCCCTCCGCCGGGGCGATCCGGGACCAGACGCAACGCTCCTCGACCTTGACGGCTCCGAGGTGTCGCTCGCCTCCACCTGGGAGGATGCACCGGCGTTGATCCTGCTGTGGAGACACCTCGGTTGCGGGTGCGGCCACGAGCGGGCAAGACGCTTGCGCGACGAGATATCGGCCTATCAGGAGGCCGGCATCAACGTGGTGATCGTGGCCCCAGGCGAGCCGGAGCGCGTTGCCGTCTACGCCGAGAAGTACGGCGTGCCGGCACAGATGCTGGCCGACGCTGGATATGCCGCCCACCGAGCATTCGGTCTCGGCCATTGGTCGGTGGAGCAGGTGCTCTACGACGCTCCCGAGGAGTACTGCTCACTCAGCGAGGAGTCGGGGATCGAATTCCAGGAGGAGAGACGAGCTCAGGGCCGGCCGCTCGTCGACGACCCGTGGATGCAGTCGGGTGAGTTCCTCGTGGATCCCAACGGGACGATCCGTGTCGCCTACGCCTACAACTACTGCGAGGACTACCCAGATCCGAGGATCTTCCTGACGGCGGCGCGTTTGGCCAGCTGAACGACCAGGAGTCTCATGGCAACCAGGCTGGGGTCGGCCTTCGCCCGTCTCACCTCGGCCTCTGGCATCTCGAACCGATCCATCGAGGAGGCGAGAAGTGGCAAGGAGCCATCCGCCCCTCAATGATGGGAAACGGTGCGTCTGGGAACAAACATCGGTCGTTTCCGGTTGCTTTTCGTGAGGCATCACCTGGGAGAAAGTTCCGGGTATGCCATTTCCAAGCGGCGAGTAGAGTGAACGGTGGGAACCACCATGGGCACCGAGTTCGTCGAATACTTTGGAAAAGAGGGGGGTTCACAAACCACCGCTCTTCTGTCATAGTTGGACGTTCGGGGATTTCCGATCCCCAGCCCAACGGGCCCCAGGAGGACTTGATCTAGATGGCTGCTGTTGAAACGCGTACCGACAAAACCGACAAGCCCCGCATCCGGCTTCATTCCAAGCTGACCGATGAGCGCGGGCGTCTCACCACGGACCTCGTTTCCCAATATCTGACCGCGATCGGCGAGTACGACCTGCTCACGGCCGAGCAGGAAGTGGAGCTCGCACAGAAGATCGAAGGCGGGGAAGATGCCGCCGAGAAGCTGGAGAAGGGTGAGTACTCGGGCAAGCGCGAGGAGATGGAGCTCCGTCGTCTCGCCCGTCGGGGTGCGCAAGCCAAGGACGACTTCCTCACCGCCAACCTCCGTTTGGTGGTGGCGAACGCCCGACGTTACGCCAACACTTCTGGAATCGACTTCCTCGACCTGATCCAGGAAGGAAACCTGGGTCTGATTCGCGCCGTCGAGAAGTTCGACTGGAGAAAGGGCTTCAAGTTCTCCACCTATGCGACCTGGTGGATACGCCAGGCCATAACCAGGGCCATCGCCGACAAGTCCAGGACCGTCCGAATCCCGGTCCACCTTCACGACACCCTCGCCGCGGTTCGCGCCGCCCAGGCATCGCTCAAAGCCGAGTTGGGCCGCGATCCGCGTCCCGAAGAGATTGCCGAGGAGGCCGGGGTCACACCGGACAAGGTGGAGCTCGCCCTGAGCGTGGCCGACACCGTGTCCCTCGAGCAGCCCATCGGGGAGGACGGAGCCCAGCTGGGGGACTTCATCGAGGACGAGGACGCAGCCGACCCGGTTCAGATGACAGAAGAGATGGATGTCGCCAACTCACTCCGCATCTCGATAGAGCGCCTCCCCGAGCGTGAGGGCCGCATCCTCGCTCTTCGCTATGGCTTCTACGACGGTGTGCCTCGAACACTCGAGGAGATCGGGGACGAGTTCAATCTGACCCGCGAGCGCATTCGGCAACTGGAGAAGCTGGCCCTCTGCCGTCTTCGTCATCCTTCATTCGGCATTCGCGAAGCCGACCTGGTCTGAACCCCGTAGTCTCCCCCGGATGAGGCTCGGCGATCTGGTTGAGGGGGCTCCACACGTGTGTGGGCCGGATACCACGCTCGTCGATGCAGCCATAGCCATGGAAGACTCGGACCTCGGGTCGCTGGCGGTGGTCGAGGGCATGACACTCGTCGGCGTCGTGACCGAACGTGACCTGAGGCGCGCCATGGCCTCGAGACTCGACCCCAACAGCGCCGTGTCCGAGATCATGAGTGGCGAGCCGGATACCTTCGATCCGGACCTCGATGTATGGGACGCCGCCGCCTGGATCACCGAGTCTGGCTATCGCCACCTGCCTGTGGTCGGCGACGACGAGACTCTCCTCGGCGTGGTATCCGTTAGGGACCTGCTCAAGGCTCTCGTCGACACCGTCTAGCCGTCCCCGGGGATCGGCAGCCAGACGAGTTTCAACTCCCTCACCTTCACATCGCTCTTCTCGAGTGGGATTTCCATCTCTTCGATGGAGTCAGCCAGGTCGGCATGTTGATCGCTGAGGGCGGCCAGCTCGCTCGTCATCTTCTCCTCGAGGTCCCTCATTTCCTCCTCGTCGTCGCTGACCGCCTGTTTGGCCAACTCCGCCCTCTCCGAGGCCTTCTGGCTGGCGGCTCGGCGCTTGGCCGCCTGACCCAGTGCCGTGGACCCCTTCTTGCCACCGAGGAAAGCCCCGAGGATGTCGCCGGCCCCCTCCAACAGCTCGCTCTGCTGACGTGAGCTCGCCTCCACCTCCAGCTCTCTCGCCCGGGTCTCGGCCTTGGACAGAGCCTGACGCGCCCGGTCGATCCTCGTCTGGTACTTGTCTTTCAATTTGGCCATCGCTTCATCCGTGCGGTCTCCCGCTTCTCGACGACACCGATCGACGAACTCTTCCCGGCTCTCACCGACCCTGGAGAACAGCTTCAGCCCGACGTTTCGAAATATCACTGTCTTCTTGCGGGAGACGAGCCAATCCCTGAGCTCGCTGGACAAATGCGCCCAGTAGGCCTTGTTCTCGATGCTCGCGTCGCTCATGACGAAGACTTTCCCGCTCGGGGCGTCGGTGGTGAAGTCACGAGGGTCGTGATCGACGGCCCTGACCGCCGCCGTGTCGAGCGTCGGCCCGAGGGGAAAAATGATCGCCTCGAAAGTCTCCTGGTGATTGATGTGGGCGGTGGTGTCGTCGTAGAGAAGGTCAACGGTGGCGGCCGCCGCCGGTACCAGCCGGCCGGAATCCGGATCGGCACCGACCTCGATCCGCCACGGAGCGGCCGGATCCATGAATGCCACTCCCACCGAGTCGGCGACCTCCGGCATCACAGGAACGCCGCCGGGGTCTGCTCCGTCGAGTGGTGCCCGAACCTCGCCATCGTCTTTCGCCGTGGGCTCGACCGGCATTTCTGCCTTCTTTTCCTCCATTAGCGAGGAGACCTGCTCTCTGGTCAGGGGACCCGCCAGATAGGACATCGCCCATCGCGTGTCGAAGACCGTGGGCTCGGACTCGTGTGTCGAGTGCAGGACGAACCTGCGTTTGCGCAGATCCGAGATGAGCCGGTCGAGGAGGCTCACGTCTACCGCTCCTCCCACGTCGGCGAGGCCTTCGAGGATTCGCTTCTTGTCGTTCTCGGTTTGAAGCCGGCCCACCATCCAAGTTCCGGCGTTTGACATCGCCTTGTAATCCAGATCCACCGGGTTCTGGGTGGAGAGGATCATTCCGACGCCATGGGCCCTCGCCTGTTTGAGGATGGTGAGTATGGGCTTCTTCGAGGGCGGCTCAGCTGTCGGCGGGACGAACCCGAATACCTCATCCATGTAGACCAGCACCCGAAGGTTCGAGGTGCCGGGCTGGCCGCGCATCCACGTGACCAGCTTGGAGAGCAGCAGGGTGACCATGAATTGGCGCTCGGAGTCTGAGAGATGGGCCAGGTACACGATCGCAGCCTTGGTCTTCTCCCCTCCGATGAGTAGGTCCTCGATGTCGAGGGGCCGTCCCTCCATCCAACCTGCAAACGAAGGCGAGGCAAGCAGCCCATTCAGCTTGAGGGCGAGACTCATGCGCTCCTTCGGAGGGAAGAAGGCATCGATCTCGAAGACACCCAGCTTTCGAAACGGCGGCTTGGGGATCTGACCGATCAAGGTTGCGAGGTCTAGGTCCTTGCCCTCTCGCCAGCGGGCCTCGACGATGTTGGCCAGCAATATGTGCTCGGGGCCGGAGACGGGATCCGACTCGATTCCGGCCATCACCAGGAGAGACGAAACGAGGCCTTCGATCTCGTCACGCATGATTTCGGCATTCGACTCCCAGTCGAGGCTCGGCGCGCTCATGCTGCCGAGCACGTCGAGGGGCACACCTGCCGACGATCCGGGTGTGTAGATGGTCATATCGGAGTTGTCTCCGAGCTGACGCATCCTCTGGGGGCCGATGCCGATCTCCGACAGTCCCCCTTCCCACATGCGAGCCGTCTCCTCGGCGACTGAGTCGGGCGTCTTGCCGTCCTTCTCGGCCGCCGCCTCGTCGATCCAAGGCCGGAAGTCGTCGGCTCGAAGGTCAGGGAAATCGAGAAGGAGATTTCCCATGTCACCCTTGGGGTCGATGATGAGACAGGGGGTATCGCTGAGCAACGCCTCTTCCAGGATCCCGATCCCGAGACCTGTCTTGCCCGATCCGGTCATGCCCACGATGACTCCATGTGTGGTGAAGTCGGAGCCGTCTAGGAGGATTGGTTGTCGGCTCTCGGGCTCGAGACCGATGAAGAATTGGCCCTTCTCGATCTCCATGGGCCAGCAATATATGCAGTTGCCCTCGAGTGTCCTCAATTCGGCGACTTTGGGGCCCAGATCGGCTTAGGCTTCCGCCTCGTCGCCGGATCCGGGCTTGACTTGAACCAAGCTTGAAGTTCTAGCGTCTCGCTCTCATGTATTCCCAGCAAATGACTCCGTGGTCTGTCCTGCGCGACGGGACCCGCCTGATATGGCGATTCGTGAAGGGGCATCCTGCCGCCTTCTGGCTTGCCGTGTCCGGGGCGGCCGTTTACGCCGGGGCGATCATCGGCTCGGCAAAGGTCATTGGCTGGGTGACGGACACGCTGATCATCCCCGCGCTCGATCGGCACGTCGAGGTCGATGATCTCCTCTGGAAGTCGGCCGCCTTGATCCTGGCCGTGTCTGTGATCAAGGCAGGGGGCATCGTCCTCCGACGCACCGCCGCTGGGTGGCTCCAACTCCGCACCCGTCAGGATGTCCGCAACGAGTTGCTGGCACATCAGCTCTCACTGAGGATGTCGTGGTTCAATCGTCAGGCCATTGGCGACTTGCTGGCGGTGGCCGAGTCCGACGTCGACCAGGGCACGGGGGTGCTTGGCCCGCTTCCGTATGCGACTGGTGTGACCCTGCTGCTATTCGGCACGGTCGTCATGATCACGGCAATCGACCCGTGGCTGGGTGTGGGGGCGGTCATCGGCCTCCTCGTGGTGTTGGTGGTCGACATACGGGGGAGCTGGATCACCTACGGGTTGTGGGAAGAGGTCCAGGTTTCCCGTGGCGCGGTCTCAGCCGTGGCACATGAGTCCTTCGACGGGGCGCTCACCGTGAAGTCGCTCGGTCGCGAGGACTACGTCTCCGATCGCTTCGGTGTCGTTTCGGATCAGGTGAGGGATCGTCTCATCCGAGTCAATTCGACCTGGGCTTCCTATCAAGCCGTTATCCGGGTGCTGCCACAAGTCATGATCATCTCGCTCCTGGTGGTCGGGGCCACCCGGGTGGGGGTCGGCGCCGTCACAGCCGGCGACCTCGTCACCGTCTCCTACCTTCTGGCACTCCTCGCGTTTCCGGTGCAATTGATCGGCTTCGTGCTGTGGGACCTCGCCGGGAGTTTGGCCGGGTGGCGGCGTGTGCAGGATGTCTTCGATGCCGACGATCACATGGTCTACGGCGAGGAAACGGCGCGATCCGCCGGCGGGCCGGCTCCTGTGAGCGGAGACACGGTGGGTTTCTCGTACGACAGCGGGGCGAGGGTGTTCGAACATCTCGAGCTCCATCTGACAGCCGGGACGACCTTGGCAGTCGTCGGCCCAACGGCTTCGGGGAAGTCGACACTCAGTCTCCTCCTGGCCCGGCTGTGGGACCCGGAGTCGGGAACGATCGAGCTGGACGGAGCCGATCTGAGGTCTTTCGCCGGCTCCGAGCTTCCCAAAGAAGTCTCATACGTGGCTCAGAGCGCCTTCCTCTTCGATGACACGGTGGCCGGCAATATCACCCTCGGAGAGGACTACTCGACCGCCGAGGTCGTCGCAGCTGCGAAGCTGGCGGGAGCAGATTCGTTCATCGCCCAGCTCACCCACGGCTATGAGACAGAGCTCGGTGAGCGTGGGACGACCTTGTCGGGTGGCCAGCGCCAGCGAATCGCGTTGGCGAGGGCACTCATCCGCAAGCCCCGTTTGCTCATCCTCGACGATGCGACCTCGGCTGTGGACCCTTCGGTGGAGGCAGAGATCCTTCGCAGTCTCAAGGGAGCAGCCCTCCCCTCGACCATCGTTGTCGTCGCCTACCGCCCGGCGTCGATCCGGCTGGCCGACGAGGTCGTCTATGTCGACGAGGGGCGGGTGCTGGCCCATGGCGGGCATGATGACCTTCTGAGCACGACCCCGGGGTATGCCCGTCTGGTCCAGGCCTACGAGGAAGATGCCAGACGGCTGGCGGGAGAGGGCCAATGACCGGCGAGCGCGCCACCGGGAGGGTTTTGAGACGTGCGATGCACCTGGCCCCAGCACTGAGACACGGTCTCAGGCTGACACTGATCATGGCGACCATCGGTCAAATGATCACGGTGGTGACTCCGATCGTCATCCAGAAGATCGTGGACGACGACATCCTCGGCCGGGATCGAGTCAACATGACCGGGGTATCGATCAAGGCCGGCGCCGCCCTGGTGGCCTTGACCATTGGTGTGATCGTGGCCCGGGCGTCGGTGTTGAGGCTCATCCGATCATCGTCGACCGGGTTGTCGAATCTGCGCACCATGACCTTCAGGCATCTGCTCAAGAGGTCGGTTCTGCATGTCGAGGCAGACCGCCGTGGGGACCTGGTCTCCCGCGTCACCTCCGACGTGACCACGCTTCAAGAGTTCATGGAATGGGGTGGCGTTGGGCTCGTGATCGCCACCAGCCAGGTGTTGCTCGCCCTCGTCGCCATGCTCGTCTACCAGTGGCGTCTTGCCCTGGTGGCCGTCGTCGGCGTCCTGCTCTATCTAATGGTGATGCGTTGGTTTCAGAATGTGCTGGCTCGCAACTACGACCGGGTCAGGGGTGAGGTGGGACGCTCACTCGGGATTCTGGGAGAGTCGATAAGCGCCATCCCCGTGGTGCGCGCATACGGTATTGAGAGCTCGACCACCGTGAAAGTGGCCGATGCTCTGGAACGAAGGTTCTGGACCGAGTTCCGGACGTCTCGATTCGGCAACGTCTTGTTCTCGTCTGCGGAGATCTTCGCCGGGACTCTGACCGCCGCCATCGTTGTGGCCGGGATTCTCATCGGCAGCAGCCAGGGCATGACCGCAGGGACTCTCATCGCCTTCCTGTTTCTCACCAATCTGCTCATCGAGCCGCTTCAGATAGTCGTGGAGACGCTGGATTTCGCGCAGAGCGCAGCATCCGGGCTGCGTCGGATACTCGGTGTGCTCGACAGCGAAGTGGAGATGCCCGACCCGACCGAGCCCGAGACGCTCAGACCTGGGGGTCTCAGTGTCCAGTTCAAGGATGTCAACTTTGCCTATGACACCGGCCCGGACGTGCTCGACGACATCACCGTCGACATACCCGTGGGGGCGAGGATAGCGGTCGTTGGAGAAACCGGATCGGGAAAGACCACCTTCGCCAAGCTGCTGGTGAGATTGCTGGATCCCTCATCCGGCTCGGTCTCGATCAGTGGCGTCAACGCCAAGCGAATCGGACAGGCGGACCTACGCCAGCGAGTCGCCTTCGTGCCTCAGGAGGGATTTCTGTTCGACGACACGGTCTCCGGCAACGTCCGATATGGCAGGCCGGGCGCCGACGACGCCGAGGTGTGGACCGCCTTCCACGAGCTGGGGATCGGCGAATGGGTCGCAGGTTTGCCGGAGGGTCTGGACACGAGGGTCGGGGAGCGTGGCGGCAACCTATCGGCCGGCGAGAGACAGTTGGTGGCGCTGGTTCGAGCCTGGATCGGGTCACCGGACCTGCTCGTGCTGGACGAGGCGACATCGGCGGTGGATCCCGCCCTCGACGTCTCGCTGAGACACGCGATGGAGCGTCTGATCGAGGGTCGCACCTCGATCACGATCGCCCACCGTCTGGCCACGGCCGAGGCATCCGACGAGATCCTGGTCTTTGATGACGGGCGGCTGGTCGAGCGTGGCCGCCACGGAGATCTGCTCGAGCGCGGCGGCGTCTATGCCGCTCTCTATGCCGACTGGGTCTCGGGCACCAAGACCGTCTGATCAGACTTCCGGCGGCGGGACATAGTGACCGGTCGTGAACTTCCCACCGTCGACCGACACCTCCCAGGTGGAGGCCTTCGAGCAGAAGAAGCGTGAGCTGAGGGCGAGCCCGGCCCACATCATCCGATTGACCAGGGCGGGGATGACGTCTCCGTGCGAGCAGAGGACGGCGTTGGCTCCGATGAGGCTATCCGCCAGAGCGTAGGACCTGTCGATGTCGGCCTCTTCCGCCAGGGCGTCTGAGACCTCGATTTCGGCGCCTATGGCCGCCGCGAGCGGCTCCACTGTCTGGACGCATCTCTGATAGGGGCTGGTGACGACCCTTTCGATCCCGGCCGTCAGCAAGGACTCGGCGATGGCCTTCGCCTGACGCTTGCCGCTCTTCGTGAGTGGCCTGTCCTCGTCGATCCCGTCCCACTTCTGACGATTCCCTGCGTTGCCGTGGCGCACCAGCCTCAGCACGCCTGTCTGGGACAGCTTCTTGAGGTCCGTCTCCTGGATCAGATTTCGGTCGAACTCGTAGTCGAGCGTCTTTGCGGCCTTGGAGCGGGAGAGCCACTTGATCCGATCCACCTCGCGATTCTTCTCGAACCCGGGACTGTCCGGCAGTGGGCGCATCGCAAACCACGACACCTCTTTGATCCCACCCGTCACGCGATAACGGGTGGTTCCCATCGGTGTGACGATGCGACAGTGATAGCCGGTCTCCTCCAAGACCTCTCGTATCGCGGTCTCCTCGGGTGTCTCTCCGGGATCTGCCTTTCCCTTCGGAAACGACCAATCGTCGTACGACGGGCGATGGGCGACGAGGAGCCTGAGATTCCCTTTGGGGGTCTTCCTGAAGACGACGCCTCCGGCTGCTGAGATGACACGTGTCACGGGCTGGCAGCTTAGGTGCAGTCGGCCCTATTGCTCACTCTGACCGAGGGACCAGATCGACCGATGGGCCCGGACCACGGGCTCTTCGAGCACCTCTTCGGCGCCGGTGAGGTCGATCGTCACGGTGGCACAAGTGAGGCAAACCTGACGCACGATTCCTGCCCCGATGTACTGGGGGTCGCCGTAGTGATGGCGCCCCTTCTTGCACGAGGAGAGTTTGTGACGACGCTGGCTTTCCCCTGCTCTCAAGTGACTCATGCGTTGCCCGAGCCTATCGCGACGTACGGTGTGTGGGGAATGGCGCTACGTGCTCAGGGAGGAGATCACCCAGTCGACACCGTCGTCGACCGTCGGCACCCACTTCACGTCAGCGGGACTGGCTCCGGCCAACTCGACCAAGGAGCGGCCGATCTCGCGCCATCCACGTCCCACTGCTGCGGTGGGGAGATGACCGTTCACGCCGCCACGGCGACTTATGTGATTCAGATTCCACGCCACGAACAGCTCGGTGGCCGTGCCGATCGAACCAGGGAGGGCGAGCGCGGCGCGTGATCGTTTGATCATGAGGTCGATGCGATCGAGAAGCCCGTCGGCCTCGATCAGCTCGGCGACGTAGGGGTTTGATGGAGGTCGTCCCGGGAAGAGAGTTGGCGCCGTGACCCCGATCACGTGCCCGCCGGCCACAGATGCGCCCTTGGAGACCGCCTCCATCGTGCCACCGTATCCGCCGGTGATGACGCCGTACCCCGCTTCGGCGAGACGGGTCCCGGCTCGCATCGCGTCTGCCCATTCGGTGCTGTCGATCTCGGTCTGCGACGAGCCGAAGACGGCAACTGCTTCGCTCGGGCTCAACTGTGCAGGGCCTGTTCTATGCCTGCGACCACGCGATCGACGTCGATCAGCGCGTGCTTCTCGATCGCGAACTGGGGCCAGGGAACATCGAAGCCGGTGACTCTCACGATCGGGCCCTGAAGGTCATACATCGCCTTCTCCGCAACCACCGCCGCCACGTCGGCTGCCACGCCGGCCGCCCCTTGCGGCTCCTGCACCAACAAGAGCCGACCCGTTCTCGACACCGATTCCAGGACGGTCTCGCGGTCCCAGGGAAACAGCGTGCGCAGATCGACGATCTCGATTGATGCCTCCACGCGTTCGGCCGCCTTCAATGCAACCGACACCATCGCGCCATAGGTCACGAGCGTCAGGTCCTCGCCCGCCTGTCGCACTTTCGCTCGACCGATTGGGAGGCTGTAGCTTCCTTCCGGGACGTCTTCCTTGCCCGCCCTATACAGGACTTTTGGCTCGAGGAAGATGACGGGGTCGTCACCTCGCAATGCCGATGTGAGAAGTCCCTTGGCATCGACGGGTGTTGATGGGCAGATGACGACGAGGCCCGGTGCGTGCACGAAATATGCCTCAGGAGAATCGCAGTGATGCTCATGGGCCCCGATCCCGGCGCCGCTGGGAAAACGCACTACGACCGGCATCGACGATTGTCCCCTCGTCCGGAATCGGAATCGTCCCAGATGGCTGACGATCTGGTCGAAGGCCGGATAGACGAATCCGTCGAACTGGATCTCGGCCACGGGGCGCGCCCCGGCGAGCGCCATCCCGACGGCCGTGCCCACGATCCCGGACTCGTTCAGGGGCGTGTCGATCACCCGGTCGTCCCCAAACGTCTTCTGCAGCCCCTCGGTGACCCGGAAGACGCCGCCGGCGATACCGACATCCTCTCCCAACACCACGACCGAGGGGTCGTCCGCCATCGCGCCGGCGAGAGCGCTGTTGATGGCCTCTGCCATGTTCATCGGCCTGGTCGGGCCATCGGGCAGCCGATCTCGCCCAACTTGCCAGACTTCCCCCTCTGAGAAGACCGTCTCGGTTTCGCCGTGAGCGCGCTGCATTGCGTGCAACTGCTCGACCACCTGGGCCGGGATCTTGTGGAAGCCATTTCTGACGGCGTCGTCTCGCTCGGGTAGCGGCTGGGCTTCGATCTCAGTGATTGCGGCTTCTACCCGATCGGTCACCTCCATGGCGATCTTGGCGCCGGCGTCCTCGTCCCACTCGCCACGCGTTTCGAGGAAGCGGCGCAGACGCTCGATCGGGTCCTTCTTCCGCCATTTGGCCTCCTCTTCGCGGGTGCGGTAGAGAGTCGGGTCGTCGGCGGTGGCGTGTGGGCCATACCTGTAGGTCAAGGCCTCGATCAACGTTGGGCCGCGTCCCTCGCGTGCTCTTCGTGCGGCGAGCTGGGTGGCCAGGTACATGGCGATGGGATCCATCCCATCCACACGGAGGCCCTCGAAGCCATAGGCCCCGGCCTTCTGGGCAATCGTCTCCGAAGCCGTCTGTTTCTGATACGGGACGGAGATGGCGTAGAGATTGTTGGAGCAGATGAAGACGGTCGGGGTCTGCCAGACCCCTGCGAAGTTCATCCCGGAGTGGAAGTCGACCTCCGACGTGGCGCCATCGCCAAAGTAAACCGCCGTTACGGTGTCCTCCCCCCTCAGCTTGGTCATGTACGAGTACCCGACAGCATGTGGCAGCTGTGTGGCGATGGGCACGGTGACGATCCCTGTTCGGTACTTCTCCATGTCCCAGCGGGAGTTGGGGAGGCCCTTCCAGTAGGCGAGCAGAACCTCTATCGGGAGCCCGCGACTCACCTGGACGGCATGCTCACGATATGACGGGAAGACGAAGTCGGTGGGCTCGAGAGCGAGAGCCGATCCTATCTGGACCGCCTCCTGACCCTCGAGCATGGCGTAGGTCCCGATACGCCCCTGACGCTGAAGTGCGAGCATGCGACGGTCGAGCTCGCGGGCGAGGACCATCTGACGGTACATCTGCTGGTAGATCTCGGGGTCGAGGCCGGGGTCGTCACCGACCAGGCTCCCCTTTCGGTCGATGATCCGGAGAGCTTCCGTCTTGCCGTTCACGTCATTCTCGCTTGGGATCAATGCCTCCAATCCCCTACCGAGACCAGCCCTGCGTGTTGTCACCGATGTCACCTCGAATGGTATGCGAACCATCGCCCGCGGAGTCGGACGATTGGCCGTATCAGCAATTGCGAAACCTGTGCCCAAAGTCTGCCACAGATTGGGCAGTCGCCAATCGACCCTGCCAAGCCCCGCTATCTTCCTGTTCGTGCCCCGATTCAGGCCTGACATCAGCGCCCTAAGAGCATACGAGCCGGGTCGGTCGCTCGAGGAAGTCTCCGTAGAGATCGGCATCCCGGTGGATCAGATCGCCAAGCTGGCCTCCAACGAGACGCCATATGGCCCTTTCCCTGGTGTGGCAGAGGCATCCGCCGCCTCCCTCGCCGTGTCGCATCGCTATCCCGACAACGATTTCACCGAGCTTTCCGCCAAGCTTTCCGGCCATCTCGGCGTGGCCCGGGAGAATCTCTTGTTCGGCAACGGAAGCGTTGCGCTTCTCAGCACGATCACTCTCGCTTGCGGAGGCCCGGGCACCAGCGCTGTCTATGCGTGGCCCTCATTCGTGATGTATCGGCTGGCTGCCGCCTGGGCGATGATGGAGCGGATCGAGGTTCCCCTGGACGGCCGGCACGTCCACGACCTCGATGCGATGGCATCTGCGATTCGGCAGGACACCAACCTCGTCTTCGTCTGCAATCCGAACAACCCGACGGGGACAATTGTCGATGGTCGAAAGCTGTTGAAATTCGTCGACGGGGTGCCTCGATCCTGCCTGGTCGTGATCGATGAGGCGTACCACGATTTCGTCACCGATGACCGATACCAGACAGCGCTCCCGCTCGCCGTCGAGCGGGACAATGTGGTCGTCCTGAGGACGTTCTCCAAGATCTACGGTCTGGCCGGTCATCGGGTTGGCTATGCGGTCGGTCACCCGGAGACTCTCACTGCCCTCCGCAAGGCGCAGGCTCCGTTCACCGTCTCGCAGGTGGGTCAGGTTGCAGCAGCTGTATCACTCGACGACATGGAGGAATGGGAGCGGCGTGTCGACGCTAACGCCGCCGCGCGCCTGGACGTGCAAAAGGCCCTTTCCAAGAGGGGGATCCGGACCTCGGCGAGTCAGGCGAACTTCGTCTACTTCCCACTGGATTTCCCGGCCTCAGATGCAGCCAGGGAGATGATGGAGCTCGGGGTCATCGTCAGGCCGATGTCGGGCCCGTGGCTGCGGGTGACACTGGGGACCGACGAGGAGAACCAAGCGTTTCTCGGCGCCCTCGACCGCATCCTGGCCCGTCATTGACGTCGATTTGGGTTGGCTCTCCCGGGACGGCACCATACGGTGTAATCCTCTCACGCTGATCCAGGAGCAACTGTGAAGGCAATCGTCAACGCCCTGTCGGCCATGGCGCGTCGCGCCCCGTGGGCCGTGATCATCGTCGCGCTGGTCCTCACCGGCGTCTTCGGCTCTTTCGCCCGCAGTGTCACTGTGGCAACCGGGAATGAGGGCTTTGCCCCGGACGCACCTGAAATCGATGCGAGTGAGAAGGTGTCGGGCCGCTTTGGAGACGCCACCTCGGAGACACCGATCCAGGTCATCCTCCGGGACGTCGGTGGCGACGTCATAACCGCCGACGGCTTCAGAACGGCCCTGGAGACGGTCGATACGATACGTGCGTCCGCCGTTGGCGACCTGATCGCCGATCGGCCCGATCGGCCCGGTGTCTTCCACTATCTCAGCAGTGTCGAGCAGGCGGCTGCCGCCCAAGGCCTGTCTCCCGAGGACATGACCGATGACCAGGTCAAGGCGATGTTCATCGAGGCGATCGACGGGGACGGCGAATTCGACGCTCCCCCGGAGCAAGTGTCGTTCTTGACCCGTTTGGTCTCCCAGGACTTCGATTCCGGCGATGTGACCGCCGAGGCGGGCATGGTCCTCGTCTTCCTGAACCCGCCGCCGGGCACGACCGAAGAGTCCTTCAACGCCCAAGTCGACGCAGAGACGTCGATGGCAGACGATCTCAAGGGCATCGACACGGACCTCGAGATCCTTCCCTTCTCCTTCTCACTGCTCCTCACCGGCACCAATGATTTCACCCAGGAGGTCGGCAAGCTGTTCGGCCTGGCCTTCGCCGTCATCCTGGTCATCCTCCTCTTCGTTTATTGGCTCAAGCCCAAGGAGGGTGGCTGGCTCTCAACGATTCGACGGTCGGTGGCGGACATGCTCATAACGCTCCTGACCATCTTGATGGCCATCGTTTGGATGCAAGGCATCGGGTACCTCCTGGAGCGAGCCGGGTTGCTGGATGCATTCTCTGCGCCGACTCAGATCGTCCCGATCCTGCTCATCGGGCTGGGTGTCGACTATGCCATCCACCTCAACTCTCGCTATCGGGAGGAGATCGGTGAGGGGTCGACCGTGGACGGGGCCATGACCGGCGCCGTTAGGACCGTCGGCGTGGCCCTCGTACTTGCCACGGTGACGACGGTGATCGGCTTTCTCACCAATGTCTTCAACCCGGTGCCTGCTCTAAAGGACTTCGGAATCCTGTCCGCTGTCGGGATCGTGGCGGCGTTCCTGCTCATGCTCACCTTCGTGCCCGCGTTGCGGATGGTCGCCGACCGCCGGGCCGAACGGAAAGGGACGCTTCCCGTTGCCGCCCTCCACAGCCATGGCGACCGGATCCTCCCACGGATCATGGAGAAGGTGGCCATCCTCTCCGAGCACGCCGCCATCCCCACGCTCGTCGTCGCCCTCCTTCTAGGGGGCCTCGGCTACTTCGGGTTCACCCAGCTGGACACGCGCTTCTCATTCACGGACTTCCTCCCGGAGGACTCGCCATACGTGCTGACCCTGAACGTCCTCAACGAGGATTTCGGGGGAGGGCTCGGCGAGACCACGCAGGTGTTGGTTGAGGCGCCGGAGGGCGGGACGATCGACGCCGAGACTCACAACGCCCTCGTCGACGCCAACGCCGACCTGGTGGATGTGCCCGACGTAGAGTCGATCGACACCGCGCAGGGGCCGTTCGTGAACGCCTCATCGCCCATCTCGGTCCTCGGTCAAATGCTGTCCGGTGGCCCCGAGAGTGCGCCTCCCGCCGTGCTGGCCGCGGCACAGGCAGCCGGGTTGGGACCGGACCTGAAGGTTTCCGAGTCAGCCGACGTCACCCCTCTGTATCAGGCTCTACTCGAATCCGCCCCGGATGTGGCGAGCCGCGTCATCCACGTCGACGGTGATCGCGTCGACGCCTTGCTCTGGGACATAACCACCACGGCCGGGGAGAGCGTCACCGATCTCAGGGCCGGTTTGGATGTGGCATTCCAGCCGATCCGCGACACTGGCGCTTCCGCGGTGGCGACATCACAGAACATCATTGGCGACGTGGTGGTGAACAAGCTCACGGCTTCCCAGAGCCGGTCGCTGTTCATAACCATCGCCGTGGCCGCCTTGGTTCTCGTGATCAGCTTCGCGATCGAATCCCGACGCTGGTTCCTCGGGATCATCACCATCGCCCCGGTGGGTCTGGTCGTCTTGTGGACATACGGCCTCATGTACGCCGCCGGCATCCCGTTCGGCCCGGTCACCGCCACGCTGGCGGCTCTCGCGATCGGCATAGGTGTGCCATTCACTATCCACATCGCCCGCAGATTCCAGGAAGACCGGCGCGAGTTCGCAGATGGCGACGATGCGATGAGGTCGACCATGCGCCACACCGGTGGCGCCCTGGCCGGATCGGCCTTCACGACCATGGCGGGGTTCGGCGTCCTGATCACGTCGAGCCTCGTCCCGTTCCGCCAGATGGGTCAGGTAACGGTGTTCTCTATCGGGCTGGCCCTGGTTGCCTCGGTCCTGGTCCTGCCATCGATGCTCGCCCTCTGGGACCGCTATCGGAGACGACGCGACGGCGACATCACCAAAGGGTCCGATCAACCCATTGGAGGCTGACCGCGCGATCGGCCAAAATGACCCCTCGGAGAGAGGGTCGCTACCCGCGTTCCTCCGGTATTTGGCCTTTCAGGGGGCGGGATGGATCTTCATCGCATAGGACACGAGGCAGCCAAGCTGCTGCCGCTTGCCTATGCGGTCCTGGAGCGCTACCCATTCGAGGTCCGCGAGGTGACGCACCTCGCCACCCACTCCAATGTGATGTACCGCGTCGTTTCGAGCGACGGGCATCAGCGGGTTCTGCGGGTGGGGAGCCCCCATGGCAACTCTCGTAACAACATCGAGTACGAGATTGCATGGCTGGTGGCGTTGAATCGAGACACCGACATAGAGGTCGTTTCCCCCATCGCCACCGGTTATGGCGCCTACATCGTGAATGCGCAAGAGCCGGACTCGGACCGGACCAGGTCGTGTGTCCTGTTCTCATGGATGCCAGGCCAACCCCTCGCCGACGGCGCTGGCACGTTCGGCTACCGGCTCCTGGGCAGGATGTCGGCGGCTCTCCAGGAGCATGGCCGGATCTGGCAGCCCCCGAAGCCGGATGGGATGCGCCGATGGGACCGGGTCTTCTACTACGATCCCGAGCTGGATCCGATAATCATCGACGACGCTCGTTTCGACCACTTGTTCGACGTCTATCGGCGAAACACCATTCACGCGGCGAGGAAGATCTCAGAGGCGGTCATCGAGCAGGCGTGGGCAGCCGACTTTCCCCAGGTCGTCCATGGCGACCTCCATGAGTGGAACGTGCACCTGGTCAGAAGCAGGCTGTTCGCCTTCGACTTCGAAGACGTGATGATGGCCACGCCCGGCCAGGACGTGTCCGTTTGCCTCTACTCGTCACGGTCGAGCGAGCGAAGGAACGAGATCCGGGCCGCCTTCAAGCAGGGTTATGAGGAGATCGCCCCCTGGCCGATCGTCGACGATGAGCAACTCGACGGCTTTCACGCGGCGAGACAGGTGATGTTGATGAACTACGCAGCGAGAACCCTGCCGATGGGCGAGGCCGAGGAGTATCTCGAGCATGTCACCCCGTGGCTGCGACGCTATGTGGAGCACTACGGCTGAGGCCCCAACGACGAAGGGGGGCACTAGCGTCGCCTTGAACACGAGCGAAGGAGAACGGGTGCCGTCATTGGAGCCTTTCTGCAGTATCACGGCCGATCTCGGCATGAGAGTCATTGGCAACGGTCCCGAAGGGATGCGAATCGACTTCCCCTTCGAGGGCACCGCCGTCGGCCCTCATTGGGAGGGTGAGCGGCCCGTCACCGGAGTCGACTACTCCACCGTTCGATCGGACGGGAACATGGCTCTCGACATCCATGCCGCGATCGGGGAGAAGCGGGAGACGGTCGCTTATCGTGGAACGGGCGTTTCGATCGCCAACCCCGACCGGTCGGCGGACCCTCGTGAGATCATCACATTCCAGACCGGTAACGAGGATCTGTCCTGGCTCAACGATGAGATCGGAGTCGCTTTCGGGCATGGTGAAGGCGGCAAGATCACGATCGAGATCTTCCTGGTTCGACCGTGATCAATCTCTGACCCCACGAAAGTCTGGCTTTCGCTTCTCCGTGAAGGCCATGACGCCTTCACGATGCTCTGCTGTCCGGCCCAGCCGGCCCTGTTCCAACTGCTCGGCCTCCATCGCCGTGCTGAGGCTGTTGCCCTCAGCCTGTCGAATCAATCGACGGGTGCTGACCAGTGCATCTGGCACCATCCCTGCGAGGGTGGATGCCAGATCATGGGCGCGACGCATCAGATCCTCGAGGGGGGTGACGGCGAGGCAGAGACCCCGTTCCCTCGCCTCCATGGCTCCGAGCCGCCGATTGGTCAGTGCCAACTCCAGCGCCAGGGGCACACCGAGGCTGTGCGGAAGCCACCAGGTGGTCCCGGAATCGGGTACCAGCCCGATCGCGGTGAACGCCGAAGTGAAGTAGGCCTCCTCGGCCATGACTCTGAGATCGCATGCAAAAGCGAGACCCATGCCGGCACCGGCAGCGACGCCGTTCATCGCCCCGATCACCGGCACTCGGCACTCGAGGACGGAGCGGAGGGCCGGGTGGAACACGTCTTGGAGAAGGGCGGCGAGATCGGGACCATCGCCCTTCTCGTAGTCGGTCATCAGCTCGGCGAGATCGGCTCCGGAGCAAAACGCCCGGCCTGAGCCGGTGAGGATGGCGGCGCGGCTCTCCGACCCTGCCCTCTCCATCGCCTCGATGAGCCCCTCACTCAGGGACGCCTCAATCGCGTTGTAGCGATCTGGTCGGTTGAGAGTGATGGTTGCGATGTCGCCGTCAAGCGAATAGTCGACGCTCATGTTCATCCTCATCTGAAGGCTAACCACCGAGAAAGCCAAGCAATCAAAGCACTTTCGCCTATCGTTGTCTGCAACGTCGCATTAGTGGCGCCAAGTGTCGACCCACAAGGAGGGGCCGTGAACAAGTCCGAGATGGCGGACAAGCTCGCCGCAAAGGCAGACGTCTCCAAGGCGAAGGCCTCGGAGATCATCGACATCATCTTTTCGACCAAGCCCGGCGAGGGAATCATCGCCGTGGAATTGGATGCCGGGCGGAAGGTGAACATCACAGGGTTTGGCAACTTCTCGACCAAGCATCGCTCGGCTCGCCAAGGCCGTAACCCTGCAACCGGGGCAACGATCACCATTCCTGCCAAGGAGTACGCACACTTCTCGGCATCGAAGGGTCTGAAGGACAGAGTCGCCCAGTAGCGCTGCCGAATTCGGAATTCGATGGGCCCCGTTTCGACGGGGCCCATTACTTTGTGTCCGATGACACTCGAGATGTGGCCGTCGCCCGTCCCCATCGCCCATCGTGGCAGCCGCTATTTGTGGCCGGAGAACACCATGGAGGCATTCTCCGGGGCGATTTTCACGGGTTATCGACATGTCGAGACGGATCTGCACCAGACGTCCGACGGCGTCCTGGTCCTGGTGCATGACGACACGGTCGATCGAACGACGGACGCGACCGGTCGGGTCTCGGATTACACGTTTGCCGAGCTCGCCGAGCTCGATGCGGGGTACAGGCACGGCGCCGGTCGCTCCCACGAGTTCAGGGGCCAGGGGTTGCGTATTCCGTCCCTGGAAGAGCTACTGGTCACCTATCCCGACATCGGAGTGGTGGCAGACCTCAAGGCCCCCGGTTTGGCCGTTCCATTACGGGAGTTGATCGATCGGTTGGGTGCACATGAGCGATTGATAGTGGGCTCATTCGACGACCGCCGGCTTGACGAGTTCAGAGAGGTCACCAGGGGAAGGGTGGCGACCTCGACCGGGACGGGTCTCAGCAGGGCCTGGTACGCCGCTTCCCGGATCGGTCGGGCTCCCAGCGGTGAGGCCAGCGCACTTCAGCTGCCCCGCACCAGACGCGGTCTCACCGTCGTGGATCGGCGGTTGGTCGAGACGGCTCACGCCCAAGGTGTACAGGTGCATGTTTGGACCATCAACGATCCGGCCGAGATGATCGAGCTCCTCGACCTGGGTGTCGACGGTCTGGTTACCGATCGGCCCGACCTGCTGAAGACGGTCCTGGTGGAGCGTGGTGAATGGAGAGGCTGATTCGGCCCCGAACCCATGCCGTCATCCTTGGGATCCCCTCGAGCCATGAGTGAAGATGATCGGCGGCACTGGGATCGGCGGTACGCCGAGACCGGGTTGGCGCCCTTGGCGGAAACCGGGCCACCGCCTGTCTTTGCTCCCTATGAGGGCTTGTTTCCCGTCGAGGGCCGGGCGTTGGAGCTCGCCTGTGGCAGGGGCCGGGCCGCGATCTGGTTGGCCGGTCGTGGTTTGAGCTACCGCGGTTTCGATGTCTCTCCCGTTGCGATTGGATTGGCGAGAAGGCTGGCCCAGCTCCAAGGCCTGGAGGGCAGATGCTCGTTCGAGGTTCACGACCTGGATGCCGGGCTCCCCGATGGCCCGCCGGTCGATCTTCTCCTCTGCCATCTGTTCCGCGATCCGCGGCTGGATGGCTCGATCATGGCCAGGCTCGCACCGGGAGGGATGCTTGCGGTGGCCGTGCTCAGTGAGGTCGGTGCCGGCCCGGGCCGCTTCCGTGTGCCGGAAGGTGAGTTGAGGGGGGCGTTTGGCGATCTCGACATCGAGGTCGAAGGCGAATCTGAAGGAATGGCCTGGATCGTGGCGAGACGGCCCGCAATCATCGAGCCGCGATGAGACGACCTTCGGTCAGGTCGAGGATTCGATCGGCGAATCCAAGCGCATCGGGATCGTGGGTGGCGGCTATCACACCCGTCCCGGCCGCGGCGGCTTCCGAGATCAACCGCCAAACCAGGTCGAGTCGGGCGAGATCCTGATGTGAGGACGGCTCGTCGGCGAGCAGCAGAGATGGCCGGCGGATGAGGGCCCGGCCGATTGCGGCACGCTGCTGTTCCCCAAGGGAGGCGCCGCCCGCGGATCGGTCGAGTAGATGGGAAATCTCGAGCTTCTCGGCGACCTGTCCGATGTCCGAGGGTATGTCGGCGAGACGGCCGGGCAGGCCGATGTTCTCTCCGAGAGTGAGCTCGGGGAGGAGGCCAAGGGACTGTGGCACGACGGCAACGTGATCCCATGATGCCGGATCAGCCACACCCCATTCGACGATGCCTGAATCCGGCTCTTGCCACCCGGCCAGGATGTTGAGCAACGTCGTCTTGCCCGAGCCGGACCTGCCCCTGACGATGACCACCTCGCCGGGCATGACGGTTGCCGCCAGCCCGTCGAGGACGACGATCTGAGTTGGGCCCCGGTGAAAGGTCTTTCTTATCGACGAGAGTGCGACAACGGGTGTCATGACCTCACCGTGCCGTGCTCGATGTGTATGACGCGATCGGCTGCATCGATCACCTCGGCGTCGTGTGATGTCACGATCAGGGTGGCGCCCATGTCTCGTAGACGCCTCAGGGCTTCCACTGCGAGGTGAGCCGAGGTTGTGTCCAGCTCGGCGGTCGGCTCGTCGGCCAGGATCAAATTGGGCCGGCCCATGAGGGCGGCTGCGAGCGCAGCCCTCTGTTGCTGACCTGCGGACAGTGTCGCCGGCAGTTGGTCCGCCAATTCTGCGATCTCGAGTCTGTCGAGTAGTTCGAGGTCGGCCTTCGCCCGCCTGATCGTCGCCGTCATCTCGAGGTGTTCCCGGATGGTCAGATAGGAGAGGAGATTGGCGGCGGGATCCTGGAAGAGGAAACCGATGTGTTGGGAGCGGAATCTCCGCCGCTCTCGAGCGCTCATCGCTGTCAATTCGCTCCATGCAACCCGAACCGTCCCTGAGTCGGGAGGGTCGATCCCGGCCATGACCCGCAGCAGAGTCGACTTGCCCGATCCCGAAGGCCCGGCGAGGACGGTGATGAGCCCCGGATATGCCTCGACGTTGACATCCCAGAGGGCCCAAACCACCTCTCCATCGGTGCGATAGCCACGACGGACCTCCTGGCAAACCAGGGTTGGCTCACTCACCATGACGCAACAACTCCGAAGTATTTGCGTTGTCTGCCGTCCTCTGGGAGAGGAGGGCGGCCAGACCCCCGACGACCAGCGCCGCGACGAAACAGGCCACCGTCAGGTCGGTGGCTCCCACCCAACGAGGGCTGGGAGGGGTCTCGGGGACGGCGTCGAGGATGCTGTACAGCGTTCTGGCCGCGATCTGTGCCGCGATGACACCGGTGCCAACCCCAACTACCGACAAGCCGGCAATCTCCATGAATCCCGCCATGAGGTGCTCCGATCTCCTCAGCCCCATTCGCCGGGCCAGAGCGTAGGAGAGGTTGCGATGGCGCTGGCGGGTGTCGACATATAGGAGGATGCCGCCGATGGCGATGAGCCCACCGAGTGCGGAGTAGATCTCGAGGAAGTCGAACGTCCACACGATCGCAGTGAACTTCAGCTGGTCAAGGGTCGTGGTCGCCGCCACGGTGAAGGCGTAGCCGATCCCGGCGCTCGCCATGGCTGCCTCCACCTCCTGTTCGGTCCGGTCCTTGGTCCACATCAGGTACCGCGACCCCCGAAGATGGCCTTCGGGGTCACCAACCACCTCGAGGAAGCGTCTCTGGTCAACGATCAGCAGAGGCCGTGAGGCCCGCGCCCCGGGGAACGAGTCCAGATACCCGGCCACGACCACTTCGATATCGCCTGCAGCCGACTTGACCGTCCCGCTTTCGAGGTTTCCGTTGGCCACGAACGCAGGGAGAGGGCCACCGACGGCGTCACCCTGGAGAGTGGCCAGAATCTGGTCCAGCGGGATATCGGCGAAAGACTCGTCCCAGAAGGCGCCTTTGCCGAAAGTCTCCTCGTTGACGGCCAAGAGGTCCACGGTCTCTCCGTTGAGATCCGCTCGCTCGGTCTTGATCACCACCGTGGATGCGTCGGCGATGTCACCCGGCGGGTCGATGATCCCAAACACCGGTGTCGAGATATCGGATCCGATGAACGTCTTCCCCTTGGCATCGATGGTCGATGTGGCGGATCTCGTCAATGACGCCGCGTAGATCAGTGTCGCGACCGGCAACGCCGCACCGGCGATGAGCGCTATCACGAGAGTCGGGGCTGAGATGATCCTCCTCGAGGCCAGGTAGGAGGCGTGGCCGCGGGCTCCAATCCGCCTGAGTGCCGGGAACAACCTGATCACCAGCTCCGCCACCAGCAGCACCATTGCCAGGAACACAAACAGGGGCAAGAGGAGGACGAGCGGGTCCACCGAGCCGACCAGCTGATTCTCCTCGACCCTCACGGCAGTGTCCCCGATCTCGGCTCGCACCAGGAGAGCGCCGGCGATCGCCAGGACGAGCAGGGGTATTCGCCACCGAATCCCTCTCGTCTTTACCGGTTTCTGATCGAGGAGGCCGCGGGCTCGGACCCCAGCTACGAGGGCGACGGCCGCCAGGCCAATGATTATGGCGGCGGCGGTGACCCAGACGGCGAGCACCCGCGCCGATGACTCCACATCGGACGACGGCCCGATGACACCGATCAGGAGATTGGCCGCCGCCCAACCAGCGGCTCCCCCGGCCAGAAGCGCCGGCAGGAACTCGAGTGCGGCCTTGATCGAGATCACGCCGGGACCGCCGCCCAGGGCGGACAGGTACTGGAGCTCGACCCGTCTTCGATCCACCCAGTAGGACCCGGAGCCGCCAATGAGCGCGACTGCGGCGAGCAGGACGATCGCGGCGAGGGGGAGGATGGAGGTGCGCAATGCATCGGTCAGGGCCTGGACCCTCTCCGTCACCAGAGCAAGGTCGGAGTGGACGTCCGGTCCGCCTCCAGGCAAGAATCGATTCCCGGATTCGGGAGTCATGACTCCCTGGTTCATCTCGTCGAGCAGAGTTGCCACTTCCCCGGCTGTGGTGACCGTGAGACCGTCCAGATCGACGGGAATGGCCCAGGTTCCGACGCTTCGGCCATATCCGGCGTATATCGCAGTCATCAAGTCCTCGTCGTAGGCAAAGTAGAGGGGATCCACGAGGATCGGTGGAGGGGGGAGGTCGCCCATCGAGTTGACGGCGAGTATGTCCTCTACCGAGCACCAATAGGGGTCGGACAATTGGTCGTATACGCCCTTGTAGACCGCCTGGATCTCCACCTCCCCTGCTATCCCGCCCGCCGCGAAGGTGAGCACGTCACCAGGACCCAAATCGAGATGCTCGGCCAGGACGTCGTCGATGTACGCGCCCGGGCCATCCGCGCCCTCGAGTAGCTCGATGTGATTCCTGAAGTCGTCCCTGGCCAGGAACCTCCCGGTGAGAGGGGATCCCGGGTGCTCGATGCTCACAACGGTTCCTCGAATGGTGACTTCCGGATCGAGGAGGCTGGGATGTTGGGCGGCCGCCGCCGAGAGCACCTTTCGGTTGTCCTCGATCGATGTTGCCATCGAAGGGGGAGGGCCGAATGGGTCATCTCCGCTGACTCCGAACAGATCGGTCGTGCCGGCAAACGAGGACGGGCATCTGCCTTCGAGCTCACGCTGCAGCGCCGCGCTGCCCGCCGAAGAGAGAAATAGTGGTGTCAGGGCGGCAACGGTTGCCAGAATTGCCGCTGTCCCGATCACGGCGAAGAGGACAGCCGGTCTCCTCAGGAGGAGGATCGGCGCCCTGGTGACAGGCGGTGTCCTCAGCATCTACTCGTGACCCTTCGCGACGTGGGCGCGACAGGAATGACCATATGGATTGGCAACCGCACGGGGCGGCATCCTAGGACCGGTACCATCGCGGGCGATGGTCAGATTCGGCCTTGCACTCCTCCTGGCAGTGGACCTGGGCGCGGGCTTCGGGGCCGCCACTGCAACTGTCGTCTCCACCAACGGACAATCTGCCGTCATCGAGATCCATGTCGAGGTGTCAGGAGACCCCGACGCCGTCGTCGCCCACCTCACTCTTCCTGGCGACCCCGACTTCGCCATCCCGATGTTGTCCGGGGGCGATGGAAGTTACGAGGTGACGACCGAGGTCAAGCGAGCCAACTACACCGTTGTCTTCGAGACGTTGGGTGCCGACGTCAGATCCGAGCCCGTGACGTTCGTCGCGCTCGGGGCCGACATTGGTTCGGGCGGTACCAGCACCACCGTCGAGGAAGATCAGGGCTACAGCTCACAGACCAACGGGTGGATGTGGTTGGCGATCGCCTTCGGGGCTGCCTCCCTTGCGGCCTTGGCGGTGTGGGCTCTCGGCGGGCGGGACGAGCCAGACGATTACGAATCCCCGTCCCCTGAGTCCATCTCGGCACCCTGAGGGGAGGCCGTCACCCTCGCCTCGGCGATCTTGGCGCTGTTGAGGCGGGGAAGAGCGTAGAAGTAGAGGGCGATCAGAACGGCCGCCGCAAAGAGAAATGGAACCCGTAGAGACCATTCGCGTCCCAGCACTGGCTCGGTCGTCGCCACGAGCAGGCCCCCTAGCAGAGAGCCGATCGGCATCATCCCCCAGCCGAGGAATCGATACACCGAGTTGACCCGGCCCAGCATTCGGTCGGGGATCAGGGATTGCCTGAGTGAGACGGTGATCACGTTCCACAGGACCGCGAAGAAGCTCCCAATGGCAAACATGGCCCACACCACCCACGCCGACGAGGTGAGACCGGTCACGACGAGCGTCAAGGCCGACACGGCTATCGAACTGAATAGGGACGCTCCCTGACCGATCCTCTTCGATATCTTCGAAGCCAGGAAAGAGCCGACCAACCCACCGGCCGCCCCGGCGGTCATCAGGGCTCCGAACGCCGCGGCGTCGAGGTTCAGGATCTCCTGGACGAAGAGGACATAGGTTGCGGCGGCGAGGGTGAACATGCCGTTCATGATCCCCAAGGCAATTGCCATCGGTCGGAACAGCTGATGGCCCCACAGCCATTTGACACCCTGTTTCAGCTCCTCCCAGAACGACGGCTTCGAGGCCGTCTCGGCGGCGATCTCCTCATCGGTCTTGCGCGCCATGAATCGGCCGCCGATGGCAAAGACCAGTGCCGCCGCCACGGCAAATGACCCTGCGTCCAAGAAGAACGGGAGAGAGAAGGCCACCGCCAGGAGGAATCCACCCAGAGGTGGGCCGGCGAATGAGTTCATGACCATCTCGGCGCCCCAGATCCGGCCGTTCGCCTTTTCGAGGTTCTCCTGGTCGACGATGGCGGGCATGAGCGTCTGTGCCGAGTTGTCGCGGAAGACTTCGGCCGTACCGAGGAGGATGGCGGCCAGATAGATCATCACGAGCAGGGCTCCCGAGTTGGTCGGAAGCGGAGCCGAACCCGAGGCGATCAGGTCCGGGGAAGAAAGCTCTGTCTGCGAGCCGAGCACCACGAATGCGACTCCCAGGGTGAACAGAAACCGAAGGACATCCATCCAGGCTGCCAATCGCTTCCGATCGACGCGGTCGGTTATCACTCCGGCGGGGAGCGTGAACACGAGCCAGGGGAGCCTGGTAGCCACGGTCACCAGGGCGATGTGAATCGGGTCCCTGGTCACCGCCGACGCCAGCCATGGATAGGCGACCGTGGAGACACCATCACCGAGGTTCGATACCACCGAGGCGATCCACAGTTTCCAATAGTTGACGCCCAACGGCCTCTCGCTCATCGATCGCCCTTTTCGTCTCGGTCCGGCAGATGCGGCCGGTCGGTGGGATACATCGCCAGCAGGAGGCCGAAGGTCGTCTTCCCGCCACGGGGCTCAGACGCGAACTCCTGCGCCAACTCTCCCAATTTGAAAGCCCACTCCCGAGCCCGATCGACCGGTATGCGGGCATATCGCAGGGTGCTGATCATGGCCGGGTCGATCTCATCGGACAGGGCCACCTGGGCGGCCTTGGCGTACTCGATCGCCGCCGAGCTGAGGAAGTAGTCGGGGGAGACGTCGATATCCACGTCGATCTTCGTCGTGAGCAGATAGGTCCTCGCAGTGCGCCCGTAGTACTTGGCTTCGATGGCCCTTACCTTCTTGGTTCGCACTACGTGCACCAGACCGGCCTGCTCCAAGACGGCAACGTGATGCCCCACGGTGCCCTTGGGTTTGCCCAGAGTTTCCGCCAGCTCGGTGACGGTGGCGGCGCGCTCGAGCAAGAGGTCGACGATACGGAGCCGGGTATCCTCGAACAATGCGCGAAATTGCTCCGACGTCTCGAACTCGAGAGTCTCCTCCAGCGGATAATCCGGAGCAATATAGTCGGTCATTCTCGTATAGTCGGGATATCCCGACCATTTGTCAAGGGTGTATTTGCCAAGGGCTGTCTACGTCGGCGTGATTCGGAAGCCCAGGCCTGAGGATGCGGCCGATTTGGCGAGGGTTCATGTCGTCAGTTGGCAGGAGGCCTATAGGGGGCTTCTGAGTCAATCGTTTCTCGATTCGATCGACGTGACGGCCCGGACCGAGTGGTGGGAACGCACCATCTCGACCGGTGAGAGCTCGATCTCGGTTGGCGAGGTGGATGGTGTGGTCGAGGGGTTTTGCCTGTCCGGGGTCTCACATGATCCCGGCTGGGGAGAGATCTACGCGATCTACACGACCCCCGCCATGTGGGGCACGGGTCTCGGACGAGCGCTGCTCACGGCCGGTGAGGCCTCGATGGTCGATCGGGGATTTCAGGGGGCGCTCCTTTGGGTTCTGGATGGGAACGCAAGGGCCCGTCGATTCTATGAGAGACAGGGCTGGTCGCTCGCCGCGCCATTCCGGATCGAGACGATCGGCGGCACCGAGGTCACCGAACGTCGTTATGAGAAACGTCTAGAAGGTCCCTGACTCTTTCCAGGTCTTCGGGAAACGTCACCTTCAAGTTCTCCGCGGCCCCGGCCACGGCCTCGATGCTGAGTCGGCTGAAGCGCTGCACGATCTCGGCAGTGTCCTGGGCCTCGTATTCGATGCGGGCCGCCTTCACATAGGCGGCGAGGAGTTGCTCACCCTGGAAGACCTGGGGCGTTTGCGCGACGACCAGGTCGGAGGCCGGGCTCAGATCACTCTTGTGTATCAAGGGTCTCGAAGGAGCGGAGACCGGCACGGCGCCCCCGACACGGGCCGCTGTGTCATAGAGGAGATCGATCATTTTTGGGGGGACCAACGGCCGTGCACCGTCGTGAATCCCGATCAGGGCCGTGGGCGTTTCGACGGCTGCCAACCCGGACATCTCGCTCGTCGTCCTGGTAGGGCCGCCTGGAACCAGCGCAACACCCAGGTCGAGCTCACCCAATGTCTGCATCTGATCTTCCCGGCACACCAGGATGCACTGGTCCACGTGCCCGAGGACCGCCCTCACCGTATGGCCGACCAAGGGCGAGCCTCCAACGTCCGCCATCATCTTGTCCGCCCCGAATCGGACGCTGGATCCGCCGGCCACAACGATCATGATTCGGTCCGGCACCCGCCAAGAGTACCTTTGGGTCGATGATCGAGACCGCCCGTCTTCGTGAGCTGCCGAGGTCGCCTGGTGGAACCATCGCGATCGACCAGGGCGGGAACCGGCTCGACGTGGACCTACCCGAACGGCCGCCCACTCCCGCACTTCTGGTGAACAGGGTCGGTGAGGCGGTCAAGGCAACCGACGGCCCGTTGCTCTCCGACTTCGTCAACCGCGACACCCTGTGGGAAGTTCACGGTTTCCTGCTGGACGAGGACTCACTCGACGAGTTGCCGGATCAGATCGTGTCTGCCTCCACCTTGATCGACATCCTGCGTGCGGGCCCCATGCCTCTGCACGCCGTTGTCCCACTTCCGCCCGAGCCAGAAGCTTCCTGACTCGTCGGCCGCCGAGGCTGGCGCCCGACGAGGGTCTTGTTGCGGCCCTGCCCGGTTGATACGTTCGCCGCATGGTGGGGAAGGGGAGGCTGGGGAGGCTCACGGTCCTTGGCGTGCATTCGACCGATCCGGTGCTGTCGCTCCTGGCTGCTTTGGGCCTGGCGCAGACCGCCGGCACGGCTTTGGTCGTCGACCTGGCCGGGGACGTCGATCTAGGCCCGGGTCGGAGTCTGGCCGATCTGGTCGAAGCCGGTCCCTCGCTGGCGGAGCTGAGCCCGGGAAGGACCGGGGTGGCCGTGATGATGGGTGGGGGCCTGACCGTCGAGGAGGCGGTCCCCTCCATCTCGGCGCTCGCCACCCACTGGCCGGCCATAGTGATCCGTCAGCGGGCGGTTGGGTGGCCCGGGCCGAGTGTTCCCGTGGTCGGGATGCTCCCGGGGCTATTGAGCCGGGAGGCCGAAGGGCCGGCCGTCTGGCAGCCGAGCGGCGCCAACAGGAGACCTGCCGGCCCCGGGCCGGTGCTGCCCTCCCTGTCGCCTCGTCTCGTGGCCAAGCTCCTCAGCGGACGTGAGGCTCGACGCTCCCGGTGGGTTCGGGCGTGGGAGCCGGTGTGGGAGATGCCATGGGGGTGATCGAACGGGTGGCAACGGAGATCGCCGCCGGGCGGTCACCCATGAATCGTCGCGGGGTGACGCGGGAAGCGGCCCGGGTACTCGCCCGAGAGGCCCCTCACGGCTCGACCCGATTGGCAGAGCAGGTCGCCGATGCCGTGCTCGGGCTCGGCCCAGTCGAGCCCCTCCTCCGCGACTCAGGAGTGACCGATGTGTTGGTCAACGGCCCCGACGAGATTTGGGTGGATCGCGACGGTGATCTGCAACGCGTGGAGGCGTCCTTCGCGGGGGATGGGGAGCTCATCGCCGCCGTCGACCGCGTTCTGGCACCCCTCGGGTTGAGAGTCGATCGATCCTCGCCCCTGGTGGCCGCACGGCTGCCGGACGGAAGCCGTCTTCAGGTCGTCGTCCCGCCGGCCTCGGTCGACCATCCCGTGCTCGCCATTCGCCGATTCACCCAGGCGATCGGAAGTGTCGACGAGTTGATCGAGCGTGGAGGCGCCACAGCCGAGCAGGCCAGGGGCCTCGAGACGGCAGTCGAAGGCCGCAAAACGATCCTCATCTCCGGCGGCACAGGTTCGGGGAAAACGACCCTCTTGAACGTGCTGGGTGGCCTGATCCCGCTTGGGGAGCGAATCGTCACCATCGAAGATGCCGCAGAGCTCTCCATCCCGGGTCACAGAGTCCGTCTCGAGGCCCATCCTCCCAATGCCGAAGGGGTGGGTGAGGTCACGATCCGTCAGCTTCTCCGGTCCGCCCTTCGCTTGCGTCCCGATCGATTGATCGTGGGTGAGGTGAGGGGTGCTGAGGCGCTCGATCTCGTCTCGGCTCTAAACACCGGCCACTACGGGTCGATGTCGACCGTCCATGCGAATTCACCCCGCGAGGCGTTGTGGCGGCTCGAGACCCTGGCACTCTCCGCAGGTGACACGTCGGAGAGGGCGATTCGGCGTCAACTCTTCTCGGCGATCGACCTCGTCGTTCACCTGGAGCGAGTCGGCAAGATCCGGCGGATCGCCACCATGGAGGAAGTGCCGGCCCCGGCTGACGACGAATGGTGAGCGCTCTAGCCCTCGGTCTGGCCCTCGTCCTGGGTGTTGGTTGGCTTCGTCTTGCCCTGCTGGCTGCCGCGTTGTACGCACCTGTTCCCACCGGCCTCTTCTTGGTCGTCTTGGCATTGCGCCGACGCCGAGTCACCTCGCCCGACTCGGCCACCTTCTGTGATGCGGTGGGCCGGGAGCTGCGAGGTGGGTCCTCGGTTCACCTGGCGATCTCCCATGCAGCGGAAAGTGTCGGTGCCGCCGACCTGGCAGAGCTCTGTCGCGCCAACAGCCGGCTCGATGTCATCGGGCGCGCCGCAGCTGCCGAGTTCGTGCAGATTGGTGAGGAGCTCGCCGCCGTGATCCGTCGGCGCGATGGGTTGGGCGTGCATCCTGCCGTGCTGTTCGACGAGCTCTCGATGGTCGCCCTTTCCCGTGCCGAAGTCTCGCGCGAGGTTGCAGTCGCCACTGCCCCTGCAAGAGCCACCGCCATCGTCCTTCTGGTCACTCCGCTCGGCTTCCTGATTTGGCTACTGGCCAACGGAGAGATCGCTTCCTCACTGACTACGCCCGAGCAGCGGGCGGCCGCCATGACCGGGTTGTCGCTGGTCCTGGTCGGTCTCGTGATCGCCCTGGTGATGGTGAGGCGGTCGGATTGATGCCGGTCCTCTTCTTTGCCGCTGGTCTGGCCCTGGGCGGGATGCCCGGCGCGCTGGTCGCCTCTGGTTTCTACTTCGGCCGCCGGGTGGCACGTTCCTGGCCGCCTCGGCAGCCCGGGATCGGTCCGATCCTGTTTTCACTGCTGATCGAGGTGCGATCTGGGTCCTCGATCTTGGGCGCCTTGCTGACCGTCGCCGATCAGTACCCCGAGCATCGTGATCTGCGCCAGGCCTCGAGAATCGCCGCGGTCTCAGGACTGACGGTCGCGATCGGCTGCATGGAAGGCGACCTGCGGCCTGTCCTGTCCCAGCTTGCCCGCGCGCAGCGCTCCGGGTCTCCCATCGCCGACTCGATCCGGGCGATGATCGATGCCCACATCGCCCGCGACAAGGCGGCCATGATCGCTCGGGCGCGGCGTTTGCCCATCCGCTTGATGATCCCCGTGACGACCATGATCCTGCCGGGGCTCGTTCTCCTCTTCTACGCCCCGGCTCTCATCCGGATGTTCGGCGAGATATCGGGATCGCTGACATGAGTTCCGCACTTCTCCCCGCACCGGTCGGTCACCGGAAAGGAAGGAGAGCAAATGGCTCGTATGTGGACATGGATATTGATCAGGGAGGATCGAGGGCAGGCGACGGTGGAGTACTTCCTCGTGATCCTGGCGGCTTCGGCCCTGGCCGTCTTGGCCCTGAAATGGCTGCAGTCGGGGAGTGGCGGGAGCCTCCTCGGCAGCCTCTTCGGCAAGGTCGTCAGCTGGGTCGCCGGGAAGTTCTGAGCAAGGAGTCGGGAACGGTGACGGTCGAGTTCTTCCTGTTGCTCCCCCTCGTGGTGGTGGTCCTCGCTGCGTCGATTCAGGTGATCGGCATGGCGCGAATGCGTCTCGAATTGCAGAGCGCAGTTCGCGACGGCGCTCGTGTGGCCGCGACCACTCCCGATCCGGCACGAGCGGTCGAGGCGGTCATGGCAGCGATGTCCCCGCAATCCCGGGAGCTGCTTCGCGTATCGGTCCAACGGCCGAGTCAGGTGGGAGCAACTGCTCGGGTGTCGGCCAGGCTCCGGTATCTGCTCGGTCCACCCTTCCCGTCGGACTACGGGATAGACCTGAACGCGAGCGCCACCATGCGAACCGAGCGGTGAGGGGCGATCGAGGGGCGATGAGCGCCCTCTTGCTCGCCATTGCCGGGATCGTTGCCCTGGTGGCGATGATGACCGCAGCCGTTGGTGTCCTCCTCGCTGAGAGGGAGCACGCGGCGACCGCGGCCGAGGCCGCTGCCCTGGCCGCGGCCGTCGCCACCTATCCGCCCGCCGGTGGCGGCGATCCCCGTCAAGCGGCCGCCGAGTACGCCGCGGCCAATGGGGCTCATCTGATCACCTGCTCCTGCGACGTCGACGACTCATTGGCGGGGCGAACGGTGGCCGTGACCGTCGGCGTCGAAGCCGACATACCGCTATTTGGCGAAGTCCTCGTCGGTCGGACCGCTCGGGCGGAATTCGATCCGGTCGATTGGCTTGGAAGATGACACAATCGGCCAATGCCGATGACCCCAGCAATTCAGTATCTCGACCGGTCGGGTGTCACATATCAGGCTCATGAATACCAGGTGACCGAGCAAGTGGGTGATGGGTACGGGGAGGCAGTTGCGCGGGCGATCGGTCTCCCCGCTGCCAGGGTGTTCAAGACCTTGGTGGCACGAGTCGATGCCGATCCCGTCGTGGCCGTCATCCCCGTGGACCGCCGGCTCTCCACCAAGCTGCTCGCCAAGGCAATGGGGGGCAAGCGGGGTGCACTCGCCTCCCCGGAGGAAGCCGAGCGTCTCACCGGCTATGTCGTCGGCGGAATCAGCCCATTCGGGCACAAGCGCAGGCTACGGGTCTATATGGATCGAAGTGCCGAGCACTTCTCGACGATTGCAGTTTCGGGGGGAAGACGGGGGGTGCAACTCGAATTGAGCCCGACCGATGTGCTGAGACTGACCGGTGGGGCACTGGCCGATCTGACGGATCGCTGAGCCTGGATAGGCTTTCGCGATGGTCACCCGCTCGGAGATCCTGCGCATGCTCGCGGAGCTAGCCAAGCTCACGGCTCTCGACGAGGGGAGCCCCCAGGCCTTCAGAGTCAGGGCGTACGAAAACGCCCTCCACGGGATCGAGGGCTACGCCGGCGATGTCACGGGTCTCACCAGGAATGTGTTGGTCGAGATCAAGGGTGTAGGGGCGTCGACGGCGGACAAGATCCTCGAATTCATCGACACCGGTTCGGTTGCCAAGCTCGATACCCTCCGATCGAAGTACCCACCGGGCTTCGTCGAGCTGACCAAGATCCCGGGCCTGGGCCCGAAGACGCTGAAGCTGATCAGGTCGGAGCTCGGGGTCGAGGACATCGGTGGGCTCCAGGAAGCAATCGCCGCGGAGCGTCTGCGTGACCTACCGGGCCTTGGCAAGACTTCGGAAGAGAAGATCGCCAAGGCGATCGAGCGTCTGGGCCTCCACGGCAAGGACCGGCGCACGCCTTTGGTGGAAGCACTTCCCCTGGCCCGTTCCCTGGCCGGCCGAATCGCCTCTCTCGCCTCGGTGGAGGCGGCTGTCCCCTGTGGCTCGATCAGGAGGTTCTCCGAAACCGTGGGTGACGTCGACATCGTCGTGGCGACGACAGAGCCGTCGGAGGTCTCCCGGTACGTCCTCGGGTTGGCGGATGTCGCCGAGACGATCGGTTCGGGTGAGACCAAGACGTCATTTCTCACCAGGGAGAGGATGCAGGTCGATGTGCGGACGGTTGAGCCGGGTCAGATGGGCTCTGCCCTGCTCTACTTCACCGGCTCGAAGGCCCACAACATCGCCCTCCGGCAGCGCGCCATCGATCGGGGCTGGCTCCTGAGCGAGTACGGGTTGTTCGAGGACGGGAAGGTCATCGTGTCGGACTCCGAGGAAGGCATCTATGAGGCCCTCGAGATGCAGCCGGTTCCACCCCCGCTTCGGGAGGGCACAGGTGAGGTGGAAGCGGCTTCCAAGGGTGAGTTGCCCAACGTGATCAGACGTGAGCAGATAATGGGCGATCTCCACTATCACACCGATCGCTCCGGCGACGGGCGCGCCACACCCGAGGAGATGGCTGTTGCCGGGATCGAGCGGGGCTATCGCTACCTGGCCTTCACCGACCACGGCGAAGACCTCGCGATAAACGGATCATCGCGAGACGAGATGCTCGCCCATCGCAACCTGATACGTGCGCTTCAGGAGCGATACCCGGACATCGCTCTGCTGTTCGGCTGCGAGCTCAACATCGGCCCCGACGGTGAGTTGGATTACGACCCGGATTTCCGACTCGAATTCGACTATTGCGTGGCGTCGATCCACTCCCACTTCGACCTTCCCAGCGATCGTCAGACCGCCCGGATCTTGAAGGCGTTGCACGACCCGGCGGTAAATGCCATCGGGCATCTCAGCGGGCGATACGTGGGGAGACGCCCAGGGGTCGAGCTCGACGTCGATGTTGTGTTGGAAGCCCTCGAGGTCACCGGGGTGGCACTCGAGATCAACGGTGCCCTCGACCGTCTCGACGCCTCGGCCGAGGTGGCGCGGATGGCGATGGGAAGGGACGTCAGCTTTGTGATCGACACCGACTCCCATCACCCGAACGATCTGGTCCGGATGGACTACGGCGTGCAATACGCCCAGCGGGGCTGGGTCACCACGGACCGCGTTGTCAATGCGTTGCCGGTCGGCGATTTCCTGGAGTGGGCTCGTCGACGACGATGAGAGAGCCCTCGCCTCGAGGAGTAGTCGGAATCCGATCCTTGTAATTCAAGGCCCGAGGAATGATCCTGTCGTCTTGGCGACGACCCCAAAGGAGACAGCCCAGGTGGCCAGCACCTTCGTTCTCGACACTTGTGTCCTGCTCGCCGACCCGCAGTCCCCGTTCCGTTTCGATGAACACGATGTGGTGCTGCCGTTGGTCGTCATCGAGGAGCTCGATCGGAAGAAGACCAGGATGGACGAGGTCGGCGCCAACGCTCGCGCCGCGATCCGGCTGCTCGAGGAGCTGGGTGCCTCCAAGCCGGGTGGCCTGCGTGAGCCGGTGCGATTGCCCACCGGCGGCACCTTGAGGATCGAGCTGAACGGCGTTGTGTCGAGTCGGTTGCCGGTGGTTCTCGATCCGCTGACCCCTGATCATCGGATCCTGGCCACATGTCTGAACCTGCACGAGACGACGCCGGCCGTGCTGGTCACCAAGGACGCATCGCTGAGGATCAAGGGGGCCCAGCTCGGTGTCCCGGTTCAGGACTACCGCGGTGACACCGTCCCCGTCGAACAGCTGCACTCAGGTCTCGTCGAGCAGGAGACTGACGGGCAGACCATCGATCGCCTCTTCGACGAGGGCAAGATCGAGCTCGAGACGAAGGAGGCGATGGTCAACCAGTTCGTGCTCCTCCGCTCCGGTGCCTCTCGATCGGCGTTGGCCCGGGTCGTTCAGGCCGAGCCCGTGGTGGTTGTCGAGCGTGTGCCCAGCCATCTGAGGGCATTCGGCGTCGAGCCAAAGAACGTGCGGCAGACCGTTGCGCTCCACCAGCTTCTCGATCCCGACATACCCGCCGTGTCTCTGATGGGCATGGCCGGCACCGGCAAGACCTTTCTCGCCCTTGCCGCCGCGCTCGAGCAGGTCCTGGAGCAGGGTCGTTACCGCAGGGTCTCGGTCTATCGGCCACTCGTGGCGGTTGGACGTCAGGAGGTCGGCTATCTCCCTGGAGATCTCAGCGAGAAACTCGCCCCTTGGATGGCTGCGGTGCATGACAACCTATATGCCCTCTTCTCCGACGCCGGTGTCGAGGGGGCCAAGCACGCCATCGAGGAGCTGGTGGACCGTGGCGAGCTCGAGATGGCAGCAGTGACCTATCTACGGGGCCGTTCGATCACGGGGGAGTTCGTGATCATCGACGAGGCACAGAATCTGGAGCTGCCGACGCTGAAGGTGATCCTCACCCGGATGTCACGCGACTCGAAGGTCGTGTTCTGTGGAGACCTATCGCAGGTCGACAATCCCTACATCTCACCGTTTGGGGGCCTGGCCGCACTGATCGAGAAGTTCAAGGGCTCCAGTTTGTTCGGGCATGTCACCCTGGATCGATCCGTTCGGTCCCCGCTGGCCGAGATGGCCGCAACTGTTCTATAGCCGGCCGACTTTGGCCGAGACCAAACCTCATTGCTCGACGGGTTTTCCCACGGCCTGTCTGGACAGTCTCGGCCAAACAGACGCCGGTCGGCCGGGGCTGCCGCTCTTGGGCAAGCTCCTCTGAGGGGGTGCGGCCGCGTGGCCAGGTTCGTGTGCCGCTTTTGACTGGCGGCGGACTTTGCCTCGGCTCACCCTCACACCGTGGGAGTATCCACGTTCCGGCGCGTTCACGGCCTCGGCAAACAGACGCCGGTCCGCCAGGGCTGCCGCCTCATGGAGAGCTCAGTGGCCCGGTCAAACCGACGTTTGAGCGGCCGACTACTTGCCGACGCGCTCGCGGCGGGCGGCGAGGAGCTCGGCCGCTCGCTCGATCGTGATCGTCTCGGGGGCGTCACCTTGGCGGAGTGAGGCATTGACATCCCCGTCGGTGACATATGGGCCGTATCGACCAGACCTCACTGTCACCGGCTTGCCTGACACCGGATCGTCGCCCAACTCCTTGAGTGGCCCCGATCTCGACTGGTTGCGCCGACGGGGGGGCTCCGCAAGGAGCTTGAGCGCCTCATCCACGGTGAGCGTGAACAGCTGATCCTCACTCTCCAGACTCCGCTTGTCGTCGCCACGCTGGATGTATGGGCCGTATCTCCCGTTGAGGGCAATGATGTCCGCGCCGTCGTCGTCCTGACCCACTGTTCGAGGCAGTGACAGCAGTTTCAATGCCATCTCGAGCGACAACTCGTCCAATGACATGTTCTTCAACAAGGAGGCGCGTTTCGGTTTCTCCTTGCTCCCTTCCTCAAGCTCGCCCAGCTGAACATAAGGCCCGAACCGGCCCGTCTTGCCCAAGACCACCATTCCCGAGTCGGGGTCGGTACCGAAGATCTTGTCGCCGGCGTTCTGGGTCTGAACCAGCTCGACGGCACGTTCCACGGTGAGCTCGTCGGGTGCGATGTCCGTCGGTATGGAAGCGCGCTCCTCGCCGATCTCCACATAGGGCCCATAGCGCCCGATTCGGGCGACTACCGGGGTCCCCGACTCGTCCTCACCGATGGGGATCGATCCGATTTCCCGGGGATCGATCTCATCGAGCCGGGTGGCCACCTTGGTCTTGAGCCCGTCGTCTCCAAAATAGAACTTGGTGAGCCAGGGGACCGATTCCTCGTCGCCGGAGGCAATTCGGTCGAGATCGTCCTCCATGGAGGCCGTGAACGAGTAGTCGACCAATTGCGGGAAGTGTTTCTCGAGAAGCGAGACGACCCCGAAGGCGGTGAACGTAGGGACGAGCGCCGAGCCCTTCTTCCACACATATCCCCGGTCCTGGATGGTGGACATGATCGAGGCATAGGTCGAGGGTCGACCCACACCGAGCTCCTCCAGTCGTTGCACGAGTGATGCCTCGGTGTAGCGGGCCGGCGGTCTCGTCTCGTGGCCAGTCGGCTCCAGCCTCTCGACGCCCAGTGCATCCCCCTCGGCCAATGGAGGCAGCACACTCTCATCGTCATCGAGCTCGGATTCCGGATCGTCACTGCCCTGGACGTACGCCTTGAGGAAACCGGGAAAGGTGATGGTGCGCCCGCTGGTGCCGAACACCGTGGGTCGACCGTCGGGCAGATCCGCCTTGATTCGCGCCGAAACACTCACCCCCTTGGCATCCGCCATCTGTGAGGCGATGGTCCGTCTCCATATCAGGTCGTAGAGCCGCCCCTCGTCGGGGCCGACCTCGGCGGCGACCTGCTCGGGAGTCTGAAAGGTGTCACCCGACGGGCGAATCGCCTCGTGGGCCTCCTGGGCACCCTTCACCTTCGACTTGTAGACCCGGGGGCTCGGGGACAGGTACTCCTTCCCATACAGCTTCGTGATCTGCGATCGGGCCGAAGCCATCGCTGCTTCGGAGATCGAAGTCGAGTCGGTCCGCATGTAGGTGATGTAGCCGTTCTCGTAGAGGCGTTGCGCCACAGACATCGTCCGGGAGGAGGAATAGCGAAGCTTTCGACCTGCCTCCTGTTGGAGGGTCGACGTCCGGAACGGCGGATAGGGCGACCGCTTGTATGGCTTCTCCTCCACACTTGCGACTTCGAAGCGAGACTCGAGCAACCGCTCGGCCAAAGTGGTGGCCGCATCCTGGTCGAGGACGAGCACGTCCCGTTTGGCCTTGCCATCGGAACCGAAGTCCTTGCCCGTGGCCACCCGCTGGTCGTCGACCTGCAAGAGCGTGGCCGGGAACGTGGAGTCCAGGTCTTCGGCCGGGGCCAGGGTCCCCTCGATGCTCCAATAGCCGGCGGAGGTGAACGCCATTCGCTCCCGCTCCCGCTCCACCACGATCCGCACCGCCACACTCTGAACCCGCCCGGCGGAGAGACCCTGTTGGATCTTCCTCCACAGGACGGGGGAGACCTCATATCCATAGAGACGGTCGAGAATCCGTCGCGCTTCCTGGGCCCGGACCAGACGCTGGTCCAGTTCCTTTGGATGGGCGAATGCCTCCTCGATCGCAGGCTTCGTGATCTCGTGGAAGACCATCCGTCTGACCGGTACCTTCGGTTTCAGGATCTCCGTCAGGTGCCAGGCGATCGATTCCCCTTCGCGGTCCTCGTCCGTCGCGAGGAACAGCTCGTCGGCGTCGGCCAGCATCTGCTTCAGCTTCTTCACCCGCTCCTTGCGCTCCTTGGGCACCACGTAGAGAGGCTCGAAGTCCTTTTCCACGTTCACCCCGAGACGCGCCCAATCCTCGCCCTTGGCCCGAGCAGGTATCTCCGCGGCTGACCGGGGCAGGTCCCGGATGTGTCCCATCGACGACTCGACCGCTACGTCAGACCCAAGGAAGCTGGATATGACGCGGGCCTTGGTTGGGGACTCGACGATGACGAGGCTCTTGGACATACAGGGGGGGAGTTGACCGCATGAACCGGTCCCATGTCAACATGGCCCGTGTCACCGGACCGGGTTACCGTCCCGGTTGAGTGGCCACGGAATACTTCGACAACAGCCGATACATCGCCCTGGAAGGTGGTGACGGGAGCGGTAAGACGACCCTCTCCGCTGCGCTTTCGAAGCGACTCAGGGGAATCGGTGACGAAGCGGTGGAAGTGCGCGAGCCGGGTGGCACCGAGCTAGGGGAGACCGTTCGTGAGCTCCTGCTCGATTCGGACCACGTCTTCCCTTGGGCCGAAGTCTTCCTATTTGCCGCACAACGGGCACAGCTGGCGAGGGAGGTGGTCGCCCCGGCCTTGGAGCGGGGGGCATGGGTCATCAGCGATCGCACCTACTACTCGTCGATTGCCTACCAGGGTGGTGCCCGAGGGCTGGGGCCGGAGCAGGTGCGCGAGATCAACGAGCTGGGTCTGGAAGGGATCGTCCCGGGTTCCGTCTTCGTCATCGAGGTGGACCCTGCGACCGCTTTGGGGAGACAACATCGAGAGGATCGGATCGGTGGCGAGGGAGCAGATTTCCAGGCCAGGGTCCGCGAGGCCTACCGGGCTATCGCCGCCGAGGATCCTGAACGGGTCTTTCTCCTCGACGGCTCAATGTCCGTTGACGACCTCGTCGAGGCGATCGTGGCGGTGATCTCTCGATGAGTGGCCCGTTCGAGGGTGTGGTAGGTCATGAGCGGGTGGTCGATCTGCTCACTCGGGAGCTGGGAAGGCCGGCTCAGGCGTACCTCTTCACAGGCCCGGACGGCGTCGGGAAGGCGACCCTTGCCCTCCGGTTCGCCGCAGCCCTCCTTTGCGATGTCGGTGGCACTCACGACGTCGAGTGTCGCTCCTGTCGCCTGGTCAGGCTGGAGGCACATCCCGATGTGACGATGGTCGAGCCAGAGGGGGCGACCAGCCTTGGTGTCGACCAAGCGAGGGCGGTCGTGTCTCGGGCTTCATTGCGTCCCGTGGAGTCTGATCGGTCCGTGTTTCTCTTCCCAGATGCCGGCTCCATGACCGAACAGGCATCGAATGTCCTCCTCAAGACACTCGAAGAGCCCGCCACCGCCGCGGTGTTCCTGCTGGTATCCGAGTCGGAGGACGACTTCCCCGCCACCGTGGCATCCCGTTGTCGAACGGTCCGTCTGGGGAGGGTCCCGGAGGCAACGATGACATCGGCCCTGATCGAACGGGGCATGAGCCCCGAGCGGGCGGCGGGCGTGGCCGTCGTCTCGGGTGGCCGCCCCGGCCTCGCCCTGGCCCTCATGGATCGTCCCGAGGTCTCCGAGTTTCGCCGGCTCTGGCTGTCCATTCCGGGCCAGGTCACTCCCCACCCCGGTGACGGCCAGCATCTCGCTTCCAGTGTGCTCAGCGAGATAACCCCCCTGGTCGAACAGTCGATACCCGAGGATCTGTCACAAGACCGCGCCCAGCGGGCGCGGCGGCGGATCGAACAGTCGCTCTTGGTCAACGGGCTCGAGATTCTGGCCTCCTGGTATTCGGACGCGGCATCTCTCCAGATGGGTGGCCCGGTCAGGAATTCCGACGTCGAACTGGCGTCGTTCACCGACGTCAGCCCGAGAAAGGCGATCCAGTCCGCCGAGCAGATCCTGGATGCAGTGGTCGATATCCAGTCCAATCTGCGCCGTGAGCTGGTGCTGGCGAATCTGTTCGCCGGTCTCGGCACCGGCTGACCAAGAATTCGTCCCTGACTCTCCGTACGGTCGTCGGTGAGGGGAAATGGGAACGACTACCGCAAAGGGAGAGGTCGGCGAGGCGATGATCCTCGCCGACCTGCAGAGACAGGGCCACGGTGTCGCCATTCCCTTCGGTCACGATCTCCCCTTCGACCTGATAGTGGTCCGCAAGGAGAACGGCACCCTCGAGCGTGTCCAATGCAAATACACCACATCCGACGGCCGGGTCATTCACGCCAAGGTCATAAGCAGCTCGGCATGGGTGAGCCACAAATACACGGCCGATGAAGTCGACTGGATCGCCATCTATGACGTCACATGCGATCAGTGCTTCTACCTTCCTTCCTCCGTCTGGGATGGCCAGGGCTTGGTGAACCTCCGTCTCGCCCCCACCGCCAACGGGCAGGTGAAGGGCGTGAGATTCGCATCCGACTTCGTCGAGCTCATCGGAACGCCGCGATCGTCGGCCTCACCTGGCTCAGCAGACGCCGGACATTTACCATTGTTCACACTGCCGGAGTAGCTCAGTGGTAGAGCAATTCACTCGTAATGAATAGGCCAGGGGTTCGACTCCCCTCTCCGGCTCTGAATCCGATCTGGGGGTTGTGGCATGGGCCGGTTACCGTGGCCCATCTCATGGCTGACCAAGCCGACTTCGAACGCGATGCAATGCAGTACACCAGACAGCTGTACAGCGCCGCCCTCCGAATGACTCGAAACCCGGCTGACGCCGAGGATCTCGTCCAGGAGACATTTCTGAAGGCCTTCCGGGCCTACCACACTTTTGAAGCAGGGACCAATCTGAAGGCTTGGCTCTATCGGATCCTGACCAACACCTACATCAATCGTTATCGAAAGGAATCCCGTCGCCCATCCGAGGTCGACCTGGGCACGGTCGAGGACCTCTACCTGTATCGCCGGATTGGCTCAGAGGAGTCGGCGGAGGCGGCGCGCACGACCGAAGACAAGGTGCTCGACGGTCTCGTCGAGTCGGACATCAAGAAGGCCGTGGAGGACCTGCCCGAGAATTTCCGCATCCCTGTGCTCCTGGCCGACATGGAAGGATTCTCCTACAAGGAGATCGCTGAAATCCTCGATATTCCGATCGGCACGGTCATGTCACGTCTCCATCGGGGAAGAAAGGCCATGCAAAAATCGTTGTGGGAGTTCGCGATGAAGCGAGGCTTGGTTCCAGAAGGCGCAGAGAGACCATGAGTGGACACGAGTGCGACGACGCACTGACCAATCTGTACCGATATCTCGATCGCGAGATGGAGGCCAGCAGCTCAGAGACGATCAGAGAGCACCTGGAGGATTGCTCGGGTTGCCTGCATCGCTTCGACTTCGAGGCACGTCTCAAGATCGTGGTCAGGCAGCGACTCTCCGAAGACGTCCCGCCCGAGTTCATCGAGCGGCTCCGGCAGGCCCTGGCGAGAGAGGCCGCCGGGGGACTGTGACTTCGTCAGTGGACTGCGCCCTGGGTAGTCTTTCGATCAGATGAAGCGTTCGACCCGTCTTGCCGGCATCGTGGTGACCCTCGGGATCTTCCTCCTGCTGACTGCATCCTCTGCCCTGGCCCAGGAGGAACCGGCTGCCGACACCACGACCACCACGGTTGGCACGACGATGCAGCCCGCCGTTCCCATAACCGTCCCCTCAGCCGCCGCACCGCAGGCCGACTGGACCTATCGCTACATGATCCCCACGGCGATCGTGCTGGCGGTGTTGATCATCCTGATCACAACGATCCGGTACTTCACGTCGGTCGTCCGCAAGCGGTACCGCGTAGTCCGGGAGTGACTGTCAAGGGACCCGGCTCGGGTCGCCTTGCAGGAAGGATCGCCGGGACCTATCCGCTCGCCGGAACCTATCACGGAGCCGCCCTCGAAGCAGACATGGCCCGGATAACCAGTGCCGTGTCGGCTCTCGTCCCGGAAGCCACCGGTCTCTCCTTGCCCGGTGAGCCGACGACGGTTGTCATCGACCGCTCCGAATGGATCGATCGGAACGTGGCGAGCTTCATGCATCTGATCGAGCCGGTGCAGCGACAGCTGGCTGCCCGCCTTGAGCAATCGCGTGCGGGGTCCCGGGCGACCGCGGCCATGACCAATCGTGTGATGCAGGCGGAGATGACCGCGGTGCTCGGCGTGCTGGCTCGCCGGGTTCTCGGCCAATACGAGCTGGTTCTCCCGACCGGTGAGGACGCAGACGTCGTCACCTTCGTCGGACCGAACGTGATGCTCATGGAGCGGACACATCAGTTCAGGCCCGAGGAGTTCCGCTTCTGGGTCGCCCTGCACGAGATGACCCATCGTGCCCAGTTCCAGGGGGTCCCGTGGCTGCGCGCCTACTTCTTGGGTCTGGTAGGCGAGTTGGTCGAAGAGTCACGTCCTGAACCTGGCCGTCTGGGTCGCGTGGTCGACGAGCTGAACCGTCGTCGTGACTCGGGTGCACCGCTCATAGACGAGCGCGGACTGCTCGGATTGTTCGCTACCACGGGCCAGAGGGCCGTTATCGACAAGGTGCAGGCACTGATGTCGCTTCTCGAGGGCCATGGGCATGTGGTGATGGACCGTCTCGGCGCCGAGCACCTCAGGTCACAAGACCGGATGAGCCGGGTGCTCAAGGCGCGAAGGAAGGACAAGAGAACGGCTGCATTCTTCCGGCTCACCGGGCTGGAGATGAAGATGAATCAGTATCGGATGGGTGAGCGATTCATCCACATAGTGGAGCGTGAGGCGGGGTGGGAAACCATCAACCTGGCGTTTCGAGGCGCCGGGAGTCTGCCTGATCTGGGGGAGATCGAACATCCCGAACGATGGTTGAGTCGCGTCGCCTGACGGAGCTGGCCGATCGGGCGACGGGTCTCCTCGACCTTCCGGTCGGCCCATACGCCGTGGCGCTCTCCGGCGGTGCGGATTCGGCCGCTCTTGCCTTTCTCATGATCAGAGCGGGCCTTTCGATCAGGGCGATTCATGTGGACCACGGACTCGATGCCTCTGCTCGCCTGGAGGCCGCCGCCGGCGAGATCGTCGAAACGCTCGGGATGGAGCTGGAGACGCTTCACATCCAAGTGCCGACCGGGGCCAGCCCCGAGGCCCGTGCCAGGGAGGCGAGATACGAGGCCATCTCAACGGCGTTGAGCGACGGCGAATGGGGCTTGACCGGGCACACGCTGGACGATCAGGCAGAGACTGTGCTCATGAACCTGCTTCGTGGGACCGGCCCGAAAGGTCTTCGTGGCATCCCCTCCCGAAACAGGAACGTGGCAAGGCCAATGCTGGCGCTCTCGAGATCGGAGACGAGAGAGATCGCGACACTGGCACGGTTGCCATATCTGGACGACCCTGCCAACGCAGATCTTCGCTTTCGGAGAAACCAGATCCGTCTCGCCGTGCTGCCCGACCTGGAAGCTCGCTTCAACCCACGACTGTCGGAGGCGCTGGCTCGCACCGCCTCGGTCTTGGGGGCCGAGGACGACTTTCTGGATGGCCTCGTCGATCCGGTCACGATCCTCGGACGTGAGGACAGAACGGCGGTTGCCGTCGGGGAGCTGTTGGCACTGCCGACCGTCGTTGCCAATCGCTTGTTGCGACGGCTCCTCGTCATGGCGCGTCCCCCACATGGCCCGCAACATCGTGAGCTCGAGGACGTGTGGGAGGTCGTCAGAGGAGAGCGGGCGCAGACCGTCCTGGCTGATGGGATAGAGGTGAAGGTCGACGGGCCCTTGTTGATCCTCGGTGGTGAGCAGAGTCGCACCGAGCCGATGGAGAGGGAGCTGTCGGCCGGGGTCAACCGTTTGGGTCGCTATGAGCTCGAGGTGGTGGAGAGCGATGGGCCCTGTCTGGCCGCACCCACCGGCACGACCTGGGCGATCTTTGCACCTGATGCACATCTCCTGGCACGGTTGGACGGTCGGGGGGCTCTCAGCGTGGAGGCGAACGGACGGGTGGCGTGGGTTCCCTGGGTGAGTCGTAAGGGTGTCGCTTGGTACGAGCCAGGCTCCAGCGGCTACCTTTCCGTTTTCGCCAGAGAGGAAAGCGGATGGATATCAAGCCCCTGATAACCGCAGAGGAAATCGATGAGAAGCTGGCCGAGTTGGGACGCCAGATCACACAGGACTACCAGGGTCAGGATCTCCTGCTGGTAGGAGTTCTCCGCGGAGCGTTCATGGTCATGGCCGATCTGGCGAGACACGTCGATCTCCCGGTCGAGTTCGACTTCATGGCCGTCTCGTCATACGGGGCATCGACTCAAACCTCCGGCGTCGTCCGAATCCTGAAGGACCTCGACGAGGAAATCGACGGTCGTCACGTCTTGATCGTCGAGGACATCATCGACTCCGGTCTCACTTTGAGCTACCTGATGAAAAGTCTCAGAGTGCGCAAGCCGGCGTCGTTGGAAATTGCCGCCCTCTTGCTCAAAGAGGGAATCCAAAGGGTTCCCATCGATGTCAAGTATGTCGGCTTTCCCATCGGGCCGGAGTTCGTGGTCGGCTACGGGCTCGACTACGCCGGGAAGTATCGGAACCTTCCTTATGTTGGAGTGATGAGTGCCGATGCATGAACCGGTTCGGTTATTCGGGGTCATCCCGTAGCATTGGCTCCCTCAAAGATTTTTCCCACCCCGAACTGAGGTACTCGTGAACCGAACGCTTCGCACGCTGATCGTCTACGGATTGTCCATCATCATGCTGGCGATCCTGGCGCAGTGGTGGTTCGATCAGGTCCAAGGCCCTGAAAGCGTCGAACTCTCCCAGTTCATCGACAACGTCGATAGCGGCAAGTACTCGGACATCCAGATGCTGGCTCGCTCCAATGAGTTGCAGGGGCGTTTCGTCTCCAATACCTCGACGGATGGCACCTGGGATCAGGTGTCCAGCTATCCCGAAGGGGCGGAGGGCAATCTCGAGGAGCTGCTGCGCAACTCGGGAGTCAAGTTCAGCTCGGATCCGCAGCCACCGGGATTCTGGGAAGTGCTCGTCGGGTTCCTCCCCTGGCTGTTCCTGCTCGGCTTCATGGTGTTCATCTTCATGCAGATGCAGGGCGGTGGTAATCGCGTCATGCAGTTCGGCAAGTCGAGGGCGAAGCTCGTCGGCAAAGAGCAGCCCAAGGTCACCTTTGACGACGTCGCCGGTCTGGTCGAGGCCAAGGAGGAGCTGGAGGAGATAAAGGACTTCTTGCAGAACCCGGATCGTTACCGTCAGATGGGGGCCAAGATCCCACGAGGCGTGCTCTTGTTTGGCCCTCCCGGCACGGGCAAGACTCTGCTGGCCAAGGCCGTCGCCGGTGAGGCCGGTGTGCCTTTCCTGTCGATCTCGGGCTCGGACTTCGTCGAGATGTTCGTCGGTGTTGGAGCATCGCGTGTCCGCGATCTATTCGAGCAGGCCAAGGCGAGCGCCCCGGCCATCGTCTTCATCGATGAGATCGACGCCGTCGGGCGTCATCGCGGCGCCGGCCTCGGCGGCGGGCATGACGAGCGTGAGCAGACCCTCAACCAGCTCCTGGTCGAGTTGGACGGCTTCGAGGGCAATCAGGGTGTCATCGTGATGGCGGCGACCAACCGCCCCGACATCCTGGACCCGGCTCTTCTCCGGCCCGGGCGCTTCGACCGCCAGATCGTGGTCGACGCCCCCGACATCGAAGGTCGTAAGGCGATCCTCGAAGTTCACTCGAAGGGAAAGCCGCTGAGCCCCCAAATCGATCTGGGAGTTCTCGCCCGTCGCACCCCGGGATTCACCGGAGCCGACCTGGCCAACCTCATCAATGAGGCCGCCCTCCTCGCCACGCGTCGTCGTCGCAAGGACATCGGCATGCTCGAGCTCGAAGAGGCCATCGACCGTGTGATCGCCGGGCCTGAGCGCAAGACCAAGGTCATGACCGACGAGGAGAAGCGTCTCATCGCCTATCACGAGACCGGTCACGCCCTCGTCGGCTACGCATTGCCGAACTCCGATCCGGTGCACAAGGTGACGATCGTTGCCAGGGGCCGGTCGCTGGGTCATACCCTCGCCTTGCCCACCCATGACAAGTACCTGGTGCGGCGATCCGAGCTGGTCGACCAGTTGGCGATGTTGCTCGGCGGGCGCACCGCCGAGGAGCTCATCTTCGCCGACCCGACCACCGGCGCCGCCAATGACATCGAGAAGGCCACCGCGATAGCCCGGAAGATGGTCATGGAATACGGGATGAGCGACGTCCTGGGGCCGATGCAGTATGGCAAGGCGAATGGTGAGGTTTTCCTCGGTCGCGACTACTCACGCCAGCAGGATTACTCCGACGAAGTCGCTGCCAACATCGACAATGAGGTGCGGTCCATGATCAACGCAGCGCACGACGAGGCGCGGCTGATCCTGGAGAAGCACCAGAACGCCATGGAGCGGATGGTCGAGTCCCTGCTCGAGAAGGAGACGGTCGACCGGCATGAGGTGGCCGAGGTCTTCAGCGATGTTCCCAAGTGGGAGCACACCTCCGAGGGCGCCCTTCGCATCAAGTATCCGGACCACCCGGTTCTGCCCCAGCCGCTCGAGGACGACCAGATTGCGGCGGCCGAGGAGACGGAAGAGGAGGAGGAGCCGGTCACCGAATCGCTGACCCTCAATCGCAAGCTCCGCCGCTCCAGCCGTCCGGCGGACGCCGGAGCCTGATCGATCCGGCGAGATCGACTCTTCTCAGTCGATCCGATCGATTCGAATGTTCCCTGAGACCGTGCGGGCTCGGATGGTCATCTCTCTCTCGGGAGGTTGAGGGTTCTCCGACGGAGTCGGGAGCCTGATCTTTCCCGAGAGTGTGTTCACGTCGAGATCGACACGGGTTCGCCCCGGGATCCCGATCCGGGTGTTACCTGACATCGACTTGCCCTCGAAGGAGGGACCGATCATCGAATCGACACGCACGTCACCCGAGACGGTGGCACAGGTCAGGTTCCCGCTCGCCTCGTCGACGACGACATCGCCCGATGCCGTGGACAGGCTGGCTCGGTCGGGAAGCCGGCTGATGCGGATGTCCCCCGAGGCAGTCACACAGCGCGCCTCGGTGGTGACCGTGTCACCCCTCACGGAGCCACTGGCACTCTTGGCGACGAGCGTGACGGCCTTTTCGAAGTAGACGTCACCGCTGGCCGTCGAAACCTCGAACTTCCCCAGGTCGACTCGAGCATGGACGTCACCGCTCGCCGTCGAGACCTCGAGGGCCGTGCCCGACGGTGTGACAACGGTGACAGAGGTTCGCTCTCCACGAGGCGCTCTTGCCACCACCCTCCCGCCCAGCTGCTCGAGGATGAAATCCTTGCTGTTGGTGTCGGCCACCACGCGGACCTTGCCTGGGTCGCCTCGCTCGACCTGGACTCCCCCCGACCTGATCGCGACCTGTACCGCCGGAGTGTCACCGACTTCGAATTCCCGCTCGATCACAGGTCGATCGTCCTTTTCACCGAATGGTTCGAGGATCGCTCATAGGTCTTAGAGCGGAGTGCGTCGACCACGAATGAGTTGAGGGAGTCGCCCGCTCCATCGGCTGCATCGGCCAGCAGATCCTTGAGATAGCCGGGAAGGCGAAGGGTGATCCGGGCCTCGGCGTCCACCTCATCCCCAGGCGGCGGTGGCGGGGGAGGTGGAATCTTCGAGTCATCGGCGGTGACGATCAGCTCCGGCTCGCCGTCGACCAATCGAATGTCGATCCTTTGGGCGGGCAATTGCCCACCTATCTCCTGCACGGCCATCTCGACCACGTCCATCAGCACTTGCTTCATCGCCGGTCTCATGACCTCGAGCAGATCGGCGGCGAGACCGGCGAGCACCGGGTCGCCCAAGCGGAGCTGGCTCTCGACCGCTGTCTCCATACGTAGTGCTGCCTGATTCAGTTGCATCGCCGCGAGCCCCGCAATCTCCGCACTCTTTCGCTGAGCTCGGCTTCCAGACCATCTCTGGTGTGGATGAACATCATCTCTATCTCCTCGATCGGACACCATATCGATGTCATGGTGATGTCAGACTAGTGTCACTACGACGTCATGTCAATCGTTTTGTGAAATCCAGGAATAGACCGGCTCGACGGTCCTCTTTTCCTGTTGAATGTCACAGATCGACGAAGCACGCATAGAGAAGGCCGTAAGAGAGATCATCGAGGCGCTCGGTGAGGACCCTGAGCGGGAGGGGTTGGCGCAGACACCACAAAGGGTGGCGAAGTTCTACGCCGAGGTGTTCGACGGGCTGTATCAGGACCCGGGAGACGTCGTGGACGCCTTTTTCGGCGAGGAGCATTATCAGGAGATCGTGATGATCCGCGAGATCCCCTTCTACTCGATGTGTGAGCATCATTTCGTCCCGTTCCATGGACAGGCGCACGTCGCCTACATGCCCGACGGCCGGGTCACGGGTCTCTCCAAGCTGGCCCGTTTGGTCGACGGTTTCGCCCGCAGGCCGCAGATGCAGGAGAGACTCACGGCCCAGGTCGCCGACGCCCTGTGGGACAGGTTGGAGCCGCTCGGGGTGATTGTGGTGATCGAGGCCGAGCACCTGTGCATGTCGATGCGCGGCGTCAAGAAGCCGGGGGCCAAGACCGTCACCTCTGCGGTCCGAGGTGTGATGGAATCGAGCCCGGCCACCCGAGCCGAGGCCATGGCGCTTCTGTTCGGCACCAACCGCTGACCGATGAGCCCCGACACCTGGAGGATACGCGCGGGGCCCCTCCAGTTGTCCAGGGGCCTGCTCATGGGTGTGCTCAATGTCACACCCGACTCCTTCTCCGACGGTGGTCTTCACTTCGAGCAGAGCGACGCAATGGCGGCGGCCCACACCATGGTCGCCCAGGGAGCCGATCTGATCGATGTTGGTGGGGAATCAACTCGACCTGGGGCACAGCCGGTCGATGTCGCAGAGGAGACTCGACGGGTTATACCCGTGATCGCTCGACTGGCGGAAGACGGTGTGGCGGTGTCCGTCGACACCGCGAAGACGTCGGTAGCCAGAGAGGCAATCGCCGCGGGGGCGAGCGTGATCAACGACGTGACCGGGGCCGGTTCACCGGGGATGGTCGAGTTGATGGCCGACTCCGGGGCGGGTGTCGTCGTAATGCACATGCAAGGGACACCGCGGGACATGCAAGTCAACCCGAGGTATGACGATGTCGTCGCCGAGGTTGCAGCGTGGCTGTCGGAGAGGGCGCAGACGCTCATCGATGGAGGCATATCCCGCGAATCCATAGCCGTCGACCCCGGAATCGGCTTTGGGAAGACGGTCTCGCACAACCTCGAGCTGCTGTCGAGACTCCGTGAGATCGCCGATCTGGGCTTCCCCATCGTGCTGGGCACGTCTCGCAAGTCTTTCCTCGGAAAGCTGACCGGCATCGAGGATCCAGCCCGGCGCGATGAGGCGACGGCGATCACGACCGCCATGGGTTTCGAGCGAGGCGCTCGCATCTTTCGCGTTCATGACGTGGCCAGATCCCGGGCCGCTCTGGGCGTGGCCGCCGCTATCGTGACCCCTCAGCAATGGGAAGAATGGTCGCAGGGCTAAAGCCCCGGGGTTTCACCTGGGTAATCACGGACCGGCTGGCAGTTTCCGAGCGTGTGGGGGGCTCTGGGTTCCAACATCGCCGGGTTCGCCGCGAGGAAGAGATCACCTGGCTCGTCGAGGAGGCAGGTATCAACACCGTCGTCTCGATGCTCCCGGGCAACCAGAACCTCCTCGCCTATCGAGAGGCCGGCATGGCCACCTATTCGGTCCAGGTGGGCGCAGAGCTCGATCAGACGCAGGCTGCCGAGTTCTTCAAGACCCTGTCTCAGGCGACCTCACGGGAGGAAGCCAAGGTGCTCGTGCACCGCGAAGTGATCGATGACACCGTCGGTGGTCTGCTCGGAGGTTTTCTGGTCACGTCCGGGTTGGTGAACGACCCGATTCTGGCCTTGGCCGTGATACAGCAGATACTGGGCAGGGCCCTCGGGCCCGAAGGTCGATCACTGATCCCCGCATCCGCGGCTTCGTGACCGACCGTATCGATATCACCGGCATCGAGGTTGCCGCCCGACATGGGGTGTTGGAGTCCGAGAAGACCGATCCACAGACGTTCCTGATCGACGTCACCCTGTTCACCGATCATCGACCGGCCGCCGAATCCGACGATGTCGCCGATACCATCGACTACGGCTCGATCGCCGTGGCGGTCCGAGATCTCGTGACGGAAGAGAGCCACGATCTCATCGAGAGACTCGCTTCGAACCTGGTTTCGATGCTGCTCCGGGATGCCCGGGTGAGTCGGGCCGTAGTTACGGTGCACAAGCCCCAGGCGCCTATCCCGTTGAGCTTTCGGGACGTTTCGGTGACCGTCGATCGAAGTCGATGACTCGATTCGCCGTCGGCCTCGGGTCCAATCTGGGTGATCGGCTCGATCACCTGCGCAATGCGGTCGCAGCGATGCAAGAGACCGGGACGATCGTCGCCATCTCGGGTCTCTACGAGTCCGAGCCTGTGGGCGGGCCTGAGCAGGATCCCTATCTGAATGCGATCATCGTCCTGGAGACCGGGCTCGACGCCGAGTCGCTGTTGGGGCGCTTGCATCAGGTCGAATCGGCATCGGGTCGGGAGCGCACGGTGAGATGGGGCCCGCGAACTCTGGACCTGGACCTGATCACGTGGGATGGTGTCATGGTCGACTCACCGACCTTGACCTTGCCGCACCCGCGTTCCGCCGAGCGTCGGTTTGTCCTGGAGCCGCTGGCAGAGGTCTGGCCGGAGGCGATCGTGTCCGGAGCGGTGACGGCGGGGGAGGCTCTGACGGGGGTAGGTGATCAGAGCGTCGATCTCCTCGCCCGCAGGTGGGGCTCGGGGCTGAGGGAACAAGGCCCGTACTGGGTCCTGGGCCAATTCTTGTTGGTCGCGCTCATTGCGGGGGCGATGGCCGTCGACGGCTCGCTTCCCGAGTCGCCTCCAGGGCCTTTCCGGGTCTTTGGAGGTGGGCTCATCGTGATTGGCGTGATTCTGGCTTTTGCCTCGACACGGCGGCTGGGCAAGGCCCTCACAGCACTTCCCGAGCCGGTTGCCAACGCCCAGCTCGTGGAGAAAGGCACTTATGCCCATGCCCGTCATCCGATCTATGGCGGAGTGACTCTCGTGATGCTCGGAACATCGCTGCTCTTGGACAGCATTTGGGCAGTTGTCCTCACGATCGGACTTCTCCTCTTCTTCTGGTCGAAGTCGACCTATGAGGAGCGACGGCTGCGGATTGCCTATCCCGGGTATGGGGCCTATCGGGATCGCGTGCCACGGAGACTGATCCCGTTCGTGTTGTGACGAAAGACCCTGGCGCTCTGTCGGCGCCTCGTGCTAGTTTCCCAACATGGGAAGTGGCCGCGGCCCACCTTCGTGCCCAGGACAACACCGACTAACGCGTCCAGGACAGGAGGGAAACTAGATGGCCAAGAGGTCGCGAGAACACCGACAAGAGATTCCCGGTTACAGCGAGGAGCGGCCCTCGCGCGAAGACCGCAAGCTGCAACACCGGGCAGTGAGGCATCACACCCACCAAATGCTTCATGTCGCAGAAGATCCCGATGAGATCGTGGTGCCAGAGGTCAGGGGGACCGGCGCCACTCATGTGCCTGGTGAGACACCAGAGCCCACCAAGCGCCGTTTCAAGGTTTGGAAGACGAAGTTCTGGAAGCGTCGTGACGACTATCGGGACATGAAGTCCGAGTTGGACTCGAACTGGCCGGTCATCACCCCCAATCAATTGGGCGAGGAGCGGACCTGACCCGACGGATGGGGTAGCCGACACACCACTACCCTCGCCCGATGTGGGCAGGGATCGCATCTTGAAGATCGTCGTCATCGGTCCCGGGCGCGCCGGAGGCTCGCTGGCATTGGCGGCCCGTCGCTCCAACCATGAGATCGTCGGCGTCCTGTCGCGGGGAGCCGTGGGCAGGTTTGGCCCCGCACTGTCGTGGGACCTTCCGATCCCCGAATGCGACCTGCTGCTGATCGCGGTGCGGGACGATGCCATAGCCGGGGTGGCGGAACGCATTGCACCCCTCTGCGCGAATGTCCGCGTGGCTGCCCATGTGTCCGGATTCACCCCGGTCACCGCACTCGAGCCACTGTCCATGCACGACGTCGCCATCGGCGGTTTTCATCCGCTGCAGACCTTGCCCGACCCGGAGAGAGGAGCGGCTGCGCTCCCTGGCTCGTATGTCGGGGTTGGAGGAGACGGGCCGGCGACCACTCTGCTCGTCGAGTTCGCCGGGACTCTCGGTCTGAGACCCTTTCTGCTCGCCGATGGGGCTCGGCCGGCTTACCACGCCGCGGCGGCCGCAGCCTCGAACTTCGTGATCACCTCCCTCGCCACATCTGGTGAGCTGTTCGAATCCGCCGAAATCGACCCTTCGGTGGCGAGGCCGCTCGTCGAGCGGGCTGTTGCCAATTTCTTCGAGTCGTGGCCGGAGGTTCCGCTCACCGGGCCTATTGCTCGTGGAGACATCGAGACGGTCCGTGGCCATCTCGAGTCCGCCAACGCGGTGTCCCAACAGCTGGGCCGTTCTTTCCGCCTGCTATCCGAGGCCACGGCCAACCTTGCTGGAAGAGACGAAGAGGTCGCCGAGTGGAGTTGACGCGAACCTTCGAGGAGACGAGGTCTCTCTATCGGGAAACCGTCGGGCTGCTCCCCACACTCGGCTTTCTTCATGAGGGCCACCTGGCGTTGATGGACCTCCTCCGTGAGCAATGCGACACCCTCGCCGTGTCCGTTTTCGTCAATCCGACCCAGTTCGACGATGCAAGTGATTTCGACGCATACCCCCGTGACACGGACCGTGATGCGGCGCTGTGCGAGGAGCACGGCGTGGACCTCATGTTCGTGCCCGAGATGGCCGAGGTCTATCCGGAGGGAGAGACGACCATCGTCGAAGTCGGTGGCGTGTCACAGGAGATGGAGGGGCGTTATCGAGCCGGTCATTTTACCGGGGTCGCAACCGTCGTGGCCAAGCTCTTTGCGGGACTTCAGCCCGACGTGGCCATGTTCGGTCGGAAAGACGCACAACAGGTTGCGGTCTTGAAGGCGATGGTCCGCGATCTCCGTTTCCCCGTTGAGATCGTCGAGGCTCCCCTCGTGCGCGAGCCCGACGGGTTGGCCCTCTCCAGCCGCAACGTCCGCTTGAGCCGGGAGGACAGGGAGCGAGCCCTGGCGATCAGCCGTGGCCTCTTCCAGGCGGCCGAGCAGGTGGATGCCGGGGAGAGGAGGGGGGAGAGGCTCGAGGCGACGGTTGGGCGCTCCATGAAAGGCCTCGATGTCGACTACGCAATGCTGGCGTCCCAAGCGGACATGGTCCCTATACCGACCCTCGATCGCCCCTCGGTCCTGGCCGTCGCCGCACACGTCGGCTCGGTGCGGCTGATCGACAACATCACATTCGATTGGGCAGGTGACAGGCCGATTCCGGATCGCGGGCTGATCCTCAGCGAGAAGAGCCGTCTCAGTACGCTGAGCTAGCCCGATCCCATCATGAACGACACTGCTAACACGCCCACGGATCCACTGCTCGCCGGACGACTCGAGCACCATCGAGAGATCCTCGAGAGCGGCGGGTACCCGGCGAGCTACACGCGCACCCATCTGGCTGCCGAGGTCGGAGACCAGTTCGGCGAGCTCGGCCCCGGGGAGGAGACGGATACGACGGTGTCGGTCGCCGGGCGTGTGATGTTGTATCGCTCGTTCGGGAAGCTTCAGTTCGCCACGCTCCAGGATGTGTCGGGGACGATCCAGCTCTTCGTCGATAGCTCCACCGTGGGTGAGGACGGAGCGGCCGAGTTCGCCAGGGTGGATCTGGGAGATTGGGTGGGTGCCACAGGCACGGTGATGACGACCCGCAAGGGCGAGCTGAGTGTCCGTGTGCGCCGATTCGAGCTGTTACAGAAGAGCCTCCAGTCGCTTCCGGACAAATATCACGGCCTCCAGGACGTCGAGCTTCGCTCCCGTCGGCGGTATCTCGACCTCATGGTCAATGAGGAGTCCCGTCAGGTCGCCCTCACCCGAGCGGCGATCGTCTCGGAGTTGCGCAAGCAGTTCGAGAGCCGCGGTTTCGTCGAGGTGGAGACACCGGTGCTTCTCACCCAGGCCACAGGTGCGACGGCCAGGCCCTTCGAGACCGATCACCATGCACTCGACCTGCACATGTACCTGCGCATAGCGACGGAGCTCTATTTGAAGCGTCTCGTCGTCGGTGGTCTGGAGAGGGTCTTCGAGATAGGCAGGATCTTCAGGAATGAGGGGATCGATTCGACTCACAACCCCGAGTTCACGATGTTGGAGGCCTATCTGGCCCTTGCCGACCACACATACGTGATGAGCCTGGTCGAGGACGTGCTGGCTGCCGTGGCCGGGAGGGTGGTGGGAGGAACCACCATCAGCTATCAGGGTCGGGACCTCGACATGTCGGTTCCCTACCGCCGTGCGACGATGTCCGAGCTCGTTTCCGCTCACATCGGCGAGGAGGTCTCCGTCGACACCCCCGCTCGGCATCTCGTCGAATTGGCGCGGTCCGGGGGCGTGGAGGTCGAAGAGGACTGGTCGCCGGGCCGGCTGATCGCCGCCATCTACGAGGAGAAGGTCGAGGACCAGATTTGGGATCCGACCTTTGTCACGGAGTTTCCCGTCGAGGTCTCTCCACTGGCACGTCGCAACGCCCTCGACCCGCGTCTCGTCGACCGCTTCGAGCTCGTGATCGCAGGTTCGGAGTACGTCAACGCATTCAGCGAGCTGAACGACCCCGAGGACCAGCGGAGGAGATTCGAAGATCAGCACGTCGCTCGGGACGCCGGCGACCTGGAGGCCCATCCCATCGACGAGGACTATCTGCTCGCTTTGGAATACGGCCTGCCCCCGACCGGTGGCCTCGGTATCGGTGTCGATCGACTGGTCATGCTGCTGACGGATCAGTCCCACATCCGTGAGGTGATCCTCTTCCCCACCCTCCGCCCCCAGACCGACTGAGCCCGGGCCCCTGTTTGACCGAGGTCGAAAACCTGAGCACCGAGGATTGAGGGACCTCCCCAGTTGCGACCATTACCGGACCCTGGAGCTAACCGGTCAAAGTCCGCCAGCAAGACGAAGACGTGCTCCGGCCAGATGAGTCTGTTTGGGAGCGGTAGCCCCGGCCGACCGGCGTCTGTTTGGACGTCGCGCCAAACTTGCCACGCGGCGGTAGCCCTGGCGGACCGGCGTCTGTTTGGCCGAGGTCAAAACCTGAGCACAGAGGAGTGAGGGAAGTCCCCAGTTCGCGACCACCGCCGGCGACCGGAGCCAACCGGTCAAAGTCCGCCAGCAAGGAACGGGGACCGGCGTCTGTTTGACCGAGGCACCGACCTCACCACGCGGCGGTAGCCCCGGCCGACCGGCGTCTGTTTGGACACCACGCCCAACTTGTGACGCGGCGGTAGCCCTGGCGGACCGGCGTCTGTTTGACCGAGGTCAAAACCTGAGCACAGAGGAGTGAGGGAAGTCCCCAATTCGCGACCACGGCCCGCCGCTGGAGCTAACCGGTCAAAGTCCGCCAGCAAGACAAAGACGTGCTCCGGCCAGATGAGTCTGTTTGGGAGCGGTAGCCCCAGCCGACCGGCGTCTGTTTGACCGATGCACGGAACTCGCCACGCGGCGGTAGCACGGGCCACATGAGTCTGTTTGGGAGCGGTAGCCCTGGCGGACCGGCGTCTGTTTGACTGAGGTCGAAAACCTGAGCACCGAGGATTGAGGGAAGTCCCCAGGTCGCGACCACGGTCCGCCGCTGGAGCCAACCGGTCAAAGTCCGCCAGAAGTTAGTCGCGGCGGCGTCCACTCTCTCCAGGAGATAGGTACCGAGGTCGCCGAGGATGGACTTGGGCTCGCCATCGGGGAGGACGCTCAATGCGTCGGTGGCGATCTCGAGTCTTCGATCCGCCTCTCGAAGGGCGGAATCCACGTGCCCACCGGCGCGCACCAGGTCGATCACCTCGGCCACGACTTCTGGGGGATACGGCGCGGGTCTTTCGAGCAGGGCTCGAATACGGCTCCCATCCGGCCCGGCGAGCGCCTCTAGGACCGGCATCGTGAACTTTCCCTCGATGATGTCCGAGCCGGCCGGTTTGCCTATCGCCTCCTCGGATGCGACGAGGTCCAGTGCGTCGTCGGCGATCTGAAACACCATGCCCACCTCCCAGGCCCATTTGGAAAGGCCGTCGACCACGGATGGGGCGGCGTCGCCTGCCATGGCTCCGAGTCGGGCCGAAGTCCTGATCAGAGATGCGGTCTTCCCGGCGATCACCTGCTCGTACTCGCTGACGCCGTGGTCGAGGTCGAAGTCGAGTTGAAGTTCACGGGTCTGACCCTCGACCAGGTCGGCATAGGTCGCGGCCAGCAGGCGCACCGACTCCTGGCTGAGATGGGTGGCCGCGACCTCGGAGGCCCGCGCCATGAGGAAATCGCCGGCGAGGATCGCCACCGTGTTGCTCCAGTTGGCGTTGACCGATGCTCCTCCACGTCGAACGTCGGCCTCGTCGATGACGTCGTCGTGATAGAGAGAGCCGACGTGGATCAGCTCAACGGACACACCTGCCTCCACCGGTCGGTGATCTCGCCCGGTGCCCAGCTCTGCGGCGAGCAGAGCCAGGAGGGGACGGAACCTCTTGCCGCCGGCCAGTAGCAAATGTTGGGCGATCTTGGTCAAATAGGGATCGTCTGCAGAGGCAGCCTCGAGCAGACGCTCTTCCACACGGCTGAGCGAATCCCAGATACCGGGAATACGAATGAGGCTTTGGAGGTCTTCCATTGGTGACGATGGTATTACAGACGCATATGTCGTTAACCGAGCCCGAGGGGCAATAATGGCCTCGATGGTAAACTTGCGTATGCCAGGCCCAGGAGAGTCAGTTGTTTGAGCGGTTCACGGATCGTGCCCGTCGGGTCGTCGTTCTGGCCCAGGAAGAGGCGCGTCTCCTAAATCACAACTACATCGGAACCGAGCACATCCTGCTGGGTCTGCTCAACGAGGGTGAGGGCATCGCTGCCCAGGCCCTCGAGAGCCTCGATATCGACCTCGCCTCGGTCCGTGAAGAAGTCGTCAAGATCATCGGGCAGGGCCAGCAATCGCCTTCCGGGCACATCCCATTCACCCCTCGGGCCAAGAAGGTTCTGGAGCTGAGTCTCCGCGAGGCGCTTCAGCTCGGCCACAACTACATCGGAACCGAGCACATCCTGCTGGGTCTGATTCGCGAAGGCGAAGGCGTAGCTGCACAGGTGCTGCAGCAGCTTGGCGCCGAGCTGCAAAAGGTCCGTCAAACCGTCATCCAGCTTCTCTCCGGCCCCGGCAGTGGTGAGCAGCACGCCGCCGAGCCCGCCGGCACCGGGGGACGGGAGTCGAGCTCCAGTGGATCGACCGTGCTCGATCAATTCGGTCGCAACTACACCCAGCTGGCGCGGGAGCGCAAGCTCGACCCGGTCATCGGGCGCACGCGCGAGATCGAGCGTGTCATGCAGATCCTGTCGAGACGGACAAAGAACAACCCGGTCCTCATCGGCGAGCCCGGAGTGGGCAAGACGGCCATCGTCGAGGGTCTCGCCCAGCGGATCGTGGCCAAGGACGTGCCCGAGAACCTCCAGGGAAAGAACCTCTACTCACTCGACCTCGGGGCCCTCGTTGCGGGCTCCCGCTACCGCGGCGACTTCGAGGAGCGTCTCAAGAAGGTTCTCAAGGAGATCAAGAGCCGCGGTGACATCATCCTCTTCATCGACGAGATCCACACCCTTGTCGGCGCCGGCGCCGCCGAGGGTGCGATCGATGCCGCCTCCATCCTCAAGCCGATGCTGGCCCGGGGAGAGTTGCAGACCGTCGGAGCCACCACCCTCGAGGAATACCGCAAGTATCTGGAGAAGGACTCGGCGCTCGAGCGTCGCTTTCAACCGATCCAGGTCGACGAGCCTTCCGTGACCGAGACCATCCAGATCTTGATGGGCCTCAAGGATCGCTACGAAGCCCACCACTCTGTGAGATTCACCGATCAGGCCATCGTTAGCGCGGCGAACCTGGCCGATCGTTATCTGAGTGACCGTTTCCTCCCCGACAAGGCCATCGACCTCATCGACGAGGCCGGCAGCCGCACGAGGATTCATCGCACCAGCGACGTTCCCGAGATCACGGCCATCGACGAGAAGCTCTCCGCGGTCCGGAGCGACAAGCAGGACGCGGTGGCGCGAGAAAATTACGAGCGGGCGATCGGGCTTCGCGACGAGGAGCGGAGCCTCCTCGTCGACCGGGCTGCCAAGGAGGCTGCCGAGGCCGACGCCGGCTGGGTGATCGATGAGGAGAAGATCGCCGAGGTGCTGGCGCAGTGGACCGGGATACCGGTGCACCGTCTCACCGAGGAGGAGACCGCCCGCCTGGTCCAGATGGAAGACGAGCTCCACAAGAGGATCATCGGCCAGCACGATGCGATCACAGCCGTCTCCAAGGCAATACGCCGGACACGAGCCGGCCTCAAAGACCCTCGCCGCCCTTCGGGATCATTCATCTTCCTCGGGCCCTCCGGTGTCGGCAAGACCGAGACGGCCAAGGCATTGGCGCAGTTCCTGTTCGGTCAGGAGGACGCGTTGATCCAGCTCGACATGTCCGAGTACATGGAGAAGCACACCGTCAGCCGCCTGGTCGGGTCACCACCCGGTTATGTCGGCTACGACGAGGGGGGCCAGCTCACCGAGGCCGTTCGGCGCAAGCCGTTCTCGGTGGTCTTGTTCGATGAGATCGAGAAGGCCCACCCCGACGTCTTCAACACTCTGCTCCAGATACTGGAGGAAGGCCGGCTCACCGATGCCCAGGGGCGGACAGTGGACTTCAAGAACACGGTGATCATCATGACGTCGAACCTGGGAACCCGCGATCTTCACAAGAAGTCGGTGGGCTTCCATGTCGGAGATGAAGAGGTCTCCTACGAGTTCATGAAGGACAAGGTCACCGAGGAGCTCAAGAAGCATTTCCGACCGGAGTTCATCAACCGACTCGATGAGATCATCGTGTTCCACGAGCTGAGCATGGAAGAGCTGAAGCAGATCGTCGACCTGATGCTGGAGCGGATTCGCACCCAGCTCGAATCACAACAGCTCGACCTGGTGCTCACCGATGACGCCAAGGAGCACCTTGGCAACAAGGGTTACGACCCCGAGCTCGGCGCGCGGCCGTTGCGGAGGGCCATACAACGCCTCTTGGAAGATCCCCTGTCGGAGCGTGTGCTGCTCGGCGAGTTCAAGGCCGGCGAGACCGTGCTGGTCGGGCTCGACGAGGAGATCGACGAGCTCACCTTCGAGTCCTGGGTCACCCCGAACACCCCACCCGTGGAGATGGCGGCCGGCCAGGAGTGAAGGGCTAAAGCCAGGGGCGTTCCCAGCCGATCCTGATGGGAAAGCACTGCTTTCCCTATGCCCAAACTCCTACTCATAATCTCCTTGCTCGCCTCACTGGCGCCCGGCCAGCAGCCGGAATACACACCGGCCGGCAACGAGGCATACACGCTCGACCTCGAATTGGACGGCTACGTCAACGGCGCCATGCCCTCCGATCGGCTGCTCACACTTCAAGGCTGCACCCTCGAACGTGACGCCGCCTACACCTACGCCCTGCTGACCGAGGCGGCCCGGCGTGACGGGGTCCGCCTTGGATGGGAAGACTGCTATCGCTCCTACAACCTGCAGGCCGCCTCCTACAACAAACGTTGCCCTTTCACCGAGGTGCCGACCTACACGATCGACCCGCTGACCGGTGAGAAATGGCAATCGGGGACCAAGGAAGTCCGCGAGTGCTCCGGCCCGCCGACGGCCCGACCTGGCTACTCCAATCACGGTTGGGGTCGTGCGGTCGACTTCACCAACGGGCGCAGCGTCCTCGGGTGCAGGGACAAGGCCTATATCTGGCTTCAGGGGAACGCCTACCGATTCGGTTGGGTCCACCCGGATTGGGCGGAATGTGGACGACCCACCCAGGAACCATGGCACTGGGAGTACGCAGGTGTCACCGATCCGACGCTGGTGGGATACACGAATCTCAACCCGGACCTGCTCTCGCAAGTCCGCTAGCCTGCCCGAACAGGTCTCCGAGGCAGTCGGGACACGCCTCCGAGGATCACTCCAGCGATGGGAAGCGTCAGGACGAGGCCGTTGAGCCCCTCTTCGTCGGCTATACCGATGGCGGCGAGGAGGCCCAGACCGGCACATATCCCGACCACCGCGAGGATGGGCCGCCAGGAGGCGGGGGCGGGCCTGCGATCCTCGATCGGTGTCTCGAACCGGCCGAATATGGCTATCAGTGCCACCGTTGTCAGCCCGAGCACGGCAAACCAAATGGGTCGCACCAACCACCACATGCCGGTCAGCGGCTCGATCTGAAGCCCGAAACCGCCGACGAGGAGCGACAGCCCGATCACGATCACCATCGCAGTCAGATGCCACAGGTAGAGAGTCATGATTCGGGCGTTGACCCCCACGACGATGGTCCAGGCTCGCAACCGGCTCATCCATCTCTGAAAAAGCGGCTCGAGAGCGAGTGCCAGCCCGGATTGGAACATGCCGAGAAAGGCGAGCGTGACTCGCGGTGGGTAGGAGTTCGTGATTTCGGTCGTGTCCAAACCGACCATCGCTACCGGATATGGGCCAAGGACCACCAGGAGCAGCGTCGCGGCCAGCCCGATGCCGGCCATCACCAGCCTGATGGGCGTCCCTTCGATGGTGCCGTCGAGCCATGCATAGCCGATCTGGTGAACCGTGCCCCACACGAACACATAGTTGAGGAATCCGACGGGCACGATCCCGGCCGATATCGAGAGGTAGTCGCATAGCCCGGCCAGCGCCAGCCCGGCAAGGATCGTCCACCAGCCCCATCGCTCCCAGAGCCAGAGCCCTGCGGGTGCGATCGCCACGATCGCCACGTATGCGGCGAGGAACCATGTCGGGACCAGGGCGACCTGTGATGCCAATTGGAGTGTCTCCCAGTCGAGCCCGAGTCTCAGGGCGAGCCAGCCACCGGCAGTCCAAAAGAGCAGCAATGGCACGACAGGAAGGGCGAGTCGGCGCAGACGGGCCCTCAACCAGCCACCGTACGTGTCACCCCTGCGGCGGGCCGACCGCCAGGAGAGGCCATTGGCGTACCCACCCACAAGGAAGAAGACCGGCATCACCTGGAAGACCCAGGTGAGGGGATGTGTCCAATCGGCGAGAATGAGGAGATGCCCGGGGATCAGATTTCCGTCTTCTACGGTGATCGCCGCCATCAGCCAATGTCCGAAGACGACGACCAAGATCGAGCACGCTCGGAGGAGATCCACCACCCGATTCCGATCGGGTGGTGTCGCTTCGGCCATACGCCGGATGGAATCGACAAAACTCATCTCGCCATTGTGACCCACCCATCCTCCGTTGCGTTACGGGACCCGGCGTGAACCGGGCGATCAGGTCACTGCTGATCGTCTCGTCGGCCTATATCGCCGCCCAGATCTTGGCCGATGTGGGCAGTTTGAGGATCATCTCGTTCTGGGGTTACGCCGTGGATGCCGGGACCCTCATCTATCCATTCACATTCACGCTTCGAGACCTGATCCACAAGATCGCCGGCAAGGAGGCGGCCCGGACGGTCATCTTCATGGCAGCCGGCATCAATGTCTTCATGGCCGGGTTCTTCTGGCTGGTCTCGTGGTGGCCCGCCGATCAGATCACCGGGCCCCAGCTCGAGTTCGGCCGGGTCCTGTCACCGGTATGGGGGATAGTGGTGGCCTCGATCCTGGCTGAGGTCGTCTCCGAGTTGCTCGACACCGAGGTTTACCAGCGGTGGGTGCTCCGCTTCGGGTCACATATGCAGTGGGGCCGGGTCCTCGTCTCCAACGGGATCTCGATCCCGGTCGATTCGGCGGTGTTCGTCGGGATGGCCACCGTCTTCGGTGTCTTCTCGCCCGAAGTGGCTTGGTCGATCTTCTGGGTCAACGTCGTGTTCAAGGGAGTGGTGACCTTGGTTTCGATCCCTTGGATCTACTGGGTGAAGCCCGAGCCCCTGATCGTCTCGACCTAATTCGCGCCATGTCACTATCGTGACCGCCCGATGGGCCGGTCCGGCCCAGATTGATCTACACGGAGGAATAACAGCGTGAAACGCTATGCAAGGTATGTCGCCTTGTTTGCCGTCCTCGCCATGCTTGTAGTGGCATGTGGGGGCAGCTCATCAGGTGACACCACGACTACGGCCGCGGCAGAGACCACGACCACGGCCGCCATGGAAGAGACCACTACCACGGCCGCCATGGAGGAAACCACGACCACCGAGGCGATGGCGGACTTCACCCCGGTGAAGGTTTGCTTCGTCACAGACGACGCCGGCGTCGACGATCGAAGCTTCAACGCTTCCGGTTGGGCCGGAGTCAACGACGCAGTCGACAGTGGTGCTGCCCAGCCCGACCCGATTCTGCTCGAGTCGGCCAGCGCTGAGGACTACCAGCCCCACGTCGAGACGTGCCTCGCCCAGGGGGCCGAGCACATTGTGACTTCGGGTTTCAAACTGGCCGATACGACCGCACAATTCGCGGCCGAGAACCCCGATGTTCAGTTCACGATCATCGACCAGTCGTCCTCAGGGCCGAATGTCACCGGTCTCGAGTACCAGACCGATGAAGGCGCATTCGCGGCAGGTTATCTTGCCGCCGGAATGACTCAGACCGGTGTGGTCGGCACATACGGTGGGGTGAATATCCCGACCGTGTCCATCTTCATGGATGGGTTCGCACGTGGTGTGGCCCATTACAACGATGTGAAGGGCACCAGCGTGAGAGTCCTCGGGTGGGACCCAGACAACCCGGACGCCGGGGTCATGACCGGGACCTTCGACCCGGCCGATCCGATCGTCACCGCCACCTGTGAGAGCATGCTCGATGAGGGAGCGGACATCATGCTGCCCGTTGGCGGGGCCATCAACCTTCCGTGTGGGACGGCGATTCAGTCCCGTGGGATCGACGGGGCCCTGATCGGTGTGGACTCCGACGCCGTCGAGGCAATGCCGGCGGAGTTCGCCGACCTGTGGCTGACCACGGTCCTGAAGGGGATCCGGATCCAGGTTCAGAGGTCGATCGAGGCCCATGCCTCGGGTTCACCTTCCGGTGGTACGAGCCTGGTCGGGAATCTGGAGAACGGGGCCATCGGTCTCGCTCCCTACCATTCCTGGGAGGATCGAGTCTCACCCGAGTTGGCAGGTGAGGTCCAGCAGGTGCTGGAGGATGTCAAGAACGGCGTCATCACCTGGGACAAGTTCGTGGTGGGGGGCGGTTGATCCCTAGTCGAATCAGACAGATGAGCCCCCGCATATGCGGGGGCTCGTTTGTATATAGTGCTGCCGGCGGTCGGCAGAAAAGAGCGTGCGGGTGGCCCTGGAATTGCGGGGGATCACAAAGGAGTTTCCCACGGTCCTCGCCAACGACGACGTGAGTCTCTCTGTCCAGGCTGGCGAGATCGTCGCGTTGCTCGGTGAGAACGGCGCAGGCAAGACCACCCTCATGAATGTCCTGTTCGGTCTCTACTCACCCGATGCCGGCGAAGTGGTCATCGACGGGGCACAGCTGGAGCTGGCCAACCCGAGGGCCTCTATCGCGGCCGGCGTCGGCATGGTGCACCAGCACTTCATGCTGGTGCCCGTGTTCACGGTTGCCGAGAACGTGATCTTGGGCATGGAGCCGCTCAAGGGAGTGGACTGGATAGATCGAAAGGCGGCCGACTCGATGATCCGTGAGGTCTCGGACCGCTACAACCTCTCGGTCGACCCCTCGGCGACGGTCGAAGACATCCCCGTCGGTGTGCAGCAGCGGGTCGAGATCATCAAGGTCCTGGTCCGGAACGCCCGATACATCATCTTCGACGAACCTACCGCCGTTCTGACTCCTCAGGAGGTCGAGGAATTCTTTGAGATCGTGCGCGGGCTCAAACAGGACGGTAAGGGTGTGATCTTCATCAGCCACAAGCTGAACGAGGCACTGGAGATCGCCGATCGAATCGTCGTGCTCCGCGATGGGAGGTCGGTAGGAGAGGCCAATCCGAAGACCTCAACCCGTGAACGGCTCGCTGAGATGATGGTTGGTCGACCTGTCGATCTCGTCGTTCACAAGGACATAGCCGCCCCGAAGAGCGTGGTGTTGTCGATCCACGACCTAGTGGTCCTAGACGATCGCGGGACGAGGACCGTCGATGGCGTCTCATTCGATGTCCGCGCCGGCGAGATCGTCGGGATCGCTGGAGTCCAGGGAAACGGCCAAACCGAGCTGGTGGAGAGCATCATGGGAATGCGCCCGTCTTTGGCTGGCCATGTCTTCCTCGGAGCCGACGATGTGACGGAATCGAGTCCGAGGGACCTCCATCGCCTTGGTGTCGCCCATGTCCCCGAGGACCGACAGGAGAGCGGGCTGGTCCTCCAGTTCTCCGTCGCCGAGAACATGGTTCTCGACTCCTACTACGACCGGCCCTATTCACGTGGGGTCCAGATGGATTGGGACAAGGCGATCGAGTCTTCCAAGAGGCTCGTCGACGAGTACGACGTCAAGACCAGCACCGTCGACGTGCCGGTTTCGAAACTCTCCGGGGGCAACCAGCAGAAGGTGATCGTGGCCAGGGAATTCGACCGTGACGTCAAGCTGGTCGTCGCTTCCCAGCCGACTCGGGGCGTGGACGTCGGCTCGATCGAGTACATACATGCGCGAATCGTGGAGGAACGAGATCAGGGGGCTGCCGTTCTGATCGTCTCGTCGGAGCTGGATGAGGTCATGGCGCTGTCTGATCGGGTCCTGGTGATGTTCGAGGGCAGAATTGCCGGCGAATTCGACCCAGCGATTGCCTCGACCACGGAGATCGGCCTGGCCATGCTCGGGTCAGGAGATCGGCGTGACTGACGACCAGGTGCCGAGCGCAACGGTGGAGCCATCACCACCCAACGAGCCGGCCCCGGGGATGATGAGCAGGGTCACCGGCATGGGTGAGAGTCTCAGACGTGCCTTGACGCTGCCGGTTCTGGCCCTCGTGCTCACACTGCTGGTGGGCGCGGTGATCATCATGGTGACCGATGTCGACGCCTGGCGACAGATGAGCGAGGACCCGGGCGCAGCCATGGGGGTGATGTTCGAGGGAGTTTGGGTCGCCTACCGGGAGCTGTTCCTCGGAGCCTTTGGCTCGGTGAGAGCGATATCGGAGACCCTCTACACGGCCACTCCCCTCACCCTTGCCGGGCTTGCAGTGGCCGTCGGCTTTCGAACCGGTCTCTTCAACATTGGAGCGCGAGGCCAGATCTTCATCGGTGGGCTGTTCGCCCTATGGGTAGGCCTGCACGTTGAACTGCCGGCTCTGCTGCACATCCCCCTGGCTGTCCTTGCTGCCATTGTCGGTGGAGGGTTGTGGGGAGGCATCGCCGGGCTTCTCAAGGCGAGAACGGGGGCCCACGAGGTGATAACGACGATCATGCTCAACTTCGTCGCCGCCTTCTTCACGCTGTGGGTGCTCAAGACATCGGTGTTCCAGGAAGAGGGCTCGACGATCCCGAAGTCGGCTCCCATTCTCGAGTCGGCACGCTTGCCCACTCTCTTTGGACAGCAATACCGGGTCAACATCGGTCTCCTGATTGCGATCGCAGCGGTCTTCTTCGTCTATTGGCTGTTGTTCAAGTCGACGATCGGATTCGAGTTCCGAGCTGCGGGCTACTCGCCCAGCGCCAGTTTGTATGCGGGCATGAATGTCGCCGTCCTCTACACCGCTGTCATGTTCATCTCCGGTGCCCTGGCCGGCTTGGCTGGAGCCACACAAACCCTCGGTCTGCCGCCGTACACCGTGACCGACAATTTCCCCGGGACGATAGGTTTTGACGCCATCACCCTGGCGCTACTGGGCAGATCCCACCCATTTGGTGTCCTATGGTCGGGGCTGCTGTTCGGTGCGCTCATCGCCGGGGGACGTGTGATGCAGGCTGCGGCCGGTGTCACGGTCGACTTGGTCGTGGTGATGCAGGCTCTCATAGTGGTCTTCATCGCAGCCCCTGAGCTGGTCCGAGCCGTGTTCAGGGTGAAGCCGACAGAGTCCGGTCCGACCCAGCTGACTCAGGGGTGGGGGGCATGACGACCGTCGCCGAGCGTCAAGTCGTGGAGGTCAGACAGCGGGCGACACCGGACGAACGTCGGTCGTCGATCGTCGGCGGCGTCCTGACGGCATTGAGTCTGTTCGTCTTCTGGGCGTTCGTGATCGGGGTCGACGGGACCCTGGACGCGACTTTCAACCTCTCGCTTCAGACCGACCGCTTCCAAAATCTCTCCTGGGTGGTCAACTCCAGAACCCTGTCGGCTGTGATTGCTGTGATCATCCTCGCCTTGGGCATCTGGCGTCTCACCAGGTCGTCGTTGCGCTGGACCAATCTCTCACTGGCCATCGGCTTTGGGCTTTTCTCCCTGGCTTTTCTCGCCTGGGCAGCTGCGGGTGGCCAGTTCAGCATGGTGGGAATGCTTCGATCCACCGTTCTGCTCTCGGTAGTCGTGGTGTTGGGCGCCTTGACCGGGTTGATGTGTGAGCGGGTCGGGATAATCAACATTGGCATCGAGGGCCAGCTACTGGCTTCGGCATTCGCCGCGGTGGTCCTGAGCAGTGCCTTTGGGACCGTGGCCGGTGTCGTAGGTGCCCTGCTCACCGGTGGTCTGCTCGGGCTCTTCCTTGCTTGGCTGACGATCAAATTCCACGTCGACCAAATCATTGCCGGAGTCGTGATCAACTTCCTGGCGTTGGGTCTCACCTCACTGATGACGGCGCGGATACTCACCGACGTGCAAACTCTCAACGCCCCCCAACGCATCTCCGCATGGCGGATACCGGTTCTGGCGGACATACCCGTCATCGGGCCGATGTTGTTCGACCACAACTTCTTCGTCTACGGAATGTTCATCTTGCTCTTCGCACTCCACTTCGGCTTGTTCCGGACCCGGTGGGGCCTCCGCTCCCGCTCGGTTGGCGAACATCCCGAGGCAGCCGACACTGCTGGGCTCAATGTCTATTGGATTCGCTACCGAAATGTCGTCCTGGGAGGGATGATCGCCGGCTTCGGTGGAGCGTTCCTCGGTTTGTCCCAGGTGGCCCGTTTCGAGGAGAACATGACGGGTGGAATCGGGTTCATTGGCCTAGCCGCCATGATCTTCGGTCGCTGGATGCCCTTCGGTGCGCTGGGGGCGGGTTTGGTCTTCGGCTTCTCCCGGGCCGTCCAGCAGAAGATCTCCATTCTCAGCGTCGGCATACCCTCCGAGTTTCTGCTCATGCTCCCCTACATCGTGGTCATCGTCGTTGTTGCAGGCGTGGTGGGGAGGACGAGGCCGCCGGCCGCTGAGGGCCACCCCTACATCAAGCAGTAGTGAGTCGCTGCCACGCGCCCTTTTTGCCTACGGCTGGCTTGAAGCGGGCCCAGCCTGCACCTTTTCGGTTGGGTCAGGGAGCGGCTGTGGTGGTGGTGGTGGTGGTAGCCGGGCGGCCGATGACGGTGATCTCCTGGATGGCAAGCTCCCTGAACACGTTGTCGTCGACCACCTCGGCCTGGTAAGCACTGGTGATGGTGATCTCCACCCAGTTGGCGTTGATGGCGGCGTAGGGGATCGATTGCAGACCGGGATCGTTGGTCAGTTCGATGGGGGTCTGCTGCAGGGAGTCCTGTGCCTCGATGAGCACCCCCCGGGCGCGGTAGTTGCGTCGGAATTGGGTGTCGTCGGCGAGGTTGTACCAGTCGATCCTCTGGATCGCCATCGGCTGGTTGAAGGTGAGGCGAATAGTGAGCTCCTGAGGATCCAGGTCCTCCCACGTCACCTGATACTCGGCGTCCGTGCCCGTAGTCAGGTTCTTGCAGATGAACGAGCCGATCCCGTCGACCGAGCACTGGGTGTCGATGACATCGATCGGGCCTAGCTCGGCCAGGGAAGTGCTGGTGGAGGTAGCGATCGTGGTCGTGCTCTCGGTGGCCGTCCCGCCGCCACCGTTGAATGCGTTGAACAGGAGGGCGATGACCACGACCCCGAAGAGCAGAGCGGAAATCGCCAGGGCGGCCCGGACACCGGCGGTGGCCTGAACCGTCGGACGCGGGGCGGTCGGCAGAGGCCCCTGGGACAGCCTGGCCCCGCACTCCTGGCAATGCCGGTTGTTCGGGGGATTGACCGCCCCGCATGATGGGCAGTTGATCGACTTGACCTGTTTGCCCGCCTTCGTCTGTCTCGGCCCACCTTCGGTCCCCTCCGCAGGTGGCGGTGGCGCGCCGAGCTCGAACTCCTCGTAATTCCCGTCGGAGTTCACTGTGATGATGTTGTCGCGGCCGGCAGTCGTCACCGGGCTCAGTGGATCGATGAACGATCCGCAATTGGGGCAGAACTGCTCGTCTGCGGGGACTGTCGCGCCGCAGTGGTCGCATTTTTGAGAGGCAGCCACATCCCTCCTTCAGGGTTATTGTGCCACGGGATGTTCGTGTGGGCGATCAGAACTTATGAGCCCTGGACCGTGGCCTCGGCTTTGACTGCAACCGTTGCCTTCTTGGCTTTGGTGGGGGTCTTGATTCTCGCGTCCCGGTGGCGTAATCGATAACTCGAAGATGGTGCTCTGAATGGCTTTTCGTTGTGAATCCTGTGGGTTCTCCTCGGGCAAGTGGATGGGCTTCTGCCCGCAATGCGGCGTCTCCGACCCTCTGGTCGAGAGCGCCGGTGTCGCGGGCAAGAAGACGCGTGCCGCCTCAGCGATAGGGCTCAAGGGGGCCAGCGAGCGGAAGCACTCGCGTCGGCCGACGGGTTGGCCCGAGATAGATCGTGTTCTCGGTGGCGGTGTGGTCCCTGGGTCCGTGATCCTCCTCGGTGGTGAGCCAGGTGTCGGGAAGTCCACCCTGCTCCTCCAGGTTGCGGGCGCCCTGGCCCGGAGTGGCGCACCCGTCGTGGTGGCAAGCGCCGAGGAGTCGGCCGAGCAGGTGGCGATGCGGGCCACCCGGCTGGGAGTGGTCGACGACACCATCGCTCTCATCTCGGATGACGATGTCGACGCCATCATCGCCATGGCCGAGGAGGCAAGGCCGCTTCTGCTGGTGGTCGATTCGATTCAGACCATGGGGGTGACTGAGATCTCGTCGGCCCCCGGCGGAGTGGCCCAGGTGAGGGAGAGCGCCGGGCGTCTGGTCAGATTCGCCAAGACCACCGGCGTCGCGGTGGTGCTGGTCGGCCACGTCACCAAGGAGGGGGGCTTGGCTGGGCCCAAGATGGTGGAGCACATGGTCGATGTCGTCCTCTACCTCGAAGGTGACCCGGATCGGGGATTCCGGGTGCTGAGGAGCAGCAAGAATCGCTTTGGCGCCACACACGTCTCAGGGATGTTCGACATGCGGTCCGAGGGCCTGGCCGAAGTCGACGACCCCTCGAAGGTCTTTCTGGACGGATGGGAGTCGGAGGTTCCCGGTACCGTCATCTACCCGGCGGTGGAGGGCAGGCGCTCCATCCTGGTGGAGGTCCAGGCACTCGTCTCGCCGACGCGGCAGACCCAGCCCCGACGGTCGATCCGCGGTCTCGACCCGACCAGGGTCAATCAGGTTCTGGCCGTGCTCGATCGCCATGCCAGCCTCGGGCTCCACGATCAGGAGGTCTACGTCAACGTGGTGGGCGGATGGAAGATCGAGGAGCCCGGTTCGGACCTCGCAGTCGCACTCGCCGTCGCCTCCTCGGCCAGAGACCGCGCGCTGGGGAAGATGGCAGCATGGGGAGAGATCGGGCTGGCCGGTGAGGTGCGAACCATCCCTATGGAGACACGTCGACTCGAGGAATTGGACCGGATGGGCCTGGAGCGACGAATCGCTCCGATAGGGGGAAGCCCGATGAGATTGTGGGATGCGCTCGTCGAGGCCGGTCTGGACTGATTCAGTTAGCCTGTTGCTCGTGGGTGGCCCGACAATATCCGAGACCCTGGAGCGCCTCGCTCCGGGGACACCGATGCGCCGAGGTCTCGAGCGAATCATCCAGCAGGGCAAGGGTGGTCTGGTGGTCCTGGGCAACAGCCAGGCAGTCACCGAGGCCAGCACCGGCGGTTTCAGCCTCAACTCCGCCCTGTTCACTCCCGCCCGACTCGCCGAGTTGTCGAAGATGGATGGCGGCATCGTGCTCGATGACAGCTGGGGCATGATCCTCGAGGCGGGTGTCCATTTCGTCCCGGAGGGCTCCATCCCGACCGATGAGACCGGGGCCCGACATCGAACCGCCGAACGGATGGCCGTGGAGACAGGCAAGCCTGTGGTGGCGGTCAGCGAGGGGCGGCGGGTGGCGACCCTCTTCTATTTGGGTCAGAAGCTGGAGCTCGCGTCACCGACCGAGGTGACCGCACACGTCAACCAGGAATTGCAGAGCCTCGACCGCCTGAGACGACGACTCGATGACTCCGAGATCAAACTCACACGTCTCGAGGTGGCGGGTGTCTCCACATACCGCTCCGCTGTGACCGTCCTGCAACGGGCCGAGTTGGTCAGTCGGCTCGGTGGCCAGGTCGAGGCACGCACCCACACCCTCGGCGAGGACGGGCGGATCATGTATCTACAACTCAACGACCTCATCTCCGGTGTCGACTTCACGATGGCTGCCGTTATCCGCGACTACACCAAGCCCTTGCGCTCCAATTCGGTTCGGAAGGCGATCGACGCTCTCTCGGATGTCCCGGGAACCGAGCTCGAAGACCCTTCGAGGGTGGGCAAGGAGCTCGGGTTCCCCGATCTCGACGACCCGGTCGACCCGAGGGGCTTTCGGATCCTGTCTCAGGTCGGCCGTCTCCCTGACGCGGTGCGTGACGACATCATTCGCTACTTCGGCTCGGTGTCGCGTCTGCTCGACGCATCCGAGGAGGATCTGATCAGGGTGGAGGGCGTCGGCGAGACGAGGGCTGGGCAATTGCGCGCATTCTTCGATCGGCTTCGTGACACGGCAAGCGAATGGGAGCCCGTGCTCGATTGAGGGACGGGGCCGGTACACTCCGCTCCCCACATGGCTTCAACAGCGACAAAATACTCGGTAGGTGACAAGGTGGTCCATCCCCAACATGGGGCGGCCACCATCCAGAAGAAGGTCAAGCAGGAATTCGCCGGAAAGAAGCAGGACTATTTCGTCCTCGACGTGGCGACCGAGCAGTTGACCGTGATGGTCCCCCTCGACAAGGTCGAGGACTTGATCCGGCCGGTCATATCGAAGACCAGGTCACGGGAGGTCCTGAGGTCTCTCAAGGGCGAGCCCGAGGAGGCCGGCTCGAATTGGAGCCGCTGGTACAAGGTGCTGAACGAGAAGATGACATCGGGTGACATCTTTCAGGTGGCCGAAGTTGTCCGTGACCTCTCGTACGCCCAGCAGACCAAGGGGATCAGCCCGGCCCTGAAGCGGATGCTCTCCAAGGCCCGACTGACCCTCAGCTCCGAGCTGGCCTTCAGCCTCGAGATCGACGAGGAAGAAGCGGTCAAGAAGCTGGATAGGGCCTTGCCCAAGATCGAGCCCGAAGAGGAATGAGCCACGAGGTGCCGGAACCCGGCACCAGGGTCGGTTGGGGTTTCGACGCGCACCCACTCAATGGTGACCCGCCGCTGATCCTCGGTGGTGTGACCGTTTCAGAGGACATTGGCGTCACTGCCACCTCCGATGGCGATGTGCTGGCTCACTCCGTGACGGATGCTTTGCTCGGAGCAGCGGTGATGGGTGACATAGGCGGGTTGTTCCCGTCGGACGATCCGATGATGGAGGATGCCAGCTCGCTGTTCCTGCTGCGTCAGGCGGCGACGATGGTGACGGCGGCCGGATGGTCGGTTCGTCATGTCGACACAACGGTTGTCATCGAGCAGATACGGGTTTCTCCCTTCAGGGAGCCCATTCGCTCCGGGCTGGCCGAGGCCTTGGGCATTTCGCCTGAGCTCGTCTCGGTGAAGGCGACCACGACGGACGGGCTCGGGTTCATCGGCCGGGGTGAGGGCCTGGCCGCAGTTGCGGTCATCACATTGGGCCCCCTTGCTTAACATTCACTGATGCTCCGCCTCAATGACACGCTGCAGCGCGGCGTCGTTCCCTTTGAACCGCGGGACGAAGGGAAAGTCGCGATGTATGTCTGTGGGCCAACGGTGCAATCCGAGCCCCACGTCGGTCATGGCCGTTCGGCAGTGGCCTTTGATGCCATCCGTCGATACCTCGCCTGGCGTGGATACCAGGTGACGTTCGTGCGAAACGTCACCGACATCGAGGACAAGATCATTGCCGCTGCCAACGAGTCAGGAGAGACCGTAGAGGCACTGGCCGAGAAGATGGGCCGCCGTTTCTCCGACGCCTATCTCGCCCTCGGGGCGCTCGTGCCCGATCACGAGCCAAAGGCCACGGAGCACATTCCCGGGATCATCTCCCTGATCGAGACCTTGATCGACCGGGGCCTGGCGTATCCATCCGAAGGTGACGTCTACTTCTCGGTGAGGGCGTTCGAAGGGTATGGGCGCTTGTCCGGGCACAATCCTGACGAGCTGAGATCCGGGTCCCGCATCGAAGTCGGCGAGTCGAAGCGCGACCCGCTCGACTTCGCCTTGTGGAAGGCAGCCAAGCCTGGCGAGCCGTGGTGGGATTCGCCCTGGGGGCCGGGCAGGCCGGGTTGGCACATCGAGTGCTCCGTCATGGCCCTCTCCCTGCTCGGCGCCGACTTCGACATCCATGGCGGGGGCACGGACCTCATCTTTCCCCATCACGAGAACGAGATCGCACAGAGTGAGGGGGCAACCGGGGAGACGTTCGCCAGATATTGGCTCCACAACGGGATGGTCAACCTCGGTGGGGAGAAGATGGCCAAGTCCACCGGGTTGGTGGTCGACCTGAAGACCCTCATCGACCAACGAGGAGGGCGTGCTCTTCGTCTGCTCTATCTTCGCGCCCACTACCGGACCCCGATCGAATACTCCCAAGAGTTGCTCGATGAGGCGCAGGAGGCCCTCGACCGCCTCGAGCGTTTCCTGGATCGTGCCGACATCGGCACGCCCGATGAGTCGGCGCTCGAGTCGTTCCGCGAGGCCATGGACGATGACTTCGGCACTCCCCAGGCGGTCTCCCAGCTCTTCGATCTGGTTCGCGAGGGGAACCGGTTGCTCGACTCGGGTGAGGACGTATCGGCCGTTGCCGGGGCCGTCGATGAGATCTATCGAGTACTCGGCATCCCCGATGCCGCGCCTCCGCCGCCCACCGGCCTGGACCTCGGAGACCTCGGGGTGAGATTCGGTGTCGACGGCACCGGCGAGGAGCTGGTCGCCCGCTTGATCGGGTTGCGCGCCCGCGCCCGTGCCGAGCGACGGTTCGGGGATGCCGATGAGATCCGGGACGCATTGGACGACGTCGGGATCGTGCTGGAGGACGGGCCCAATGGCACCCGCTGGCTACGGCGGTAGGGTCGAGGGAGTTCACGCCGTCGCCGCGGCGACCTCTGCAGGGAGGGTGCGGAGGCTGTGGGTCGAGGAGGGGCGGCTTCGTCGCCGCGAGGTCAAGGACATAGCCGACCTCATCCCGTCGGAGCGGGTCTCGGTCGTTCCCGATGCCAGGGCCGTGGCGGAGACCGAAGAGCCACAGGGCCTGGTCGCGGATTGTGTGCCGATACTCCCGTTACCGATCGATGATATGGCCACTGACGACGCGGCAGTGATCGTCCTGGACCATGTCGAGGACCCGCACAATGTGGGTGCCATTGCCCGAAGCGCCCTGGCTGCGGGCATGACCGGCATGTTGATCTCATCACGACGCGCCGCCCCACTGTCCGCTGTCGCATTCAAGGCGGCATCGGGTGCGCTGGAGCGATTGCCTGTGGCCGTGGTGGGATCGATCCCGGACGCTCTGAGCAGGCTGAAGGCGAGCGGTTTGTGGGTGGTCGGGCTCGATGCCCGAGGCGACACGTCACTGTTCGGGCTCGATCTCCTCACCGAGCCGGTGGCCGTGGTGGTCGGCTCGGAAGGCCAGGGCCTCAGCGTCCTTGCCACAAAGCGCTGCGACTTGGTCGTTTCGGTCCCGATGTCTGCAGGTACGGAGAGTCTCAATGCCTCGGTTTCCGCTGCGTTGGCAGCCTTTGAGATAATGAGAGCGCGACGATCCCCGTCGTGATGCCGGGTTAGCTCAGTCGGTAGAGCAGCTGTCTTGTAAACAGCAGGTCGTCGGTTCGATTCCGGCACCCGGCTCCGATTGATGGTGAAGGAGTCAGACGTGTTCCCTCCGCGGACGACCCCGGCCACCCCTCCGACCAAATCCTCAATAAGGACGGGCACTACAAATACCCTCATCAGGATGCTCAATGAGGACGACCGCGCCATTCTCGAATTCGAGCGGGGCTGGTGGCTCGAGCCGGGGCCAAAGGACCAAGCGATCGAGTTCTCGCTGGGTTTGACCGCCGAGGCCTATTACGAGCGGCTACTCGGCATCATCTCCAGGCCGGCCGCCGCCCAGAGCGACCCGCTGACCGTTGCCAGGGTTCGGTCGATGATTCAATGGGACCCGCTCGGGGAAGCAGTGAGCTGATGGCTCGGGGCAAGCACGCAGGTGACACGGACAGATCGTTCTACCGCGACCTGGTGATGATGGCGATCGGCATCATCCTGGTGGGCGCTGCAGTGTTCCTGCTCCTCTACCTCTTCTCGGGGAACCCAGACAGCATCGCCCTCGACACCACCACGTCCACCCAGCTGGGGACCACATCCCCCCCACCCGACGTCACGACATCGACCACCACGTCCGAGCCCGCATCCACCACTTCCGAGCCCACCTCGACCACCATCGCCGTCCGTCCGGCAAGCGAAGTGAGGGTGGTGGTGCTCAACTCGGTCGGTGTCTCCGGTGCAGCCGGGCGCAAAACGCAGCAACTGGCCGATGCGGGATATCAGACTCAGCAGGCCGACGACTACGAGCCGGTTCAGGACCCTTCCCGCATCTGGTACCGAGAGGGGTTCGACGCAGAGGCGAATGTCTTGCTCGAGTTCCTCCCGGGGGCAACGGTCGAGCCGATACCCGACTCTGAGCTGCAACCAGGGGCGGACGTGGTGTTGGTGCTGGGCGCCGGTTATCAGGAATGACGCACAGGGCCGCCGGGTCACGACGTGCGGCCCTGCGGGCTTGGGCTCTTCCGGGGACGGCACTGGCGCTCATCGCGTTGGCCGTGTACTTCGACTGGCTGAGTCGCTCCATCGCCCTCGACTTTGCCGCCTGGTGGCCGGTTTGGGCGCTCATAGCCCTCCTGGGCTTTCTGGTCAGGGGTCGCAAGTTGGGACGGCTCCGTCTCTCCGGGTTGATCCCAATCCTCGCTCTGGGCGTGGTTGCCGTGTTCCTCTACGGCCACCTGGCGGGATGGGTGGCGATGCCCTCCTCGTCAGTCCGGTTGATCGGGCCCGGCCAGGGCTCGGTGTCCACCGCTGCACTCTCGGCTCGAATCACCGGCACGTTGCATGTCACCTCCGGCGAGTCTGGATTCCTCTATGGCGTGGTGCCAATCCGCCGGGGTGGTGACGTCGCCCTCCCGGATGCGACCGAGCAGATACAGGGGCCGAGCATGTCGATCCAGCTCAAGCCGATGGCCGATCCCGGCCTCTACACGTTTGCCGGGTGGGACCTCGACCTCGATCCGAGCCCAGAGTGGAGCTTGTCGCTAGGAGGTGATCTGGATGCCGATCTGAGCACCTTGCAGCTCAGCTCACTCCAGGTCGCGGGGGATGGAAGAGTCGAACTGGGAACGGTCTCTCACAGCGTCCCTGTGACCGTCTCAGGACGCATCGAGATCACGTTGCCTTCGGGATTGCCGGCGCGAGTAGTCGGCGATGCCGGTGTCCCTGCCGACTGGGTCAAGACCAACGACGGCTGGGAGAGCCCCACGCCCGGTAGTGGATGGGTGTTCTCGGTATCGGATTCGACGACCCTGTCGCTCGCGACGCATTAGCCGCACCGACCAGCGATGTCTGACGGCCTCGGCAAGGGCACTCGTTACACTCCGCCCGTGCCCTCCGAACGGTTGAGAAGGACCGCATTGATCGTGTGGACCACCGTTGGGGTGGTGATCCTGGTCTATGTCGCCGGGTTCGTGGCAGGTTCCATTCGAGTCATCTGGCTGCCTGTGGCGTTTGGCGCCGGTCTGGTGTTCCTTCTGGAGCCTGTCGTTCGTGCTTTCGAGCGTCTGCGCCTGCCACGGCCGATCGCGGCGATCCTGGCCGTGGCCGTGTTGATCGCCCTGGTGTTGGCGACTGCCGCCCTCGTCTACCCGACCATCAAGGCACAAGCAACCGAGTTCGGACAGAAACTTCCCGACCTGTATGACTCGTTGATTCAGTGGCTCAAGGACACCGGTACCAATCTGGGGATCGACGTCAACTCTTTGCTGACCCAGCAGACGATCGAGGATTGGCTCAACGACCCCGCCAATCAGGACACCATCCAGAACCTCCTGCTCGGGTTTGGCGCCGGCGCCGGGCAGGTGATCCGCAGCGTGGCCGAATCGTTTGCAGTTCTGATCCTCTCCCCGGTCGTGGCCCTTTACGTGCTCATCGACCTGGAGAAGTTCAAGCGAAACACTCTCGAGATAACACCTCCCCGTCATCGTGACGAGATGGCATATGTGGCCGGTCAGCTGGGGACGGCACTCGGCTCCTTCGTCCGTGGCCAGCTTCTGGTTGCGGTGATCGTGGGAATCGCTTCCAGCATCGGGATGTGGGCGATCAACCTCCCCTTCTGGCTGATAATCGGGATCCTTGCCGGTTTCCTCAACCTGATCCCGTTCTTCGGTCCTGTAGTCGGCGGAGCATTGGCGTTTCTCGTCGCCCTTCTCAATGGCGATCCCACCCAGGCAATATGGGCCGTTCTGATCTTCACTGCAGTCCAGCAGGTCGACAACCACGTGATCACACCCTTGGTTCAGCGGGCGCGGGTCAATCTGTCACCGATCGTGATCGTGCTGGCGTTGATCATCGGCGGGTCCCTTGCTGGGTTGCTGGGTGTCCTGGTGGCGGTGCCGGTGACTGCAATGGTCAGGATCCTGGTCGGGCATTTCTGGCGCACACGTGTACTCGGTGAGACATGGGGTGAGGCGAGTCAGCACATGATCGAGTACACCGAGCCCCCGGAGCGGTTCGCCGGGATCAGGCGGCGGCATCCGGATCAGAGTCGTCTTTTCGACACCCAGGAGATGCCGAACCTGGGGGAGAAGCACGGTGGCGATCCCGCGCCCACCTCTGACGACGACTCTTCCAGCTGACGTTCGGTCGGGTCAGACCTCGCCCAGATAGGCCGAGCGCATCTGAGGATTGGCCAGCAATGCATCAGAGGTATCGCTGAGGACGATCCGGCCGGTCTGGAGCACATAACCCCTGTCGGCGAACGTCAAGGCCATGTTGGCGTTCTGCTCGACCACGAACACGGTCGTGCCGTCCTTGTTGATCTGGTTGATGATGTCGAAGTTCTGGGCCACGAGGACCGGAGCGAGACCCATCGACGGCTCGTCCATGAGGAGGACCTTCGGCCTCGCCATGAGGGCGCGGCCCATTGCCACCATTTGCTGCTCGCCACCGGATAGGGTCCCGGCGCGCTGGGTGAGACGCTCCTTGACTCTGGGGAAGAGCTCGAATACCCGGTCCATGTCCTCGTCAAGGGGATCGCCCCGGCGCAGATAGGCGCCCATCTCGAGGTTCTCCTTGACCGTCATCCGCTGAAAGAGCCGACGATTCTCCGGGACCATCGTTATCCCGCTCTCCACCCGGTCCGCCGTGCTCCAGCTGTTCACGTCGACGCCGTCGAGGAACACTGAACCGTTGGTCGGCTTGACATAGCCCAGGATCGTCTTGAGCGTCGTGGTCTTCCCCGAGGCGTTGCCACCCAGGAGGCAAACCATCTCACCCGGATAGATGTCGATGTCGACGTCCTTGAGGATGTGCGCCGGCCCGTAGTGGGTGTTGACGCCCTTGAGCGAGAGCACGGGTTGGCTGTTCTCGGTCATCCCGTCGTCTCCTCCGCCGACCGTCCCAGATAGGCCTCGATCACCTCGTCGTCTGTCGATACCTCGGCATAGGAGCCCTCGGCGATCTTGACTCCGTGGTCGAGCACGACCACCCGGTCGGAGACATTCCGGACAACCTGCATGTCGTGCTCGATCAAGACGATGGTGAATCCCTTCTCGTCACGCAGACGACCGATCAGCTCGGTGAGCTCGACGGTCTCCCTCGGGTTCATCCCGGCAGTCGGCTCGTCGAGCAGGAGGATCCGCGGCTGTGATGCCATGGCGCGGGCGATCTCGAGACGACGCCGATTTGCATAGGAGAGTGCAAAGGCCGGTTGGTCGTACCGATAGCCGGCGAGCCGGGATCCGAAGAACGAGAGGACCTCTTCGGCACGGGCGTCGATCTCTCGCTCCTCCCGGCGTTGTCCTGGCGTCTTGAGGATCGCTGCGATCAACCCCGCCTTGGAGCGGGTGTGCTGGCCGATCATCACGTTCTCTTTCACCGTCATGGTGGGAAAGAGGCGGACGTTCTGGAAGGTTCGGGCCAGTCCCAGGGTGAGGATCTGATTCGGCCGCAAGCCGACCAGCTCGGCGCCCTCGAAGGTGATGCTTCCCTGATCCGGCGTCTCCATGCCGGTGATCAGGTTGAAGAAGGTGGTCTTGCCCGCGCCGTTTGGCCCGATCACGCTGACCACGGCCCCCTCGTCTACGTGGAGGTCGATGCCATTGATCGCCTTCAAGCCGCCGAAGGACTTCTCGAGCCCTCTAATAGTCAGCAGCTCGCTCATGTCGCACCGCCTTGCGGGGCCGGCTCGCCGGTCTCGGTTTTGTCGCCGTATATCTCCAGCCAGGCGTCCTGGCTCAATTCCTCCTGATGCAACTCCTGGGCACGACGTTTGCTCGGTATGAATCCCTCCGGCTTGTTCAACATCATCGTGATCAGCAGGACTCCATAGAACAGGAACTGGTACTCGGAGAACTCGCGGAGGAGGTTGGGCAGCCCAATCAGGGCCAGAGCCCCCACAGCCACTCCCGGAACACTGCCCATCCCACCGACGATGATGATCACGAGGACTGTGATGGACACCACGATGTCGAACGAGTGGGGGAACACGGATCCGATCTGCGCCGCGAACAGAGCCCCGCCAAAGCTCGCCAGGACCGCCCCGACGATGAATGCGGACAGCTTGGCGGTGACGATGTTGATGCCCATGGCCTCGGCCACCGACTCGTCTTCACGCATCGCCATCCAGGCCCGGCCCCAGCGTGACTTCTCGAGCGCATATGTCACATAGGCGGCGAGAAGCACAAACACCACGATTGGATAGAAATACTGCTCGGGGCTGTTGAAGACCAGCGGGCCAATTTGCAGGTTGGGGATGTTGGTGATCCCCTGGGCGCCACCGAAGTAGGGAGACAGCCATTCCGAGTTGAGGAGGATCCGGGCGATCTCGCCAAAACCGAGGGTGACGATGGCGAGATAGTCCCCACGCATTCGGATGACCGGGGTGGCGACCGTGGTCCCGGCAATCGCGGCGGCGAACATGACCACTGGAAGTGCGAGGATCAAGGTGATCTGGGGAGCCCATGCCGGGGACTGGGGCGACGTGAGGATGGCTGCGGTGTAAGCACCGACTGCGAAGAAGGCCACGTATCCGAGGTCGAGCAATCCGGCATACCCGACCACGATGTTGAGACCGAGCGCCATCAGGAGGTAGATGCCTGCGCTGTCGAGGACTTGGCTCACGAACGGGCCCATCACCTTGGGCAGGAACCAGAGGAGGATCAGGATCACGACAGCGGCTATGGCTGACCATCTCGCCTGATCGGAGCGGGGCATCCTGTCGATCCTGGCCCTCAAGGTCGTCTTTCTGCCGGCCAGGTACCAGTAGAAGGCGAAGAAGATGAGGAAGAACACCACGGCTCCCGTCACCGTCAATGCGCCGCCCCTTCTCACATAGAAGAAGGTGATGGCCCCATCGAGGCCTATTCCCGCGAAGAATTGGCCAACCAGGTCGGTCATGAGGCTGAGGATGAGCACCCACATCAGGGCGGGCATGAGCGAATGACGAAGCCTGGTCGGCAGGAGGTGAGTGCCGGCGCCCAGAAGACCTGCGGCCGCCGCGATGAGAATCACCACAGGCACGGCACTTGCCAGCGGGAGGCCAAAGCTCATCGTGTCCGCGAGAACCGGGGAGAGCTCGACGAAGACACCACGCAGATCGAGGACTTGCATGAGGATGAGCAATACGGCGATGCCGATCCCATTGAGGGATCCGGCGATGATCCCGGCCAGGAGGTTGCGCCCTCCCGCCGTTGCCGCTGCGAATCCTTCGACGGCCTTGGGCGGGCTCCCGGCGGCCCACCCGAAGGCGAACGCCACGAGATAGAGGAAGAGGAGCCCCAAGGGGAGGAAGGGGTCGATGACGAGGCGGTCCTGGAAAGTGCCCACGATCCCGGTGGCGGCCACCAGGATCATGACCGCCGCTCCCGACCATCCCAGCTTCACGGCCCGGCTGAGCTCCAACTCAGGGGCTTCTCGCAGCTCGGCGGCCGGTTCTGTCGGGGGTGCTTTCACGTCGGCCAAGACTCAGGTCCTCTCTCTCGCCAGACGCTCACCCAGGATGCCAGAGGGGCGGAAGATGAGAACCAGGACCAGTGCCGAGTAGGCAACGACATCCTTGAGCTGGGAGAAAGCCGGGATGTTGTACCCGGCGAGCACCAGGCTGGGGCCGACCGACTCGAAGATCCCGAGACTGACCCCTCCCAGCATCGCACCGACGATGTTGCCGATTCCACCGAGGACGGCGGCGGTGAACGCCTTGACGCCTGGAAGGAAGCCCGAGAAGAAGTTGATGCTGGGGAAGACCAGGCCCCACAGGCCGCCGGCGACACCGGCCATGGCACCACCGACACCGAACACCGTGACGATCGTCCGGTCGACGTTGATACCCATCAGTGCTGCGGTCTCCGGGTCCTCGGACACGGCACGCATGGCCCGACCGGTACGTGTCTTCTCAACGAAGAAGTAGAGACCGGCCATCATGATCAGCGCGGCGAGGATTACCACGACCTGTGACCGAAGGATGACGAAGCCGCCGATGTCGAAGGTCCCACGCAACGGCTCCATTCGAGGGAAGGACTTCGTGCTTGGCCCGACGAGGCCCCTCACGATGTACTGCAGTGTGAACGAGGCGCCGATCGAAGTGATCAGGGGAATCAGGCGTGGTGCGCCGCGAAGCGGGCGATATGCGACCCGCTCCACCACCACCGCCACGGTCATCGAGGTGAGCATGGAGGAGAGGAGAACGATGAGGAGCGAGAGCACTGGGCTGCTCACCCAAAGGGAGGTGGTGGACAACCCGTTGGCAACGTAGAAGGCCATCATGGCGCCGGTCATGAACACCTCGCCGTGAGCGAAGTTGATGAACCGCAACACGCCGTAGACCATCGTGTAGCCGAGGGCGATCAGGGCGTAGACCGACCCGGTGGAGACACCGAATACCAGAAGGTCTTTCCACTGGGAGCCGGTGAGTCGCCCCGACGAGATGCTCTGGTAGGAGCCGTAGAGGATGACTGCCACTGCGAGAGCCCGCAAGAACCACAGAAAGACAAAGACCGGGGTGACGCGAGAGGCGCGTCTAGTCGGAGTGGGAGCGACAGTGGTCTGCGTCATCGGATCGGCAGCCTACCGATGAAGATACGCCCCGTGCCACTGAAAGGTGACACGGGGCGTATCGGGTCGTTACTGGATCAGAGACCCAGGTCTGCTCTTGTGTATGTCTTCAGGACGTTCTCGCGGACGGCTGAGATGTCAGCTGTCGCATCCGTGTTCTGCACGATGTCGATCGCCGGAGACGCGCAGTCACCGAAGTCATCACAGCTCAACGTGCCCGTGAGCCCGTCATATGTGATGGAGTGCAACTCGTCGCGGAGTGCCTGCAGATCGATTACCAGCGTGTCGCCCTGCATCTGACCGATGTTCTCGATGGCGGTGAACACCATCATCGCCGCGTCATATGCATGAGCGTGGAACGCCTGGATCGGCGGCTCGCCGTATTCGGCCTCGTACTCAGCCACGAAATCGTCGTAGGCCGGAGTCTTGGGCGTGCTCGGTCCGGAGAAGTACATCCCCTTCGACTGCGGCAGCACCACGAAGGTGTCCGACAGCAGTCCATCTGCGCCCATCAACACGGTGTCCTCCAACCCGGAGACTTCCGCTGCCTGCTCCGAGATGAAGTCGGCTGCCGGTTGGAAGATCGGGAAGAAGATCAGCTCCGCACCTGCGGCCGCAGCCTCGGTGAGGACAGGACGCATGTCCGTCTGATCTGCGGTGACGGCCGTGCTGAGCGCGATCGTTCCGCCCAGACCCTCGAAGAAGCCCTCGAACGCACTGGTCAATCCCTGGGTGTAGGGGTCACCATCGTTGATGGTGGCCACATTGGTCAGCCCGAGTTCGTCGTATACGAAGGTGGCTGCTGCCGCACCCTGGATGGCGTCGTTGTGCGCCGTCCGGAAGTAGCCCTCGTGATATTCGGAGTTCGCATTGCCCTTGAGGTCAGAGGTCAGGACCGGCGAGGTGTTCGATCCTGAGATCAGGACCCTTCCCGCCTCGCTGATGATCTTGGATGCCGGCACACCGGCTCCAGAACAGCTGGTTCCTACCACGGCAACCACGTCGGGGTCGGCGATGATCCGGGTGGCACCCGTCTGACCGCCTTCCGAGTTGCAGCCATCGTCTTCGTTGAAGGCGAGCTCGATCGGATGACCGTCGATCTCACCCTTGTCCTTGATGGCGAGTTCCACTGCCCGCACCTGGTCGGTTCCGAGGCTGGCGGTGTCACCACTGATGGACTGCAGTGACGCGATCTTGATCGGATCGCCGGCGGCGACCTCGATCGTGCCGAGCGCACCCGCCTCCATCGCTGTGGTGGTGGTTTCCTCCATCATGGCCGTAGTGGTGGTTTCGCCACCACTAGCCGCGGTCGTAGTCGTGTCGCCACTGCCTCCGCCACCGCATGCGGCGACGATCATGGCGAAAACGGCCAAAACCGCGAGAAGCTTCAAGCTTCTCATCGTTTTCATATGATTCCTTCCTCCATTTGGTAAGGAGACATGACCGAAGGCCATGTCTCGGCCTGACTTTAGACCCGATTTCGTTTTCAGTCACCCGAGAAGGCGCTTTTGGGCCGTCTTGCGCGTACCGTGGAGCCGTGGTTTCACCGCCAAACGTCATGGAGGACGCCCGGGAATCCGAGCCGGCGAGGGCCGAAGGCCCCAGACTCGGCTGGCTCCTCGCCGGGGCCGTCATCGGAGCCGGCCTGACCGTGCTCGCCCTGGGAGTCAATACGACCGAACCGCCCACGGAAACCACCATCGAGGGCCTCTCCAGCCAGGCCCTGGGCGAGGGTGTGGGTGATCAGATCGCCGGCTTCCCGGACGGTCTCGTGGCGGTCCGGCGTAGCAACGGGCAGACACTCGACCTGCTGACCTGGCCGGTGGCGGGCGAGTCGTACGTGAGGAACATCCCCATCGGTTCCGCATCCCCACCCCAGCTGGTGGCTTTCGACACCGCCGGTCGTCGGCTGGCCACCATCGTCCCCACGGAGAGCAGCAAAGATCCCGGTGTTCTCTATGCGGGCATCCCCGACCTGGCGCGGGTCATAGCCACGTCGGTCACCGGGTTCGCCTGGCACGACACCGATCCGGGGACACTCGCCTATTCGACGCTTTCGGACGGCGAGCTCGCGATCTGGACGGTAAGCGGGACATTGGCCGATCCCGTGCTACTCACCCGAGCGGTGGGTGTCGGCGGTGGTGTTGCCGCATGGGGTGACTGGGGATTCGTCATCGATGATCAGTCGGCGACCATCGTCACCATCCTGAACTCTCTGGGCGAGATCGTCTCCGCGTACTCGGGCCACCTGCTGGGGGTAGGCCCGGGCGGCGCAATTGCGATAGACGATGGGAGCCTTCGCCTCATCGACGCCAGACGCGGTCCGGCGAGGCAAGTGGCGGATGATGGGCCTTTCTCGGTCGCTCGATTCTCGCCGGACGGCCGATGGGTGGCCCTGCTCACCCAGACCGGGTTGTCGGTGCTCTCGGCATCCGATGGCTCGATGCTGGCCGAGTACGACGCTCGCCCTGGCTTCCCTCAGATCACCTGGACGTCCAACGGCCGATTCGTCGTGTTCCCGGGCACGCGTGGCTTGTTCGTGGCCGAGCCCAACACCGAAAAGCTCGCCGAGCTCATGAGCACCGATGTCTTCATCTCGACAGGAGTCCTTCCCTTGAGTGAGGATGGTTGATATCCATGGCGAAATTCCACCTTCTCACGGCCGGCTATGGGGGCGATCGGGTCGCCTCCACCGTCTCGTTGGTCGAGTCAGGCCCCAGCCTGGTGGTCATCGACCCGGGGATGGTGGCTTCGACCGACGTGATCCTCGACCCGATCCGTGCCCTTGGCCATGATCCCGACGAAGTCACGGACGTGGTTTTTTCCCATCACCATCCCGATCACACGATGAACGTCGCCCTCTTCCCCAGTGCCCGGGTCCATGATCACTGGGCCATCTACAAGGACGACAACTGGACCTCGCGTCATGCCGAGGGATACGAGGTTGCCCCCGACGTCACGTTGTGGGAGACACCCGGACACACGGCGCAGGACATCACGACCCTGGTCAAGGACGGCTCGGACCTCATTGCCTTCACCCATCTCTGGGTTTACGAGAAGGCGCCTTATGAGGACCGTCTCGCCACTGACCCCGACGGTTTGCACGCCGGCAGGGAACGGGTGCTCGAGGTGGCCACCCTGATCGTTCCAGGTCATGGTGAGCCCTTTGTCCCCCGCCCCGAGACCTCGAGGTAGGTTCGGGTCATGGCAGGTGGCGGACCCATCGAGGAGATCCCGGCGCACGACGCATATGTCGCGGAGGCGGAGGGCGCGGTCTTGGAGATCGTGGAGGGTGGCATCGTGCTCGACCGAACCGTCTTCTACGCAAGGGGTGGTGGCCAACCCGGTGACACGGGGACCATCAAATGGGACGGGGGAGAGATCGAGGTCGTCGACACCGTGAGGAAGCAGGGAAAGCCCCTGCACATCGTGGCCGAAGGTGCCGTTCTGCCGGAGCCAGGGACCGGAGTGCTGGGCCAAATCGACTGGGATCGTCGCTATCGGACCATGAAGACCCACACCGCCCTGCATGCCCTGTCCGGTGTCGTCTTCAGGGACTTCGGAGCGAAGGTGACCGGTGGCAACATGGAGCCTGGTGCGGCGCGGATGGACTTCGAGCTGGATGGGATCTCCGTCGAGTTCGGCCAGGAGGTGGAGCGCCGTCTCAACGAGGAGCTGGTGAAGGGCTACCCCACCGAAGTCGTGTTCATGGCCCGTCAGGAGGCCTTGAAGGATCCCGACCTGATCAGGACCAAGGTCAACCTCATTCCGGAGTGGGTCGAAGAGATCCGGGTCATCGATATCGTCGGTCTCGATCGCCAGGCGGATGGCGGGACTCACGTAGCCACCACCCTCGAGGTGGGTCAGGTCAAGGTGGTCAAGACCGAGTCGAAGGGCAAGGCCAACAAGCGGATGCGGATCGAACTGGTCTGACCTCCGGAGTCAAAAGCCAGTCGGCGACCGGGACAGCGGCTACCAAGTACACCGATGCTCGACTTCATCCTTGGCCTGTTCCTCGCCGGCTTGCTGGTCCGGGGCTGGCTGCGTGGCTTCGTCAGGGAGGCCCTCGACCTGGTCGGCCTGGTCGTCGGGCTCTTCATTGCGTTCAAGCTGAGCGGTCCGTTGGGCGACTTCCTGACCGATCGATTCGGAGTAGGCCCCGAGGTGGCGACCATCGGGGGCGGTATCGTTCTATTCCTCCTCTTTGGCATCGCGACTTCCATCGCCGCCCACTATCTGACCCGGGTGATGAGTCTCCCCGGGCTCAACCTGATCAATCGTTTCGGTGGGGCCATGGTGGCGACAGCCTGGGGAGTGGCCATCCTCGTCGTGGTCCTCAATGTGGCCAGGGTGTCCCCACTGCCCGACACCTGGAAGAGCCAAATCGACGACTCTTCTGTGGCTCAGGCGCTGGTAGGCCCCGATGCCCTGCCACAGGGCCTCCTGTCGGCCATTGCCGGCGAGAACGTGCTCGGTCATCTCACCGCCATTCAAGATCTCTTCGGACAGGGCCGCGTCGTCCCCGAGGGGGATGAGGTGGTCTCGATTCCGCCGGCGGCGTCCGATGAGGTGCGACAGGTCCGGGACGACGCCAACGAGGTCCTGTCCTGGGTCAACGAGGATCGAGCCGGCCAGGGTCTGCGAGCCCTCGGCAACAGCGAGGCCTTGCAAGCGATCGCCGAGCAGCGTGGTGTGGGCATGTACACCAACGGCCGGATCTCCCGGGACACCCCGGCCGGTCTCGGCGTCGCCGCCGATCTGTCGGAGGCCGGCATCAGGTTGGCGAAGGTGGGGGAGAACCTCGCCCTGGCCAGCAGTGCACGGGCCGGTTTCGATGGGATCCTCGAGTCGATCACCGGGAAACAGGAGCTGGAGATCCCCGACTATGACCGGGTCGGCATCGCCGTCGTCGACGGCCCCACCGGGCGTCTCCTGGTCATGGTCTTCGGCGGCTGATCAGGTGGTGGCGGGTTGTGGGGCACGCCGCGCCCTCGCCGCAGCCACGAATCCCACACCGCCGAGGACCAGGAGGGCGCCGACGAGCTGGATTATCGATGGCCGCTCTCCAAAGATGAGCGCACCCCAGATCATCGTCAGCATGGGTTGGAGGAGGATGATGGTGGCCGTCTCCACTGCGGGGAGGCGGGGGAGGGCGTATCCGATGAGGAGCCACCCACACACCTGGGCGCCCAAGGCGAGTGCGAGGAGCCACCCATGAGCCGGCCAGCTGGGCGCCAGATCCAGATCGCCGGTCACGACGCCGAGGATGGCGGCGGAGATGGCGAGCCCGACGGTCGCCTCCAGGAGAGGGCCGGCCGGTGGGGCCTGCGACTCGTTGGATGACCTGAACAGCAAGAGGAAGCTGGAGTAGAAGACGGCGGCGAGGAGTGCCAGGAGGGTTCCCAGGAGTGGGTTGTCACCAAAGGCATCGCCCCGCCCGAGACCGGTGACCATGGCCACTCCCACCATGACCACAGGAACGGCGATCATGACCCGGCGACTCGGCTTCTCACCTAGCAGCACCCAGGCGGCGATCGCCACCAAGATCACTTGGGAATTGGCGATCAGCGTGGCCAGGCCGGCGCCGATGTGATGGATGGCGATATGCCAAAGGACGACGTCGACGCCCAGGACGAGACCGGCGATCAACGCCGTCCTTCGCTTGTTCCACGGGCGTTTGTCCCGGTCGCGTCTCAGCCACCAGATCAAGAAGAGCGGCGGCAGGGCGTATACGGCGCGGAAGAAGGCGCCGGTGACCGGGCTCACTTCGGAGAGGGCGAAGAAGATGGCGGAGAAGGAGATGAAGATCGCCCCGCCCAGAGCGGCGAGGAGGGTCACGGAAGCGGGATCAGATCCGGTTCGACCCAGGTCCGCTTCGCTTTCTCGGTGTCGAGATCGGACCAATGGCGGTTGGGAAGGGTCGGATCGCCGAGGTCCGGGTAGATCTCGATCATCTCTTCGAGGTCGGCCACATCGGGATGGGTCTCCCGAAGTTGGGCGAGCAGATGGATCCAGAAGACCGTCACCGTGTGGTGGTACTTGGCCGGGTTTCCATGCAACTCGGTGACATGGCGGATGGTGTTGGTCACCACTCGCTCCGCCTCGTCGACATCGGATGCCTCGTCGAGAACCGCCCAGGCAAATCTGAGGTGGCTGTGATGACCGAAATAGTCCTCGTCGGCACTCTGGTGGATGAGACGCAACCCGTCGGCGAGATCGAGACGGCCCATCACAGGTCACGCAACTCGTGGTAGGAGCGGTGGATCGCCGAGATGAAGCGCCCCGAGTCGGGGAGGGTGTCGTAATCGGCCTGAATCCCCCAGAGCAACCTGCCGTTGTAGGAGAACAGGGCGACCCCGAGACCGTGCTGGGCCCAGAGGGGGACCATCGGGTAGTTGGCGATCATCTCCGCTTCGAGCAGGTACATGGGGAATTGCGGGCCCGGGATGTTGGTCACGGTCATGTTGAACGGTCTGATCCGGGGGCCGACGAGCCTGCTGGCCAGTGACAGCAATGTCAGTGGGGTTCCGGAGCTGAGCTCGACGAGGGTGGCGGCACCGAGCGCTTGATTAGTGCGCTTCAGGTTTGCGGTTCGCTTTTTCACCAACTCGAGTCGCCGGCGTGGGTCGGGCTCTGAGATCGGAAGATCCAGCAGCCACATGGCGACCTGGTTGCCCAGGGCTCCCTTTTGATCCGCCTTTCTGGTCGACACCGGGTTCATGACCCTGAACTCGGCTTCGGAGACGTCGTAGTCGCGTTCCTCGATAAGAAATGTGCGCACCGCCCCAGCGGTGATGGCGAGAACTACGTCGTTGACCGAGCCGCCGAGGTTGTTCTTTATCCCCTTGATCCCTTCGAGGGGGAGATTCGTCCAGTCGAAGCGGCGATTCGGGCCTATGTCCGGGTTGAGTGGAGTCCGGTCCGAGGAGCTGAGCCAACCCGACCGCAAAGAGGACAGGGCGGCCGCCGATCGGTCCAGCGTCCGGTCGGCGAGGTCGGCTCCCTCCTTCAAGGCCTCCGAGAAGTGGGAGAGCCTGTCGATCATGCGTCGGGTGAACCGCGCCGCTTCGGCCACTGCCAGCTGGCTTGGCGATGGTCGGGGCCGAGGCGCCCAGGCCTGAGTGTCCTCCTCGATGTCTGACGTGGGGACAACGTTGAGGAGGATGGTGGTGAGATCGACCCCAGAGATCCCGTCGATCATGCAGTGGTGGATCTTGGCGATGATGGCAAAGCGGTCTTCCTCGATCCCTTCGACGATCCACAACTCCCACAGCGGCTTGTTGCGATCGAGGGGGGTGGAGACGATCCGGCCGGCGAGTGATTTGAGCTGATCGTCGGATCCAGGCTTGGGCAAGGAGCTGTGACGAAGGTGGTAGTCGAGGGTGAAGTGCTCGTCATCGACCCAGACCGGCCTCCTGTCATAGGGGACCCAATCGAGACGTTGCCGATAACGCGGGATGTATTGCAGCTTCGAGCGGACGTGGGCCCTGATTCGGTCGATGTCGATTCCCCCGTCATCGCCTTTCAACGGCGAGGCGTCGAAGAGGGCAACACCGGCCACATGCATGTGGCTGGACCGGGTCTCGAGGGCAAGGAATGAGGCGTCGAGATAGCTGAGAGGCTCGTAGTGGAAATCGCTCATGTGTTCATGAAGGAAACTACCGGAACACCTGGAGATAGGGGAAGGAGAAGCCATGCCACTTTCAGGCTGGGTCCCCGTAGGCTGGCATTGTGACGCATGCCGCGTTGAGTGTTTGGCTCATGGCGCTGATCATTGGCGCCGGAGCAGGCTCGGTGGCTCCCTCCGATCAGCTTCCCGTGGTCCAAGTCGAGTTGAAGCCGCCCGACGAGCAGCCTTTCTCAGCAAGAGACGATGTGACCTATCGGATCCGGGCCGAAAGCCCGGTCGATATCACTATCCGGGTATTCGATACAGGTGACGCGTCGACACCAATCGATGTGGCAGACGTCTCGGCGCTGCTGGAAATCCGTGATGCGTCAGGGAGCCATACCCCGGTGCGTCTGGCGGACATGACACGCGTCTCTACCGGTGTCTACCAGACCTCCTACAGCTTTCCCGACGCCGGCGATTGGACTTTGGTGGTCCAACCCGGTGTAGCCGATCGGTCTTCTTTGCCGTCGGAGGGATTAGATCAGATCGAGATAAGAGCCGATCCGTCGAGCTCGACCGGTGTCACAGACAGCTCTGATCTGACCTGGGTCGTGGCCGTGATCGGCCTTCTCGTGCTGGGCATCGGCCTAACACTCATCGCACGGCGATGGAGCGCTAGGGACACTGGACGGATCAAAAGGCCGGCGCCGCCCGATACCTGGTGGAACAGCCCCTGAAGTGAGGAGGAACAGATGAGCCTTTGGATTTGGCTGGCTTCGATTGTCGGTGGTGCCGCCGCGGCATGGTGGATCCGGCGGAGGTTTATCGAGGCCGATAGCTACCTTGAACGGGATTACCAGGACCCGTCGATCACCGATATACCGGATCGGTTGGGCGGCGGAGGGTTGTAGGGCTGCGATCCGCTAGGTTCATGGCCATGTCTGCTGGACGGTCGCCCCTTCTATCGCTCGTCTACTTCATTGCCATCCTCGCCCTGTTCTTTGCTGCCGCTTGGGCGGCCACTCACCTGTTGGGCCTGGTTTTGCCTGGGAGGTGGGTTCCGATCGCAGCGGTAGTCGTGTTTGCCATTGTCGGCGCATTTGGGGTGGGTAACCGTTTTCGAGACGGGACCGACGGAGCTGACGACTCCGGTTGAGTCGTCGAGCAAGGCGGAATCAACTCAGCCGGTATCGGCACAGGCTTCGAAACTCTCGAACAGCCAACCGCCGTTGAGCATCGAGAACTCGACCCGGAGCACTATCCATCCCCTGTCGTTCTCGAATTCGACTGGGTTCTCGTTCGGGTCCACCACGGTGAGCTCACTCCATACCGGGCGATCCTTCCCCTCGAAGTCCATGAATTCGGCCAGTGCCTTTGGGATCGTGTCGAAGCCCTGAGGGTCCTCTCCGTAGTTGGCGATCGAGTTCACGGTCACGTCTGTGGCGCAGGTGAGACCCCGGACCGAGACACCGTCGGAGGGTGTCGTGGCGGCATCGCTCGTCGATGGGCTATTGCCGGATAACACACATGCGGCGACAAGAAGCGCCAAACCAAAACTCGCAAGCAGACGGCTCATCATCCTCTTCGACGTCTTGGCCAAAGAATCGGATGCATCGACTCAACTCGAGATACCGGGTCACCGATAGCCTCAATCGTATGCGAGCGGTAGCGAACACTGCGATCATCGGGCTTGTTCTTGCTCTCTCTGCCTGTGCACCCCCGAAGGCGGCCGACCTCGATGGTCATGAGTTCTCGAGCGTGAGTGACTTCCGCGACAGCATCAGCTGTCGCCAGCATTTCCAGGTCTTTCCTCATTGGGGCGGCGAGCCACCGGTCATCGACACGGAGGACGAGGCGATCGACATGTCCAGGTCCCTCCTCGGCGATTCCAAACCGGAGGTAGCTCAGGCGTTGCGGGCGGGCAACGTGTGGCTCTTGGTCGATGTCGATGGCTTTGCCTTCGCCGCCATGGAATCGGTTGGTGCGTCGATCGGTGGCTGTCTCGACTACTGACCTCGATAGCCACCACTCGTCCTATCCGCCCCTTTCCTTCCAGTGCTCGATCAGGGTCCGTTGACGCAATCGGGTGTGTTGCCCGATTGATCCTGGATGTGAAGCTCGTCGCGTTGGCGGACTATGAATGGAACGACAGCCACTCCGACGCCGTCGACCGTCTCGAGGGCGACTGCGCCTTCCAGCGCATTGACCGTCCAATCCGGATTCCCGACGACGATCATCGAGTACCCCGTCTCCTTCCACTCCACCTGGTAGCAGCCCTGCCAGATCTCGCCCGGGAAGCCTCCTCCGCCGCTGTTGTCACCGAGACCTTCGAGCACGTACTGAACGATCCCCTCGGCCTGCATGTAGCGAATGACAGACACCAATGTCCCGTGGATGTCGGTGCGAAGCACTTCGGTCGCACCCTCTGGCAGCTGGCGCCGATCCAGGTATTCGGCGGGGCTCTGTGGAGTGTTCATCGCGGGATGGCCCACCCAATACAGCGGTACCAGTTGGCTCACCCCGGCATCGCCGGTGACGTCGATTGTCCACGTATCGTCGATCGGGATTCCTTGATACCTCCCGTTGAAGCAACCGGCATGTTGGGTGATCGTCGACGTTTCGCCGTAGTTCGACGTGAGAACCGTGCACCCACCGTCCGTCTCGTAGCGGATCGATGTCATGACTCGTTCGGGAACTACGTACACGACGTCAGTTGGAAACGGAGACGTGGCGCCTGCCAATGCGGCCAGTGGACGGAGTGTGCTCTCGACGTCGGATGGATCCATCCGCTCGATGATCCCCTGGATGGAGCCGGCAGGATGGATCGCCAAGGGAGGCTCGAGGTCCACCGTGAGAGATTCCCAGGCATCTCCCGGTTCGACGATTGGTGCTCCTATGTAGACAGGAACGCAGAAGAAGGACGAGGCGTCGTCGATGACTCGGCCGTCCACGAACACGCCTTCGGGGGTTCCGAATGGATCGAAGCCCTCGACTGGAACGACAAATCGTCCGGGCCGCGAGAGGTTGACCTCGAATACGACACCGTTGGAACCGGTGTCACCGATGGCGAAGACCACAGCGATCTGGCGGGTGGTGCCATTCGAGCTTGAGGTGGCAGCCGGCGCCCACTCGAATTCGAACTCGTAGTTGCCGAACCATGTGGTGCGACACCCGACCATGTCGAATTGCTCACCTTCGGGGTCGAAGTCGGCTGGTGGCGTCCTAAACGGCAACTCCGGATCGAGAAATTCGATGTGCGAGGCGACTCCACGATCGACATCTTCGAACACGAGGGCAGGGTCCACACCAACTGTTGTGGTTGTGGCCGGGTCAGTCGTGGTTGCCGCGACCGCGGTGATCGTGGGATGGGTCGGGACAGCTTCTCCTGACACGTTGCATGCGACTGTGGTCAAACCCAGCAGGGCTGCCACGCCCAGCGGCCTCATCAGCCCAGCGCCTCGTCTAATCCAGACACCTCGGTGCCGCGTCGAGGGCCGCTTGTGCCTCATGGGCTAGGGGGCTGTCTGGCTCGGCGTCGGCGCCCCACCCGAAGAACTGTCGGGTGAGTGAGTCCGCCCCCGCCAACAGACCGTTCGGCTCGGTGGCGAAGACAAATATCTGGTGGTCGACGCCGGGAGCCGATCCCTGCAGGAACCAGATCTCGGTGAAGGTGTTATCACCGCTGGTGGGCGTCCTGCCGGTCGCCTCGACCGTCAGAGTGCCGTCACCCTCCCAGGATCCCGTCAGGGCGTTCAGCTGCCCGTCGTCGAGAGGCACACATGTGCTCGCCTCCTCGACAGGGGTGACGATATCCGAGAACGTCTCTGTAACGGTCCTTCCCGCAACCATCACCGCGACGAGCGCACCTATCGCTCCGAGGACGATCAAGATGATGACGGCGATGACGATCCAAAAGCATCCACTTCGTCCCGGTTGGGATGATGCAACCGGGGGAACGCCGGCGGGTGACGATGTCGGGCCGTCTCGGGTGGCGCCGGTCCATTTGTCACCGTCCCAGTAGGCCTGATGAGTCGCCTTTCCAGTGGGGTCGTTGTACCAACCCGGGGCGGTGGGGACCGACGGCCCGATGTCGCCGGACTCGCCCATGATCTCTTGCTTGAGTCGGGCGTACTCCTGGGAGTCGATCTTGCCCTCGTCGAGAAGCCGGGCCAGTCGCTCGAGCTCTTCGAATCGGTCACTCAAGGTGATCTCCCGTCATCGCGGGGAATCTAACGATTGGCCGGGTCCCAGGCGGTCGAAATGCGACCAAATCGAGCCGACGACAAAACGACATCTACACCTGCTTTATGTGCTGTCTGCCAGGATTCGCTTTGTGAAAGTGTTGGCGATCTCGATGCTGGTTGCGCTGGTCACTGGTGCCTGTGGTGGCGCCTCCGGTTCTCCGTCGTCTCCCGCACCGGAACAAGGAGGCTCGATCCTCGCCGATGACGCCGATTCCTCGACCACGGCGGAGTCGCCGTCTGCCACGAGCACAACGACAACCGTTGCGGCGTCCGACCTGCCCGACCTGGGACTGGCTGCGGACCTCGAGGAGCTTGACGGATGGCTTCAGTCCGACGTGACGACATTGGACGAGTTGAGAGGGAAGGTGGTGGTGGTCCAGTTTTGGACCTTCGGCTGCCACAATTGCAAAGCCACACTCCCCAACCTGGAAGCCCTGTATTCCGATCATGCCGGCGACGACTTCGAGATCGTCGGAGTCCACTCACCCGAGTTCGACTACGAGAAGGACCCCGACTCGATCTCTGCGGCGGCAGAGAAGTTGGGCGTCACCTGGCCAATCGCACTCGACACCAACCGGCACAACTTCCACACATGGCAGGGAAGCCCCGCCTACTGGCCCCGGACCTACGTTCTAGACCGGGAGGGCCACATCCGCTTCGATCACATTGGCGAAGGGGCATACGACGAACTGAACCAGACGGTCGCCACACTGCTCGGATGATCCCGGCTCTCATCGAAGGGGTGGCCCAATCGCCGCTCCCTTGCTCCTGGGTCGTGGTGATCCCAGCGGTCTTGATCGGTCTTTCCACTTCACGGGTGTGGGTGCTCGTATCCTTCGCCTCTTCGGTCGCCCTGCTTGCCTGGACCACTGTCGCCGGCTGGCTGGTGCTTCCACTCTGGATCGGCGGCCTGGTCATCGTCATCGGGGCCCTTGGGTGGTGGAGATACGGTCTCGGGGTCGGTCCGGCAATCGCCATCGGAGCCGGCGCAGCCTGGGCCTGGCAACCCTGCGTTGGCGAGGAGCTGGCCAAGGCCCTCAACAGTGCCCAACTCGATCCCTGGGCGGCTCTGCCGTCCCTTGCCGCCTTCATGATTGGGGTCGTCGTGGTCGGGTTGGCCATCGGGCAGCTGCTCCGGAAGATCCTCCAGAAGCGCTTCAGGCACCGGCTCGATCAGGTCGGTGCCGCGGTCGTAGGAATCATCGGGCTCACCATGATCGTCGGGCTCTACTCACCTGTAGCCTCGGTGTTGGCACGCTGGAGCACGGCATGGTGGTCGTGAGGTTGACCGACGAGAATGCTCCCTGGTGAAGGCAGAGAGGGTCGTGAGTCTGAAGGGTTTTGGTATAGGTGTCGTCGGCGTACTCCTAGCCGCCTGCGCTGCCAACACTTCGGGCGGTTCCGACACGTCGGCGACCACGCGGGACGACCCTCCTACCACGGTGGCCGGGGGCCTTGCGATGATCACCCCAAATGTCGGGACCATACGTTTGATCGCGGTCACTGACAGTGAGGGCGAGTTGCCGCCCGACACCGTGATCTGGTGTCGAAGTGGCCCGAGTTTCCCGTACTCGGCGTTGGACCAGGCTCCCCTTCTGACCGAGAGTGACCGTCCCGAGATCGAAGAGGCGATCAAGCCTTTCCTGGAGAGTGAGGAAGGCGTCTATTGGCCTCAGGCCGGCTGGCGTGTGCTCTACGAGACCGACGATCGTGTCATAGTCGTCAATCTGGACAGTTCGCTGCCTGAGACCTCGCTGGCTTTCATGACGGCAGAGAGACGAGATGGCAGCTGGCAGTGGGCCGGGGCGAGCTCCGGAGGATCCTGCCCTTTGATGGTCAAGGTGCCCGAGGGCGTCAATACCGTTGACTGGCGTCTCGACCCGTCTGCCGAGCCAATGACGACTCAAAGCACCACGATCCATCTGCTCGTCACCGAGTGGGAGTGTGCCAGCGGGCAGGCCATGGGTGACCGTCTGCTCGGGCCGGAGGTGCTGGTGACGGAGGACGAGGTGATGATCGCCTTTGCGGCTAATCCCCTTTCTGGGGCCCAAACCTGTCCCGGCAACCCCGAGCAGCCCGTGATGATCGAGTTGTCCGGCCCGATCGGCGATCGGGAGGTGGTCGACGGTCTCGCATTGGATCTCAACCTCGAGGATGTGTTGGTTGATCAATTCGGATAGACCACTGCAGACTGTCCAGGTAATCGAATCCCGACCCGGTCTAGGTTTTGTCCATGGTCGTCCCCGATGGCAGCGCTCCGCCGTCCCCCGGTAGCGGCCCGACACGTCGTCTTGGTCTGGCTGCCCTGGTCGGGCTCGTTGGACTGGTAGGCGGGTGGATTCTCGGATCGAACACCCCGGCCGAGACCGCAGCGGGGACCACAGGCACAACCCTCTCTGAGTCGACAATTCAGTCGACGGTTACGACGATCGCTCCTGCATCGGCTACCTCTACGCCAGCGGTCCCGACGCTTGTCCCTCCATTGCGAGGGCAGGTAGACCTGTTTCCAAATGCGACAGCTCTGGAAGGGTCCGTTGCGCTGGCTACTGGCGGCAGCGGCAGTCTCAGTGGCCAGAACGTGTGGATCGTCCAGTCTGGCGGTCGTCTCGTCCAACGCGCAGACGTGCCGCTCCAATTCGGAGGGGCAATCGACCAGATGCTGCTGGTCGGCGACTATCTCATCTATGCCGGTGGCAATGGCACCTTCACCCTCGGCTCAGACCTGGCCGATCCTGCTGAATCGGTCGTCGGCGGGCCGACCTTCCTCATTCCCGGTTCGGGGCCTTCGTCGGCTTGGGTGGTGGGCGGTTACGACCCTGCCTGGTTCGCCCCGTTCGACGGTGTAACTGGTCTGGTCGGTGAGCAGACTCAGATGAACGGCCTGGGATTCCCGTTGGCAGGGTTCGACGATGGCCTGCTCATCGCTCCCAACTCACCGGAAATCAATGGTCGCTACGTGGTGTGGCGGCCCGGCGGCGAGCCGGAGCCGATCGACATCGAATTGAGCCCACAGGCGGGTCTCTACACCGTGAGCGGCCAGATGGCGGTCTCTGTATCTCCCGGCCCGCTCATATCCGTCATCAACATCGACACCAACGAGATCGTGGCCATGATGCCGTTCGACTCGGGCGAAGGTCTGGTCAGTGGAGTCTGTTTCTCCCCGGATCTCAGCTATATAGCTGCGGTCAGTTCAACCGGGCCGGTCCAAGTGTTCCGACTGGCCACTGAGGAGTTGGTGGGGACCGTGACCACCAGCGCGACCAATTGGGGTGTCGGGTGGACCGGTCCCTCGCAGCTCGCCTTCGTCGCCGAGACCTCATCGGGCACGCGTTTGCGCCTATTCGACCCAGCAACCTCGTTCACCGTCGATGTGGCCCAACTGGCCGCACCTGGCGAATGGAGAATCGCCACCAGTGGGCCGGTCTGTTGAGGGATCGAACGCTCTTTTCGTGTCGCGCGGGTCAGGCACACCAGATCGAGTCGGGATCCTCCGGGGTGGGCCATACCTCGGTCCGGCCGTCGCCGACCAGGTAGGCCACCGTGCCATCCGCCGAGATCCAGAGCTCCCGGTCGTCACGGTGATATCCGGTGTCGATGGCGTCCGGTGGCAGCTGCGCATCGTCGTCGTAGCCACCGACGAACGGGACGTCCATGACACCGTTCGGGTCGCCGATGTAGGTCCGGTCTTGAAAGGTGAGATAGGTGACCGTCTCCCAACCACAATGTTCGGCGCCTTGTGAAGAACTGATGATCGAGGTGGGAACCCGGTTGCCGTCGGTGTCGAGCCAGACCTCGACCGGGACTTCGTCATCGCTGGATGTGGCGAATTCCGCCGGATCACAAGTTGCGAAGGTTTCGACTACCCACCCGCCGGTCGGCTCGTCGAATCCAACCGCCTCACTCCGGGCAGCGATGATCGCGACCTTGGAACTGCCATCCACCGAGTAGGTGTAGAGCATTCGATCGGTGTCTTTGCCGGCCAACACATATCCGGTGCCGGGTAAACCAAACAGACCCATTTCGAGAAAGCGGGCCAGGGCCTTCTCCGGATTGGAGCCACTCTCGCTTGGGCCATAGTCCAACGCCCATCCCCCATTCCAGATGCCATAGCTGCATTCGACGAAGTTGGAGGATGCACCTGCCCGGTCCGCCGGATCCGGGGCATCGGCTATCGGCTGTTCGTATAGGTCGACTTCGGGGATCGCCGCCTCATTCGCCGGCCCGGCGACCGGCCCACCGCCACATGCCGAAGCGAACAGCAGCAGGCAAACAAACACGATCACGTCTCGCTTTGACATCGACCTCCGACCTCATCGCCATGCGGCCTCTTGGCTGACGATATGACGTTCCGGCACGCCGCATCGGTTCCGCTCGGCGCAGTGAGGTGGAAGGCGGGCCGAGCTAACGTGCCCAAGTCCGATGCTGATTGGAATCCTCCTTTACCCAAACGTCGATCTCCTCGATTCAGGTGGTCCCTATGAGGTATTTCTGACCGCCTCGCGGCTGGCGGTGCGGGATGGCGATCCACCGCCATTCGAGGTCGAGACGATCACCATCGACGGAAAGGCGGTCACCGCATACGGGGGCCTGGTGCTGCAGCCCAACAGGAGTATCTCCGAGGTGGGCGACCTCGACGTGGTGATCGTTCCGGGCACCACTGACGTCAGTGGCCCCCTCGGCGACTCGAGTCTCATGGCGGCCGTCCGCGAGCTCCAAGCCAAGGCACGGCTCACCGCCAGCGTCTGCACCGGTGCCTTCATCCTGGGCTCGGCCGGCATCCTCGAGGGCTTGAGTTGGACGACGCATTGGGAGGACGTCGACGCACTTGCCCAGAGCCTGGGTCCGGAGACGGCCAGACGTAAGGTCCGCTGGGTCGATGAAGGCGATGTCGTGACGGCAGGGGGTCTCAGCTCGGGGATTGCGATGGCGCTCCATCTGGTCGACCGGCTCGCCGGACGCGATCTCGCCGAGCGAACCGCCCGTCAGATCGAGTACGACTGGCAGCCCGACGGTGATAGCCCGACCGACTGGCACCCGACTTCGATCTAGTGCGGCCCGAACACCTCTTGAATCATCTTCACGATGCGGCGGCCGTTGGCCTGATCCCGGTCCTTCTCCGGGTTGTAGCAACCGAGTGAGAAACCGGCTAGCGACGGTGAGTTGCACAATGGCTCGAGGAGGGTGGTGAGCTCCTCCCAATCGATGCCATCAGGCACTGGGGCATCGTTGGCGAAGGAGAGCTCCGGGTCGACGATGTCGAGATCGAGGTGGACCCAGAACCCCTCGGTCGTGCCTGCAAGCGAGATGGCGACGTCTTCGCCGGTCGCCACGAGACCGATGCTCCTCATCTCGTTGGTGGTGAGACATTTCACCGGAGGATCGAAGTCCTCGGGCATCACCATCCCGTCTTCGAGAGATTGCTCGCGGTCTCGATATCCGACGATCCAGGTGTCCGAGGGTGTCAGGCTCGGTCCTCCAGCTGCGTCGATCCAGGGCTCGGGTCCCAGTCCGAGGGCGACGGCGACCGGCATGTCCGCTGCTTCGCCCAGGGGTGAGCTGGTCTGGTCGTAGAGGTCGAGATGGCCGTCGAGATGAACGAGACCGGCCCGCCCTCTGACGTCTCGTACCCCTGCGAGGGCTCCCGGCACCATGGTGCAGCAGCCGCCTATGAGAAACGGAACCGTACCCGCGGAAAGCGCCGAGGCGACTGCGGTCCGTATTGCGACGGTGGTTTCACATACGTCGTCGAGCCCGACCACTCCGGTCACCGGATCACGGTTCGCCGCCCTGATCCGAACATCGAGATCACCTGAGTCGACAGACTCGAAGGCATCTCTGATACCCAGGGAACGGAACGCCGCCGGGGCGAGTTCGGTACCGCCCGGAGACCCGGCAGAGTCGATCGGCACGCCGATCAGTGTGAACACGGGGCCAAGCTACCGAGTGAGGGGAAGTCTCGAGATGGCGAGAGTTCGTTAGTCCCTCGGTGACCGAACGGACTCGTTGAGGAGTTGTATTCTGAGTGCGATGAGTTCCACTTCCCGGCGAGTGATTTCTGTAGCGGTCGGCCTTGTCGCATTGGTCGTCAGCGTGTTGCTCTTTGCGACATTCGACCGGGACTCCCATTCGGCCAGCGACACGTTGCGGCCGTTCATCATCACGATGGTCCCAGTGTGGCTGATCGCATACGTGGCTGTACGCAACCTGGTTGGCGACAAGCGCTCGAGAGGTCAGTAGTCCAACGCCCGGTGCTCTCAGATCCAAACCGACTCCGGCGCAGATCCGGGTGGGAGTTCTTGGGATCCAGCCAATCTTTGATCAGCGGCGACTCGTAACGGCTCTGTAACGGTAACTCAGGCATAATTCGATATGACCCTGACCCAGCCGGCTTCTCTCTGGCGGTCCCTCCACTACCTGTGGCCCGCGTTCGTCGTCGGGGCCCTGCTGCTCAATGTCTTCTGGCCGCCATACAGCGGATACTCCATTTGGGCGCTGAGTCTCGTGGCCTATCCGATCGCCGCCGCCATGATCCTGGCGAACCGTCCTGGAAACCGGATTGGGAGGGTGTTGGCAGTTGTGAGTGTCGCCGCAGGCGTGATCTTCGTCGGTGGATGGGTTGTCTGGACATGGCAGACCCAGGCGTGGAGTCTTTACGTCGAGGCGTTGATCTCCGCAGCCGTGCCGCTGCTGTTTTGGGGCGCGATCAGTCTCCTCTATCTGTTTCCGACAGGCGAGGTGCCGCGGCCGTCGTTACGCGTCGTCCTTGTCGCATTCACTCTTTGCATCGGTGCGATGACCTTGTTGGCCCCATTGGATCCTGAATCGACGGCGCTCACCGACAGGACCAACCCCATGGCGGGACCCTCTTGGATCGGCACGATCTACGACCTGGGGCTCTTGATACTTCTGCCCGGACTCGTGGGAGGCGTTTGGGCTGCGACCACCCGCTTCAAATCTTCGGGACCTGAGATCCGTGCTCAATTGAAGTGGTTCATGGCAGGGATCATTGCGGTCGTCGGATTAGTGGCGGTGGTTGCCCTGATTCCCGAACACTTGCCATCACCGTACGAACAATTGACGAGCGTCGTTGTAATAGTCGGATTCTGGGCCTTGCCCGCCGCGGTCGTCATTGCAGTGACGCGCTATCACCTCTATGAGATCGACAGGCTCATTTCCCGCACCATCAGTTACGCGCTGGTCGTGGGTGCCCTTGCGGCAGCCTTTTTCGGGGCGACGACGCTCGTCTCGATGCTCGTACCCTCCCAGGACAGCGTCGCTGTCGCAGCCTCAACGCTCATGGTTGCAGCCCTGTTCAACCCTCTGCGAAAACGTGCTCGCACTGCGGTGGACAAGAAATTCAACCGATCAGCCTTTCAGGCCGAGGTCGTTGCCGAGCAATTCGCAACCGACCTTCGCCAACCCATGGCCGTCGAGCAGGTTGCCGAAATGTGGCGGGCAGTCGTTGAAGAGCTATATCAGCCGGGGGCGACCACTCTATGGCTCGCCGGCAATCTGGAGCCGCGCTCCCACCCCGTCCTATTGTCGGGGGCTCCTGAGCAGTTTTGACGAGCCACGTCGCCAGGATTCGAACCTGCGACACCCGGTTTAGGAAACCCCTCGGAGGGTTCTGACGACGAGGACGAATCGCCGGAAAGTCAATAGTTGTCGGGGTCTTCGTTTGCGTCGGTTCCCGTCGCTTCTGGGTGTTTTCGGTCCTCTGACGGACAAGATACGGACAAAGGCCTGTTCGCGGCGTCGACACCATTCCTTTCTGTAGCAACGTTGCGTAACATCGGGGAAGAATGAGCAATTCGGACCCGAAGGAGGAGCTGCGGCGGCTCTATCCGCCCATCCTCACCACCGCTCACGTTGCCGAGATGATGCATTGCACCATCGGTGACGTGCGGGACAAGGTTCACCACAAACAGCTCAAGGCGATGCGGTGGGGTCAGCAGTTTCGTTTTTTCCGGGACGAGGTGATCGCGGCAATGCTGCCGGTCGGCGACGACGACGGCGAGTCCGAGCGTGATCAGTCATGAGCGAGGGGACCATCGACTACGACCGCTGGTATCCCGAGGTTCCGGCTGTGATGGATACGAAGCAGCTAGCGGAGCTGTTGAGCACCAATGAGCAGATCGTCCGGGCCTGGGTCAGGGAAGGCATCATCCCCGCGCATCGCAAGCCCGGCGGCCGCAAGTTCACCTTCCTTCGTCACGAGATTTTCGACTGGCTAATGAACAACCGATACGAGCCCGACCCTTAGGTCTCACCTCATCTGAAATGCATCTTTCGGCACGCGGACACTCTCGGCCTCGAAGACCACACGCAGCCCGATTCGAGATGGTCTGACAGATCGGGCAGGTCATCTCGCCTGTTTGGGTGTCCGCCTGATCAGGATGACCGAGAGCGGAGGTGCTTCCGGCAAGCTCGGACCCGAAATCAGTGTCCGCGAAGATCAAACGACCTGAAGCGGCGCGGTATCTGTCTTTCGGTGCGATCCGCTCCCCGCCCTCCTGCGAGAGCGCACGTGAAGGCAGCTTGCACCGGGAGTGATGCCCGGGCGGTCCAGCCCGCCCAGCTGTCAGCCCCTGGACCCCAGGACCTCGACGAGAACAAATCCGGTGATTCTGGTTGGGGTGTCTTCAACCACATCGGCCACTTCATCGCGGACTCGATAAATGCCAGGTCGCACATCTGGGATATGGATTGGATACGTGTTCGGCACGGCCAAAGCAACTGACTCGACAAAGGCACTGGAGTCAGGGTCATACTCAACGACTGCGGGATTCCGGTCGCCGTAGCCTCTCATCAAGACATGGGTGGGCACCCACCCTTGTTCCTCAGTCCAGCACTCCCAGAATGCGGCGACACCCACGACTGCGTTCTCGGAGACGCTGTCCTGTTCGACCGTGAGGTCGGCCCCCGAATCGGGGGCAACCGGACTCGGCTCGATCTTGAGGACAGCGAGCGACTCCACTTCTGCCTCCGACGAGGGTGGGTCCGCGCACCGCAATCCCTCCGGAGTGGTCTGCCGAGTGCACGCGGTCAGAACCAAGACCAAGATCGCCATGGCCGAGACACATCGGAATCCCCTCATGACAGTCCTGACCTTCATCACCACCAAGACGACTCCATTGCTAGCGAGCGGGCCTTCGGAGACTCTCGACGAAGCTTCAATGTAGCAAGGTGCGGAAACATCTACATGTGACCTTGTGCCCTAATCCGGGAACCTCCTTCGGTGCATGATTGGCAATGAGCGCCAGGTGATCTGAGACCTCAGGGTTTTGGCGAGACAGCGAGAAGATTGGCGCATGAGCAGACAAAGTGACGGTGGCAGGGTGGTCTGGCGACGTGGGTTCATCTTGCTGGTTTCCATCGTCCTGAGTGCGGCCGTGGCCGCCGCTGCCGGTGCCACACGGTCTGATGGAATACAGCCCAATGAATACTCGCTTGAGGAGTATGTCTCGGCACCTGAGGTCGCCGGCTTGGCAGAAGCGATGGACATGAGCCTCGACCAGGCTGCCGAGATGCTCGAACTCCAAGGCGAACTCGACGCCTTCATAGAGCCTCTCTCCAGAGCGCCGGAGTTTGTCGACTACCGCGGGCCCTTCGCTGAGGAGGGTGCTCTCCTCATCGTTGAGCCCGGAGCGGAGAATCTGTTCTCGGATCTACCCCAAGGCTTAGCAGTGCGGCCCGCAGAGTTGAACCGGGGAGACCGCGCGGTGGCTCAAGATGAAGCTGAGACTCTGGCTCGGGTCGCGGCCGACAGCGCCTATCGCGACGTGTCTTACGACCCCTTCGACAATTCATATACGGTGTGGGTGGTTGCGGGTAGCCGAACGACTGCCCTCGCGAGCAGACTCGAGTCGGATTTAGCCCACCTAGAAACGAATCCTGGTGCGGGTGTCAATGTCGAAGAAACACAGATGGCTTCGGCCAAGGGCGGCCAGAAGATGAGTGTCACTGGGCAAGGCTTCTGTACCAGTGGATTTGGGATTAATACGTTCATGGGTGGGGCATACTTGACAGCGGGCCATTGCGGCATCCACACGTTTGTAATCAATGGCAACACCTCGACCTTTGTGCTCGGCCGAACGGTTGGAGATTACAAGGATCGCGAGGCAGTTATTGCCGGTGGGTCCTCCAAGTATGTGCAGGTTACCCCCCGTGGAACCAACGGAGTTGATATGGAAAACTCTGTTGGACACATATACTTAGATAACTGGTACAACAGTTTTGGCCAGGGCAGCATGTTGAACGTTGGTGGAATAATCCTCAATGTCAACGTCCGCTCACAGTTCGGCACATGGGTCTCAGAGTCTGAGGCGACAGGGTGCGCTAGTGGCGATAGTGGCGGCCCCGTCTACTACTACCGGCCTAGTGACGGGAAGCGGTTTCCGAAAGGGCTGATCGCAGCGGTAGACGTAGTGAATGGTCATTGTGGCTATGTCGCACTCGATGACCAGTTGGTGGGGACAGGCTGGACGCTGAAATGACATTACTGGCCGGTACGTCCTGAGCCAGCACGTCAGCCGGTACGAGTCGCTCCAGGAGGTCGTAGTACCGGGTGTTGCCCTCCCGTCGGGCGAGACCGATCTGCCCGAAAACGGTGTACGACTCGAGCACGGCGCGTACGACGTTCTTCGGCATGCCGAACCAGTCCTTCGGTGCTCCGTGCTCCGGATCGAAATCAAGCGCCGACAAGGCGCCCTCGTCACGGATCCGCTCGAGTACGCGCTCGGCGACGGCCGCGTTCTCGGCGAGAATGTCCGCGTGAAACGTCGGCCCCTTGCGGCCCCATCCCACTCGGAACCACGGGAACTCGCTCATAGGGATGAATGACAGCGCTTTGTTGGTTGTTTCGAAGATCTCTTGACGTTCGTACAAGAGATCGCACCACGAGGGCTCGTAGCCGGCGACCCGTGCATGCAACACCAGATCGTGATTCCGGCCGGCAACCGAGAGCGGATCGAACTGGATCGAGCCGAAGCGGCGCAAGACTTCGAGCACCCCATCGAGGCCCTCGAGCGATCGTGCGGGCGTGAGGAAGTGCCGCGCGAAGAGGAAGCGGCGAGCCGCCTCAGCCGTGACCCTCATGGGAGAACACTAGAGCTAGGTCGTGCACCTAGGCGCCGCGAGGCAGATGAGGCAAGCGTCCGCCGCTTTGTTGACCGATCCGAATACCCCAAGCGCGAGGGTCCCGCGGCCCGCAGGAGGTCGCACAGCTTTTCGAGAAGCAAATCGAGGACATCTTCGACCCTCAGTAGCCACTCAGCCCGACACAGAACGCCAACCGCCACGCGCGTTGTCGAGCGCCCAGCGGCGTCCTGGATCCCGCATTACCGAGCAGGTCCAGGAACGGGGACGTAGGTTTCGATTCAGCGTCCTCGGCAGGATTCGAACCTGGGATACCCGGTTTAGGAAACCGGGGGCCGATTCCGACCCCCTTTCGCTACGACACCCCAGGTCAGAGACCCACGCACACTCTATAAGGCAATTCGGATCCGGGTGTCAGTCTTGGAGGTCCAGTCGACCAATAGGTGCCCATTTCGGGCCGGAGGTCTGTAGCTGTCAGTAGCAGGCCGGTTGGCAACGCACGACGGCGTGGCACCATGAAATCGTGGACCCTGTTCGGATCGTGGTGAGTGTGATAGTTGCCTTGGCTCTCACCTGGCTCCTCTTGGTCGCACTCTTGGTCATTGTGCGACCCCGCGGGATCAGCCTCAACGAGGCAAGAAGATTCGTGCCCGACCTGGCTCGACTCCTTGCTGACCTTTCCCGAGACGCCGACTTGTCTCGGAAGGTTCGCCGAAGACTGGCCATGCTCCTCGCCTATCTGGCCATGCCGATAGATCTCATTCCCGATTTCATCCCGGTGCTGGGCTACGCCGACGACATCATTGTGATTGCCTATGTTCTGCGGTCGATCGTGCGGATTTCCGGTCCCGAAGCACTCGAGGGCCATTGGCGAGGCTCATCCGAGGGGCTGAGGCTTCTGCGTCAGCTCACCGGGATTCAGCCATCAACCGAATAAGAAAGCCGCGCGACAACTGGCAATATCGCTTGCTCAGATTCAGCGCCCTCGGCAGGATTCGAACATGCGACACCCGGTTTAGGAAACCGGTAGCCGATTCCGGCCCCCATTTGGTACGAAACCCCAGGTCAAAACGGATCCGGTTGTCAGTTTTGGGATCGAACCGCTCGTCAAATGCTGCGATATCGGGCGGTCCTTTCGGAGTGAGAAACTATTCTGTTTGGAGGAATCTGTTGATTAGGTGGGCTGTCTGGTCTGGTTGCCCCCACCATGGGGCATGGCCGGTGGGTACGACTTTCAGGGTGGCGTTTGGGAGTGCGTCTCGGACTTGTTCGGCTGCTGTGAGGTTGCCGATTGGGTCGTGGTCACCCCAGATGAGAAGTACTGGCTGGTGGACTCTTTCCAGGTCGTTTTCAGTGAACCGGAACTGAGTCCGGAAGCCTGCGAGTCCTCTGATCATCGCATTCATTTCGCTTTGAGAGGCCTCTCCAGCGATGGGGTCCGAGCTTGCCGCGACGAACACGTCGAGAAGTCTTGGGTAGCGCCCAATGGTGTCGCCTTCACCCATCATGGCCATCATTTTGGTCAGGCTTTCGGGGCTGGGGTCGGGCATCATCTTGGCGAGCAGGCTTCCCAGCAACGGTGTTGTCATCACTCGGAATGGAAGCCCAGGCTGGGTGCCGGGGAGCAGCGGGGTGGCACCGGCAAGGACCAGATTTCGCAATCTTGACGGCTGGTCGATGGCCGTCCATAGCGACCAAACGCTCCCTGTCGAATTGCCAACTAAGTCCGCCGAATCCAGATGAAGCGCATCAAGTAGACCGGTGACCAATCCAACCGCTGTCTGGCGAAAGTCATTTCGCTGATAAGCAACACCATCACTTCGTCCGTATCCGGGTCGATCGATCGCAATGAGGTGGCGACCCACGGAGTGCTGCATTAGTGGCACCCATGAAGCTGAGTTGTTGTTTGAGCCATGCAGGAGAATCACGGGTTCTCCCTCCCCGGTCTCCAGTGCATGGACCCTTGACCCGTCGTCGAATTCGATCCACCGCGACCGAATCGCACCGCCGGCTTCAGCCATTAGTGCTTCCTGTGCTTTGGCGACTAGTTGTCTTGGTGTTTCCGTCTCGCTGATATCCATAGACACGCTTCCTTGTTGGTGGCTCATGATGACCTCCGCCGATCGTGATTTGCTAATACGACGAGCATGCAAGGGGGAAGGGCGGCGTGTAAGGACTTTTTCTGTACTTAGCAACCTGAGTGGGTACAGATTTAGAACTTTCCACTCACAGATCAGTAGAGGAGACTGTCTTATGCGTTCCTATCAGCAGTACTGCCCTGTCGCACGTGGCGCAGAGGTTTTCGCCGAACGGTGGACTCCGATCATTATGCGCAACATCCTCTACGGGTTACACGGTTTCAACGAAATAGCGGAAGGCGCTCCAGGCCTGTCTCGTTCACTCCTCACCAAACGCCTCCGAGAACTCGAAGGAGCCGGAGTGATCACCATCACCCCAAAGGATGATGGCCGAGGATCAACCTACGAACCTACCGAAGCAGGACTAGGCCTTGAACCCGTACTAAACGCACTGGGTGTCTGGGGCGAAATGTGGATGAAAGTCCGACCAATACACACCGAACCCAGCGTGATTCTGTGGTCGTGGTGTCAGGCCTATCTGAACACCGATCTTCTGCCTGAGAAACGTGTCGTAGTCAGATTCGAGTTTGAGTATCGCGGCCAGCCCGACACAGCCTGGCTGCTGATAGACAACGGCGAAGCCGAACTCTGCGCAGCCGATCCAGGCTACGGCGACGACCTCATCGTCGAGATCAACGACGCAATGATCTTTGCAAAGTGGCACCTCGGTCAAATCGAATGGGCGAAGGCACTGCGTTCCGGTGGCCTCACAGTCAAAGGACCTTCTGACCTCCGCAAAGCCCTCCCCACATGGAACCGCCGCCCCCAGATCGGCGAACGGGTCCACTCAGCACAAGGCAACCCACGGCTCACAGCCGACCTCGTCTACTCCCTGAACGACACCAAACCACCAATCAGCGGCACATCCCCCCGCCCATGACCGGGAATATCGGGTGGCCCGAGTAAAGAAGAACCAGCGCCCTCGCCAGGATTCGAACCTGGGACACCCGGTTTAGGAAACCGGTAGCCGATTCAGACTTCCATTCGCGACGAAACCCCAGGTCAGAGCGTTGTGGGGTCACTATAAGCCTGGCGCGATACGGGTATCAGTTTTCGAGTGCTGCCGCTCGACATGTTCCGATATGTGTCACATTCGAGATCGGCCTCTTACGCCCTTGCGCTGCCCGTGATTACCCCGATCTGTCGCAGAAAGGTAGCAACGTCCCAAAGCTGCCAAGTCTCGGCCAAGAGACCGTCTTCAAAACGGTATGTGTGAGTCCCACGGATTTCCACACGATTGCCGGTCGGTGCAACACCCTGGAATTCACCTTGGTGGGTGCCCGACAGTGTGACCCTTAGCGCGGCGCGATCGTCCGTGGCGATTAGCTCTTCTTCTTGTATCTGGAGGTCAGGCACCGCTCCTATCAAAAGCTGGAGGAAATCGGTAACCCCGTCGCGACCGCCAACTTCCCGAAACGCACTTGCCAAATCGTGCCGAACGAATCCCGGCGTGACCAGCGTCGGATTGATGTTCAGATCGCGATCGTTGATCGCTTGGATGGCGCGCCTCAACGTTGCAACATTCTTCTCTGTGGTCATCATGCCCCTCTACCTTGCGTCGGGCCGACGGGAACGAGCATAGGGGCGCGCGAAACCCCAGGTCAGAGTTGTGAGCGCCCTCGCCAGGATTCGAACCTGGGACACCCGGTTTAGGAAACCGGTGCTCTATCCCCTGAGCTACGAGGGCAACGAGGGCTTGAAGTTGTGAAGTCCCTGGTCAGGGGCTGTTCCGCCTTCGCCATTCGAGTCTAGGACGGCTCGAGACTCGGGTCTGGGCCGCACCGTAGGGAGCATCAGGGATCTGCGCGGTGCTCGAGGTCGTCTCCAACGAGAGCGGTCGGCTTGACGGCCATCAGTTCGCGTTGATCGCTGGGACCTCGGGGTAACCACCGCAAGAGCGCATCAGTCCAAACGGATATGCGCTTTCGTCTTCCCGATTGGGACGTGAAAATGCCCGAGCCACTCGTCCTCTATTGGGCTGCGTGGAACGAGAAGAATCTGGACCTGGTGCCGAGTCATCTCGCCCACGCCGTCACCCATGACGTTGAATGGAACGACCCGCGTGACTCGTTCGTGGGGATCACCGAGTTGGAGGTCGCGATCCGAAGGCTACGAACGAGCAAACCGGGTTATCGATTCGTGATCGCATCAGAGGTGGATCACCATCACGACCGGTTTAGGTACCGATGGGACATGATCAATCGCGGTCGGACACTGATGGAGGGGCTCGACATTGTCACGGTCGAACCCTCGGAGGGCCTGATTTGCCGTGTTGATGGATTCTTCGGCGATCCGAGACCCATCAACCACGAAACCACGAGTGTGCCTGCCGGACTGCGTCGTGAAGGCTAAATCGCTGGTCTTGGGCATAGCGATTCCGTCGCCGAAGTCGCCTTGCTACCTAGGTCGTGAGCTCAGACTCGATCTGGGGCCACGACTCGACCATCCGCCGCTTCTCATCTCCGACCGAGAACAACTGCGGCCAACAGGGTGAGGAGGACGGTAAGGGCGATACCGGCGAGCCCGAACTGACGGCGACGGCTCCAGAAGACCGTCAGCGCCACGATATTGGTGGCGGGAGTCGCGGCCAGGATCGCGATGCCGACTCCCATCAAGGCTCCGGGTCGAGACATGTCGCCCAGATGGGTGAGATCGACCGCCGCAAATGTCGTTTCGCCTGACGCCAGTGCGAGGACCATCCCGACAGCCATGCATAAGGACGCCAGTGACAAACCCCATCGGAAAACGAACTCGACGATGCGGCGCTCGCCGACGTCCAGGAGAGAGTGGTCATCCATAGGCGACCACTCCGGCTGATTCCAGAGCCATCTGAACCGCGATGATGACGAGGACCACCGAAAGCACCCGTTGGATGTGGAGTCCCGACACCTTGTTGGTGAACTGACTCATCACAACGGCGCCAAGGACGATGCCGAGCGTCACAGGGACGGCTACGGCCGGCTGGACGAACCCGCGGGCGAGGTAGATGACGAGGCTGGCGACTGCGGTGATCCCGACCATGAAGTTCGAGGTTGCCGCTGCGGCTTTGGCAGGCACATCCATCGCGAGGGTCATGGCGGGCACCTTGAGGAATCCACCCCCCACGCCGAGCAGACCCGAGAGCACCCCGGCGACCGAAGACAGTGACATGCCAAAGCCGAGACGACGTGGCCCGTAGTCGACCTGTCGCCTCGTTGCCTGGTCGACGTAGCTGCTCCTCAAGGTGTCAGAGCCGGCCCGAGGCGAGTCGACCGCCTCCCGGCTCGTGTCCTCTCGCTCATCGTCGTGACGCCACATGAGCACCGCTACCAACAGAGTGACCAGTGCGAAGACCCCATAAATCACGTTGGGTGCAATCGATACGGCGATCAGACCTCCGACCACTCCGCCCACTGCCGTGACGACCTCGAGGGTCAATCCGAGTCGGATGTTGGTGAGGCCTTCTCGCGCATACTTCATGCCGGCAGCTGCCGATGTCGCTACGACGGCAACCAGGGAAGTTGCCACCGAGGTCCTGATGTCGTACCCAAAGCCCAAGGCGAGGGCGGGCACGACGATGATCCCGCCACCAATCCCCACCAGAGCGCCTATCGATCCGGCGACGACGCCGACACCCAGCAGGAGAATCATGGCAGTGATGTCGACTTGCATGCGCACGCACGCTAATGACCCTCTCGAGGCGGACTCGACTTCACGATCTGCAAAGAGGTCGATGCGATCCCGGCCCGGGAACAGGTGCCACGACGGGCGATCGGGGCGGTTGCGGCTCAGTCCTGAGGTCTTGCCCTCAGCCGATCAAGTCTCTCCGCGCATCCCGATAGTCCTGGGTGAGCTCGTAGGTGGAGTGGCCGATCCCGTCGTTCACCATCCGATCGATCACCGGCTCACCCACTTCTCCGCCTAGTGGGTCATCGGCCCTCCAGAGGCTGATCCAGCTGCCAGGCCCCACCAGAGATCCCACCTCGTCGACCAGCGCTTCGATCCCGGCCGTTGGAAAGAGACGCGGGTAGTGCAAGCCAAGCTGACACCCATAGCTCAGAAAGTGGAGACCGACCTCGTCGTCCATCTGACCCAGGGTCACCAGTGAGATCATCGCCCCCTGTGAATGGGCGGCAAGGAGGTCTCGGGGACGCTCGGTCAGCTCCTGCTTCAGCTGCTGCACAACGAACGGGCCATAGGCCGGCGGGGCCAGCGGGTGGTACCAGCGTGGGAAGAAAGATGCGACGTCCCAGAGGATTCCCACCTTTCGTCGTCGTTCTGCGTCACGAAATCCGCGTACGAGACTGTTGAGGATGAACGATGCCGGGAGGAGGACGGTGAAGGCGATCGACACCCCGACCAGCGAGGTCAGGTCGATCTGGACCTTGAGGATGGAAAACTTCAAGAATCCCGCTGCTCCCGCTGCGATCAGGACTCCGGCTCCGACCGGAAGCAGCACCGCAATCGGACCAAATACACGGTGTGCCGTCCACCACAGCAGGAGGATCGCGATTACGGCCAGGGCAATCGTCAGGGCAGGTCCGGGCGGTCGGCCCAAGTTGAACGGGTGACAGGCCGAGCCGCTGAAACAGCCCAGATAGATCGCGATGCCCCCCGCGGCGATCCCAAACAGGCCGGCCAACTTGAACACGGCACGTGCGTCGACCGTGACACGTCGGAGAATCGTCATGAGCCGGCGACGACGACCGTGGTCGGGGTCGTCGGCCCCCAAGTCGAGACCGGAGCCGTTCCAAGGTCGGGCCAGACGGCCCACCAGCATGAGGAGGATGACGAATAGGAACAACATCGCCACCGACGTCCAACCGGCCCCGTTGTCCTTGATCTCGTCGACTCCGACGAAATACTCCATCACGACTGCGGCAGCTATGCCGAAGGCACCACCGAGCTGGGCACCGATGGCAAACGACCCCAGGGGAGCGAGCCCGGTGACCAGTGTCACTGCTCCGGCGGCGAACATCACCAGGGCGATCTGGAAGGTCGTCTCGTGGACTCCTGTCCAATGGCCTGAAGCGGGGAGGTCGAAGACGAGCAAGAGAGCGACACAGAGACCGGCTATTCCGATGGAAATGCCGGGAGCCCAGGCTGTGACGATGCGGACCAGCCGGGACCGGGGCGCGAAGGTGGTCAGCACCGTTAGCCCGATGGTGAGGGCGAACCCGGCCACTACCACCCATTCCAGGACCGTGTTCCCCACGCCCCGGGCCGCTGCCATCGCCACAACCAGCACTCCGGCGGCGAGATGGATCCGTCTCAGCCGATGGAGGATGGCGTGACGTTCCCAGACCACTGCCTCGCCCAGGGTCGCCCCGGCCGGGTCGTCCCAGTCGGCGTCGGTTCTCACTTGTCCGTCGGGGAGCATCGTCTCCGGCCTGGTGTCCAGGACGAGCTCCAGCTGACGGTCCGAGCTGAGACCTGGCGGGAAGTGGGATTGGGCCGACGCCTTCTGAACCAGCAGGAAGAAGGCGAAACCGAGAAGGGCGTGGAGCCCGACCATGGAAAGGCGAAGTCCCAGCCCTCCGATTCTAGCGCTGAGCCAGTGATGGGGCAGGTCGACCAAGGCCACGGCGGCCTGTGATACGAAGAGGGCGGTGAGAGCCAGACCGGCCACTCTTACCGCGGCTCGCCCGGTGCGGCTCTGACGCTCGGCCATCCATCCGGCGATGTTGGCGAAGGCGAAAGGAGCCAGCAGGATCCAGAAGGCGGTCCTCCAGGATCCTGCAGTCAGACCGCCCCAGTGGAATGCCTCCACGGCATATCCCGAGTCACGGTCGGGCTTGCGATAGACGGTGGTGTAGGTGCGGGGTAACGACGGGTCGACGTCCCGGGCCACGGGGTCGGTGTAGAGCATGTCCCGTGGCGGGGTCCCCGAGACTCCGTGAACCCGGAGCTCTTTCAGATCAGGCACGTCCCCCCTGTGTCGACACGGCCAAACCTACGCGATCGGCCATTCCGATGTCTGCCGATGCCTACCCTGTGGACAATGGAAGAAGAACGCATCGCGCTGTTCATCGACTTCGAGAATCTCGCAATTGGCGTGCGGGAGGCTCTCGGCGGGATGGAGTTCGATTTCGAGCCCATCGCCAATGCCCTGGCCGAACGGGGCCGGGTGGTGACCCGCAAGGCATATGCCGACTGGTCGATGTTCGCCGACTACCCGAGAAGGCTGACCAGGGGCCATGTCGAGTTGATCGACATCCCCCAGCGAATGGGAGCCTCACGGAAGAACGCCGCCGACATCAAGATGGTGGTCGACGCCATCGAGGTCGCCTTCGAACGCGACTACATCGGCACATTCGTCATCTGTACCGGTGACTCTGACTTCACCCCGCTGGTGCACAAGCTCCGCGAGCTGAACAAGAGAGTGATAGGGGTGGGGGTGAAGGCCTCGACCTCGAATCTGCTGCCTCCCGCATGCGACGAGTTCCTCTTCTATGAGAACCTGGAAGGCGTCGAGCCGCGTCCCCGTGAGAAGGCAGGGGCCGACAACGCCGAGGAGGATGGCGAGCCGGAGCTGGACAAGTTGATAACCACGACGCTGGCCGGTCTCTTGCGCTCCAGTGGCGGTGAGGTCCTTGCCTCATCTCTGAAGCGGGCGTTGCTACGCAAGGACTCCACCTTCACCGAGGCTGACTACGGATTCCGCGCCTTTGGCGAGTTGCTCAACCATTTGGTCTCCAAGGGCGTCATCGAGCTGAGCGAGGGGCCGGGTCGAGGGGATCCGGTGGTGCAGTTCCCCTCGTCGGGTTCGGGGGAGCATGAGGCGTTCGCACTGCTCGGACAAGTCGTCGAGGACATGTCGAAACGCAACGGGGGGGTCTATCTCTCCGGTTTGAAGAACCAGTTGCGCAAACGGGACCCTCACTTCTCCGAGAAGAAGCTGGGTTATGCCGGCTTCCTCCAATTCTGCAAGGGAGCGGCCACCCGAGGTTTGATCGATCTCATCTGGGATGAGGAAGTAGGCGACTATCGCGTAACCGTCCCGTGACCCGGACCGCTGACGTTGTCGTGGTCGGGGCCGGGATCATCGGATCGTCGATCGCCTATCAGCTTGCTCGTCACGGAGCGGGAGATGTGGTTGCCATCGACAAGGGCCGGGGCCCGGCCGAAGGCTCGACAGGCGCCTCGTCGTCGATCTGTCGCTGTCGCTACACCTACCCCGAAGTGGTGCGTCTCGCCTTTCACGGTCAGCAGGCATATGGCGACTGGGCGGCCTTCACCGGGTTGGATGAGCCAAGGTCGGGTCTGAATCGAGTTGGGGTGGTCTGGCTTCTCGGCGAGACGGTCGAGAAGGTGCAAGGCGACGCCGAGAAGCTGACCGGCCAGGGTGTGGCGGCGGAGGCCATCGGTCCCGAAGAGTTGGTCGAGCTGTACCCGGCGATATCGGCTTGTGCCGAGCCCTTCGATCTCACCGGCGAGGTAGAGCACGTGTGCAAGCCGGGAGACGCATTCCTCTTCGAAAAGGGGGGTGGCTACGCCGATCCGACCTCGGCCAACCAAGATCTGATCGAGGCGACACGTCGTCTTGGCGCCAAGGTGGAGTTCAACACCCGCGTCGTCGATGTGATCCGGGATGGTGCTCGAGTCATCGGGGTGAGGCTCGATGATGACGATGAGATACACGCTCCTCTGGTCATCAATGCGGCGGGGCCATGGTGCAACCAGCTCAACCTCATGGCCGGGGCGGATCTGAAGTGGACCCTGACTCCAACCAGGATCCAGACCGTCTATCGGAGTTGGCCGGCCGAGCTGGGCCCGCTCCCGGTTGCCGCCGACGGATCGACCGGCATCTATTTTCGCCCCGAATCCGGTGGCCAGCAGTTGTTGATCGGGTCGGTTCTGGCCGAAGACGAGGAGGAGATCGTTGACGACCCGGACGAGTTCAAGCGATTTCCCGACGCCGAATTCACCGAGATGAAGCTGGCGGCGTTTCACCATCGGGTTCCGGATCTCGATCCCCGGGGTGCGATATCCGGGATCGCCGGCCTCTACACGATCAATCGCGAGGACGTTCACCCGGTGGTCGGGGAGACTGGTGTCGACGGCTTCTGGGTGGCAAACGGGTTCTCCGGCCATGGGTTCAAGCTGGCACCGGCGATCGGGTCGATGATCGCCCAGTCCGTTACCGGACGGTCCATGGAGTTCGATACCGATGTGCCCATCGACTTCTTCTCGGTCGATCGTCAACCGATCGAGCTTTCGGTCAAGCACGTCCTCGCCTGATGCGCTACCTCGATGCGGCCGAGACACGCCTGGCCCTCCCCATGACCGACGCCATCGAGGCGATGGTCCAGGGGTTCAGCGGAGAGGACGAGACGCCGCTCCGCTCACTATTGGGCAACTCGTTCATCATGCCCGGGCGCCTCGACGACATCGTCGCGGTGAAGGTGGTCTCGACTGTTCCCGGGAACCCGGCAGGCATCGTCGTCGTGTTCGCACCGGACGGGAGCCCGCTTGGAATCGTCCACGGCCCGACGCTGACCGCCATCCGGACCGGTGCGGTTTGCGGCCTGGCCACTCGTCTATTGGCGTCGCGCTCGGCGTCGACGCTGGCCATGCTCGGCTCGGGCGCGATGGCCTTCGACCAGGTCGAGGCGATCAAGGCGGTCAGACCCATCGAAAAGGTCATCGTGTGGTCCCGCGACTCCGACAACGCCAGAAGCCTGGCCGACAACGTGGGTGGTGAGGTCGCTGCCGACGCCGATGCCGCTGTCTCCTGGGCCGAAATCATCTCCTGTGCCACACCGGCGCGTTCACCCTTGTTCTCCTCCGATTCGGTGAGAGCGGGTGCACATGTGAATGCGGTCGGCGCCTTCACCCCGGAGATGGCCGAGGTCCCGCCCGGCGTCCTGGAGCGAGCCTATGTGGTGGTCGATGACATCGAGGCTGCGGCGGCCGAGGCCGGTGACCTGATCCAGGCCGGACGCGATCCCAACACCACGCTCCGTGACTTGCTGGCCGGAACCAACCCCGAGATCGGCGAGGACGTGACGGTGTTCAAGAGCGTCGGCGTCGCCGCCCAGGACGTCGCTGCCGCCCACCTCGCCCTCCTCAACGCCGAGGCCATGGGCATAGGCACCCTTCTCCCGGACTGATCGCGCTTCGGCGCTGATCGCGTTCCCGGGCTGATCGCGCCTACGGGCTGCTCGCACTTCCGGGCTGATCGCGCTTTGCCTTTCTGCTGTTCACAGAAAGACCTAACTCGCCTTTGCCCCGCGGATCTCGAGACCGTCGAGGAGACGCATCGAAGCCTCGCTGATCTCGGCAACCGCCTGGTTGAAGACCTCCTCGTTGTGGGAGGCCGGCTTGCTGAAGCCTGAGATCTTCCGCACGAACTGACGGGCAGCGGCCTCTATCTCGACGGGTGGGGCAGGGGTGGCGCCTTCGCGAAGCACCTTGATTGATCTGCACATGGGGCCAACGCTATCGAAGAGGCCGGCGAATGCGCTCCACCTCGGACGAGATCACCGCGATGCCAAGAGTCATCGCCATGGGGATCACGGTGGGCGCGTCGCCCGCACTGAGGACGGCTCCCACGAAGATCGCCAGACCCACTAAGGCCCGGGTCGCCCATAGACGATCCTGTCTCAAGAACCGGTCACCGCGAGCGTCGATGAAGCTGATCGGGTGTGGCGGCTCGCGGCCCACCGCGACGAGCGCTAGAACGCCTACTGCGGCAGCGAGAAGTGGGTGCACCGCGGTCAGGTCATCTGGCACGGCACCACTGATGGTCGCCACCAGTGAAGAGACCGCTGCCGCACCGATTGCCGCATAGAGGCCAATGCGGTCGTGCTCTTCGGCCATGCGCGCGTCGATGTAGATGCCCACCGCCAGTGCGAATCCCATCACCCATCCGAGAGACGTGAATGAGATGGCCCCGGCGAGGACCACCATGAAGGCGAGATCGGTCGGTAGGGGCCGCAACCCGACCGTGTTGATGACGAGACGGGCGGCGAGCAGCAGCCCGGCCATGGGGAGCAGGGCCGTCGCACCACCCGCCAACACCCATGCGCCACCGGCGACCGCGGCAGCTATCGCAGTCACCTGCCGATCGGGATCGATCTCCCGGGCAAGGGCCCAGGCGAGAAACGTGGTGCCACCGGCCTGAAGCGCCAGCCAGAGATCGCGGTCGAGCGTGATCGTCAACGCCGCCCCGGTCATGCCCGCGAGCAGCGAAAGGATGACGATGGCGCGGTTCCATCTGTTCTCCGGATCCAACGCCCTTCCGAGATGTGTGCGATAGCGCATCAGGCCCCATTCTGTACGAGACCAAGTGTTTCTCCGATGCGCGATACCCTGCTCCGGTGACCAAGCCGATTGAGCGTCTTCGTCGCCTGCCCGCGGTCGGGGTGCTCGCCGAGCGTCAGATGGGCGGGTTTCTCGTCATATCCGCATTGGTCGGCGTCGGAGTGGGTCTGGGCGCTTCGGCGCTGATCTTCACCGTGCGGTGGCTGGAAGACTTCTTCGTCCCCCTCGCCATCGAACAGGGCCATATCTGGATCTTTCTCGCCCTGCCCGCCGGTCTCCTTGTCGCCTGGTTCATCGCCAGGCAATTCGCCCCCGAGGTGGCGGGTGACGGTGTGCCCGACGCCACTGCCGCCCTGGAGGTCCATGGCGGGCGGATGCGAGCCCGGGTCATTCCGCTGAAACTGCTGGCGACGGCGGCGACACTCGGTGTCGGCGGGTCGGCCGGGCGGGAGGGGCCGATCGTCCAGATCGGCGCCGCCATCGGCTCCCAACTCTCCCGACGGTTCCACCTTGGTGAGGACCAGGTCAGATCGCTGGTTGCCGCCGGGGCGGGTGCGGGCATCGGTGCCTCCTTCAACGCCCCGATCGCCGGGATGCTCTTCGCCCTCGAGGTGATCCTGTCCTCGTTCGCGGTGCGACACATGTCCTCCATCGTCATCGCCTCCATCGCCGCTGCCGTGACCACCCGTTCCATCGTTGGCCCTGAACTCGCCATCCGGGCCGGCACATTCGACAGACCGCCGCCGAGTGAGCTGATCCTCTATGCCGGGCTCGCCATCGTGGTCGTGGCGGTGGGTGTGGTCTTTCTCAAATTCCTGGATCGGGTGGAGACGTTTGCCAGTGCTCACGAGCACCGTCTGGGCGCCCTCCGACCACTCATCGCCGGCCTGATGGTGGCAGCGCTGATCTTCGTCGAGCCGAGACTGTTCGGCACTGGTCAGTCCGTCACCAACGAACTTCTCCACGGCGAGCGCGTGTCGTCGCTCACCGGTCAGGCCACCGAGCTTTGGTGGGTGTTCATACTCATCGGTCTGGGCAAGGCGCTGGCCACCAGCCTCACCATGTCTTCGGGCGCTTCCGGTGGGGCGTTCATGCCGTCGTTGTTCATGGGAGCGGCTGTCGGAACCGGGTTCGCCCGTTTGGTCGAGCCGTTCTGGCCGGCTGTTCATGCCATCCAGCCCGGTGCCTATGCGGTGGTGGGGATGGCCGCCATGTTCGCCGTCGTTGCCCGTGCCCCACTAACCGCGATCCTCATCGTGTTCGAGGTGACCGGGGCCAGTGACTACAACCTGATATTGCCACTGATGCTCACTGCCACGCTTGGCACCTTCCTCGCCGAGAGATTCACTCGTGATTCGGTGTACACGATGGCACTGAAACATAGAGGAATAACCATCCGTCATACCGGGGAGGTGGATCTGCTCGACACGATCCAGGTGGGAACTGTCATGGCGCGCACTCCGCGTGTCTGCACTCGTGACGAGTTCCTCAGCGACGTCGAGCGGCGGCTGCATCAAAGTCGCTCCCACGGTCTCCCCGTGGTGGAAGGAGACCGGTTGGTGGGGGTCATCACAATGTCGGACATCTCCCGGGCCGGGCCGGCCGAGAAGACGACGGTTGGCGAGGCGATGTCGACGAGACCGGTGACCGTGGTGCCTAGCACACCCGTGTCGACCGCCCTGGAGAGGATGGCGGCTCTCGGCTTCGGGCGGCTCCCCGTGGTCGACGAGGAGAACCCCGAGCGCCTCGTCGGGATGTTCCGACGCGAAGACGCAGTTCGTGCCTACCACGAGGCGCTCACCTCCAACACCGACGCCGAGCTGAGACGAGCCCGTTTGGCGCAAAGGACCGACCCCGGAGCCGGCTATTACGAGTTCAGGGTCCCGCCTGGCTCCATGGCGGATGGGAAGACGATCCGGGAGGTGGCCTGGCCTGAAGGCTCCACACTCGTGTCGATTCGCCGTGGCCGGGAGGTCATGGTCCCCACGGGTGACACGGTGGTCGGCAAGGACGACGTCATAACCGCTTTTGGCACCGCGGCATCCAAGGCAAGGATGATCGAGCGTCTCAATGCGGGGGCGGACGAGCCAACCGCCGAGATCTCGCTGGCGGACATCGAAGCCGAGAGGCAGAACCCCGAGCCCTGACCATCCCTTAGAATCTCGGGCGTCCGCTACGAGAGGAACGGTCAATTGGAAGGTCTCGGCGTTGCACTGATCGCTCTTGCCGCGCTGGCAGCCATAGCGGTCGCATTGAGCCGGCAGCGAAAGCGGGCATCAGAGGTGGATCTGGAAGACACCTCATGGCTGAGGACCACCACTGCCGCGGCCCCGCTTCTCGAGGAGGACCGGAGGACGGCCCCTGTCAAGGACTTCCATGTCCACGGATCCGAAGCACGTGTCACATTCGACGTGCCGCTGCCCGAGGTCGAAGACCCGGTTTTGAACGAGCTCCTGGTTGACGAGGCCACCGAGGTTGTCAGAGAGAAGCGGCACACACTCCCCATCTCCGAGGTTCACGAGATCGTCGTGTTCGCCGGCCGGGGAGTGGCGAGGGAAGTCGGCAGGACCAAGCTTCCCTCACCGGGGGAGTTGCCACCACCGATCGATGCCGACGTGTTCAACCTGACACACGTCGCCCGCGACCCGTTCACCGCCCAGTTCGACAATGAGCCGGGGCTCATGGTGGAAACCAAGACCGTCATACCGTCTGACGAGCTGGGGCCGATCCAGGAGGAGCTGAGGATCCCCGTTGGCATGTCGCGGGGGCTCCGGGCCAAAGGGGTCGATCCGGACTCGGTGAGTGGGCCCGAGCTGTTGCTCTCCCTGCTCGAGTTGTTCGGTTATCAGCTCATCCCGCAGGGCGAGCCGGAGGTGTTCATGGCCTCCCGCGACAACGCTCACACGTTCATTCGGACTGTGACCCATCACGAAGGCGAGCATCCTGAGCTCGATGAGGCCGTGGTCAGGAAGTTCGTGGTCGAGGTGGAGACCTCTGGTGCCCAGCGCGGCATGTTGATCAGCGACAAGTACGGCCCATTCATGGTCCATGAGCTGGAGGCGAGAAATCTCAAGGTGCGCTGCATCACCCGTGAGAGGTTTCAGGGGTTCATAGACTCGATGGCTCTCGGCTAGTGCCGCCCCAACGTTCCCTGACCCGGCACCAGCTTGTTTGCGGTCTAATTCCGGCGGTGGGGTTATGATGCCTGGAGAAGGAGGACCCGTTTGTTCGGATTAAGAGGACAAGAGTTGCTCATTGTCCTTCTCATCGTTCTCCTCGTGTTTGGAGCGAGGAAGCTTCCTGATTTGGCCCGCTCTTTGGGCGCTTCTGCCAAGGAGTTCCGCAAAGGGATCGAAGAGGGCTCCGAGAAGGATGCCGACACCTCGGCCAAAGACCCGCAAAACCCGGATTCCTAGGAACCCGACGCCAATCACCGGCGTTGTTGGTTTAGGTCTCCCATGACGGAGTCCGTCCCACTCACCTGGGAAGAGGTTGCGCGTGTACATGGCCGGAAGATCTACAACTTCGCCTATCGCCTCACCGGCAACGGGGACGACGCGGCCGATCTCGTCCAAGAGGTTCTCCTCCGGGTCCGCAAGGGCCTGGCGTCCTATCAACCCGGCAGCTTCGAGGGCTGGTTGTGGAGAATCACCAGGAACGCCTTCCTCGACGACGTCAGAAGACGGAACCGTCGGCCAACCGCCCCGTTGCCCGATGAAGTCGATCGGTGGGATCTCGCCAGCTCTCCTTCAGCCGATGTCGAATATGCCCGAATCACCCTTGGTGATGACGTCCAGAAGGCTTTGCTCGAGCTGCCGTTCGAATTTCGCGAAGCAGTCGTCCTCTGTGACATCGTCGGGCTCTCCTATGAGGAGATCGCCCAGGCGGTCGCCGTGCCCGTGGGCACTGTCCGCAGCCGGATACATCGCGGGCGTCGCCAGCTCAGGGAGTCATTGACATGACTCATGCCGGCGAGTTGATCAGCGCCTATCTGGACGGTGAGTTGAACCGATCCGAAGTCGACCAACTCTTCGCTCACCTCGGTAGTTGCGGCAAGTGCGCCGCCGAGTTGGAGGACACGCAGTCCGTGAGGTCGGCTGTCAGATCGCTCCCGCTGCTCGAGCTGCCATCTGGTCTCGTCCCCGAAGCCGACGCCGAGGTGATCCCACTCCGCCGCAACCGCGGGTTCCTGGTGGGCGCGGCGGCGGCCGTCGTCGCACTGGTCATAGCCATCGCCTCCTTGGTCACACCACCGGCACGTCCGATCTCGATCGACGATCTGAATAGCCGTTTTGGAGCGAGGGTCTCGCTCGACCCGGCTTTCGGCCCGGCCAAAGTGATCGCTCCCTCGACGGGAATGGGTGCCGAGTGAGACGTGGATTGCTATTGGTCGTCGTCGCCATGATGCTGATCCCGGCCGGCCCGGCACTGGCTGCCGATCTCGGGGAGCTTCTCAGACAGAGTCGTGATGCCTCCTACACGGCAGAGCAGGTGATCAGCTGTTCCACACCAAACGGTGTGCAGAACGCCGTGGTGGATATCGCCCAAGCAGGCGGAGAGCTCCAGGTGACCAGCCCGGTGGGGCCCGACGTCGAGGTCGCCTCGGGATCCGGCGGCTGGACTCTGGTCAGGGACGGCGCAGTTGTCAGCAGCGCGTCAGTGGTCGGGACCGACAGCGCGGCCGACAGCGCGGCCGAGCCCCGCTACACACTGGACGATGGGCAACCCACCCAGGTTCTGGGGCGGCCGGCCACCTCTTACCGGATGGTTGGGGACGGTGTGGTCCGAGCCGAGCTCGTCTTCGACTCCGAGTCTGGTGTCTTGGTGCGTGCGGTGACATATGGCGACGACGGCACTGTCTACTGCGAGCGCCGGTTCATCGAATTCGACCCGGACAAGCCAACGCTCGACGTCTCCGAGACGGTGGCAGACTCCAACCTCCCACCGGCTGAGGTGGAGACCACGCTCCCCGAGCAGCTGGCCGGGTTCCAGCGTCTGGACGTCTATCAGGACGACGAGGGCTTCATCTTCGCCTACTACTCCGACGGCTTCTTCTCTTTTGCCGTCTTCCAAACCCCGACACGTGTGGCTTTGGACGATCCGAGCGAGGTCGCGTATTCGGGTCATAGCTACGACAGGATCTTCAGCCCGGGTCAGGCCACCTATTCATGGGAGATCGCCCACGGTGGCATGGCGCTGGTGGGGGACCTGCCACCGGACATGCACCAAGCGGTGCTCGATGGCTTGCCGGCTCCATACGATCCTGGTCTGCTGCGTCGCTTGTGGCGAAGTCTCTTCGGCTGATCGTCCGGAGTCTCAGGACCACCCGTCGAGAAGCACCCTGGCCGCCCAGGCGGTGGGATCCCTCAGCTCCCTGGCGGTGGGCATGCGGCTCGGATCGACCCACAGTGTCTCGAGGGCATCGTCGCCGTACCGCCTCTCTACCTCTTGATTGAACTCGTCCCCGAGCTGGGTCGCCTGGGCGGGAACCGGGCCGACTCCCAGTCCGGGCGAGGGCTCATCTTCACGCTCTCGGTCCCGGATCTCCGATATGCGGTTGAAGTTCGGTGAGAGCTCCGCCACTGCTCGCCGGGCCAGCAGGCGGGCGCAGCCGGTGATCGTGCCCAGAAAGGCCTCCAACTCGAGACGCGGTTCTTCGGCTTCGTCTCCCCCGATCAGGTTCTCGATGCCGCCAGCTTCCTCGATGGCCTTTTCGATCGAAGCCGGGTCACTGCCACCAGCCATGAGCCCGCTGAGCATGGTCGGGTCTATTCGCACGGCTTCCGCGTAGGCGGTGGCGAGTTGATGGAGATGATCGTGGATCCAGGGCAGTTGTGAGACGGCGCGAAATGCCACCTCATTCGCCACGACCCAGAGACGAACTTCCTTGGCATCGACGCCACTGACGCTTGCGAGCTCGTCGATATTGGGGACGATGAGGGTCAGCGGCCCGGGGTGGTCCTGAGGGAGACCCGCGTCAAAGGAGGCGCACACCCATCCGGATAGGGCTCCGACCAACGATCCAGCCTGTAACCCGATGATGGCCGGGGCGAGTTGGGCCATGAGCGGGGCGGCAGGGCCGTCGCCGGCCACAGAAGCGGCGAATGGCTCGACCAGTGATCCGTATGTCTCGAGATTCCGCTCTGCCCAGTCTCTCCCATCGACGGGCAGGACGTCCGTCGCGGGAATGACGCGAAATGGCGCGACTTGCTCGATCCGATAGTCGGCGAGCTGGACGAGGTCCCGGAACTCCTCGGCCGCCCAGGGCTCGACCGGGGTCGAGTCGCCGGCAAGGTGGCGGGCGACCTCGGCGGCGAGCTTCCAGTTGATCGGGCCCGGCTGATCGAAGAGCTCGAAGAGTCGAGAGAAGAGGTCATCGGCCACTGGTGCCACCTCCCGTGTAGTTGAGCGGGAACCTCATGGCTCCAGTTTCCCCAACGTGACGGCCAGCTCCAATTCCTGATCAGCCCGATCGAAGGAGACATCGACCGTTTGACCAGCGCGATGGGAGCGAAGCAGCGTCAGGAGACGATCGAGAGTCGTGACCGGCTTGCCGTCGAGAGCCGTTATCACGTCGTTTACCTGGCCACCCGCAGCCTCGTACGCCGAGTCGTTGAGCAGGTCGTCGACGATGACGCCGACCGGGTATTGAGCCCCGTCCTGCTCGGCGAGGGCCGTCTGGCCTGAGATGCCGAGAAGTGCGTGGTTGACCTGGCCGTTCGCAATCAAATCGTTGGCGACGCCAATCGCCAGATCGATGGGGATGGCGAAACCCAGTCCTTCCGCACCGACATCGGAGACGGCGATGGCGGTCGTGATCCCGATGAGACGCGACGACGCGTCGAGCAATGCGCCACCGGAGGACCCCCGCGTGATGGGTGCATCGGTCTGCACCAGCCCATAGAGCATGGTCCCGGCCTCGAGTGTGAGGCTCCGATCCAGGGCACTGATGATCCCCGCAGTGACCGACGGGCCGCCCTCGAGTGCCAGCGGGTTGCCAACCGCCACCGCACCCTGGCCGATGACCAGCTGGGCCGAGCTCCCGATGTCGATGGGAGTCAGATCCTGTCTCTCGATACGCAACACGGCGATGTCGGTGAGTCGGTCCGAGCCGACGATCTCCGCAGGCCATCTGCCCCCGTCGGCGAACACGACTGCCACGTCGCCGGCGCCATCGATGACGTGGTGATTCGTGAGCAGATACCCATCCGTGCTGTAGACCACGCCGCTCCCTCCTGCTTCCCCGAGCAGTGTCGACACCTCGACGGCCACGATCGAGGGGATCGCTCGCTGTGCAACGTCTGCCGCAGACCCGGTATCGAGTGCAACGGTTGGGGCGGTCGTGGGCGGAGGCAGGGTGAGGGTCGGGGCCGGGGGGAGGGTCGGTGGCGTCGGCTCTTCGAATACACCGGCGAATCCGAGAACGGCCAGTGTGACGCCTGTTCCGAGCAGTGCCCCCCCGATGAGACCGATGACGATGGTCCAGGCATCGACCTTCGGCCTGACGGGAGACGCCTCGGTCACCGCCGGAGTCTCGTAGATGATCTCCGCCTCACGAGGGGCGTCACCGAGATCTGGTCCCTCCGGGCCTTGATCTGTCATAGGCTTTGGATTCTATGGACGACGCCCCACAACATCTCGAGGTCCGTGTCGGGGACGATCCGATCGATCCATCCGCGCTCATCACGAGGGTGGCTCGGGACGACTCCGGTGCGACGGTGTTGTTCTTGGGGACGGTGCGTGACCATTCGGGCGACAAGCAGGGCGTGACCCACCTCGACTACGAGGTCTATCCCGAGCTCGTGGAATCCAAGATCCTCGAGATCGTGGAGGAGGCTGCTTCGCAGTGGCCGATACTCGAGGCCGTGGTGCAGCATCGCTACGGCAGGGTCCTGCTTGGAGAGGCATCGGTGGCCGTGGTCGTCTCCACCGCTCACCGGGCAGATGCTTTTGCTGCCGCGGAGTTCATCATCGATGAGTTGAAAGAGCGGGCTCCCATCTGGAAGAAAGAGCACTGGCCCGGTGGATCGGAGTGGAGCCAGGGCTCCTGATCCAACGAGCTCCCCCAATCTGACCGCCATCCCCAACGAGAAGTGGGTCGGTCACCGCGTCCTCGGGCGCATAGGGTGGCCGCATGAAGAAATGGCGGGCGTGCAGGTCGACGATCGAATTCGAATCCGAGGGAGCGGTACTTCGGGGATTCTTGTACAGGGCCGTCGAGGGCGAGCAGCCGTTACCTTTGGTGGTGATGACTCACGGCACGTCCGCGACGATTCCTATGACCACCGACAGCTACGCCGAGAGATTCGCCGAAGCCGGTGTCTCTGCATTGATATACGACCATCGCAGTCTCGGGCTCAGTGGCGGTGAGCCACGGCAGGAGATCAACCCCTGGATGCAGTGCCGTGGCTATCGGGATGCGATCACCTACGCGTCTGGGCTGGAAGATCACGATGAGAATCGGATTGCCATTTGGGGTGACTCGTACTCCGCGGGCGAGGTATTCGTCGTGGCGGCGTGCGATCCCCGAGTCAGGGCTGTCGTGGCCCAATGTCCGACGTTCGGAGACGAACCGCCGGAGATAGAGCCAACCGATGATGTCTTCGAAGCGATGAGGCGGACGTTGGAGTCAGGTGACGTATCGGGGTCGCCCGGGGACAGGATGGGCCCCCTTCCGGTGGTCTCGTCAGATCAGCTGGGCACTCCGTCGTTGTTGAAGCCGATTCAGGCCTTTCGCTGGTTCATCGAATATGGCGGCCGGCACGGGAGCGGATGGCAGAACCAGGTGACGAGGATCGTTCCAACCAACACGGCTCCATACAGCCCGTTTCTCTGTGCGCCGTATGTGACCACTCCGTCGATGATGATGGTTGCCCCGGCGGACGAGATGGCCCATGCGAACCCGAGAGTCAGCCGAACGGCGTTCGAGCTGATCCCGGGGGAGAAGGAGTGGCACGACCTCGAGGGTGGGCACTTCGGTCTCCTTCACTACCCGAGCGAGCTCTTCGAGAAGACGAGCGCAGCGCAAGCCGCCTTTCTCACCAAACATCTCGGCACGTGACGAAGGCGTCAAGACATCGACGATGAGAGCCAGAGTCGGCCCCGACGGTGTGCGGCACAGACGGACTGCCTCAATCCGTCCGGCAAACTCAGCGTCTATTGAATAGTGTCCCCGGTGTCCGCGAGGAGGTCAGCCGAGTGACGAGTGTCTTGGAGCGTGCCGACGCCCCATCCGCCGATATCGGGTTCAAGACCCCGGCGGCCCGCGTGCGCGATTGGGCGATGCTGATGCCCGACCGGATGGCGATGCGGGAGAAGGACTTTGGGATCTGGCAGGAAATCACCTGGTCAGAGTTGTGGGAGACCATCCTCGACGCCGCCTACGGGCTGCTGGCCTTGGGTGTGGAGCCGGGTGACCGTGTCTCGATTCAATCGGAGGATCGGCCGGAGTGGGTGATTTTGGACATGGCAGCGGTGGCGGTTCGGGCCATGACCGTCGGTCTCTATCCGACCAACCCCGCCGCCGAGATCCAGTATCTGCTCTCAGATTCGGGGGCAACGGTGCACCTCGCCGAAGATCAGGAGCAGGCGGACAAGGTGATGGAGGTGATCGCATCACTCCCGAACCTCTCGAAGATCCTCCATGTCGAGCCGAGGGGCTTTCGCAACTGGCGCGATGACGATCGCTTTCTGTTTTGGGACGACTTCCTCGAGACAGGCCGCCGGCAACGACAGTCTGCCCCGGGGAGGGTGGAGCAACTGATGGCCGAAGCGACCGGTGAAGACGTCATCACCCTCGTGTACACCTCAGGCACCACCGGCCCGCCGAAAGGTGCGATGCTCACCAATGACAATTTCGCCTACTGCACCGACACCCTGATCGGGTTGCCCCAGCGCCTTCCCGGCAACAAGCCACCCAACCCGGACGATTTGATACTCACCTATCTACCGCTGTGCCACGTGGCCGAGCGGATCTTCTCCACCTGGCACATGACCGGATATGGGTGTTCACTCAACTTCGCCGAATCGATCGAGACGGTGCAACAGAACCTGCGTGAGATCCAGCCCACGCTCTTCTTCGCCGTCCCCCGGATCTGGGAGCGAATCCATGCTTCGATTGCCATCAAGGGAAGTGATGCCACGTGGTTCAAGAAGCTCTGGTTCGCTCTCGGGATGAGGATGGCCCGGTTCATCGGCGACCAGCGGGTGGCCAACGACGGTGAGCACACCATTTTGAGCCGCATCCTGTATGGGTTTGGCTATCCCATCGTGTTCCGGGCACTAAAGGACCGGATCGGGTTGCGCAGGGTTCGCTATTCCTCTTCCGGCGCCGCCCCAATCGCCCCTGAGGTGATTCGGGACTTCCTCGGCATGGGCGTCCCGTTGTTCGAGTTGTACGGAATGACCGAGAACGCCGCAGTGGCCACCTGCAACTTCCCTGGGAGCAACAAAGTCGGAACGGTGGGGATGCCGTACCCAGACATCGGTCTTCGGATCGACGAGGATTCCGGGGAGATCCAGACCAAGCATCCCGGCGTTTTCAAGGGCTATTGGAACAAACCGGAGAAGACGGCGGAGGCCTTCACCGACGACGGTTGGCTCAAGACCGGTGACGTGGGGGAGTGGGTCGACGGGACCCATGTGAAGGTCGTCGATCGGATCAAGGACATCATCATCACCTCGGGTGGGAAGAACATCTCACCGTCCGAGATCGAGAACTCCCTGAAGACCTCTCCGTACATCAAGGAGGCCATGGTCGTCGGTGACCGTAGGAAGTTCGTAAGCGCCCTGATTGCCATCGAGTCCGACGTCGTCGGTGACTGGGCGACGAGGCGCCAGATCCCCTACACCACCTATCGAGACCTCACCGAGAAGCCTGAAGTGATCGAGTTGGTCCAGGGAGTAGTCGACCAGACCAACAAGAAGTTCGCCCGGGTCGAGAGTGTCAGGGAGTTCCGCCTCATCCCCAAGGAGCTCGACCACGAAGATGGCGAGTTGACTGCTACCCAGAAGCTGAAGCGAAATGCGATGAGGGACATGTTCGGTGACCTCATAGAGGGCATGTATCGGTGATCGCCGGGGTCCTCCACGGAATGGTTCTCGGCCAGACCGCGGCTTCTCCCAACGAGTTCGCTCAGATGCTCGTCGGCGGGATCAGCATCGGCGCGATCTATGCCCTGCTTGCGATGGGTTTCGTGATCATCTTCAAAGCGACTTCAGTCCTCAACTTCGCCCACGGCGCGTTGACCGGCCTCGGCGCATTTCTAACGGCGGCGTTCGTCACAGTCCTCGACTTTCCGGGCCGCTATCTCACGTTCTTGCCCGAGTCGGTTCAGTGGTGGTCGAGCGCCCTCACCGCCCTATTAGCAGCCGCCTTGATTGGCGTGGTCCTCGAACGGCTGTTCCTTCGCCCGATGGTGGGCGAGGCGCTGTTCGCGGTGGCGATCGTCACCCTGGGGATGGACATCGTGGTGAGAACGATCACCAATGACTTCATCGGGCAGCAAGCAAGACCGCTCGGTGCACCGTGGGGTCTTGCCATCGTCGACCTTGGGTGGGTCAGGATCGCCCACTCCGAGATAGCTCAAACCGTGGTCACGGTCATCCTGCTCGCCGCCGTCGCTCTGTTTTTCCGGACGCGAACCGGTGTGGCGATGCGGGCTACCGCATTCGACCAGGAGACGGCCCGAGCCCAAGGCATCAGTGTCGGGCGCATCTTCTCCAGTGCCTGGGCCATTGGGGCATTCCTGGCCGGCATGGCCGGTATCTTCTATTCCGTCTTTCCGAGACGGGCGACAGGGGTCGATCAGTCGACGGCCTTCATCGCGTTTCGGGCCTTTCCTGCAGTCATCATCGGTGGCCTCGACTCAATCCCAGGCGCGGTGGTGGGCGGCTTTGCCGTTGGGCTCGCCGAGTCTGCGGCGTCGACCTATGCGACCTTCGACTTCCTCGGTTCGGGGTTTCCCGGCATCATGGGATACCTGTTGATGATGGTCGTGCTCTTGATCCGGCCCTATGGGCTGTTTGGCACCGAGGAGATCCGGCGGGTATGAGAGGCCGACCGCTCCTTCACACCACGTATGAGGGTGATCAAGCCATCTTCGACACCACGACCAAGAAGGTGATGGCCGGGCTTCTCATGCTTGTCCTGGTCTCCATCCCGTTCCAGGTGGTCCCCGGGCTCGGATTCCTGGGTGAGGACGACTGGCTGCGTCTCTTGGGGACGACCGCCATCTTCGTGGTCGGCGCTCTCGGCCTCAATCTTCTCACCGGGCTTGCCGGCCAGGTATCTCTCGGTCACGCATTCTTCATGGCGCTGGGCGCTTATACCGCCGTGTTCCTCGGTGGCCCCGTAGGTGGGCCGTTCCTCGGGCTTGGGCTCCCGATGTGGGTCTGGCTGCCGGCCGCCGGGATCGTCGCCGCTCTCATCGGCGTCGCCGTCGGCCCAACCGCGGTTCGGGTGCGCGGGCTCTATCTGGCGATTGTCACACTGGGTCTCGTCTTCATCGGCGAGTACGTGTTTCGCAACTGGAAATCGCTCACGGGGGGTGCCCAGGTGGGGCGTGACTTTCCGCCCTTACAGTTCAGGTGGTGGAAGGAAGCCGACCCGGTGGTCGATTTCACGACACGAACTACGTGGTTCGGCGTTGAGATCTCCGGGCTGGCGAAGTCTTTCTTGTTTCTTTCCCTCATTGCGGTCGTCTTTGCATTTCTCGCAAAGAACCTGCAGAGAACCAGGGTGGGCCGGGCCTTCATGTCGATCCGGGACCGGGACATCGCCGCCGAGATCATGGGGGTCGACGAGTTCGGTTACAAACTCCTGGCCTTCGGCCTCTCTTCGTTCTACGCGGGAGTCGCCGGCGCCCTGTTGGCGTCGTTCAACACCAGGGTTATTCCTGAACGATGGGACTTGTTTCTCTCGGTGCAATTCATTGCCATCGTTCTCATCGGCGGTGCCGGCACGGTGACCGGCGCCATACTCGGTACGGGCTTTGTCGTGCTGCTTCCCCGAATCGTTCAGGACTTTACGCTCTGGATGCAAGCTCAGGCAACGGGTGGCGATGGGATCGTGTCGGCAATCGCCAACGTTTTTGTGGCGACGACACCCAATGATTTCGGGCTGGTGAACTCGTTCGCCGGGGTCGGGCCAGGATTATCGGTGGCCCAACTCAATCTCGTTCTCTACGGTTTGCTGATAATTCTATTTCTGATCTTCGAGCCCCTGGGTCTCTATGGGATATGGCTTCGCATCCGCAACTATTGGAAGGGTTGGCCGTTCACATATTGAGCGGTCACAAGGCGGGCCGCCGATTAGGCGGCCCGGTCAACGGAGGAGGAAGGAAACGAATGAGGAACAAGCAGAAATGGTTCGCCATCCTGCTCGTGCTCGGATTGGTTCTCGCCGCATGTGGCAGCAGTGGCGGAAACGAAACGACCACGACGGCGGCAGGCTCTGAAGCGACGACGACCACCGGTGCGCCGGCGGAGACGACGACCACCGGCGAGCAGGCGATGGACATCGCCACCGATGTTGGGGTGGATCTCGAGGCGGGAACGATCAATGTCGGTTTGTTGTCCGACTTGAGCGGCCCCTTCGCACCGTTGGTGCAGGCCATCGTGGCCGGGCATGAGGCCTATTGGGCCAGTGTCAACGCCAATGGTGGGATCAACGGTCTGATGGTGAATGTCAGCGACTTCACCCGTGACACTGCCTACGTCGTTGATCAGCACGTCCAGATGTATGAAGAGCTGAAGACGCAAGTAGTGGCGTTCGGTCACTCGACCGGCTCACCGCACACGATGGCGATCAACCCCCAGCTACAGGCCGACGGGATCCTGGCGATCCCGCTGACCTGGTACTCGGGCTGGTCGGATCCGGCGATCAACGCCAACTTGCTGCCCCATGGGACCCCGTACTGCATCGAGGCGATGAACGTCATCGACTTCATGAAGAGCGAGAATCCCGATGCCACGACCATCGCCCTCGCCGGGAACCCCGGTGACTACGGCGAAGATTCTCTGGCCGGGGCGAGAATGGCCGCAGAGGCACTCGGCCTCGAGGTGGTCCTGGACGATGGCGGGAAGATCAACGCCACCGATGAGGCATCGTTGACCGAGGTGGCCAACGATATCGCCAACTCCGGCGCCGACCTGGTGTGGATCACCACTTCGCCGACACCGTTCGGCTCGATCTACGGTCAGGCTCTGAATGCAGGATTCGACGGGAAGTGGTCTGGGGCGGCTCCGAGCTGGAGCCCGGCGCTTATCGCACCCGACTCGGCGATCAAGGACGCACTAGCGGATGATTTCTACATCTCGCAGGTCTACACCCCGTGGGGATACGATTCACCGGGCAACGCCTTCGTGCGTGACACGATGGCCGAGTTCGCACCCGATGCCGGCCCGCTCGACTACTACGCCGAGGGGTTCGTCGAGGGCGAGATCCTCCATGCTGCCCTGTCGGCGGCGTACGACGCTGGTGACATGACCCAGGCGGGCGTGCTCGCCGCGGCCAAGAGTCTGGAGTCGGTGTCATTCGACGGCTTGGCGCCGGACGAGCACTACTTAGGCGACCCCAACGACATCGTGCAGCGGGTCCAGTACATATCCCGTCCCGACCCAGCGGGTCTGGCCGGAGGAACCAACACCGGTTCCACAATGGTTGCGGAGGCCTACACCTCGCCAACTGCGGCGGCCTTCGAATTCAACGAGGCCTGCTACAAGCTGCAAGGTTGAGTCAACTGATCATGGGTGGCCCGGAGGTCCGGGCCACCCATGATCGACCTATTCGTGAACAAGGGTCGATGATGTGAGTTCCGACGGAGAAGCGTGCTCGCAGTAGAGAATCTCGAAGTCGTGTACAACGACGTGGTCCTGGTCCTGCGTGGGATCTCCTTGGAGGTGCCCGATGGTGCCATCGTCGCACTCCTCGGGGCGAATGGCGCCGGGAAGACCACGACACTGCGGGCGATCACCGGTCTTCTCGACGTGCATGAAGGCGATGTCACCAAGGGCGAGATACGCCTCGATGGCGAGGACATCACCGAGAAGGACCCTGCCGACCGGGTGAGAAGGGGCATAAGCCAGGTCATGGAGGGGAGACGGGTCTTTGCGGAGATGACCGTCGACGACAACCTGAGGGCCGGCGCCTATGTCAACCGGAACGGCGCCAAAGTCAAAGAGTCTCGGGAGCGAGTGATGACCCTCTTCCCCCGGCTGGCAGAGCGAAACACCGCCACCGCCGGGTATCTGTCGGGTGGCGAGCAGCAGATGCTGGCCATCGGCCGCGCCCTGATGCAGGACCCGTCGGTCCTGATCCTCGACGAGCCGTCTCTCGGTTTGGCTCCACTGCTGGTCCAGGAGGTGCGTGACATCATCGTCGAGATCAACGCCCAAGGGACTTCGGTCCTGCTCATCGAGCAAAACGCCAACATGGCGCTCTCCATCGCCGACCATGGCTACATCATGGAGACCGGGAAGCTGGTCATGGATGGCACGCCGGAGAAGCTGCTCAAGGACGAGGACGTCAAGGAGTTCTATCTCGGTCTCCACGCCACAGGCGAGCAGAAGTCCTTCCGCGACGTCAAGCATTACAAACGAAGAAAGAGGTGGCTCTCATGAGTGGCCTCCGGCGGGTGCGGAAGCCAACCTCTCGGCCGGGCCGAGAGGCGTCGACCGGATGCTTTGATTGCTGGCGGACTTTGACCGCGACGGCTCCCAGTTCTCAGGGTAGGTCGCGAACCGGGGACCGCCCTCAAACCTCGCATTTGCGGTGTCGATCTCGGTCAAACAGACGCCGGTCCGTCAGGGTCGGCCGGCAATTCAGGAGGTGGCTGTCGTGAGCGGCAAGCTGCTGGCACGAAGAGCCGAGCGCTCCGGTCCGAGGAGTTACGAGCATCTGTTGACCGTTGAGGACCTCTATCTCGCGTTTCGCGGGGTCAAGGCCATCGACGGGGTGTCCTTCCATGTCGACGATGGTGAGTTGTTCGCCATCATCGGGCCCAACGGCGCCGGCAAGACGTCGCTATTCAACTCGATCAACCAGGTCTATCACCCCCAGAAGGGTGACATCAAGTGGAAGGGCGAGAGCCTGATGGGCTTGAAGCCCAACAAGACGGCCGAGCTGGGAATCGCCCGGACCTTCCAGAACATCGCACTCTTCCCCCACATGACGGTGATCGAGAACCTTCTCACCGGTCGTCACGTCCGCATGACGAGCTCCTGGCTGGCGGGATCGGTGTGGCTGGGCAAGGCCAAGCGAGAGGAGATCGAGAACCGTGAGATCGTGGAAGACATCATCGACTTCCTCGAGATCGAGCAATGGCGGAAGTACCCGGTCGGCCTCCTGCCTTATGGGATCCAGAAGCGAGTCGAGCTGGGTCGTGCCCTGGCAATGGATCCCGAGCTCCTCATGCTGGACGAGCCGGTCGCCGGGATGAACCTCGAGGAGACGGAGGACATGGCCCGATTCATCCTCGACGTCCAGGACGAATTGGGGATCGCCATCATCCTCGTCGAGCACGACATGGGCCTGGTCATGGACATCGCCGACCGCATTCTCGTTGTCGACTTCGGCAAGCCGATCACGGTGGGCACGCCGGCCGAGGTGCAGAGCAACCCCAACGTGATCCGCGCCTATCTCGGCGAAGAAATAGAAACTGGTTGATACCCGCCATCACTAGATTCGCAGCCGGGGAGCACTGGGCAGCTTATTGCTCACCATGACCGGTGACCTGCGGCGGTAGCCCTGGCGGACCGGCGTCTGTTTCGGCACGGATCTGGCAACGCGGCGGTAGCCCCTGCCGACCGGCGTCTGTTTGCCGAGGCACCTTGTACGCGATCAGTCGAACCGGTGCATATTGAGGGTGAGCCGAGGCAAAGTCGGCCGGCAAGATTACGGCCGGGGGTGTTCTCCGATCAGGCGCCAGGTTCCGGGGAGCAGGACACCGGCGGTGGCCGCCTTGATCACGTCACCGACGACGAACGGAACGACCCCGGCGGCCATGGCCTCACTCAAGCTCATGTCGACGGTGATCATCAGACCGATCACGCCGAACAGGTAGATGACCGCCGAGCCGACGATGAAGGCGGTGAACATGGTGGCGAAGGCCCGGTCCTGACGACGCTCGGCCATGTAGCCGATCAAGCCCGCAGCGACGACGAAACCGAAGAGATAACCAGCCGTGCTTCCGGTGATCGTCGCGATCCCCCGATCGATGTCCCAGCCTTCCGACCAGGCTCCGGCGAACACCGGGGCTCCGAGCACGCCGATCCCTACGTAGAGAAGTTGTCCCGCCGCACCGAGTCTCATGCCCAGCGCCGCCCCGGTGAGCAAGACGGCGAGGGTCTGCCCGGTGATGGGAACAGGTGTGAAGGGGAGATCGATGCGCCATTGGGCCGCCAGGGCAGTCAATGCCGCCGCCATGACCACCAACCCGATCGACACGGCTTTCGTCCTATGGAGGACCCGTTCGGTGAGCACTGCTGTCGTCACTTCTTTATCTCCTCGAAACCGTCGATAGGCAACCTTACGTCTAAGACCCGTATCCGGAGGTCAGAGTTACTCTCAAGCCGGTGGAAGAGCAGAAAGACAGAGGTTCTTCCTGGCCCCTATATCTGATTGGGGCCCTCTTTGTCGTGGGCGCCGTGATTCTGGGCGCATGGAACGTCGAACTGCCCTATTTCGCCTTCTCGGCGGGGCCGGTATCGGATGCCTCCGACGCCATCGTCGCCGATGACGTGACCACATATCCGCCTGAGGGCGAGTTGTTGATGCTCACGGTCGTCAGCCAGGACGTGAACCTGTTCGAGGCGGCGATAGCCGGGGTCGATCCGACCATCGACCTGGTTCGCAAGGAGGCCTATCGCCAACCCGACGAGACCGATGAGGAGTACCGCAAGCGGGTCCTGCAGCAGATGGACGACTCAGAGACACGGGCGATATCGGTGGCGCTGCGTTATCTCGGATATGAGATGGTCCCGGTCGATGTGGTGATCACGGACCTGGTGCCCGACAAGCCTGCCGACGACGTGCTGCAAATCGGTGACTCGGTCAACACTTTCAATGGAACCGAGATCGTGCAGAGCACCGATCTGACCAACGCGTTGAAAGACCTCCATCCAGGTGACATCGTCCCGATGGGCATCACCAGGGAAGGCACCGAACAGACCGTGGATGTCCAGCTCACCGAACGCGATGACGAGATGGGTGGTCCCATGATCGGGATCGTTGTCGGTGAGGTCACCAAGCCGCCGTTTCCGATAACCATCCAGGCCGGCAACGTCGGCGGGCCATCGGCAGGGCTCATGCACACGTTGGCCATAATCGACACGCTCACTCCTGGCGAGATGACCAAAGGGCACGTGGTCGCAGGAACCGGAACGATCCAATACGACGGCACCGTGGGCAACATCGGTGGCATTCGCCAGAAGGTCGTTGGGGCCGAGGCGGCCGGTGCCGAATACATGCTGGTTCCGGCCGGTAACTACGACGAAGCGCTGACCGCGGAGCGGGATCACATCGAGCTCGTGCCGGTCACCAATCTCCAGGATGCCATCGACTTCCTGGACAGCCTGCCCTCGGTTTGACGCCCAAACCCGTCAGACAGCCAGGCACTGCCTGTATCTTCTAGCTCCGATGGCTTCTGACAACACCCCCGATGAGGTGGGTCGTGCCCGGTTTCGGACAGTCTTCCGTGGATTCGACCCCGACGAGGTGCTGAGCCACGTCGGCAGACTCTCCACCGAGCTCGAAAGCCTGCGTCAGGAGAGGGATCGCCTGGCCACCAGTTTGGGGGAGTTCGCCGACCGCGATCTCGAGACCGAGTTCGACAGTCTCGGTCGTGAGGTGGCGGCAGTCCTCCAGGCGGCGAGGGAGGCAGCCGAGTCGATGAGGGAGCGCGCCACGCTCGATTCGGCGAGATGGCGGGCCGAGGCGATGGCCGAAGTGGAGGAGATGCGCAAAGAGGCTCGCAGCGACGCCGAGGCGCTACGTGGCGACGCCTGGGCCACGGGCACGGAGATGCTGAATCAGGCCGTTGCCGAGGCGAGGAGGATCAGGGCCGGCGCCGAGCGCGATGTTTTGACCACTATGGGCGAGGCCGAGAGGGAGGCCCATCGGCTCACTTCGTCGGCGCGTCGTGAGGCGGAGGACGCCTTGAGGGCGGCGACGATGGATGCCGAGAAGCTCTCCTCCGAGGCAAAGAAGCGCCATGACGAGATGATCGATCAGGCACATCGACAGGCTGAGGCCGCACAGGAGCGAACCAGGGCCCTCGAGGAGCGGCGCGAGGAGTTGATGGAGGAGCTGGAGACGGTTCGTGCCACTCTCGGCCGGTTGGAGGGGACGCTGGAAGAGCGCCGCGAGGTCTTCACCCGGCCGGAAGAGTCGAGCAGCGTCCGCATCGTCCCGCCATCGAAGGTCGAGCCCGACGTGGACAGTTGGGCTCTGGGGGAGACGGTTCGCATCATCCCACCAGACGTACCACCGACCATCGAGCGGGAGGTTTCCCAACCGAAGCCTTCGCAGCCCGTGGAGCCCGAGCCCATCGGCGAGCCGGAGATGAGCGGGCCGATTGCAGAGCCAATCCCAGTGGAGCCGGAGGACGACGAAGCACCGGTGGAGGGCCGATCAGAGGCACCCGAGCCCGAGGAAGCGGATGAGGAAGAGGTCGACGATTCGGTCGGTGCCCTGTTCGCCTCACTACGTGGCGACAAGACTGATGACCACGATGAGCCAATCGCGCCGGCTCAACCCGTAGCCCCGCAAGCCGAGGACGCGGAGGAGGAAGACGAACCAACGCAGGCGCCGCCGAAGGTGACCACGGTCCTCTCCGATCGGACAGAGATGATCGAGGAGCGTGACGGGTTTCTCCTTCCCATCACCAACCGTGCGTTGCGCGGAGTCAAGAAGTCCGTGACCGACGCGCAAAATATCGCCCTGGACAGCCTTCGCACGGATGGCGACTGGTCACCCGACGCCGCCGAGTTGTCCGACATGTTGCGGGCCGACCTCATCGGTCTTTGGTCCGAGGCGTACGCCGCCGGGCACAACGCCGCCGAGGAGATGGTCGGGGCGAAGCTGAAGCGGCCGGTCACACCCAGCTCTGATGCCTCCGACATGTTCGGCGGCGATCTGGCCTCGGCGGTCGAAGCCGCTCTGGTCGACGCCGGCGACGGCCAGCGCGAGAAGCAGTCGGCCACATCGAGGGTCTATCGAGGATGGCGAACAGACGAAGCGGAACGCAGGGTGCGTTTGCTCGCTCTGGAGGCATATCACAGAGGCATTCGTGACTCGGCGCCCGGAGCCGATCTCCTCTGGGTACCGAGCGGGACTCCGTGCAGCGCATGCCAGGAGGCGTCAGCCGACCCCAACCAGCATTTGCCTCCGGTTCACGTCGGATGCGAGTGCACCGTCGTCATCGATTGATCTCACAGAAACCGAAGCTCGGATAGCAGTTACCCTCATCGTCGATGTTCACCAGGGTTCCTTCCGGATATCGGTCCGACAGACGTCGACCCCTGACGCTGATCTTGGTTGGGATCGCTGCGATCTACCTGGTCCTGACTGCACTGGGCACTCTGTGGACGGACTATCTCTGGTTCGACTCCATTGGGTACAACTTCGTATGGCAGCGGCGTTGGGGTCTATCGATTGTGCTGGGAGCGGTCGGTATCGCCCTCGCCTTCCTCGTCCTCTGGGTCAGCCTTCGCGTGGTCGACCGGATGTCACCGCGGTGGCAGCCATTCGATCTCAGCGAGGAGGAAGAGCTGATCGAGCGGTTCCGCGAGTGGGTCGAGCCGCGCGTCCGCCAGGTCAGGTTCTGGGTAACGGCCTCATTGGCTTTGATCCTCGGTCTCGCCGTGGCGGCCTGGCGGGACCAGGTGTTTCTCTTTCTCAATTCCCAGGACTTCGGTGTGGCGGATCCCATCTTCAACATGGACGTCGGGTTCTACGTCTTCCGTCTTCCCCTCCTCGAGACGATCACCGACTGGGTGTTCAACCTGCTGGTGCTGGCCACGGTGCTGGCTGCGGTGGCCCACTACTTCAACGGGGGGATACGGTTCAACGGGAGGCGATTCTCTTCCACCCGACCCGCCAAGATCCATATCTCGGTGATGCTTGCCCTGATCGCCCTGGTCCGGGCGGTCATCTACCGGCTCGACATGTTCAATCTGATGCTCGCCGACCGGCCGTCGGCCAACTTCTTCGGACCGGGTTACACCGACGTGATGGCGCGGCTACCCGCCTACCGCCTCCTCATGCTGGTGGCGCTGTTGGCGGCGGTCCTCTTCATAGTCAACATCTTCCGGCCCGGCTGGATCCTCGCCCTCGTTGCGGTCGGGTCCTGGATCGTGGTGGCCATCGCCGCTCTCGCCATCTATCCGGCGATCATCCAGCGAATCCAGGTGCTCCCCGACCAGGTCGGACGAGAAAGGCCGTACATCGTCAACAACCTGGAGTTCACGAGGGCCGCCTGGGGTCTGGACAACGTCGAGGTTCAGCCGTTCGCCGCCGCCGACACGCTCGATGCCGATTCGATCCAGGCCAATGCGCTCACCGTCGACAATCTGAGGATCTGGGACCCCTCGGTGCTACCTCGCACCTATCAGAACTTCCAGGAGTTGAGGACCTATTACTCATTGGCTGTCGTTGACACCGACCGTTACATCAGCGATGGGGTCCCGAAGCAGGTCATGCTGGCGGTGCGCGAGTTGGAAGAGGTCAATCTGCCACGCGAGGACTGGCAGAACCAGCGTCTCTTCTATACCCACGGTTTCGGTGCGGTCGTCAACGAGGCCAACCTTGTCGATGCCGGCGGCCAGCCCAAGTTTCTGCTCAAAGACGTGCCACCCGTGGCAGAGGTGCCCGCACTCGAACTGAAGGAGCCCAGGGTCTACTTCGGCGAGACCTACCAGCCCGGGCGGCCCGTGATCGTCAAGACGGGTGACACACCACAGGAGGTCGACGCCCCGCTCCCGGACGAGGGCACCGAGTACAACGAGTATGACGGTGATGCCGGTGTCGAGATAGGCAGCTTCTGGAAGAGGGTCGCCTTCGCCTTCAGATACCGCGACCTCAACCTTCTCATCTCGCCGGAGATCAGGAGCGACAGCCGGGTGTTGGTGGAGCGCAATGTCCGCCGGATCGTCGAGGACGTCGCCCCGTTCCTCGAGGTCGACACCGACCCCTATCCAGTGATCCTCAATGGCGAGATCCTCTGGGTCCTGGATCTGTACACCTCGACCCACTCATACCCCTATTCACAGCCGCTCACCACCGATGCGGTGGGGCGTCTCGCCCTGTCCTCGGAGATCTCCAGGGGAGTCAATTACCTCCGTAACTCGGTGAAGGCCGTGGTCGATGCCAACAACGGCGATGTCACCTTCTACCTCAACGACCCATCCGATCCAATCGCCGAGGCGTGGAGCAAGGCATTCCCGGGCCTGTTCAAGCCGGCCTCGGACATGCCCGAAGGGCTGCAGGATCATCTACGATATCCCCAGGATCTCTTCCGCCTGCAGAGTCAGCTCTACCTTGAGTATCACGTCACCGATCCCAATCAGCTCTTCACCGGAAACGATGCCTGGTCGCTGCCGGATGACCCCTCCACCATCACTCGCGGCACCTCGGTCGGCCAGGAGTACCTGAAGAGTGACGGACGGGATGCCAGCGGGGCGCTTCGCTATCGAGCCGAGATCCTTCCCTACTACTTGCTGACCAAGCTTCCCGGTGAGTCGGACCTGTCATACCTGCTGCTGCAACCATTCACACCCAAGGACAAGAAGAACATGTCTTCATTCCTCGTGGCCGACTCAACCCCGGGCCGGTACGGGCGGTTGATCGACTTCCGAATGCCACAAGGCGAGCTGGTCGATGGGACGGGCCAGGTCGGCCAGCGAATCGAGCAGGACGCGGAGATATCACAGCAGTTCACACTCTGGGACTCGCTGGGCTCGATGGTCATCAAGGGAGATCTGCTCGTGGTCCCGATCGAGGACTCGATCCTCTACGTCCAGCCGATCTACCTCGAGGCGGAAGGCGGCGGATTCCCCGAGTTCAGACGGGTGATCGTGGTCTATGCAGACCAGGTCGAGTGGGCCGAGACCCTCGAGGGTGCGCTGGCGAAGGTCTTCGGTGGCGGCACCGGGACCGATCAGCCACCACCGGGACCGGACGGTTCGACCGTGGACGACCTCCTCAGTCAGGCGGCGGCCGCTTTCCAGTCGGCCGACGATGCGTTGAGCAATGGTGATCTGGCCGGATACCAGCGTTGGATCGAAGAGGCCAAGCGTCTGATCCAGAATGCCCAGGACATCCTGGAGGGAGCGGTCGAGGCCACCGCATACTCGCCCGGCTGATTCGGCACATTCCTCACAGGTCGCCCCGCCCCCTAGAGTGGGGCCCTCTTTCCTAGGAAAACATGGCAAAAGACGAAGACGAATACATACGCATGCGCGGCACAGTGGTGAAGATGCTCCCGGACTCCACCTTCGAGGTGAAGCTGGACAGCGGTTTCGAGTTGCTGGCCAAGCCGTCTGGACGGATGCGTAGGGGTAGGGGGATTCGGGTGCTCCCCGGGGACACAGTCGACGTCGAAGTCTCCACCTACGATCCGACCCGGGGTCGCATCGTCTGGCGTTATCGCTGATCCGGGACGATTTCACGGAAAACTGTCCCACCCGTCACTCATGATGACGGCATGGAACTCATATTCGATGTCGCCTCGGTTGTCGCAGCTTTGTTGACGGTCCTCACCGGTGGCTTCGCCATCCTCTCCAATCTCCACGACGACCTGTTCTGATCCTCTTGTCTAGGCTCGCTGAAGGATGAGCGTGCCCGGATCCAGTGCAGGAATCTCACGATGAGAATCAGCAATATCGTCCTCCGGGTGTCCGATATGGAGACCGCCCTCGCCTTCTGGCGGGACGGTGTTGGGCTCGACCTGAGTTTTGGCGGAGACGAGTTCGCTTTCTTTCAGGTAGGCGACATCTCGCTGATGCTCAACGTCCCCGAGAAGTTTCGCCCGATCGATGCGGACACCGAGATCGTCTTCGAGGTCGACGATGTGCGCAAGACCTTCGTCGAGATGCAAGGCCGCGGGGTCCCATTCGAGGTCGATTTGCGTCCCGTGACCGCCGATGGCGATCGTTCGCTGCTGGCTGCCCACTTCCGTGACTCCGATGGGAATGTCGCCTCGATAACAGGCTGGGTCACCCAGGACTGAGGTGATCGGCCGGAGGGTGGGGGGAGAAGCACCCTCCGGCCTGCTGTCTCGCCGGTGGCGTTAGCCGGCGGGCGTTGGGATCGTCATCCCCCGACCGTGGTGGTCGTCGTGTCCACCGCCGGTGCCGTGGTGGTCACTCCGGGGATAAGCGTGGTAGTGGTCGAGTTGTTGTTGTTGTCATTCGAAGAGCACGCACTCACGGCCATTCCGATGACGAGTGCGAGAGCCACGATGGATCTCGTTTTCCTGGTCTTGTTCTGTCTCATGTCTGCCTCCATGACTCGTAGAGAACGGCCCGACCAGTGGCAGACTGTCGAGCCGATGTTGAGACACTCAGTTACCCCTGTGGTGCAGAATTCAAACTCTGACCGGAGGTCGAGTTAGGGGTGTTGGAGAGGTCACGGTCATAGACGATGAGCCGTGTGTCCGTCATGGAGTCGAGAAGCTGCTGGCCGCCGAACCAGGCGAAGGGGACGGCCAGCTGAGCTTCTCGATGTGGGCCCTACTGGGCGGTGTATGCGCCGTCGACCAGGTAGTAGCCGCCAGTGCAGAACGATGCCTCGTCCGAGCAGAGGAATGTGACCAGGGCGGCCACTTCCTCAGCCGTGCCGAGACGCTGAATCGGGTGCATCCCTGCGATCATCTTCAGGGTGTCCTCATCCAGGTTGGCGTCGAGGAGCGGTGTGCGGATGAACCCGGGGCCTACCGAATTGACTCGGATCCCTTGAGCCGAGTACTCGATGGCGGCCACCTTGCTCATCCCCACGACGCCGTGCTTGGCGGCGACATAGGCGGGAGCATTGGCGAACCCGACACTGCCCAGGATCGAGGCCATGTTGAGGATGGCGCCTCCGCCACTGGCCAGCATGGCCGGGATTTCGTAGCGCATCCCGTAGAACACGCCATTGAGGTTGACGCCAATCACTTCATGCCAGGAGTCGATCGGGTACTCGCCGACGGGGGCCTGTGCCCCGCCGATGCCGGCGTTGTTGACCGCTACATGAAGCCCGCCGTACTCCGTGACGGTGTAGTCGACCAGACCTTTCACCTGCTCGGGATCGGAAACATCGACCTTGAAGAACGAGGCCTGTCCGCCTTCGCCGGTGATGGCGTCTGCGATCTTGTTCCCGGCCGGCTCGTCGTAGTCGGCGACGACCACGGCGGCTCCGCAGTCGGCAAAGCTGTGGGCGCAGGCTTCCCCGATGCCCGAACCGCCACCGGTGACGATGGCGACCTTGCCCTCATAGTTGTACTTGGCCATGCGTGATTCCTTTCCTCGCGGGCCATACCCATCGAGTGTCAGCGCATGGAGTGACGACGGATAGGGCACCCGGTCCCATTTCACAGTGCCCAAAGACCGCATTGGCCAACTTGCGGTTGGCACAGCCCTCGACCCTCCTTACAATTAGGCACACAAGCGACGCGGGGTGGAGCAGTCTGGTAGCTCGTCGGGCTCATAACCCGAAGGTCGCGGGTTCAAATCCCGCCCCCGCTACTACCGAGAATCCCTTGCACCGCAAGGGATTTTCGCTTGTCTGGACTTCCCGCCAACCTACTCCGCGAGGGCCCCATCGCGCGTCCATAGCGCGGGAGGTGTGAGGCAGGTTGTGTTGTTGGACTTTTCAAGCCTCGCGGCTCGAAGGTTGTGAGACCTGACCACGTCATGACCTCGGTTCGAGACCGATGAGAGCCCAGGAACGTTGCGGGAGGTGGATGACCTCCTGGTCGAACGGGCGCAATGGAGGGCTTGGGTCGCCATGTTTGCGTCACCGACCAGCGTCTGGATGAACGACCTCTGGGCTGCCCGGCGTGCCGAGAACAAGATCGAGCAGCTCCGGGCGATGCCGGTTCTTCTGCCTGATTTCCCCTGCAGCCAGTCGAATGAGAGAGTTGTTCGACTCAGCGATTCTCGTTTTCAACATGCCAACCGGACTCGAGAAACATCCGCCGAACCAACCGTACGAACCATTGGACGTATTTTTCGGTGGTCCACCCGCGTTCGGTGACCAGCACCCGAAAGACCGGGCTGCTTTCAACGGCATAGATGTAGTCAACGACATCGTCGACAGAGAGCCCTTCAGCTTTGAGGCTGGTGCCGAACACGGCGAGGACCAGGCTTCTGGTGTCTTCGTACCTTTGCGTTGCCATGAACTCGGCCAGCTCTGCAACGCGGTCATCTGTCGGTGCCGCCGCCCATACGACATGCTCCAGCTCGGCCAACCCACGGCCGTAGCTCTCGCCGATCCACTCGGCGACCAGGGCCAATCGCTCGACGGGCGAGTCGAGTTCGCTGAGCTGATCCATCATCCGACTTTGGCGGGCGACCGTCGGGTCTTCGGGTCCCCCGACCGCGGTCAGCACCACCTCGCGAAGCAATGCCGGCTTGTCGCTGAATAGTCGATAGACGGTCTGTTCGGATACCCGTGCCTCGGCTGCGATCTCACGGATCGAGGTCGATGCGTAGCCGTTGGCGACAAAAAGGAGGTGTGCCCCAGCCACCACCGCGCTCCGTGTGCGCTGGGCCTGTTCGGCCCGCCTCGGAGACTCGTATTTCCTCTTGACCATCCACTTCCTTTAGTAGTAGTGTCACTACTGTCATAGTAGTACCACTACTGCGACATGCCTAGAAGACCTCTTCGGTTCAGACCATATTGGCGGGCAATGGCCGAGCGGTGGAGCAGCACAGAGGAGGAATGTATGAGCCGATCCGTCGTGGTCCAGGGCCATCCGGCTCCCGTCACCATCAATTGGGTTCCGATCGGAGGCTGGGCCGGTGTCCTGTTCGTTCTGACCTTTCTCATCGCCGCCATCTTCTCGTTGGCGCCAGCTCCAGCTGGTGCGGACGGAGCGGATGTGATCAGGCAGTGGGCAATGGACGAGGGAACGACCTATCTCACGTTCATGTGGGTTGCCAACGCGATGAACGTTGTCTTTCTGCTCCCGTTCGCAGCCGCATTTAGCCGGGTCGTTGACGGCCGTGATCGGGTTCTCGCCAGGTTGATCATCGTCGGGGCGACGGCCAGTGCGGTTACGGCCACTGTCGGGACCGCATTCTCGGCTTCCCTCGCTCTTGGATCCGCAGTCGACCTCGCTGACTCGTCCATCGTCGCCTTCTGGCGTGCAGACAACTTCATATTCCTGGTTGTCCTCGGTGCCTTCCAAGCTCTCTTGATGGCCGCGGGAAGCGTGGTCATCTACCGCTGGCGAATTGCACCTCGCTGGCTCGGGATCCTTGGCCTCGTCGCCGCTGGCATGCTCATGCTGGACGGCATGTGGGTGGTTTCAGGAGACTTCTCGTCCATTTACCAGATTCTCTGGTTGGTCGGTCTCGCCGGATTCGCCGTCTGGGTTGTCGGTGTGTCGACCGGGATGATCCGTGGGGCGGTCCATGAATGACCGGGAGCTGAAGGTGGTCAATTCCAATTATCGGGCGAAATCACTCGGAACGATGGCCATTGTTTGCGGTGCTCTTTGGTGTCTAGTGGTCGGCACCTGGTGGGTTGCCGGGGCACTCGAGCCGGTTGGGGATGTGGACGGCAACGCCTCGGGTCTTGTCTACGGCGTCGGGTACTTCTCTCTGCTCATCGCCGGAGTGCTCATGGTATTGGTGATGGCCCGGCTGCGGCAACGTCAAGGGGGACTGGGACTGCGCGGCGTCCTTGGGCTCGTGCTCGTCGGTCTTGCGGTACCCGCCGGCGTCATAGCAGCGGTCTTTGTGGGCTGGGGGTCGTTGATGTTGGTCGGAACACTGCTCTTCGGAACAGCCATGATTCAACGCGATGTGGCCCCTCGCCTTCCAACGGTCGCCTTCGGGTTTGGGCTCTCCATCGGCGCCGTGGTGTGGGCGATCATTCGAGGATTCACCGGAACGTTGTTCCAATACAGCGGAATGTGGGGCGACCTCTGGGTGCCCAACCTGGTTGGCGTGACCGTAGGTGGGCTCATCGTCGCATATGGGCTATTCCGTTTGGGACGGTGGGCGCAGGGCGAGCCAGTGCCGATGCCAGGCGCACAGCAGTAAATGCGGCGAGTAAATAACTGCCCTTGGCGGTGGCCTCCGCTCCACATTGCTGGTGCTCGCCGGTCTCGTGGCTAAGCGGCGACGGTGGGCGGCGGTTCCTCGTCGTCATCGGTGTTGGCGCCGGGATCGCCACCGCCGTAGTGACCACCTCCCCACGGCGTGCCTCCACGATTCTGGAGTTGGGGGTTCTCTCTGTGCGGCTACCCAGCGGCGTGGATCACGGCACTCACGTTGTCGTATCGCCCGATCTTTCGTCGAGAGACCAGCAACACCGGAGGACACGCTTCCCGACCTACCGCGAGGAACCAGGACGGGAACACCAATGATCGAGCTCACCCGGTCTCAGCCGTCGAGCATCCCGCTCAGGCCCTGGCCAAGTGGAGTTCCAAAACACGAAGAGAAGGAGGAGCACAATGACCCGGTTCCGGACCGCCGCTGTGATGTGGTTGGTTGCGGCCGTCTCGAGTGCGGCAACGACCGTTGTATTTCGGGATGACTCCGCCTGGTACGCCATTACACTCGTAGCAAGCACCCTCGCCGCCGTCGTTGGCATCATGCTTCTGTGGCGACCGAATAGTGCAACGGTGCTCATGTCGACCATCGGAGGCGTCGGCTGGGTCGTCTTGTACGCGGTCCTCACCGCGATTCAGTCGGACGACCTCCAGGCCTGGACCGCCGACGCGTTCTTCGTCGTGCTCGGCGGTGCCGCAGCCTTCATCTCGGCTAGGGCGGGACGAGAACTCGCCGTTTAGAACTACCAGCCTGAGACCTCGGGGAGCCCCCACCCCTCGATGCCACCGCACAAAGTCACCGAACCTCCATCGCGCGTCCATTGCGCGAGAGGGTGCGATGGGACGGTCAAGGACGCGAAAGGACGCGAACCAAAAATGGCCTCTGAACAGGCGTTTCGCGCGCTTGCCCTGGTTGGTGGATCACCCGGACTCGGGCTCATAACCCGAAGGTCGCGGGTTCAAATCCCGCCCCGCTATGAAGAACCCCCAGGTCCCCGACCTGGGGGTTTTCGCTGTTCTGGGTCGGTGCGATCCTCCCCATCCACGGTGGCGACCACCTCTCGCCATTCTCGGGGGACGGCCTCGCGATGTGACTGTTTTCAGATGACCAACAAGGTGTCGTGGTTGGCGGCCGGCTGGAACACGACGCCTAGCTGTTCGAAGTTGGTTCGCAGCGCGGCCATCTCTTGAAGCGTGCTCATGGTCATCGCCTGCTCTGTGGTGTGCCAGATGCTGGTATTGGTGATAGTCGAGGTACGACGGTCGATGCCGAGGTAGTAGGCGATCAGCCGGGGCAAGGCACTAATGGCTGGCCGCAACGTGGCTTCCGATTCCTCGAGCGCGGCAATGGTCTCGTCGGCGCGGGCCGGGTCGATGCGACCGATGGAGATCCGGACCACCGGTTTGGACGTTTCATCCGCCGGCATCAGCGGTGGGCTTCGATCAGGGCATGGGCGGCGTTCGCCAGACCCTGACCGGGGTTCTTAGGTCCGAACATGCGAGAGGCCACCCAGGCTCCATCCATGAGCAGCAGGAGCTGGTCGCCCAGCTCTCCGGGCTGTCGCAAGCCCGCCCCCCGAGCCAGCTCGGCGAACCGGTCCCGCACCTTCTGCTTATGGGCTACTGCCGCCTGGTGGCCGGGGTGGGCGCGGTCGGGAAACTCGGCGGCGGTGCCTTGGAAGGTGCAGCCGAGACATTCAGGGCTAGTGGCCAGCTTCTCGATGGCGGCGAACATGCCGACCAGCTTCTCCATGGGGTCATCGATGTCGGCGACGGCGCCGTCGAGCCACTCCCAATACTGGCGGTTGGACTCTTCGAGGTAGGCGACGATCAGGTCGTCCTTGGATGGGAAGTGGCGGTAGAGGCTCATCTTGGCCACGCCTGCCTCGGCGATGATGGTGTCGATCCCTACCGCCCGGAACCCATCCCGATAGAACAGCCGCTGTGCCGTTTCCAGGATCCGCTCTCGCACCGAGGGTTCTGTTGTGGTGGTCATCAGGTTGACATGATACAGACTTGTCTGTACCTTTCCAGTCTCGTAGACAGATCTGTCTCATCTGAAGGGAACAGGACATGAGGATTGCAGTGTTGGGCACCGGCCCGGTGGGCCAGACGGTGGCGGCCAAACTCGACGAGCTGGGTCACCAGGTGACGGTGGGCACCCGCGACGTGGAGGCGACAATGGCGCGGATTGATCCCGACAATTTCGGGAATCCGCCCTTCCCGGAGTGGGCCAAGCAACATCCTGGTGTCGCCGTCGCCCTGTTGGCGGATGCCGCTGCCGGTGCCGAACTGGTGGTGAACGCCACCAACGGCACCGTGTCAATCCAGGCCCTGGAGGCGGCTGGGGAGGACAACCTGGCGGGCAAGATGATCGTCGATATCGCCAACCCGCTCGACTTCTCCCAGGGGATGCCACCTTCACTGGCTATTTCCAACACGGACTCCTTGGGCGAGCAGATCCAGCGCCGCTTTCCGGACGCCAGAGTGGTGAAGACGCTGAACACCGTGAACGCCTATCTCATGGTCGACCCCGTGCAGCTCGCTGGCGGCGACCACACCGTGTTCGTCTCCGGAAACGACGCCGACGCCAAGACCAAAGTCACAGAACTTCTGGCGTCGTTCGGCTGGTCTGACATCGTCGACCTCGGGGACATCACCACCTCCCGTGGCACCGAGATGTACCTGCCGCTGTGGCTTCGGATCATGGGAGCTACGCAGAATCCGATGTTCAACGTCAAGGTGGTGCGATGAGGTTCGGGCTCCAGGTCTATTCGTTCACCTGGCCTGGCGGCCCTGCAGCGATCGGTCCCACCCTGGCCCGGGTCGCGGGTGACGCTGATGAGGCGGGATTCGACTCGATCTGGGTGATGGACCATTTCTGGCAAATCGGCGCGCCGGGTTCGGAGACCGAGCCGATGTTGGAGGGTTGGACCGCTCTGGGGTTCGTGGCCGCCCATACCCAACGGTCTCGTCTGGGATTGATGGTGGGCGGTGTTCACTACCGCAACCCCGGGTTGTGGGTGAAGGCGGCCACCACCCTCGACGTGCTCTCCGGAGGACGGGCCTGGCTGGGTCTCGGAGCCGGCTGGAACCGGGCCGAGTCCGTCGGCCTGGGATTCGGGTTCCCTGACACCAGGACGCGGTTCGAAATGCTGGAGGACACTCTGCAGATTGCCCAGCAGATGTTCGAAGGAGAGCGCGGGAGCGAGCAGGGTTTCGAAGGTCGCCAGTTCAAGGCCGAACGTCTCCTCAACGTGCCCCAGTCGATCTCCCGACCGAGAGTGCCGATCATGATCGGGGGAGGCGGCGAGAAGAAGACGCTTCGTCTCGTCGCCCAATATGCCGACGCTTCCAACCTGTTCGGCGACCCCGACCAGCTCCGTCACAAGTATCGGGTCCTCGCCGAGCATTGCGAGGCGGTGGGGAGACCATTCGACGAGATCGAACGGACCACCCTGCAGTCGGTGAGCCTGTTCGCTCCCAACGCCTGGCAGTCCAGCCCCGAATCCGCCGAACAGCTCGTCGACCGGTTCGGCCGTCTCGGTGACGCCGGGGTCCAGCATGTGATCATCAACACTGCCGACGTCCACAACCCCGAAGCCATCGAGTTGCTGGCGACCGAGGTGATCCCGCAACTGGGTGAGGCCGGAAGCGGGCAACCGTGACCGTGATAACGGATCTCGACGGTCATGCGGTGATCGACCTGACCACGGTGGGAAGGGTGA
>CAWGJI010000023.1:0-9874 GCA_963822895.1 uncultured Acidobacteriota bacterium
GATCGGTAAACCCGACCAGCATCTTCCGGCCGGCGGGGAAGGGCAATCAGCCTTCCAGAAACGACCGCACGTCCTCGGTGAATCGGTCGGCGTGCTCCAGATGTGGTGAGTGGCCGCATTCCTCATAGACCAGCTCGGTGTAGTCACCACCGGCGCCCCGATATTGGTCCATGGTGGCCCTTACCTGGGTGATCATCGGCTGAGCGGGATATGTCTCGTTGCCGGGCCAACCGGGTATGGCGCCGAGACTGCCCAGGTAGCCGAAGTCGAAGAAGGAAGTGTCCGACACGATCTGGTCGTCCGCACCTCTGATCCAGAGCACCTTGGGCTGTGGCTGGACGGAGCTGAAACCCGAGAGGTTCAGGTATCTGGGGGCAATCGCATTGTTCATGCCCTTGGTCCCCGGTGCGACACCCGGCCAGTTCTCGGAAGTCGTCATGTCACCCGGGTAGACGTCATCGCCGACCGCCATCTGGAGCATGGCGGTGACGTATCGCTCCTCCTGCTCCTGTGGGAGGCGGAATGGCGGTTTGAAATAGAAGGAGTTCATCGTGCTCCGTGGCGAAACCGGGTCCTCGTCGCTCCGATCATCGGCGGCGAGGCGCTCGACGAACTGGGGATTGGCGGTACCTCCACCGGAGCCGGCGAAGTCGGGCCACACCGGCTCGCCATCGGCGCCCTTCGTTCCCCCGAACCCATATGGGGACATGGCCGACTCGAGCACCAGCGATCTGACCGATTCGGGGTGATCGATGGCGTATTTCATGGCCACCCGGTCCCGGCGGACCAGGCGAGGATGTCGACCGGCTTGGTGTGGCCCATGGTCTCGACCAGGGCCATGAGGTCGTCACTGAAGTCGGCGACTCCCCTCGTGGCGTCGATCGTTTTCACTTCCGAATCGCCATAGCCACGGAAGTCCAGTGCGATGCAGAACCTCAGGTCGGATAGAGCCTCCATCAGATCCTCGAAGAAGACCGACGAAGAGACATTCCCGTGAAGCAGCAAGAGTGGGGGGAGTGTGCTCTCCCCGCTGGTGCGGACCGCGGTTCGGAGACGGTCGGTCTCCACCTCGGTGACGTCGATGCTCATGTCTTCTCCATCTCCTCGCTCACGTCCTCTTCTTTGCTTTCGCCCCAACGGACGCAGGCCGCGGCCCACGTATAGCCGGTCCCGGCTCCGATCAACAACACCAGGTCACCCGGGGTGATCAGGCCCTTCCTGGACGCCCGGTCCAGCCCCAGCAGGGGATCGACTCCGCTCATGTGTCCTGTGTCCTCGAGGTAGATGCTCTGGTCGACCGACGCCCCCAGTGCGTCGAGCAGAGCCTGGTGCATCGATCGCTTCATGTGGATCCCGCAGACGAAGTCGACCTCGGCCAGGGTGGCCCCGGAGCGGCTCAACGCCCCTTCGGCTGCGGCGACGAAGTTGGGCAGGCTCACGGGGTCGAGTCTTCGTTTCATGTCTGCCGGGTCGGGGACGTCGAGGAAATGTCGGTGTGCAGCCACGGTGTCCGCCGTGGCCGGCTCGACCGATCCGCCGGCAGGCACCTTGACGTCCAACGAGTAGGAGCCGTCAGTGATCATGTGGGCGCCGAGGACACGGTTTGTCCTGACGTCTCCCTCGAAAAGTGCGGCCACCGCTCCGTCACCGAAGTTGAACATGAAGCGTGACCGCTCATTGCCGTAGTCGAGAAGATGCGACTCGCGCCCGGCTCCGACCGCCAGAACTCGTTTCAATTCGGGCTCGGCACGGAGCAGGTCACGCACCACACGGATCACCACCGGTGAGCCACAAGAGACGTAATCAAGCTCCAAGGCGAAGGCGCGATCGGCTCCGAGCCGGTGGGCGATGTGTGGGGCGGCCTGCCAGACCGGGTAGTCCTTCCAGGTCGACCCGAAGTAGACGACTGCGTCGAGAGAATCCGGGTCGACGTCCTCCTCTTCGAGAAGGGTGCGGGCGGCGGCCACGGACATGTCGGAGACGTGTTCGTGATCTCCCGCAATGTGCTTGCCGGTCAAGCCGAAGCGATCGACGAGCACGTCTTCGGGGACACCTGAGAGCTCGGAGAGCTCGGAGGCGCTCATCCAGCGCTCCGGGAGATAGGCGGCAGTGGCGGTGAGGCCGACTTCCCTCATCTCTCCGCCCCCAGGCCACGGGCTATGAACTTCATCATCTCGTCGATCACGTCTTCGGGCATTTCTTCACCCTCTCCCCAGAGGATCCAGCGCATTCCGATCAGCTCGCCAATTCCCATCAGGGCATAGGCCAGAACCTCTGGACTGGCCGATGCGATCTCACCGGCTCCGATGGCCTCGGTCAGGGCTTCGACATATCCCTGTGCGATACGCTCGTAGTGCCGATGCAGGGCACTCGGTGAGGCGAACTCGGCCTGTCTGATCACCCGGTAGAGCCCGGGGTGTTCCGCGGTGAACCGGAAGAAGGCCTCGAAACCGTGTCGCTCGGCCTCGACCCGATTGGTGCCCTTGGCGGCGCCCTCCGACATCGCCTTGCGAACCCGTCGGTTGAGATCGGCGACCAGCTCCTCGAACACAGCCTGCTTGGACAGGAAATACCGGTAGAAGGTGCCCTGGGAGACGCCGGCGGCCTCGGTGATCTTGACGATCGATGCTTGCTCCCAGCCGTACTCCGCAAAGACCTTCTCCGCCGCCTCCAACAACAGCTCTCTCGTCCTCCGGCCTTTGGCGGTCAGAGCCGCCCCATCCACACCCGTGGGCTCGGGGATGTCCTCGACGTGCCAGCGTGCCCGGGTCACTTCGACCCCTCCGCCGCATGACGCTCGGCCAGCTCACGTTTGAGGACCTTGCTCGTCCCGGAGCGAGGGAGCTCATCGACGAAGGTGACCTGTCTGGGGACCTTGTACGTCGCCAAGCTCTCCCGGCACCAGTCGATTGTCTTTTCGGGGGTCAACTCGGACCCGGCCCGCTTGACCACCACTGCGAGGCCTGATTCGCCCCAGCGCTCGTCGGGCACTCCGAGCACCGCCGCCTCCACGACGTCGGGATGAGCATGGAGCACCGCCTCGACCTCCGCCGGGTAGACGTTCTCCCCGCCCGAGATGTACATGTCCTTCAACCTGTCCTTTATCCGGTAGAAGCCTTCATCGTCGCGTTCGGCGATATCCCCGGTGTGGAGCCATCCACCCTTGAGGGCCTTCTCCGTCTCTTCGGGAAGACGCCAGTACCCGGCGAAAACCGACGGTCCCCGGACCAGCAACTCGCCGGTGCCCGACCCCTCCACCAGACCGGGCCCGTCGATCGCCTCCAGGGCCACATCGACGTGGGGATAGGCCTTACCGGCGAAGCCGATCTTCTCACCGACGTACTCGGGGGGCAGGCCGAGCACGTTGGGCGACGCCTCGGTCAAACCGTAGCCCTGCACCAGGGACACCCCGCGCTGATGCCAGGTGCGGATGAGACTCTCGGGCATCGGTGCCCCACCCACCACTGCCATGCGGAGGCTGGTGAGATCGGTGGTGGGGAAGGCGGAGCTCTCGGCCATGAAGAGATAGGTGGCCGGGACTCCCATCATCGTGGTGACCTTCTTGGACTCGATGAGGGCCAGTGCCCGATCCGGGTCGAATCCCTCCTCGAGTACCACCTTCGCCCCCTTCCAGAAGGCGAGCAGGGGCTGGACGTTCCATCCGCCGATGTGGAACTGGGGGAGTACTTGGAGGACGACGTCGAAGGTGGTCACGTCCATCACCCGGTCGATGGCCACGTTGGTCCAGAAGCAATTGGCGTGGGTGAGTAGGGCACCCTTGGGTTTGCCGGTGGTTCCCGACGTGTAGATGAGGAGCAGCGGGTCGTCGTCTCCGAGGTCCACGGTCAGGTTGCCTGGAGGGGAGGGGTCTTCGATCGATCGGAGCTCGGGGCCGACTTTCGCGATCTCCAGCGCGGCGTGTGCCTGATCTTCCCTATTCGGCTCCACGATGAAGAGTGAGACCTCGGCGTCGTCGAGCTGATAGGCGAGCTCGGGGGCAGTCAGACGCCAGTTGAGCGGGGTCAGGATGAAGCCACCGAGGGCACAGGCAAACAGGACCGTCGCATACTCGGGGCGATTGGAGGAGAGGACTGCGACCCGATCTCCCCGGCTCAGACCCCGCCCGGCGAGCTCTGCGGCCAGTGCAAGCGAGTCGGTGGCCAATTGTCCGTAGGTCACTTCCTCCTCGCCGAACTCGATGGCGACGCGCCCCGGTGTGATACGGGCGCGATCGATGATCCATCTGCCGATCGTCAGGTCCCCATCCCTCATGCCACATCCTCCAGGAATGAGGTGATCAGTGCGGCCGTCTGTTCGGGATCCTCCCAGAAGAAGACATGACCGCCTTCGACCAGCTCCACCCGGGCGCCAGGGATCAGGTCGGCGAGGACATCTGCGTTGCGATGGTCGACCACTCGGTCCGACGTCCCGTGGACGATCAGTGTGGGAGCCTCGATCGAGCGGGCCCGGCCGCCACCGTCGTATGTGGTGCCCGCCGCCGCCTGTGCCTGCCATCCGGCCGGGTCCTGTGGCGAGCCGAGCCGGTGGGCCATGATCCGGTCGACTATCTCGGGTGGCACCCGATCGGACAGGGCGTTCTCGACGAACTTGCGCAGTGCCACTTCGGGAGGCAGATCGGCTGCCTCGGTGAGAAGGCGGACTGTCACCTCCGGCATCGGATAGCCCTCCGCGCCCCCCGGAGTGGTGGAGAGGAGAACGAGACGGTCGACTCTTTCAGGGTGGTTGATGGCCAGCTCCTGGGCGATCATCCCGCCCAGGCTGGCGCCCGCAACATGGGCACGCCCCACTCCGGCGTCGTCCAGTACCGATAGACAGTCCTCCGCCATCAGCGCAGCCGTGTAGGGGCCCACGGGAATGCCCGACTCACCGATGCCACGGTTGTCGAAGCTGATGACCCTGAAATGCTCGGCCAGCAGTGGGACCAGTGGCTCCCAGCCCCAGCGGGCGTAGCCGAGCCCCTGGACCAAGAGCAGCGGGACGCCAATGCCGTGCTCCTGCCAGGCGATGGGGACCTTGGTCGGGGTGACCCGGGTCATCGCGCACCTACCTCCTCACGTCGGATCCGACCCGAGATACGTCCCGGGATGGTGATCAAGCCGCCCGGGGCGTACATGACGAGCACGATGAACAGCACACCGAGGACGAACAATGGCTCGGACAATGGCCCACCCAGCCACTTGGGAAGCGAGTCGATGAAGTCCGAGGTGGCGACGCCGGCAAGCCGGAGATTGAGCAGGGCGTAGATGAACCCGCCCAGGGCCGCCCCCCAAAGACGGCCGGTTCCACCGAGCACCACCATCACCAGGATGGCCAAGGTGAACTCCGGTGAGGTGATGGAGGCGTTGGCTCCCCTCACCAGGAGGAGATAGACCCCTCCACCCAACCCGGCGACAGCTGACGAGATGACGAACGAGGAGAGTTTGAACCCGAACGGCTTCAGTCCGAGCATCTCGACTCGGGACTCATTCTCCCTGATCGCCTCCCATACCCGGCCCGCTCGGGAGGTGACGACGCGTCGGGCGACGACAAATGCCACCACGGCGAATGCCAGCGCCATCCAATAGAGATTTCTCGTGTTGGCGACACTCCGGAACATGTCGGGCACGTGGTCGGAGGCCAGTGGCAGCCCCTCCTCGGCGCCGAACAGTCGGACCGGGTCGGTCAACACCAGGATGGAGAAAGCTTCGGCGAAGGCCAGCGTGACCATGGCGAAGGCGACACCACTGGTGCGCAGGGCGAGACTGCCCAGACCGACGGCGATGAAGACGCCGGCTACGACGGACACGCCCAGAGCGGCGAAGTAGGGGAGACCCCAGTGGATCATGACCAGGTTGGTTCCGTAGGCCCCCAGGGCGAAGGGGAGGGCATGACCGAAGGAAAGCAGCCCGGTGTAGCCGAACAACACGTCATAGGAGATGGCCACCCCCGCGTAGATCAGGGCGATCCCCAGGACCTGGAGGGTTCCGGGGGAGCTGATCTCGCTGTCGAAGACGACCGGTATCCCGAAACCGATGAACGGTGCCACCAGGAGAAATGTGAGCATGGCGAGCGCCAACGCCTTCTTCATGCCGTCTCCCTCCCCAACAGCCCCTGGGGCCGGATCAGCAGGACCAGTGCCAGCAGGATCACCACCGAGATCGACCCCAGCCCGGTGGCCAGGTAGTTGTTCACGTAGATCTGGGTCATGGCCACGACAAGGGCGGCCACCGCCGTGCCGGGTACCGAGCCCAGACCTCCGATGACGATGACGATGAAGGCGAAGATGAGCTGACCGGTGCCGAGGCCGGGGTTGATCCCGTTGAAGTAGACGGCCCCGAGTGCCCCGCCCACGCCAGCGAGGAGACCGCCAATGGCGAAGACAAGGGTGAAGCTGCGACCTACGTCGATGCCGAGGGCCCGGACCATCGGGGCGTTCTCCACCCCTGCCCGGATGATCAGCCCATGACGGGTGCGACGCAGGAAGAGGAGAAGCCCGGCCAGGGACAGGACCGCCACTGCCAGGACCAGGAGCCGGTTGTTCGGGATGTTGGCGCCGAGGACCTCGGTGGTGTCGCCGAACCAGGCGGGCTGGGTCATGAGACGGGCGTCGTAGCTGAACCATCCGCCGAGTAGTGCGACCAGGACGTAGCCGAGGCCGATGGTCAGCAGGATCTGCTCCAGCGGACGACCGTAGAGACGGGAGACCAGCCCTTTCTCGATCACCATCCCCACCAGGGTCCCCGCTAATCCGGCGGCGATCACGGCCACCAGGAAGCGAAGGGCGAGTGGGCCGATCAAGTCGAAGGTATCCATCACCCACCATGCCGCATAGCCGCCGATGGCGAAGAAGGCGCCGTGGGCCAGGTTGAGGACGTTCATCAGCCCGAAGATCAGCGAGAGACCCGAGGCGAGCAGGAAGTAGAGCCCGGCGAGCCCGAAGGCCGAGGCGGTGTTGAGCACGAAGCTGCTCATCTGACCTCGACTCCCAGATACCGCCCGGTCAGGGCCGGGTCGGCGGCCAGCTCCGCCATGGGGCCGGTGTAAACCACCCGGCCCTGATCGAGGACGACTGCATCTTCGGCCAGGTCGCTGGCCACAGCGAGGTTCTGCTCGACCAGGATCACCGTGGTCTCGGCGGTCGCTCGGGCCAGGGCGCCGACAACGTGCTCGACCACGATCGGTGCCAGACCCTTGGTCGGCTCGTCGACCAGGAGAAGACGGTTCGGGTTGAGCAAGGCGCGGGCCAGCGCCAGCATCTGCTGCTGGCCACCGGAGAGGGTTCCTGCCTGTTGGCCCGGTCGTGACCTCAGGTCGGGGAACAACTCGTAGACCAGGTCGTAGCGGTGCTCTTCTCCGGCGCGCTCGGCCAACCTCAGGTTCTCCGCCACCGTGAGCTGGGAGAACACCTCCCGGTCCTCCGGGACGTATCCGATCCCACGTCTCGCATTCAGGTGGGTCTGTTGGTTGACCAGCTCCTCACCAGCGAATCTGGCGCTCCCGGTTGCAGGGAGCAGCCCCATCAGGGCGAGGAGGGTGGTCGTCTTGCCCACTCCATTACGCCCGAGCAGGGCCGTCACCTTGCCACGGGCAACGTCAAAGGAAACCCCGTGGAGGATGTGCGCCTCACCGCGCCAGACATTGAGGTCGACCACCTGCAATGCCTGGCTCGTGACGACCTGGCTCACCTTTCCCGTCCCAGGTAGGCGTTGCGTACCGTGGGATCGGCCATCACTTCGCTCGGGGTGCCGGACGTGAGCATTCGACCCTCATGCATCACGGCCACCCTGTCGGAGACATCGATGACGAACTCCATCCGATGTTCCACCATGACCACGGTCAGGCCGTCTGCGTGGAGCCGCTCGATGAGGTCGACCAGGGGCCGTGTGTCCTCCACCGAGACACCTGCCGTCGGCTCGTCGAGCAGGATCACCTCGGAGTCGGAGGCGAGCACCATGGCCATCTCCACCTTCCTCTTGTCCCCGTGCGAGAGCTCACCGACCGGACTCGATGCGCGATCGGAGAGCCCTACGCTCTTCAGGGCACGCGCGGTCACCTCGAAGGCTCGATCGGAGGGCCGGGGGCCTCGCAACAGGTCGAGACTGCCGCCGAGGGCCGCCTGGGCCGCCAGACGCACGTTCTCGCGGACGGTCAACCCGGAGAAGAGACTCGAGGTCTGAAATGTGCGGCCCAGCTTGCCCTTCACCCTGTCGGCAGGTCGCATCCCGGTCACGTCATGGCCGTTCAGCTCGATTGTGCCGCTGTCGGGCGTGTGAACCCCCGACAGCAGGTTGATCAGCGAGGTCTTCCCTGCGCCGTTCGGCCCGATCACGGAGACCAATTCCCCTCTTCCCACGGTGAGATCGACCTCATCCACGATGGTGAGACCGCCGACACTCCAGCTGAGACCGGTGGCCCGCAGGGCTGCGGGGCCACCGGAATCTGCTGTACCGGCTCTGTTGTCGCTCACGGCGGAGCGAGCCTATCTATTGATGTGTCCGCTGCTCGCTTCAACCCGCTTCGGGTGGTGCGGTGTCATCCGGAGTGAGGGTGTTGATCAGCTCGGCCTCGAGCTCACCGTTCACATCGTTGAGCCGAACCGTGAACATCGGCTGCAACATTGCGTGATCGGATGCCCGCACCGTCTGCTCACCTTTGGGCGCATCGAAGGTCCAACCCTCGAGTGCGGCGATCATCCCGTCGACATCGTCGACCGACGCCTCGCTCAGTGCTTGGACGATCATCTGCGCTGCCACGAACCCGTCCGGTGTGAACAGGTCCGGGGCCGCCACGTTGGCCACCAGATAGTCGTTGACTGCATTGTCGGGCGCACCCGGGAAGTAGTGGTTGAGGAAGCTCAGCCCGGTTGCGGCGTCGCCATAGAAGGGCCAGGTCACCTTGTCACCGAGGCCGGTGGCCACCGGTGCCGTGTCGAACACCTTCTGCTGGTTGAGGGCCTGCCACATCGCCCCGGAGGTGTCTCCCGCCCACGCCACGAAGACGAGGTCTGGGGCCGCTTGGTTGATCTGGTCGGCATAGCCGGTGAACTCGGTCTCGGACTCGGGGACGAGGAGAAAGTCGACCGTGAATCCACGTGCTCCCAGCACCACGTCGACGGCTGCCACATTGGCCTGGCCGAAGGCGGTGTCCTGGGCGAACACGAGGACGGTCCCGCTGTCACCTTCGATCAGCGATGCGGCGGTGGCCACGTCCTGATAGCTCTGGCGCCCGGACCTGAACGTGTTCTTGTTGACCCCGGTGATGGCGTCGGAAGCCGCCGGTCCCGAGATGTAGAGGATGCCGTTCTCCTCGGCGAATGGGGCGAGTTGGATCGCTACACCGGAGACGACGGTCCCGGCGATGATCGTCACACCCTGGCCCACCATTTCGGTCGCCTGTGAGATGGCCGTCTCGGGGTCGCCACCGTCGTCGACGATGTTGAACTCAATCGGATGGCCGTTGACGGCGTTGGTGCCATCGGTGGCGTAGGCCAGACCGGCGGTGAGACCGTCCAGGTACTGGTTGCCATAGCTCTGGAGGGCGCCCGAGGTCGAGGTGATGATCCCGACTTCGATCGGTTCCATCATCTCGGCTGTGGTCGTGGTCTCCGCACCGGTCGTTGTCGTCTCCCCGGCGGTGGTAGTGGTCTGTTCGCCAGATGCCGTGGTCGTCGTCTCGTCTGCCGATCCTCCGCAGGCGGCGAGAACGAGGACCAGGACTGTGAGCAAGGCGAATGCTCGTTTCATGTTGATCCTCCTCGTGTCTCTCAAAACTGAGAGCTGATTCACCTATTAGAAACGGTTACAGGGTGACTTGTCAAGGGGCAGCGCGGAGAAGTTGGTTTGGACGGTCTTGCCCGACTTGGGCGATGGCCTTT
>CAWGJI010000024.1:0-16020 GCA_963822895.1 uncultured Acidobacteriota bacterium
ACGATCACGGTCTCGCCTTCGGCCAGCACCCCAGCAAAGAGCAGATTCTCGGTGGCTCCGACCGACGGGAACGGAAGCTCCACCTCGGTTCCCTTGAATCGCCCATCCACCCGGCCGACCAGCTGACCGTGCACCAGATCGAACTCGGCGCCCATGGCCTCGAGGCCATGGAGAATGAAAGTCGATGGGCCGGGCCCCGAGGTCGTCGCCGCCGGGAAGTGCCACCCTCGCCTCGCCGCACCTGGCGAGTAGCGGCCCCAGCACCACGATCGACGCCCTCATCTGACGCACCAGCTCGATGGGCGCCACGGGGTCGAGCTCGTCGGGCACCACCAGCCAGATCTCGTGATCGACCCGTTCCACATGACAGCCCATGTGCTCGAGGACACGGCACATCAGATCCACATCGAGGATCGAGGGCACATTGCTGAGGCTGTGGCGACCCGGTGCCAGCAATGCCGACACCATTTCCTTGAGGACGGCGTTCTTGGCCCCGAGAACACCGACCGTCCCCTGCAGCCGCGCTCCTCCCTCGACGATGAGCTTGGACATCCAGGCGAATGTAGTGAGGCCCCGGCCCAACGCCGTGTCTCTACCGGGGCCTCCAACTGCGTGTCATCAGGCTGCACAGCTACCCTGCCCGCCAGATGAGAATCGCACTCGGAGCAGATCATGCCGGCTTTCCCCTCAAGGAGCACCTCTCCAGCTGGCTGGCCGAGGCGGGTCATGCCGTCTACGACCTGGGGACCCATTCCACCGACCCGGTCGACTACCCCGACTACGCCGCCGCAGTGGCACAGGCGGTACTCGACGGCCGCGCCGACCGCGGGATCGTGGTCTGCGGATCCGGGGCAGGTGCCGGAATCGCCGCCAACAAGCTCAACGGGATCCGGGCGTCAGTGGCGCACGACACCTACACGGCGCATCAAATGGTCGAGCACGACGATGTCAACATCCTCTGTCTCGGTTCGAGAGTGATTGGCAATGCCCTGGCCGAAGAGCTGGTAACGGTGTTTCTCGAGGCGCGCTTCACCCGCGAGGAGCGTCACGTGAGACGTCTGGAGAAGATCCGGTCCTTCGAGAGCTGAGTCAGGAGCCGATGCTGGCCTGGGCGATGGCGGCGAGTGCATTCAGCCCGTCCACCGGAATCTCACCGGACACCCGCTGAAGATTCTGGTTGTTCCCGTCGAGTACCACCCAGAATGGGGTTCCTGCCATCCCGAAGCTCCCGGCCACGGTCCCGGAGGCATCATCCATGATCACCGGCGCCGTCCATCCCTCACGCTCCAGCCAATCCTGAGGCGGCCAGTTTGGCCGCAAAGGATCGGTCGAAGTGGCGACCGAGATCAACTCCACGTTGTCAGGGAGGTTGCCGGCGTCGACCCAACTCTGGACGACCGGGACCTCGGCCTGGCAATGAGGGCACCAGTGGGCGAGGAAGATCACGATCTTTGGGGTTCCGTCAGGCTCGATCGAAACCGGGTTCCCATTCCAATCTGCCCCGATCGCAGTCGGCGCCGGCAGACCGATGGCCGGGTCGGCCGCTGCAGAGTTGTAGACGGGCAGGGCGTTCCCGGAGACGCTCGGGGTTCCATAACCGACGCTCTCGTCCAGTGGCTGCTCGCCTGCGATCGATATGGCCAGCGCCACGATCGCGGCCAGGCCGACGACACCGCCGAGGATCCACCAAAGCGTCGAATACGACCGCTTCGCCGGCCCGACTCCTGACTTTGCTCGTTGTGTCATCTCTCAGTTTTCGTGTAGAGGGCGAGTAGGACGGAGATCACGATAAACCCGGCGCCGGCCATAAACGGTATGGAGATGAACCCGAACACCTCGACATACCGGGCCGAACAAGGCACCGTCCCACAGGAACCACCGCCCTCGAGAGCAGGTAAAGCCTGGATCAAATAGTGCCAAATGGATATGGCCAGACCACCGAGGGCAAGGGGGAGGGCGTAGAACTTGACCTGTCTGTCCCTTCGGATCGCCCCGACCAACAGGATGATCGCCATCGGGTACATGGCGATCCGCTGAAACCAGCAAAGGCGGCAGGGCTCGAACCCGATCACCTCCGAATAGAACAGGGAGCCCGCCGTCGAGACGAGTGCCACGAGCCATGCCAGCCAGATCGCCCGATCCCCGAGAAGGTGAGTCGCGTCTCGGCCCCTCACCAGACGGTATACGAGCAACCCGATCGCAGCCACGAGGGCGACGAGCGAAAGAATGGCAACCAGGGCGTTGTACTGCCGAATGGCCTGTGATGACATCCGCTTCCTCCGTAGTCCCGACCGGATTCGAACCGGCGTTTCCGGCTTGAAAGGCCGGCCCAGGACGAAACGAAGCCTAACGACGATCAACGCCAATAGCCGAGAAATAGCGGTTGACCACGGCATATGCAAAGAGATGAGTTATCGCTACTTCGCGGCGGCTTGCGTCGATTTCCACTCCCATGCGGCCCAGGAGCGGCCCAGCGGCCCAGCGGCCCAAGGGCCAGATTCCGTTTGCCGAGCGACGACTTTCGCACGTTGGCAATCGTCGTAAAGGTCGCGGATCATTCCTGTTCGAAGCCCGGTGCAGCATTGGCCAAGCTTGTGAGGCCGTTAGTGAACTACTTGGAGCGCGAAATCTCTCCCTCGGTGGCTCTTGACCACGCAGTGTGGTGAACGTACAGTCCCAACATCGGGCGAGCTGGAGGATGGAGTCCTTGCAATGGTGCTCAGCTTGCCTCGAAGGCGAAGGTACTGGAGTTTCGTGCGAAGAAGCTCCTGGCATCTCGCCATCGCCTCTCGTGGTAGGAGTTGGCGATGGTGATCACTCACGCGACGCTCTTCGAAAGCGAAGTCGCTTTTCGAAGTCGGGACGAGATGCTCCACGACATTGCCGTAGCTCACATCTCGTATCGACTAGGTCGACAGGAGTTTGGCGGTGGCATCCGCGACCACGGCCAATACCAGACATTGACATCCCACGCTCCCAGGACCCCAGCGTGACTTTGGGAAAAGTACATGCCTGCGTATGGCGGACGGATCGATTGTCAATTAGGACCCACCCCTACAACGGCACTGAAGGAGGTACCAGCAGTGGTGGCTGAGACGCTCGCATCGATTGAAGCAACTAGGAATTCCCTGGTCGTCCAGATGCTCGACGGAGGGAGCGTCTCCCTTGAGATCCCCTGGACGATAGGCCCTGCAACGGTCACGGGGACCATTCGAATGTCGTCCGGAGAGGAACGAGCTCTTCTCATGAGCTCACCGCCCACGGCCGAAGACTTAGCACGAGACCCAGTCGTCAGTACGGGCATGGAATTCGTCGAGAGCTATGGATTGAGCGGTGGCCAACTCCGACTTGGGTCGGGCGGCCAGCCTAAGTCGGCCGAACACGAAGTGTCGTATGAGCGGGCAAGCGACGGAACTGTGAGGGAAAAGCTCGTTCATATGGCTCTATGGGATGGAGACAGCTTCACTCTCCACACCTTCCAGTATGGCGGCGAAGTCGACAGCCTTCGAAGCTTCTACGAGGCGATGCGAATAGAGGAATCACCAACCGGCGTACGGGTGGCCCCCCGTACCGCCACCAACCTCGCTTTCGTGCAGGGACCGTGGACGATTGTCGACCTACCAGGCATCGGAGCGCTTGAAATAGCACAGATGACAGCCTGGCGGCAAAAAGAGGTGCCTACATACGAGGGCACGCCTGTTGTGTCAGGGGAGCTATATGTTTCCCGACGTGATGACGGCTCTCACCGCGCGTACTACGTCATCGTCAACGAGACAACATTCGCCACTTTCGTCCCATACCCTGGGTCAGACGAAACTAGGGTGGCGGCAGTTCTCGAGACCTCTCAGATCTTCTGGAGCCTAGGTGCTAGGGAAGCTGAATGATCGGTCACGAGAGATGAGGGGCGGACTTACAAGCGCCGGAATCGTGTTCGGAGTGTTGGGCGGTGCTGGCGCTATGCACGCTCGCCGGCTCGAGTCACTCGTGTCGACGCTTGGGGCACACCGCCTATTGACTCGACCCCTCGTCCGCCCAGTAGCTGGCTTTGTCGCTCTCACGGAGATTTCGCTCGGGATCTTGGGCCTGGCCGGGCTTGCCTTTGTTGGCGGCCAACTACTTGCCGTAGCCGCTCTTCTTTCAGCTGCCCTGTACGCGTCCTATACCGTCTATCTCATAGTCCTCGTCAGGATCCGGCCAGGCTCGAACTGTGGTTGCAATCAGAGCGACCTGCCAGCGAACTGGGCTCATGTCTTGCGCTCAGCAGTCTTGTGCGTTCTGGCCGTGGCGGCGGCACGCTCGATCATTCCAATCTCGAACACTGGCTTGGAGACTTCAGAGCTGATTCTCACGTTATGTGTAATAGCAGGCGGAGTGGCTTTGGTGTGGATTAGTCCGGAAGTCGTGGGGTTGAGGAAGACTATAAGACAAAGACAAGGAGTACTGCGGTGAGCGCTTTGACCGCTGCTGTTGTCCTGGCATGGGTGGCCATTCTTATCCTGGCTTTGGCGATTAGTGGACTGACGCGGGCGGTGGGTCGCCTGGCTACAGGAGCTGTAGGGGCGCCCGCAGCTCATCCTCTGATTGGTAGCCAGGCACCACCAATCCCGGCCCTTGGGCCCTGGTCTGAACCGACGGTGATGGTGTTCGTGGATCCCACATGCATCGTATGCCGCGAAAGAATCCAAGACATCAAGGAGATTCACTCAGGTGAGACGAATTGGATCCTTGTGACCACGGATCCCAGCGAAACCTTCTCAGACTTGGAGTTGAACGGCCTGCGACTCATCCGGGTCGAAAGCCCTTACGTCACCTTTTTTGGCGCTTACTCGAAGCCATTCGGGGTTGTGATTGACAGCAATGGACTCATTGTCGCGGCCTCGGCCTTAGGAAACAGGAAGATGCTCACCGACCTTGTGCCAATGGGTTCTAGAGAAGGTAGCTGAACAGGATGCTTGATCTCGCAACGGTTGTTGACTGGGACGATAAGCCGCACGGCGCCAATCGGCGGAGCCTACACGTCCACCACCCGCATGAGCCGATGCGGCCCACTCGTCGGATGTTCCTCAAGGGGGCCATGGCCGCTTCCGCCGGGTTCGCCCTTGCTGCGATGGGGGCTTTTCCCTTCGTCCAACGCGCACGGGCAGACGCCCCGCCCGGTGGCTGGTTGATCTGGACCAATGGAGGAACGAACGACTGCGGCGGTCTGGACTCGTGGGTCAATGATGACGAGTGCGATGGCTGCAACAACAAGCTGTGGTGTTGCTGCTCGAGCGGGTACCACAAGGGCCCCGCTTTCGGTTGCAACTACGACTTCCGCCCCGATCTCTGCAAGTCCGGCGGCTACGACGGGTGGACCTGGAAGATGACCGTTTGCTGCCTGACCGGCGCAACCACCTGTCATAAGAATCGTGTCTGGCGATGCTCGGATGGCAAGTACCGGTCGAGTTGTTCGAGCGGATGGACGGATTCGATCTGTCGGTACATTACGTCATCCGGCACCACCTGTTCCGGGTGCTAGGGGCGAGGGCGGCCCTCGAGGGAAGGTGGGCTGCAATCTGGGTCGCGATTGGGGCCATCCTTGCTCTATCGCTTCTGTTAGTCGTCCGTGGATGGGGCTCCACCCTTGTCGCCCCTCTAGTGCTTTTCACGGCAGGTGCGGGCGCCGGGGTGTCCCTGTCAGGTTCGACCTGAACTTACAACAGCGCTGTAGCGCTAATCCCGGCCGGGAGCCGTGGGTCGAGACCGAGGCGTAACGCAGCGTTGTATCTCGTCGGGTCGGTCGTTGGGGCTGTGATCATACAAATCGCTTTGCAGGGCGTGAGCATGCTCAGTGTTTGGGTTTCAAGGGACCTGAGGGCCGGAGCCTTTCTGGCGATCGGAGTGTCCGCACTGCTGGTGGATACCGGTGTCGCTCCGTGGCCCATTCCGAGCCCAAGACGGCAGGTACCTCCCCATATTTTCAGCGCCGGGCATCGACGGGCCGGCTTCCTCTTCGGACTGCAGATGGGTGCAGGTATGGTGACCTACATCACGGCCGCAGCTCCGTACACCATTTGGGTGGCCACAGGATTGGGGCTGACTTCTTTAACGAATTCGTTGGCTCTTGGCATTGGGTTTGGTTTTGGTCGTGGGCTGCTTCCGTTTGCACGCCTCGGATTGCATCGCGATGACGGTTGGATGGAGGCTCTCGAGGTTTTTGCGGCCCGAGCCCGATGGGCCGGGTCTAGCTTCGCACTCGCGGGCACAACGGTTGCTGTCTTATTGATCGGTTAGCGCGGCGACATCTTGATTGGCAACAGCAATGCTCCGAGCCACCGCCGAGGCGGAGCCATAGGTCGTGTCATGTATGGACACATCGACGCGTCTTGCAGATTCGTCAATACACTTGACCACGTATGTTCCACCAGCAGACTCGCTTTCTGCAGCCATATCTTGGCAGCCGGCCGGGAAAAGCGTGAGGGTGAAGCCGGGATGCGAGACCTCGATGCTCATCGGCGGGAACTCGCTCGGAAAGGCAAGGCGTAACGGGGAAGCGACGTCGATCGTTGGCCATCCCGACGGGTCTTCTGAGACATTGACACTTTCGAGCCAAGAAGTCACCTGGTCCCGGGAGAAGGTCTGCGGTGTGTAAAGCCACATGAGCCAGCCGTCGGTCTCAAAGACCAAGTAGCTGCCAGCCGGCGAAGTTCTCTTAACATAGATCCAAGCTGTCTTAATGCCGTCTGACACCGTATCCATGAGCTCCGACTCATCAAACCACGTGGTCGGTTCCCCTTGTACGAACACGAAGTCGCTCCCAAGAGACGCCCGATCTGGAGGAGCGACGATCCAACCCTGCAGCTTCGCGGTGCTGTCTTCAATCGGCAACTCCATCGGAAGACTCCAGGTGATTACTTCATCATCCAGATAGCGAACGGTCAGTAGATTCGAACCAGTACCCTGTGATGTGGCGAACTCCAACGTTGGTGGTTGCTCCCGGGGCCATTGTGAGCCCTGAGAACTCACCCCAGAATCTAAGGATATCTCGTTTGAAATACCATCGTCTAATGGGCCTCGATTGGTCAAAAGTGCGGGCAGGGCTCCGAGCACCAATACGAGTACGGCTGAAGCAACTGCCACCGTCCACCCAGCAGTGGGCCTCCATCGTGGAGCTGCGGGAGCCGGACTCCTAAGTGATGAATCGTCCAGATCGAGATGGAGACCTATTTGCTCAGACACACGGGTGAAGGTTGCAGCGCCTTCTGCGCCATATCTCCATCGATTCGCCTCTTTTGTGGATACAGGGTTTTGGTTCCGTAAGTCACGCAATGTCATTCCTCGCTCCCTATCTCCTGCTTCTTCAGGATCTCCTCGAATCGCCTTCTAGCCCTTGATAAACGCATACGGGCGGCGGAAGGCGTGGTGCCGAGCACGTCGGCCACTTCACGACGGGTAAGGCCCTCCCATCCAACCAGAAGGAGGATCTCGCGCTCCTCCCAATCCATTACTGCTAGAGCGTCTCTAAATTCGAGTGATAGCTCATTCTCCGACGAAGCAACGGCGCTTGGGGTCTCGGCACCGATGCGCTCCAGCAGCCTTCGCCAGCGATCGTCGTTCCGGTAGCTTTGTCGCACGACATTGCCGGCGACCCCGTACAGCCATGGCAACGCTTTGTCTGGGACGTCGTCGCGACGCCTCCAGGCAACCAAGAAGGTGTCCGCTACGACATCTTCGACACAACTCTGGGAAACGCGTCTAGCTGCGAAAGCATAGATGGCTCCGGCGTACGCTTCCCATAAGTTGACAAACCAACGCTCCGCGTTGATCGGCTCTGTTTCACCATCGATCACATGGATACTCACGGCCCTTGAGCACGGGATTGCTGTCCTCGCTCTCTTTATGGCCACGTCACATTGGAACGCAACATCCTATTTGTACACGATGCGAGAAACAGCGGGTTGCAGAGTTCTGCGCGACTTCCAGATCATACTGCGAAAGAGCAGCGAATAGGTCAGCCGACTAGCCACAGAACTGGTTGCCAGACCGAGGCCAGGTTGCTAGTTGGCCAACGGTGTGGGCGATTCGCACGACGATGCTTTGGGTGGGCCTGTTGCGCCCGTCTCTGACGCGCGCTCCAGCAGGACTCGGCCATGCAAGATAGGACGGTGAACGATTGGCGACATGAGATCAACCGTCCGCTAGTCAGAGACGAGCATGCAGTGAGGGACATGTCAGGTGTGGTCGCTGGCTCCTGGGAGGTAGCGGTTGGTGGTGAGCCAGTTGAAGATTTCGTGGCGGATGAAGTTGTATTTGCGGCCACCGGGTTTTCGGTGTGCGGGGATGGTCCCTTCTCTGACCCAGGCTCGGATGATCTGTTCGTTGGTGTGTAGAAGCTCGGCGAGTTCTCTGGTGTCCATTACCGGTGGCACTTCGGGATCCCAGTCCTCGTATTCGATCTCCTCCATGCCGCTATCCCTGCTCGACTTGCTCGGATTCCTCTTGGGTGGGAGTCATATCGCCAGGCTGGAATCTGGTCATGGCGGCGATGACTTCTTCTCTGAAGAATCGGAACTGTTGTCCCCACCTCACCGCCGGTAGCTCGCCTCGGTGCACTTTGTCTCGGATGTCGCCGATGGTGGAGTGCATCATCTCGGCTACGTGTGCTGTGGTGAGGATGGGCGGGTACTCACGGCGGATCTCGTCGAGGATCTCCTCTGGCAGGTCTGGTTTGCTTACTCCGTCGATGTTACGAGAGGCTGTGACGGAGGGGAACAACCCTGTACACGGCCAGACGATTGCAGCGGGGTGGTCCTGTACCGGGCGAGTGGCTGATGCGATGATGGGCGGGTGGCCGCGGTTCCTCGTCGAAGGTCTGAGCAACAGCAGCTCCATCAACACGTCAGGGTCGAGCTCGGTCTCTTCTATTCACCTCAGCCGACTCCAGGTCGAACTCGGCGAACATGCAGTCGATCAACCGGAGCTTGTCGAAAGCATGCTCGCTGATCCACTTCGGATACTCCCTGGTCGACTGGAAGCATCCGCCCAATTGGTTGTGGTGGTCGCGGATGCCCGGAGTTGGGAAGAGCGGATAGTCACCGTATACGAGCCCCATGGGGACAGGTGGTCCTCGGACTATCGTGAGAGACGCTGATGTTATTTGAACGTTGTGGCCAACAGGACCGGATTCCGGTTCGGAGGGCCAAGGTGACCGAACGAGAAGGCAAGGTCGCTCTGGTCCTCGAAGTCCCTATGGAGGAGTGTCCCTCTTGTGGCGACCGGTGGTTGTCTTGGGAGACTGCTGGCCATCTCGATGAGATGTTCACTGCGATGCTCGAAGGCGACGCCGAGGTGGCTACCCGTCATTTCGACTCCGCCGATCAACCCGCCGTCTGAACTCTTCTCGAGTCATCCGACCATCCTCAGCACTGGTCTTTGCTCGAATTCAGGTTGTGGGTGGTAGTCGTTGACGGCGGTTCTCCAGGAGGCAGCCTCGAGGACTGCGGGATCGGTCAGGTCAACGGCTAGTCCCAGTTTGATGCGTGCTTGCGCGTGGTGGATGACTGCAGCGTCCCATCTCTTGGCGTCGACAGTCTTGGAGGGTCGTGGGCCTATCGCTTCGAGAACGTCTCCTGGTGGGTTCAGCTGGTAGCTGATGGCGAGGGCTGTGATCCGGGCTGCCAGCTCGTCTTTGATGGCGGTGTGGGTGTGGAGGAGGTCAGCATGGGCTTCGACCCACGCCTCTCGCACCGCGACCAGGTCGAAAAGGTGCTGGCGTTGGTCTTGGAGGTATTGGACTTGGTTTCGGGATCCGTCGGTGCCTAATCTTCTCGCGGCGTCCTCTGCCTCAACGATGGCGTCTTCAACCCGGGGCAGGTCTTCGATGTCCAGTCGCACGCCGAGTGGACTATTGCGGATCGCCGACTCGAGGTCTCCGAGCCACTGGTTGAGTTGCTGGTCGTTTGCGGCCTCCCCGGCAACACCTTGGAAGCTTGCGGGTGGTCGGACGACAGTTCTCGTGAGCTGTCGGACCAGCGAGTCGATGGGTGGTTCGTAGGCGGGCCAGCCGTTGGATTGGATGCAGCGTCCGTCAATGGTCCGGCTGGCGTTGACCCACAAATGGGTTTCGCCCCGGGCTCGGGACAGGCCGGTGTAGCCATGCTCGGCGGCGACGCCCGCGTCCACGTACAGATGGGTGGTGCGGAAGGTTTGGCCTTGGGCAGAGTGGATGGTCTGGGCATAGGCATGGTCGACACTCGAATCCACATACGACCCCGGGAGTTCGACGTCGGCCCCATCTATGTCACGACGAAACACCACGCATTCCGTGTCAGGCTTGATGGTGGTGATGGTTCCGGTCTGGCCGTTTCGGAGATCGGAGTGGGCATACCAGTTGTCCCGGACCACGATCCGGTCGCCTGCTTGGAATTCGGTGCCCCACCTGTTGACGAGAATCGGCCCTTGAAGATGTCCTTCGGCCTCCATGTGGACTCTGGCGAGCTGGTTGAGCATGGCGACCTCGTCGCGTCGTGAGGCCAGCATCCGCACCTGGTCGACCCCCTGGGTTCGGGCGTCGGTCCACCAGGCTTCCACCATTGCCGCCTTGGTCGAGTATTCGTCGTTGCCGAGGTGGAGACGCTTGGCTTGGGTGTAGTCATGGACTGCCGACTCGATTTCGCCGTGGCGGAGTTGGTCGAGGGCATGACGGTCGACTTCGTGGGTCTGTCGCTGGTTGACCGCGGCTAGGTCGGTGACCACTCCGTGTCCGTCGGCGACGATCCGGTGGAAGAGACCTCCGGAGTCGATGGAGGGGAGCTGTTTCGGATCTCCCACCAGGACGATCCTTCCGTCACACTGGCCTGATTGATAGACGAGCCAAGCCAGATCCCGGGTGGACACCATCGACGCCTCATCGACGACGATCACGGTGCCTGCCGCAAGTTGAGTGTGGTAGGTGTCGAGTTGATACCGCATCATGGCGATCGTCCCCGACCACGAACCAGCCAGCTCCTCGCCGAGTCTCCGCGCTGCAGTAGCCGAAGTCGCCACGCCGATGACGTGGTAGCCGGCGATGCGGGCTGCGTCGGCGTAGACGCCGACGGCATGTGTCTTGCCGGAGCCTCCCGGCCCCACCAACGTCACAATCCGGCCATTCAGGTCCGTGAGATGTCTCACCGCGGTGGCTTGCCCGTCGACAAGATCTCGGTCCTCGATAGCTGCCTCGAGAGTGTCCCGGTCGACTCTTACCGGGGATGACGTGTTGACTGCGTCGAGGATCCGCCGCTCCCGCTGCAGTTGGATTCGGGTGGTGTAGCGGGCCTCTCCCGGCAGCATCCTATCCGAGCCACTGCCAATGGGATCGGCGTAGGGGGTGAGGTGATGGAGGATTGCCAGCTCGTCGTCGGAAAGGTCGATCCCCTCGGGAAGACGCTGCTCGGGGCCCCGGTGTGGGAGAACCCGGACCACCTCTCCGGATTCGAGTGCGACCTCGAGTACCCGATGTGCCGAACCGACCAGATCGGCTGGTGTGGCGCCCTCGGGATGAACCGCAGCCACGTCGGGGAGAAGGTCTCTTTCAGTGAACAACGCCTGACGGTCCGCCAGCCGCTCCACGATCCGCCCCGCCGTCCACGAATCCACCTCAACCATTCCGGGCCGGCCCGGTGTTGCCACTCTCACCGAGTTGCGGACGACAGCCTTGACTTCTTCGGGCGCGGTGCGGGCAAGCTGGTCCCAATGCTCGACGATGTCGGTGGTGATTCCGTAGTCCTTCATCTCCTGGGTCACCGCCGGTTCGCCTCGCGGATAGGCCTTGGGTTGGCGGGTCTCCAAGGTGAACTTCTGGTAGACCCGAGGATGCGCCGCCTTCCCGGTCTCTGCCACATATCTGGCTACGGCTTCTTCGATCTCCTCACGCCGGGTCGAGTAATGCCGTAACAGCTCGGGGGTGAAACCGGTGATGTCGGCCATGCCGTCATGGACCGCCTGCCAGGACACCCCGAGCCGTTGGGTGAGCTCTGCGCGGAGAGCGGACTGGTAGACGGTTCCGCCCGCTTTGAGATGGGCGTAGGCAAGCTTGGCGTGGACCGCCCGCCAGCCGCCTTCCGCCCACACCCGGTTGATCACCACCACATGGGTGTGCACCTGAGGGTCATTGGCCCGTGAAGTGAAATGGTCGAACCCGGCGGCCACATACCCCTCCGATGCCACCTGCCGGGAAGTGGACCCGGACTTCCCAGCAGAGTCGGTGTAGTGGTGGCTGATCCGGGAGCGGGCGCAGCGTTCCTCCATGTAGTCGACCGCGTCTGAGACCGCCCGCCGGTGAGCTGCCACCACCGCAGACCGGATCTCGTTGCTGCCATACGCGTAGAGCAGCGACACCGACTTCGGAGCCGAGAAGGTGTGATCGAACCCAGCCACGTTGCCGTGACTGCGCGGCACCTTCATCTTCTCCCCATCACGTGTTCGATGGGCCATCAGCCCGGTGAACACCTCCGGGTCCACCGCAGCACCTGCCTCGAGGTCGAGCCGGTTGAGACCCGAACCCATCCACCGCGACGGCGACTCATGACCTGCGTAGTAATCCCCCCGTCCCCCATTCGCCCCACGACGGAGGACCGGAACATCCTCACCGACCGAATGACGAAGCTGCTCGGTGTAATACGAAGCCTGCGACGCCACGAGCTTCCCCAACGATTGCATGGCCTCAACCCTCCGCATCCAGAAGATGCATATGTGTGCGGAAGGATCGACCTGGCAACGAGAAGCGGGTGACTGACGTGGAAGACATCGTGATCAGTGGGCCAAAGGAGGGCCCGGACGACGGTGAAGCGGAGACATCCCTTCTCAGACTAGTTGGTTAGTGTTAGTATAGCTAGGATTAGCTAGAAATATCTATGAACCCAATGGAACACTCAGAGATCAGACCACTCGATCGGCTGCTCAGCGCACAAGAGCTCGCCGACTATCTCAGCGTTCCCCTCGCCACCATCTACACCTGGCGGCATCGCAGTCAGGGACCACCGGGACTCAGAGTGGGCCGGCATCTCCGCTACCGCCGTCGGGACGTCGAAGCATGGATCGAGCTACAACTCGGAGAGGAACGATGAGGACGACACCGAGAACGTGCTTTCTCGGCTTGCCGGTAGTGTCGCGGTGGAAAGCTCGGCTGGGGATGGCACGCCGATGAGAGGATGGATCCAACACCGACCCGACCGCTCCACACCGTGGCGGGCCCGCTACTACGGCCTCGACGGTCGGGAACGATCGAAGAGCTTCGACCGGAAGATCGACGCCGAACGCTGGCTGAGTGCCCAACTGGTAAAACTCGACCGCGGCGAATGGGTCGACCCCGCCCTAGGAAGAGTTCCTTGGGCCGAATACTCCGAACACCTCCAAGCCAGCCGGGTCCACGTCGCCGTCCGAACCGCCGAAACCTATCGGGCATGTCATGTCCGAGCCGTCAAGCTCATCGGTGACGTTCCTCTCAGCCGACTCAGCACCGAACTTCTTCGCGGAGTCATCGCCGACCTCACCGCAGCCGGATACGCCCCCGAAACTGTTGCCAAGACCATGCGTTGGGTCAGACTCACCCTCAACCAAGCGGTCAAAGACCGTCGCATCCTCACCTCACCAGCCAACGGCATCCAACTGCCCACCCCGCGCCGGTCCGACATGCGTCTCCTCGACCCACACCAAGTCGAACAACTCGCCGAAGCGATGCCCACCCGATACCGGTCGTTGCCCATCGTCGCCGCCTATACCGGACTCCGCTGGGGAGAGCTCGCCGGACTCCTCGTCGCCAACATCGACATGCTCCGACGCCGGCTCACCGTCCGCACGGCTCTCATCGAAGCAGCCCGAGAACCACCACGGTTAGGTGTGCCCAAGACCGCAGCATCGGAGCGGACCATCACCCTCCCCAAGATCGTCACCGAGGCTCTCGGCATCCACTTCCACTCCCATCCACCGGTCGATGGTCTGGTGTGGACCACCGATCAAGGCGGGTTCCTCCGTCGCGGGTCGTTCAGTCGGATCTGGCGTAAAGCCATCGCCGAATCCGTGGGCCAGCCCTGCGTGCCACATGACCTCCGTCACACCCAAGCCTCATGGCTGATCGCCGCCGGCGAGCATCCCAAAACCATTCAGACCCGCCTCGGACACTCCTCGATCCAGGTCACTATGGACAGATACGGCCATCTCATGGAAGGTCTCGACAGTCGAACCGCCGACCGTCTCGACGAGCTGGCCGAGGGCTGGAGCGGCCCAGGAGCGGCCCAAACCGACGAGGAAGACACCGACACATCCCCCGAAAACCCCCTGACCAGGGGGAAGAGTCAGCAGTCCCGACCGGATTCGAACCGGCGTTTCCGGCTTGAAAGGCCGGCGTCCTAGGCCTCTGGACGACGGGACCTGGTGACGGGGAGAGGTTAATGGTGTGGCCCCGATACCCGGTGTCGCGGTCAGTGGCTCCCCAGCGTCTCCAAAGCCCGGGAGAGACGCTCCAAAGTTCTGACTTTGCCGAGTGCGGCCATCGACTCGAACAACGGTGGGCTGACCGAGGAGCCGGTCACCGCCACCCGCAGTGGCTGGAGACCCTTTCCAAGACCGATGCCCAACTCCTCGAGCAGTGACCTCAGGGTCGTCTCGATCTCGGCACCCGACCATTCCTCGACACCGGCCAGCCGCTCGTGGGCGGCCTGGACGATGTCCAAGACACCCTCCTTGCCCATGACCTTCTCCCAGGACGTGGCGTCGTAATCGTCGAAGTCCTCGAAGAGGAACACGACCTGCTCACCCGCCTCCGGCAGCAATTTGGTCCGCTCCTGGACCAGGGCGGCCACCATCCTGAAGCGCTCCCACTCGGCCTCCTCGAGGTCCCGGCCCACCGCCGCCTCCACATGGGGGCGCACCGCCTCGACGAAGCCCTCGAGGGGCATGGCGCGGATGTACTCGCCATTCATCCAGGCCAGCTTGTCCGGATCGAACACGGCGGGGTTCTTGGAGACATCCACCAGGTCGAAGGCGGCCACCGCCTGGTCACGGCTGAAGACCGTGGTCTCCCCGTCGATGGACCAACCCAACAGAGCCAGGTAGTTGAAGACGGCATCGGCGAGAAACCCCTCATCGCGGTAGGTCGACAACGACGTCGCACCGTGACGCTTGGAGAGCTTCTTGCCGTCGGTCCCGAACAGGAGGGGAAGATGGGCGTATTGGGGCTGGTCGGCTCCCATCGCCCGCGTCAGCAGGACGTGCTTGGGCGTCGATGGAAGAAGGTCTTCGCCCCGGGCCACATGGGTTATCTCATAATCGACGTCGTCGACCGTCGAGGCGAGGTGGTAGGTCGGTGTCCCGTCGCTACGGAGGATGACGAAGTCATCGACGTCCCTCGTCTCGAAGCTCATCTCACCACGGACCAAGTCGTCGAACCGGATCGCCTCACCCTGCGGCACGGCCATCCTGATCACACCACGATCGGAAGGGGTCTCGGGCCGTCTGATGTAGTGACCAGGATGCAGTCGATCGGCCTGAGCCTTTTGCCGGAGACGCTCCAACTCGTCCGGGGATCGGTCGTCGTAGTAGGCATCTCCGGAGCTGACCAGGGCCGACGCCACCTCCCGGTACCTCTCGAACCGATCCGATTGGCGATACGAGCCATGGGGCCCGCCGACACCGACGCCCTCGTCCCAATCCAGCCCGAGCCATCGAAGTGAGTCGAGGATGTCCTGCTCGAACTCGGCAGTGGATCTCTCCCGATCGGTGTCGTCGACCCTGACGATGAAGACGCCGTCGCGCTGACGGGCATAGAGCCAATTGAACAGGGCGGCTCGGGCCGTTCCGACATGCAGGTTCCCGGTTGGCGATGGGGCGATTCGGAGCCGGACCGTCATCTCTTGACCACGGGATTGCGCAAGGTGCCGATCCCGTCGACCTCGACCTCCATGACATCTCCGGGCAGGACCTGGCTCACCCCCGAGGGGGTCCCGGTGAGGATCACGTCACCCGGAAGCAGGGTCATCGCCGCGTGACGAACTCGATGATCTC
>CAWGJI010000025.1:0-25981 GCA_963822895.1 uncultured Acidobacteriota bacterium
AATCGGATACGACTTTGAGCTCAGCTCTTTTGAATGTCCTCGAAGCCGAGCTCGACCGGGGTGTCGCGGCCAAAGATGTTGACCAGGACGACCACCTTTTGCTGATCGACATTCATGTCCTCGATGACACCGTTGAAATCGGCAAACGGTCCGGTGACGACCCGAACCTGCTCTCCGACCTCCCAATCGGGCCGGAACCTCGGCTTGGTCTTCTCTTCTTCCTCTTGGACGCCCAGGAAGCGCTCCACCTCACGTCGGGACAGCGGCGTCGGCTTCTGAGCGTTTCCGGCGACGAAACCGGTCACACCTGGCGTGTTGCGAACCGCATACCAGGAGTCGTCGTCGAGGGTCATCCTGACCAGGATGTACCCGGGAAAGACCTTCTTCGGGACGGTGACCTTCTTGCCGCCTTTGAACTCGACCACGTCCTCCATCGGGATATGGACCTCGAAGATCCGGTCCTCCATGTGCATCGACTGGATACGGGTCTCGAGATTGGCCTTGACCTTGTTCTCGTAACCCGAGTAGGAGTGGATGACATACCAATCCCCGGGAAGGTCGTACGGGCTGGCCGGCTTCGGCGCTTCTACCGGCTCGAGAATGTCCTCTTCGACCTGGTCCTCGGTTGTCTCCTCGACCTCGGTGGTCTCGACTACGTCGGCCATCAGGACTTCGCCACCAGGAAGAAGACCAGCTCCTTCATGGCGATATCGAGACCGAAGACGACACCGGTCAGAACAACGGACGTGATGACGGTGACGGCCGTGAAGGCGATCATCTGCTCCTGAGTGGGCCAGGTCACCTTCTTCATCTCCTGCCGAACTTCGTGCAGATACTCAGGAATGCGGGCCCAAAACGGCTTCCGCTCGGCCCCGGGTGCCTTGTTCTGTATCGCCGAAGCGCGACGAGCGGTCCGGTCACGACTGCTCTCACCCTTCTTCTGCAGGCGATCTTCTCGTTCCTGCATTCGGCGCATTTCTCGGTTCATCAGTTCTTCCTGATCGTATCCACAAACAAGTACTGGCAGGGGCGGAGGGACTCGAACCCCCAACCTCCGGTTTTGGAGACCGGCGCTCTACCAATTCGAGCTACACCCCTTCGGGGGTTCGCGGGATCACAAAGTATAAGGGAACCCGGTAGGTGTGGAAACTCCGTCCGGGGAAGAGAGAAACCGTTCTGACCGCGCCTGCCCACCGGCGGGGCCGGTGTGGCCTGGCCGGCCGGCAGCTCGATCTTGATCGTGGTTACGAGTCTTCTTCTACCCATGGTTCTTCCTGTGAATCGGATACGACTTTGAGCTCAGCTCTTTTGAATGTCCTCGAAGCCGAGCTCGACCGGGGTGTCGCGGCCAAAGATGTTGACCAGGACGACCACCTTTTGCTGATCGACATTCATGTCCTCGATGACACCGTTGAAATCGGCAAACGGTCCGGTGACGACCCGAACCTGCTCTCCGACCTCCCAATCGGGCCGGAACCTCGGCTTGGTCTTCTCTTCTTCCTCTTGGACGCCCAGGAAGCGCTCCACCTCACGTCGGGACAGCGGCGTCGGCTTCTGAGCGTTTCCGGCGACGAAACCGGTCACACCTGGCGTGTTGCGAACCGCATACCAGGAGTCGTCGTCGAGGGTCATCCTGACCAGGATGTACCCGGGAAAGACCTTCTTCGGGACGGTGACCTTCTTGCCGCCTTTGAACTCGACCACGTCCTCCATCGGGATATGGACCTCGAAGATCCGGTCCTCCATGTGCATCGACTGGATACGGGTCTCGAGATTGGCCTTGACCTTGTTCTCGTAACCCGAGTAGGAGTGGATGACATACCAATCCCCGGGAAGGTCGTACGGGCTGGCCGGCTTCGGCGCTTCTACCGGCTCGAGAATGTCCTCTTCGACCTGGTCCTCGGTTGTCTCCTCGACCTCGGTGGTCTCGACTACGTCGGCCATCAGGACTTCGCCACCAGGAAGAAGACCAGCTCCTTCATGGCGATATCGAGACCGAAGACGACACCGGTCAGAACAACGGACGTGATGACGGTGACGGCCGTGAAGGCGATCATCTGCTCCTGAGTGGGCCAGGTCACCTTCTTCATCTCCTGCCGAACTTCGTGCAGATACTCAGGAATGCGGGCCCAAAACGGCTTCCGCTCGGCCCCGGGTGCCTTGTTCTGTATCGCCGAAGCACGACGAGCGGTCCGGTCACGACTGCTCTCACCCTTCTTCTGCAGGCGATCTTCTCGTTCCTGCATTCGGCGCATTTCTCGGTTCATCAGTTCTTCCTGATCGTATCCACAAACAAGTACTGGCAGGGGCGGAGGGACTCGAACCCCCAACCTCCGGTTTTGGAGACCGGCGCTCTACCAATTCGAGCTACACCCCTTCGGGGGTTCGCGGGATCACAAAGTATAAGGGAACCCGGTAGGTGTGGAAACTCCGTCCGGGGAAGAGAGAAACCGTACGGAAAAACCGGAATCCGGTTCGTGGAGACACTCCGACGGCGTAAGGGGCACGAGGTATGTCAAGCCGGAGCGGAATCATGGACCTGTGATTGGTGGAGATGAGGTGCGAGAGACGGCATCGAGCCTGGGAATAACTGAGTCCAACGTTCAGCGGGACTACATATTCGGATGGCTTCTGGTTGCCATCTATTCCGAGTCCGGTCTATCCGAGCCAGTCGCTCTCAGGGGGAAAATGCCCTCCGCAAAGCCTATCCCCCAGACACCAGGTCTTAGGAGGACCTCGACTTCACGACCGAGAGTGATCGTTGACCCGGACAGGCTTATCGATGAGCTAGACACTGCCTGCCGAAAGTCGGAATCTCGCGTTCACCCACCGATCATCGAGAACTTCGACGTCTTTCCCGCAACCACTCCGAGCAGCATCCCGAGCTGAGCTTCGTGCCCCCACCTGGCCTCGGAGCACACCGTGTGAAATGCAGTTGCCGCCAAGCTCGGCCTCGATCCGACGGGCGAGCTCGACGACGAGAGCGAGATGATCCGGGAGTAGCAGTGGCCTGAGCAGCTGATGCCTACACCTTCGCCTCAGTCCACCAACTCGGAAAGCTCGTTTTCCCGCTGCCGCTCGACGAGGTGATCGACTACGTAGCCGGCGTCTCGGCCGATGGCGTACAACGTGTCCGACAGCACCGAGTAGAGGAACTTCAGACTCGTGAAGTAGAGACCGGGTACCTGGTCGACCACGCCCCGGTTGTGGATGACGTCACCCGCCTCATCGAACACGGGAAGATCCATCCATGAGAAGCCGGGAGCGAAGCCAGTGCACCAAACCACGTTGGGCACTTTGAGAACTGTCCCGTCCTCCAGCTGCGGGTAGCCGTCGACCACCCCCGTTGTTCGACCTACTCGCTGCACTCCGGCGGCGACCAGGTCCTTCGGCTTCACTCGAACAAGGGGCATCGCTTTGTGACGCATCTTGGAGTGGAACCTCCTGCCCATCGGCGTGCTGCTCGTGAGCACCCGATTCATGATCACAGATCCGATGAACGGCATGAGGATCCTCCCGGAGAGACGTTCCGGTCGGAAGGGCTGGACTGCGCTGGGCTTACCCGAGAGCCAAACCCGTCGCCCCTCGGCCAACTCCTTGGTGATTTCGGCGCCTGAGTTGCCCAGACCAACGACGAGAACATCACCATCCTCGAGCTGACCCGGGTTCTTGTAGCCCTCGACATGGAGCTGGACGATCCGCGAGTCCAGCTCATTGGCGAAGCCAGGGCTCTTCGGTACCTGGTATGAAGCCATGGCCACGATCACGTTGTCGGCTTCGAAGGACATGTCACCGGAGGTGGCCGAGGAAACGATGGCCGTCTTGGGTGAGATGGTCCACCCTCACCCCATGACGGATGGGGAGCTCGAAGTGCTCGGCGTATGACTCGAGGTAGTCGGCGAGCTCGTCCTTGGTGGGAAAGCCCCAATCCTCGCCAGGGATGGTCATGCCCGGCAACGAGTTGTAACGGTTGGGGGTGAACAAGCTCAGGGAGTCCCATCGGTTTCGCCAGGCGTCACCAGTCCTCTGGTTGGCGTCGACGATGAGGAACGGCACTCCCGCCTGGGTTAGTAGATACCCCACGGCCAAACCGGCCTGACCTCCCCCGATGACCAAAGTGTTCAGTCGCTCCGGTGCTCCGTTGCTCATGTCACTACCTCCATGCCTCGTCGCATGTCTCGAAGGTAGGGACAGATCCCCGAACTGTGAATACGGAATACTCCCCATATGGGAGTGGCTTATCGGGAGACCAACCCGTTCTCGGCGGCGAACAGGGTGGCGGCCGCCCGCGATGACACTCCGATCTTGCGATAGCTGTTCTGGATGTGACGGTCGACTGTCTTCGGGGAGATTTCGAGATGCCGGGCGATCTGCTTGGTCTGGTGGCCCCGGGCCAGTAGACCAAGCACTTCCAATTCGCGCTCGGTCAAACCATAGGGACGCTCGATCGTGGGCGGCTTCTGCCCAGCTGCCTCGGCGATGGCCGTGACCATTGCCGGGTCGAATCCGCCCTCTTTGGCTTTGTCGGCCAGAGTCGAGGTCGCCTTCTCCGGAGATAGTGCTTCCCGATAGGGGCGAGGCTCGATCTTGGACTGGAAGGCGTCCGCCGCCGCCAGCAGTCGGGAGGCTGGCGACAGGGAAGTGACGTCGAGAGCCCGGTGGTAGCCGGACCCGTCCAAACGCTCATGGTGGGCCATGGCGATCGAGCCGATTTCGGCGAGAAACGGTGACCGGGACAGCACGCGCTCTGTGTGATATGGGTGGAGTCTCGCTTGCTCACGCTCGTCGGCCGTCAGAGATCCCGCCTTGTTCCACACTCGCGATGAGACAGCCGTCCTGCCAATGTCGTGCACGAAGCCGGCGCGCCGAATCGTCTTCACCTCGTCGTCGGCGAACCCGTGCAGCTCCGCCGCAGTCGCGGCCAGGTCGGCTACCCCCGAGGAGTGACCGGAGAGGTAGGGGGAGACCAGGTCTGAGAACGCACCCATCGCCCGCAAGGCCCGGTCGATTGCTGGGCCATGCAGCATCATCGGCGGCAGGGGCTCCGCGTCGAGGACGTCCTCCCACGCGCTTGTCGGGAGTTCGGTCGGCCCCAGCACCTCCTGGGCGTTATCCAGGAATATGGACACCACATCTGGGTCGAAGGCCTTTCCCGATCTGGACCGAATCACCTCCTTCACGTAGGCGTCGTCACCGATCAGTCGCTGGTATGCGGCGTCCCGGCCCACGTGGATGATGCGCAACGGCAGCGGGATCTCATCGCCCCTGGCGCGTTTGAGGACGCTCTTGCCGTCCCAACGCTCGGTGAGCACCGGGAACATCTCGTGAATAGACTTCGGCATCCCAAGCCGCTCGGCGAGCATTCCCGCGACCTCGCACAACGGGGCGAAATGCCCGCTCATGAACCGGGCTGCCCGAGGGAGCCTGGTGATTACCTCCCACGTTCGGTGGGGGAGGTTCGCATCGGGGTATGGCAAAGCTCCGACCACCCCGGAGAGACTCTCGACCCGGGAGCCGAACTGCCGGTGTGTGTGGTGCTCGGTCAGGCTGCCGCCGAAGATCTCCGATCGCACGTCCGCGTCGACAGTGCAGCCCACATACGTGAGGAGGCAGGCGTAATAGGTGCGGGACAGCGTCTCCTGGTCGGCGTTGAGGGCCTTGCAGAGCCGCATCGTGACCAACGTGGCGTGGAGCCCGTGCTCGAAAGGGATCCCCATCCCGAGATCGGTGGCCAGACACAACGAAGCAACCACCTCGGCGGCCCGGACCTGCTCGGTGGTCTTCGGTACGGTCTCCCTCACCTGGAGAACCGTAGTTCGGTTGCCCCCCCGGCCCGGCGGCCCACGCGACTCGTTCGAGAGCCAAACAACGAGTGCTACTCCAACGCCACTACTGGATGCGTAAGTCAGGTCTGGCCGACCTATTCCCGTCCCTGAACAACCTGGTCTACCTGGGGGTGAGTGCCGGAAGCATCGTTGTGACTCCCTACAACTGCGACGCGGAGTTCAACGTCAAGCACGTGCCCGACGGCAGCGAGATCGCGGTGAATACCGACAAAGCGTTAGGGCTGGTCGAAGTTACGTTGTACCCACACCTCAACCGCACCGACATGTCACCCACCCCTGTGGCCGAGATGGAAGAGTGGGCAGCCAATCTTCCGGTGCCGGCTTATGCGATCGACGACGACACCGCCATCAAGGTGGTCGACGGCGAGATCGAAGTGATTTCCCAAGGCACCTGGAAGCTACTCAACCCCGACACTCCGTATTGATAGTCACGGGTGATCATCACCGCCGGTAAGCCTGGCCTTTGCTAGGTCGGCACGTTATCGACGATGGAGTTGACGCTCCGAGTGCAACGCTTGTTGACTATCGGCGGGTCTAGGCCGGCGGCAGCCGCGTGACGTCGGAGTATCGTAAATTCCGCACGGGGTCCTGGCTCGTCAGCGACTTTGGGCTCTCACATCTTGCGAAGGAGTTCCCCATGGGCGAGTCGACCAGCGGATCGGAATGGATCTCCGCAGCCGAGTTCCACCGAGCGCCGGGCGTCTCCGACTGGCGTGTCACAGGCACAGGCCCACAGACTGTCTTCACTGCGACCTCGCTCTCCCACGCGGCGGGCCTCATCGCCCCGGTCGTCGCCGCCGCCGAACGATTCGGCATTCTGCCCGACGTCGACGTGCGTCCTGAGGGAGTCGTTGTGCGCATCCCGTACCGCAGCCCAGAGGGAATCCCCGCGGCCGCGGCGGAGTTCGCTGCCGCCGTATCCAGCGCGGCCGCCGACCTGCTGTTGACCCCCGATCCCTCCCTCGCACAGTCGATCGGCATTTACGTCGCCCAGCACTCCCAGGCCGAAGTGCGACCGTTCTTCACGGCCGCACTGGGCTACGAAGCGTTCGGAGAGACGGATGCCGTCGACCCTTTGCGCTGTGGGCCGCAGCTCGCTTTCAACCCGATCACCGGCGACTCTCCGGCGAGGGGCCGGACGCACTTCGATGTCTTCGTCCCGGCCGACCAGGCTCGGGCTCGGGTGGATGCCGCACTCGCCGCTGGAGGAAGACTCGTCGACGATTCGCACGCTCCCGCCTGGTGGTCGCTCGCGTCGCCCGACAACCACGGTGTGGACATCGCATCCTGGACCGACACCTACGACTGACACGGGCTCGTTGTCTTGGAGTGCACGGCGCCCGGCCGTTCGAACACTCGGTGGCGGAACCCGTCGTTGGCATCCAGCCAATCGAGAAGCTCAATGCGTCGGAGCAGCGTTGGTTCCGCCGTACCCGCCTTTGCCCGACGCCGTGCGGGCGCACATTTCGATCTATCTTGCTCCAGTGGAGACACACTCGTATGGGCCGGCGTCGAATCGTGCTCGTTGAAGTCGGTCCACTCGACGGTGCCCGCCCCCGGTTGGTTGAAGCTCAGCCCTCGATCGTCAACTCCCCTGTCATGCCCTCACCCGTGGCGGGATCCGTGTGCAAGGAGCAGAAGTAGTGGTAGGTGCCGGGCGGGAGCGAGCTCAGATCGACTATTGCTTCGCTTCCAGGACGGACGTCAACTTGGATATCGAGTTCATCGAGGGTGAAGTCGTGAGCGAAGGGGTCCTTGTTGACGAGCAGCAAGCCTTGATCAGACGCCATTGAGGTTGCTCCAGGGTGGAACTCGAAGTTGGTCATGTCAACGGTGGCCGCACCTTGTGCTTCCGCTTCGGCGACGGTGGTGCGAGTCAGGAGGAATCCGACCACCGACACGACCGAAGCCACACCCATGACCCCAAGCACCACCTTGCGGAATCGTCGTCCTCTAGGCGTCGGACCAGGGTCTCGCCGTCGGCCCACGGCGAGGGTCATGATCCCGGCAACCAGTGAGGCAAAGAATCCCACGACGACCAACAGTCCGACAATGAACTCGATAGGACTGAATGGGTGGAAGAGACCGAGAGCGAAGAAGAACGCAGAGCCGCCGATCGCCAGGGTTCCCAGAAGTCCAAGAGTCTTTGCCCACACACCGTCGAAACGCCAGACAACGAGAGTCACCACCACCGCGATCGCGGCCAGCGGCCAAAAGGAGTCTTCGGTGTCAAACACAAATATCGTCAAGATGGTGACCACGGTCATTGCCGTGGCCATCAACGCCAATCCGAAGAGCTGTGTCGTTGCATACAACGGTCGCTCTCTTGTCATCACGGTCTCCTCCTACAGCGGCATAGACGATCGCTTCTCGTGGCCGTGATCTTGCAGATCAACCGTTACGAGACCGTGACGTGCCGTACATGACAGCGCTAATGCATCGTCAGCTTGGCCGGACGTCGTAGGGGGTTATGTACTCTCAGAATACTGTGTCCCTGGGGGTCGGTCAGACTACGACGGACCTTTCGGAGTTGCTGTTAGATCAGACCAGGCCCCCGTTCTGTGCTTGCACCATCTAGGGGAGTGCCGCAACCGTCTTCCTAGTACCGCTATGCCACGGCCTTGGGTCGGCGGCGCCCATTCGGATGGGGTAACCCAGCTCACCCCAGCAGAACCCTCCGACTCGTGAGATGCTCGACCCACCCGAACGACATTTCATCAACTACCTCCTCAAATCCCAACCTTCACGGGCTGTACGTAGGGTGTACTCGGCACATAGTGCCGACCCAAAAAGGTCACAGTCCACCAAAGTCTCGACCGCAGCCCACAAACGCAACCCAGACTCCAAGCCGACACCCGACCCCGGTCACGTCTCGCGGTGCCCTCGGACAGTCCCGTGCAACCTGGGCAACAACTGCCGACCGAGAGCGGCAGGGGTGGCCGTAACGGTTTCGTTACGTCCGGGTGCTGATAATCGTGGTGTGAAGAGGGCAGATCAGTGAGACCTATGCGGAGAATGGTTCTGCATGACTCGAGGCCACCTCGACATCGTGGAGGGAAGCCGTATCGGATTCCGTCAGCTGATAGTCACCCGGCGAACGTCGCTGCCGTGATGTGCGGTTGGTGAAGTGAGATTGCGTAGCCATTCGGGCGAAGCCGATTGCTGGAGGGAGTGATGCCGCGTATCGCAGGTGTGTCGAGTCGTCAGGGCGGTTTAGGGACACGGATCGTCTACTTCTTCACCCGTCGTGACATGTCGCGGATCACGGGCCGTGCACCGGAAAGCATGCTGGAACCGGTTGAGATGTACGCCCATGTTCCTGCTCTGCTTCGTTGCTACGGCAGGCTGGAACAGGCAACGGGCAAGCTGAACAAGATGGACCAGCGGTACATGGCTTTGGCGGCGATGAAGACGGCCACATTGATCACCTGTGAGTACTGCATCGATATCGGTTCTCAGATCTCCCGCCGGCTGGGCCTCACCGACGAGGAACTCCTCGACCTGCCCAGATACGAGGACAGTCCACTCTTCGACGAAACCGACCGGATCGTCATCGACTACGCGGTGGGCATGTCCAGAACCCCGGCGGAAGTGTCGGATGAGCTATTCGGCCAGCTCGCCGGACGGTTTGACGAAGCCCAACTCGTCGAACTCACGCATCTCATCGCAATGGAGAACATGAGGGGCCGCTTCGGGATCGGTCTGGATATCGGAGCAGCCGGTTTCAGTGAAGGGGCGGTCTGTGCCATACCTATCAGGCCCGAGTAGCCACCGGCGCAGGCCTTGATCGGTTCCCTCGAGGTCGACCAAGGACATCGTCACAACAGCAGGCCCGCTAACCGTCAGAAGCAGCCCAAACCGGTCTACGTGGCTCGCCGCGTTGTCGACCTCATGTGGAGGACGGTGCTGAAAAGGCGAGATCATCGCGTCTTCGGTCGCCCGGATCTCGTTGGAACTGACCGGGGAGACGTGTCGGGTTACGGTTTCAGGAATGGGCCAGTTCCATCTCGACGCCGAGACCTATCTCGCCATGGTTCGGTCGGAGATCGGTGGCTACGACGCGCTCCAGGTGCAACTGACCGACACGACGGCCGATGGCACGGCGCAGACAATCCTCGACCTCGGGTCCGGCACCGGTGAGACTGCCGCCGCGATCCTCAAACGACATCCAATGGCCAAGTTGACCGGCATCGACAGCAGCGAAGACATGCTGTCGATTGCTCGTCAACGGCTTCCCGAGGCAACGTTCCAGACGTCTCGGCTCGAAGATCCACTCCCGAGTGGCCCGTTCGATGTCATCGTCTCGGCATTTGCCGTCCACCACCTCGACGGCCGGCAGAAGGCCGATCTATTCCGACGTATTGCAAATACCCTGACACCGGATGGCATCTTTTCAATGCTCGATGTCGTTACCCCTACCGAACCGGTGGATGCGGCGAATCCCCTCGAAGAAGGTGTCGACAAGCCAAGCACAGTCGCAGAGATGCTTGGGTGGCTGACCGATTCGGCCCTCGATGCCCGGGTCGTTCGGTCTGAAGGTGATCTGGCCATCCTGACTGCGACCCCGTCAGCCTGACCTCTGGGAGTGACGGGGGGCAAATCGAGCCGCGATGCGAGGTGTCTTTCGGAACCGCCTTTGATCGCATCCTTCGCAACGAGGGGGTCACGGGTTCAAATCCCGTCAGCTCCACCTTCGGTCAACCGATCTAGAGTCTCAACACTGTCATGAGCAGGCAAACGCTCTCTAGGGTGAGCTTTTTCGACCGGAAAGCCGGTGGAGATCCGACTGCCGGCTGCCTGCTGATACTCGACTTCTTCGACGAACCGGTCGTCGTGCGGGTCAACTCCCCGTCCACCTCAGAAGTACGGCGGAGTCCGAGGCTGTTGAAGGCCGATTCTTGACCACGGTCGCACCCGTGGTGGCCCCGTCACGTGCGTCGACGGTCGTCCGTTCGGCTCTCGTGACGCTCCTCGGGGTCGGAGGATCGGTAGCAGTAGTCTTTCTGTCAATAGGTCTGTGGCTTGCAGGAATGGGGTTCGCGATCCCGGGCTCATCCAACGGGAGGCCCTTGACGGTGTGGTTCGTCGCGTTGGGAATTGCTCTCGTGATTCTCCCACCATTCGCCGGTGGGGCGTTGTGGGGCGGAGGGATCGCCCGGATCTTCGGATCTCCGGTGGGGCCTATAGCCAAAACTGGCGCCCTGGCCTTCGGGGGCATGATCCTCCTGACCTTTGCGCCTGTTCACCTCACCCAAGTGTGGCTCGACGACCTTCCCGATTGGATGCCATGGGATATTCACGGATACTTCACACTCGTTTTCATGGTGCAGGTGGCACTGGTCTCCTCCATTTCCGCTTGGCGCATCGCCAAGAGGTTGGGAGTTCGAGGCGCGGGCGTCGTCGGAGCTTGGACCGGTGGTACCGCGGCCTTGGGGTTTCTGGTGGGCTCGATCCTGGCTGTGGCGTTGGGATTCAGCGTCCGTCGGTACTCAGGCTTCGCGATGGTCTGGGCGTTGTTGACCGCCCTTCCCGTCAGCGCTTCGGCCGCAGGAGCAGCGCTGGGCTTGCTACTAGACCGAGTGGACACTCTTCATCGAGGCGGGGATCTGGTTTAGAGGGCAGCTCGGATTAGCTCTGATATGCCCCTCTAGACGGGAAAGGGGAGTAGGTCGCATCTGGACCGATGGTCGCCCGGGGATGGCTGGGACTGCACTGAACCTCGCGACGCCTCACTCTGCCTTTCGTTGCTCGCTTCACAGCCGCCCTTGTGCCGATCTCGCGCGCATTTGAAGAGATGCGTGTTATTGCTCGGGATCAGTTGCGCGGCAGATCCGCGCGGCACGGATGAGGGCCGTCAGCGACCTCGGCGCAACTGCTTCGCCCGGATCGCGGCGAGCAGACCGACAACCGCCGTGACCGCGAGAAGAACGACCGCCCAGGCGACTCCCAAGGAGAGGACACCATCCGACGCGATGTTCTGGATGAGGTCACCGTCGAACAGTCCGGCCAGGAGGCTGATGAGGCAGAAGACGCTGAGGGTGACAGCCGCGATCAAGCCGATTGGAGGCCGCGTGTTGCGGGCGGCCAACCACGCGAGGACGAGTTGTGCCACCCCGATTGGCAGCGGCACTGTGTACTGAGTGTCGAAGCCCCACGCCTCGCTGAACGAGTTCGCACCCGAGGCGAGGGCGACGAATCCTCCGATCACGTCGCAGACCAGCAAGACCAGCATGGCGAGGAGGAGAGCGCGCCCAGAGGTCACTGACGGCGCCGACCGAAGGCGTTCGAGGAATGATGGATGCTCCCGACCTGGCTCTCTGTCGACTCGCACCAAGCTTGTTGCACCTCTCGCAACCTGCCAGCTGAGGACGAGGACCACTCCGGCACCCACGATGTGAAGTGCCGCAACCCAGCTGCCCCGAAATTCCGTCACCCATACCGGCTGGGCGAAGGCGACAAGTGCCAGGGTCAGAGTGAGCCAGATGAGTCGTCGGCCAACCCGACCGACTAGCGAGGCGATGACGAGGAGGATGGGTGTGAGGTGCAGGGCGATGTATCCGAAGTCTGCGTGCGCGGCCATGCCGGCTCCGCCGAGTTGAGGGAGTCCAAGTCCGGCTAGTGCGAATTGGGCGACGACGCCCGTCAGATAGAGCCAGGCGAGGCCAGCGTAGATCTTGCGAATCAGTCCCCGCTCAGCGACCGATTGGTGTTGCAACTCCGATGTCCTCTACGCCGTTCTAGATGCGCAGCCAACAATCTACTAAACGATCCCTTCCGCTACAGCCAAGACTTCGAGCAGAACAACTGATCCCGGACGAGTCGGGTGCGCCAGGTCACCGCGCAGGACCGGCGAGGAGGGGCCGCACCCGGCTCGTTTCGATGCGCCGATCTGCCGATGAGCGGGCGTTCGCGCGACACTCTCCCAATGCGTGGACAAGCGGAGCCACTGGCTCAGATGAGCTAGCAGTCGCACGAGGACTGACAAGACCTCGAACCTCCTCATAGATGGACCGATCCGTCACTGCGTCACCGATAGTGAAACGCCGCACACCGCCTCAGCGTTGCACGAGAATCCTCACGACGCCCTTGACGCAACGGGCGAGAGACGTCGCCAACCCTTAGCTGCAAGTGAGAGTGTCCGACGCCCGACGAACCACAGGCCACCACGGCGACCGCCACAACCGATTTCAGGCCGCCCAACTGTCACCTCGCGCGGTGATTCTACCGGTGGCGATTCCGCTGATTGAAGTGGTGGGCCTTCCTGGGCGTCTGGACAGGCCCCGAATCTGCACCGTTGTGGTTGGCTCCGTAATCTGCGTGGATGGCCGATTCGTTCCCATCTCCCGACATGGCCCTGACCCACATCCTGGTCGTAGCGAACGTCGACACTTCGCACCGTTGGTACCGCGAAGTCTTGGGAGCCGAGCCGTACCGTGAGTACGGGACGTCGGCCGTGCTCTCCTTCAACGGCGTGTGGTTGCTTCTAGTCGAAGGAGCAGGTCCGACCCCGGACAAGCCTGACGTCACTTTTGAGCCACCCGACAAGACGAGGGTGAGCCATTCCTTCACCATTCGGGTAGAAGACTGCGAGGGCAGCTACCAAATCCTCATGGCGCGAGGGGCCGAGTTCATGACTCCGCCGTATGACTGGGGCGGAGAGATCAGATGTTTCTTCGCCGACCCGGACGGTCACATCTGGGAGATCAGCCAAGCCACGGCCTGACTTGAGCCGGGCGCCAATTGACGCATAATGCTGGATGGAGAGAACGGCCACGGGTGCCGGCAGCCTGTCCTATTGGTTGATCGTCGTCTTGCTTTTAGTCCTCGGGTTTCTCAGCGCTTTCTCGATCGGCCCCATCTTCTGGTTCATTGCAGCAACCATGATCGTGCTCAGCCCCTTCCGATCGAGACCGCACGTGTTCCGATCGGCCCTGGCCCTTTTTGGTGGATTCCTCGTTGGATACTTGTTGGTCGTGCCTTTTGGGTGCACTCAATCAGCAAGTTTCGACCCGGGGACAGGCATAGGTGTAACCACACCAGTGATCTGCCGGAGTCTGACGGGCATCGAGTACTCGGGGCCTGATCCATACGATCCGAGCTCGATTCCAGCACTCATCGTCGGCGGCGTCACAGCAATCGTCGCCGCGGGGACAACGTGGTATTCGACCGGCCGCCGAGAAAGAGGCAGCACAGGGTCGCTGCCGTAACGATTGGGTATCGGGGTCGCGAGCAGAATGAGATGATGCAGGCGGATGCGGTCACACGTGTGAAGACTCCAACGGGGCGTTCGATGGCCGTTGTGATGGTCCTTCTCGTTCTGGCGGGGCTTTTCGTGTCCGTAAGCGCAGGCGACCTGTACACACTCCTGTTTTTCCTTCCGTATGCAATCCCCGGTTTGATCCTTCAGATTCGACGGCCCGACAATTCGATCGGCAGGCTGCTGATCGGCATCGGATGGGCCTGCGCCCTAGCAACGCTCCGGGTCGAGGGTGACCGTCTCGCGCTCACTCAGGGCACAGCTCCGGTCGTGAGTCGTCTGGTGGCCTGGGGCACCGGATTCGGCTGGCCAGCCGCTCTGGCATTGCTATTCATGATGACGTTGATCTTCCCTTCAGGGCATCTGCCGAACCGGCACCGGTATTTGTCTGTGACTGCCATCGTCCTGGCCGTCTTCTCGGTCCTACTCGTCGCCCTGGCACCGACAATTGAGGTGGCGCACGTGCTCGGAGACACCGTCACCCTTCTCAATCCGCTGTCTCTGTACCCGTCGTCGAGCTTTTGGGCGGTAGGGCCGTCCGAAGGGGCACTCTTCACCATCAACCTCGCGTTGTTGGGCGCTGGGGTGGTCCTGATAGTCGCCCGGTATATGAGAGCACGTGGAACCGAGCGGCTCCAACTACGTTGGCTGACTTCGGCCGTGATCGTGGCCAGTGTTGGGACGGTGGTCGGGTTTGCAATCGCATCGGTCACAGGAAACGCAGCTGGCGACCCGCGGACTTCAGGTCCGGGGCTCCTCGTCGCATGGCTCCCGGCGATCCTCGGCATAGTCGCGATTCCCGTGGCCATAGCCCTCGCCGTGCTGCGCTACCACCTCTACGACATCGACACAGTCATCTCCAGAACAGTCGGCTACTCGTTGGTTCTGCTTGCGCTAGGGGCCGTGTATCTCGCGGGTGCGGTATGGCTCCCCACACGGCTCGTCGGTCATCAGCCACCGCTCGCCGTGGCGGGAGCGACCCTCGCCGTCGCCGCGCTGTTCAACCCCTTGCGGGCTCGGATCCTCCACCGCGTAGACCGGCGGTTCGATAGATCGAGGTACAGCTCCGAACTGGTGGCTGCGAACTTTTCTGACCGTGTCCGCGACGAGATTGATCCCGACCAACTCAGAGATGACTTGGTCGAAGTGGTGAGTGACACCATGCATCCCTCGACCCTCGGCGTGTGGGTGAAGAGCTGATCCGGACTTCCCCGGATCGCGAGCTACATCTCGCTCCCTGAGAGCTCTTCATCCTCGCGAGTCCACATGCCGATGGCCGCCGGTTGCATGGTCTCGGTGATGACTGCGACGAGGTCGGCCTTCAGGATGTCCCCATCGATCTCGTCCTTCATGCGATCGGTGAAGTCCTCCACGACTTGTTGGGCGTCGTATCGGGAGCGATAGAACCGGCGGTCCACCCACAGGATCCTGCGTCGCAGCGGGTTGAACAACGCGGCGACGGCGAGGGTCGAGCCGGCGACAAAGAGGGGCGAGCTTCCGGCGAATTCTGACGGCAGCCAGACCGCCCCGACTGTGTAGACCAACCCGAGGACACCAACCACGAGGGCGTACCCCACAGTTCGGGACGACCACCGATCGATGTCATACAGCCGGTAGCTGAACAGCGAGATGCCAAGCCCCGCCGTGAGGGTCAGGGCGCCTAGGCCGGCCGGGACGACTTCAACGGCTGCCGGAAAGGGAAAGACAAGGGCAAAGAGCCATCCGATGGCGGCGGCAACACCGGCATAGACCACCCATTTCACCTGCTGTCGCTCGACGCCGGTGGAAGTTCGCAGGCGAAGGGCCAGTGAAACGGCACCGGCGAGCCACCAACACAGCCACCAGAAGGGTCATGATGTTGGCAAAAGCCACCACGCCGGCAGGCATCGGGTCCCCCGCATTGGCGTAGTCCCAGTTGCTTCTAGGAACAATGGCCGGGTCTGTCACGTAGCCCGCGACAATACGGAGCAGAGGCGACGAAAGGGATCCCTACGATAGGAATCATCCAGAGGACAGGACGCCAGCGTGGCGAGGCCAGACGCCCATTTGGAAAGAGCAGGAGCAGCAAGGCCAGGCCAACCAGCATCATGCCAAATGCGGTTGCGGCCATGGCCAGGGTCCGTTGGGCGACATCCAGGCCCGCACCGCTCTCGGTCAGGACCAGCGTCGACTTCTCCCCCAGGACACTGAGGGTGCCGGCAAGACCCGTCAGGACGATGATCCAGCCGATGCGCGGGGCGACCTCCTTGATCGTCACCACCGCCCCGAGGGTGGCGAGACCGGCGAATGAGACTGCCAGCAGGGGATACGTGAGGTCGTACCCCAATTCGGCGTCGGTCCCGATGACCAGGGCGGTGATTGCGGCGCCCAGCGCAGCGACCATCAAGCCAGGGGCAATGCCCTCAGCCTCAGCCAAACAACTCACTTCAATCGGTCGAAATCCCTGCCAACGGCGGGAGCCTCACTCGCCCGGGGCCGTATTGTGGCAGAGGCATCCCACCGCTCAGATGGAGGCTCATCCAGGACTGGCTGCCAGCTCCTTCGGCCGGGTCAAAAACGGAGAGTGCCCTCCGTCCATCTCGATTGCCTGCACCCCAAGGCGCTCCTCCGCGACCTGACGAGCCCAGACCGGGTTGACGGCGTGATCGTCACGGCAAATGATCGAGGAGACTGATGTCGGGCCAGTCGGTGAGTGGTGTGACCTCGTTCATGATCTTGTACGCCTGGGGTCGAAGGTGAGCGCACCGCCCAGTCTGCCTCCTCCTCGGTTGCGTCGTGGTAGAAGAGTTCTTTGGCGGTCGTCTGGGCCGATCATCCACACGCCATCTCCCTGGTCGATGAACTCCGGCGATTGTCAGCTCGAATTCCGGCTCGATGCTGATCACGGGCGCGCTCTGCTGATTGAAGCTCTCCCCCGGGTTCGGCACGTAGGCGCAGAGAAAGACGAGATGACGAGGCTCGCGAAGGAAGGGTATGGCGAGACCCATCATCGAATGCCCTACCACCACGGACTCATCGACCGCCACGACCGCATCCACGACGGCTGCGTATTCGGAGGCCCCAGTCTGCGGGTCGCCGATCGGTAGGTCCAATGCCAACGCCTCGTGGCCGAGCCGCTCCAACTCCGGGACCAGACGATCCCAACACCACGCACCGTGATAGGCCCCGTGAACGAGAACGAACCGCATAAATACCCTCCGATCAGCGCAACGCTATCGAATCGGTGCTCGCGGTTACGTCCGTCAGCGTATGGTTGAAAGGGCAACCTCGACACGCCATCTGACCGGAGTCACGGTCGGGAAGGAGTATTCATGGCTGAGGAGAGCATCGCCGGGAAGGTAAGACACAGCATCTCGGACATATTGAAAAACACAGGAGGCGTCGCCGCCGACACTGCAGGAGTGGTCAAGGACCTTGCGGTCTCTGCCTTCAAGAGCACCGGTGACGTCGCGACGTCGGCAGCCGGAACCACGGCCAGCATCGTCAACGGGGCCCTGGGCGCGGTTCAGGACATGGGAACCGGGCTGGTCTCAACGGTGAAAGGTGTAGTTGTTGGCGTCCTGGAGGGTGTTGGCGAGATAGCGACCGTCACGGTCGGGATCATTTCCGACACGGTTCGCGCCGCCTTCAAGGGGACGCGAGACATCGGCCAGGACGTAACGAAGACCGCAGCCGCCGTGGCCGAAGGAGTCATCACGGCAACGAAGGACACCGGTGTTGGTCTCGCCGAGGCAGCCGTGGCCCTCGGCCATTCCGCGCTCAGTGGGGCCAAGGAAGTCTCGGCAGATGTGATCGGCGTCGCCTCCAGCACGGTGTCGGGCGCAGCTACCGGTGCAGGCGAGATCAGCGGTGATGTCCTTGCGGCGATCAAGGGCACGGCCAAGGGCATCGTTCAGGGCGCCGGCGAAGTCGGTGTCGACGTCGCACAGGCGACCAGCGGTGCATTGACGGGCGCCTTCGATGGCGCCAAGAAGGTCGGGCTCAGCGCCGAGGACGCACTCAGTGCCGCCGCCTCGGGAGCCATGGAGGCCGCCGAGGGGATCGGCGAGTCCGCCGTACACGCTGTGCGAGACGTCGCCGCCAGTGGCGTTGGTGGTGTCAAGGCAGTCATCAAAGGCGAACAGGACACGTAGTCGCGATCTGAATGCCGGCGGGGCCTGCTGATAGATTGCGGGCCCTGCCCGATTGCTGCGACCCCGCGCCCTATCGCCGCTTCTTCGACACGAAGCAAGCGGAGCGCGACCTGCGCGCATATCGCCGTAGAGGGCTGGATCCGATGGCGGCCAGCCTTGTCGAGCATCTCGATACCGACGACCTGACCGGACTGACAGTCCTCGAAGTCGGGGGCGGCATCGGTGCCATTCAGATAGAGCTCCTGAGACGGGGCGCTGCGTCGGCGACCAACGTCGAGCTCTCCTCCGAATATGAGCAAGTCGCAGAGAAACTGGCTGAGGAGGAGGGTCTTTCGAATCGGATATCCAGGAACATCGGCGACTTCGTGGAAGAAGATGTGGGTTACGAGCGGGCGGACATCGTGGTGATGAACCGCGTGGTGTGTTGCTATCCATGGATGGAGCGTCTGGTCGGCGCCGCGTCGACGAAGGCTGGGAGGTATCTCGCCCTGGCGTTTCCTCGGGACAAGTGGTGGGTCAAGACAGGGGTGGCCATTGGGAACGCCCTGAGGGGATTCAGCGACGGGTATGTCAAAGGCTTCGTCCACCCCGTGTCGGGCATCGAGGCCACCGCCACCGAGTCGGGTCTGACACCAACCTTCATCGACCACGATTTGATCTGGCAGGCGATGGTGTTGGCGAGGTAGGAGCCCGGCCCATCCTGGCTGGTTTCAGGTCCGACACGCCGTGGTAGGCCGAAGACATGGCCTTCTTGAAAGGGCCCGGGTTCATCATCACCTGGGCCATCTCGATCGTGATCGGGTTGGCTGTCCTGATCACTGACCTGATGACCCGCAACCGCCAGATCGCTCCGATCATGAAGCTGGTCTGGGTGCTGACGGTCAGCTACTCGGGTCTGATGGGTCTCGGCATCTATTTCTGGTCGGGTCGCCGCCAGATCGCGAGGGACACCTTGTGGAGACGGGGCGCCCGATCCGTGTCCCATTGCTTCGCCGGATGCGGCGCCGGAGAGATCGTCGGGGTCGTGATCTCGGTCGGTCTCCTCTCCCTGGGACAGGTGTGGCTTTCCGTGGTCACCTTCGTGCTCGCATACGTCCTCGGAATAGCCTTCAATGCCGGGCCGCTACTCAGCGACGGGGAGGACCTGTCGACTGCTCTAAAGGACTCTGTCATCACCGAGTCGGCCAGCATTCTCATGATGGAGACAGTTGCGATAGGGGTGGATCAGCTCATCGCCGGGAGTGTCAACACCCTCACCAAGCCCTTGTTCTGGTCATCGCTGTTCATCTCGCTGAGTGCAGGCTTGCTCTTCGCCTACCCGGTCAACGTGTGGCTGGTCAAAGCCGGCATCAAGAAAGGAATGGCAAACCCTACGCTTGCCTAGTCGGGCTTTCCGTTCGCCCGGTAGACCCGCACGTCGACCCTTTCCATGGTTACCAGACCGTCACCGATCATCGAGTCGAGCAACGGGAGGATGGACTCGATCTTCTCGTATGTATCCACGCACTCGATCACCATCGGCAGGTCCTCGGAGAGCCGGAGGATGTGGGCGGTGTGAAGACGGCTCGACTTGCCGAAGCCCTCGATACCACGCAACACGGTGGCACCGGCCAGATTCTCACGACGAAGGGTCTCGACTATCGCCTCATAGAGGGGACGACCATCGTGGGTATCGGATTCCCCGACGAAGATCCGGAGCAAACGATTGTCGGTTTGATTTTCCATTTTCAGACTCCGTTCAGTTGAACAGGCTATAGCCGATGCCGGCCAGCGCGATGCCGCCCAGGAGTGTGAGCATCAGGTTCATCCATGCGCGGACCGAGCCTGATCCGATCCCGAGCCAGACGGTTTCCATCATCCACGTCGAGAAGGTGGTGAAGCCACTGAGGAAGCCGGCGAGCGCAAGCACGACAGTCGAATCGAGCCGGCCGACACCCATCAGGGCACCGAGGGCCAGCGCCCCGGTGAGATTCACCGTCATCGTCCCCACCGGGAATCCAGATCTGGTCCACCGCTGAGCCAGTCCTGAGACTCCATAACGGGCAATGGCGCCGAGCGCCCCGCTCACGGCAGTCACCAGGAAGCTCATCGCCACACCTCACCGAGCCGACCACCGAGAAGGGCGGCCGTCAATCCGGCGAGCAGAGATGCCACCACGTAGGCCGACGCCGTGAGGGTGTATCCGTCGGCGACGAGGCGGACCGTTTCGACACTGAAAGCCGAGAACGTGGTGAACGAGCCGAGGAGGCCGATGGCCCAGAACTGGAGGGACCACGATGCAGTCGCCGCTCTGGCCCTTCTTGCCGAGTAGGCACCCAGGAACAAAGAGCCGGCGACATTTACGATCAGAAGAGCGAGGGGAAATGACCCGGCACGGAGCGGCAATGCGACGGTGACGCCGTAGCGAATCGCCGATCCCAGCAGCCCTCCGCACGCCACCGCGATCCCAGCTCGGGCTCCTAGGCCGAGACGAGCCCTATGCCGCGTTGTCGAATCCGGCTCCATACACCATCCCGATAAATGACACAGGAGCCATCAGCCGTTGGGCGGTTCTCGGCGAGCCCCATCGCCGTGGGACGGGATGCTAAACCAATACGACGAGCGGCCAAGACGCCGGGTCGGCACAAATCAGCTGCCAGTTAGCATCTGCGACCGGATATACACGGACGGTCCTTGGCGGGCATTGGGGGGCTTCATCACAAACGCGGTGATCACAACCGAGGCACTCACCAAGTTCTATGGCAAGCGCCGCGGGCTCGACGGCCTCGACATGGAAGTTCGCTCCGGTGAGGTCTACGGGTTCCTGGGACCAAACGGTGCCGGGAAGACAACGACGATCCGACTGCTTCTGGACGTCCTCCGACCGACCTCGGGCCAGGCTCGTGTCCTGGACCTCGATCCCCGCGCGGATGGGGTTCGATTGAGACGACGGGTCGGCTACCTACCTGGTGACTTCATCGTCGATGGCCGCCAGGACTCCCGTCATCTCCTCGACCATCTCGCCGCGTTGAGGGGCGGAGTCGATCGGCATCGCATCGACGAGCTCATCGATCGATTCGAACTCGACGCGGACATCCTCATCAGGTCACTGTCCAAGGGAAATCGGCAAAAGGTCGGGCTCATCCAGGCGTTCATGCACCAACCAGAGTTACTGATCCTCGACGAGCCGACCAGCGGGCTCGACCCTCTGATGCAGCGGGAAGTCCACACGCTCATCGGTGAGGCGGCCGAGCAGGGTCAGACGGTCTTCATGTCGTCACACGTGCTCAGCGAGGTCCAGGCGATCGCAGATCGGGTGGGCATCATCCGGGATGGGCGTCTGGCAGCCGTCGAGGACGTCGAGACGCTCCGGGCCAGGGCGATACGCCACGTCACGATCAGTTTCAATGGGCACGTCCCGCCCGGCTCCTTCGACTCGGTTCAGGGAATCGAGGACGTAGCCCTCGAGAACTCGACTTTGCGCTGCACTCTCACGGGGTGGGCCGACGAGCTCATCAAGGCGGCCTCCCGTTTCGAGGTGGTTTCCATCCAATCCGAGGAGCCCGACCTGGAGCAGATGTTCTTCACGTTCTACGAGGGAGGCGGCGGCGCACATGTGGCCTGAGATCCTCACCAAGAGCCTTTGGGATCAGCGCCGCGCATTCCTGGGCTGGGGGATCGGGCTCGGTGCTGCCGCCGCCGTGTACACGGGCTTCTTCGCCGTGGTCGAGCCCGACACCTTCGCGGGAATGCTCGACACCTTCCCGCCTGACCTGCTGCAGGCTTTTGGTTGGACCGATATCTCCAGCCCCTCCGGATATCTCGGGGCAACCGTGTACGGGCTCGTCGTGCCCATCCTGACGATCGTCTTCGCGATCGCGGTCGGAACCCGCTACCTCGCCGGTGACGAGGAGGCGGGAACCCTGGAGCTGACGATCACCCAGCCCGTGAGCCGCACCTCGGTCTTCCTGCAGAGGGCAGCCGCTATGGCCGTCGCAGGCTTTGGCGCCGCCGCCGTCGTCTTGGTGGTGGTCCTGGGTCTGCGAGCCCCCGTCGGTCTGGAGATCCAAATTGGCAACATCGCCGCGTCGAGTCTCCAGCTGGCGCTGCTAGCGGTGGTCTTCGGGTCTCTCGCCCTCATGGTGGGGGCGGTGCGTGGCCGACGCGGAGTCGTGCTCGGCGTGAGCGCCGCCGTCGCCGTGTTCGCCTACTTCGCCGACACCGTGATACCTCAGGTCGAGGGGCTCGCCTGGCTGGAGAACCTCTCGTTCTTCAACTATTACGACGGGGCTGCGGTGCTCAAGGATGGGCTCGACCCTGCCAAGACGTTGGTGTTGATCGCCAGCGCCCTGATCCTCGTTGGCATTGGCGCGATTGCGTTCAACAGGCGAGACATCGGCACCTGACAGTTGGTCAGGACACCGATGCCTTCAGCTGCTCTGCGATCCCGGTGGCCCAGGTCCGAACCTCCTCCCAGTCCCTGAAGTCGCCCTCCGGGGCCCGGAACGCGGTAGCAATGGCCCGTTCTCCGAAGCCGAGCTGCCGCTTGTCCAGCTTCCCGGCAAAGACGACGTGGCCCCTCGCTCCCGTCAGCTCTCGAATATGGCCCACATCGACCGGGTCCTCATCGGGCTTCGGCGGGTCTCCCACCGGGCCACTCGAGAAGATCCAGGTAGGTCGACGACTGAGGTCACTCTCGAACTCCTCCGCCAACTCGATGGCGGAATGCATCCAGTGACCGGCATAGACGGCACTTCCGAGGACCACGGCGTCGAATCCGTCCACCGCCGCCACGTCCTCCGGCGCCAGCTCCCGCACTTCCAGGCCCTCGTTGACGAGCACATCGCCGATGGCCCGCCCGATCTCTGCCGTCGCACCGTGCTTGCTCGCTGTGGCGACCAAAACCCTCATGCTGGCCTCCTTTCTGCCATGACCGCAGATCTATGACATGGGCGGCGGGCCTACCAGGGCCAAATGGCCCGAAACCGGGTCAAGCCGGTATCGGGGCTACCCTGCCGGTGATGCCGTCAGCACCCGGGAGCCCCCTCCGTATCGGCATCATGTGTAACGGGCTCAGCTTCCCCGCATGGCAGGCCAAGGCCATCCAGCATCTCCTCGACCTCGCCCCCAGGGTCGAGATCGCCCTGCTCATGGTGCCTTCGGGCGAGCGTCGGAGGGCAGGCCGGCTAAGGGCGTTGTTACGGGATCCGCGTCATCTGCTGTGGAATCTCTACAACAAGGGCTACATCGAGCGACGTTCTCGGGCCTCGCGGGGTGTCGATCTCAGTGTCAGTCTCGGCGACGTGCCCAGAGTGTCATGTGCCACCCAGCCCGTGGGGAGATACGCCGAGCGCTTCGCACCCGAGGATCTCGACATCATCCGCAACTCCGGCCTCGACCTGATCATCCGCTTCGCCTTCGGCATCATCAAGGGCGAGATCCTGGAGGCGGCCAGATACGGGGTGTGGTCCTTTCATCACGGAGACGAGCGGACTTATAGGGGGCAGCCACCCGGCTTTTGGGAGATCGTCGAAGGTGAGCGGGCGATGGGAGCGATCATCCAAAGGATCACGGAGCGGCTGGACGGTGGGACGGTCCTCCATCGGGGCGCGTTCCGAGTCACTGCCCACTCATATCGGAGAACACGTGATGATGCATTCTTCGGATCAGCGGACTTCGTGGCGACCGCAGTCAAGCGTCTACTCGGCGGCGACGACAGCGTGGTCACCGGCGAGCCCTCCCATACCGACGCCCGCGTCCGTCGTTCCCCCGGCAACTGGACCATGACACGGTTCCTCATCCGGCAGGCGCTGCGATTCCTCGGATCGCAGTGGCGCGGGCTGACCCGGGCCTCGATCTGGACGGTGGGCTTCACCGAAGCCCCCATCGCCGCCTTCCTCGAGGGGAGCACACCGCCCATACGGTGGGCCCGCGAGCAAGGCAAGGGCCGCTATCTGGCCGACCCGTTCCCCGACCCATCCGGGCGCACCGGAATCGTCCTGGTCGAGGACTATCGGCACGAAACCCATCGTGGGGTGATCTCGGCAATCGAGTTGGATGGCGACGCCAAGGCCAGGGAAGTGCTGGACACCGGCGTTCACGCCTCGTATCCCTATCTAGTCGAAGACGACGGAGTCATCTACTGCATTCCCGAGACCTACCAGGCCAACCAGCTCCGGCTTTACCGAGCCGTCGACTTCCCCGATCGATGGGAGCTCGAATCCACGTTCCTGGACGGCATCGCCGCCCTCGACCCGACCATCGTCCATCATGACGATCGCTGGTGGCTGTTCTGCACCGTGGAAGGCGGTCATGCCAACACAAAGCTCCATGTCTTTCACGCCCCCCGACTGGCCGGGCCGTGGGAGCCACATCTCCTGAATCCCGTGAAGACCAACATCTCCTCGAGTCGACCCGGGGGAACGCCCTTCATGCACGACGGCATGTTGTTCCGACCCGCCCAGGATGGGTCCGCCAGCTATGGGGGCGGTGTGACGATCAACCGAGTCGACTTGTTGACTCCGGACGATTTCAGCGAAACCGAGGTCGCCCGAATAGGGCCACCGGCGACCGGCCGGTACCGGGACGGGATCCACACCCTGTCGGCGCAGGGTGGGCGGACGATCGTCGACGGGAGGAGGGACACATTCGTGTTCGCCTCATTCATGAGGGAGCTCAAGGCCCGCGTGTCCCGAGTTGGCAGGCGCGGCTGACGACTCAGGCGTGAGCGCGGGGCCGAAACCGCCAGATCAAAACGGCTGCCGCCATGGACGCCGCTGCGGCAACCAGGGCCACCGGGGTTCGCCATGTCCTGGCCAGCGCCAACTCGCCGTCGAGCGACGACATGACCCGCCACTCCAGATCCAGCGGAGCCCGATAGGACTCATTCGACATCGCCTGAAGCTCGCGAGCCGCCCGGGACATTGCGGCGTGCCTGGCCTGGCACTTGAGGCACTCCTCACTGTGACGCCGAAACAGGGCGATGACCTCGCCACCGTCGACCGCACTGTTGGCGATGAATGGTGCCGCCAACTCACATGCCAGTCTCACGCCGACTCCTCCAGTTTACGGGCGAGCCGGCCGCGAGCCCGGTGAAGACGGACCTTTGCCGCCGACACCGAAATCCCCATCGTCTCGGCGATCTCGGCATGGGACCACCCGTAGACGTCCTTGAGCACGACCACCTGACGATGAGAGTCGGGCAGTGAGTCGAACGCTGCTCGCAGGCGCCCTCGCAACTCGAGTATCTCCCCGGCGACCTCCGGGTGCTCGGGTCCATATGGGGCAGCCAACTCAGCGACCTCGTCGAGTGACTTGCCCCGGTGTCGCTTTGCTCGGTTGCGCTGGGTCCATGCGGTGTTGACCGTGATCCGATGGAGCCAGGTGGAGAGAGCGGCCTCACCGCGGAACCCGGGGAGGGACTTCCAGGCGCGAATCAAGGTCTCCTGCGCCACATCGGCGGCGAGATGGGGGTCGCCTACCAATCTTCGAGCCAAGGTGTAGACCTCGTTTCCATGCTCACGAACCAGGGCCGAGAATGCCGCCTTGTCACCGGCCTGTGCCCGGGCAATGAGCTCTTGTTCCTTCTTGGAAGATTCGACTTCTGGCCTCTCCATTGGGTTACCGCTCCCCGAGAGTGATTCGCGCGCTCAGATACTCGACTTCGTCGGCGGCAACGGCAACATCGACGACCTCCTCCGCCTCGCTCACCGACACCGAGACCGGCGTCGCCGGCGGCAGCGGGTTTCTGAATCGAACCCGGGCTG
>CAWGJI010000026.1:0-353259 GCA_963822895.1 uncultured Acidobacteriota bacterium
CGTGGATGGGGCTCCACCCTTGTCGCCCCTCTAGTGCTTTTCACGGCAGGTGCGGGCGCCGGGGTATCCCTGTCAGGTTCGACCTGAACTTACAACAGCGCTGTAGCGCTAATCCCGGCCGGGAGCCGTGGGTCGAGACCGAGGCGTAACGCAGCGTTGTATCTCGTCGGGTCGGTCGTTGGGGCTGTGATCATACAAATCGCTTTGCAGGGCGTGAGCATGCTCAGTGTTTGGGTTTCAAGGGACCTGAGGGCCGGAGCCTTTCTGGCGATCGGAGTGTCCGCACTGCTGGTGGATACCGGTGTCGCTCCGTGGCCCATTCCGAGCCCAAGACGGCAGGTACCTCCCCATATTTTCAGCGCCGGGCATCGACGGGCCGGCTTCCTCTTCGGACTGCAAATGGGGGCAGGTATGGTGACCTACATCACGGCCGCATCTCCGTACACCATTTGGGTGGCCACAGGATTGGGGCTGACTTCTTTAACGAATTCGTTGGCTCTTGGCATTGGGTTTGGTTTTGGTCGTGGGCTGCTTCCGTTTGCACGCCTCGGATTGCATCGCGATGACGGTTGGATGGAGGCTCTCGAGGTTTTTGCGGCCCGAGCCCGATGGGCCGGGTCTAGCTTCGCACTCGCGGGCACAACGGTTGCTGTCTTATTGATCGGTTAGCGTGGCGACATCTTGATTGGCAACAGCAATGCTCCGAGCCACCGCCGAGGCGGAGCCATAGGTCGTGTCATGTATGGACACATCGACGCGTCTTGCAGATTCGTCAATACACTTGACCACGTATGTTCCACCAGCAGACTCGCTTTCTGCAGCCATATCTTGGCAGCCGGCCGGGAAAAGCGTGAGGGTGAAGCCGGGATGCGAGACCTCGATGCTCATCGGCGGGAACTCGCTCGGAAAGGCAAGGCGTAACGGGGAAGCGACGTCGATCGTTGGCCATCCCGACGGGTCTTCTGAGACATTGACACTTTCGAGCCAAGAAGTCACCTGGTCCCGGGAGAAGGTCTGCGGTGTGTAAAGCCACATGAGCCAGCCGTCGGTCTCAAAGACCAAGTAGCTGCCAGCCGGCGAAGTTCTCTTAACATAGATCCAAGCTGTCTTAATGCCGTCTGACACCGTATCCATGAGCTCCGACTCATCAAACCACGTGGTCGGTTCCCCTTGTACGAACACGAAGTCGCTCCCAAGAGACGCCCGATCTGGAGGAGCGACGATCCAACCCTGCAGCTTCGCGGCGCTGTCTTCAATCGGCAACTCCATCGGAAGACTCCAGGTGATTACTTCATCATCCAGATAGCGAACGGTCATAGATTCGAACCAGTACCCTGTGATGTGGCGAACTCCAACGTTGGTGGTTGCTCCCGGGGCCATTGTGAGCCCTGAGAACTCACCCCAGAATCTAAGGATATCTCGTTTGAAATACCATCGTCTAATGGGCCTCGATTGGTCAAAAGTGCGGGCAGGGCTCCGAGCACCAATACGAGTACGGCTGAAGCAACTGCCACCGTCCACCCAGCAGTGGGCCTCCATCGTGGAGCTGCGGGAGCCGGACTCCTAAGTGATGAATCGTCCAGATCGAGATGGAGACCTATTTGCTCAGACACACGGGTGAAGGTTGCAGCGCCTTCTGCGCCATATCTCCATCGATTCGCCTCTTTTGTGGATACAGGGTTTTGGTTCCGTAAGTCACGCAATGTCATTCCTCGCTCCCTATCTCCTGCTTCTTCAGGATCTCCTCGAATCGCCTTCTAGCCCTTGATAAACGCATACGGGCGGCGGAAGGCGTGGTGCCGAGCACGTCGGCCACTTCACGACGGGTAAGGCCCTCCCATCCAACCAGAAGGAGGATCTCGCGCTCCTCCCAATCCATTACTGCTAGAGCGTCTCTAAATTCGAGTGATAGCTCATTCTCCGACGAAGCAACGGCGCTTGGGGTCTCGGCACCGATGCGCTCCAGCAGCCTTCGCCAGCGATCGTCGTTCCGGTAGCTTTGTCGCACGACATTGCCGGCGACCCCGTACAGCCATGGCAACGCTTTGTCTGGGACGTCGTCGCGACGCCTCCAGGCAACCAAGAAGGTGTCCGCTACGACATCTTCGACACAACTCTGGGAAATGCGTCTAGCTGCGAAAGCATAGATGGCTCCGGCGTACGCTTCCCATAAGTTGACAAACCAACGCTCCGCGTTGATCGGCTCTGTTTCACCATCGATCACATGGATACTCACGGCCCTTGAGCACGGGATTGCTGTCCTCGCTCTCTTTATGGCCACGTCACATTGGAACGCAACATCCTATTTGTACACGATGCGAGAAACAGCGGGTTGCAGAGTTCTGCGCGACTTCCAGATCATACTGCGAAAGAGCAGCGAATAGGTCAGCCGACTAGCCACAGAACTGGTTGCCAGACCGAGGCCAGGTTGCTAGTTGGCCAACGGTGTGGGCGATTCGCACGACGATGCTTTGGGTGGGCCTGTTGCGCCCGTCTCTGACGCGCGCTCCAGCAGGACTCGGCCATGCAAGATAGGACGGTGAACGATTGGCGACATGAGATCAACCGTCCGCTAGTCAGAGACGAGCATGCAGTGAGGGACATGTCAGGTGTGGTCGCTGGCTCCTGGGAGGTAGCGGTTGGTGGTGAGCCAGTTGAAGATTTCGTGGCGGATGAAGTTGTATTTGCGGCCACCGGGTTTTCGGTGTGCGGGGATGGTCCCTTCTCTGACCCAGGCTCGGATGATCTGTTCGTTGGTGTGTAGAAGCTCGGCGAGTTCTCTGGTGTCCATTACCGGTGGCACTTCGGGATCCCAGTCCTCGTATTCGATCTCCTCCATGCCGCTATCCCTGCTCGACTTGCTCGGATTCCTCTTGGGTGGGAGTCATATCGCCAGGCTGGAATCTGGTCATGGCGGCGATGACTTCTTCTCTGAAGAATCGGAACTGTTGTCCCCACCTCACCGCCGGTAGCTCGCCTCGGTGCACTTTGTCTCGGATGTCGCCGATGGTGGAGTGCATCATCTCGGCTACGTGTGCTGTGGTGAGGATGGGCGGGTACTCACGGCGGATCTCGTCGAGGATCTCCTCTGGCAGGTCTGGTTTGCTTACTCCGTCGATGTTACGAGAGGCTGTGACGGAGGGGAACAACCCTGTACACGGCCAGACGATTGCAGCGGGGTGGTCCTGTACCGGGCGAGTGGCTGATGCGATGATGGGCGGGTGGCCGCGGTTCCTCGTCGAAGGTCTGAGCAACAGCAGCTCCATCAACACGTCAGGGTCGAGCTCGGTCTCTTCTATTCACCTCAGCCGACTCCAGGTCGAACTCGGCGAACATGCAGTCGATCAACCGGAGCTTGTCGAAAGCATGCTCGCTGATCCACTTCGGATACTCCCTGGTCGACTGGAAGCATCCGCCCAATTGGTTGTGGTGGTCGCGGATGCCCGGAGTTGGGAAGAGCGGATAGTCACCGTATACGAGCCCCATGGGGACAGGTGGTCCTCGGACTATCGTGAGAGACGCTGATGTTATTTGAACGTTGTGGCCAACAGGACCGGATTCCGGTTCGGAGGGCCAAGGTGACCGAACGAGAAGGCAAGGTCGCTCTGGTCCTCGAAGTCCCTATGGAGGAGTGTCCCTCTTGTGGCGACCGGTGGTTGTCTTGGGAGACTGCTGGCCATCTCGATGAGATGTTCACTGCGATGCTCGAAGGCGACGCCGAGGTGGCTACCCGTCATTTCGACTCCGCCGATCAACCCGCCGTCTGAACTCTTCTCGAGTCATCCGACCATCCTCAGCACTGGTCTTTGCTCGAATTCAGGTTGTGGGTGGTAGTCGTTGACGGCGGTTCTCCAGGAGGCAGCCTCGAGGACTGCGGGATCGGTCAGGTCAACGGCTAGTCCCAGTTTGATGCGTGCTTGCGCGTGGTGGATGACTGCAGCGTCCCATCTCTTGGCGTCGACAGTCTTGGAGGGTCGTGGGCCTATCGCTTCGAGAACGTCTCCTGGTGGGTTCAGCTGGTAGCTGATGGCGAGGGCTGTGATCCGGGCTGCCAGCTCGTCTTTGATGGCGGTGTGGGTGTGGAGGAAGTCAGCATGGGCTTCAACCCACGCCTCTCGCACCGCGACCAGGTCGAAAAGGTGCTGGCGTTGGTCTTGGAGGTATTGGACTTGGTTTCGGGATCCGTCGGTGCCTAATCTTCTCGCGGCGTCCTCTGCCTCAACGATGGCGTCTTCAACCCGGGGCAGGTCTTCGATGTCCAGTCGCACGCCGAGTGGACTATTGCGGATCGCCGACTCGAGGTCTCCGAGCCACTGGTTGAGTTGCTGGTCGTTTGCGGCCTCCCCGGCAACACCTTGGAAGCTTGCGGGTGGTCGGACGACAGTTCTCGTGAGCTGTCGGACCAGCGAGTCGATGGGTGGTTCGTAGGCGGGCCAGCCGTTGGATTGGATGCAGCGTCCGTCAATGGTCCGGCTGGCGTTGACCCACAAATGGGTTTCGCCTCGGGCTCGGGACAGGCCGGTGTAGCCATGCTCGGCGGCGACGCCCGCGTCCACGTACAGATGGGTGGTGCGGAAGGTTTGGCCTTGGGCAGAGTGGATGGTCTGGGCATAGGCATGGTCGACACTCGAATCCACATACGACCCCGGGAGTTCGACGTCGGCCCCATCTATGTCACGACGAAACACCACGCATTCCGTGTCAGGCTTGATGGTGGTGATGGTTCCGGTCTGGCCGTTTCGGAGATCGGAGTGGGCATACCAGTTGTCCCGGACCACGATCCGGTCGCCTGCTTGGAATTCGGTGCCCCACCTGTTGACGAGAATCGGCCCTTGAAGATGTCCTTCGGCCTCCATGTGGACTCTGGCGAGCTGGTTGAGCATGGCGACCTCGTCGCGTCGTGAGGCCAGCATCCGCACCTGGTCGACCCCCTGGGTTCGGGCGTCGGTCCACCAGGCTTCCACCATTGCCGCCTTGGTCGAGTATTCGTCGTTGCCGAGGTGGAGACGCTTGGCTTGGGTGTAGTCATGGACTGCCGACTCGATTTCGCCGTGGCGGAGTTGGTCGAGGGCATGACGGTCGACTTCGTGGGTCTGTCGCTGGTTGACCGCGGCTAGGTCGGTGACCACTCCGTGTCCGTCGGCGACGATCCGGTGGAAGAGACCTCCGGAGTCGATGGAGGGGAGCTGTTTCGGATCTCCCACCAGGACGATCCTTCCGTCACACTGGCCTGATTGATAGACGAGCCAAGCCAGATCCCGGGTGGACACCATCGACGCCTCATCGACGACGATCACGGTGCCTGCCGCAAGTTGAGTGTGGTAGGTGTCGAGTTGATACCGCATCATGGCGATCGTCCCCGACCACGAACCAGCCAGCTCCTCGCCGAGTCTCCGCGCTGCAGTAGCCGAAGTCGCCACGCCGATGACGTGGTAGCCGGCGATGCGGGCTGCGTCGGCGTAGACGCCGACGGCATGTGTCTTGCCGGAGCCTCCCGGCCCCACCAACGTCACAATCCGGCCATTCAGGTCCGTGAGATGTCTCACCGCGGTGGCTTGCCCGTCGACAAGATCTCGGTCCTCGATAGCTGCCTCAAGAGTGTCCCGGTCGACTCTTACCGGGGATGACGTGTTGACTGCGTCGAGGATCCGCCGCTCCCGCTGCAGTTGGATTCGGGTGGTGTAGCGGGCCTCTCCCGGCAGCATCCTATCCGAGCCACTGCCAATGGGATCGGCGTAGGGGGTGAGGTGATGGAGGATTGCCAGCTCGTCGTCGGAAAGGTCGATCCCCTCGGGAAGACGCTGCTCGGGGCCCCGGTGTGGGAGAACCCGGACCACCTCTCCGGATTCGAGTGCGACCTCGAGTACCCGATGTGCCGAACCGACCAGATCGGCTGGTGTGGCGCCCTCGGGATGAACCGCAGCCACGTCGGGGAGAAGGTCTCTTTCAGTGAACAACGCCTGACGGTCCGCCAGCCGCTCCACGATCCGCCCCGCCGTCCACGAATCCACCTCAACCATTCCGGGCCGGCCCGGTGTTGCCACTCTCACCGAGTTGCGGACGACAGCCTTGACTTCTTCGGGCGCGGTGCGGGCAAGCTGGTCCCAATGCTCGACGATGTCGGTGGTGATTCCGTAGTCCTTCATCTCCTGGGTCACCGCCGGTTCGCCTCGCGGATAGGCCTTGGGTTGGCGGGTCTCCAAGGTGAACTTCTGGTAGACCCGAGGATGCGCCGCCTTCCCGGTCTCTGCCACATATCTGGCTACGGCTTCTTCGATCTCCTCACGCCGGGTCGAGTAATGCCGTAACAGCTCGGGGGTGAAACCGGTGATGTCGGCCATGCCGTCATGGACCGCCTGCCAGGACACCCCGAGCCGTTGGGTGAGCTCTGCGCGGAGAGCGGACTGGTAGACGGTTCCGCCCGCTTTGAGATGGGCGTAGGCAAGCTTGGCGTGGACCGCCCGCCAGCCGCCTTCCGCCCACACCCGGTTGATCACCACCACATGGGTGTGCACCTGAGGGTCATTGGCCCGTGAAGTGAAATGGTCGAACCCGGCGGCCACATACCCCTCCGATGCCACCTGCCGGGAAGTGGACCCGGACTTCCCAGCAGAGTCGGTGTAGTGGTGGCTGATCCGGGAGCGGGCGCAGCGTTCCTCCATGTAGTCGACCGCGTCTGAGACCGCCCGCCGGTGAGCTGCCACCACCGCAGACCGGATCTCGTTGCTGCCATACGCGTAGAGCAGCGACACCGACTTCGGAGCCGAGAAGGTGTGATCGAACCCAGCCACGTTGCCGTGACTGCGCGGCACCTTCATCTTCTCCCCATCACGTGTTCGATGGGCCATCAGCCCGGTGAACACCTCCGGGTCCACCGCAGCACCTGCCTCGAGGTCGAGCCGGTTGAGACCCGAACCCATCCACCGCGACGGCGACTCATGACCTGCGTAGTAATCCCCCCGTCCCCCATTCGCCCCACGACGGAGGACCGGAACATCCTCACCGACCGAATGACGAAGCTGCTCGGTGTAATACGAAGCCTGCGACGCCACGAGCTTCCCCAACGATTGCATGGCCTCAACCCTCCGCATCCAGAAGATGCATATGTGTGCGGAAGGATCGACCTGGCAACGAGAAGCGGGTGACTGACGTGGAAGACATCGTGATCAGTGGGCCAAAGGAGGGCCCGGACGACGGTGAAGCGGAGACATCCCTTCTCAGACTAGTTGGTTAGTGTTAGTATAGCTAGGATTAGCTAGAAATATCTATGAACCCAATGGAACACTCAGAGATCAGACCACTCGATCGGCTGCTCAGCGCACAAGAGCTCGCCGACTATCTCAGCGTTCCCCTCGCCACCATCTACACCTGGCGGCATCGCAGTCAGGGACCACCGGGACTCAGAGTGGGCCGGCATCTCCGCTACCGCCGTCGGGACGTCGAAGCATGGATCGAGCTACAACTCGGAGAGGAACGATGAGGACGACACCGAGAACGTGCTTTCTCGGCTTGCCGGTAGTGTCGCGGTGGAAAGCTCGGCTGGGGATGGCACGCCGATGAGAGGATGGATCCAACACCGACCCGACCGCTCCACACCGTGGCGGGCCCGCTACTACGGCCTCGACGGTCGGGAACGATCGAAGAGCTTCGACCGGAAGATCGACGCCGAACGCTGGCTGAGTGCCCAACTGGTAAAACTCGACCGCGGCGAATGGGTCGACCCCGCCCTAGGAAGAGTTCCTTGGGCCGAATACTCCGAACACCTCCAAGCCAGCCGGGTCCACGTCGCCGTCCGAACCGCCGAAACCTATCGGGCATGTCATGTCCGAGCCGTCAAGCTCATCGGTGACGTTCCTCTCAGCCGACTCAGCACCGAACTTCTTCGCGGAGTCATCGCCGACCTCACCGCAGCCGGATACGCCCCCGAAACTGTTGCCAAGACCATGCGTTGGGTCAGACTCACCCTCAACCAAGCGGTCAAAGACCGTCGCATCCTCACCTCACCAGCCAACGGCATCCAACTGCCCACCCCGCGCCGGTCCGACATGCGTCTCCTCGACCCACACCAAGTCGAACAACTCGCCGAAGCGATGCCCACCCGATACCGGTCGTTGCCCATCGTCGCCGCCTATACCGGACTCCGCTGGGGAGAGCTCGCCGGACTCCTCGTCGCCAACATCGACATGCTCCGACGCCGGCTCACCGTCCGCACGGCTCTCATCGAAGCAGCCCGAGAACCACCACGGTTAGGTGTGCCCAAGACCGCAGCATCGGAGCGGACCATCACCCTCCCCAAGATCGTCACCGAGGCTCTCGGCATCCACTTCCACTCCCATCCACCGGTCGATGGTCTGGTGTGGACCACCGATCAAGGCGGGTTCCTCCGTCGCGGGTCGTTCAGTCGGATCTGGCGTAAAGCCATCGCCGAATCCGTGGGCCAGCCCTGCGTGCCACATGACCTCCGTCACACCCAAGCCTCATGGCTGATCGCCGCCGGCGAGCATCCCAAAACCATTCAGACCCGCCTCGGACACTCCTCGATCCAGGTCACTATGGACAGATACGGCCATCTCATGGAAGGTCTCGACAGTCGAACCGCCGACCGTCTCGACGAGCTGGCCGAGGGCTGGAGCGGCCCAGGAGCGGCCCAAACCGACGAGGAAGACACCGACACATCCCCCGAAAACCCCCTGACCAGGGGGAAGAGTCAGCAGTCCCGACCGGATTCGAACCGGCGTTTCCGGCTTGAAAGGCCGGCGTCCTAGGCCTCTGGACGACGGGACCTGGTGACGGGGAGAGGTTAATGGTGTGGCCCCGATACCCGGTGTCGCGGTCAGTGGCTCCCCAGCGTCTCCAAAGCCCGGGAGAGACGCTCCAATGTTCGGACTTTGCCGAGTGCGGCCATCGACTCGAACAACGGTGGGCTGACCGAGGAGCCGGTCACCGCCACCCGCAGTGGCTGGAGACCCTTTCCAAGACCGATGCCCAACTCCTCGAGAAGTGACCTCAGGGTCGTCTCGATCTCGGCACCCGACCATGCGTCGATACCGGCCAGCCGCTCATGGGCGGCCTGGACGATGTCCAAGACGCCCTCCTTGCCCATGACCTTCTCCCACGACGTGGCGTCGTAATCGTCGAAGTCCTCGAAAAGGAACACGACCTGCTCACCCGCCTCCGGCAGCAATTTGGTCCGCTCCTGGACCAGGGCGGCCACCATCCTGAAGCGCTCCCACTCGGCCTCCTCGAGGTCCCGGCCCACCGCCGCCTCCACATGGGGGCGCACCGCCTCGACGAAGCCCTCGAGGGGCATGGCGCGGATGTACTCGCCATTCATCCAGGCCAGCTTGTCCGGATCGAACACGGCGGGGTTCTTGGAGACATCCACCAGGTCGAAAGCGGCCACCGCCTGGTCACGGCTGAAGACCGTGGTCTCCCCGTCGATGGACCAACCCAACAGAGCCAGGTAGTTGAAGACGGCATCGGCGAGAAACCCCTCATCGCGGTAGGTCGACAACGACGTCGCACCGTGACGCTTGGAGAGCTTCTTGCCGTCGGTCCCGAACAGGAGGGGAAGATGGGCGTATTGGGGCTGGTCGGCTCCCATCGCCCGCGTCAGCAGGACGTGCTTGGGCGTCGATGGAAGCAGGTCTTCGCCCCGGGCCACATGGGTTATCTCATAATCGACGTCGTCGACCGTCGAGGCGAGGTGGTAGGTCGGTGTCCCGTCGCTACGGAGGATGACGAAGTCATCGACGTCCCTCGTCTCGAAGCTCATCTCACCACGGACCAAGTCGTCGAACCGGATCGCCTCACCCTGCGGCACGGCCATCCTGATCACACCACGATCGGAAGGGGTCTCGGGCCGTCTGATGTAGTGACCAGGATGCAGTCGATCGGCCTGAGCCTTTTGCCGGAGACGCTCCAACTCGTCCGGGGATCGGTCGTCGTAGTAGGCATCTCCGGAGCTGACCAGGGCCGACGCCACCTCCCGGTACCTCTCGAACCGATCCGATTGGCGATACGAGCCATGGGGCCCGCCGACACCGACGCCCTCGTCCCAATCGAGCCCGAGCCATCGAAGTGAGTCGAGGATGTCCTGCTCGAACTCGGCAGTGGATCTCTCCCGATCGGTGTCGTCGACCCTGACGATGAAGACGCCGTCGCAATGACGGGCATAGAGCCAATTGAACAGGGCGGCTCGGGCCGTTCCGACATGCAGGTTCCCGGTTGGCGATGGGGCGATTCGGAGCCGGACCGTCATCTCTTGACCACGGGATTGCGCAAGGTGCCGATCCCGTCGACCTCGACCTCCATGACATCTCCGGGCAGGACCTGGCTCACCCCCGAGGGGGTCCCGGTGAGGATCACGTCACCCGGAAGCAGGGTCATCACCGCGGTGACGAACTCGATGATCTCAGCCACGCCGAACACCATGTCCGAGGTGAAGCCGGCTTGACGGACCTCACCGTTGACGCGGCAAATCACGGCAAGCCTCTCCAATGGGTCGAGCTCGGTTTCGATGGCGGGGCCGAGTGGGCAGAAGGTGTCGAATCCCTTGGCCCGGGTCCACTGCCCGTCCTTGCGTTGCAGGTCCCGCGCCGTCACATCGTTCGCCGCCGTATAGCCGAAGATGAATTGGGAGGCGTCCTCTGCCTTGACGTGTCGAGCAACCCGGCTGATCACCACTGCCAGCTCGGCCTCGTGATGGACCTCATTCGAGATCTCGGGGTGCACCACAGACGCGTCCGGCCCGACGACCGAGGTGGCGGGCTTGAGGAAGATCAGGGGCTCCTCGGGCACCTGGCCACCGAACTCGTCGGCGTGCTCCTCGTAATTCTTGCCCACACAAACCACCTTCGAGGGAAGCACCGGCGATAACAGCTGGACCCGATCCCACGGCACTTCGGTCTCGGTGGGCTCCCAGGCGACGAATGGTGTCCCTCGATACACGAGGACACCGTCCGTGTCGGCCACCCCGTAGGCAATGTCGTCACCGGCCTTGATACGGACGATCTTCATCGCCGGCCTGCCTCGGCTGAAAGTGAAGTCATCACCGCGTACGTGAAGAGGCCTGGCGGATCTGCTCGGGAGTCAGCATGAATGAAGGCTCATCGACCTCGGCCGCAGCGGTCTCCCCCGGCCGGACGTCGTGGCTGACCGCTTTCAGCCAGCGTGACCTCCGCACCACGATCTCGGGCGCCGCCTCATAACCGTATCCACAGAGGGCGAGGGCCGCCTCGAAGTCCTCCCGCGTCGGCCCTCTGCCCCAGATGGCCGCACGCGCTCCCATCAGAGCGGCAATCACATCACGAACGGCTTTGTCCTCCTCGGGAAGGTCGTTGGCGTCGATGATGCGATAGGCCCAACCGGTATCAGGCCCGATGTGACCGAACAGACCACCGGTCGGAAGCTGCTCCGGGGCCGTGATCAAACCCGGCTTGACCGGTCTCCACGGCCGTGGGGGAGGTGGCTCCGGGACCGCACGGGGCGCGTCCGATTCGGTTATCTCGATACTCGGCTGTTGGCCCATCAGACGAAGCTGAGCCAGTCCCGATAGTCGGGCAGCTTGGCCGCGACCAGATCCGAGAACATCTCTTGAGCCTTTCTCGTGACCGGGCCTGGTTCGCCGGTCCCGATCTCACGCCCGTCGATGGACCGCACCGGGGTCACTTCCGCAGCCGTGCCGGTCAAGAAGACCTCATCGGCCGTGTAGATGCTTCCGCGTGCCAACTCCGACTCGTTCACTTCGATGCCCTCGCCACGCAACAACTCGATGATCGTGTCCCGGGTGATCCCCTGGAGAATCCCGGCCGAAACCGGTGGCGTGACCACCTTCCCCCTGCTCACGGTGAAGAGGTTCATGCCACTTCCTTCGGAGATCGATCCGGCGTCGTTGAGCATGATCGCCTCGTCGTAACCGGCCCTGACCGCCTCCTGTTTGGCAAGCACCGAGTTCAGGTACTGGCCGGATCCCTTCGCGGTCGGGATGAAGCTCGCATGCGAGATCCGCCGCCAACTCGAGATCATGGCGTCGATCCCGTTGGCCACGCCTTCCTCGCCGAGATAGCTGCCGAGGTAGAACGCACCCATGAAATTGCGAACCGGGCTGTGCGCCGGATTCAGGCCGAACCCGCCGACGCCGTGGAAGACCAGTGGTCGTATGTACGCCGACTCGAGCTCGGTGACCCTGAGCAGTTCCAGACAAGCCTCATCCATCTCCTCTGCGGTTTCCTTCATCGGAATGCCATAGGCATGAGCGGATGCGACCAATCTCTCCATGTGCTCGTGGAGCCGGAATACCGCGGTGCCCTCGGGTGTCTTGTAGGCGCGAATGCCCTCGAAGACACCGGTGCCGTAGTGAAGCGCGTGCGAGAGAAAGTGGACGGTTGCGTTGTCCCAATCGACGAACTCGCCGTCAACCCATATCTTGGTTGCGGGTTCCATCCGCCAGAGAGTAATGGCTCCCGCCCCGAGGCGGAACTGAGCTGAACGGAGCCGAGAGATGAGGGTGCTCGCGCCGGGTGTTTAACCTCGCCCTCGATGCACCGCCTGATCGCCTCGCTCTTTGGATCGGGCCTCGTCCTCGGTCGATTGAGAGGATCCGATTCCGGTTCGGGAACGGTGGGCGCCCTCGTGACGCTGGCGCTGTCACTTTGGCTTGGGAGCGTCTGGGGCTGGCCGGCGCAGCTGATCGCCGCCGCAGCCCTCATAGTGATCAGCCTATGGGTGACCTCGGCTCTGGCTCCGACGACGGGCGACGCCGGGTGGATCGTCATAGACGAGGCGGCGGGGACGATGGTGGCGACGATCGGGCTGCTCGGATGGCCCGCCATCGTGGCGTTCTTGACGTTCCGGGTGGCCGACATAACCAAGAAGCCATTCCCCGGCGTCTCTCAGGCGGAGGGCCTCGCCGGCGGTCTGGGCATCACCGCCGACGACCTGGTCGCAGGGGCCTATGGCCTCCTCGTCGGGGTCGTGGCCATGGCCATCTTCTCGTAAGGCTTTCAATTCCGCAGTCGTGGGGAGACTCCTAAGGTTCAGAAACGGAGGTATCGCAACTGATGGAATGGCAACCAAGGACGATCGCGGTCGGCATCGATGGCTCGGATGGCAGCACCCGGGCGGCGGAGATTGCCACCGCCGTGGCGCGTGCCCGGAAGGCGAAGCTGCTCTTCGTCACCGTGGTCCGCACGCCGGAGGGCTGGTGGGGAATCGGTGGGGCGCCGCCATCACCGGAGGCACTCTCCGCGGCACTGATAGAAGGACAGCAGAAGATCCTGAACGAGATCGTCGAGCATCTGGACCTCGAGGACATCGACTACGAGACGGTCGAGGAGTTGGGCGACCCGGTCACCCAGATCATCAGTGTGGTGGAGACGAGAGACGTCGACGTTGTGGTCATCGGCAAACGCGGATCGGGATTGGCCGAGCGGGTCATGCTCGGGTCTGTGGCAGACCGTCTATGCCATCACAGCCCGGTGCCTGTGCTGGTAGTGCCCTGAGGGTCAGCCTTCGACCCGCACTCCACGCCAAAACGCAACCCTGTCCTTGATGTTGGCAGCAGCGTCGGACGGCTCTGGATAGAACCAGGCCGCATCAGAGTTTCGCTTCCCATCGACGACGACGTCGTAGTAGCTGGCCTCGCCCTTCCAGTGACAGACGGTGTGAGAGCTCGATGGCTCGAACAGGCTCTCGTTGATGCTGTCGACCGGGAAGTAGTGATTTCCCTCCACCACCACGGTGTCGTCGCTCTCCGCCAAAATGGCCCCGTTCCAGGTTGCACGCACTGTTCAACTCCATCTGTGTCTCCAAGCACGGCCAACCGCACGATCGGGTGCTCCTATTCCTTCCTACGATCGACATGGTGCCGATCGTCGCCATCCTCCCCGTCAAGTCGTTCAGCCTGGGCAAGGGCCGGATGTCGGATGGGCTGTCCGAGTCGGCCCGGATCGGGCTGGGCAAGGCCCTGGCGGAGCACACCGCAGACAAGGTCTTGGAGGCCGGGTTGCTTCCTCTTCTCGTGGCAGGCGATTCTGAGGTCGCCGAGTGGTCGTTGACCCGAGGGCTTGCTTGGATACCCGATCCCGGAACCGGCCTCAACGACGCCGCCGAGGCCGGTGTGGCCTGGGCGATGGAGGCCAGATGTGACTGGATCGTCATCCATGCCGACTTGCCGCTCCTGTCCGGTCGAGACCTCGAGAGAGCCCTCGGAGCGCTGGAAGCCGGGCCCGGAGTGATATCCCCGTCCGCCGACGGTGGCACGTCTCTCGTCGGGACCCGAGCAGCCTTTCGCTTCCAATATGGGGCCGCCAGCTTTCACCGGCATCTGGCACAAGCCCCCGACTCGATCGTCCTGGCCACGACAGGGCTCTTGCACGACGTCGACTCGATCGGAGACCTCGAGTCGGCGCGCAGCCACGAGAGGGGCCGTTGGCTCGAACGGGTTTTGACGTGACCAGGTTCGACGATTCAGTGTTGCATCGCGACCGAAAAGACAGGTCCAAGGTGCTGTCATGGCTCAACGCCGCCTTGGAGGCTGTCGACCCACAGCGGCTGGTGAGAGAGGCACTCACGTCAGACCAACATGACAAGGTCCATGTCATCGCCATAGGCAAGGCGGCTGCCGCCATGACACGTGGAGTGGGGCAGGTGATGCCGATCACCGGAGGCGTCGTGGTCTCGGATCACGAAGAGCCCGTCCCCGACGGTGTGCAACATCTCATTGGCGACCACCCCATTCCCGGGCCGGCGAGCGTCGCGGCGGCAAGGGCCGTCCTGGCGGCGGTGGCTCGGGTACCCGAGGGGGAGAAGTGCATCGCCCTCATCTCGGGCGGCGGTTCGGCCCTGTGCGAGCTGCCCCGCCCCGGTGTGCCGTTGGAGTTCGTGGCAATGGTCAACGAGAGCTTGATGGGTCATGCGGCCGACATCGAGGACATCAACATCATCAGATGTCACCTTTCCTCCTTCAAGGCCGGGGGCCTTGGTCGTGTGGCGAAGGAGCCGATCGACACGTACGTGATCGGCGACGTCGCCGGAGCCGATCCAGGAGTGGTGGCATCCGGGCCGACCATCCCCCGGCTGCACGAACCCGAGAAGGCCCTGACGCTGCTCCGCCGATTCGGCATCGAGGTCCCCGAGGTGGTGCGAGAGGCCATCTCGGTGCCACCAGCCGCCACTCGGATGCCTCATGTCACCCTCCTCGCCGATGGCCATGACGCCGCTCAGGGTGTAGGGCGGGCATCGGGCCTAAAGGCGACCATCCGCTCGGAGTGGTTGGGCGGGCCGGTGGAAGACAGGGTCGCCTGGCTCATGTCCGTGGCGGAGACAGAGCTCACTGTGGCGGTCGGCGAGCCTGTCCTGGAGGTCACGGGGGACGGGAGAGGGGGCCGCAACACTCACGCCGCCCTTCTGGCGGCGCAGCGGATACAGGGGACGGGATCGATCTTCGCCGCCCTGGCCACCGACGGTGTGGATGGGGTCTCCGGCTCGGCAGGCGCATTGGTCGACGGCAGCACCGTCGCGAGGGGCGGAGATCCTTTGCCTGCAATTCTGAATTGTGACTCTGCGTCGTATCTGGAGAGGACGTCGGATCTGCTGATATGTGAGCCGACCGGGACCAATGTCGCGGATCTGTGGATTCTTTGGCGACGAAATGCGGGCCCCGCCTTAGAGTGAGCCGGAGATCATTGGAGCAATGGAAAAGACAGTCGTAATCACAGGAGGCACGGGTGGCCTGGGGTCCGCCCTGGTCCGTCGTCTCATATACGAGGACTACCGGCTCGCGGTCACCTACCTGCTCCCCGAGGAGGCTGCCCAATTCGAGAGCGAGTTCGAGATCGACGAGGACCGGCTCCTGCTCATGAGGGTCGACGCCACCAATGCAGAGGCTGTCAACAGCCTCATGAAGGATGTCGCCGACAAGTGGGGGGCGATCCATGGCTTGTGCGCCCTGGTCGGTGGGTGGGCCGGTGGCCGTGACATCGAAGAGACCGACGACGTCCGCTTCGAGCGGATGCTGGACCTGAACCTTCGCTCGGCGTTCTACTCGGTCAGGGCGGCGATCCCATACCTGAAGGAAGCGGGCTGGGGTCGCATCGTCCTGGTGGGAAGCCGTGCCGTGTTCGACTACCCCACGGGACAGGCGGCGTTCAACATCGCGAAATCGGGCGTAGTCACACTGGCCAGATCGGCGGCGGCGGAGCTCGACGGGACCGGTGTCACCGCTAATGTCCTGATGCCTTCCGTCATCGACACGCCGGCGACGAGACGCTCCCTCCCATACGCCGACTATGTGAACTGGCCGACACCTGACGAGATCGCGGCAGTGGCCCATTTCCTGCTTGGTGATGAGTCCGGTGTCATGAACGGAGCCGCCGTGCCGGTCTACGGCCGGGCGTAGGAGTCGAACAACTCGATCCACTCGCCATGAGGGTGGGTCCGGCCCACTGTCCGAAGCCCGGACCCGTCGTCCACCTCGAGGTTGATGCCTAGCTCCTCGGCGATCGCCACCTCGATCGAGACTCTGAATATCGGCCGGGCTCGTCGCCCGTCGGACACGATCTCGGCGATCCTGTCTCGCTCCTCTTCTTCGAGTTGCATCAGGGCATAAGAGTTCATGAGCACTAACGGCTCCCCCGCCGGGAGACCGGCCAGGACCCATGGCAGGGTCTGAAGGGCATCGCCGGCGACCAACTCGACATCCACCGACTCGATGACCTCGAGGGCTGCTCGGAGCCGGGACCGCCGCTCGAATTGCTCAGGCCAGATCAGGGCATCGAGCCAACGCCGAGCGTCGGGGTCATTCGGGTCCAACGGATTGAGGTCGAGCCCGATCCGCCTGAGTATCTCGATGTCCGATAGCACCGGGTCGACGCCCCTGGACTCCGTGGTCAGCGTGATCGGTGAGGGACCACCCCAGGGGAGCTGATTCCAGCGATATCGATAACGGTCCATCCCGAGATTCAGCCCGGCACTCGTCCCCAGATCGACCAGATGAAACCGCCCGAAGCCGCTGGACATGGCCAGGGGAAGGAGGGCGACGCACCGTCTCACCTCATTGGTCTGGGTGTAACGGGTCCGTCCCATCGACTCGATCTGATCCCGATGGGTGAGTGCGTAATCACGGAAGAGATCGTCCACCGGGTGACCAGGCGGCGGTCCGGGCGCAATCGAGGGGAAGTATGCAGCTAGCGGGTGGTCGGGCTCTTCCATCAGGAGGTACTGGACCGCCGCGAAGAGGATGTTCGGCTCGGGCTTGTGCTCGATGCGGTTCACCAGCTCGAGCAACTCGGCGTCGTCTGCGATCAGTCTGCAGAGGTGCTGATACAACGGCCCACTGTCGGCGAGACTCGCCCAATGCTCCAAGAAGGCCGGTGTCACCGACCCGCCGTCCGTCAGTGCTCTTGCCTGCGGTAGGAGGTGGCGAGGGAATCGGCGTACTCGTTCCACCTGCTCCCACTGTGAGCCTTGATCCAGACCAACTCCACGCCAGGCCTCCCCTTGAAGAGGGCGTGGGCCTCCTTGACCAGCTCGAGGTTGGCGATCGGGCCGGCCGACTTCTTGGTCCAGCCTCTCGCCTTCCAGCCATCGGCCCACTTGGTGATGATGTTGACCACGAGTTGCGAGTCCGTGTAGACCCGCATTTGCGAGTCGGCGGGCAACATCTTCAACCCGGCGACCATCGCCGTGAGCTCCATCTTGTTGTTCGTGGTGTGGGCCTCCGAGCCCTTCGCCTCGTCGCGAATCTCACCGGCTACGACGTACACCGCACCCCAACCCCCGGGGCCGGGGTTTCCCTCGGAGGCGCCGTCGGTGAAGACACCGGTGTCAGGGCCTTCCGTGAAGGTGTCGAGAACCTCGGCCACAGTTAGGTCGCGTGACTTGGTGACACTCCGCCCTCCACCGCCACTCTTGGACTTTGCCCCGGGCTTGGCCACCGGTCCGGAGGCATTGCGGCAATCGAGGCACTGACGCGGGGTCCAACCGGGGTAGCGATCGAGAACGTCCTGACGCATCTCGAACTCCTTGCCGCAGTCCTGGCAGGTGAACACGCCCTGAACTTAGCCCTGTCCCGGATATCAATCGGCTGTGACGGTTTCCAGCTTCCTGGCGAATACCGATATGAATTGCGGGGTCTTCAGGAGGTTGAACTCGTGATGTGTCTCGATCAAACCGTGCGATTGCATCATGTCTCGAACCTTCGAGGGGGTGAGTCGGTGAACGTGGACCTCGCGTGCCTTCAACGGATTGCCGTGGAGGATGATCGAAGTCGGCACGGCATATAGGCCCTGGATTGGCTCGGCCGGGTAGATGAACAGCGCCTGACCGCCTGGCTTCAACACACGAGCCATCTCGCTTACCGCCTGCTCGAGGCCTGGGATGTGCTCGATCGCATGCACCGAGACGATGGCGTCGAACTCGTCGTCCGGGAACTCCAGGCTCTCCGCTCTCATGCATAACACCCGCTCGGAACCGGACACCTCCGGCGCATTCGGGTTGGCGTCGATGCCCACCACATCGACTCCGCGGTCTGCGAGACGGGTGGTCAAATGACCCTGGCCACAACCCACCTCGAGCACGCGATCACCAGGGCGAAGTGGAAGAAGGCGATCGATGCGCTTGAGATGTTGGGGATCCCAACGGTTGACCAGCGCGTAAGTCCGGGAGTTGTATTCATTCATCACTCTCACCTCCGGACAGACTCTCGACATGGGTGGCAACGGAGTAGTCCAGGATCAACGGGCCCTCCCGGGTGAGTGCCACGTGGGTCACCGAAGTGTTGGCGGGCGTATAGAGGGACTCCGAGTGCGTGTCGAATGTCTCGGTGAGCGAAGAGACATATGAGCGAATGGCGCCACCATGTGAGACGACCACGGTTGGCCCGTCGTCGGCTGGGACGAGATTCTCGACGGTGTGCCGGAACCTGGCCGCGAGCTCGCCCCAACTCTCCCCATCCACACCTCTCCTCAAGTCGACCCCATCCCTGTAGACCGTTGTCATCAAGTCGGGCCACCGCTCGAAGATCTCATCCGACGTCAGCCCCTCCCAGCGGCCCATGTCGATCTCCTTCAGACCGTCTACCACCAAGGGGTCGTTCATCGCGACATGCTTGGCCGTGCTGTGGGCGCGACCCACCGGTGACGTATAGACGAGGGGCAACCTCCCGTACCATTCTCCGAGGGCTTCCGCTTGGCGGATTCCCGTCTCATCGAGACCCCAGTCCGACTGACCCTGCCACCTCCCCTCGACGTTGGCCCGCGTCTGGCCATGTCGGATCAGCGCCATCACCGGCTCGCCCATCGCGAGATGACTCTTCACCGTCGCCGATCGAGGCCCGAGATGCCCGGTGTCGTTGAACACGGCAAGACGGGGCCGCTGATGAGACCAGACCAGCCTCTGCAGCGAGGTGTTGGCCACGAAGGAGTGGACCCTCCGCGACCTACCATCGAGATGTCGATTGAGGACCGCCTGGAGAAATCCACCGTGGGTGACGACCGCGACTCTCTTCCCATCACCGAGACGGCGGCCAAGGGCATCAATGGCGCCGATGGCGCGGTGGCTGACCTCCCTGAGCGTCTCACCGGTATGACCCATCGGCAGATCTCCCGCAGACATCGCCCGCCGGAGATAGTCACCGTCAGTGGCCACGATCTCTTCTCGACTGGAGCCTTCCCAGCGGCCGAGATCGATCTCCAGGAGACTCTCGTCGATCTCCACTTGGTCGGAGAAGGCTCGGGCCGTGCTCACCGCTCGCGCCAGTGGGCTGCTGAGGACGACATCGAAGTGCTGCTTGCCGAGACGCTCACCGAGGGCCGCGAGGGTGGTCTCGCCGGCTTCGCTCAACCCGCCGTCGTTTCTCCCATTCCAAACGCCGTCGGCGTTCGCCTCGGACTCGGCGTGACGTATCAGTGTGATCTCTGGCATAGAGCTGAGCTGGGACCGATTCTGCGGCCCGGCGACAGAACGCGGGCGCATGCTCACCTGCATCATCCCACCAACCCCGTCCTAGCGCGGGGACGAAGCGACGGAGACGTCGCTCATCCGATGAAGGCCGAGGCGAAGATCAGGGAGACGATCGTCATGACCTTGATGACGATGTTCATAGCCGGGCCCGAGGTGTCCTTGAACGGGTCCCCGACGGTGTCGCCGATGACTGCGGCCGTGTGGCTGGGGCTTCCCTTGCCACCGTAGGCGCCCGACTCGATGAACTTCTTGGCGTTGTCCCAGGCACCACCGGCGTTGGCCATGAAGATCGCCAGGAGGAAGCCGGTGACGAGCGCCCCGGCGAGCAAGCCCCCGAGCGCCTCGACATCAATGAAGCCGACGACGAGGGGTAGGGCGATGGCGAGGCTGCCAGGGATGATCATCTCACGCAGGGCACCCGCCGTGGCAATGTCCACACACAAGGCGTACTCGGGCTTGGCGTCGGGATCACCCTCCTTGAGCCCCTTGATCTCCCGGAACTGGCGACGGACCTCATCGATCATCTTGTTGGCGGCGCGCCCGACTGCATTCATGGTGAGGGCTGCGAACAAGAACGGGAACATGGCGCCGATGAACAGGCCGATCACCGTCTCCACACGGGTGAGGTCGATCGACTCCAGATGGACCGCCTTGGTGAAGGCCGAGAACAAGGCGAGGGCGGTGACCGCGGCCGAGGCGATGGCAAAGCCCTTGGCCACGGCTGCCGTGGTGTTGCCCAGAGAGTCGAGGGCATCGGTTGCCTGTCGGACCTCTGCCGGGAGATGTGCCATCTCGGCGATGCCGCCCGCGTTATCTGCGATCGGCCCGTAGGCGTCGACCGAGATGGTTATCCCCAGCGTGGCCAGCACACCTATGGCCGCGATGGCGACCCCGTAAATGCCACCTCCGTCACCCAGTGCCCAGTCCCCGGCGAAGTAGGCGACGCCGATCCCGGCGGCCACCACGATGACCGAGAAAGCGGCGGATCGCATCCCTTCGGCGATTCCAGAGATGATGACGGTGGCCGGCCCGGTCTGCGACTGACGGGCGATCTCCTTCACTGTCTTGTAGTGATCGGACGTGAACCACTCGGAGATCTTCCCGACGAACCACCCAACGACGAGACCGGCCACCACTGCAAGCCATAGCCCCAGTGGGTTCTCGGCGACATCGCCGAAGATCCAATAGGCCAATCCCAGAACACCCACCGCCGTGGCGACGAGGGCAAAATTGGTTCCCCGGTGCAAGGCGGCTGCGAGATCGCCTTCGTTCCTGGCCTTCACCAAGAACGAGCCGATGATGGCGGCGAACATCCCGAGGGCCCCCACCGCCAGCGGGAAGATGATCGCCTCCTCGATGAAGGCGGCTCCCCCGAAAACCAGTGCCGAATAGGCGATCGGTGCCACCAATGAGCCCACGTAGGACTCGAAGAGGTCGGCCCCCATTCCGGCGACGTCACCAACGTTGTCCCCGACGTTGTCGGCGATGACCGCCGGGTTCCTCGGGTCATCCTCGGGTATCCCGGCTTCGACCTTCCCCACGAGGTCGGCGCCCACGTCGGCGGCCTTGGTGTAGATCCCACCCCCCACGCGGGCGAACAATGCGATCGATGAGCCGCCCAGCCCGATGGCGGTGATGATGTCGGCCCAGCTGTCGAGTTTGAGGACCTTGTTGAAAAGGAGGAAGCCGAGACCGACCCCGAGAAGCCCCAGACCGGCCACCGTGAAGCCCATGACGGCACCACCCCGGAATGCGATGGGAAGGGCCGCCGGAATGCCCCCGGTGCGGGCTGCCTCAGTCGTCCTCGAGTTGGCGGCGGTGGCGATCCTCATGCCGACATAGCCGGCAGCAGCAGAGAGCAGGGCACCGAACACATAGGCGATCGCTCCCCAAGGGCGACCCCAGTCGAGGAACGACGCGATCAGAATGGCCATTATCACGACGAAGACCGAGACCCAGGTGTACTCACGGCGGAGGAACGCCATGGCACCGGTTCTGATGGCCAAGGACAACTCCCTCATGCGCTCGTTGCCCTCGGGCGCCGCCAGCACCCACCTGGTGTAGTAAACGGCCAGAAGCAGGGCCAGCGCGCCAGCAGCAAGCGCGATGTACAGAATCGTGTCCGACATTGAAGAAAACCTCCGCGGAATCAAAGGGATTCGGAGCGGGCGGCAGTATAGGGAACGAAGGGAATCGAAGCTAAGTCAGGAAATCGTCGCCATCGACCTTTCAGATCGATGCCGGACCGATCGATCGGACGAATCTCAGTCCCGGGACGCCCGCGAGGCTCGTCGGTCCAGGCTCTCCATGAGCCGCCTCGAAGCCAGGTCGGCTCTCTCGACACCGAGATCGAGAAGCGCACCAATCAGAAGGCAAAAGGCCACGACGAGGAAAAGAGACTCGGCCGAGAGCACGTATATCGCCAGGATTCCGGTGGTTGCACTCGTCCATCGCCGCATCCTCTGCGCAGAGCGGTCACCCTGACTCCTGGCCCATGGCCACAGGGATGCCACCACCGCGGCCAGGACCCCGACGAATCGCAACATCTCGATTTCCCAACCGGTAGGGGCCACGATCTCGAGCACGCCGGAGGGCAGGAGGACACCGACTACGCCGACCGTGCCGATGGCCAGGGGCCAGCTGAACCTGCGTGTGCGATCCATGGCGCCACATTCAACCAGCGTCGATAGATGCTCGCGCCGTTTCGCCCCGGCGGGGCTCAGACGGGCTCCAACTCCTCGGTCTCCTCACCCGGCTCCGGGGCGTATACCGCGGCGGTGGCGGCGTCGAGTGCAGTGCTCGAGTCTCTTGTGGCGAGTCGTCCGTCGGTGTCTTCCAGGTGTGCTCTGACGAACCAGTGACTCATCTCCAACTTGGCCGTCTGGCCGGTGATCAGATCCCCGCTGACGGGATCGATCTCATCCAACTCGGCGATGGCCTCTCTGTGGGCGGCGGCAACCCGCTGATATGTCTTGTCGAGGGCGCCGAGATGGGCCATCACCGGTGCTCGACCGAGTGGGTAATCGGCGTCGGCCTCCCTGAAATCGATGACCTGACCGGCCAGACCGGCGGCTATGCCCCCGAGAGTCGTGATCCGCTCCGCCGCCTCATCGATCAGCCCGCGCACGATGTCGGTTTGCTCATCCATCAACTCGTGTACTGCGATGAAACCCGCACCCACGACGTTCCAATGCACGTGCTTGAGGATCAGCTCGAGGTCGATGAGAGATGCGAGCCTTGATTGGAGAATCGAGGCTGCATGCTCTGCGCTCCGGCTATCGAGACCGGAGGGGGAAAAGGGATGTTCCATTTCTGCTCCTCTGAAGAAGGGGGTTGGTCATCGGGATACCACTGGCAGCGCTCACTTCAAACAGGCCCCCAATCCCGTTTCCCCGACGACCAGACCGGGTAATTGGAAGACGAACGATCCAAAAAGGAGGACACAATGACGACAAGCACTCGACTGAAGGGCCAGTGGCAGCAGGCCAAGGGCCGTGTCAAGGAAGCCTGGGGTGACCTGACCGATGACGAGGTCGACCAGACCGAAGGCAATTGGGACCAGCTCGTCGGGAAGATCCGCGAGAAGACTGGTGAGACCACCGAGCAGATCGAGTCGAAGATGAACGACATCATGGACTCGATGAGTGACCCGGACGGTGACACCACCGGCTGAGCCCGGAAGAGATCGCAAAGCGATCAATGGACATGGGCCCCCATCGGCGAAAGCCGGGGGGCCCTTCCATTGGGCCTCTGCCGGCAACGCCACGAGCCCGTCGCGTTTTGTCAGGGAGGCGACACACCAAGGAGATGATGAGTAGATGACTGAGACACACGATTTGGAGAACACCGTCGTTGCGGTGCTCGACCATCCATCCGAGACCGCCGACATCGGTCTCGAGCTGGCGGCCGCCGGCTACCAATACGAGATCCTCTCGGGAGAGGACGGTAGACGCCGCCTGGATCCCGGGGGGCAGGAGAGCCTGCAAGCGACCATCAAACGGATCATCGATCTCTTTGGAGATCAGTATCGAGTCCTGGAGCAGCTCGACACCGCCCTCGCCGAGGACTCCTTGGTGGTGTCGGTCGACACCACACCGGACGAGGCCACCGAGGCGGTCTCGATACTCCGCGATCACGGCGGTCGTTACATTTGGAAGTTCGGCGAATGGACGTTCACCAAGATCGAAGATTGAGCCCGGCTCAAATCCCCACCCATGAGCGAAGGGGGCCCCGGTTTCGAACCGGGGCCCCCTTCCTTTGGGTCAATCCGGGCTTAGGCGTACCGTTCGCGCAGCATCTTGACCTCGTCGTGTGCTGCACGAACCTCACTCGCCTGCTTCTGGATCACCTTTCGAACGTCGTTGCGCAACTCGATCTTCTCGAGGGCACGCTCGTACTCGGCCACAGCGTGATCCTCCCCTTTCTCGGCGGCGGCCAGCACCTCATGGGGATCATCGTCGCTGACCGCATCCTTGATGCTCATCCACCCGCGATGGACGGCCCCACCCACCGAGCCGGATTCTTCGATCGGTTCACCAAATCCCGTCGCCACCTCACGGAGCTCGAGAGAGAGCCGGGTGCGATGGTCGGAGAACTGCTTCATCCTCTCGGCGAGATCGTGATGACCCGACCGATCGAGATGCTCCGCCGCATCGAGGAAGCCCTTACGGCTGTCCTCCAGGGACTCGACGAGGTCGGCGAGCACCGACACCACCTGACCCTCGTCGAAGGTTTCGCCTTGGTTCATTGGCTGTTGCATGAGAGCCTCCTCAGGCCGTTGCCTCCCAATAGGGATCACGTCCGTAATACTCGTAGACGGCGTTGACCCAGGTCATGTCGTCCATGTCGGGCCAGTCGTCCTTGTCGAAGCCGGGGGCATCCTCGAGGACCTTCTTGTCCACGTCGAGGACGACTTCCTTGTTCTCGGTGTCGACGGTCATCAAGTCCCATGGGATGGCGAAGTACTTGTCCCCCATCCCGAGAAAGCCGCCGGATGCGAGGACCGCATATGCGATACGCCCCCGGTCGATGTCGAGGACGAACTCCTCGATCGTGCCGAGCTTGTCGCCGGCCCTGTTGCGCACCGTGTCACCCTTGAGAGTGGTGGCGCTCAATGCGGTTGTCATTGTCATTTCTCGAATTCCTTTCGTCTTGGCGATCCTGACTCAGAAGATCAGGATCAGGATCAGGATGAGGAGAATCAGTCCTCCGATGCTGATGTACATGGTTCAAACCTCCTTACGAATTGCCTGGGCGATTGCTGCATCGGCGCGGTAGTGATAGAGCTCACCGATCCGTCCTCCGATGTAGCCGCCGAGGAGAGTTGCGACGGCGAGTAGAACACTCGCCAATATGGCGACCCCGGTCACCTGGTCCACGTCGATCTGTGCAACCCAGTTGGGCAGGTCGACACGATTGAACGCGTTGTACTCGGTCCCGATGAAGATGCCGAGCGCGGCGAACACGGCCACGAGCAACAGCATCCATAGACCTGCGCCGAATCCGTTCAGCCCTCCCGAGTACCTCGACATGCGGCCCGCCGCAAAGCCTCCAACGAGGAAGGACACGAACACGACGGCAATCGCCACGGCAAGCCCGGCGATCGAGGCTTCGTCGAGGGTCCCGTCGCTGGTCACCAGGTTGAGTTGGTAGGCGATCGAGGCCTGACCGGCGGCGAGGAGCGCCGATAGGAACACCAAAGTCCCCAGACCGGCCAACATCCCGACCAGCGATGCGAGAAAGTCGCCCTTCCCGAACCGCCGGTGGACTTCGGACAGGTCGTCCGCCCCTCTTATCCGGCTGCTTTCTTCTCTTGTCTCTGTCATGTGGATCTCCTTGCCCTCAACCGGTCGTCGGTGTGAGGTCGCTTCTTTCAGTGATTACGCAGCGCCGAGATCAGCTCGGCCTTGTCCATCTCTGAACGGCCTTCGATTCCGATCTCCTTCGCCCGCTCGTCGAGGTCGTCCTTGGTCCATTCCTCGTAAGGCTTGGACTCCCCGCCGCGCTGGGCGGCTTCGTGTCTCGGGGTGTTGGCGATCCGTGCCGCCTTCTCTTTGCTCATCCCCTCGTCACGCAGGGCCTCGTATTGCTCGTCGTCCTTGATGGACGGGCCATGTTCTTTGGCCATGGATACCTCCGATTCGATATGTGCGGTTTGATATGAGGAGACGGCTGGACATTCCGATAACGTCTCGTTGCCGTCCGGCTTCGCTGTTCTTCTCTCTTATTGGATACCCGTCCACACCGACGCCGAAACCCACGACCTACGCCGGCCCGAAGAATCATGGGAATGCGATTGCTCACTCTCCGTGGCGGGTAAGGTCGGGACTGCCAATCAATGGTGTGGGTGTGATGGGAATCGGAAGACTTCGCTTGCGACGTCTGATGGGAGCGGTCTGTTTGCTCGCGCTCGCCCTGGCCCTCCAGCTGGTCACCGCCCGCCCGGCATTGGCTGCAACCCTGGCTGCCTCCCCTTCATCCGGGCTACCCGGGTCGAGCACCACGCTCAGCGGGTCGGCCTACGACCCTCTCTTGCCGATAACCCTGTGCTGGGATGGGTCCGGTTGTTCCAATCTGGGGATCGCCAGCGCTCAAGGTGATGGGACCTTCAGCCAGACGGTGAGTGTCCCGGCAGGCGCCCTCGCCGGCGGTCATGTCATCAATGCCTGCCAGATCAGCTGCGTCTCGACATCGTTCGAAGTCTTGGATACCCCGACGACCACGGTCGTCGACCACCACGACCCTGCCGCCAACCACCACCACCCTGCCGCCGACCACGACCACGCTGCCGCCGACAACGACCACCCAGCCGCCGACAACGACGACCGTGTCGACCACCACGACCACACGGCCGCCCACGACGACGACATCTCTCGCCCCGACGACCAGCACCGCCACCGTGCCCACATCGACGAGTAGCAGCACCACCACCAGCTCCACGAGCACGACCACCACGACCATCCCAGCAACCAGCACCACACTCGCAGCCGGTCCTCCCACCACAACGCTTCCCCCACCACCGCCACCACCGATCGACCTGGGACTGCAGGGCTCGCTGACCGACCCGACCCCGTGGATCGGGAACGCCCACCTGATCAACCCATGGGCGACCGATCAGACGCCAACCCTGTCGCAGGACGAGCTCGAAGGGATGCTGGCCCCGGACCGAAACGACCAGCCGGCGCCACCGAGCGACTCCCCGAGCGGAATCAACCTCCTCTTCTCGCTACAAAGCCCGGTCGGTCTCTGGTTCTGGTGGCTGGTGGCCGTGGGAGGGGCATCACTCCTGGCCTGGGGAGGCTGGTTGGGCTATCGGTCGCTACGACGCTCGATCCACTCGAACCCGCATCACAACACGGGCTGAGTCTTCAGTAGGCGTGCGGGACGAAGGTCTGCTCGTGGATGGGCGGCCTGATGTAGTTGATGTTCTCCCGGTCGGGTAGCTCGACCGGCTCGGGCGCCACGTCGGCGTAATCGAATTGGCTGAGGATGTGGCTCATGCAGTTGAGCCGGGCCGCCCGCTTGTCATCGGACGGGACGACGTACCACGGAGCCTGTTTGATATCGGTGTACTGGAAGGTGATGTCCTTCGCCTCCGAGTACTTGATATAGAGGCGATGCTCTTCGAGATCCATGTCCGAGAGCTTCCATCGCTTCTCCGGTTGTCGGTTCCGCGACTCGAACCTCTTCCGTTGCTCGTCCCAGCTCACCGAGAACCAATACTTGTAGAGACGGATTCCCGACCTGACCAGCATCCGCTCGAACTCGGGACAGCTGCGAAGGAACTCCTGATGCTGCTCCTCGGTGCAGAACCCCATCACCCACTCGACATTGGACCGGTTGTACCAACTCCTGTCGAACAGGACGATCTCACCGGCAGCCGGCAAATGCTCGACATAGCGCTGGAAGTACCACTGGGTCCGCTCCCGATCGGTGGGCTTGGGCAGGGCCACCACCCTCACCTTCCGTGGTGAGGTCCTCTCGGTGATCCGCTTGATCACGCCACCCTTGCCGGCCGAGCCACGTCCCTCGAAGATGATCAGGACCCGAAGTCCACGCTCCTCCACCCAGTACTGGAGCTTGACGAATTCCTCCTGGAGACGGGCCAGCTCCGCCTCGTAGAACGACTTCTTGAGACGACCTTTCGAGTTGTAGTGCTCGGCTCCGGCGGGTGTGCCTCCGCGGTCCACGTCATCGCTTCCGGCGGGGAGATTCGAAGTTTCTGTGTCGGCCATGATCCTCCATGCAGTTCACGCCGAGACTACGTCGGCCGGCAGTTTCGATGTCGGGTGAAGAAATCCTTCGATGCGGTCGACGACCCTCTTGTATCTGTCACTGGTCGAACGTATGTTCGGGGTATGGAGTGGGAGACACTTTCTGAGGATCAGTTGGATCAGATCATCGTTTCCTGTGAAAGCCAGGTCGCCTCGGCCCGAGCCGTGGAAATGGCCGCAGTGGCGGAGAAGAAGAGACGCCGATCGCATCATGCTGACGGCTACCGGTCGATCATCGACTGGATGGCCGCCCGAGCCGACATCTCCCACCGCACCGCCCGAAGATTGTGTTGGACATCTACCCGTCTCGGAGACGCCCCCGAGGTCGCCTCAGAACTTGCAGCCGGGGGAATCTCTTTCGACCGGGCCGAACAGGTCGCCCGACTACCCCAAGACCAACAGGACACTCATCAGCATTTCGATATCGCCCAACTGCAACGTCGAGTCGCCCACTACCGACGTCTCACCCCAAAACGAGAAGCCGAGACCACCAGCTCCCATCTCCACTTCCAACCATCATCAGACGAGCTGACCGTCAACATTTGGGGGGAGCTCAGCGGATACGACTCCCGAATCGTCGAAAAAGCCATCGACCAACAAGCCGACCAGATCATCCCCGACACCGATCAGGTCAGATTGAGTGTGGCCGAACGACGAGCCGCCGCCCTCATCACCATCTGCAACCACAGTCTCTACGGGGAAACAACCACAGACACCGGCCCCAACTCGGACACGGACACAGCATCGGCATCGGCATCGGCATCGGACACGGGCTCAGACTCAGACACGGACACGGACGCGGTGGAGAACACTGCCGGGATGGTGCACACCATCACTGCCACCCCACCGGTGGAATTGACTATCACCGTCGACGCCCGAACCGCAGCATCCACCAACGGGCAGACCGGTATCGCCGTCCTCAACGGACCCCGCATCGGAACCAAAGCCCTACAGGCCATCCTCTGTGACAGCATCATCGACGTCATAGCCATCAGCGAACAAGGAAGACCACTCGCTATAGGCAAAAACACCCGGGTCATCCCCAGAAAACTCCGAAAACACATCCTCAGCCGAGACCAAGGATGTGTCAGCGACGGATGCCCCTCCAAACACCATCTCCAAATCCACCACATCATCCCCATCTCACAAGGCGGACTAACCATCGAACAGAATCTGATCACACTCTGCTGGTATCACCATCAGATCGCCATCCACCAACAAGGACTAAAAGTCCAAAAACTCGGACCATCCCGAATACGACTGGTCCCACCCACCTAGCGGTAGACCCTGCGTGCACCAACCCGATCCTCCCCGAGACCAACTCGTAGGCAAACGGACAAGGTCCTCCACTCGCAGACGCTCGACTCATGAGAAATCCTGTCGACCTCGGCCACCTGTCGGGCACAAGTGCTCTATCGCCGAGTAGGAGCTCTTGCAGGCGCTCTCGATCGTAGAGACCAAGGAAGGTGGAAGGAAGAACCATGATTCGCAGAAGGATTATCACGGCATGCACAATCGCTGCCCTGGCTACGACTCTCCTAGCCGCTCCGGCTTCGGCGCGACCGCCGGCAGAGAACAACGGGTGCCCCCAGGGATTCGAATCGATGGTCGTCGGCGAAGGCGAGGCAGACCGTCGTGTTCCCCACGAGGTGGATAGCCCCGAATTCGGCGGCAATGGCGACAGCATCGTCTGCGCCCGAGCATTGGGTCAAGGCATCTACCACACCTACCCGGGACGGCCGGACACCGTCTATCGCTGGGCCGACAACCGGCTGATCTGAAGCAGTTCGGAGTTGTCGAGCACGAATGGAGAGGTTGGTAGTCCCGACCGGATTTGAACCGGCGTTACCGGCTTGAGAGGCCGGCGTCCTAGGCCGCTAGACGACGGGACCTTGACGAAGGTCGACGGTAATCGACCTGGCTCGGGGGGAAGGACTCGAACCCTCAATAACAGGGCCAGAACCTGCCGTGTTACCTATTACACCACCCCCGAACGCGCATGCCCGAAGACAACGCGGGATGAAGCAGGAGAATAATCGAAGCCCCCACCAGTGCGAAGTCGTTCAGGGAAGCCGCACCGGTGTCGCCGTAGCCCTTGCGCGTATAACGAGCGGATCGTCACCCGGCACGAACAACCCCATCAGCCCCAGGTCCAAATCACCGGCTACTTCGACCGAGACTTCTGCCCCGTTGGCGGATGTCTCTATATGGAGATAGGCCAATTCGACATCCCGCGTCGAGACATAAGCCGTTCCCAGATCGACTGCCCTCGACGGGTCGACCGTCACCTGTCCACTCGCTCGATACTGGGCCTCGTCGATTCCTGCGGCGGCCGATATCGCGGCGGAGTCGGCCACCGCGGCAAGCTGACGCTGGAGAGCCAAGGCTCTCCAGAAGTCAATCGACAGGCCTCCGAAGGTGAGCAACAGGATCGACAGCCCCAGCATCCATACCGTGATCGAGCCCTGCTCTCTTGTCCTCGGAGGTGTTGTCATGGGAGACTTCGATAGAGGTCGACTGGCTCTCCATGCGAGGCGCTCGACCAGATCCCACCGACATTCCCCCACGGCGTGGCGACCACAGGCACCAGCACGTCGATCTCGAGGTCGACAACGGCACCACGCGTGAAGTTGCAGACGCCAGTTGACGCACCCAACTCAACCGATTCGCCACCGCACCAGGAGACGCGGATCTCGTTGCTCCCCAGACCCTGATCGCCGGCCATCTCTCCCAAGACGATGTTCCCTGCCTCGACGCTGAGCCCCAACACGGCTGCCCGGGTTGCCTCGGCGGCCGCCGCCCGGGCAAACACTCGCCTCTCCGTCCAGGGCCCAAACCCGAGCACGGCGATCGCAACCGGGATCAGCAGCAAGGCGACTGTCAATGACAACTCAACGGCTGCATGACCCTTCTCCCCGTTCACGGTGGGCCCTCGAGTGTTGCTCGCGCCTCGAGATCGATGGTGAAATCAGGTGTGAGCGGTGTCCAGGATGTGAATCGCCCGACGGCCCTCACCGTGACGACACCGCCCCCGACCACGCAATTGGGAACCACGCTCTCCCCCATGCGCCCACCCAGCAGCTCGCTCAAGACCCCATCGACCCGGTCCTCACACTCGGCCACCGAGCCAGTGACCGCTCCAACCCGGGCGCCCTGCTCGAGGGCAGACCGAACGGCACCCCTGCCGTATTGGATGACGACGAGGTTGAGTAGCGACAGGAACAGGAAGAGACCGAGGACGCTCGCCAGCAGGAATTGAACCGAGGTGACGCCCCGATCCCTCATCCCCCCAGCAACTCGGCCCGAATCCACCCGACTATGTCCACGCCGAGGGTCTGGAGTGCACCCCAAATCACGACCAGCGCAGCGATTGCGAGAGCCGCATTTCCCATCAGCTCGGCGGTATTCAGACCGCGGTCGTCGTTCCACAAGTCGTGGAACCTCTTGCTCAAAGCCAGCATTCATAGCCTCCTCTCATTGCCAGCCGGTTATCAGATACGGAAGAGGAGCAGCCACGAAGAGGATGAGCACCGGGGCGAGAATCGCAATGGTTGGGACGAGCATCGCCGCCCGGCGCTTCGTGGCAGAGCGTCGGATCGACTCACGACGCGTTTCGCGAACGTCTTCTGAGAGTTGTAGCAGTGCACCTGCGAGGTCCGCACCGCGCTCTTCGGCGGCCGCCAGTTGACGATACGTCCGGCCACAGAACGGCTCAGGGGTGAGTTCGGCGATTCGCCGAAAGGCATCTCCGGCGCGCCAACCTGAGCGGTGGAGACGCAGGGCATCGCTGAGCTCAGAGATGACTTCACCACTGCCACGAGCCACCAGCTGCCCAACGGCGTTGACCACACCGCCACCAGCACGTATCCGCATCGCCAGAAGCTGATTGACGGTATAGATCTCGATCTTCATCCTCTCGACGCGTTTTTCAACGGCCTTGCCGAGAAGGGAGCGCTGCCGCGACGCCCCGATCACCAGGCCGAGGGTCCCAAGCATCACGACGCGGACAGCCGACATCTGAATCGCCCATGCCGCGGAGACGGCGATCGTGACGCCCAGAGCGATGGAGCGAAGCTGGGCCATCCGGTAGGCAGCAACCATCTCCTCCTCGCCAAGGCCTCGGTACCAACCCGCCTGGCGGAGTCGGAGCACCGTCACCTCGCCGGTGGACCGCTCGAGACGCGCCCCCACCCAGTCCGCCACCGATCGAGTGATCGGGCCGAGGATCTCTCCGAACGCACCGGAAGACAAGGCGGCCTGACGGGAGCCCGATCTTGCAGTTGGCCTCAAGTAGGGATGGATACGAGATGCGAGCGACCGGGGCGGGGGCAGGAGAAGACGAACGCATAGGGCGAGCGTCACGGCCGTCGTCACCGCCGCCAGGAATGCGACTGGTGAGATCATCGACCGTTTCCCGAGGAGACGAGAACGCGTGGCTCGGGTTCCTGACGACCGAGACGTGACGCAATGACCAAACCGGTCAGACTCAGGATGGCGCCGACCACGGCCACGAGGATTCCAGCCCTCGACGAGTAGAACTCACGAAACGGGCCGGGTCGGGCCGTCATCGCCACCAAGACCAGCCAAGGGAGGACGAACACGATTCGGGCGTTGATCTTTTGTTCGAGAGCCTCGGTTCGGACCTCCTCGAGTGTCCAGATGTCCCTTGTGGTCGCCTCCGCCAGATCGCTGAGGATCTCCGGGACGACGACGCCCCCACGTTCGTAGGCGAGGATGAGGACATCGATGACCCGGTCGGAAGTCGGGTCGGACAAATTCGCCCTGACCATCTCCAGGGCATGAACGACACCGAGGCTGCGTGAATAGATCCCGAAGCCTTGGAAGGCTGTCCGGAGCGGAAGAGGCCCGAACTCGGCGAGGTTCTCGACCGCATTGGGCAGCGATGACCCGGACCGGACGCTGGAAACCAGGTCACGAAGGCCGTCTGGCCACGCCCGTGTCACCTCATCGAGGTTTCGAGATCGCCGTCGCGCAAAATACGCCTTGGGCAGAGCCGCGACGACCAGGGCAGGCATCGCCGGTACCACCGGCAGCGAGGTGAGCGCATACACGACCAGGTAGGTGACTCCTGCGGCGCCGATCGAGGTCAGCCAGAATTGGGCCGCGGTCACATCGAGCCCGGCCTCGACCAGCCAGGCTCCACGTGATGTCGCGTGCCTGGTTCGCATATGGCGGGATCCGGCAACATTCGCCAGCACCAACGCGATGGTGAGAGCAGTGAGCACCGATGCCAGCCAGATCATCGGACACCACCACCACCCATCAATGAACCGAGATCGGACCCGGTCGGCATCACCCGCTCCAGTCTTCGACGCAATGCCGGTGGGGGATGGGTCCCGGTCCATGTCAGCGGTGCTCCGATACGATCTCTGACGAAGATGGGCTCGGTGGAGAAGTCATCGTGTAGCGAAGGCACCAGCGCTCGGATCTCCAACATTTGACGCCTGATCGCTCCCGAGCCCTGGTCCATGTCGCGATCCAGATGCACCACGAGATCGATCGAGGACGCAAAGACCCGGCGAACGACCGATTCGGGAACGTTCTCTCCCGCCATCAGCGCAGCATTCACCAGAGCATGGAGCGCATCGCTGGCCGAGTTGGCATGAATGGTGCAGGCCAATCCGCACCCCGCATTCACCGCTCTCGTCAACTCGAAGGCCTCTGCTCCGCGCACCTCGCCAACCACGATTAGGTCGGGCCTCATCGCCAGTGTCACCTTGACCAGGTCACGGAGGCTGATCCCGCTGCCGCCATCGAGAGACGGTGGCCGCGACTCGTAGTACGACCCGTGGACGAGGGGGACGTGAAGTTCGCGAACCTCCTCGCACGCCCTCACGCAGTGGTGTACCGGGACACTTCCGATGAGGGCCGAAAGAAACGACGTTTTGCCTGCACCAGGGGGACCACTGACTATGACGGAGGCCGAAGCTTGCATAGCCAGGGCCAGGAAGTCCGCCGCCGGAGGGCTCAACGAGCCGAGAGAGACCAATGAGTCGAGCGTCTCCCGGCGGAGGGCATAGCGCCGGATGGTGGCAGACAGGCGATCCGCCACAGGGGGGATGACGGCGGTCAACCTGGCAGTGCCGTCGAGGATTCGCGCCTGCGCGATGGGGGCTGAGATGTCGAGACGCCGATCCGTGGCGGCCATCAACCGCTCGATCACTTGACGATTCTCTTCCTCAGAGCTCGGAGTGGTCCAACCCCTTAGTCCCCCACCGGCCTCGAGGTAACTGACCCGATCGCCCTCGATGAAGATCTCCTCCACGTCGTCTCTCTCCAACAACTCACCAAGGAGTCCGAGGGACGACACCGACTGAACCAAGCGTCTGACCGTCGCCTCCGGGTCGGCCAAGGACAGGCTCTCCCCAAGATGGGCCGCTCTCTGATATTCCTCGACCGTCAACCGCACGAGCTCATGAAGGCGATCGAGATCCCGTTCTGGGTCCACTCCGGCACCGTCGATCCGTTCCAGAGCTCGTTTCCTGATCTCCTCATAAGCCTCGACAGTCATTGCAAGGCCTCCATCACCAGCTCGGCGATCGATCTGACTGCCTTGGCGAATCCACCTCGTGAGGCAACTGTCCCGTCCCATGCCGCCCGCTCCACCCGGGGGTCATTGGGGACCAGCACCATTGGGATGCCTGGGAGTGCCGTGGTCCATTCCGACCGGATCTCTATGGATCGGTGAGTCTTTCCCGTTGCTCCATTGATCACGGCGAGGAGGTCAGGCGCGCCTGCCGGCGCATCGAGGTCCCGAGCCTTTCGCACCAGTCGCGTGATACCGACCGGATGCGCGGCACCGACGACGATCAAGATGTCCGGTTCGACGATCGCCAGCTGTTCGGCGCTGGATTCGCCGAGGTCGACAACGAGAACATCGAATTCCAGCCTCGACAGCTCGATCAAGAGGCCACGTATCTCCCCGAACGGTATCTGAGGATCGCGGTCGAATCTCGCAAGCCCACCGATCACGGACAGGGTCCCACAGCCGACCACGGCTTCTTCGAGTCTCGAGGTGGAATGATGGGCGAGGTCGACTGCGGTGAGGAGATTGGGGTGAAGGGGGAGATCCAGTCTCTGCGCGACGCCGGGATATCTCAGGTTCAGATCGACGAGAAGAGCCCTCAGGTTCGTGGACAGACTCTGCGCAACGCCGAGGGCGACTTCTGTCGCACCGACCCCACCAGATGCACCCGCCACCCCGATGGTCAGGATGTGGCGGGCAACACCGGCCGCCTTGGGCGACCCGACAGGTGCTCGGTGCCGGAGGGTTGCGGTCACCACTGCGAGGAACTCCGCTGCGGAGGCATCTGCCTCGATCACGTCGCTGATCCCGCACTCCAAGAGATATCTCTTTGCGTCGGGGCCATCATCCGGGCTGTAGACGCCAACGACCTCTTTTCCGATTTCTCGCAACGACCTGACCAGGCGTTGATTGAGAAACGAGCACACATCGTCGATCAGGATCAGGTCGAAGTCGTCGGCAAGCGCCTGATCGGGGCCCATGACCCGGGTACGCACCCGACCGCCGCCGTGATCCAGCAGAAACCTGTGCACGCGTTCGGGCCAGTCCCGAGCCGAGGCGGCCAAAGCCAATTCGGCGCCTGCCGCGACAGTCATGGAGCTTCGACCGCCTCGGCACCGGTGGACCTCACCAACTCGATGGCGCCGACGTCGATGGCGCCTGCCAGCTCCAGGGCCTGCTCAGGTGTGACGCCCACAACTACGTGAAACGCCGTCGTTCCTGCCAGCCGTCCGCCCTGATCCTGGTCGGACACCCGGAGCACCTCGAGATCGGTGGCAACGAACCTCGGCTCTCCGTCGACAACGGAGATGACGTCGACGCGATCGCCGGTCGACACCGAACCTCCGGCGGCATGCTCGACCGCAACCGGAATGCTCATGCTCCTGAGCCCGTCGGCGGATCCGGGCTCCACAAAGGCAGACCGATCCAGGAGCTGACCCTCGGATATCGGCCGGGTGACGATGGCTCCGGTGAGACCCCCCGTCGCGTCTTCCGTGATCAGGTTGTCGAGACCACCGAACGTGGTCGGCAACGGCTCCAGGCGGATCATGTCTGGTGACAAGGTGGAGCCCTCGGCGATGGAAGTGTCTGCCACCGCAACGAGAACGGTCTCATCGCGATTCTGCAGAGCCAAAAGGTTGAAGAGGAAGGCCAGGATTGCGGCCACGGCAATCAGGGCGTGCGGCAGGCCAAACCGCCGCCGAGACGATCGACGGATCGGTTCCGAGGTGCCCGCTTCCCTCGTCTTGACGGAGGGAGTTGCCGCCACGCTCCGTGAACCTATCGTGACACCATCATGGGATGTCGAGAGCGCGAAAAGGCATGAGCAAGGACCCGGAGCCGGATCGGCACTTCGAGACCGAGCTCAGACAGGGCGCAGGGCGGGAGTGGTTGGAGGAGGCGGCCGAGGACGAGCACCTCTCCGAGATCCTGAGACGCCGACGCCTGGACCTCCAGGGGAGATTGCGGGAGACCGCGAGCCGTGGTGACCGGATCCGGGCAGAGACGAGCGGCCAGACCTTCGCCGGGGTCGTCGCCTCGGTTGGATCGGATTTTGCGACGATCGCTCGGACCGAAGACATCGTCGACGTCGTCTCGACCCACGCAGTGTGGACCATCGAGACCAGCCACACCGGGGGCACAGAGCAAGCCGGCGATGTGCTGACCTTCCGAGCACGGCTCATGGAGATCGCCGAGAGCGGCGGACAGGTCAGGCTGGTGACCTCCGGCGGGCCGGCCTTGGTCGGGACTATCGACCTCGTCGCCACCGATCACATCGAAATGTCGCAGGACTCCAATCGCCTCGTCATTCCCCTCGACTTGATCGACGCCGTGATCAGCTCGAATCGCGAATTTTGACATCATCGTCCCTCTCCGCGGAGACCGGGTGAGAGCGGACGAAGTCATAGATCTCGTCGCGAAAGAACTTGAAGGTGCGGCCACCGGGGAGCTTGTAGGCGGGTAACCGCCCCTCCCTGGCGTAGCGCCGAACCATCTGCACGTTCATGCTCAACAGCTCCGCTACTTGGGCCGCGTCGAGGATTGGGGGGTATTCCTCAGCCATTTGTCGTCCTCATCGTTACTCGAGGTGAGCTTACGTCACCACCGGCCCGGGTTTAAGGGGGTCGTGCCGGCTGGCCAACATCGGGAGCGACGACCTCAGCGAGCGCTTTGGGATGCTCGACTCGATCTTCCGCACTGGGGATCGCCTTCGCCGTGTCCGGTGACGAACAGGGTGCGGAGCGGACCTGGCCGATGGACCTCGTTCCCAGATCGGACGGGGACGCGACCACGAGGACGCCATGCCCCGCCGTGGTGTGCATCACGGCGGAGCCAGGCACGATCTCGGCGTCAGGGTCCAGATCTCACGCGACCGCTTGACACATGCTGGCGATCAATGAGAAGGCCGCGCCGGGTCGGGCTTTTCCATACCGCTAAAGTCCCCGCCCGTGAGTGACCTCTCCACCGCTTCTCAGTCCCTCGGTGTCCCCGAGCTGCTGATCGAGCGCTCCGCCGCGGCCCGGGCGACGGCCAATGGCACCACGGCTGACCAGATTCTCGCCGCCTGGGCCGGTGGCGCCCCACCGGCGCCCACACCGGCCACCACCGAGCCGGCCCAACCTGCCGAGCCCGCATCTCCGTTGCAGGCGTCGGAGACCCCCACTACGGAGCCTGCGGCCGCCGCAGCCGTCGCCACGATCGAGGCAGCGTCTCCTTCACCTGTCCCCATGCCGGAGCCTGAGATTCCACTCGAGCCGGTGCCGGTCGGTCAGCGGGTGCGGACGGCCGTCACTATCGGGGCCTGGTCCGGGGCAGGTCTCGGGGTCATCGGCTTTCTCATTGCGACGGCGTTCTGGGTCTCGAATGCGACTGTGACCGGTGAAGGCCCTTACAGCCCGTCGATCGTGGTCGGGACTACCGGTGTCCTCATCGGGAGCGCTCTGGTGTCGATCCTGTTCGGGTCCATCGTCGCATCGATGTCCAGGTCGGCGATTGCCCGAGGCAACCCGGCCATGGAGTTGAGCACGCCGCAGTCGGCCACCTCCTGGCTGGGTGCCTTTGTCGGACTCGTCCTTGGCGTCATCGCCGGGGCCATGCTCACCAGCGGATTCGGGACCGCGGTGGAGGGTCAAGATGGCATGACCCAGCTCCCCATGCTGCCCACGCTGGCGATCATGGCATTGGGTGGCGCCATCCTCGGCGGCCTGACCGCGGCCATAACCCAGGCCATCGGCGTGCCCGTGGCCGTCGCAGCGGAAGACGAAGAGGAGATCGCCCGGGTCAAGGGACGACTCGCCGGGGCCTTGAGCATCCCGGTCGCCGGCTTGATCATCCTGCTGGCCCTGGTGCTGCCTTTTGCCTGGGCACTCATCCGGTCCGCCGAGCTCTCCGCCGCCGGAGCGCCGGTCGTGGCCGTGCTCACTGCGGCGGGAATACTGGTCTTTGCCAGTTTGGCCGGCTCGCGACCCAACATGCGTATTAGCTTTGGTGAACTGATGGTGGCGATCATCGGAATCGGTACGGTGATAGTGGTGATCCTGGTTGTGCTCTTCTCCAGGGGTCAGGGTTCTTCCGCGACCGATGCGATTGCACAGGTGGTGACGGGTATCTGATGTTGAAGACCGATGAGGAGAGGGAGACCGAGCGGGTAAGACGTCGTCTCTTCGGCGCCGTGACCATCCCCTTCGCCGCCCTGATCATCCTTCTCTCCATCGTCCTTCTCTTCTCATGGGCGCTGATTCGTGGCTTCGAGCTCTCCGAGTTCGTGGCACCGGCCATAGGGATCATCACCGCCGGCGCCATTCTCGCCATCGCCTCACGAGTCGGATCCGGGAACAAGGCGCAGCTTGGCTTCGGGCGTCTCATGGGGGCGGTGATCGGAGTTGGCGCCTTGATCGTCACCCTGACCGTCTTGTTGTACACGTCGAGCGGGTCGGCCGGGCCTCAGGTGGTCGGACCGGGTGGAGAAGTCGATATCCAGGCCAACTCCGACATCTCATTCGATTCCACCTCGTGGAGCGTGACCGAGGGAGACGTCAACTTCGTCTACACCGACAGCGGCAACCTCACTCACACCCTCACCATCGAAGGGATGGAGGACGAGATGCTGCTCAGGGTGACAGAGGATGGCGCCGTCGACATGGGGACGGTGCCCCTCAAACCCGGCACCTACACCCTGTATTGCACCATCAAGGGCCACCGGGAGCAGGGCATGGAGGGCACGCTCACCGTCGCGCCCGCCGGGCCCCCACCAGGTGGAGATGGAGGCTCGGGCGGCGACGAGAGCCCTGGAGGCGACCAGGGACCCAGCGGCAGTCAACCCCCTGACGCATGAAAACCCGCTTTCGTGGGTATCACCAAGTGTGAGCCTGCATCCGCCATCTGAATCACATAGGATGGCGACGCAGTCAAGAGCTGCCGACGGTTCGCGGTCGTGTGTGGTTTTTACCGCGATCCGTCGTAGTCACGGACAAAAGGAGGAGGCTGACAACTTGAAGACACTGGTAAGAATCGCATGTTTGGCCGTGCTGGCGATGGTGTTCGCCGCATGCAGCGGGGGCGGGAATGAAGTCGACGTATCACTCTCGGAGTGGCAGGTCGACCCGTCACCGGCTACAGCATCATCGGGTGATGTGACGTTCAAGGTCACCAACGATGGCGGCGAGCAGCATGAGATGTTGATCGTGAAGGACGTCGCTCCTGGAGATCTGCCGACGGACGCCGATGGTCATGTGGTCGAAGACGACATCCCCGACGGTGCCTTGATCGGTGAGGTTTCAGAGTTTGATGCAGGGACAACCGAGACGCAGACGTTCAATCTCGAGCCGGGTACCTACACCATCTTCTGCAACATCCTCGAAACCGACGCGGGAGTCACCGAGTCGCATTTCCAGAAGGGAATGGTCAACACCATCACAGTGACGGGCTGAAGCCGAGTCACACGATCTGAAAAGGGCGGACCGAGGTCCGCCCTTTTCGCGTCCTTGGCACTCTCGAGTCAGACCTAGTCTCTGCCCATGGAAGAAGCGTTGACCCCCGATGAGGTTCAAACGAGCCATGAGGCCGATGACTCGGCCGATGTGCCGGTCAGTCAACCCACGAAGCTGATCCGAATCGCATCGATGACCCGGGCCATGCTCGACGAGGTGCGTCAGGCGCCGTTGGACGAGGGTGGCCGTCGCCGACTCGCCGCCGTCTACGCCCGAAGTCTCGACGAGTTGCGTGAGGTGCTCTCCCAGGACCTGCTCGACGAGTTCAACGAGATCATGGTCCCGTTGACCGGTGAGGTCACCGAGGCGGAGTTGAGGGTGGCGCAAGCGCAGCTGATCGGATGGCTGGAGGGTCTGTTCCATGGCATCCAGGCATCATTGTGGAGTCAGCAGATGGCGGCCCAGAATCAACTGGCCGAGATGCAACGGCGTTCGTTGACCGGCCCGTCGCCACAGCCAGAGGGTGACCAGGCCGGGTTGTACCTCTAGTGCTGAACCTTTGACAGTGGTCAGCCGACTTTGCGCTCTCTGATCGAACGCTCACGTCGGACCCGACGACGCTCCCGTTCGCTGAGACCGCCCCATATGCCGAACTTCTCCCCCATGTCAACTGCATAGTCGAGACACTCGCCCTTCACCTCGCAGGCGCCGCAGATCGCCTTCGCCTTGCGGGTGGACGCACCACGCTCCGGAAAGAACAGGTCTGCGTCGGCGCCCCGGCAATTGGCATAGTCCTGCCATGACAGCTCACCTATCGCTAGAGCTTCGATGAGCTTGCTCTGCATTACGGGTCTCCTCACAAACGTGTAATTACACGTTTGACATTACGGGTAGGGGCGCGCGCCGTCAAGGCCGACCGTGAGATTCCGCCTTGTCACGTCGATGGTTTCCCGTATCACCCCGGGTACGGACGAGCCTGCCCGCAGAGTTGCCATAATGGGATCGGTGGCAACTGCGATCGCCAAGAGAAAGGCCCCATGGCCGATCAGCTTCTACCGCTCGGCTGTCGGCAAGAAATGGGTGATGGCTCTCACCGGGATCGGCCTCATCGGATTCGTCGTCGCCCACATGATCGGAAACTGGAAGATCTTCCTCCCCGACGTGGACGGCGTCCCCGACATCAACGTCTATTCAGAGGCGCTGAGACAGCTGCTGGTCCCGTTCATCCCCCAGTACGTCACCCTCTGGATCCTGCGAACCGGGGTGATCGTGGCGTTCCTCCTTCATATCCACGCCGCCTACACACTCACCCTCATGAACCATCGGGCCCGACCGGACGACTACCAGGGCCCCCGCACCTATCTAGCTGCCAACTACGCCAGCCGGACGATGCGTTGGAGCGGTGTGATCTTCGCCGCCTTCCTCCTCTTCCATCTGGCCGACCTGACGTGGGGCATCCAACCCATGTCACCGGAGACATGGCAGCACGGTGAGGTCTACGCCAACTTCGTGGCGACCTTCTCGAGGGCACCGGTGACCGGCTTCTACGTGCTGGCGATGATCGTCCTTGGCTTTCATCTGTATCACGGCGCCTGGTCGATGTTCCAGAGCCTCGGCATCAACCATCCCCGCTTCAACACGGCCCGGCGCTATTTCGCCATCGGCCTCGCGGTGCTGGTGACCGTCGGTAACTCGATCATGCCCCTCGCCGTCCTCTTCAACTGGGTGCAATAGCGATGTCGTTCGACCTCGATGCCAAGATCCCCGAGGGGGCTATCGACGAGAAGTGGGAGAACCACAAGTTCTCCATCAAGCTGGTCAACCCTGCCAACAAGCGGAAGTTCAAGATCCTGGTGGTCGGCAGCGGTCTGGCCGGCGCCTCTGCGGCGGCGTCGATGGCAGAGCTCGGTTACGAGGTAGAGGTCTTCACCTTCCACGACTCGCCACGTCGCGCCCACTCGATCGCGGCTCAGGGTGGCATCAACGCGGCCAAGAACTACAAGAACGATGGCGACTCCGTGTTCCGCCTCTTCTATGACACGGTGAAGGGCGGCGACTACCGGAGCCGTGAAGCCAACGTCTATCGCCTCGCCCACGAGTCGCTGAACATCATCGACCAGGCCACGGCGCAGGGTGTCCCCTTTGCCCGCGAATACGACGGGCACCTGGACAATCGATCATTCGGTGGTGCGCAGGTCTCGCGCACGTTCTATGCGCGTGGTCAAACCGGACAGCAACTCTTGCTCGGGGCGTATCAGGCCCTGGCGCGTCAGGTAGCGAGCGGGAAGGTGAAGCTCCACACCCGCACCGAGATGCTCGACCTCGTGGTCAAGGATGGGCGGGCGGTGGGGATCGTCGTTCGCAACCTGATCACCGGTGCAGTGAGCAGTCACTCCGGCCACGCCGTGGTGCTCGCCACGGGTGGTTACAGCAACGTCTTCTTTCTCTCCACCAATGCGATGGCGTGCAACGTGAGCGCCATCTGGCGAGCCCATCGCAAAGGAGCGGGCTTTGCCAACCCGAGCTACACCCAGATCCACCCGACCTGCATCCCCGCATCGGACGAGTTCCAATCGAAGCTGACTCTGATGTCAGAGTCCCTTCGCAACGATGGTCGGATCTGGGTGCCGAAGAATGCCGACGAGAAGCGAAAGGCAAATGACATCCCACCCGAGGACCGCGACTACTTCCTCGAGCGCATGTACCCGGCCTTCGGGAACCTGGTGCCCAGGGACGTCGCCTCGAGGGTGTCGAAGCGGATGGTCGACTCCGGTTTGGGCGTAGGTCCGCTCCACAACGGGGTGTACCTGGACTTCAAGAGCGCCATCGAGCGTCTCGGCCAACCGGTGATCGAAGAGCGTTACAGCAACCTCTTCGAGATGTACGAGCGGATCACCGACGAGAACCCGTACAAGGTGCCGATGAGGATCTACCCCGCCCCCCACTACACGATGGGTGGACTGTGGGTCGATTACAACCTGATGACGACGATCCCCGGTCTCTACACCATCGGCGAGGCGAACTTCTCCGACCACGGGGCCAATCGGCTCGGGGCCTCTGCCCTGATGCAGGGTCTCGCCGACGGATACTTCGTGCTCCCCTACACGATCGGCGACTATCTGGCGGGATATCTCAACCAGGATCCCGTCGACACCAACGATCCTGCTTTCGTGGAGTCCGAGCAGCAGGTCAGCGAGCGAGTCCAGTCGTATCTGGACAAGCGTGGCTCTCGCACCGTCGACTGGTTCCACAAGGAGTTGGGGAAGATCATGCTCGAGCAATGCGGGATGTCCCGCAGCGAGCCGGGACTGCAGAAGGCGCTATCAGAGATCCCGGCCCTGCACGAGGAGTTCCAGAGCGACGTCAAGGTCCTCGGCTCGGCGGCAAATCTGAATCAGAGCCTGGAGCGAGCTGGACGTGTCGACGACTTCTTCGAGCTGGCCCAGGTGATGTGTCTCGACGCCCTGCGGCGGGAGGAGTCGTGTGGTGCCCATTTCCGTGAGGAATACCAGACCGAGGAAGGCGAGGCGCTCCGACGCGACAAGGAGTTCGCCGACGTCGCCGTTTGGGAGTGGACCGGCGACCCCGCTGCCCCGGCATTGAACCTGGAAGAGCTCGAGTTCGAGTATGTCGCCCTCACCACCCGGAGTTACAAATGAACGTCATGCTCCAGGTGTGGAGACAGGAGGGCCCGGACCAGCCGGGTGGGTTCAAGACCTACGAGGTGACCTCCATCTCCCCCGAGATGTCGTTCCTCGAGATGCTCGACGTCCTCAACGAGCGTCTGGTCAAGCAGGGTGAGGAGCCGGTCGCCTTCGACCATGACTGTCGTGAGGGGATCTGCGGCACCTGCGGGGTGATGATCGACGGACAGGCACACGGCCCCCAAATGGGAACGGCCACCTGCCAGCTCCACATGCGCAAATTCGAAGATGGCGCCACCATCACCGTGGAGCCGTGGCGTGCGGCAGGATTCCCGCTCGTCCGCGATCTGATCGTGGACCGAAGCGCCTTCGACCGGATCATCGAAGCGGGCGGGTACATAGGTGTGGACACCGGATCGGCACCCGATGCCAACATCATCCCGGTCCCCAAGAACGTGGCGGACACCGCCTTCGACGCCGCCGCCTGTATCGGTTGCGGGGCCTGTGTCGCAGCCTGCCCCAACGGCGCCGCCAATCTCTTCACCTCGGCCAAGATCAGCCACCTGAACCTGCTGCCCCAGGGCCAGAGCGAGCGCTGGACCCGCACCGAGACGATGGTGGAGGTCATGGAGGAGTATTTCGGTTCCTGCACCAACCACGGGGAGTGCGAAAAAGCCTGCCCGAAGCAGATTTCGATCGACTTCATCGCCATGATGAATGCCGACTACGTAAAGGCGAAGTTCAAGAACCGGCGCTTGGTCTCCCAGAGTGGCTGACAGACCTCTCTCGACCAGGCTCAATGGGGCGATCGGCCCCTTGCATGGTTTCACAACCGGCGTATCCTTTACAACGAGGATGAACACGCAGAGCAGCTAATCGACCACTCTGCGTGGGATTGGGAAACGCGTCACCAAAGTCGACCTCGAGGGTCGGCTCCCAGGTCAAGGGCCCTATGAGTAAGACAAAGAGAGACGAGCGAGGGGCAACAATCGTCGAGGCGGCGATCGTCTACGGCCTGCTTTTCCTGGCGATGTTCGCCATCGTCGAGTTCGGTCTCGCCTTCAAGGACTGGCTCTCGGTCAGCCATGCCACCCGCGAAGGTGCACGAGCCGGGGCCACCTACGGTGATGATCCGCGGGCCGACATCCAAATCCTCCGCGATGTCGAGCGGACACTTGCCCCAGCCGGTATTAGCTCCGGGATGACCATTCGCATCTTTCAGGCGACACCCGGTGGCGCCTCCAACACCTACAACTACGCCCCCGGCACCGGATGTGGGAGCACTCCCCCTCCGGGCGACCCAGCGCTGCCCGGATGCTGTGACTGGTCACCCTGCCCGGAGCCTTACCGGAACAACTACGACCCCCTCAACTTCAATTGGGACCCGGCAGATCGAGACGTGGAGGCGCCGACTACAGACAGGATCGGCGTGGAGGTGCAATTCATCCATCAATGGCTGACCAACTTCTTCGTGTCGTCCAGTGACTTCACCACGGCCACCGACTTCCAGATCGAACCACAGGTATTCGGGTCGTCATGAGAGAGCGTTCCGAGCGCGGTGCCTCGCTGGTGGAGGCGGCCATCTTGATCCCCATGCTGCTCCTGTTGGCCATCGGTCTCTCCGAGGTCGGGTTTCTCGTCGTGGACTATCTGACCGTGACCAATGCGGCCCGGGAAGGGGCGAGAACCGGGGCGGCGGCGGCGAACTTCGACGACGGGACGATCGACGCCGACGATCTCATCATCAACGCGGTGGAGGAGTCCGCTTGCAACCTCACCTTCGGGACCCTGAAAGAGGTGCGAATCTTCAAGGCCGACGCCAATGGTGACCCGATCGTCGGCAAGATCAACGTCTACACGCCCGGGGGCGGTGGGCTGTTCTGCGACAGCCCCACTTACAATCTCACCTGCACCAGCTGCAGCTGGCCCCCAATGTCGCGCGACCGCGTGCCCCCCACCTTGGATGATCTCGGCGTCGAAGTCACCTTCACTCACAACGACGTCACCGGGTTGTTCCCGTTCCCGACGGTCGACTGGACCGAGACCGCGGTGATGCAGATCGAGCCCGACACCAGAGGTACACAGTGAGAAAGCTGATCAGGAGAGCACGCGAAAATGATCGTGGCGCCGCCATGGTGCTGGTGGCTTTGTCCATGGTCGTGTTGCTCGGCATGGCTGCGTTCGGCTCCGACCTGGCCTGGTTCTATCTCAACGCCAGCCGGGTACAGCGCGCCGCCGATGCGGGCGCGTTGGCCGGGGTGGTCTGGCTGCCCAGTCAAGTGGGGACCGCGAACGGCACCGCACTCGACATTGCCAAGCGGAACGGATACGACGGAACGCCGCTCGGCGACCCGAACGTGACCGTAACGTCTGGAGTGGTCCCGGGTGAGCAAAACCAGCTCGAGGTGACCGTCCAGGACATCGTCCCCACGTTCTTCCTCCGCGTCCTCGGCTTCGACACCATGACGATCGAACGCTCGGCAATCGCCGAGTTCATCCCGCCCCTGAAGCTGGGAAGCCCCGACGACCAGTTCGGCAACAGCTGTGACCCGACCCAGCCCGGATGCTCGGGTCAGGCCAACTTCTGGGCCAACATCCATGGTAAGTGGACCAGCACCATCATGGGAGACGCCTACTCGTCGTACTGCGCCAACGCCAACGACGACCCGAACTGCTCCCAAAACTCGATTGCCCGACCCGGTGGTTACTTGTATGGGGTGGAGGGCTCCGGCAGCTTCCAGGTTCAATTCAACGACCTCGAATTTCACAACATCTCCGGCGGCCAGACCACAAGCGACTACATCCGCACCGGTGACCGCGGATGTGAGGACTGGGGCAACAATCAAGCCACATGCGGCCCGACCATGTATGTCGCCCTTTACGCCCCCGATCCGACGCCCTTGGACGTCTCCGACAACGCCAAGCTGTGCGAGGCCACCATCCCCCCAGTCCCCCAGGTGGCGCCCACCGCCGGTTACGGGTTCAATCCACCAGATGGCCAAGCCTGTTGGACCCAGTCCGGCACGGGGATCTACGTCCTCCAGGTGAAAGTGGTTGATCCGGGCAACACCCAGGATCGCGCCGGTCTCAACCGGTACGGGGTCAGAGTCAATGGCGGTGGCGCCAAGTTGTTCGCCCTCGGTGACTTCTCCATATACAACAACGCCGGCGGAACGACCACCGCCTTCTATCTGGCCGAAGTGCCCACGTACTACCACGGCAAGACCTTCGTTGTCGAGCTCTATGACGCCGGTGAGTCGGCGGCAAACGGACGGCTTCAGGTGGTCGATCCCAGCGGAAGCGTCTTCACGGGTGGCGAGTGCCGGATATACAGCCGGAACAACACCAGTGCCCCCTGGTCGCTGCAACAAACAATTGCCGCCGGCTCGCAATGCGAGGAACTGGTATCACCCGGGGAGTACAACGGGCGATGGCTCAAGTTCGAGCTGGATCTTTCACCCACCTACTCGTGCGGCAACTGCTGGTGGAAGATGAACTACAACTACACCTCCGGTGTCAACGACACCACCACATGGCGGGCATACATGATTGGAAATCCGATCCATCTGATCGACTGAAGTCGGTCTGACGGACCGGAGTGGGTCGGGGGACCCTAATTGGCGATGAGGCTCGTCTCTGCGTCAAGAAACGACGCTCTTTTGCCGATGTATCCAATGGAAATTGAAGCGGACCATGAACTCGGTGAGTTGCCGGGTATTTGGGCGTATCCGGAGGAAAACCGTGCATCGGGAGCGTGTGGAGTCGACCAAGACGGGGCGTCGCGTCCCGGGCCAGAGGGGGGCGACCCTGGTCGAGGCGGCCATGGTCTTCCCCATCCTCATGCTGATCATCATGGGCACCCTCGAGATCGGTCTCGCCTTCAAGGACTACCTCACGGTTTCCTACATCTCCCGGGAGGCGGCACGGGTTGGTGCATTGGCCGGCGATGACGCCACGGCCGATTGCTCGATCCTGATCGGAATCGGAAGTGTGGCTACGTCACACGATCTGGCCAAGCTCAACCAGATCCAGATTTACAAGGCCGCCGAGGGAACCGGCGCCCAGGGCGCCACCAATACAGCCACCTATAACGGCGGAGACCCTGAGCAGTGTCATGTCCCGACCCTCCCTGGAGACGGTTGGACCGTCAATTCCAGTGCCTGGCCCCCAACCAGCCGGCAGGCCACCGTAGGCAGTCAGAATCTCGACATCATCGGGGTGAGGGTCATCGTCACTCACGACTGGGCCACGAACTTCCCGCCTTTCCGCGGATCCTTCACCATCGACGAGTCGACGATCACACGTCTAGAGCCAAAGGTATTCGAGCAGTGAGCGATAGCACCGAAACACGCCCGGACGTCAAGACGGTCGCGCCTGGCGAGAACGGGGCGGCACTTCCCTTCGTCGCCATCCTGCTGGTGCTCCTCCTGGGAATGGCCGCCTTCGCAGTGGACCTCGGCTGGCTCTATCTCAACGGAGCCCGTCTCCAGCGCGCCGCCGACTCTTCGGCTCTTGCCGGTGTCGTGTATCTCCCGTCCAATTCTTCGGGGGCGGAGACCGAAGCGATCAATGGCGCCGATGCCAACGGTTGGGACATCGGCACGGTGAACGGCTCCCCGATAGCTGGCAGCGGGCCTGACGACCTCGATTGGCGAAGCCTGGCCGACAACAAGATGGAAGTCACCCTCTCGACCACCATCCCCACCTATTTCCTCAAGGTGCTCGGTTTCAACCACTTCGACATCTCGCGGACTGCCACGGCGGAATACGTCAAGCCGGTCCCGCTGGGCAGCCCGGCCAACTGCTTCGGCATCGGAGACCCGAGCGGTGTCGGGACCACAGGTTTGGTCAGCGGGACAGGAGCCTCTGCTGCGCTTACGCAATGCAAGGGATACACCCAGAACTTCTGGGGCGCCATCAACGGGAGGCGCACGGCCAAGGAGCACGGCGACCCCTACGGGGTGCAATGCATCACCGCCGGCTCCAGCAGCTGCAACGGCACCAACACGGACTTCCGGCCGTACTACTTCTACGGGATCGAGGTTCCGGCAGGCAAGACCTGGGTCGATGTCTACATCTGGGACCTCGGATTCTACGACCGCACCAACTTCGCCGAAGCCGGTGACGAGGAGAGCCTGACCAACAGCAACACCGGGGGAACGGACACGACGTTCACGCTCTTTGCCCCGGATGACTCACCCACCATCCCGGAAAACAACAACGTCCAGGTGGGCAGTTGCAACCAGACCGTCAACTCGGGATCCAGCTCGGGGACGTACAAGAACAGCTGGTACCGCTTGTGCCGTTTCACACCCTCACCTGAAGGTGGGATCTATGTTCTCAAGCTCCAGAATGGCGGGAACATCGGTGGCAACAACGGATACGCACTGTTGACCAACACCAATGGCCAGACCTCCACCTCGTTCGCCAGGGTCTATGCCATCAACGACATGTCCATCTTCACCAACGGAGCCAGTGGCTCGGCCACCATATATCTGGCCGAGGTGGACCCGATCCATGCCGGCAAGGTGCTCGAGCTGGAGTTCTTCGACCCCGGCGAGGGTGCAGGCAACGCCACGATGACGGTACAGCCGCCGCCAGGAGTGGGCGCGGTCAACTGTGTCTGGACCGCAACCAACGGCCAGAGCGGGAGCTCGTGCAGCATCCCGACGACGATCAGTGGAAACGCCCAGTTCAACGGCGAGTGGATCACGATGCAGATCGATATCCCCAGCAACTACACGTGCTCATCGGACTGTTACTGGAAGGTCGACGCCGTGTTGAACGTCTCGCATGACAGGACGACATGGACGGCCCGTGTCATCGGCAACCCGGTCCGACTGGTGCCAAACACATGAGGTGGCTCAAGAAACATCGAAGCGGCGACGACGAGCGTGGTGCCACAATGGTGGAGTTCGCCCTGCTGTTCGGATTCCTGCTCATGATCGCGCTGGGAGCGTTCGAGTACGGAATGGTCTTCCGTGACTACCTCGCCGTCACCATCTCGGGACGGGAAGGTGGGCGTGTCGCCGCATCGGCCGCCAACTACGGAGATGCGGACTGCGTCATCCTCGAAGCTGCCGCCGGCGCCCTCCAGTCGCTCACCTCGGGTGAGATCACCGAAGTGCACATCTACAAGTCCAGCGCCAGCGGAAGCTATCCCGGTGCCAACTCCTCGTACACCAGGCGATACAGCCCGTATGTGGCTGGAGACCCGTCGCTGGTCGCATGCTCCGGATCGAACTGGAACGCCGAGCACCTCGGGAACAACTGGGACCCGACGGACCGGGTGAACACCGCCGGCGCCGCCGACTGGATCGGAGTTCGGGTCGAGTTCCAGCACGTCTGGATAACTCACTTCCTCTGGTGGGACGGGACCGTCGACTTCTCCGACGACGCCGTCTTCCGAATGGAGCCACCGGCCACCTGATAAGCCACCCGAAAGCCGGGCATCGTCATCTCAGTCCTAGGCTGCGGCCCATGAATCCGCCCCCTGACTACATGCCCGCCCTGATCACACCGTTCACCCGCGCCGGTGAGATCGACATCGACGCCCACACGGGCAATCTGGGGGTGCTCGCCGAGACCGGGATCGAGGGTTTCGTGATCGGTGGATCGAATGGTGAGGGGCCATATCTCGAGCCAGGCGAGAGACGCGCCCTGGTCAAGGCGGGTCGCCGCCGCAAGGCACACTTCATGGTGGGGATCGCCGCCGAGTCGACCCGTATGGCCCTGGCCCAGGTCGCGGAGGCCATCGATGGTGGCGCCGACACGGTGCTGGTGATGACCCCGACCACCATGGCCCGGGGCCGGGACGAGGCCATCCACGACTTCTACAAGAGTGTTGCCGACGCTTCGACCGTGCCCGTTTTCCTCTACTCCGTCCCGCTCGTGACGGCATACAGCATGCCCGTGGATCTGGTGGCTCGTCTGGCCCGAGACGAGAACATCGTCGGTATGAAGGACTCCAGCGGAGACGTGGTCCGTCTCCAATCGATCATCGATGCGACACCGGCTCGTTTCATTCTCTATTCGGGGGCGTCACGCGCCCTCACCGGCGCAATGGCTGTCGGGTGCCATGGCGCCATCACCGGCTCGGGTAATTATGTGCCCCAACTGGTCTTGGAGACGCTGGCGACCGCCAAGAGAGACCCGGCCGCCGCCCGTCGTCTTCAGAAGCGGCTCAGCGCCATCAGTGCCGATGTCGAGAGTCATGGAGTCCCCGGTGTCAAGGCGGCCGCCCGAGCGGCCGGCCTCGAGCCCGGTCATCCCCGACAGCCACTGTCCAGGTTGTCACGTGGTGTCGAAACCTCGATCGCCAAGCTGATTTGATTGATCGCTCAAAGTTCGAGCCACTAGTAGCCTTCGCCTCCTCGCCTAGCGCCAAGGAGTGAAAGCGTGTCCAAGTTTCTCAGCGAGGAATGGACCTCGGAGGTCACCTCGGCCCTCGGAAATCATGAGGGGTTCAAGAACGCCATCGGCAGTGCCGACCTGAGCATCCAGTTCAACACCGACGACACCCCCGACGGTGAGGTCGACTACTACCTCGACGCCGGCGGCGGCCAGGCAGTCATGGCGCTGGGCACCGTCGACAACCCCGATGTCACCGTGAAACAGTCCTATGACACGGCCACGGCGATCTCCAAGGGCGAATTGAACGTCCAAACCGCTTTCATGACGGGAAAGCTGAAGGTCTCCGGCAACCTGGCCAAGTTGATGATGCACCAGAGTGCCATCCAGCAGTGGGCTTCGGCCGTCTCCCAGCTCTCGGTCGAGTACTGAATCTCAGCCTGATACGTGATCGGTGTCGAAATGACACCCGGTCCTTCGACATCTAGCCGGAAGGCGTCCCACGAGAGAAGGGATGAAGGATGCCCAGGTATGCAGCATTGATCTACAGCCAGGAAGGCGATGCCAGCCCCGAGGAATGGCAGCAGACGATGAACGACTACAACGAGTTCGGGGCCAACGCAGGCGCCGCCGGCGTGGTTGCCGGCGGAGAAGCGCTACACGACAGCAATACGGCGACGACCGTGCATGTCGAAGGCGGAAAAGGTGGAAAGGCCGTGTTCACCGATGGCCCGTTCGCCGAGACGAAAGAGGTCCTCGGTGGCTTCTACCTACTCGACGTGGCAGACCTCGACGAAGCCCTCCGGTGGGCTCAGCAGATCCCCGGCGCATGGCACGGCAGGATCGAGGTACGGCCGATCATGGAGTTCAGCGAGGACGGCCAGCCACTGACCTGAGACAGACGCCTCAGATGAGGCCGAGATCGATCACCGCTCGTCGCTCGTCTTCGAGCTCGGCGATCGATGCATCGATCTTGGCCCTCGAATAGTCGTCGATCTCCAAACCCTGGACGATCTCCCAGCGACCGTCACGGGACACACAGGGGAAAGACGACATGAGACCCTCCGGTACTCCATAGGAGCCGTCGGAGACCACCCCCGCCGACACCCAATCGCCATCCGGCGTCCCATGCCACCAGTCGTGAAGATGCCGGATGGCGGCGTTGGCGGCCGAGGCGGCCGACGATGCCCCGCGTGCCTCGATGATGGCGGCGCCACGCTTGGCCACCTTCGGGATGAAGACCTGATCGACCCACTCGTGGTCGTCGACCATCTCGTAGGCCTGACGGCCGTCCACCTCGCAGTGGAATAGATCGGGGTATTGGGTCGCCGAGTGGTTGCCCCAGATCGTCATCTTCCGCACCGAGGTGACGGGTCTGTCGACGCGCGTGGCGAGTTGGGAGATCGCCCGATTGTGATCGAGCCTCGTCATGGCGGTGAACTGGTGCGGATCGAGGCCCTTGGCGTTGTTCATCGTGATGAGGGCGTTGGTGTTGGCGGGGTTCCCGACGACGAGGACCTTGACCCCATCGTCGGCGGCGGCGGCCAAGGCCCGGCCCTGCGTGGTGAAGATCCCACCATTGGCCGACAGGAGGTCCGAGCGTTCCATGCCCGCCTTGCGAGGCATGGCGCCCACCAGGAGGGCGACCTCGGCGGAGTCGAAGGCAGTCTCCGGGTTGTCGGAGCGAACCATGCCGGCCAGAAGGGGGAAAGCACAATCGTCCAACTCCATGGCCACGCCTTCCAACGCAGGCAATGCAGGGGGAATCTCCAACATTTGCAGGATCACGGGTTGATCGGGGCCGAGCATCTCGCCCGAGGCGATCCGGAAGAGCAGGCTGTATCCGATCTGACCGGCTGCCCCGGTCACGGCAACACGCAGAGGGTCTTTACTCATGGCCCTGAAGCTACGCCGAGATCATCGTGACACGAAATCGAACCAGGGCCGGTCGGGTGATCGACATCCTGCTCACTCGAGCACCACTTTGGCCGTGGCGGTAGGGCCATCGGTCCTAGATCTCTCTCATGCCGGCAAGCGAATCGTCACATGTGGTCGATGATGGCGTCACCGAACTCGGAGGTCCTCACCTCGGTAGCGTCATCGGTCAGCCGGGCGAAGTCATAGGTCACCGTCTTGGCGCCAATCGCCCCTTCGAGCCCCTTGATCACGAGATCGGCCGCCTCGACCCAGCCCATGTAACGCAGCATCATCTCACCGGAGAGGATGATCGAGCCCGGGTTGACCTTGTCCTGGCCGGCGTACTTGGGGGCGGTGCCGTGAGTCGCCTCGAAGACAGCCACACCGGTGTCGTAGTTGATGTTCCCCCCGGGTGCGATCCCTATGCCGCCGACCTGGGCGGCGAGGGCGTCCGACAGGTAGTCACCGTTGAGATTGGTGGTGGCGATCACGTCATAGCTCGCCGGGCGGGTGAGGACCTGTTGGAGCATGGCGTCAGCGATCACGTCCTGGACGAGGAGCTTCTCTCCCGGGCTCCCACCGCAGTCCTCCCATGCCACGGCGACGTCGGAGTACTCCTCACGCACGACCTCGTACCCCCAAGAGCGGAAAGCGCCCTCGGTGAACTTCATGATGTTCCCCTTGTGGACGAGCGTGACCGAGTCCCGATCGTGGGAGAGGGCATACTCGATCGCCGCCCGGACCAGTCTCTTCGACCCGGTAATGGACACCGGCTTGATCCCGACTCCCGAATCCCTCCTTATGTCCCACCCGTACTCGGCCTTGAGAAAGTCGATCAGCCGGGATGCGTCCTCCGTCCCCTCTTCCACTTCGAGCCCCGCATAGACGTCCTCGGTGTTCTCCCGGAATATCACCATGTCCACGAGACCCGGAGCCTTCACCGGGCTTGGGACACCCTCGAACCATCGCACCGGGCGGACACAGGCAAAGAGATCCAGAGTTTGTCGAAGGGCCACGTTGAGAGACCGGATCCCACCCCCGACCGGGGTCGTCAGGGGGCCTTTGATACCGACCAGGTAATCGGCGAAGGCGGCCACGGTCGCATCCGGTAGCCATGACCCGGTCTCGTTGAAGGCCTTCTCGCCTGCCAGGACCTCCGTCCATTCGATCGCGCGCCCGGAACCGTATGCCCGGTCCACGGAGGCATCGAACACCCGGACCGCCGCAGCCCATATGTCAGGCCCGATCCCGTCACCCTCGATGAAGGGAATGATCGGCTGATCGGGCACGAAGAGACCGTCGGCCGTCTTGGTTATCGAATCGGGCATGGGAAAGCTCCTGGGGATGTCTCGGGAACCTGGAGACTAGCGGGGCGCCATTGGGGCCCCAGATGGGAGCTACCAAGGACTGGACGACATCGCATTTAGGGTCGACTCATAAAGAATCGGAGGTAGTTACGTGAAGAAGGCCTTGAGCCCGACCAGAGGCGACCGAATGCTTCGTCTCTTTCAGCGTCATGCTGATCGGGCCCGAGCCAATGGCATGTCCCGTCAGCTCATCGAGGACGTGGTTCTCGAGGGTGACTCGATAATCCTGGACGACCGCAGGTTGATCAACTTCGGGCTCTGTTCCTATCTCGGCCTCGGGGATGACGAGCGCTTGAAGGAAGGCGCCCGCGATGCGATCGAGAGATATGGGACCTCCTACTCCTCCTCAGTGGCCTACACCGCCCTGCCCCTCTACCGGGATCTCAAGGTGGGGCTCGAGGCCATGATGGGTGCCAACGTCGTCGTGGCGCCCACCACCACACTGGCACATCTGGCGGCGTTGCCGGTCTTGATCCGCCCGGGCGACGAAGTGATCGTCGACGTGATGGCACATGCGTCGGTGCAGACGGCGACCCAGCTCCTTCAGGCAAGTGGGATCCCGGTGAGCACCGTGGCCCACAACGACGTGGCTGCGGCGAGGGATGCGGTTGAGGCGTCCCAGGCTCGCGGAAGGATCTGGTTGCTCGTGGACGGCGTCTACTCCATGCACGGCGACCTCACTCCGGTGACCGATCTGATGGAGCTCTTGGAGTCACATTCCAACCTCCACCTCTATTGCGACGATGCCCACGGGTTTGGATGGGACGGGGCCTACGGGCGTGGCGCATTCCTGGCCCGAGGCAGATGGCACGAGCGGCTCGTGATCGCTGCCGGCCTGTCCAAGTCGTTCGGGGCCACCGGTGGCATCGTCGCCATGGCCGACCCGGAGCTGGCAGATCTCGTGGAGCTATGCGGGCCTCCGCTCATGTTCGGCGGGCCTATTCCACCCGCCGCTCTCGGCGCCGGTGTGGCTTCGACCCAGATCCACCTCTCACCGGAACTGCAGGAGAGGCAAACGGAGTTCAAGAAGCGGATCGACCATGTGAACGAACGCGCCCAGGACCTGGGGATACCGCTCGCCTCTTTTGACCCGACGCCGATCTGGTATCTCGACATAGGCGACTACGACGTCATGAGCGATCTGTTCACCGGCATGCGCAAAGCCGGGTTCTTTCTCAACGCATCCGCATTTCCCGTCGTGCCCCTGCGACATGCCGGTGTGCGGTTCACCATCACCCTCTACAACACCATCCACCAGATCGACGACATGCTCGAGTCATTGCAGGAGCAGTACCTGCGTGTCGCTGGTCAGACACATCTCGAGATCGATCTCACCTCCGACGTCCCCGTGACGAGGATCTACCCCAAGGATTGAGCCATAGGTGGCTCAATCCGACGCCTGTACCTGCCGTTAACTAGGAGATGGCCCAAACGGAGCCAATCTCTCACCGGGGCCGCTGGGCGGTCACCGGGCCGTTGCTCGCTGCACTCCTTCTGGCGGCCCTGACGACGTGGGCAAACCCGGAGATGGGCGATGTCCTCGGAAGCCTGGGAATGGTCGTCGGATTCACTACTGCTGGCGTCCTCACGGCGAGGCGCTCCCGTAACCTGGATCCGAGGGAGAGGACGGCTTGGAAGTTCCTGGCAGCGGGGTTGTTCATGGTCGCCACCGGTGTCATCGTGGTTGGCGTCCTCACCGAGCTCGGTGTGGGCCTCAAAGCATTCGGTGCCACCGACGCCTTCTTCCTCAGCGGATACACCATGCTCCTGGTGATGCTCTACCGGCTGGCCAGGGCCGATGGTGATGGGCGGAGCTGGCTGCCGACACTCCTCGATGCCCTGGTGGGGGCGATCGCCCTCTCGGCGCTGGTCTGGACTTCGTTCTACAGGGACCTCATCGTCACATTCGGGAGCGCCCCCACGTGGGAGACGCTGATCGCGATGACCTATCCCGTGGTCGACATCGCCGCGGTGATCGGTTTGATGATCCTGGTGATCCGGCGGAGCCATTTCAGGTTGGACCCCCGCCTCTCGTTCCTTGCCGGTGGGCTCGCCATCCAGGTCGTGGCCGACTTCGTTTTCCTCCACAGCGGAGTGGGCCGCTCGTTTGCGGAGGCCAAGCCGAGCTTCGTGCTGCTCCTGGTGGCAACGATGTGCTACCTCACCGCTGCGACCCTCGTCGACCGGGCACCGGTCAAACGTGAGTTCCCCGACCGGGAGGCACCGCTCTTCGCCCTCATGTGGCCATACCTGCTGGCCGGGGCCCTACTTGGCACCTTCGTGGTCCGGTATCACTCACTGGCCCCAGGTCACGATGAGACCCTCCTCCTCGATGCCCTTCTCACCATTGGTGCGGTCGTCTTCCTTCGCCAGGTTCTCATGATCCATCGGAACCGGATACGGGTCGAGAACCAGCGCTCCGAGCTGGTCGCGTCGGTGAGCCACGAGCTGAGAACGCCATTGACCGCGATGGTCGGGTATCTGACACTTCTCGATGAGGAGGGGGACGACTTCCCCGAGGAAGCCCGCATCGAGATGATCTCCGCCGCCACCGACCAGGCAAGGCACATCGCCCGCCTCGTATCGGACCTGGTGATGCTGGCACGTGGGAACCAGCGTCAGGTTCCCCTCGAGATCACCCGATCGTTTGCCTCTTCGATCATCACAGACGCCTTGCGCGGTGTGGAGACCGGAACGACCCGCATCGAAGAGGACCTGCCCGCGGACCCCTACGTGGCCGTGGACACCGACCGCATGCGTCAAGCCATCGGGAACCTGCTCAACAATGCGGTGCGATATGGGGGAGACCGGGTGATCATGAGCGGGAGGATCGTCAACGACGACTTCGTCATCGAAGTCCATGACAACGGCCCGGGAGTCCCGACCCGTCACGAGGCCGCCGTCTGGGAACGGTTCGAACGCGGGGCCCATCGGCTCGATGCCACTACCCCGGGCATGGGCATCGGGCTTGCCATCGTCCTCGCGATCGCCCAGGCACATGGCGGGAAGGCGGACTATCGCCGCTCGGAGAGACTCGGTGGCGCATGCTTCAGCATGACGATCCCGGGCTGTGTGATCCATCAGGAAGCGGAGTCTCTCACCACCTGATCGGAATCGGGCCCTATGTTCGAGCCCTCCAGTGGGCACGAGGTGAGTCCCCGGCCCGGGTCAGTCGGTGAGCCCGGCTCTGACCAGGAATGCTGCCATCTGGCCACGTGTGACATTGGCGTTCGGGCAGAAGCGATTGTTGACCGGCGGGTTGCACCCCACTGTGATCCCGGCGTTGGCCAGACGGGAGATCGCACCTTCGAAGAGGTGACCGTTCGAATCGATGAAGGAGATCGGTGTCGACGGAGCGGGGAGTTTCAGCGCCCGGCTGAGGAACGCCGCCATCTGGCCCCTGGTCACTTTGTCGTCGGGGCAGAAACGTCGTGGTCCGCACCCCTCTGTGATCCCGGTGGCCGCCAGCCATCGAATCGCATCGGCGAACACCGAAGCCGTCGAGTCGTCGAAGGGGTGGGCAGCCTCCCGCGACGCCGCCCATGACCCGACGCTGCCCGAAAAGATCCAGTCGACCCCACCGTCGCGAGCGGCCTGAGACGCCCCGGCGAACCCCGACTGAAGCCCCGAGGAGGTACTGACCCTCATGTCGAGGCTCCCCTTCATCAAGTCATCCCATTGAATCCCGACGACCTGAGGATGATTCGTCGCCAGATCGACCAGGGCCTGAACGTAAGAGATCTGAGCGGCCTCGTTGGGCACCCCGGGTGCCCCGACCGCCGACAGGACAATGGGAACACCCGGTCCGGCGGCGTTTGACATCTCATCGACCGCCGACTCGATGGCGCTCACATTCGACCCCCCGGAGTTGACGTATCCGTTCACACCGGCAATGTCGGCGTAGGCCGAGCCCGGCCAGAACAGTCGGTAACCACCGGTGCCCCACTGGCCGACCGAATATCGATCGGAGGACATCGCCCGCTGGGCAGTGAATGCAATCCGCACATGATCACCGAGGACCGATCGGGCCCGGTTGGAGATATCCCTGAAAGCAGTCTTGAACCTCGTGGCGTCATCTCCATAGGGCATGTTCTTGACGTTGGCGTCGGGAAGAACGTCGAGGATGACGCGCCTCCCGCCACCGAGGTCCGTGAACTTCTTGAAGGTCGCAAGCATGTTCCCCAACTGCTTGCTGTACTTTCCCGAGGCGAGACCCACGAGATCGTGAGCGACGATGGTGAGGTTTGGCGTCGCGCCGGCGTCCCAGATATGGCCGAGTTGGATCGGGACCCAGAGATTGGGGTTCCCGCTGCTCCCCGTAGCCAGCCAGTTGCGGTCACCGGTGGTGTCGTCGATCCAGTAGCTCACACCGAAGGTGTCGAACCCTGCTCCCCCGTCGGCGTATACCGAGAGGGCGGTCTTGTAGTCCAGATACGATCGACCACCGAAGAAGTCAGGTGGCGACGGCGGATCCGGCGGCAATGTGACCGAATACTGGTCTCCGAGCGCCCTCTTGAGAAACGCCGCCATCTGCCCCCTCGTCACCGAGTCCAGGGGGCAAAACCGGTCATTGGTCGGGGGATTGCATCCCACCGTTATCCCGGAAGCGGCCAGTTTCTCGATCGCATTCTCGAAGACCGACCCGTCGTCGTCGTAGAAACGGCCGGTGGATCCCGGCAGATCGTTGCAGCCGATACGGTCGGGGCCGGCGGCCAACGAGTCGAAGTAGATGGAATTGTTCTTCGGAGAGGTCCCCGTTCCCCCGTAGTAGACGTCGAACCAGAGCGACTTGACCTTGAGCTGTGGCTCACTCGAGCGACGGAAGATCAGATTGGTGGCATTGAACGCCTGCTTCCCGTCCACATAGCCCTCCAGCACGCCGTTCTGCTGACCGAGCCCATTCATCTTGACCCGACCCTCGATGCAATACCACTTGCCGTGCTGGAGGGTTGACAGATTCGGGTCCCAATTCAGGATCGCCCCTGTCTGGCCGGTCCCGGCGGAGTTGAGCAGGTAGGCGTACCACCCGACCCTCGTGACGTTGGCTGGATCGTACGGGATCGTGGGAAGGCCGTCCCCGCTGTAGATCGGCGAGAACGACATGCGCGCCGACCAACATGGTGCTGCGGTGGTGGATGGCCTGCCGCCGAGGCAGTTGTACGTGTAGAGACCCCCGAAACCCGGCAGCTTGCCGCGGTAGGGCGAGTTCACCTTGAAGCCGACCGGGAATTTGACCCAATAGCGCATCCACATCTCATCGGGCTCCGTCCCGAGATGTGTCTGAGTGTTCCAGTGGCCGGTCGTGCCCCAATGCTGGCCGGTTGGGATGTTGGAGACCATTCCGTTCCCCTGATGGCCCGAGGTGGTCGCCACCAGGCCCGACCCGTTGTCGAGGACACCGGACACCCCGCCTCGAAGTCCTCGTTCAGCCAGGTCGAACTGGCCGCCTCTGCATGAGGCTGGGGCAGCACGGGCAGCACCGTGAAGACGAGGAGAGCTGCAAGCAGCGGGACCTTCCGGGGTAATGCTCTCATTTCTCGGCGGTGATTCCTCGAGTTCGGCAGGCGGGCACTGTCGTTATCGGCAGACGGCCCTACCCACTCAACTCACAACCCAAACGGGCTCGAGCTCATCGCCGGGCTCGGGCGGCCTGCAGTGTGTTGACCAGGAGCATGGCACGGGTCATGGGGCCGACGCCCCCGGGAACCGGTGTGATCCATCCCGCCACCTCGGCCACCGTGTCGGGATCGACGTCTCCGGCCAGCCCTTCCTCGGTCCTGGTGATGCCCACGTCGATGACGGCCGCCCCCCGCTTCACGTGCTGGTCGGTGATCAGCCCCGGCACCCCCGCCGCCGCCACCAATATGTCTGCTTCCTTGGTCACCGAGGAGAGGTCGGTGGTCCGGGAGTGGGCCATAGTCACGGTCGCATCCACGCCACGGCTGGTGAGCATCAGAGCCAGCGGCCTTCCCACCAGGAACGACCGCCCCACGATGACCACTCTGGAGCCGGAGATCGGCACCTCGTATCGGCGCAGCAGCCTGAGAACACCACTCGGTGTGCATGGTCTGAGACCCGGCCGGTCGAGGGTGAGCAGGCCGAGGTTGAAGGGATGCAGCCCATCCACGTCCTTGGCGGGGTCGATGAGCGATATGACCTTCTCCGAATCGAGACCCGATGGGAGCGGTAGCTGCACCAGAATCCCGTCCACCTCGGGATCGGAGCTCAATTCGAATACCAGGCTCTCCAGCGCCTCCTGTGCGACATCGCTGGGCAACTCGTGATGTATCGAGTCGATCCCAACCTGCTCGGCGTCCCGACGCTTTCCACGGACATATGTGTGGGAGGCCGGGTCATCCCCGACGAGCACCGTGGCCAGGCCCGGCCGGTAGTCGAGCTCCGAGACGGCGGTCGCAACCTCGTCCTTCACCTCTTGGGCGAGTGCCCGCCCGTCCATGATCTGAGCAGACATCAGTGCCGGAAGTGCCTCCGCCCGGTGAACGTCAACGCCATCCCGTGCTCGTTTGCGGCATCGATCAGCTCCTGGTCGTTCCGGGACCCGCCGGGCTCCACCACGGCGGTGATGCCTGCATCCGCCAGGACATCGAGGCCATCCCGAAACGGAAAGAACGCATCCGATGCGGCCACTCCGCCATCGACGCGTTTCCCGGCTCTGGCCAGGGCCCGTTCAGATGCGCCGACCCGGGATTGATCACCCGCTCCCACACCGATCGCCGCCCCATCTTTCACCACCACGATCGCATTCGACTTGGTGTTCATCGCGACCAGCCAAGCGAACCGCATCTCCTCGACCTCATCATCGGTCGGTGATCGTTCCGACACGACCGTCCAATTCTCGCCCTCGATCTCGTCCCGCGACTGGATCAGGAAACCGGACTCGATCCTTCTCATGTCCTCATCCGCCCCGTGTGGCGCCGGCGCCTCCAGGATCCTCAGATTCTGACGGCTGCGAAGAACCTCGAGCGCCTCTGCCTCCACCTCGCGGCACATCACCACCTCGACGAATCGTTCGGAGATGGCGACCGCCGTCTCGCGATCGAGCACGCCATTCAGAGCCACGACGCTCCCGAACGCCGAAATCGGATCGCACTCCCACGCCCGTAGGAATGTCTCACTGACTTTGTCGCCATATGCGGCCCCACACGGGTTGGTGTGCTTGATGACGCATACGCAACCGGGGCAGGCGTTGGCCAGTCTCCACGCGGCATCGGCGTCGGCATAGTTGTTGAACGACATTTCCTTGCCCTGATGCTGTGTGGCAGCGGCCCACCAGCTCGGTCGTCCGTCCTCCGAGTACAGGGCTGCCTCCTGATGCGGGTTCTCTCCGTAGCGGAGGTCCCCTGCGCGACGCAGGCCGATGACCCGGTCATGCCCGATCCAGCCCACGATGGCGCCGTCATAGGAGGCGGTGCGAAAGAATGCCTCCGCCGCCAGACTCCGGCGCAGGTCGTCATCGAGACCGCCGTCCTCGATCGCAGACGCCACCAGGTCGTACTGAGACCGATCAGTGACCACTCCGACGAAGCGATGGTTCTTGGCGGCGGCGCGGATCATGGTCGGGCCGCCGATGTCGATCTTCTCGATGATCTCCGACTCGGACGACCCCGGTCTCGCCGCCGTCTCGGCGAAGGGATAGAGGGCGACGACGACCAATTGAAATGGCTCGATCCCGTTCTCGGCCAGGTCGGCCGCATCAGATGCCTCGTCGGCTCGGGCGAGGATGCCACCGTGGATCCGGGGATGGAGGGTCTTGACCCGGCCACCGAGTATCTCCGGCGCACCGGTGACGGACTCGACGGTGACGACCGGGATCCCGGCCTCCGTGAGAGTTGCCGCCGTGCCACCGGAGGACACGATCTGCACTCCCGCCGCATCGAGCCGACGCGCCAACTCGATCACTCCTGTCTTGTCATAGACACTGATCAGCGCTCGTTCGACCGTCAACCGGGTCACTGCCAGACCACTCTCCGTCCCTCGACCTCGATCTCACCGCGGGCAAAAGCCCCAACCACCCTGGGATAGAGATCGTGCTCTTCAACCCGGATCCTGGCGTGCAGAGTCCCTACGTCGTCATCTTCGAGCACGGGCACGGCACGCTGGGCAATGATCGGCCCATGGTCAACCCTGTCGTCCACGAAGTGCACGGTAACCCCCGTGACCCGGACCCCGTGTTGGAGCGCCTGCTCCACCGCATGCGCACCCGGGAAGGCAGGCAAGAGAGACGGATGGACATTGAGGATCCGATTGGTGTAGCGCCCGACGAAATCGGCATTGAGTATCCGCATGAATCCGGCCAGGACGAGTGCCTCGACCGGCGAGGACGACAACACCCCGGCCAGAGCCGCACAAAAGGCCTCTCGATCCTCGAATAGGTCCCAGTCCACCACAGCCGTTGGTATCCCTGCCGACCGGGCACGATCGAGGGCGGTGGCTCCCGGCCGGTCGGAGACCACGAGTGACGGTTCGATCCCTTGTTCCTGGCTATCGAGGATCGCCTGGAGGTTGGTGCCGGAGCCCGAGGCCAGGACCGCGATTTTGATGATGATCCTCCATGCCAAGAACCTGATCGGAGCGGCAGTGTAGAAGGCCCGCCGGTCTCTCAGTCACCCCCGGAGACCGGCCTGGAATTGCGTGGCATCCGACACGAGCGGCTTGAATTCAGAGAGAGTGTCATAGCAACACGCTCGTTGCACGTCAGGTCAGGAGCGGCAGAGTGTCATCGTTCGAGAATGTGCCCGCCCGGGACTGGGAAGATTGGGTGGCCGTTACCGAGGCAACCATCATCGACATCAGGGAGCCGGCCGAGTGGGAGCTGGGGACCCTTCCCGGGGCGAGGCTGATCTCGATGGGTGAGATCCCACAGCGGATGGACGAGTTCGACAAGGGCGCCCCATTGCTGCTCGTGTGCCGATCCGGGAGCCGGAGCCATCAGGTTGCCGTCTATCTGGCCATGAGCGGCTACTCCCGAGTGGCCAACATGACAGGTGGGATGAAGGCCCTCGGAATGCAGGATTAGGGCAATTGCCGCACATCGGCAGGGAGCCGATTCTGCGAGAATATCGGCAATGGACTCGCGCAAGCTGCCTGGATGGGCGATTCCCCTGGCAGTTGCTCTGGGAGTGATAGCTCTCGTTGCGATTGGCTTGGCCAGAAAGCCTGTGGACCTGGCAGGAGACACCCCTGAGGGGACGGTTCAGGCCTACCTGAATGCGATCGCGGCGATGGACTTCCAGGACGCCGCATCGTATTGGGACGAGAGCGGGTGCCTCCCCTCGACACCCGATCCCGGGTCGATCGACCCCAACTTCTCGGCCAGCCTGGTGAGTGTGGAGTCGAGCGGTTCCGAGGCGACTGTGATCGTCAGCATCGCTCAGGGGGCCGATGACGTGGTCAATGGATACACCGAGTACCAGGAGTGGTTCAACCTGGTCTCCGACAACGATGGCTGGAAGATCCGCCAGCCGTCATGGCCCTATTACAACGTCACTTGCGAGGAGCAGAAATGAGTGTCGTATTCCTGGCTCTCGTCCCCCTGCTGATAATCGGCGGGCTGGTCATAGTGGGCATCGCCTGGTGGAGGAGACACGATGAGAAAGGCGATGAGAGCGGTCTCGACCTGATTCCCTATCTCCTTCTCGCACTCGCCGTCGGTGTCGCCGGGTTCTCGTTGGCGCGACTGGCCCGTGCAAGTATCGGCTCCGATCGTCTGATCGGGACCCCAAGCACGGAGATCGCAGCGGCCCTCGCCGGCATCGTTGTCGCTGCTCCGGTGGCCTTTTTCCTGTGGCGCCGCCAGGCCCGCCGACGCAGGCTGATGCCCGAGACACCCGGCTGGCCCGTATATCTCATGCTGTTGGAAGGTGTCTTCTCCATAGCCTTCATGGTGACCGTGGCACAGGTCGCCGACTCACTGTCCAATGGGAGCGGGCCGGGATCCACATGGCCCAATCTCGTCGTCTACGGGGCGATAGTCGGGTTCCATTGGTATTCGCAGGGGCGGGAGCCGCCGGCCGGCGAGGCAGGTGAGCTACCGCGCCTGACCGGTTCTGCGGTTTCATTGGTCGCCCTGGCCATCGGGGCGTACGGCTTGATCCATTGGCTCCTATGGGAGGGGTACAACGTTCTCACCGGTGGGACCGATGCGGTGTTCGTCGGGGGCCGACCAGACCCGGCCATAGCCATCGCCCTCACTCTCGTCGCCCTCCCCACCTGGGCATATAGGTGGCTGCCGACATGGCAGAGGCCATCCGGTGTCTTTCGCTCGCTATACGCCGCATTGATCAGTGCCATCTCTCTGTCTGCATTGATCGGCGCCACCGTCACCATCGTGGCCAACACCATCTCCTATCCCGTCGACTCGGCCGGGCCGGCCAGCCGCTATTTCGGATTCATCCCGACCGCCCTGAGTGTGGGCGTCGTCGGGGCGGCCGCATGGGCACACCATCATGGGCGGTTGGGAGACGGGCGGACCTCGGCGGTCCGCACTTACCAGTACTCGATGGCGGCAATCGGTCTCGGGGTGCTCGTGGGATCGGCCACGGCCCTGACGGCCGTCGCATTCGACACTCGATTCATCGGGGGCAACCCGGGCCAGACGTTGATCGGCCTCGGGTGCTCGGCCCTGGCATCCGGTGCGGTGTGGATGTGGTTCTGGCGGGAGGCCCAGACGGCCCCTCGGGGTGAGGAGATCACCACCCACCAACGCCGCATCTACCTGATCGGGATGGCGATAGTCACCGGATTGACGGCCGCCGGTGCCCTGATCGGGACCCTCGTCGTGTTGTTCCGCGCGCTTCTCGGAGACGCCGGATCGGTAGGTGAGAGCCTTCGCATCCCGCTGGCACTCACCTCGATCTCGGGTGCCGCTTTCGCCCATCTCTTCTTGCAGCTCCGCTCAGACGGGGCGTCCATGCCGAGGACGACGACCGGGCCGTTCTCGGTGACCATCGTCTGCTCTCATCCCGGGCAACTTCCCCGCATGCTCCCGGATGAGGCGACGGTGCGGGTGCTCCATCGAAGCGACGACGACGGCCCGGTCACCGACGCCATGGCGGAGGAGATCACCCGGGTCGTCGGGACGGCCTCCTCGGTGGTGTGGGTCGACGGCGACGGATATCGAGTGGCGCGGCTGCGTCAGTGAGCCCGTGACCTGGCTCGCCGAGCGCTGGCTGCTGTGGCGCGGTTGGAGATTCATCGGGGTGGTCCCCGATCTGCCGAAGATGCTCATCGTCGGCGGTCCCCACACGTCCAATTGGGACTTCGTAGTCTTCCTCGCCGCAATTCGCCATTGGCACATCTCTCCGAGCTACATCGGAAAGCACACCCTCTTTCGATGGCCTTTCGGATGGTTTTTCAAACGACTGGGCGGCATCCCGGTGGATCGCCGGCGGCCCGGCGGTCTGGTCGCCCAGGTCGCCGAGGCATTCGATGCCTCCGATCGGATGATCCTGGTCATTTCACCCGAGGGGACCAGAAAGGCGGTCCCCTATTGGAAGTCGGGTTTTGTGAAGATCGCCGAGAGGACCGGCGCCCCCATGGTCCCGGCCTATATCTCCTATCAGAACAAGGAGGTCGCCCTCGGCCCGCCGATCTCATTCGATGGCGACGAGAAAAAGCTGATGGACGAGATGCGCCCCTTTCTGCTGCGGGGTGGCGGCCGAAACCCGGAGGGTGAAGGCCCGGTGAGGCTCAAGAGCGAGCCGAAATCATCATGATCGCTCAGCAAGCCGTCTGAACTCGTCGCTGACGACTCCGCCGACCGACCGGCCGCCCCGCTCGAGGAGCTCTCGCCCAAAACGCTCACGGACGTCGTCGATGGAGGCATCCAGTGCCCTGCGCTTCAGGTCTACCGCGCTGCCGGGATTGAGGGCTCCGCCGGCGCCCACGGGCAACTCGAGTTGGAGGAACTCGTCTGTCACCAGGTTGGAAACCGACATGCCGATGAGTGTCACCGGCTCTTCTCGATCCTCGAGGGCACGCTCCAGGAGGATCGTCCCCAGATCCGAGAGAGCGGTGGTCGAGTTTGTTGGTGCCCGAAGGGTGTGACTCCTCGACACATTGCGCGGACCGGGATATCGGACCCGAACCGTCAATGTTGACCCGGCCCGCTCCTTCTTGCGCATGCGACGACCGATCCGATCTGCCAGACCGAGCACCACCACCGCCATCTGATCAGGATCGGTCAGCCCCCGGCCCAATGCCTGCTGGCTACCAACGCTGCCGGCCCTCCGCCCGCCCATTACACGACGTGGATCCCTGTTCCAGGCGAGGGCGTGTAGTGCCCCACCGGCGCCCCGCCCGAGAGAGCTCCGTAGCGACTGTGGCGGGACCTTGGCCAGATCACCGATGGTGAACACACCGAGACGATGAAGCCCGGCGGCCGTGACCTGCCCGACACCCCACATCGCCTCCACCGGGAGCGGGTGAAGGAAGTCGATCTCCGACCCTCTCTCGATCACCACCAAACCGTCGGGTTTGGCCCGGGCGGAGCCGATCTTTGCCAGGAACTTGGTCGACGCAATTCCCACCGAAAGCGGCAACCCCACCTCCTCCCTGGCCCGTCGTCTCAGCTCCCGTGCGATCTGTGAGGGCGGCCCGAGGATATGGGTCGACCCGCTGACATCGAGGAACGCCTCGTCGATGGAGATCTGCTCGATGAGTGGCGTCGCATCTTCGAGGATTGCCATGATCCTCGTGGAGAACTCGAGATATCGATCGAAGTGCCCGTCGACCGAGATGGCCTCGGGACAGAGTCTCCGCGCCTCCCGGACCGGCATGGGTGCTCTCACCCCGTAGGCGCGGGCCTCATACGAGGCGGCCAGGACGACACCACGACCCACCAGCACCGGCCGTCCGCGCAGGGATGGGTCCAGGAGCTGCTCGACCGAGGCATAGAACGCATCGAGATCGGCGTGGAGAATGCACGGCTCCATCGATCCAGCATCGCACCGGGTTGTGACAGGAACGAGGGCCTCGAAGGATCAGGTCAAGCTCTTGAGCGAGCCCCGGTCGACCTTGCCCAGATGGGTACGTGGCAACTCATCGAGAAAGACCACACTTCTCGGGTGCTTGTAGGGCTCGAGTCTCGCCAAGGCCCATTGCTTGAGCTCGTCTTCGGTGACACCTTCGGCGACGACGAAGGCCACCGGCCGGAGCAAACCCGAATCGTCCTGAATCGCAACCACGGCGCACTCACGGACCGATGGGTGATCGAGCAGCACCGACTCCAACTCTTGCGGTCTGAACCACTTCCCCTTGACCTTGATGGCGTCGTCGGCACGCCCCCGATGGGTCACCCGCCCTTCGTCGTCGATGGAGACCAGGTCCCCGCCGGCGAACCACTCCCCCCGGAATGCCTCCGCCGTGGCCTCGGGATTGTGCCAGTAACCGAGTCCCAGTGACTCGCCGCGGACCCAGAGGCGACCCACTTCACCTACTGCCACCGGGGCCCCATCGTCTTCCGCAGCCTTGACCTCAAAGCCGGGCACCACCCGTCCCAGCGTCCCGGGGACGACATCACCCGGGACGTTCGAGACGAAGATGTGCCACATCTCTGCGGTGCCGAGACCGTCGACCAACTCGACTCCAAATCGCTCGACCCATTGGCGATACAGAGTCTCCGGAAGGGCCTCCCCGGCCGATGTCGCCAATCTCAACGATGAGAGGCCGGCCTTGTCCCAATCGGATGCGGCCAGCATTTGGTTTATCGCCGACGGGACATTGACAAGGACCGTGGCGCGGTGCCTCTCGATCCGTTCGAACAACGCCGCCGGCGTCGACGGGCCCGGGAAGAGAACCGTCGACCCTCCAACCGACATGGGGAAGAAGAGATTGGATCCCATCGCATACCCGAAGTAGAGCTTGGGCACCGAGATCGTCACGTCGCTCTCTCCCAAAGAGAGAGTTCCCTGCCCATAGAGGCGTGTCGTGTTGGCGAACGAGCGATGTGTCTGGACCACCGCTTTGGGGAGGCCTGTCGTCCCACCGGAGAAGATCCAGAGCGCCGGGTCCAGGGCATCGGTCGGCACCGTTTCGACACGGCCCTCCGGCAAGTTCATGTCCGGCTCGACCACCGACACGGCAGGCATCTGCCAGGCGGAATGGTCGACGGCACGACGGAACGACTCTTCGTACTCCTCGCCCACCAGCACCGCCGTCGGCTCGGCGAGGTCGACGAGACCGGCAGTGGTCGCCGCAGCCAGACCCGGATTGAGCATCACACCGACGGCACCGATGCGGAGCACCCCGAAGAGCGCAGCCACGTACTCGAGACCATCGGGAAGCAGCAACAACACCCGGTCTTCCCGCCCAACGCCAAGGTCCAGCAGGAGACGGGCGAACCCGGATGCCGCCTGGTCGACCTCCTCGTATGTCACATCGCGGTCGTCGAGATGCAGGGCTACCCGGTCACCGCGGCCCTCATCGAGACGATCGCGGAGGAGGAATTCGTCGATGTTGAGCTGATCCGGCCAGGTCACAGCCCGACGCTACCAACGCCGGGGGCCCGGCTCAGCCGTCGGGTCGGAACCTGATAGGGAAGCTCGAGCCGATTGGCCCGCATCAACGCCTCGTCGCCCATGATCGTCTCGGTCGCGCCTTCGGCAACGATCGTCCCGGCGTTCATCACCATCGAACGCGGGCACAGCTCGTAGGCGAAAGGCAAATCGTGGGTGACGATCAGCTGGGTGATGTCCAGCCCCGAGAGGAGGTCGATCAACTCCCTCCGGGATGCCGGATCGAGATTCGACGTGGGCTCGTCCAGAACCAGGATCTCCGGCCTCATCGCCAGAACCGTGGCGATGGCCACTCGCCTCCTCTCGCCATAGCTCAGATGATGGGGTGTTCGCTCCCGGGCCTCTTCCATCGACACCGACGCCAGCGCCTGTTGCACACGTAACTCGATCTCGGAAGGAGACAACCCAAGGTTGGCCGGGCCGAAGGCGACGTCTTCGCCCACGGTCGGCATGAAGAGCTGATCGTCCGGATCCTGGAAGACGAGGCCGACCCGTCGCCGGATCTCGAGAAGCGAGCTCTCCTCGACCTCGAGCCCGGCCACCCGAACTGTCCCGATGTTCGCAGTGAGGATGCCGTTGACATGGAGGATGAGCGTCGTCTTGCCCGCCCCGTTGGGGCCGAGCAGTGCGACCCGCTCACCGGGATGGACATGCATGTCCACCTGACGCAGAGCAGTGTGCCCGTCGGGGTAGGCGAAGCCGAGCCCGGTCACCTCGAGAGACGGCGTGCTCACAAGATCGTCCCTGCCAGCACGGCCATTACGGTGACTGCGGCAGGCACCGAGAGCCCGGCCAGCCACTCGGCACGGGTCGCCGCCGTCTCACCGAACGATGGCATCCGCCCGTTGAAGCCTCTCGCAACCATTGCCTGATGCAATCGCTCGCCTCGCTCGAAAGACCGAATGAACAATGAGCCCGCCGAGGTCGCCATCGGGCCGACCTGCCAGAGCCATCGCGGCCGATAGCCGCGGGAGGCCATGGCGATGGATCGCCTGGAGAACTCCTCGATCACGATGTCCAGGTAGCGGACCATCAGCGAGATGATCGCCGTCATCACACGCGGAACACGGATGCGGTCGAGACCCCTTATCAACTCGGGTGCCGGCGTGGTTGCAGCCAGCACGATCGAGCCGCACACGCCGAGCGTGCCCTTGGCGACGATCGTCCAGGCACCCCACAGACCCTCCACCGACAAGGAGAGCCCGAGCACCGAGACTTGCTCTCCGCGGCTGATGAACGGGAGAAACAAGGCGAAGAAGAGGAACGGCACCTCGATGAGCAGGCGCGTTGCGACGGTTCTCACCGGGATCTCGGCCAGGATCACCACGCCGGCGAGAAGACAGGCTGCCAGGAAGTATGCCCAGAATGCATCACGGGGCAGTGCCACTACCGAGCCTACGAAGACCAGAAGACCGACCAGCTTGACCTGCGGAGGCAGGCGGTGCACCGGGGAATCCCCGTGCAGATACAGGACGTGGGCGTGGGCAAGTCCGCTCAGAGCGGGCTCGCGCTCCGTTTACGCAAGGCACTGAAGCCCCAGACGATCCCGGCCCCCACGAGGAAAGTGACACCGATCCCCACCAGACCGGCAATCCGCGTGCCGTTGTCCTCCTCCTCGACACCGCTCACGCCATAGCCGGCCAAAGGTGAGCCGGCAGTTGCGCTCGTCTGCTCCTGGTCGCCGAAACCTTGGTCGATCGCCACACGATTGAGGCCATCTGGCTGACTCGAGGCGAACGGCGCCAGAAACACCAATATCGCCGCCACCGCCATCCCGGTGAGGGCGAAGCCGAGTACTCCGGATCGCACCTTGCTCCGATTGGCTGCCGGCATGTCGAACCCCTCCAGGCCGGCGATCAGCTCGGGACGCACGGCGGCGACCGCGCCGATGGTCGCGGCCGATATCAGCCCCTCACCGAGACCGATTAGGAAATGGACACCCACCATCGCCCCGAAGACCGTTCCGATGTCCGCCGCCCCCTGCCCTCCCACCGCATACTCGATGACGAAGAGGATCGAAGCCGACACCACGGAGACGAGCGATGCGGCGAACGTTGCCACGAGGGCGGATGGCCAGGTCTTGGGGAGGACCCGCATGAGGAGGCGGAACAGGATCCATCCGACCATGGCCGTCACGATGGCCATATTCAGGATGTTGGCGCCCAATGCGGTGATGCCACCGTCGGCGAAGATGAGCGCCTGGACGATGATGACGACACCCACCGCCGTCATCCCGAGCCAAGGCCCGACCAGTATCGCGGCGAGCGCACCTCCGAGCAGATGCCCCGATGTCCCGGCCGCCACAGGGAAGTTCAGCATCTGCAATGCGAAGATGAACGCGGCCACCAGCCCGGTCAGTGCGATCCTCTTGTCCTGCAGGAACCGGCCCGCCCTGCGGACCGCATACCCCAGGCCACCGGCGGAGATGACTGCGGTGCCGGCAGCCGTGGTCCCATCGAGAAACCCATCCGGTATGTGCATGCTGGCCCTTCTTGCGACCGTGTTGCAAGAAGCTTAACCGGTGTGGCGGTTGCTTGCCTCGGCTCGGCACCTGTCGCAGACTCCGGAGAGAGCGAAGTGGCTGAGGTCGGGCTCGAATCCGGTGGACTGGAGGACATCCGCAGCAAACCTCTCGGCCTCGGGCTCGGGCAGCGTCTGGGTTCGCCCACAAATCGCACACACAAGGTGTTGATGACCGGCGTCGTCCGCGAGGTGGTACACCGAGGGGCCGTGGCCGAGATGTGAGTGCACCAAGACCCCGGTCTCCTGGAGAGCATCCAACGTTCGATAGACGGTCGAGCGATCGATCCGAGACCCCGCCTGGGCACGGGCCAGCCGGTATATGTCCGGAGCGCTCAGATGCCGATCGTGAGACGACGCGACGACCTCACACACCGCTTGGCGGGCCTTGGTGATCCTGAATCCGCTCTCGCTCAGGACCTCTATCAGGTCACTTGCTTGTATGTGCACCGGTCTGAGGGTACGACCCATCGCCGGGCCGTGGCTACCGTCGGGTCGCTTTGACATTGGCAGTGGTGACCGGGCCCAACTCCGGTATTGGCCGGGAAGTGGCACTTGGCCTGGCCGCAACCGGGTTTCACGTTGTCGCCGCCGGTCGGTCCGAACAGAGAGTCGGCGGGCTGGTCGAAGAGATCTGGGCAAACGGGGGCAGCGCCGAATACGTCCATCTGGATCTGGCATCGCTCGCCTCGGTCCGCACCACCGTCGAAGAATTACTCGGTAGCGGTCGGCAAGTCGACGTCCTCGTGAACAATGCAGGGATCGGGGTGAATCGCCGGGGGCTCACGGAGGATGGGTTCGAGGTTCATTTTGGGATCAATCATCTCGGTCACTTCGCATTGACCCGGGGCCTCGCCCCGGTCATGACGCCGAGAGGGCGAGTCGTGAGCGTGGCGAGCGCAATGCACCACCGCGTCGAAGGTATCGAGTTCGATCATGTCCGGCGTCGAACCCGCTGGATCGGGCTCCAAGAATACGCCATGTCGAAATTGGCCAATGTGCTCTTCATCAAGGAGTTGGCCCGGAGGTCGGATGACATCGGGGCATATGCCGTCCACCCTGGATTCGTCGACACGTCGCTGATCCCGGGTTGGGTCAAGCCGTTTGTGAAGAAGAGCCTCATAACGCCCGCCCAGGGGGCGGACACGGTGCTGTGGTGCGCCACATCGGCCGAGGTCTCCGAGGAATCGGGGCTGTACTACCAGCGGAGACATGCGACCACCCCGTCACCTGCCGCCCTCGACGACGGGCTGGCGCGGGAGTTGTGGGAGAGATCCGAGATCTGGGCCGAAACCGGATGATCTCGAGACGATGCCCGGCGCCCATCCTGCGGTGAGACAAACACCTCGCCGGTCATTACCGTCCCCGATGTGACCGACGGGGATGCCCTCTACTACGGCGACTACCTCCAATTGGAGAAGATCCTCGGCGCCCAGGACCTCGAGAGCGCCAAATCAGGCCCGCCGGTACATGACGAGATGCTCTTCATCATCGTGCACCAGGCCTATGAGCTGTGGTTCAAGCAGGTCCTCTGGGAGCTCGACGACCTGATCTCGATATTCGGAGCCGAGGTCGTGGACGAGTCGATGATGGGCACCGCAGTGGCCAGGCTCCGGAGGATCACGGAGATCCAATCCCTGTTGGTACAGCAGGTGTCGGTGCTGGAGACCATGACCGCCCTCGACTTCCTCGATTTCCGCGATCATCTGTTCCCGGCGTCGGGCTTCCAGTCGGCTCAATTTCGAATGGTCGAGAACAAGCTGGGGCTGCTGCCTCAAAACCGTCTCTTTCTCGCCGGTGCCCCCTACACCTCTCGGTTCTCCGAGGAAGACCGGGCTCGGGTCATGTCGACCGAAGACACGATGTCCCTCTTCGCCTTGGTCGAGCGATGGTTGGAGCGGACACCGTTCCTGGATCATGGGGATTTCAGCTTCTGGGATGCCTTCCAGCAGGCGGTCAAAGCCCGTCTCGAGGCCGACCGACAGGTAGTCGAGTCCAACCCGAATCTGACAGAAGACGAGAAGGCCGCCCAACTCAAGGACTTCGATGTCACCATGGAGCAATATGAGGCTCTCTTCGACCCGGACAAGCATGCCGAACAGCAGGCTGCGGGACGACGGAGACTCTCCCATCGGGCAACCCAGGCCGCTCTTTTCATCAACCTCTACCGGGATCAGCCTGCCCTCCAGGAGGCTCACCGGTTACTGGACCTCCTAATGGACGTGGATGAGGGGTTCACCACGTGGCGATATCGTCACGCCCAAATGGCCCTTCGCATGATCGGCCGTCGCATCGGCACCGGTGGCTCCGCCGGAGCCAAGTACCTGGAGAAGTCGGCGGAGCGAAGCCGGGTCTTCGGTGACCTGTTCAATCTGGCGACATTCCTCATCCCGCGGGCGGATCGACCACCCCTGCCCGCCGGCATCATGGAGTCGATGCGCTTCCGATTCGAGCAATGAGTCTCAAGGGGCATTTCTCCCGGTTTCTCGAATCGAATCCGGGTCGTCTCCACTTCGCCGCCCACTCCCACCATCCCTGGCCGGATGTGTCTTTCGACGCCCACCAGCAGGCTTGGCTCGATGCGGCCCGCATGGCCGACGACAAGTGGGGCCACGTCTTTGGGACGGTGATACCCGAGACCCAGGCCGCGATAGCCGAGGTCCTCGGGCTGTCCGACCCGGCAACACTCACCTTTGCCCCCAACACGCACGACCTGCTGATGAGGGTCTTCTCATGCATCGACCCGCCGGTCCGGGTGCTGACTACGGATGCCGAGTTCCACTCGTTTCGCCGCCAGTCGTTGCGATGGGAGGAGGCGGGATTGGCCATCGTCGACCGGGTCTCCTCGGAGCCTTTCGACACGTTTGCCGAGCGTTTCACCCGGGAGGCCCGGGCCGGTGCCCACGACCTGGTCTATCTGAGCCAGGTCTTCTACGACTCGGGCTTCGTCGTTCCCGGCTTGGACCGGATCGTCTCATCGGTACCCGAAAACCGGACCTTCGTGGTCATCGACGGCTATCACGGGTTCATGGCACTGCCCTTCTCTTTGGAGGCGATCCAGGATCGTGTCTTCTTCCTCGCCGGCGGTTACAAATACGCCATGGCCGGTGAGGGGGTTTGCTTCCTCCATGTCCCGCCCGGATATGGGGAGCGGCCCGTGGACACCGGTTGGTATGCGAGCTTCGGACAGCTCGAGGAGGGTGTGGGGGCGCAGGTTCGATACCTGGAAGACGGATACGCGCTTCGCCGGGGCCACCTATGACCCATCGGGCGTCTACCGGATGCGGGCCGTGCTGTCGCTTTGTTCCGAGCTCGATCTGACTCCCCTGGACGTTCATCGGCACGCCGAAGACCTGCAACGCCAATTCCTGGGCTCCGATGTCTCGCCGGGAGAGTTGATCCCCGGGACCGGTCTCGATCGTGGCAATTTCCTGACCTTCCGCACGTCACGAGCCGGTGAGATCTATGCCGGTCTTCACGAGCTCGATGTCATAACCGATCACCGGGGCGACCGGCTGCGCATCGGGTTTGGCATATATCAGGACGCCGACGACGTCGAGAGAATGATCGAATCGTTGAAGACCGTGCTTGGCTGAGTCCTTGGCCCCGCCAAGGCCCTTCAGCGTTTTGACACCCTGCCCGGTGGGTATCTGCGTCTTATGAGCAAGGATCAGCAACACGACCTGACACCCGAGCCTCCGGAGGAAGCCGGAGTCGACGACAAAGACCCGGCCCTGATGCAGGTGGAGGGGGCGCGAGTGCTGGCGAACGAGGCCCGACCGCAGCTGGAAGACGCCGGGTTCGAGACAGGAGAGGTCATCGACTGGGCGACGACGTACATTGCCGAGGAAGGTTCGGGCGACCTGGAGAGCTTCATCACATGGATCGAGAGAAGAGAGACCAGATCGAAGCCGACGAAAACGTCGTAACAGACCCGGCCAAGCTCCCACATCCGCTCTCGATCGGGGATTATGCGCTCATTGGTGACTGCCATGGGTCTGCTCTCGTCTCAATGGACGGCTCGATCGACTGGTGTTGCATACCTCGGCCAGACTCAGGGTCGTGTTTTGGCCGGCTGCTCGACGGTGATCGCGGAGGGTCGTGGCAGATCGCCCCGGATGCCGAATGCGAAGTATCCCGCCGCTATCTAGACGACACACTGGTCCTCGAGACGACCTTCCGCACCGAGGAAGGGTCGGTTCGCCTGATCGACTACATGGCCATGCCCGTCGAGAGTGATCGACATCGGATCATTCGAGTGCTCGAGGGTGTCGAAGGCTCGGTGCCCATCCGGGTCGACCTCAGCCCTCGGTTCGAATACGGGGCTTTGAAACCGTGGATTCGTTCACACGACGGAGGGGTGTTCAGCGCCATTGGTGGGACGACTGGCCTTGTCTTCTCCGGCACGATCGACCTTCAGCAAGCGGGTCGTCATAACCTGCGCGGGGAAGTCCTCGTCGGGGAGGGCTACCGGCATGTCCTCTGTGCCGCGTACGCCTCTCCGGACCGAATCGACCCGGATCCCCCGGATACCCACGTGGTCAGTGATTTCTCGACTCTGGACGAGACCGTCGCCTGGTGGACGGATTGGGTTGGAGAGGCAGGCTCACCGGGTCACGGTGCGGACGCACGCCGATCCGGAATCGTGCTCAAGGCGCTCTCCTATGCCCCCACCGGGGCATTCGTCGCAGCGCCGACCACGAGCCTGCCCGAAGCCGAGGGCGGGGAACGCAACTGGGACTATCGCTACAGCTGGGTTCGCGACTCGACATTCGCCGCTCGGGCGCTGATCGAGCTCGGTTTCGAAGACGCTGCCACCGAGTTCAGGAGGTTCGTGGAGCGGAGTGCGGCCGGAAGTGCCGACGAGCTCCAACCGATGTACGGCGTAGGTGGGGAGATACGGATCCCGGAGCTCGAGCTTGGCTACTTGAGTGGGTACCGGGGATCCAGACCTGTCCGCATCGGCAACGCCGCATTCCCCCAGCGCCAACTCGACCTCTACGGATACTTGCTCGATCTCGCCTGGCGCTGGCAGCGCCAGGGGGTCACCCCGTCTCTGCCTTACTGGGAATTCCTCACTGAACTGGTCGACGCGGCCTGCGAGCGGTGGATGCAGCCAGACCGCGGGATCTGGGAGGTGCGAGGTGATCCCGAACACTTCGTCCACTCCAAGGTCATGTGCTGGTCGGCGGTCGATTGTGGGCTGCGTCTGGCCGAGAAGCTCGATCTCGAGGCACCGGTCGAACGTTGGGAGGAGACGCGCCAGGCGATACGACACAGCATCGAGTCACGGGGATTCGACGCCGACCGCGGCGTGTACGTCCGTGCCTACGACCGAGGTGACCTGGATGCGGCACTCCTCCTCCTGCCATGGGTTGGGTTCGTGGACTTCGACGACGAGCGAATGGTCCGGACCACGGACGAGATCCAGACCACCTTGGGGAACCGGGGATTGATACGCCGATACACGGCGGCGGATGGCCTGGAAGGCGAGGAAGGGACGTTCATCGCCTGCACCTTTTGGCTGGCCGAGTGCCTGGCCCGTCAGGGGAGACTGGACGAGGCGCACGCAGCGTTTGACCGTGCGGTGGCGACAGGGAACGATCTGGGTTTGTTCAGTGAGGAGTACGACCCGGCCAAGGATGAGATGCTGGGCAACTTTCCCCAGGCTATGAGCCATTTCTCCCACATCACCGCCCTATGTGCGATCGAAGAGGTCGAAGCGGCACTCTGAGGGTGCCGGTCAGGTCGCGCCGAGCGACGGATCGATGAGAGTCAGGCCGGTTTCACGGTCGTGACGTTTGTGGAGATGGGCCGGTGTCTCAGTGAGTACCACTTCGAGTGTGGGAAACACCGAGGCCTCCTTGAGATGGCCTCCGTGTGTCGAGCCATCCTCGTGCCCGACCACCAGGTGGGCATGGACCTGGGGCTCACCGTCGGACAGGGCGACGTCACCGACCATGGACAACACCTCGACCTGGCCGTCGATGGGGATGTCGACATAATCCATCCGGGAAGGATCGAAGTAGGCCAGCGTCGCCCGCGAGAAAGCACCAACCGCGGTGAAGGATGCGGCCGACACATGGTTGTCCCTGCAGAAGTCGGTCAGCCCTCCATATGGCTCATCTCCCTTGTCGAAGACCACAACAAAAGTGCGGAGGCCATCTATGTCGGCCAATTCTCGGCTTCTCATATGTTGTTCCTCTCTTTGTCTATTTGACGCGGTACTGCTCGGCGTCCGCCGTCTTGAGCTCGAGCCCGATCCCGGGACGACTCAGGTCAGGGGTGAGCGTTCCCCTGTGTGGCGCGACGGCCCCATCGAACAGCCCGAGCTCGATGCGTGCGTGATCGTGGAAGTACTCCATGTGGATCAAGCCGGCAAGGGCGGCGGCGACGTGCAGGTGCTGGGCGGGAGCGGTATGTGACGAAAGGGGCAGGGCATGGGCCTGACAGAGGGCGCCCACCCGCATGAAACCGGTTATGCCGGCACACCTGGTGGCGTCCGCCTGAACGACGTCGACCGCTCCGGATCGGATCATCCGCTCGAAATAGAAGAGGTCGTATCCGTATTCCCCGGCCGTTATCGACATGCCGGGAGGCCCGCTATCGCGAATCATCCTCAACCCGTCCAGATCGTCCGACGTGACCGGCTCCTCGAACCAATCCACTCCACAATCCGCAAATGCCCGGGCCATTCCCAGAGCCTGTTTGCGTCGGTATGCCCCGTTGGCGTCGACCATGAGCCCGGTCGTGGGCCCGATGGCATCCCTTGCGGCCGACACCCGGGTCGAATCGTCCTCCGGGTGTCTTCCGACTTTCATCTTGACCCGACTGAAGCCGGAGCCGGCCCAGTTGCCCAGCTGCTCTTTGAGGCGTGGCTCGTCGTATGAGGTGAACCCCCCGCTGCCATAGAGGGGCACCGATTGGCGCACCATCCCGAGGAGTTTCGACAGTGGCATGCCGAGCAAGCGCGCCTTCAAGTCCCAGAGTGCGTTGTCGACGGCAGCGATCGCCGAAGACGCCAGACCGGGACGGCCGAGGTTCCGGATGGCATGAACCATGTCGTGCCATCTTCCCGGCACATCCATCACGTCATGGCCCTCGACCACGTCGGCGAGAAGGCTGGACGCCAACGAGGCGGCCGCTTCGTGCGTGTAGCTGTAGCCCAACCCGGCCATCCCACCGCCGCTTGCCTCGACCAGGACCATCGTGGTGGAGTCCCACTCCAGGGTCCCGTCGGATTCGGGACCATCGGTTGGGACCGTGTAGGCGGAGACACCGATGCGCTCGATAGGGACCGAAGACTCTCTCATGACCGCAATCAGCCCTTGCTGATCGCGTCCCACGTCTCGCGGGCCGACTGCCACATGATCCCCATTGCGTCCGGATCTCCCTTGAGCACCGCAGATGCGTAGTTCTTCATCTCCTCGAAGGTGATGTGGGGCGGGATCGTCGGGACATCCGGATCACATACGACCTCCATCACGGCCGGTCGATCGGCCGCCAACAGTTGATCCCAGGCGGGGCCAACCTCGGCGACCTTTTCCACCTTGATTCCCCGTAGCCCGATCATCTCGGCGAAATCGGCATAGGGGAAGTCGGGAACCTTCTGTGACGCGACGTACCTGGGGTTCCCTTCCATGGCCCTCATCTCCCACGTGACCTGGTTGAGATCGCCGTTGTTGAGCACACAAACGATCATGCGCGGGTCATCCCACTCTTCGTAGTAGCGACGTGCGGTGATCAGCTCGTTCAGGCCGAGCATCTGCATCGCCCCGTCCCCGACAAAGGCGATCGAGACGCGATCGGGATGTGCGAATTTGGCGGCGACGGCATACGGGACGCCGGGTGTCATCGTGGCGAGATTGCCGGACAGCGAGGCCTTCATCCCTCGTCTCAACTTCAGGTCCCTGGCAAACCAGTTGGCCGATGTCCCGGAATCTGCGCTGATCATCACATTGTCGGGGAGACGGCTGCTCAACTCCCAGAACGGCCTCTGGGGTGTCATCGGCTCCCCTTCTGCCATGGCGCGCTCTTCCATGATCTCCCACCACTCGCCGATCTTCTCGGACAGATTCTCCTGCCAGGATCGGTCTTCCTTCTTGTCCAGCAGGGGAAGTAGGGCCTTCAACGTCGCCTTCGAGTCACCGACCAGCCCCAGCTCCATGGGATAGCGAATCGAGAGCATCTTCGGGTCGATGTCGATCTGAATGGCCTCTCGCCTGACCTTCCTTGGGGAGGAACTCGGCATAGGGGAAGCTCGAACCGACCATCAGAAGGGTGTCACACTCCATCATCATCTCCCAGGAGGGCTTGCTGCCGAGGAGACCGATCGACCCGGTGACGTATGGCAGATCGTCAGGAACGGCGGCCTTGCCCAGGAGCGCCTTGGCGACACCCGCGCCCAGTCTCTCCGCCACCTCGATCACCTCGTCGGTGGCATCCAGGGCGCCCGCGCCGACCAGCATGGCCACACGCTCCCCTGCGTTGAGGATCTCGGCGGCACGAGCGAGGTCGTCCTCGGTGGGCACCACCCTCGGTCGGTGGAAGTCGACTCCGGAGAAGACTGCCCCATGCTCCCGCGGGGGGCTGGGAACGGCGTCCAGGGTCTGGACGTCGTTGGGGACGATGACACAGGTGACCGTCCTCTCGGCCAAAGCAACCCGGACCGCACGATCTATGACATGCCTCATCTGCTCGGGGACGGTGACCATGTGGACGTACTCGTGGGCCACGTCCTTGTACAGGGAGATCAGATCCACCTCCTGCTGGTATGAGCCCCCCAAGGCCATGCGAGCTTGCTGTCCCACGATGGCCACCACCGGCTGATGATCCATCTTGGCGTCATAGAGCCCGTTCAAGAGATGGATCGCACCCGGCCCGGACGTGGCCAGGCAGACTCCCGGGACGTCGTCATCGCTGAACTTGGCGAACCCGCCTGCCATGAATGCAGCCATCTCCTCGTGTCTCGCCTGCACGAACTTGAAGCGCTCGCCGGCGCGATCGAGGGCACCCATGATCCCGTTGATGCCGTCTCCGGGGAACCCGAAGATCGTCTTGATCCCCCATTCCTCCAATCGATCCAGCATGTAGTCGGATACGTTCCTTGTCATGATTCAGATTCCTTTCGTATCAAGAACGTTGGGTTGGGCCCATCGGCCCAGTTCTCCGGGTAGTCGGCAGGTGGCCCGTTCTCTCCACATTGGAGGGCCATGTCGATCACCTCGGCCAGATGAAGGGCACGGCGATTGGTGGTCTGGGCGATCTGTTCGCGGCAGCTGAAGCCGTTGGCGAGGATCAGAGTTCGGGTTGACGCCGAGCGAACCCGGGGAAGCAGCACACGCTCCCCGACACGCATCGACACGTCGTAATGCCGATCGTCGAACCCGAAAGCCCCGGCCATGCCACAGCACCCAGAGTCGAGGACCTCGAAGTCCAAACCCATCTCCTTCAGCACGGAGACCTCGGAGTCCATGTGCATCACGGCCTTGTGGTGGCAATGACCCTGGACCATCGCCGTCCGGTGTAGCGGTGGCGCCTCATATCGCTGTCGCACGAGGAAGTCGCTGAGTAGATAGGTGCCATCGGCCAGCAGGTTGGCCACCTCGTCATCGGGGAAGAGACCGGGCAGCTCATCCTTGAAGGCCGCCACACAGCTCGGCTCCAGGCCAACGATGGGTATCCCCTCCCGGAGGGCCGGCCCTAAGGCGCCGAGGGTTTGACGCCAGAGGCCCTTTGCCCGATCCAACATCCCCCAGTCGTAGAGGGGACGTCCGCAGCACAGGGGTCTCTCGGGCAATTCCACCCGATAGCCTGCGTCGCCGAGCACCCGCACGGCAGACCGCGCCGCCCGTGTATCCAGGAAGTTGTTGAATGTGTCAGGCCACAGGATCACCCGGTCGGTGTCGATCGGGCCCTCCTCGTCGTTCGGGTTCAGCAGGGAGCCTTCACCGGACTCATCTGAGGAGTAGGTCTCAGCTGCGAATCGCGGGACATCGGCGTGTGATCCAGCGCGCCGAGAGGTCTGATTTGCTCGTGTGACGGGCGAAGGGGCGCTCTCGTTGAACCACGACCTGAATGTGGAGTCTGCGAAGCGAGGGATCTCCCTGTCGCCTGCGACGCCACCGATCATCTTCAGCAACCCCGAAAACGGTGATGTGCCGGTCAGGAAGTTGACGAGACGCGGCATGTGTGATGCGACCCGCGCCCACCAATAGATGAGACCCATCGAATAGGCCACTCGAGGGCGGAGACGCCCCTTGTAATGGTGGGAGAGGAATTCCGCCTTGTAGGTGGCCATGTCCACATTGACCGGACACTCCGTCTTGCATCCCTTGCAAGCCAGGCAGAGGTCGAGAGCATCCTTGACGCCCTTGTCACGCCATCCGTCGGCCAGTGGGTCGCCCTGCAGCATCTCGAAGAGGAGACGGGCCCTGCCACGCGTCGAGTCCTCCTCCTCGCGTGTGGCCATGTAGCTCGGGCACATGGTCCCCGATCGGACATCCCGGCACTTGCCCACGCCGACGCAGCGGGCGGCAGCCGCGGCAAAGCTCCCGTCGTCGCTCTCGAAGGCGAAATGGGTCTTCACACGAAGAGGCCGGCGGTCGGGCCCCTCACGCAGGTTCTCGTCCGGTCGATAGGGATCGACCACCTTCCCCGGGTTCATCATGCCGTCCGGGTCCCAGACGGTCTTGAAAGCCCGAAAGGCCTCGACCAGGTCCTGCCCGTACATCTTCGGCAGCAAAGCGGCCCTCGCCTGGCCGTCGCCGTGCTCACCCGAGAACGAGCCGCCGTAGCTCACCACGAGATCGGCCGCACGTTCCAAGAAGTTCGTGAACCGGTCCACACCCTCCTGGGTGGAGAAATCGAAGTCGATACGACAATGGACACAACCCTGCCCAAAGTGCCCGTAGAGGGCGGCGTCATAGCCAAATTCGTCGAGCAGGGCACGAAAGTCGCGTAGATAGTCTCCGACGCGCTCCGGGGGGACCGCCGCGTCCTCCCAACCAGGATGCGTCCGTGACATCCCGGGAACGTGGGCGGTGGCGCCCAGCCCGGACTCTCGCACCTGCCATATCTTCTCTTCTTCCCATTTGTCCTCGAAGAGCTTCATCTCGGGGCCGTCTTCTCGCGATCCGAAGTCAGTCATCAGCTCCCGGGCTTGGCCATCGGCCTCCTCCTTGGTGTTTGCACCGAACTCGACGAGTAGCCAGCCATCACCGGAGGGGAGCATCTCGACGTCCTGGGGGTGAAGGCCCTTCTTCTTCATATAGCCGACCAGCTTCGAGTCGAGACCCTCGAGGCCGACCGGCCCGTGCTCGATGACTTCGGGAACATGGTCGGCGGCGGAAGCCGCGTCCGAGAAGCCGAGAACGATCAGGGTCCTCGCCGGCCTGGCCTCGATCAACTCGAGAGAGGCCGAGAGAATGACGACGCAGGTCCCCTCCGAGCCCACCAGCGCCTTGGCCACATCGAATCCGTTCTCGGGGAGAAGCCAATCGAGGTTGTAGCCGGAGACGCGTCGCGGGATGTCGGGGTACCGGTCCCGGATCTCGTCTGTATGTCGATCTCTGAGGTCGCGCAGGTCTCGATAGATCTGTGCACGGCGATCGGCGCCGGAGGCGATTGCTTCCAGCTCCTCCGGGCCGGTGGGCCCTACCGTCATCCGCTGACCGTCATATGTCAGGACATCGAGCTCGCGGACCTGGTGCACGGTCAGCGGCCCCGGGCCATATATCGCACTCATGACCGAGTGCACGCCACACGAGTTGTTGCCGAGCATGCCGCCGAGGGTGTTGCGGTCGTGAGTGGCAGGATCCGGCCCGAAGGTGAGCCCATGCTCTCCGGCAGCCTCCCGGAGGGTGTCCAGGACGCAGCCCGGCTCGACCACGGCGGTTCGTTGCTCGGGATCCAGGTAGAGGACCCGATTCAGGTACTTCGAGTAGTCGATGATGACCGCGGCGTTGCAAGCCTGACCCGCGAGACTGGTTCCACCGCCCCGTGAGGTGATGGGCACGCCGTGGCTTCGGCAGATGCGCACGGTTGCGATGACATCCTCCTCGGTCCTTGGGATCACCACCCCGATCGGTATCTGCCGATAGTTAGAGGCATCGGTGGAATAGGTCGCCCTGCTTGCCCGATCAAACCGAACCTCACCATCGAGAGCCTCGGAAAGGTCCACCGCCAGGTCGGAGTCCGTCGAAGTCTCCTGTGTCACCATCCCTTCGAAACGAACGGGCGTGCCGGGCGTTGGGCCGTTCGAATGTCTCTGAATGTGGACGGTGTTCACTACATGACGCATACCCCCTCGCTCAGAGAGGCAAACGAGGGGCGCCGCCCCCGCTCGAGGGAGCGTTTGACGGGGTAGTTCTCGGGGTAAGCGAAACCGCAACAGATAAGCGACCAACCCAACCACCGAAACTGAGCCGCGGGCGCGATGAGAATCACAAGACAGAGGGGACGCCGCCAGAACGGCCCCAATCTCCCTCGGTCCCGAAAGCGGTTTTCACACCTCATCCTGGCGTCGGTGGCTCTGGGGGCGACTACGTCGTGCTCACCGGCATCCCCGAGCCTCCTCGACACCGTCGGGCCAGATGCCAAGCGAGTGGAGAATCTCTGGTGGTTGATGCTCGCCCTGGCAAGCGGCGTGCTGATAGTCGTCCTCGTGGTGCTGATCGGGGCTATCGCACGAGGGGGACGACGAGGAGACGACGAGCTCAATGCCTCTGCCGGGGCAGGGCGACGTCTGGTCATATTGGGCGGCGTCGTGATGCCGATCCTGGTCCTCACGGTGGTCTTCGTGATCGCCACGGTGGACCTCGGGGCCCTGTCGGCGGACGCCGCCACGGGCACGGAGATCCATGTCACCGGGAAACAATGGTGGTGGGAGGTCGTATACCCGGGAACGGATGTGGTCACTGCGAACGAGATTCATGTCCCGGTTGGCGAGCGCATACGCTTCACCCTCGACAGCGCCGACGTGATCCATTCGTTCTGGGTGCCCCAGGCGGGCGCCAAGAGGGACATGATCCCCGGTCACACCAATGAGCTGACGCTGTCCTTCGACCGACCCGGGACCTTCCGGGGGATCTGCTCGGAGTTCTGTGGCCTACAGCACGCCAAGATGCAGTTCCTCGTCGTCGCCCAGCCCCGTGATGAGTTCGAGGCCTGGCTCCAGGAGCAGGCCAAGCCGGCCCTGGAGCCTAAAACGCCCGAGGAGACTCACGGGCGCGACCTCTTCACCGGTGGCTCGTGCGCGGGTTGTCATGACATTCGCGGAGTCAGTGATGCCGACACGACAGGCCCGGACCTGACCCATCTCGCTTCCCGCTCAACGATCGCCGCAGCCACCCTGGATCTCGACCATCAGAACCTGATTGCATGGGTAGACGACCCCGCCACTCTGAAGCCCGGCGTTCTGATGCCCGCGGCCGGGCTGGATCACGAACAGCTCGATGACCTGGTCGCGTATCTGGAGAGTCTGCGATGACGGGCAGAACCGTGGAAACGGTGAGGCTCACGGAGACCTGGTCGACCGGAAAGCGTCTGCTGGACCGTCTAGCCAGCACCGACCACAAGGACATCGGGAAGAGGTACCTCATAACGGCGTTTGTCTTCTTCCTGGTTGCAGGACTGCAGGGCATGGTGATCAGGGCGCAGCTGGCCTCCTCGAATCTCGAATTGGTCGACCCCGACACGTACAACCAACTCTTCTCGATGCATGGGGTGACGATGATCTTCCTCTTCGCCACACCGATGCTGGCCGGCTTCGGCAACTACCTCGTCCCATTGATGATCGGCACCAGGGACATGGCCTTCCCCCGTCTCAACGCACTCAGCTATTGGGTCTATCTGGCCGCAGGGTTGTTCATGTACACGGGGGTTCTGGCCGGCGCCGCTCCCAACAACGGTTGGTTCAACTATGTGCCGCTGGCCGGCTCGGGCTACACACCCGGGGCAAACATCGACTTCTACGGGCTGGGCCTGATCTTCCTCGCCGTCAGCACGACGGTCGGCGCGATCAACTTCATCGTGACGATCCTTCGCCTGCGCACACCGGGAATGACCCTCAGCCGCATGCCTCTCTTTTGCTGGTCGGTGCTGGCCACATCGCTGGCGTTGGTGTTTGCCCTGCCCACCCTGACGTTGGCGAATGTGATGCTCGAGTTGGATCGCCTCTTTGGCTTCAAGTTCTTCGACGTCTCGGCGGGCGGGGATCCCCTGCTTTGGCAGCACCTCTTCTGGATCTTCGGGCACCCCGACGTCTATATCATCCTCCTACCGGCCCTGGGAATCGTCTCCACCATCATTCCGGTCTTCTCCAGACGGCGAATCGTCGGTTACCTGTGGATCTCGATGTCCATCATGGCCATCGCCGTCATCAGCTTCGGGGTCTGGGTGCACCACATGTTTGCCGTGGGCCTTCCTTCGGTCTCCTTGGCCATATTCGGCGCGGCAAGCGTTCTGATAACCATCCCCAGCGGAATTCAGATATTCGCCTGGCTCGGGACGATGTGGGAGGGAAAGGTCTCGTTGCGGCCGCCGATGCTCTACGTGATCGGGTTCATCATCACCTTCGTCCTGGGCGGGTTCACCGGTGTCATGTTCGGGGCCGTCCCCTTCGATCAACAGGTCACCGACTCCTACTTCGTCGTAGCTCACTTCCACTACGTGCTATTCGGTGGCGCCGTGTTCCCGATGCTCGCCGGTCTGCTCTACTGGTTGCCGAAGCTGACCGGCCACAGGTCATCGGAACGTCTCGGCAAATGGTCCTTTTGGCTGATCTTCATCGGCTTTCACCTCACCTTCTTCCCAATGCACATTGCGGGGTTGATGGGGATGCCCCGAAGGGTCTATACCTATCCGTCTGGGCTTGGATGGGACATCTGGAACCTGCTGGCCTCGATCGGCGCCGGAGTGCTGGCAATCGGGTTCCTCGTCTTCATCTGGGATGTGATCGAGACGATCCGCAGGGGGCCACCGGCTGGATCGGACCCGTGGGGCGCCGACACCCTGGAGTGGAGCGTTTCATCTCCCCCTCCCGTGTACAACTTCTCCCACTTCGTACCGATCACCAGTCGCAATCCCCTCTGGGACGACACCGACTGGCACTCGATCGAAGCGGGCATCGGGCCGGCGCTCGCCGGTGAGCATCACGAGGTCCTGGGGACGAGTCTGATCGAGGCCGAGCCCGATCAGGTGATCGTCATGCCGGGAGACTCGCACTGGCCGTTGCTCCTGGCGACATCGATGCTCATCTTCTTCGCCGGCCTTCTCATCAGCCTCTGGCCGGTGACATGGCTTGCAACCGTGCTCATCCTCGGCTCCATCCTCGCCTGGTGGCATGAAGGGAGATCTGAGTGACACTCGACAGGCAAATCGACGTCGAAGAGCTGCCCGTCAACCCGCAGACCGGCACACTCCCCGTGGCCCTTTGGGGCACCTGGCTCTTCATCGCCACCGAGGCAATGCTGTTCGCCGCCCTGATCAGCTCCTACTTCTACATTCGGTTCGGGGCCGACCAGTGGCCACTGGGCGGAATCGAGCCGCCCGAGCTCGTCCTGGCCGGTCTGGGCACCGTGCTGCTGGTCAGCTCGAGCCTGACCGCCCACTGGGCAGAGCGAGGGGCGGGCTCGGGATCACGTTTCCAAATGCGTCTCGGCCTTGCCCTCACGGTGTTGCTCGGGATGGGGTTCATCGGAATCCAGGCATACGAATACACCCATTCGACCTTTGGCCCCACCACCAATGCCTACGGCTCGCTCTTCTTCGGTATCACCGGGTTTCACGGTCTCCATGTGATCGTCGGGCTGATAATGCTGCTCACGGTTGGAACGGTCGCATGGCGAACCGACCGGTATGACGCCGAACACCACCTGCCGTTGCGTCTGGCGATCCTCTATTGGCACTTCGTCGACATCGTCTGGATCTTCGTGTTCGCCTCCCTATATGTCAGCGTGAGGCTGCAATGAGCGAGCCCGGCACGATCGCCGCTGACTGGAGGAGCTGGCTCTCATTGCTGGTTGCCCCCGTCGTGTGGGGTGCCCGGCTGCTCGCCTCCTGGACGGTCGCCGAGATGGCATGTAGCGGCGATGGCGCGACATCGTCTCTTTACTGGCTCAGCCAGAGCCTCATCACTGTCGCGGCGCTCGCATTGGTCGTATTCGCCGGAGTCATGGCGTGGTCCGGGGCCCGGAACAGAGAAGGCGATGACTTCGACCCCGAGCCGGCCCGACGCTTTCTCGCCTATTCAGGGGTGCTCGCCGCCGTCATCTTCTCGCTGTTGATCCTGGCCGAGGGATCGACGATCTACCTGGTGGGATGCGGATGAGCCTCCTCGCCGATGGGCTCTTGATCTCCAGCCTCATCGTCGCCTGTTATCTCTATTCGAAGGGTTGGAGGCGGAGCCGACGGAGCGGAAGCGGCGGGCCCGTCCGTCTCCCCAACGCGATGTCATTCGTGGTGGGGGCCCTGGTGCTCGCCTCGGCCCTCATTGGCCCGATCCATGGCTGGTCCGAACATTCCCTTGCCGGCCATATGACTCAACATCTGATGCTCCTGGTCTCGCCTCTGCTCTTCGTTGCCGGCCGACCCATGACTGGTCTTTCTCTGGGTCTCCACCCCGCCATCAGGGGACGGGTGGCCCGCGTGGTCATGCCCTTGCGGCGCAGCAGGGTCGGCAGGTTGGCCAGTCGCCCAATTGCCGTCACTCTCTTGATCGTCACTGTCGGCGCCTGGCATCTTCCGGCACTCTTCGACCTGACGTTGAGGTCGGATGCCGTTCACGCCCTCGAGCATGTCTGCTTTTTCGCGGCCGCGGCCCTCTACTGGCACTCGTTGATCGGTGAAGGGAGCCGACGCGCCCAGCACCGCGGTCCGGCCCTTGTCTCGGTGTTCACCGTGATGCTGGCCGGAACCGCCTTCGGTGCCTTGCTCACCTTCGCCCGGACGCCCTGGTATCCGGGCCATTCGCGCCTCGCCACCGCTGCCGGCCTCGACTGGCTCACCGACCAGCAGTTGGCCGGTCTGGTGATGTGGGTGCCGACCTCGATCATCTTGCTCATCGTCTTCCTCTGGCTGGCAGGCACCTGGCTCTCCGCCTTGGAGAAGAGCGATGCCCTGGGGTATGGGGCTTCGCCATGAAGATGGCACTTGGCCTCCTGACGATCCTGCTCGCACTCGTCGTCGGTGCGGTCCCCGCCACCGGGCAGACACAAAGCGGTGGCAAAGACGCCTACCTCTCCAACTGCGCCGGATGCCACGGTTCCGGCGGTGCGGGGACGACCTGGGCCCCGTCGATCCTGGAAGAGGGTGCGGCCGGGGCCGACTTCATGATGCGGACAGGTCGCATGCCACTTACAACACCGGACGAGCCGATACGACGGAGACCGGCTCGCTTGACCGCGGAGCAGATGTCGATGATCGCCCGATATGTGGCTGGCCTGGGCGGACCGGTCATCCCCGAAGTCCATCCGACCAGGGGCGATCCGGCGGATGGGGCACGGCTCTATCTCCTCAATTGCGCAGCATGCCATGGATCCACCGGCGTCGGTGGGGCAATGGTCGACTCGCGCAATGCACCGTCCATACTCCAAGCCGATCCGATCGAGATCGCCGAGGCGATCCGAAGCGGGCCCGGGCCGATGCCCAGGTTCGACCAGGCGACACTCGATCAGCATGAGCTCGACTCGATCGTTCGCTACGTGGTCGAGTTGAACGGCGGGGAGGCGCGAGGCGGATGGGCGCTCGGCCGGTGGGGCCCGGTCGCAGAAGGGGCGGCGGCGTGGCTCATCGGTATTTTTGCGGTCGTCGGGGCTGCCTTCTGGATCGAAGGGAGCACCGAGGCGGACGACGAGATGGAGGAGGCATGAGAGCGAAAGCTCAGATCGTGGTCGCCCTCGTCATCAGCGCAGTTGGCTCGGTTGCCCTGGGTTTGACCTACTTCTCGGGTGACAACCCACAACTCGAGGGTCTATTCCTGGCTGTGGCGCTCGGTGGGCTTGGCTGGGCGACGGTGGCCACCGCCCACCTCCTACTCGACAAGGGCCCGGCGACCGAGGCGCGCCACGACCTGGGATCGACCACGAAACAGATCGATCAGGTCGAAGAGGACCTCCGGGCTCCCACCACCAGGCGTGGCTTCATCATCGGTGCGTTCGGTGGCGCAATCGGAGCGCTCGGCGTGGCTGCGCTGCTCCCGCTCCGCTCTTTGGGCCGTGGGCCGGGCCGACCCGTGTCCAAGTCGGCGTGGCAGCGTGGCATGCGCCTGGTCGACGGATCGGGCCAGCCGATCACGGTTGACGATCTGGCGCTCGGTGGAGCGGTTACCGCCTTCCCCGAGGGTCACATGGCCGATGCCGATTCCATCGTGATCCTGGTCCGTCTCGATCCGTCGACCCTCAGGCTGCCCTCGTCTCGACTGACGTGGGCGCCCGACGGGTATGTCGCCTACTCCAAGGTGTGCACGCACGCCGGTTGCCCGGTGGGCCTCTTCGACGGCGACACCGGGCTCCTGACCTGTCCGTGCCATCAATCGGCGTTTCAGACACGCACCGGAGCCGACCCAACATCCGGCCCAGCGGCGCGCCCGCTACCGCAACTCCCGCTGGACATCGATGCCGAGGGAGTCCTGGTAGCAGCGGGCGAGATGAGCCAACCCGTCGGCCCTGGTTACTGGGAGCAGTCGACTTCATGATCCGAAAGGCCTTCGAAGCTCTCGACCGTCGTCTTGGCCTGGCCAAGGCATTGCGAGGTCCGCTACGCAAGGTTTTCCCTTCCCACTGGTCTTTCCTACTCGGTGAGATCGCCCTCTACAGCTTCGTGATGCTGGTTCTGACCGGGCTCTATCTGACCTTCTTCTTCGAGCCCAGCTCGCAGGAGGTGCTCTACCAGGGAGCTTTCGCTCCTTTGCGTGGTGTAGAGATGTCGCGGGCATACGCCTCCGCCCTCGACATCAGCTTCGGAGTCAAGGCTGGTCTGGTGATGCGACAGATCCATCATTGGTCGGCGCTGGTCTTCCTGGCGGCGATCGTTTGCCATTTGGGCCGCATCTTCTTCACGGGAGCCTTCCGGAAGCCTCGCGAGATCAATTGGGTCATCGGGGTGACGATGCTGATCCTGGCCATCGCCAATGGCTTCCTCGGCTATTCCCTCATCGACGACCTGTTGAGTGGCACAGGGCTCCGGATCGCATACAGCGTCGTGATCTCGATCCCCTTCATCGGGACCCGGTTTGCCCATCTGCTATTCGGAGGCCCTTTCCCTGCCCCGGAGACGATCCCACGCTTCTACTCGTTGCACATCCTCGTGATCCCGATCCTGCTCGCAGTCTTCCTCACCGCACACTTGGCGATCGTCTGGTATCAGAAACACACCCAGTTCCCGGGCAAGGGCAGAACCGAGCTCAATGTCGTGGGCTCACGACTGTGGCCCACATACGCCGCCAAGTCGATTGGATTCTTCTTCCTCGTCGCGGCCTCGCTGTCCGCTCTTGGCGGCTTGGTCCAGATCAACCCAATCTGGATCTACGGCCCATTCGACCCTGCTGCGGTGTCCAGCCCGGCCCAACCCGACTGGTACATGGGCTGGCTGGAAGGTGCACTCCGGATCTTTCCATCGTGGAATGTCCATCTCGGTCACTACCTCATTCCCGAGATATTCGTGCCGGCGGTCGTGCTCCCCTCGGTCACATTCCTGGTTCTCTACCTCTGGCCATTTCTGGAAGCCTGGGTCAGTGGGGATCACCGGGAGCACCATCTCCTCGATCGCCCATCCGAGCATCCCCTGAGGACTGCTATCGGAGTCGCCGGGCTCTCCTTCTACGGAACGCTTCTCATAGCGGGATCCGACGACGTTCTCAGTCTGGTCACGGATGCCAACATCACCAGCCTGGTCTGGGTGTTCCGGGTCTTGGTGCTGACACTTCCCCTCATCGCCGGATGGGTTGCCTACCTGATCCTCCGCAAGCCGGCCGAAGCCACCGACATCGAGGAGCGGGCAGCATCTGTGCCCCTATCGGCCGACTGAGCGATCAGCTGCTGCTGAAGTCGATGATGAGCCGGCCCTCGGTCGGTTGGAGGGCGCTGGCGTACGAACCGTCACCCGAGATGCCCACGACCCATGACAGCCGATCCTCGAAGTCCTCGGTCTTCACAACCTCGACGACCGCAGCTGCCACCGACGAGGGCTCGAGGCGATCAGGGCCGTCGTAGCGGGCCACGACTTTGCCGTCGACGAACTGGTACGCCGATGCCGGTGAGAACTTGATCTTGAAGAAGGTATCCCCTTCCACTTCGATAGGCAGACCAGAGGGCGACTCGACGATGGGTGGGCTGAGTCGCTCGATCCGATAGCTCAGGTTGGACACATCGCCATCGAATCGGAGAATCAGCCTATCGAAGCCGGCCGGGGTGGATAGATCGAACCCGGTCAGATGCAGAGTCTTGCCCGGTTTGGGAAAGTCTGCGCTCGACTGGGCGCTCGTTGTGAACGACCCGATCGGGGCAGTCGTCAACTGCTCCGAGGCCGAATCGGCGGTCGTCGTGGGGACCATGATCGTGGTTGTGGTGGCCCCGGTAGATCCCACGGCTTGGGGCACGGCAAGACCCGCCCGGGTCGACGCAACCGGGCCTCCACAGCCGCCGATGATCAGAGCGAGGACCACCAGGAGGCCGTCACTGACCAGACAGGGCTTCTCCGTATTGCCGAGCACAAAGGCGGATACCCCCCGGCATCGCATCGGAAACACGGCAAACAACGATGGCCAAATCGCCGTCAGCCGGAGACGACCTCGGCGGCCGTTGCCACCAAACCCGCCTGCTTGGTTTGCTGCCATCCAGGCCCGGGTACGCGAGAGACATGAGCAACACCCAAGATCCAATCGGCATTGTCATCACAGGGGCCACCAGCGGAGTGGGCCGCGCCACTGCCCGCAGATTCGCCCGGGAGGGCTGCTCCATAGCGCTTCTGGCCAGAGGCACCGAAGGATTGGAGGCCACAGTCGCCGAAGTCGAGCGATTGGGAGGCCAGGCGGTCTCGATCCCTACCGACGTCTCCGATCCCGATCAAGTGGCCTCGGCGGCCGACGTCGCCGAGAGTCGGCTCGGTGGCATCGATGTCTGGATCAACAACGCCATGACCACGGTCTTCTCCTTCTTCGAAGACTGCGAACCGGAGGAGTTTCGAAGGGCCACCGAAGTGACCTACCTCGGAACGGTGTGGGGCACGCGAGAGGCCCTTCGTCACATGGAGAAACGTGGCGATGGAGTCATCATCCAGGTCGGCTCAGCTCTCGCCTATCGGGGCATCCCCCTTCAGGCTGCCTACTGCGGGTCGAAGCACGCCATACTCGGTTTCACCGAGTCGGTCCGTAGCGAGCTTCTCCACAACCACTCGAAGATCCATCTGGGCATGGTGCAGCTCCCGGCGGTGAACACTCCCCAGTTCTCGCACTGTCGCTCCAAGTTCGACAAGCACCCGATGCCCGTTCCCCCGATCTACCAACCCGAGGTGGCGGCTGACGCCGTTCATCTCGCCGTCACTGAGCGGCGGAGAGAGATCTACGTCGGATATCCCACGATCCTGACAATCCTCGGAAACAAGGTCTCGTCGGCGGCGTTGGATGAGTATCTGGCGCACAGTGGAGTGGAGAGCCAGCTGGCCGATGCGGCCCCGGATCCCGAAAACGAGAAGGGAAACCTGCTCCATCCCGTGCATGGTGACCCGGGTGCCCACGGGATGTTCGACGACAGGGCCCGGTCATTCAGCCCCGCGCTGTGGCTCTCCAAGAACCGAAAGCAGGTGGGCATCGCCATGTCAGCCCTGGTCGCCACCCTGCTGTTGCGACGCTGACAACAGCAAACGAAAAGCGACGTCATCTGCAGACGACGTCGCTTTCCACGGATTCAGATTCACCGGGCCGTGCTCTCGCACCGCCCGTGTCTAGAGAGTCAGTCCTCCTCGTGCCGGTTGATCAACCGCTTGGGCAGCACCGCGAACACGATGAACATGACGATGAACGCTCCTATTGCGACTAGTTCCATCTCGGCTGTCCTTTCTCTCTAGCTTGCATTTGCTCGTCGAAATCCACTCGTACTCAGGCCACGTAGCCGGCCTGGGCGAACTCGGTCGCATCGAGACCGGCGTCCTCGTCGGCGTCGGATACCCGCAGCCCGATCGTCCGCTTGATCAGGCCGAAGATGATGAACGACACCACACCGGTCCAGGCGACTACCGCCAGCATGGAGACCAGCTGTGCTCCGAATGTCCCGAAGTCGCCCTTGATCAGACCGGCCACGTCGAGATAGTCGCCGTTGGCGAAGATGCCGAGGGCCAGCAGACCCCAGAGGCCGCAGACACCGTGGCAGGCAATGGCCCACACCGGATCGTCCACCTTGAGCACACGCTCGATGAGCCCGGCGCCGTAGATGACGAGGGCGCCTGCGATACCGCCGATCACGAGAGCGGCCCAGTAGTCGACGAAGGCGCAAGGTGCGGTGATGCCGACCAGGCCGGCGATGACGCCCGAGCACGTGACCGCGATGTCGGCCTTGCCGGTCTTGACCAGCTGGATGTAATAGGCGACGACACCGCCGGCAATACCGGCCAGGAAGGTGTTGACCGCGATGGTGGCGATCCGGGGGTCGTTGCCGCTCAGGGTCGAGCCCGGGTTGAACCCGAACCACCCAAAGAACAAGACCATGGTGCCGATGACGACGTAACCCATGTTGTGACCGGGGATCGAGTTCGATCGGCCGTCGGCATCGAACTTGCCCTTCCTCGGCCCCACCATCCGTGCTCCCACGAAGGCGGCGACGCCACCCACGGCGTGGACGACGCCCGAGCCGGCGAAGTCCCAGGCACCCATCTCGGCGAGCCATCCGCCACCCCAGACCCAGTGCCCGTAGACCGGATAGACGATGGCCGAGATCAGGAAGGAGTAGGCCATGTAGGCGTCGAGACGAGTTCTTTCCGCCATGGCGCCGGAGACGATGGTGGCGGCAGTGGCGGCAAATACCATCTGGAAGAACCAGAGAAGCGCAGTATCCGTATCGCCATAGTCACCGGAGAGGAAGAACCCTTCCGTGCCGAAGAACTGGTTGCCGGTGCCGAACATGATGGCGAACCCGAATGCCCAGAAGGCCAGACCACACATCATGAAGTCCATCAGGTTCTTCATGAACACCGATCCGGCGTTTCGCGACCTCGTCGATCCGGCCTCGAGCAAGGCGAATCCTGCCTGCATCAAGAACACGAGGAATGCGGTGACCAGGACCCATACATAGTCGATCGACCCGGCCACCGACTCGACCGTCGGGCCTTCCTGGGCCATGGCCAACCCGGTGGGAATCATCCCTACGATCAAAAGCGCAAGTGCGATCCACAAGCGCCTCTGTCTCATCCACCCTTTGAGTACCAGTGTCATACCCGCGTGCCGCCTCCAGATCGCTGGAGCCCCGGTACCTCCGGAGCCAAGGGAAGGTTCCCCTGGCTTTGTTTCGGGTTTGTTTCAGCCCGGTTACTTCGGGTGAACGATCGTCAGCCGACGGGGACCACGGCGACAGCGACCAACTCGACGATCGACGCCGGGTCGAAGAGCTCCGCCACCCCGATCAGCGCCATGGGCGGGTAGTGCTTTCCGAAGACGCGGCGGTAGGCCATCCCGATCTCATCCAGCCGGCCGCGGTAGCCCTCGACATCCGTCGTGTAGATCGTCAACGAGACGAGATCGGTCACCGCGCCACCCGCCTCGTCGATGACTCTGGCCACCGATGCGCAAGCGATCCCGAACTGGGCGACCAGGTCGTCGTCGATGCTGAGATCCGGATGATGACCAGTTTGACCGGCGATGTAGAGGGTTCGCCCGGCATCGACCAGTGCTCCATGGGAGAATCCGATCGGTGGTGGCATGCCCTCCGGGTTGATCAACCGATGCCGGCTCATCTGCCCTTCCACTCAGGAGGTCGCTTCCCGGTGAACGCCGCATAGAACTCGGCGTGATCGGCACTGGTCATCAGCAAGGCCTGGGCGACCGCCTCCAGCTCGATCGACGAGCCGAGATCCATGTCCTGCTCGCGGCTGATCAGCATCTTGGTCGCCCCGAACGCCAGCGCCGGCCCACTGGCCAACACCCGGGCGAGCTCGGCCGTCTCGCTCTGCAGGTCGGCGTCCGGCACCGTCCTCGTGGCCAACCCGATCTCGACGGCGCGTGACGAGCCGACCGTCTCCCCGAGCAGGAGCAGCTCGCTGGCCCGGCCCAGCCCGATCATCCTGGGCAGAAGATACGCCGAGCCCATGTCGGCCCCGGCGAGACCGACCTTGGTGAACAGGAACTGGAATGACGCCGACTCGGCGAGGAGGCGAAGATCGGAGGCCAGGGCCAGTACGGCGCCGGCGCCGGCGGCCACCCCGTTGACGGCGGCGATGACCGGGACCGGGATGCGGCGCAAACGCTCCACCACCGCTCCCGTCATCCTGGTGAACTCCAGAAGTGTCCGGCTGTCGGCTCCCTGGAGCTCGCCGATGATCTCGTTCACGTCGCCGCCCGAGCAGAAGCCCCTGCCGGTCCCCGTGAGGACGATGACCCTCACCTCCTCCCGATGCTCGAGCTCGTTGAGCAGATCTCGCAGGTCGGCATAGACGTCGAAGGTGAGGGCATTGAGCCGCTCCGGGCGGCTGAAAGTGACGGTCGCCACCCCTTCCGAGAGCTCGAAGTCGAAGTGCTCCCACGAATCGGTGAATGCGGCTGAGGCTCGAAACGGGCTCACAGTGCGAGGCTAACCGGCGGCATTGCGACGAGCCGTCGCCGATTCGCTCCCGGGTCGTGGCTGGGCGGTATGTTCCTCACATGACCGCACCCGCGACCACCGTGGAAGACTGCGAACGGATCGCCCACGCCTTGAGCGAGGTCGCCTCTGGGGGCCGGGCGGGACAGGGTCAATCGGGACTTGGTCCGGGCGATCGCCGATCACGGGCTCTTCGATCGGCTGTTCGCCGAAGACGGGATCACTGCCACGGACCTATGTGCCATCCGACAGGGTCTATCACGGGTCTCCACCGAAGCGGAAACGGCCTTCGCCGTCCAGGGGCTGGGGGCCATCCCGATACATCTCAACGGCGGCGGGCCGCTCGCCGAGCGTCTGATGCCGGGGATCCGCTCCGGAGAACTGGTGGCCGGCTTCGCCCTCACCGAGCCGGGTGCAGGGTCGGATGCCGCCGCTCTCACCACCGTGGCCGAGCGCGACGGCGACGGTTTCAGCCTCACGGGAGAGAAGGCCTACATCTCCAACGCCCCCGACGCCGACGTCTACACGCTGTTCGCCCGCACCACGCCCGGTGCCGGATCACGGGGTGTCACCGCTTTCGTGGTCACCAGCGACATGTCCGGGATGAGTGGTGAAGTCATCGAGATGATCTCTCCGCACCCTCTGGGCCGTCTCCACCTCGACGGTGTCCATGTTCCCCCCGAGAATGTATTGGGTGAGGTGGACCACGGATTCCGCGTTGCGATGCAGACCCTGGATCTGTTTCGGCCTTCGGTCGGCGCCTTTGCCGTGGGCATGGCGGAGGAGGCTTTGAGGATCGCCGTCAGCCACGCCCGGACCCGGACGGCCTTCGGCTCACCCCTCGCCGACTTCCAAGGCATCTCCCACCAGCTGGCCGATGTCCGAACCGAGATCTCCGCCGCCGAGCTGTTGGTCTACTCGGCGGCGGCGGCACACGACGCCGGCGACTTCGAGACCCTCACCGGGAAGGCGGCGATGGCGAAGGTATTCGCCACCGAGGCGGCCCAGCATGCGGTCGACACGGCCATCCAGGTCATGGGCGCCCGTGGCCTCGAGGAAGACTCCGCCCTGGCACATCTCTACAAGGAGGTTCGGGCGCCCCGCATCTATGAGGGGACGTCCGAGATCCAGCGAAACATCATCGCCCGCGAGTTGTTCAACGAGAGGATCTGAACCTGTCAGTCCACCGGGACCGCTCAATTGTGACCGAATTGGACCTCTTGAGTCTCGGCCCAGTCGACAGCATCGACACTCCCCCAGGGGTGAGAGTCAAGACGTGGTCAGAGGCCGCGCCCTGACCATGATGCAGGCGTGCGCCAGCCAGTGGAACGGCCCCCTCTCGAGACTCTCCAACAGCTCACGCGACTCAGCCCCGGGCTGGACCCAGACGTTCTGGATCCCTGAAGCCTCGCACTGGGCCACCACTCGGAGACCACGGACGGCGGGGACCACGAGATCGACGATCGTCGGAGTCTGCGGGAGGTCCTCGACACTGGCCCAGCAGGGGTCACCGTCAACCGAGTCGCGGGCAGGGTTCACGGCAAAGACCTTGTAGCCCTTCCGTTTCAAGTCGCGGTAGATGATTCCCCCGTACTTGCCAGGAGCGTCGGTTGCCCCGACCACCGCGATCGAGACATCGGGGTCGGAGAGGAGTGGTGTCAGATCGGTCATTGGATGGTCCAACGCTATCGCCGGTGCCCGGCTTCCCGAGAATCGACTCGGTACCGTGACGGCTGTGATCGACATTGTCATCGACGGTGGTCCCCTGACGACGGAACAGGTCGTGGAGGTGGCGAGCGGTCGGGCGCGTGCGGTGGCCTCCGACGCCCTGCCAAAGCTCATGGCCCCGTCCCGCGAGATAGTGGACCGCACCGTGGAGGACGGAGAGACGGTCTATGGGATAACCACGGGGTTTGGGGCGCTGGCGTCGACACACATCGGCAAGGACGAGGCGGAGACACTCCAGTACAACCTGATCAGGTCCCATGCCTCCGGTGTCGGAGACCCGTTGCCGGACGATCTGGTGAGGGCGATCCTGCTGTTGAGGGCGAGGACCCTCTCCCAGGGCCACTCCGGAGTCCGACCGATATTGGTGCATCGGTTGCTGGAGATGATCGACCGGGGCATCCTCCCGGTCATTCCCTCGCAGGGCTCGGTGGGTGCCTCGGGAGACCTGGCCCCATTTGCCCACATGGCACTGGCTTTGATCGGTGAGGGGCCGGTGCGAGTCGACGGACGGGTGGTTCCCGCCTCTGAGTCCGGTCTGGAGCCCTTGAGCCTCCTCACCAAGGAGGGCCTGTCCCTCCTCAACGGCACGGAGGGAATGGCTGCCATGGGTGCACTTGCCCTCCACCGGGCCAGAAATCTCCTCATGGCGGCGGACATCGCCTGTGCGATGACCGTCGAGGCCATGATGGGCAGCTCCCGACCGTTCCGATCCGACATCCATGAGCTGAGACCGCATCCCGGTCAGCTCGCGTCGGCTCGTCGGATCAGTCGCCTCCTCGAGGGAAGCGGCATCGGCGCCAGTCACGCCGAGGACTTCGACCATGCGGTCCAGGACGCTTATTCATTGCGTTGCGCCCCGCAGGTCCACGGGGCCGTGGGCGACACCCTCGATCACATGGAGAAGGTCCTGAACATCGAGCTCGGATCCGTGGTCGACAACCCGATCGTGTTTCCGGAGACGGGCGAGGTGGTCTCGGGAGGCAACTTCCATGGCCAGCCTCTGGCATTTGTCCTCGACTTCGCCGCCATCGCCGTCTCCGAGCTCGGCTCCATCGCCGAGCGCCGCACCGATCGGCTGCTCGACCCGACCCGATCCCGGGGCCTCCCCGCCTTTTTGGCTCGCAACCCCGGAGTCGAATCGGGATACATGATCCCCCAGTACGTGCAGGCCGCCCTGGTGGCGGAGGACAAGATCCTCTCCCACCCCGCCTCGGTCGACACGATCCCCACCTCCGGGAACCAGGAGGACCACGTGTCCATGGGCTGGGGGGCGGGCCGGAAACTCTTCACGATTCTCGACAACACCAGGAGGGTGATCGCCATCGAATTGATCTGCGCCGCCCAGGGTGTCGATTTCCGGGCACCACTTCGACCGGCACCGGGCACCGCGTCGGCCATCGACAGGATCAGGGAACTGGTGCCGCCGCTCGATGGTGACCGGTCGGCCAGCCATGAGATCGAGTTGGTGGCCGCACTGATCGCCGAGGGCGGCCTGAACGATCTCGTCGATCGGTGACCAGCCTGCTCCTCACCGGCATCGGACATCTCACCACGAACGTCGGCGAGCCGATCAGTGACACACAGCTCCTCATCGAGGAGGGCTCGATCGTCGCCGTCGACCCCGGCTCATCGGGCTCGGAGGAAGACGTCCAGATGATCGATTGCGACGGCCGGGCCGTGATTCCCGGGTTCGTCGACTCCCACACCCACCTGGTCTTCGCCGGCGACCGATCGGGTGAATTCGCACGCCGGCTCTCAGGCGTCCCCTATGGGCAGATAGCAGCCGACGGTGGTGGGATCCTCTCCACGGTCAGCGAGACGAGGGCGGCCCCGGCCGAGACGTTGTTCCAACTCGCCTCTCAACGGGTCAGGCGCATGATTGGCGGTGGCACCACCACCCTGGAGATCAAGTCGGGATACGGACTCGACCTGTCGAGCGAGTTGAAGCTCCTGGAGGTGGCCAGACGCATCGGGGAGGAGCTGCCGGTGACCGTGAAGACCACGTTTCTCGGCGCCCATGCGGTCCCGGCGGAGTTTCGAGATGAACGAAGCCGGTATGTCGACATGGTGATCGAAGAGATGATCCCGGCCGTGGCCGGTCTGGCCGACTACTGCGACGTGTTCGTGGAGGACGGAGCGTTCACGGTCGACGAGGCCGAGCGGATCCTGACCACCGGGCAGGAGCACGGAATGACCCCCCGGGTCCACGCCGAGCAACTCTCACACAGTGGTGGAGCGGCGCTGGCGGCCAGGTTGGGTGCCGCCTCCGCCGACCATCTGGACCATGTCACCGAGGCCGACGCCGATGCGCTGTCCGCAGCGGGCGTCGCGGCAGGCCTGGTGCCGGGCGCCTCATACACCCTGGGACTACCCCAGGCACCGGCGCGGATGCTGCTCGAACATGATGTCGGACTGGCGCTCGCCACCGATTGCAACCCCGGCACGTCCTACTTCGAGACGATGAGCCTGGTGATCTCGCTGGCCGTCGTGAAGATGGGTCTCACCGTCCCCGAGGCGGTTCATGCCGCCACCAGGGGCGGAGCGATGTCACTGGGCCTGAAGGACCGGGGGCTCATCGCCCCGGGCGCCGTTGCCGACCTCGTGATCCTTGATGCCCCCAGCCCGACCCATATCGCCTATCGCCCCGCCTCCAACCTGATCTGGAAGACGCTCAAAGGCGGTGTGGTGGTGGCGGGGGGCCCCGAAGATCACCAAGGGTGGCCGAGCGCGGTTGGCTAGCTTCGAGTCGTGAGCGATCTGGACCGTCGCAGGATCGAGGAGTTCCTCGACAAATTCGTGAGCATCGCCGCCGGAGCGACCACGATCGGCCTGTTGGCCCTGGCTGATCGCAGTGGTCTGTCCGAGTATCTGAGTGCCCACCCGGACGGCACAGCCGTGCAGATCGCCGCCGGAGCCGGGCTCGAAGAGAGATACGTGCGGGAGATCATGTCGGGTCTCGCCGCCGCAGCGGTGGTCGACTACGACGCCGACACGATGCAGTTTCATCTCCCCCCGGAACACGCCCTGTTCATCGCCGATGAGACGAGCCCCTATTTCATGGGCGGATATTTCGACATGATCCCCGGGGGCATGGGTCACATCGATGAGATCGCCGACGCCGTGCGGCACGGCGGAGGGGTTCTCTTCGACCAGTTCGGGGCGAAGATGATCAGGGGCATCGAAAGGGGCAACGCCCCCTCCCAGAGGGTCTTTCTCACCGGGCGTTGGCTGGCCGCGGTCCCAGGCCTGGTCGAGAGGCTCGAATCGGGGATTCGCGTCGCCGACGTTGGCTGTGGCACCGGGACGGCCGCAGTCGAGATCGCACGGGCATTTCCCGAAACCAGTGTCATCGGATTCGACGCCTCCGAGGAGTCGATCGAGATGGCTCGATCCAACGCCGACGCATTGGCCAACCTTTCATTCGAGCATGCGGGTGCCGCAGCGTTCTCGATTGGGGATGGGTTTGGCCTGATCACGACATTCGACGTGGTCCACGACCTGGTCGATCCTCTTGCCGCCCTCACCCGGATTCGAGAGGCACTCGACGACCAGGGCGTGTATCTGATGATGGAGCCCAACCTCTCCTCGAAACTGGAGGACAACCTCGACCCACGCGGTGCCCTGTTCTACGGAGTGAGCACACTGCATTGCATGACTCAATCGCTGGCCCAGGGCGGTCCCGGTCTGGGAGCCGCCTGGGGTCGTCAAAACGCAGCGGAGCTCGCAAAGGAGGCCGGATTCACCAGCTTCGAGCCGTTGGAGCGGATAACGAATCGGTTCTCGGCGTTCTACCTGCTCAAAGCCTGACCCCAACCGCCGAGAGCCGTCTCAACCAGTGGGGCATGGCGTCGCCCAGGCCACCGACACCGGCAGCGCCCGGGCAGGTGGCTATTTGGGCCACACTCGTCGAATGCGGGCCGAAGAGATCGGGGTCGATCTCCATCGGCACCCCACACTCGATCAGGTCCACACCGACCCAGACGAACTCCCACGGCTCGGGGTTCGGGCCCTGGCTGGATACGCCGTCGGGATAGCTGGGTATGAACCCGAACCGCTTGGCGTTGTAGAAGTTGTTGGCCGCCAGCCACGTATAGTCCGCGGTGTCGCGGAACTCGGCGAAGGTGCCGTCCCGATAGCGAAAGTCGAGCGCATAGCCACTGTGATGCTTTGAAGTGCCGGGTATTGAGTACCAGGTGAGTGCGGCGTCGATCGCCTCGTCGGTGGCCCCCTCCAGCTTCGAGAGGAACTGCGCCCTCTGGGATTGTGGTGAGCGATAGGCGGAGGAAACGATGAACCCGAGCCCTGCGGCCCGGGCGTCCGCCTTCAGCCGGCTCCACGCCTGGGCCGCCTGGGGCTGCATGGGCACGCCATCCGCTGATCCCAGGTCTCCCGCCGCCACCGGTCGAAGCACATAGCCCCGCCTGGCTGCGATCTCCCAGATCCGCCGATCCAGCTCTTCGTCACCGGTAATCGGAAGACGGCCCGCCGGGGGGTCGAGATTGGGAAGCACGTTCGCCACCGCATACTCGTACAGGCTCTTGAATTCCTCGCCGGTGTAGATGGGGAACTGGTCGGTGGCTGCCCTCGCCGATGGTGAGGAGCAGACCAGGCCGACCACGACGACAACGACCACAGCGAGCCACGAGTGGTTCCGTCTCATCTCCAGGCGACGGTAGACCGGGTTGATCGCCTCGACGGGCTACCAGGCGCCGCCGCCACCACCACCACCACCACCGCCACCACCACCGGAGAACCCTCCTCCCCCGCCACTGGACGAGGGCGGGGCAAAGGCGCCGGCGAGTGCCGAGTTGAGACCGGCAAAGGCGTTCTCCGTGTGGCCTCCCGAGTACCCGTAGTGGCCAAACCAATACAGCGACGAGTTGGTCTCGAGGTCCGGTGGCGCATGAAGGCGGGCCTGGGCAAGGACCTCCTCTGCCACTCCGAAGACGATGGCATAGATCAGGAAGCGGTCCCACAACTCGAGTGAGATCGGTGGCGCCTCCTCGAGACGTGAGAAGTCGGCCAGATACCGTCGGAAAGCATCCCAACGCGCCGCCTCGAGAGCGCCCTCCTTCGACCGTTTGACCCTCACCCGCCTGAAGGCGAGGAAGATGAATAGCGCCACCGCGCCTACCACCATGCCGATGATCACGAACACCGCGATCGTCTGGCCACCCGGTTGTCGGCCCAGGGCCTTGGGCAGCAGGAAGAAGGAGCCAAAGATCAGCGTGAGCACGGCAATTGCGGCAAAGGCGGCCACTCCGTTGCCACTCACGTCGATCATCCCCGCTCGTTTGACCGCATTCACGACCCGGCTCCGGAACGATTGATAGGTCTCGGCGTTGGCCGACGCATCGTCCCTGATCGCCTGTCTGAACTCGTGCAGGGGACGCGGACCGAGCTCCAGGGCTCGTCTCACCACCGTCATCACAGACTGCTCGAAGTCACGGAGACCGGTCTCCTTGTCGGTGAGGCCGAGGACCAGGTCGGTGATCGTCTCGTTCTTCAAACCGCCCCACGTGCTCCTCTGGACCTGGGAGGGGGCGGCCGATATCGCCCCCTGGCGGATCAGGTCGAACAGGGTGGCCGTGAACTCCTTCTCGGTCACGGCGCCCTGGGTGAGGAGGGCGCCGACCTCGGCCGGTGTGAGGTCCGTGGGCGGTTCCTGCTCGTACTCGCGGTCGTAATCGACCTTGGGCTCCCTCCCATATCCGAAGTAGACCAGGCCACCCAACCCGAGGGCTATGACGATGGCGAGCCCCCCACCCCATGCGACACCGGTCCGCCACGCTGCGGCGGCGTCGGCGTCGTCCTGTGCGAATCGCTGCTCCTCGTCCAGGATCCCGGGCAAACCATCTCCCGGGACCACCGTGGCGCCATCGGTCGAAGCCAGCGATGTCCTGGGAAGGACGACCCTCATCTCCACCCATTGATTGGCGGGTATGCCGCTTGCGCTGAGCGTGGGGGCCACGTCACCGGTGCCCAGGTCGGTGACACCGTTGACGCCACCCGGATGACCCCAGACCCTGACATCACCTGATTGCTGGCTCCCGGGAAGCTCCATGCTCGCACCCAGGTGATCCAGGCCCACCGACCACTCGTCGCCCCAAACCCGGAGATTCACATCGACGACGTCGTCGTAGGCAATCGCCAAACCGGTCATGTGGTAGGAGATGTGAAAGGTGCGCAGCTCGTTGGAAGACTGGTGGTGCCAGACGATGCGAACGAATCCGGGGTTCTGCTCGACACCATAGGTCCCGGGCGGTGAGGTGCACCCGAGCGAGGTGCAGCCACCCGGCTGGTAGTCAACGGTCTCATCGCGAACATGGACCGAGTCGATGGCCATCCCGGAGCGAAGCGGGATGTCTCGATAGGCACCGGAGAACTGGCCCGAGAAGTCGAAGGTGAGGGCCTCGTCGACGTCGAGGGAGCCGTTGTCATTGACGGTGACGGTCACCTGGGCGTCATCCATCCAGAACGACTTGGCAAATGCGGCAGTCGCCGGGCCTAGCACCAGGACCAGGACGACCAGGGCCTGGGCTATGCGTCGCAACTCAGAATTCGACTGTCGGAGCCTCGTCGGCCTCTGGGCCGGCTTCGAAGAACTCCCTGATCTTGAATCCCGCCATGGCTGCGACGATGTTGGTCGGTATCTGCTGCACCTTGTTGTTGTAGGTGAGGACGGTGTCGTTGTAGATCTGACGTGACACCGCGATCTTGTTCTCCGTCTCCGACAACTGGTTCTGCAGGTTCTGGAAATTCTCCGTGGCTCTCAGCTCGGGATAGGCCTCGGCGACGGCGAACAACTGCCTCAGGGCCTGGGTGAGGAAACCTTCCGCCTGCGCCTGCTCCGCCGGACCGGTCGCCGATTGGGCGGCACTCCTCGCCTGGGTCACCCGCTCGAACGTCTCGCGCTCGTGTGACGCGTAGCCCTTCACCGTCTCGACCAGGTTCGGGATCAAGTCGTAACGACGCTTCAGCTGGACGTCCACCTGCGCCCAGGCGTTGTCGACCCGGTTGCGCGTTTGGACGAGACCGTTGTAGATGACGACGAAGATGAGAACCAGAACCGCGATCACGGCCAGGCCGATTATCCATGGCATGTGGCCGAGTCTAGGGGTGAGATGCCGCCCTTCGGGTCGACATCCCGACAATAAGATTCGGGCCATGACTACGAGCGGTCGATTCGCCACGGCGGTGTCGTGCATCGACGGGCGCTTCCAGACACGGGTGATCGACCAGGTGATGCTTCGATTCGGGGTCCGCCACGTGGACAACGTGACAGCCCCCGGGGCAGTGCGGCATTTGGCGGGCACCACGACCGACACCGGTGAAATCCTCCTCGATCATGTTCGTGTGTCGATCGAAGCTCACGTCTCGACCGAGATCGCGGTCGTCGCTCATGCCGGCTGTGCCGGGAAACCCGGTGCCAGACGCCAAACAAAAGGAAGAGCTGCGCGAGCGGCAAAGCGGGTCCTCGAGGATCGCTTTCCCGGTGCGACGGTGGTGGCCCTCTTCCTCGACCCGAAAATCGGGTTCGAGATGGTGCGGTAAGTTCACACCTACGCCAACAGGGGAAGCTCATGGAACTTGCCGCAATGTCAGACGCACTCACCGAGATGCTGGGCCTCAGCCACGCCCCGGTCGCCATAACCTTTCACGATGGGACGCCGACACCCGGGATCCCGATGTTCGACGCCCCGATGACCGAGCCGACCGAAGACGGCCGATCCGGCAGGGTGGCGGCGCCTTGTGTCTTTTGGGCCGAGGGCCATGACCGCACCTTCGACACGCTCGCTGCCGATCACGGCAACTGCTCGGTGGGGCAGTTCACCCACGGATTCCTGGAGGCGGCAGACATCCTCGATCGAACCGATGTCGGGACCCTGCTCGAGGTCGGCTGGGTGACGATGGAGGCCTTCGCCGGGGTTGCCACGCTCGATCGACGACCCGGTGGTGTCCGCTATGGGCCTCTCGCCGAGAGTCGGGACGTCCCTGACGTCGTCCTGTTGAGGGTCACACCGAGACAGATGATGGAGATCAACGATGCGGTCGACGTCGAGTGGTCGGGCAAACCGCAGTGTCAGATTCTGCCCAGGGCGGCGGACGATGGCGTCTTCGCCGCCTCGATGGGATGTGCCCTCTCCCGGGCCCGCACCGGCATGAGCGACGACGAGCTCACCGTCGCCGTGCCCGGCAGCCGGGTCGAGGAGCTGGTCGAGTCACTACATGGGGTATGCCGCGCCGACCTGGCGGTCGTGGGCTACGCCGAGGCGGACCTGGCGCGGTTCTAGCCGGCGTTGCGTCGTTACGCCGGGTAGCGAAGCGCCCCCGTGGATCGGTCTCGAATCGTGTCACCCGCGGATGGGCGCGGCGACATCCTATTGATGGGAAGGAGACCGGTTGCGTCTGAGCGACGTCGAAGCGTATGAGAAGTACGCCGATGAGCTCGTCCGCTTTGCGACTGGATTGATCGGGCCGGACGACGCAGCCGACGTTGTTGCCGACACCTTCGTCAGATTGTTCGGTTCAAAAGCATGGGCGGACGGTTGATCGTCAACGGGCCTACCTCTACCGGTCCGTGGCGAACGAGGTGCGTATGCGTCATCGCTCCGTGATGCGTCGGAGTTCACGTGAGCTCCGCGCCGGCCACCGACCCGCAGGACGCTACGAGGCGACACCGGGGGTCCGACCTGAAGTGTTGGAGGCGATGAGTGTGCTCAGCCCTCGCCAGCGGGAAGCGATCGTCCTGACCTACTGGGAGGACCTTACGCCAACCGAAGTAGCCGACCGGTTGAATCTTTCGGAGGGGTCGGTTCGGCGGCATCTCGCCCGAGGAAGAGCCAAGTTACGCGAGGTGCTCAATGCCTGACATTGCTTGAAGATCGGATCAAGGGCGATCGTCACCGAGCTGGTCGAGTCGAGCCCGCCCCGATCCCTATTTCGGTGCTCGAGCAACGGATGAAGACGAGGCGTCCGACACGCCTCCCCGAAAGGGGCCCTGTGCTCATGGTCGGCGTCGCTGTCCTGGTCCTGATCGCAGGTCTTCTCGGAGCGCTGATTGGACGGAATCTGGCCCCGACCGCCGGCGGACCAATGACATCTATTCCAAGCGGCGGGCCGTTCGCGCCCGTTGAGCTTGCCGACTCCCACCCGGCAAAGCGCCTCCTCGACGCCGGAGCCTCCAACTCCGAGACCTTCGCCACCGCGGCATCAGAACAAGACCTCTCCTATGTGTGCGCCACCGGTGGTGGACCAACCACCTGGGAGATTTGCCTGGTGGCTGCCGACGATGTCCTCGCCGTCGTCCCGTTCAACGGATTGCCCGGGCTCAGCGCCGTCCTATCTGGCGGATACCTGACCCAGCCCATATCGGTCTCGATGAGCGACGGCCCACTCGGAATCCCGAACACCGGGCCGGGGGCAAGAGTGGCCATCGAATACCAAGACGAAACCATCGGAGAGACCACCGCACCCTGGACATCGCCGTAGGACGTGTACGACAGGCGGCTTCGGCATTTCATCCAACAAACTCTCGAACGAAGGTCTGGTTTCTGTCCCTGGCGTCCCGTAGGGTAGCGAACATATGTTCGGGAGGGACATGTGGGAGATTTGGGGGCTATCGGTTCGGTTTTCGAGGGTCTGCTGGCTGCTGATGTGGATGTTTTGAGCCCGGATCGGCTGGCGGATGATCTGGTTGAGTTGGAGCGGCTTTTGGGCCTGTTGGAGGCTGTCCGTCTGAGGCGGTTGGAGGCTTTCGCCCGGGAGGGGGCTCATCACAGTCTGGGTTTCCCGTCCGCTACCGCCTTTTTGAAACATCGGTGTGGGTTGGGTGGGGGGCGGGCGCATCGTCTGGTCCACCAGGCCCACACGCTGTCTTCTGCTCCGCATGTGTTCTCTGGGTGGACTGGTGGACGTTTGTCGTCGGATCAGACGTTCCAGCTGTTGCGGGTTGCTGACCGGGCACCCGGCGAGTTCGGTTCGGCTGAGGAGACCCTGGTTGGGATTGTGGAGGATCTGTCCGTGTCGGACACCGGTCGTGCACTCGAATACTGGTTCCAGTCTGTCGACGGTCCTGGTGCCCTGGCCGATGAGATGACCCAGAGGCAACGTCGCGGATTGTCGGTGTCGAAGTCTTTCGATGGGATGGGCAGGGTCGATGGGGATCTGACCGGTCTCGCTCATGAAACCCTGACCACAGCATTGGATGCGCTGATGCCACCACCCGGACCCGGAGAGACCCGCACTTCGTCTCAGCGTCGTCATGACGCCCTCGAGGATCTAGCCCGCTACTACCTCGACCACACGGACACTCCAATGGTGGGTGGGGAGAAACCCCATCTGACTGTGATCTCTGATCTCGACGGGTTACAGGGTATGGCCGGCGGGATACACGAAACCGAAAACGGACAGGTGCTCACCGTCGCTCAGATACGGGCCCTGGCCTGTGACTCGTCGGTCACTCGTATCGTCCTCGACCCAGACTCCGAGATCATCGACGTGGGCCGGCGAACCCGGGTCATACCCACCGCCCTACGACGGGCCATCACCCTAAGAGACCGTCACTGCACCTGGAAGAAAGGCTGTGACCGGCCCGCCCGCTGGTGCGACATCCACCACGACCAACATTGGGCCAACGGCGGGACCACCAGCCTCGACAACTGCCGGCTCCTCTGCCGCTACCACCACACACTCACCCACCAACTCGAACACAAAACCGAACGGCACCATGGGGCGACACGGACCTGGCGTCATCCCCGAATGATCCGACCCATGTCTCAGCTGCCCGCGGTCCGTCCACCCGCCCTGGTTAGACGCGAGTGAGACCTCCAGGGCCCCATGCCGACTCGTACCACCGCCATGACCGTATCGTCGGTCCGTGGTAGTCGATCACGATCCGTCTGAGACAGTCTCCAGCGGTCCAGCCAACCTCGCCGATTGGCGTGGTCTTGGCTATCTGGTGAGGGTCACTACCGAGAGACTCACCTACCCGATGGAAGGTATGCACCGGGCGATCCTCCAACGCTGGCTAGGCATGGCCGGTCCAAGGGCGAAAGCGGGCCGGCGACTGGCAGACGGCACGACCGCCTCCGTCTACCAGACCATTCGACTCGGTGGTACGGCAGTCGGCACAGCGATCTCGATCGGAGCCAGACTCGCTTCCGAGCGTGCGAATTTGCGCCCTCTATGGGAAACGACCAGGGGTAGGTATGTCCAGTCGATCTTCAACGGCGTATGGGGGGACAGATTCGAAGAGGACGGGAGCCAGTTTCGGATCGAGCTCGGGCTCAGGGACCGGGACGGAGGCCCGATTCCGACATCTCCGCTCACTTGGTCGAACATTTCCGAACCCCACGGGCCGGGTGGTGATCCTGCTCCATGGTCTCGGGGAAACCGAGCGATGCTGGCGATCGCCCGAGCCCCGGATCTGAGCGAGGGACTGGAGGCTGACGGGTTTTCGGTGCTTCGATGCGCTACAACAGCGGTCGGGCGGTGTCGGAAACGGGGAGTGATCTGGCCCGATTCATCGAAGCGGTCCGTCTGGCGTGGCCGGTCCCGATTGACGAGGTCGACTTGATCGGCCACTCGATGGGAGGTCTCGTCATTCGAAGCTCCGTCGAGGCCGCACGTGCATCTGGGTACTCCATGGGTCGAGCTCGCCAAGCATCTCGTCGCCATCGGGACGCCCCACCTCGGCTCACCGATCGAAAAAGGGCGTCAAGATCGTGGGCGACGGTCTCGGGCTATTCAAAGAGACCCGCCCGCTCAGGGCATTCCTGGAGCAGAGGAGCGCCGGCATCAAGGATATGGGGGGCATCAACCGTGAATTCGACCACCTCGATGCCATCGACCGCCATATCGTCGTCGGTGTCGTCACAACACGACCCACCCATCCCCTCGGCGTGCTCTTCGGCGACCTCGTGGTGAGAGTCGGCAGTGCCACCGGGGGAGGCCACGTTGAGCCATCAGACGTGCTCGTGGCCGGTGGTCGGAAGCATGCCGACCTCATTCGGGACCAGGAGGTCATCTCTCAGATCAGGACCTGGCTAGGGGCAGTCTCATAGACGTTTCCTTGATTCGGCAGCGGGTAGCTTGCCGTTGCTTGAGGGGTCGATACACCATCGTTCTCGCGCTCGGGCTCGCCGTCGGGGCATGTTCCGGTCTCGAGTCCCTGACCGAGCCGCTCTCGGAACAGGTCGCAATCGAGACTCTCGACCTGCCTGGTCGCCTTTGGGACCCGTTCATGCCATCCCCGGCGAGCGGAGTGCCGGTGACGATCCAAGGCCTACTCACCATCCCAGCCACCGAGGTGCCAGTTCCGGCCGTGATCATCGCCCACGGGTGCGGCGGAGTGTCCGGTGGCGAGCTCGGCTGGATTCCGGATCTCGAAGCGGTCGGGATCGCCACCCTCGTCATCGACAGCTTCCGGGCGAGGGGAATCGAGTCCATATGCTCGGGAGAACAGACGATCAACGTGGCCAGCCCCATCGTCGACGTGTACCGGGCGGCAGATCTCCTGGCCGCGAACCCATACATCGACGACTCGAAGATCGCGGTGATGGGCCTTTCGTTTGGCGGGCGCGCCGCACTCTGGTCGGCTCTCACCCGATTCCAGGAGACATACCACGGTCGTCCGTTTGCGGCCTATGTCGCCTTCTATCCATCGACGTGCTACATCCGGCTGAGGGACGAGGCAGTGGTCACAGGTGGGCCGATCAGGATCTTCCACGGCACAGCCGACGACTGGACCCCCATCGATCAATGTCGGGAGATGATCGACCGTCTGAAGACCAGTGGGGTCGACGCCGCTCTCTACACCTACCAGGGTGCCCCACACGCATTCGACAACAAATCGCTCGCATGGGCGCAGATCCAACTGGATCTCGATTTCGCCAGCCCCCGCAATTGCACCTTTATCGAAGAGAAGGGTTCGATCATCGACCCGCAGACCAGTCTGATCGCGGGGGTCGATTCACCATGTGTGGAGAGGGGCGTCCACTACGGCTACGACTCCGCGGCCAGAGAGGCAGCCAAAGAGGACCTGATCGCACTACTAGGGGGAGTCTTCGACGATCGGTGAGCCGGGGGTCCGCCACGAGTGGCCCAGCCGCACAGCCTGCAGCGGTCGGCCGTCGCCCTACTCTCACCGGCATGAATTCGCAGAACGATCGTGCCGCCACATTTCACCGACTACATGCCTCCGGTTGCTTCGTGATGCCGAATCCATGGGACGTCGGCAGCGCCCGCGCCCTGGAGCAGATGGGGTTCAAGGCGCTGGCCACGACGAGCGCCGGTTTCGCCTGGACGGTGGGTCGTCCGGACAATCAAGTGTCGCTCGACCAAATGCTCGAGCATCTGCGTGCAGTGGTGGCGGCTGTGGACGTGCCGGTGAACGCCGATTTCGAGGGAGGCTTCGCCGTCGAGCCAGAGCTCGTGGCCGCCAACGTGACTCTCGCCACGGCAACAGGTGTCGCCGGTCTTTCCATCGAGGACTCGACGGGTGACGAGGCGGAACCGCTCTACGAGTTCGACCTTGCCGTGGAGCGAATCCGCGCCGCCCGCCGCGCGATCGACCAAAGCGGCAGCAATGTCGTCCTCACCGGGAGATCGGAAGGCTTCGTCGTCGGTCGGCCTGACATCGACGAGACCATCCGGAGACTGAACGCGTACGGGGAAGCCGGGGCCGACTGTCTCTACGCACCGCGTCTCGAAACCGTCGAGCAGGTCAGCTCGATAGTCGAGGCGGTTTCGCCCAAGCCCGTGAACCTCCTGATCAATGCCCCATTCATAACGGTGGCGGAGGCAGCAGACCTGGGAGTCCGACGCATCAGTGTCGGAGGCACCCTGGCCCGTACCGCATGGGCCGGATTTCTCGACGCTGCCGAGGAGATCGTCAAACAAGGCACGTTCTCCCGATTCGAGCGACTGCCGAACATCGACTCGATGTTTCGCCCGTAACGACCTTGCCGATTCAGCGTTTCGGTGGGGGCTCGAGAGAATCCACAGCAGTCGCCCACGGCTCTGGCAGATCGACCGGCGCCGGTCGGGACATCAAACGCAGGAAGAGATCCGATGCCGTCCCGGTTACGGTGGCTGTCGGCTCACCGGTGCCGTAGTCCCAACCGCGCTCTACGTCGACGGCGTAGAACCGGATTGGTTCGAGGTCACCCAACCTGGGGAGCCACATCGAGGGAAACTCCTCGAGACCGGCCATCGCCACCTGTGGTAGCAAGGGCCGCGGCTCGCCGAAAGCCTGCTCGGCGTCCCAGCGATGGACCCCTGTCTCTATGAGCATTCGGTTCTCCCAGAACGACAGAGTGGAGTTGGGGACGAATCCCCAGACCGGTGTCGAGTCGTCGGCGGCGGCAAGCGCCTCCAGCATCGCATCGAGGGTCGACTCGTACCATGCGACCGGATCTGCACCTTCTGGCATCGACGGCGACGGGACACGCTCGCTCGGAAGCTCATTGCATATCAATGCGGTGCGACCGTGGATGGCGGCGGTGTGCCTGACCAGGTCGGTCATCACCCAGCCGGGATACTGAGGCACCGGCCGGCCGGGGTCTTGCCGGGCCAATTGGGCGATCCGATCGCCCTCGACCCGAATCGCGGACAGAGTCTCAGCCGAGGGCACGAACCATCGCCTCACCCATGTCGGAGGGTGTCTGCGCGATCGCGATGCCTGCCTCGGTCATCGCCGCGATCTTGGCCTTCGCCGTGCCCCGGCCACCAGACACGATGGCGCCGGCATGACCCATTCGCTTGCCGGCGGGCGCCGTGGTCCCGGCGATGAAGCCGGCCACAGGCTTGGACATCTGCTTTGCGACGAACTCCGAGGCCTCCTCCTCTGCGGTGCCGCCGATCTCGCCGATCATCACCACGCCTTCGGTCTCCGGGTCGTCTTCGAACATGCGAAGGACGTCGAGGAAGTTCGTGCCATTGACCGGGTCGCCCCCGATGCCGACGGCAGTGGTCTGACCCAACCCGGTCACGGTCAGCTGGTGCACAGCCTCATATGTGAGTGTCCCAGAGCGGGATACGACCCCGATGCGGCCGCGCTTATGGATGTAGCCCGGCATGATCCCGATCTTGCACTCCCCCGGCGTGATCACGCCCGGGCAATTGGGGCCGATCAAGCGGGTGGGCTTGTCGGCCAGGTACCGCTTGACCTCGACCATGTCGCCCACAGGAATTCCCTCGGTGATGGCCACCACCAACTCGATGCCCGCGGCTGCCGCTTCCATGATCGCGTCCGCGGCGAATGGTGGGGGGACGTAGACCACCGAGGCGTTGGCGCCTGTTTCGGCCACCGCCTCGCGCATGGTTGCAAACACTGGCAGATCAACCGAATAGGTGTCATCCCGCCCCGAGACACCGGAGTGGTCGGTGTCTCCCTCGAATCTCACGACCTCACCGGCACGCGAGGGGTGGACCGCACCCACCATCCGTGTTCCGTAGGCGATGGCCTTGTCGGTGTGAAACTGGCCTGTCTTTCCCAGACCCTGGACCAGGACCGTGGTGTCTCTGTCGACCAGGATGCTCATCGGGCCAGCTCCACGATCTTCTCTGCTCCATCCTTGAGACTGTCGGCCGAGACCACGTCTAGACCCGAGTCCTCGATTATCCGCTTGCCCATCTCGACATTTGTTCCCTCCAGGCGAACCACGAGCGGGACGCCGAGACCCACTTTCTTGACGGCGGCGACGATCCCGGAGGCAATGACATCACACCTCATGATCCCGCCGAAGATGTTGACGAAGATCCCTTTGACATTGGGGTCAGACATGATGATCTGGAATGCCGTCGTGACCTGTTCTTCATCGGCCCCACCGCCGACGTCGAGGAAGTTGGCCGGCTCGGCGCCCACGTGCTTGATCGTGTCCATGGTCGCCATGGCGAGGCCGGCCCCATTGACCAGGCATCCGATGGTCCCGTCCAGCTTGATGTAGTTGAGACCCGACTTCTTCGCCTCGAGCTCAGCAGGGTCCTCTTCGCTCTCATCTCGCATCGCGGCCACATCCGGGTGTCGGAACAATGCGTTGTCGTCAAAGGCCATCTTCCCGTCGAGTGCCATCACTCTCCCGTCTGCCGTCACCACCAGGGGGTTGATCTCGATCAGGTCGGTGTCCAATTCGGTGGCGGCCCGGTCCAGTGCCTCCACGAAGGGGGCGAAGTTCTTGGCAGCCTCATCATCGAGACCGAGGCCATAGGAGAGCTCGCGGGCCTGGAAATCCGCCAAACCGATGGCCGGGTCGATCTCCTCTCTCAAGATCTTCTCGGGAGTCTCGGCAGCGACCTTCTCGATCTCCATACCCCCTTCGGTCGACGCCATCACGATATTTCGGCCGACGGCACGATCGAGCAGGACCGCCAGATACAGCTCGCGGGCGATGTCTATGCCTTGCTCCAGGTAGACCCGATTGACCACCTTGCCCTCCGGTCCGGTCTGGACGGTCACCAATGTGGATCCCAGCATCTTCCCGGCGAGATCGCGCACGGCTTCCTCGGCGGCCTCCGGCCCGTCATCGACCCCGGCGGTCACCACATTGACGCCCCGAACGTCGGGGTGCTCCTTGAAGGTCCCCTTGCCGCGCCCTCCGGCGTGGATCTGGGATTTCACGACTACCACCGGGTTGCCTGATTCCGCGATGAGGGGTCTCACCGCCGCTACGGCCTCGTCGACGGTCGTCGCCAGGTGCCCGGTCGGGACCGGGATTCCCCTTTCGGCCATCAAGTGCTTGGCCTGGTACTCGTGGATCTTCAACTGAATTCCCTTCTCCTGAGGCTCTCTTCAGACCTTGGACGGGACATTTGCCTCTACCCAGGCCGTTATCTCGTCCAATGGGGCGCCAGGTGTGAATATGACGGCCAGTCCTGCATCGAGCAGCGCTTGGAAGTCGGCCTCAGGTATGACCCCCCCACCGAACACGACCGTGTCGGTGGCCGATCGGGCGCGCAGCTCCTCCACCACCTGGGGAAACAGGGTTCGATGGGCCCCCGAAAGTGAGGAGAGGCCGACTGCATCGACGTCCTCTTGAACTGCGGTCTCGGCAATCTGCGCCGGTGTCTGGTGCAAACCGGAGTAGATGACCTCGAAACCGGCATCCCGAAGCGCCCTGGCTATGACCTTTGCCCCGCGATCGTGCCCGTCGAGACCGGGCTTTGCGATGAGGATCCTGCGAGGCATGCCGAAGTGCAAGGGTAGTTGTCGGAGTCAGGATCGAAGATTCTGCTGGTCAGGGTGCGGGGCCGAGTGGCCATCGTCGATCGGCATGTACCGATCCTCCGACCTCTTCACGACGACCGGCTGCCAGGTCGTGCCGCCTCCATCGCACCCTGACCCCGCCATGGAGCCAGTGTCCTCGTCGACGGTGACCGAGCGACACGTGATCTCCTGTCTCAAGGGTTTGGCCGCTTCCCGATCCTGAGTTCGGTCCTCGTAGACCTTCACGAGACCCGGTTCGATCTGCCTGACGATGTCGAAGACCGGATCTCCGGCGGCCGTCACGTGGGCGGTGACGATCTCAGCCGGCCGGCCATTCCTGACGGCCTCGGCGAAGCAGGAAAGAGCCTGCGAATCATCGGCCACACCGCAGTAGTCCAGCTCCAAACCGCCCTCAGGGTGCGGGTAGCCCAGAAGTCTCGATGCATAGGGCGGCACTTCGACGGAGGAGCAAGACAGAACGGTCAGCGCCACGATCAGTAAGAGCAGGGACTTGATTGCTGGGAATTGCGCCTTTGCACCCAATCGTCGAGCTCCACCGAGTCGAGTAGACCGATTGTATGTCTTCGCCACCGTCCTACCCTTGGCCCATGGGCTCATCCAATCTTCACGGGCTCGCCGCCTCCGGTGTCTCGGTCTGGTCCGACCAGATATCCCGGGCCATGCTGGATGACGGCGAGTTGCAAAGGAGGATCGAAGAGGACGCTGTGACGGGCGTCACCTCGAACCCCACGATCTTTGCCAAGGCGATAGGCGACTCGTCCGACTACGACACCGACCTGTCGGAGATGAAGGCCGCCGGTCTCTCCACTGAGGAGATAGTCAAGGGTCTGATGGCTGCCGACATCCAACGAGCCTGCGACGCACTTGGCGAAGTTTTCGGGCGGACGGAGGGTCGCGACGGCTTCGTATCGGTAGAAGTGTCCCCAACTCTGGCGAGGGATACCGAGGCCACGGTCGCCGAAGCTCGGGACTGGGTGAAGCAGATCGACCGACCCAACCTTCTCGTGAAGGTGCCCGCGACGGTTGAGGGGATCCCGGCCATCAGACGTCTCATTGGGGAAGGGATCTCAGTCAATGTGACGCTTATCTTCGGATTGGAGCGGTACCGAGCGGTGATCGACGCATATCTGCATGGCTTGGAGGATTTCGGCTCCGCGGGCGGCCGACTGTCGAAAGTCGCATCTGTGGCCTCGTTCTTCGTCTCTCGATTCGACTCCGAGGTCGATCCCAGGCTGGATGCCCTGGAATCGGAGGACGCCGACTCGTTGAAGGGAAGGACGGCCGTGGCAAATGCTCGCGCCGCCTACGGCGTGTTCCTGAGAGAATTCGGGACCACCCGCTTCGGTCTTCTCTCGGGCAGGGGGGCCCGACTCCAACGACCCCTGTGGGCATCGACATCCACCAAGAACCCCGAGTACTCGGATCTCCTCTACGTCGAAGAGCTGGTTGCCCCGGACACGGTCAACACCATGCCCCTCGACACCATCGACGCCTATCAGGATCATGGGAATCCCCAGCCCAGGGACTTCACGGAATTCGACATCGAGCAGGCCCAAAAGGACCTGACGCATTTGGCCCATCTCGGGGTGGACTATCAAGACGTCGTCACCGTTCTCGAGGACGAAGGCGTCGAGAAGTTCACCAAGAGCTGGCTGGAGTTGCTCGACAGGGTCGAGCGAGCCTGACCACATCTCGACGGGATCGCATTGGATCGTCGATGGTTCCGGCGCGATACTCGAGTAATGATCGTCACCCGACTCGGCCATGCCGCCCTCTTGATCGAGACGGCCAACGCGCGGGTCTTGGTCGATCCCGGCGGATTCTCGGATCGCTGGCATGGCTTGACCGACCTGGACGCGATCCTGATCACACATCAACATGCCGACCACTTCGACAGGGACAACGCCACACCTCTCGTCGCCACCAACACAGGGGCACGTGTCCTCGTGGAACCGGCCGTCGCCGAGATGATGCATGGCACCGGTGCGCTTCGTGCCGAGGTTGGAGCCAAACATGAGATCGGTGACCTTGCCATCGAGGTGGTCGGGGGCGACCACGCGGTCATCCATGAGACGATCCCACGGATCGGGAACGTCGGCTTTGTGGTGACAGAGTTCGGCGGCACCAGCTTGTTCCACCCGGGCGACTCCTATGCGGCCGTTCCACCGGGCATCGACCTCCTCGCACTTCCGATCACCGCGCCTTGGGCGAAGGTCGGCGACACGGTCGACTTTGCGCTGTCGGTCGCGGCGCCACGGATGATCCCCATCCACGATGCCATCGTCAGCCAGATTGGCCGGCAGATCTACATGCGAATGTGCTCCAGTGTGACCGGCGAGAACATCCATCTCGACGACCCCCAACCCGGTGAGCCGTACACCGTTTGACGGCGCAGGCCGCGGCGCCCGGTAGAGATCTCTGGTCGATCGTTGTGCAAGTATCCGGCCATGAGGTCTATCGCGCAATGCGAACAGGAATCGTGAGGGCGAAGGATGCCTGAGCAGGCATCGACACACGATGGCTCGGCCACCTATGACCTGGTGATCGTGGGTGGGACCGCCGGCGGTCTGTCCGTGGCCATCTCGTCCCTTCGCTCCGGTCTACGGCTGGTGCGTGTCGTCGAGTCGGGCCACTCGGTGGTCTTCCCCGATCTGGTGGGCCCCGATGAGCTCGACGTCGGCTATGGAGAGCATGTCTCGGGGATCGACGCCGAAGACGACGTCGTCATTGTCAGCACCAACAAGCAGGTCTACCGGGCCCGCGCCTGTCTGGTTGCCGATCGACGGCCGAGAACCGATTGGCAACCACCGCTTCAGGTCTTCTCCAGCCCCCGAATCCACATCGACAGCGCCCCTGACCTGGTCACCGACAGCGACGTGCTCATCGTGGGGTATACCGATCACGCCGTCGAGCTGACAGCTCAGATGGCCGCCGCCGGGGCACGAGTGGTGCTAGCCGCAGGAGGAATGGATCCCGGTCGGCTCTCACCGGCCGGTGAATACGTCCTGCGGCAACTCGAGCGGGACCGGCGCGCCACCCTGCTCTATCGGTCGACGCCGGAGCAGATCGCCGATACGGACGGGTATCCCATGGTCTACTTCGGTGACCGGCGGACACCCGACCTCCAGTTCGACCATGTCATCTTCGCCACCCAGCGGGAGACCCTGGGACCGGAGGACGTCGGGCTGACCAAAACAGGCTTGGAGTCCGGGCGAGTGTGGTTCTTGGGAGAGCCAGACGAGCAGACCGTGGCACCAACTGCACCCGGCTGGCGGATCGGGCTCGAGATCGCGGCGGCATGCTTTCCCGAAGTCGACCTCGAGGAGCGACCACCCGGCATCGAGAAGCGCAGTCGGCACACAGGCGTCATCGGGGAGCTGAGGGAGGAGCATTACAACGCCACCATCACCTACTTCGAGCCGACCCACTCCGATCTATGGGTCTTACGAGTGCGGCCCGACCAAGGTGGCAGCTCGTTCGTGCCGGGACAGTATGCGTCTTTGGGGCTGGGCTATTGGGAGGAGAGAGTGGACGGAGCCGAAGACCCTGGTCTGGAGAAACGCTGGGACAAGCTGATTCGGCGCTCGTACTCGATCTCTTCGCGCATCTTCGATGACACCGGCTATCTCGCCGACGAGCGCAGGCTCGACGAGCTCGAGTTCTACATAGTGCTGGTCCCACCAACGTCAGACAACATTCCGGGGCTGACGCCCAGGTTGGCACTGAAACACCCAGGTGATCGTCTCTATCTCGGCCCGAAAGTGGCGGGGCGCTACACCCTCGGGCCGGTCACCGATCCTGCGTCGACCGTCTTGTTCCTGGCCACGGGCACGGGGGAAGCCCCACACAACGCCATGATCGTCGAGCTGCTCAGAAAGGGTCACTACGGGCAGATCGTCTCGGCCGTGTCGGTGCGCAAGTGGGCCGACCTGGGATACCTGAATCGTCACGAGGCCCTCACCGAGCGCTATGCGAACTATCACTATCTGCCCCTTCCGACACGTGAGCTGGAGCGACCCAAGCGTTACATCCAGGACCTGCTCCGAGACGGTGACCTCGAAGGGATAGGCGTCGAATTGGATCCGCGACGATCCCACGTCTTCCTCTGTGGCAACCCGGCCATGATCGGTATCCCCGAGCAGGTCGACTCCTCGGTCGTCTACCCCAAGCCGCAGGGGGTGGTGGAGCTCCTCACCGATCGCGGGTTCGCTCTCGACCGTCGTAAGAAACCGGGCAACATCCATGTGGAGGAGTATTGGTGAACTTCAATAGTTCACCAATACTCGTGGCGCCCGCACCTGGGCATTGGCCACGTGCGTCAACTGTGGCGAAGAGCTGAGACGATCACAGATGTCCGTGCAACCAGGACCCGGGCCGTCGAGCGACAACGTCCTAGCGCCGGCCCGGTCTCGACATCCGAGCAGCCCAAATGACACCGGGCTACGAGACAGCAACATCGACAGGGGGCGAGCCCCCAGAAAGGGCAAAGTGCCCGAGATGAACTGGTCGCGCTGGTGTCGATCTGAACCTCGGTTCCCGTGATTGCCCTGTCGTCGACGACGAGCCGACAAGCTATGTGGCTCAATGACAGACCTGAGTGATGCTTTCCTGTTCCTCGCCATCACCGGCTTTGCATTTGTCGCCGCTCCGCCTGGTCCATCTTGCGTGGTTCGCGTACCGGAGGCAGCGATACCAGTCAGGTTCTGAGCCGCTCAACGGTGAGGCGAGCCCGCCTCTCCCTGGTCTCCGGTTTCTTCGCTTGAGCCACATATGCGATGTGCTCACGCCGATGGGACGGGCTCAGGGCATCAAAGATGGCCCGGGCCCTGTCGTCTCCTGCCAGCGCGGCTCTCAGCTCCGTAGGGACCTCCGGCTCGCTCAAGCCCGCTCCAATGGGGCCCAAGCCAGGAGAAGGCGCTTCTTCCCCTGGGTGTCGAACATCACCTCGGCCTCGGCCCGATCGCCGCTCCCCACTATCTCACGGACGGTTCCCAGACCCCACTTGTCGTGACGAACGCGATCACCAGGCCCCACCTCTCCGGCTTCGAGAACCGTTCGGGGACCTGCCGAGGCAATCCGCTCGGACGAATTGCGACGCTGACGCTTGCCTGCCTTCTCCATCAGCCCCTCCGGGATCTCCGCCAGAAATCGAGAAGGAGGGTTGTAGTTCGAGCCGCCAAAGAGCATGCGGCTCCACGCCGAGGTGAGAAACAGCTGGTCCTGGGCGCGTGTTATCCCCACGTAGGCAAGTCTGCGCTCCTCCTCCAGCTCGGCCGGGTCACCAAGGGACCTCATGTGCGGGAAGACACCGTCCTCCATGCCCACGATGAAGACCACGGGGAACTCGAGCCCCTTCGCCGTGTGCAGCGTCATGAGTGTCACCGCCCCTGCCCCCTCCTCCCATTCGTCGATGTCGGCGACGAGAGCGGTGGACTCGAGAAAGATCTCCAGACGACGCAGGTTGTCGAGATCGTCGAAGACCTCATCGCCAATCACCGCTCCCTCATTGCCACTCTCGAACTCGGCTGCAACGCCGACCAACTCACGGAGGTTCTCGACGCGGCCCATGGCCTCGATGGTCCGCTCCGACTCCAGGTTGGCGACCATTCCCGTCACATCGAGAACCGCCTGAACCGCTGCCTCCACACCACCGTCCTCGGCCTCTTCCCGCAACCGATCCATGATGGCCACGAACTCCCCGACTGCGGCATGGGCCCGATTGTTGAGCCGGGAGACCTCCCCCACTCGCGTCAGAGCCTCGAAGAAGGTGATCTTGTTCTCCTGGCTGAATCGGTCGAGATGGGCGATGGTGGTGTCGCCAATGCCACGACGGGGCTCGTTGATGATCCGCTTCGTGGAGACCTCGTCCGACGGGTTGACGATGGCTCGCAGGTAGGCAACGGCGTCCTTGATCTCCTTCCGGTCGTAGAACTTGACCGAGCCGACCACCGTGTACTGCGCTCCCCTGCGCACGAACACATCCTCGATGACCCTCGACATTGCATTGGTGCGGTAGAAGACCGCCATGTCGGAGAGGTTGAATCCCTCGGCCTTCAACCTCTCGATCTGATCGACCACATACCCGGCCTCGTCGTGCTCGTCTTCCGCCTCATACCTGAAGATCGGCACACCACGGCCCCGGTCCGACCAGAGGCTCTTCGGCGTCCGCTGCGTGTTGTTGGCTATCACCGAGTTCGCCGCGTCGAGGATGGTCTCCGTCGATCGATAGTTCTGTTCCAGCACGACGATCCTGGAATCGGGGTAGTCCTTCTCGAACTCTCTGATATTGCGTATGTCGGCGCCGCGGAACTTGTAGATCGACTGATCGGAGTCGCCGACCACGCACAGGTTCCGATGACTGTCGGTCAGCTGCTTGACCAGCATGTACTGAGCGCGATTGGTGTCCTGGTACTCGTCGACCAAGACGTATCGGAATCGCTCCTGATAATGAGACTGGACTTCGGGAAACGCTCCGAACAGCTCGACCGTGACCATCAACAGGTCGTCGAAGTCCATGGCCGACGCCTGGAGCAGTCGCTGCTGGTAGAGCCGATAGATGTCGGCGACCTGCTCGTGGTAGAAGCCGTCGCCCTGATCGGCGAAGGACTCGTAGTCGACCAACTCGTTCTTGGCCTTGGAGATGACGGCCTTCATCGCCTTCGGTGGGAATCTCTTGGTGTCGAGGTCCAGGTCTTTGACGACGAGGTTGAGCAACCGCAGGGAATCGGCGTCGTCGTAGATCGAGAACCCCGACCTGTAGCCCAGCCTCGAGACTTCGCGCCGGAGAATGCGAACGCAGGCCGAGTGAAACGTGGAGACCCACATCGAGCGAACCGCCCCTCCGACCAGGGCGCCGACTCGACCCTTCATCTCGTCGGCCGCCTTGTTGGTGAAAGTGATGGCGAGGATCGACTGTGGGGCCACCCCGAGGTCCCGAATCAGATGAGCGATGCGATAGGTCAGGACTCTGGTCTTGCCCGAACCGGCACCGGCAACCACCAGCACCGGCCCCTCCGTCGCCGCCACGGCCTCGCGCTGGGTCGGGTTCAGGTCGGCGAATAAAGGAGAGTCGGCCGGTACGTCATCGAGAAACCACTCCGCCTGCATCGACCACGATGGTACCGGCGGGCGGCGACTGAATCACAACGATGTGATCAGCCCCGGCAGGCTCAACCGCTCAACACGGTCTCGTCGTCGAATTCAACGGCGGCAAGCGAGTCGGCATCGACCGGCTCGAGGAGCTCGCCCTCACCGACGACCGTGCGACGACGCAGCGGCAGGGAATAGCAGAAGCGCGCACCCGTCGGGAATCGGCGCTCGTACCAGACCTCGCCCCCCATGGCCCTGGCCAGACGTCGTGCGATTGGAAGCCCGAGACCGATGCCGGTGGACTCCCTGGCGTCGCCCTTGGAGACCTGTTCGAAGTTCTCGAATACCCGCTGGGTCTCCTCGTCGGGGACGCCCGGCCCGTTGTCGGAGATCACGATCAGGTATTGGTCGCCCATGACGAAACCCTCGACCATGATCTGATCACCACCGTACTTCCTCGCGTTCTCCATCAAGTTTCTGATCACTTGCTGCACCCGGCGCCGGTCGGCCTTGACCCGGACACCGTCCGGGAGTGAGATCAACGAGCTCTTCTTCCCACCATTGGGAAACACCATGTTTGCCACGTCTTCGATCAGATCGCCCAGGTCGAAGAGCTCCGGGTTGAACCGGAGTCGGTCGGCCTCGAGCCGGGGGATGACGAGCACGTCCTCGACGAGGTCACCGAGATACACGGCCTGTCGATTGATGATCCCGAGGAACTCGTCCACCTCTCCCTCAGGCAGTTCCTTCCAGGACGCGACCAAGGTGTCGGCGAACCCGGCGATGGATGTCAAAGGTGTTCGGAGCTCGTGGCTGACCATGGCGACGAAGTCGTTCTTGATGCGATGGGCCTCCTCCGAGAGGAATCGGACCTCGCGCTCCCGTTGGCGGCCATGGCGGGTTATGGCGAGGGCCCAGACCACACCACCCACACCCACCAGAGGGAGGAGGTAGACCAGCCAATCCGGAAGTTGCGGCAGAGCGAGCATTCCCCAGGTTTATCGGCGTCTTTCGAGGGGGTCTGTAGCTGTCAGAGACTGGCTGTCAGCCGGCGCCGGCGTCCTCGTCGAATCCCATCAGACGGCGGAGAGTGGTCGTCAAAACACCCTGTCTCAAGTCGAACTTGTCGAGGTAGGCATCCACCCCAACCTCCCATGCCGCCCTCTTCTCCTCCTGTGTTGCGACACCCGAGACCATGATGATGGGCACTCGCACCTCCGACGCGCGAAGTGTTCGCACCAACTCCACGCCGTTGGATCGTGGCATCGAATAGTCGATCACCATCGCCTCGAACCCATCCGCCGCCATTGCCTGCAATGCCTCCCGGGCTCCCGCGGCCACTTCGACGTCGAAGCCGGCACCGTTGAGGGTGGCGGATAGCAATTGCCGGACTCCCGCGGAATCGTCTACCACCAACACGCGCGGACGATGGTCGGCCGTGTGGGGCCGTCGGGTGGCTGTCAGCCCGAGAAAGTTCGGATCGAGGACCACCAGGACCTGGCCGCCGCCGAGCAGGGCCGCTCCGGTGACGTGCCCCGAGCCCTCCAGGATCGGCCCGAGGTTCTTCACGGCCACACGCCTCCGGTCCACCAATTCACTGACCTTGACGGCCACCAAGCCGAACCGGGTGTTGACCACGATCAGCTCCGACTCGTCCGGGACCGGATCGAGGCCGACCGCTTTGGACAACGAAACACAAGGGATCTCGCGACTCATGAAGCCGACGGACTGCTGGCCCAACTCGGTGTCGGTGAGCTGCGCCTTGCTCAGGGGCATCGTTGCCTCGATCGACGCCTCCGGGAGACCCCAGAATTGATCCCCGGTTGCGACGACCAACACGTTCTGCAGGACCATCGAGAGTGGGAGGGTCATGGTCACGGTGGTCCCCTGTCCGCCGGGCGACTCGACGCGGACGATCCCATTGACCCGTTCCATGGTGTCGCGCACCGTGGCCAGTCCCTCCCCGGAGCCTGAGAAGTCGGTGACCTCCTCCGATGTGGTGAAGCCCGGGCGGAATAGGACAGGGCTCAGATCGGAGAAGACAAATGGGATCTTCTCCCTGGTCGCCACATCGGCCACGCGATCCCAATCGATGCCTCTCCCATCGTCCGAAACCGAGATCTCGACGCTGTCGTCCACCACCTGCGCCTCGATGCTGACCCTTCCGGTGGCGCTCTTGCCCACGGACACTCTCTCGGCAGGAGGCTCGATCCCATGATCCACCGCATTGACGAGGAGATGCCGGAGCGGTTCGCGGAGCAGGTCGACGATTTGCCGATCGATCTGCACGTCCTCACCCCTCGTCTCATACCTGACGTCCTTGCCCACACGCCGACCCAGGTAGCGAACGAACTGAGGGAAGGTGCCGGTGGCATCGCGAAACGAGACATTCGCCAGTGCGACGGCCTGGTCCTGTATCTCAGCGACCGAGTTGGAGAGACGCTCCAACTGTCCTCTCCACGTCTTCCTGAAGAGGCTCGGATCAGTGCCCTCTATCGATATGAGGGAGAGGTCGACCAGGGCCTCGGCGTCGAGAGACACCTCGACTATTCGATTGATGAGGCGGTAGAGATCCGAGGTGTCGACTCTCGTCGCCCCGCCCAGCAACGTCTCCGATATCGAGGTCAGCAACCCGCCGAGGTTGCCTGGATCGGGCCGACGCAGGGGGACCACTTCGGCCGGCTTGGCATCATCGTGGGAGAAGAGGACCAGACGATCGGCCATCTGATTCAACTCGGCGTCGTCACCGGACTCCATGGAATCCAACAACCGGCCGGCGCTGGCCTCCATGGCGACGACGACTTCGGCCGACGGCCTGGTCCCCTCGCCGATCGACCGCCACAAGTACTCGAGACGTGAGGCAACCTCTTTGATCTGCGGGTAGCCGAGAAGACTCGCCGAGCCCTTGACGGTGTGCGCATCACGGATGAGGTCCTGGATCCTCGCACCATCGAGATCGCGATCTTGGAGTGCCCGGGCGCCCGCGACGAGACGCCGGGAGCGTTCCTCGAGCTCCTCCCGGAAGATGCGCGTCAACTCCGCTGGCTTGTCCTCCAATAGTTCATTTCCCTGGCCGGTCGGGTTCTTATCGGCACGGTCCGCGGCGCTCTGAATGAACCGGGCGACCCTCTTGTTTCGAGGCCGCTCTCCTCTTCAAGGCCCGCCGAGGCGAAGGGGCCGGGGTCGTCTCGAGCGGGTCCGGCATAGACCGCCGGATCACTCCCACTCGATGGTTGCGGGCGGTTTGCTCGAGATGTCGTAGGCCACCCGGTTTATCCCGGGGACCTCATTGATCACACGGCTCGAGATCCGCTCCAATACCTCATAAGGCAGTCTCGCCCAATCCGCTGTCATCGCATCCTCCGAGGTCACGGCTCTGACGATCAACGGATAGGCGTACGTGCGCCCATCGCCCTGGACGCCGACGGTGCGAACCGCGGGGAGAACGCCAAACGCCTGCCAGATCTCCCGATAGAGCCCGGCCCGGCGGATCTCCTCTGTCACCACCCGGTCGGCTTCCCTGAGGATCTCGAGACGCTCCCTGGTCACCTCGCCGATCACGCGGACTGCGAGGCCGGGCCCGGGAAAGGGCTGCCGCCAAACGATGTCCTCGGGAAGGCCCAGCTCCTCACCGATGGCCCTCACCTCGTCTTTGAAGAGGTCCCGCAGGGGCTCCACCAGCTCGAATCTCATGTCGTCGGGAAGACCACCGACGTTGTGGTGGGTCTTGATGGTTGCCGCGGACGAAGAGCCGGATTCGATGACATCCGGGTACAACGTGCCCTGAACCAGGAAGTGGGCTTCCCCGACCGATGACGCCGCTTCCTCGAAGACTCTGATGAACGTCTCACCGATGATCTTTCGCTTCGACTCGGGGTCGGTGACGCCGGCGAGCAGCTCGATGAAGCGATCTTCTGCCTTGACGTGGACGAAATCGACTTCGAAATGTGATCGGAACGCCTCCTCCACCTGTTCGGCCTCACCCGAGCGGAGAAGGCCGTGGTCGACGAAAATGCAGGTGAGGCTATCCCCCACTGCCTCGTGGACGAGGGCTGCGGCGACTGCCGAATCAACGCCGCCGGACAGACCGCAAATGACGCGAGCGTCGCCCACCTGCTGTCTGATGGCATCGATCTCGGATTCGATGATCGAATGGCTCGTCCAGGCGGGCGTCGCCCCGCACACGTCGTAGAGAAAGCGTTTCAGCATGTCGGAGCCACGCGGGGTGTGTGCCACCTCCGGATGGAACTGAACTCCGTAGAGTCCCCGATCGCGATCCTCCATGGCTGCCACCCGGGCACCACCTGATGTGGCCACGGCGACGAACCCGGGCGGGGCCTCGACGACCTGGTCCTGATGAGACATCCAAACTTGCTGCTGTCTGGGGAGCTCCTGCATAAGGAGTGAGTCGGCTATCAGCTCCATCGTGGTGTTGCCGTACTCGGCCGTCTCACTGTTGGCGACCTTGCCACCACCGAGCTCGGCGATCAGCTGGTGCCCGTAACAGATCCCGAGGATGGGCACGCCGAGATCGAGGATGGCTGGATCCATCCTGTAGGCACCTTCGGAATAGACCGAAGCGGGCCCTCCGGAGAGGATCAAGCCGATCGGGCGCCGTTCCATTATCTCTGCGGCGGTGATCTCCCGGGACACGATCTCCGAGTGAACGTGTGCCTCTCTGACCCTGCGAGCGATCAGCTGGGCGTATTGGGCGCCGAAGTCGAGGACCAGCACCGACTCGTCGGGCGCCGGCTTGGGCCGCTTCCCCACGGTCATGTCCAGCTACCCGGCGCCGGCTCCCGCCCCGAACGACAGTCCCGGGCGGATGTGGGCGTCATCCCATTCCCACGCGCTGGCTGCGTTGCAGCGACTTGCCCTCGGTTTGGAGTGATGGGGCGATCATGACCTCTGCCTTCTGGAACTCCTTCACGTCGGAGTACCCGGTCGTCGCCATCGACACCTGCAGCGCCCCAAAGAGATTGAGCTTGCCGTCGTTCTCGTGGGCCGGGCCCAACAAGATCTGCTGCAAGGAGCCTCGCCGGCCCACTTCCACACGAGCACCTCTCGGCAGGGTTGGGTGAAATGTTGCCATCCCCCAATGAAAACCCCGCCCCGGTGCTTCGGCCGCCGATGCAAGAGGCGAGCCGATCATCACGGCGTCGGCGCCACAGGCGATGGCCTTGGCCACATCGCCACCGGTCCGCATCCCTCCATCGGCGATGACATGGACATACCGGCCGGTCTCGTCCAGATAGCGAATCCTGGCGCCGGCGGCGTCGGCAATCGCAGTCGCCTGAGGAACTCCAACACCGAGGACACCCCTCGTGGTGCATGCCGCCCCGGGGCCAACCCCAACGAGAATCCCGACGGCACCGGTCCGCATCAGATGGAGGGCAGTCGAGTAGCTGGCGCAACCGCCAACGAGCACGGGAACCTCGCAATTTGCGATGTACTCCTTGAGATTGAGTGGTTCCTCCCTGCTCGAGACGTGCTCGGCGGAGACAACGGTCCCTTGGATGACGAGAACGTCCAACCCGGCGGAGAGGGCGTGCGGGGCCCAGCTGCGAACCTTCTGCGGGGTGAGACTCGCCGCAGTCACCACACCCTCGGCCTTGATCTCGGAAATCCGCTGGCCGATGAGCTCGGGCTTCACCGGTTCGAGGTAGATCTCCTGCATGCGGAGAGTGGCCTTCTCCGTGTCGAGCTCACTGATCTCCTCGAAATACGGCTCCGGGTCCTCGTATCGGGTCCAGAGGCCCTCGAGGTTGAGCACGCCCAGGCCACCGAGCTTGCCGATCTGGATCGCCGTGGCCGGGCTGATCGCCGAGTCCATGGCTGAACCCATCATCGGAAGGTCGAATTTGAAGGCGTCCAGCTGCCAGGAGATGTCCACATCGTCGGGATCGCGCGTTCTCCTGGACGGGACGATCGCGATGTCGTCGAACCCGTATGCCTGCCGACCGGACTTGCCGATCCCGATGTCGATTTCCACTTCTGCGCAACCTCCGCCGACGCTCGATCCAGCGTAACAGTGGCAGGGCCTGGTCCATCTGTAGGCTGCCGGGGCCCGTGCGCAAGTCCTGGACCTACATCGACTTCCTCCTCGTGATCCTCGGCGGCTTCGTCGGCGCCGGTGTCTTCGTGGCGGTGGCAACCCTATTGAACAACGATGAGTTGGCCCTGGTCATGGTCCTCATCGGCCAATACGTGGGCCATCTCGTCGCGCTGTGGCTCATCGCACGGACCAAGCAGGAGCCCGATCTGGGCTTTGTCATCGAGGGCCGGGACTTCTTGTATCTGTTCCTGGGAGTGGGCCTCCAACTCGGGCTGGCGATCCTGTTCCTGCCTTTGAGTACCTTGCTGTTCCCCAATGGGGACACCGCACAACAGGTGGGGTCGGCGCTCGGTGGGCTTCAGACCACGTCCGCCCGGGTCGCCGCCGTGTTCACGGCAACGGTGGTGGCGCCCGCGACCGAAGAGCTGACATTTCGAGGGGTCTTGATCAAGGCGATGGGAAAGCACTCGCGGAGGGTGATCATGGTGGCCTCGGCCGGTGTCTTCGCCGCCTTCCACCTGCTCGGGCTCGACCCGACGAGGTTGCTTGCTGCCTCCGCGGTGGTCCTCCCCCAACTGTTCCTCGTTGGCTTGCTCCTCGCCTGGGTCACCCTTCGATCCGGGCGTCTCGGCCCGGCGATCTTCATCCACTCCGGGTTCAATCTCCTGGCTGCTCTGATCCTCCTGCTCCCGACCAGGCTGCTCGACGGTCTCGGCTAGTGCTTAGCCCAGGCCGACCTTCTCCCGAACGGTCAGCATGGAGCCCTCGGCTCGTTCGATTGCAGTGTTGGCGCTGCTCTCCATGACGGCCGAGACCTCGGCGTCGGTGAGCGACCGGTAGGCGTCCTGAATGGGGCGAAGACCGTCGACCACTGCCTCCGCGACCGCCATCTTGAAAGCCCCGTAGCCCTTCCCGGAGTATTCGCCGACGAGCTCGGCGATCGGCCGCTTGGTGAAGAAGGCGAACAACTCGAGCAGATTCGAGATGCCTGGCTTCGTCTCCCAGTCGTATGCGACCTCGGTGCCCGGGTCGGTCACCGCCCCTTTGATCTTCTTCACGATCTGATCTGGCTCATCGTTGAGCAGAATCCGGGATCGATCGCTCGGATCCGATTTCGACATCTTCGAAGTCGGATCGGTGAGTGACATGAGACGGGCACCGATCTCGGGTGTTATGCGCTCGGGGATCGGGAACTCCTCCCCGAAGCGGTGGTTGAAGCGCTCGGCGACGTCACGGGTGAGCTCCAGGTGCTGGGCCTGGTCGTCACCAACCGGGACGGCATGTACCTTGTGAATCAGGATGTCGGCTGCCTGAAGCACCGGGTAGGCGAGGAGACCGAGATTCTGACCCGAGCGGCCGGTCTTCTCCTTGAACTGGGTCATCCTCTCCAGCTGCCCCAGGCCGACGAGGTTCCCCAGAATCCAGGACAACTCGAGATGTTGGGGGACTTCGGACTGGTAGTAGAGGAGAGATCGTTTCGGGTCGACGCCGGTCGCCAGGATCATTCGCGCCAGCTCATGGCGATCGCGTCTGAGTTGGGCCGGATCGTATGGCGATGTCATTGCGTGGAGGTCCACCACGCAGTAGATGGTTTCGTACTCGTCCTGCATCCGGACCCAGTTGTCCAGGGCCCCTACCAGGTTGCCCAGATGGGGCTCACCGGTCGGTTGCATCCCCGAGAAGACTCTCTTGTCGCTCATGTTCTCCAAGCTTCGCGAAAAAGCCGTCGGCAGAGGGCCACCGACGGCAAGTTCACGCGGGGTTGTCGGCGGCTCAGTGCTGGTGCCGGTCCCATCGCGTGTCTGATCTCACGGCAAGCAGCGTATCCGTGGTCGCGCGAGGGTGTCAACGCCGCAACTCGACATACGCCTCCTGTTGCTCCACCAGACCCCAGGAGCCGTCGAAGTTGGCTCCTGTGAGTGTCGCCTCACCGCCGGGACCATAGAACCGGGTGGCCGACAAGGCCGTGTCGGCCAGATTGGCGCCCGTCAGGTCGGCACCGGAGAAGTCGGCACCTTCCAGATCGGATCCCGATAGGTCGGCACGTCGAAGGTCGGCGCCCGACAGGTCGCTCAATGAGAGATTGGAGTTGCGCAGATCGACACCGCTGAGGTCCACGCCGGTGAGGACGCAGTTCTTGAGGTAGAGACGCCGCAGGTTGCGATCCGCCGGCGACCACGACCTCAGATCCAGGCCGAGCAAGACCTTCCCGCGATATTTGTCGTAGCTGGTCGCCTCCAGGAATCTCCTCAGCTGATCCGGCCGGATCGACCCTGTCGTGAATCGCTCTTCACCCGAGGCCGGGTCGGCATTGTTGTGGTAGGACGAGTGTGTCTCCCACCAGCCTTTGCGGTCCTCGCGAAGCAGAACGACCCGACGCACCCACTTCGGCGACTTGTAGAAGTATCGACCCGGTGTTACCACCCGCACCGGCCCGCCGTGCTCAGCCGGGAGTGGCCGGCCCTCGAAAGCGTGCACGATCCAACATCGCTGCATGGCCAGTTCGAGCGGCAGTGAGGTGTGGTGAGCCCGGCTCGAGTACGTCTCGAATGAGACGAAACGTGCGTCTGGCCCCGGCTTTGCCCTGCCGAGGAGCTCCGCCAAGGGGAGCCCGGTCCACCGGGAGTCGAATCGGGTCCAGCCGGTGACACAATGAATGTCGAAGACCAGCTCCGAGGAAGCCGCCTGGATCAGCTCGTCGAGACGGTAGGTCACCGGATCGGCGACCTCACCGACGACCTCCAGTCTCCATTCGCTCGGGTCGAAATCAGGAGCCGGTTCCCGTTCGCCCACGATCGGGAAACGCCGGGTCTCTATCTGCCCGGGAGGTAGGTATCGAGCCTCATCCACTCCCGTATTTTGACAAAGGCGAACCCCGGGGCCCTTCTCAGCCGGCGAGAGCCCCCGTCACGTCATCGGCCGTCTCCGGAGCCAGAGCCGAGGCGACCAGGTTGGCAATGTCGACCTGGGCCACCAGCACGGCGGCCCCGGCAGCCGTAGTCGCGTCCGAGACGGGAATGGTCAGCTGATCCACCGTTCCCCGTCCCAGGCCCTTCATGGCCCAAGCTAGATCGACGGCGTCGAACAAGGTCAGATCGGAGTCCACTGTCACATAGGGAGCGATCACACGGGCGATGTCCGCCACGTCCGACGGGCTGCCGAGGTTGGAGAGTCGCCCCATCATGTCGAGTAGGAACTTCCGCTGGCGCTCGTTCCGGGTCAGGTCGCTGACACCCGGGATCGTGCGCCATCCGCCGGCGGTGAGCTCCTGGGTGTGTCGCGAACGCAGCCACGCCAAGGTCTGGGCGCCACTCGCATGGGTGCAGCCCTTGGGGAGGTCGAGATCGGCCCGCTGATCGCGAACCGCGTTGTCGAGACAGATCTCGTAGCCCCCTATCGCATCGACGGCTTCTTGAAAACCGGCCAGATCGACCAGGGCGAAGTGGTCGACGGTCTGCCCGATCACATTCTCGACGGTCTGGGTCAGGGCGGTCGGCCCGTTCATCGTGTCACCGCAACCTTCGAGTGCATCGTTGAGTCGATGCTCGGCATCGCTGCAGACGTCGTCGACCAGCAAGTCCCTCGGCAGGGACAGGAGAAGCGCTTTGGACCCGCGTGCGGGCTTGATCAAGACCATGACCACGTCTGCCCTATTGCCCTGGAAATCGCCGAAGCCTTCCGTGCTGGCGAGGTCGGCCCTCGAGTCCGACCCGACCAACAACGTCACCGTCAGACCATCACCGGTGGTGGAGGCGGCCACCGGGCCATCGTTGGATGCGCCCTGGTCGCTCTGTCCCGAGTCTGCAGGGGGGCTGACATTGGCGGCCATGGCCACGCGATCGATGCTGACGCGCTTTACGTCACTCCAGGTGGACAGGGCAAAAGCGACCCCCACGCCCACGACGAGCAGGAGCACGATGGCACCACCGATGAAGATACGTTTTCTCATAGCTCACCCAACGTGGGCTTACCCCAAAGACCTGAATCCTATGTATTGAGACGATTCCGCGCGCCCGGTGGTTCCGAGTGGTGGAGTCAGGCAGTCACCGAGAGCTCGGCCGTTGAAACTGCATCCAACGCGGCGCCAACCGGAAGTGACAACTCAAAACGAGGCTCCCCGTCAGCGCCTACGTATCGTAGCGTTCCTCCCATCATCTCCGCTAGCTGACGGGAGACCGCGAGACCGATCCCAACCGACCCCGGCTGGGTGGGTGACTGGTCGCTGCGGTAATACCTCTCGAAGATGAGCTCTGCTTCCGCTTCGCTGACGCCTTCACCATCATCGATGACTACGACCTGGGCCTGGTCACCCAAACGACGCACCACCACTGCTATCTGGGTGCCGCCATATCGGATGGCGTTGGTCAACAGGTTGCGTATGACCTGTCGGCATCGGAGCGGGTCGGCCCAGGCCACGACGTCCGAATCGCCTCCGATGGCGATCACCTTGTCGGTGGGATGGGACTCCCTGATCCCTCTCACGACGTTCTCCACTTCTGTCATGAGACTCATGTCCTGGGGCTTTATCGAGAGATTCCCGAATTCGGCCCTGGAGGCGACGAGGAGATCTTCGACCAATTCGGCCAGCTCACGGCTCTGAACGGCGATGATTCCGTTCAGCTCGTCCAACTCCTCGCCACCGAGACTGGTGCGACTGGCGACGATCTCCTCAGACAGGCCCACGATGGCAGTGAGCGGGGTCCTGATCTCGTGACTGACCGAGGCCAGGAGCTTGTCCTTCGAGTCGTTCGATGCCCGCAACTGCTCCTGATCGTCCTGACGACGCCAGTAGGCCCCGATCATGTGCGACGCCCTCCACAGGGTGCTCACCTCATCCTCGGTCCATTGCCGATCATCCGTGTACTCGACAAAACCGATCGACCCCCGGAACTCCTCACCCACGAAGATGGGGACGGCCAGCTCGGTCACGATCCCGTCACGGACATACTCCGCCCGGTCCTCACCGGTGAGCTGATCGGTGTGTATGGCTATGGCTCTGCCCGCTGCCAGGGCCCGATAGGTGGATGACTCCTCCCTGTACACGCCATCCTTCCAACCTCCTGCCGCCCCCTCTGCCTTGCGATGGGCATCGGCGATGATCTCCCAGTGGACTTCGTCATCGACCTCGGTGTTTCGGTCGACATAGGTGTAATCCGCATCGGTGGCCACCAGCAGGGCTTTGAGCGCCTCGTAGATGGCAAAGGTGTCGGTTTGAACGAGGAGTGACTCCGAACAGGTGGCTATGGCGTGCTGAAGCCGGGTTGCCTTCTCGTAACGGCTGATCGACTCGGAGAGCTGGTCGTACAGCTTGGACACCAGGGTGGTTGTGAAAACGACGCCGGCGAGCGCCGTGACCGCACGGATGGCAACCACCTCGACCTTCTGCCCGTCCAGCACGCCCATCGTGACACTCCAGACCGCAACCGCCACCCCGGCGGCGACGGACCACACCACTCGACTGCCCGAGCTCAATGTCCCGGCGAGGACCGCGAGCATCATGATGAGCCCGAAAGTGGTCGTGAAGTCGAATGCCGATACCTCGATGTGGAAGAGGCCCTCGACCACCGAGAGCGTCCCGAAGAACCAGATCGTGGTCAGGACCAGCAACATGGAGTCGGCGTCCCGTCGCTGGGTGAGCCAGATGGCCCAGATCGCAAGCACCAGATAGCTGGCCCAACGGATCGGGGCCAGCGGTGACTTCATGTCCATGCCTGCGATCTCCAGGACCGCAAGCGTGGGGAAAGTCACGGCGAACAACACTGCCACATAACGGTGGAAGCGCTGCTGCGCCTCAACTGGAGCGCGCACACTCACTCCAAGATGATCGGCAAATGGCAAGGCACAACTTGACGGGTCGGCCGACCTATGAGAGGCCGAGCAATGACCGCACCATGAATGCGGTCGCACCCCACAATGTGTCGCCCTCCAGGTCGTAGTACCAGACCTTGCGGCCATCCCAGGGAACATGCCACCACAGGGATTCGTCGGCGAGGTCGGAGAGCCTGGGCGTGTAGACCTTCGCAACCTCCCGGATGCTCGGCTTCAGGTTGAGCGGCAGAAGGACTCGACCGACGACCGGCACCACCCAAGGTTTGAATTCGACAGTGTCTATCGGGGGGAGAAAGCCCAGCACCTCCACTCTCTCCGGCGCAATCCCCACCTCCTCGTGTGTCTCCCGGAGAGCGGTATCGACAGGTCCGGAGTCCTCCGGGTTGGCCCTCCCACCGGGAAAGGCGATGTGACCAGCATGCGTGGGCATGGTGTCGGGTCTCTTGGTGAGGATGACGCGCACCTCTCCGTCCTCATCTTCGAACAAGGGAGCCAGCACCGCTGCCATCGTCTCCGAGTCGCCGATCGTGACCTCGTGTACCAGATGGAGTCTGTCCCACATTCGTGTAACAGGTTAAGCCCGCCGATAATGTGACCCGGTGCCCAGGCCCACCATCGAGAGCGACCGGTTGATTCTGCAACGGCTGAGCAGGCGCGATGTGAGCACGTATGACGAGGCCACCCGGATATCCCTCCCCGAGTTGAATCAATGGCTTCCATGGGCTCGGCTGGACTACGAGACCGCCGACACCAGTGCATTCATCCGAGAGTCGATCCAGGCCTGGAAGGAAGAGAGGGCGTGGGATTATTCGATCAGGCTCAATGACGACCCGGACCGTCACGTCGGGAGCATCTCGCTCTGGACCGTGTCCAAGTTGGGGAAGATCGCCGAGTTCGGGTATTGGGTGCGTAGCGACGAGCAGTCGAGGGGCATCTGCACCGAGGCCGTGGAGATGCTGCTCGAGGAGGCATTCACCTCGATGAAATACCACAAGGTGACACTCCGAATCGCGATCGGAAACGTCGCATCGGAGCGTGTGGCGGAAAAGGTCGGCTTCACCAAGGAGGGAATCCTTCGTGAAGAGCTCCTCATTCGTGGGAATTGGGTCGATCACTCCCTGTGGTCCCTACTCGATCGCGAGCATCGAGCCATGAAGCGCGGCGGGGCACGGTCGACGAAATGACCGTTGCCGATCCGCAGTCGATCGCCGACTGGCTCGATGCCCAGCACGGGAGCGACCAATTCAGCGGTGCCGTCCTGGTCCGGTCCGGAGGTGAGACGATCTTCGAGCATCAGGCCGGGTGGGCCCATCGCGGTCATCGAGTTCCACTACGTCGCGACACGCGCTTTCAGGTCGCATCGTTGACGAAGATGATCACCGCCGCCACTGCATTGCGTCTCGTGGAGCAAGGCGCTCTCAGCCTGGACAAACCCCTGACCGGCTTCCTTCCCCCGGATTACCGCCCGACGGCCCTCGATGATCGGCACACACTCCGCCACCTTCTCTCCCACACATCGGGTCTCGACGACTATCACGACGACGACGAGACGTGGTCGACCATGTTGGAGGCGTGGGACGTGGTCCCTGTCTACCGCGCCCGAGGCCCCAAGGACCTGCTGCCACTCTTCAAAGACCTGCCCCTGATCGCCGAGCCTGGGGAGTTTTCGTATTCCGATGCCAACTTCGTCCTCACCGGTCTCCTGGTGGAGTGGATCACCGACAAGACCTTCGCCCAGGCGGCGACGGAGCAAATCCTCATCCCCGCCGGCATGGACGAGTCCGGGTTCTTCGAGCTCGACCTCGAGCCCGACGACATGGCCACTGCTTATCTGAGCAGCGACGAGCCTGCTCCGACCTGGCGCTCCAACGTCTACTCCGTCCCCGCCGGCGGCATGCCCGACGGTGGCCTCATTTCAACACCCACCGACATCGACCGGTTCCTTACGAGCCTGAGGTCCGGGAAATTGCTCGGCTCCGACACCGTCTCCGAGGTGTTGAGCCCCCTAACGATGGAGGAAGGCGAGGTCGAGGGTTACGGGCTGGGCATGGAGCTCGTGGTCGAAGACGGGGATGTGATCATCTATGGCCATGGTGGGGCACACCCGGGAGTCTCTGCGATGGTGTCCCATTATGTCGGGCCCGGGGTGACCGTCATCGTCTTGTGCAATCAGGATCGAGGTGCCTGGGCAGCGGCAAGCGAGGTTGCCAGGCAACTCGGTCTCGAGGATCCCAGGGAGTAGAGGTCGGCCGGCACCGAAGCCGGGGCGTCAGCCTCCGGCCGTGATCACCCGGGAAGCCTCCCCGACGAAGGTTGCGATCGTAGGAAAGAATCCGATGACCACGGTGATGACGAGCGAAACGGCGAGGGCCAGACGCAACGAACCCGCCGGGGCCAGGGCCGCATCCGGCAGGAACTCTCCGACGGCGTCATCCAGCCACACCGACTTGACCACCCGAGCGTAGTAGTACAACGCAATCACCGAGTTGACCGCTGCGATCGCGGCGAGAACGATCGTCGCCGCCCCGCCGGCGATGATGACGGAGCGGAACATCGCGAATTTGGCGAACCAACCGGCCAGGGGTGGGATGCCGGCCAGACTGAAGAAGAAGACGGCCACCAGGACGCCGAGACGGGTATCCGCCTGGGCGAGCCCGGCCCAGGCGCTGATCTCCCCTGATTGTGTCTTCCGCGCCCCCGCGATCACCACGGCGAAGGCGCCAAGGTTCATCACCGCGTATATGACCAGGTAGATGACCGTGGCCGAGAACGCCTCTCTGAGATCGGAACCGGCCACCGCCGCAGCGGCGAAGGGGACCAGCATGAACCCGGCCTGGGCGATGGACGAGTAGGCGAGGAGTCGGACGATGTTGGTCTGACGCAGTGCCGCCAGGTTGCCGATCGTCATGGAGAGCGCTGCCAGCAACCAGAGGGCCGGGCCCCAGATCTGGGTGAGGCCGGGAAGGGCCAGATACATGACGATCAGCATGCCGATGAACCCGGCCGCCTTGGAGTTGACGGAGAGATAGGCGGTCACGGGGGTGGGAGCGCCCTCGTACGTGTCCGGGGCCCAGAAGTGGAATGGGACCGCCGACACCTTGAAACCGAAACCCGCTATCACCAACAGCACGGCGATGGTCAGGGCCGGCACATCCGCCATCCCTGCCGTCGCGGTCGCCAGCCCGGCGAAGCTGACCTCACCGGTCAAGCCGTAGAGCAAGGACATCCCATACAGGAGGAGCGCGGTGGACAGCACCCCGAGGATGAAGTACTTCATGGAGGCTTCGTTCGACTTCGCGTCTCCCTTCCTCCATCCTGCGAGAAGGTAGAGCGGCCCCGTGGTCAGCTCGAGACCGATGAAGATGACGATCAGATCCCGGGCCGAGGCCATCACGAGAGACCCGAGAATCGAAGCCAGCAGCAGGAAGTAGTACTCACCCTGGTAGTAGCGCTCCGACTCGATGTAGTGATGAGACATCAGCAACACCAGGTAGGCCGCGACGATGAGGACGGCCTTGAGTGCGAGTGCGAAGGTGTCGACCACGTAAGACCCATCGAACATTGAGCGAGTCGCCCCGTCCGCTGCGAGAATCACGAGAGGCACCGCGGCCAAGGCGACGCCCGCGACGGCCGCCGTGGCCGTCCAATACTTCCTCGCCCTCGGCAGAACCAGGTCCAGGGTGAAGACCACCAGCATGGTGGCCACCACCGTCAACTCGGGAGCCAGGGCCAGGTAGTCGATCTGATAGCTCATGAAGGCCCAACGCAGTCAGGCGAGCCCATGGTCATCGCGATCGGGTCGGGAGAGGTGGTCACCCGCCGGCTCCCAACGAGGCCACGATGTCGGAGTTGAGGACCGTGTTGACCAGTGAGGTGACGGAATCGGTCGTGGCGTGGAACACCACCTTGGGGAAGAACCCGATCACCACGATCATCACGATCAACGGGACCCAGGAGGTCAACTCGAAACGATCGGCGTCATGGAACACGTGGCCCGTCCACTCCTCGCCGGGCTCACCGAGGTTCACCTGCTGGAGCATCCACAACATGTACCCGGCGGTGAGGACCGTCCCCACTGCGCCAAGGACCATCGCGGTTCTGAACACACCCAGCGACAGCCCGGCCAGCGGGTTGTAAGAGCCGACGAGCGACATGAATTCACCCCAGAACCCGGCCAGCCCGGGGAGGCCCAGAGATGCCATTGCGGTGAAGGCGAGTATGCCCCCTATCACTGGCATCAGCTTGATGTTCCCGCCGAGACGGGACATCTCACGGGTGTGGTAACGGTGCGACATCGAGCCGGCCAAGAAGAAGAGGAGACCGGTGATCAGCCCGTGGGCCACCATCCCGATGATGGCCGCATTGATCCCGATATCGGTCATGGTGGCGATTCCCAGCATCACGAAGCCCATGTGACCCACCGACGAGAAGGCGATCAGGCGTTTCATGTCGCTTTGGGCGAGACAGGCCAGTGACCCGTAGATGATCCCGATCACGGCCAAGATAGCGATGGCCGGTGCCCAGCGCTGCGCCTCCTGGGGGAGGATGGGGAGCGAGATGCGGATGAACCCGTAGGCGCCGAGCTTCAGCATGATGGCCGCCAGCAGCACCGAGCCCACCGTTGGCGCCGCGGTGTGTGCGTCGGGCAACCACGTGTGCAACGGCCACATCGGGACCTTGACGGCGAAGCCGAGAAACATGGCGCCAAAGACCAGGAAGGCGAACTCGGGGCTGGCGAAGGCGCCGCCGGCCCCCAGCTTCGTCAATTGGGTGATGTCGAACGTCCTCGGGCCGTACTTGCCCGATTCGAAGTAGAGGGCGAGGAATCCCAGCAACATGAAGGCCGACCCGAACAGGGTGAACAGGAAGAACTTGATCGAGGCGTAGAGACGGGTCTGCACCTCCTTGCTGAAACCGGGGATCTTCCGGGGGGTGCGATCACCCCAGATCCCGATCATGAAGTACATCGGGAGCAGGACCACCTCGAAGAAGATGAAGAACAAGACCAGGTCGAGGGCCACGAAAGTCCCGTTCATGCCGGTGGCCAGGATCAGCATCAGGATGAGGAAGGCCTTGGGATTTCTCGGCTCCTCCCAGTGATTCCAGCTGTAGATGACGGCGAGCACCACCACGAAGGTGGACAGGACGAGCATCGGGAGGCTGATCCCGTCGATGCCGACGTGGTAGTTGGCGTTGATGGCGCCGATCCACGACTGGTTGACCTCGAACTGATAGTCGTTGTAAGTCCCGGCACCGAAGTCGAACTGGAAGATGACGACGATGGAGAGGACAAACGCCGCCAGGGTCACCACCAGCGCCGTGGTCTTGAGGGCGTCTTCCCGCTCCTTGGGCATCAGCCCCAAGAGCAGGGCCCCGGCGAGGGGCAGGAACACGATCAGTGTCAGACCCCAGGTTTCCAACCATTCCATTGCTCTCAGCCTCTCCTATATGACGAAGACGAACAGGACGATCAATACCAGTGCGCCACCCACGAATGAGGCGGCGTATTGCTGCACCCGCCCGGTCTGCAACTTGCGCAGAGCCGAGCCGGCGCCGTCGGCTGCCGCCGACAAACCATTGAAAAACCCGTCGATGCCCCTCTGATCGACGATTCCATAAATGAACGACCCGAGACCCTTGATCACCATCGCCACACCGTTGACGATCGCGTCGATGATGTACGTGTTGGTCCAATTGATGAAACGCGCCACCGGCCCCATGGTCGCCGCCACCAACCCGTCGGCGACGTCGTCGATGTAGTACTTCCGGCGCAGCAACGGATAGAGGACCGGGATCTCGAAGCTATCCCGCTCCTTCTGGGTCTTCCGATCCTTGGAGTAGATCAACCACCCGGCGACGAGACCGCCGAATGCGGCAATCAGCCCGACGGCGGCCAGGCCCCAATTGATGGCTTCGGCATGATGATCGCCCATGGGCACCGCCCTGACCGCCAGCCACTCGGTGAAGTTGCCGATCCCGGGGATCTCCACACCGGGGATGTTGAAGAGGCCAAACAGGATCGAAGGTATGGCCAGGGCCACCAGTGGACCGGTCATCACCCTCGGTGACTCGTGTGGATGGCCGTGGCCCTTGTATTCGCCGTGAAAGGTGAGGGCTACGGCGCGTGCCATGTAGAAGGCGGTCACGAAGGCGCCGGCGATGGCAATCCACATGACAGCCGTGTAACCGTTGTCGCCCACCGTGGCGAGGATCTCGTCCTTCGACCAGAACCCGGCGAAGGGGATGATCCCGGCCAGAGCCAGCGATCCTGCGACGAAGGTCCAGTAGGTCGTCGGCATGTACTTCCTCAGCCCACCCATGTCACTCATGTTGTTGGAGTGGACGGCGTGGATCACCGAACCGGCCCCGAGGAAGAGCAAGGCCTTGAAGAAGGCGTGTGTGAACAGATGAAACAGCCCGGCCGTGTATCCGCCCGCCGCGACCGCAGTCATCATGTATCCCAGCTGGGAGACGGTGGAGTAGGCGAGGACCTTCTTGATGTCGTCTGCGGTCAGGGCGAGCAGACCGAGGGCGAACAGGGTTATCGCACCGATCGCAATCATCACCGGGCGGGCCGACTGGGCCATGTTCTGGAAGAGGGGGAAAGTCCGGGCCATCAGATAGATGCCGGCGGTGACCATGGTGGCGGCATGCATCAGAGCGGAGACCGGTGTTGGGCCGGCCATGGCGTCCGGGAGCCAGATGTGGAGTGGGAACTGGGCGCTCTTGCCCATCGCTCCGAAGAAGAGCAGTGCACCACCGACCACCGCCACCGCCGAGAGCGCCTGGACGCCGGTCACCGCCGCCTGGTTCAAGGTGGCAAAGTCGAACGACCCGACCGAGACGCCCAGGATGATCGTGCCCAGGATCAGGCCGACGTCCGCCACCTTGTTGGTCATGAACGCCTTGTTGCCTGCGCGTACGTTGTCCAGATCCTCCCAGTAGAACCCGATCAGGAGGTAGGAGGCGAGACCGACGCCCTCCCAGCCGATGATCATCTGGATCAGGTTCGGTGCTCCCACCAGGATCAGCATCGACCCGGCGAATAGCGAGAAGGCGGCGAAGAACCACTCGACGCGAACGTCGCCGTGCATGTAACCGACCGCGTATATGAAGACGAACAGGCCCACCACGGAGACCAGGAAGTACATCATGATGGAGAGACCGTCGACCACCCACCCCAACTCGAAGACCAGCCCGCTCCCGATCCGGGCTATCTCGAAGGTGGTGGTGGAGAGGACCCCTTCGGTCATGTTCGTCAGGAAGAGGATCAGTGCCCATAGCGAGTTGATGGCGAGGGCAGCGATGGCGAGCTCGGCCCCGTGATAGCGGAGCTTCTTGCCAAAGGCCAGGATCAGAAGGAAGGCGACCAGTGGCAGGACGAGCATGATCCCGGCAGTGTCCGCCCAAAAGCCACCATTACCCGCATGGACGGTGTGGGCCGTTTCCTGGGCGAGGATCCACATGTCGTTCACCACCTCATCAGATCGAGGTCGTTGACATTGGCCGACTTCCGGTTGCGGAAGATCATCAGGACTATGGCCAGCCCTATCCCCACCTCGGCTGCGGCAACGGTGATCACGAAGATGGCGAACACCTGGCCGATGGCCTGATTGGAGCGAAGTGTTGCCTCGAAGGCAACGAGGTTGATGTTGACCGCATTGAGCATCAGCTCCACGGACAGCAAGATGAGGACGATGTTGCGGCGAACCAGCAATCCGTATGTGCCCAGGGAGAAGAGGGCTGCGGCAAGCACGAGGAATTGATTCACCACCATCAGACCGACATCCTCTCTTCTTCCTCGGCCGGGCTGAGGTCGCGTCTGGCGATGGTGATCCCGCCGATCAATGCGGCCAGCAGCACGAAGGACACCACTTCGAAGGGGATCACGAACCGCCCCAGGAGCGACTCGCCGATCACCTCGGTCGACGTGGCCTGTCCCGGGTCGACGATCGGGGTGGAGCCAAATGCATCGATCGATCCCCACGAGAGGGCGATGAAGGTGGCCACCGAGAGAAACGCCGGCCATGCCTTCTTGTCCGCGTCGAGACCCTCATCGAGCCCTGTCGGGGCGCGGGTGATCATGATCCCGAAGAGGAACAGGACGATGACGGCACCGATGTAGACCAGGACCAGGACCCAGGCGACGAACTCGGCGGAGAGCATCAGGAAGAGCCCGGCGGTGCCGGCCAGGGTCGCCACCAGGAACAGGGCGGAATGGACCACGTTGGGGGAGGTCACTACCCGAAACGCCGAGATCAGGACGGCGAGACCGATCACCACGAACACCCAATTCGCCGGCTCCGAAACCCAATCAATGAAGGTCATATCGCCACCTCACGGTGGACGCGGCGGAAGCCGACCTCTCGGCTGGTCCGAGAGGCGCCGACCGGCGTCTGTTCGCCCCGAAGAAGCCCATGAGAACGAACTCCGAACCCCAGACAAACCGGCCCACCTGAGGGGCGAAGTCGGCCGGCAATCAAAGCAGCCCTCATTTCTCGAGTGCAGGGGCTTCGGGGACCGTCTTCAGCCAATCCTGCAGACGATCCATGTCGTGGAGCATCGCTCCCATCTTGGTTTCGGAGTATTCGTACTCCGGGGACCAGAACAAGGCATCGAAGGGGCACACCTCGACACAGATCCCGCAGTACATGCAGAGGGCGTAATCGATGTCGAACCGGTCGAGCTCGGAGCGAACCTTGATTCGGCCACCGGGTTGGGCCGGTTCCTGCTCCTCCTTGTGACCCTCGATGTATATGCACCAGTCGGGACAGTTGCGGGCACACAGCATGCAGACGGTGCACGCCTCCTGATCGAGAGCGATCACACCACGGGCCCGGGGCACCGGCTGCTCCTTGACCTTGGGGTAGTTGACCGTCGCCAGATAGGAGCCCGGCAGGAAGATGGTCTTGAACATCGTGGAGATGGTCACCCAGAGGCCCTTGAGCATGCCCATGCCGGGGAAAGTGCGATCCGCCATCAGAGCCACACCTTCAACACGCCGGTCACGACGATGTTGGCCAGGGAGATCGGGATGAGCCACTTCCAGGCGAGGCTCTGGAGTTGATCCTCACGGAAGCGGGGGAAAGTCCAGCGGAACCAGATGATGGCGAAGACCAGGATGAAGACCTTGGCGATCAGGATGATCGGTCCCACGATGGCCAAGGTGTCCTGGGGTATCCCGGGGAGCCAGTAACCACCCAGGAACAGGGTGGCCGCGATGGCCGACATCGAGAACATGTTGGCGAATTCCGCCAGGAAGAAGAAGAGGAATCGAAAACCCGAGTATTCGGTGAGGTAGCCCATCACCAGCTCGGACTCGGCGATGGGCATGTCGAACGGAGTACGGGTCAGCTCCGCCAGGGCGGCGATCATGAACACGGCGAATCCGATGAATTGGGTGACGATGAAGGGGTAGCCGGCGCTGATTTGGGCTTCGACGATCCCGCTCATGCTCATCGTCCCTGCCATGATCACCGAGCCGACGACTGCCAGGACCAGTGGCAGCTCGTATGCGATCAGCTGACCAGCCGCACGCAAGCCGCCCATGAGCGAGTACTTGTTGGCGGAGGACCAACCCGCCATCAGCACACCGATCGTGCTCAGTGAGGAGATCGCCAGGGCGTAGAAGATCCCAACCGACAGGTCCCTGAAGATCAATCCGGGACCAAACGGGATAACAACGAAGAGCGCGACCGTGGAGACCAGGACCAGCATCGGCGCCACCTTGAAGGCAGGGCGGTCGGCGTCGGCCGGTATCAGATCCTCCTTCTGGAAGAACTTGACCCCGTCGGCGATCAGCTGGGCCCAGCCCCATCGACCGCCGGCGAAGTAGGGGCCGACCCTCGCCTGCATCTTTGCCGACAGCTTGAGCTCGGCGAAGCCGATGACCAGGCCGACCACCGGGATGAGAAGGGCGACGAGGAGAACCTTCCCGGCAAGGGAAACCCAGAAGTTGGCAAAGAGATCCGTGAGGAATTCCATCAACCCATCTACCTATCTACGTCTCCGAGGACGAAGTCGAGACTGCCCATGATGGCGATGATGTCGGGGACCAGGACGCCTTCGAGGATCCAGGGGAGGATCGAGATGTTGGAGAAGCTCGCCGACCGGATCTTGAGACGATAGGGGCCCTGGCCGCCATCGGAGATCAGGTAGTACCCCATCTCGCCCTTCGGGTTCTCGGCCCGAACGTAGGTCTCACCCTTTGGCACCTTGATCACCTTGGGGACCTTGGCCTGGAGCGGCCCACTGGGGATGGTGTCGACCGCCTGTTGGATGATGTGGACCGACTGCCTTATCTCTTCGAGGCGGACATGCCAGCGATCCCAGCAGTCACCGTTCTCCCCCGTCGGGATCTCGAAGTCGAATCGGTCGTAGGGCAGATAATTCTCCGCCTTGCGCAGGTCGAACTGCACGCCGGATGCCCTCAAGTTGGGTCCAGACACCCCAAAGGAGACGGCCACGTCCGGTGGCAACACGCCGATTCCCTTGGTGCGGGCGAGGATTATCTCGTTCCCTGCCACCAGATCCTCGATCTCGTCGCATATGCCGAGCACCTTGTCCATCGCATCACGGGTCTCGGCCAGGAAGCCGGCCGGTAGGTCCTGGATCTGCTTCCGAGTGTTGGAGCCCGAGCCGTAGGCAGGCTTGACACCACCGATCCGGTTGAAATTCGGGTGAAAGCGCCCACCGGTGACACCCTCGAGGAGGTCGAGGACACGCTCCCTCTCCCGTAGGGCGAAGAACAGTGGCGTGGCCGCACCCAACTCGAGCGGATAAGAGGCCATGAACACGAGATGGGACGAGATCCGGGCCATCTCGGTGAGGATCAGCCGTATGTATTGCGCCCGCTCAGGCACCTCCAACTCCATCAGCTTCTCGGCAGCCACGATGAATGGGACCTCGTTGGCGTAGCCGGACACCCAATCGATACGGTTGACCAGGGTGGTGATCTGGGGGTAGGTCCTCACCTCGGAGAGCTTCTCGTAGCCACGATGCATGTAGCCGATCACAGGGGCGATGTCATACGCACGCTCCCCATCGACCCGAGCGACGAGGCGAAGCACCCCGTGAGTCGAGGGGTGCTGGGGACCGATGTTGAGCGTCATGTCCTCGGTTTCGAGCTCGACCGAGACCGACGCCTCGGCCAGGTGACGAACCAGATCCTGCTCCATCACCATCTCATGCCTCCGGGTTCACTTCGGAGGGGGCGTCATCCTCAGGCATGGCCTCGACGTCGACCGTCCCGGGCCAGGGCTTCACTTCACGGCTGAGGAGGGGGTAGCTCTTGCGAAGGGGGTGCCCGATGAAGCCGTCGGTCAGGTAGAGATGACTGAGATTGGGGTGACCGTTGAAGACGATCCCGAACATCTCAGCCGCCTCTCGCTCGTGCCAATCGGCGCCCGAGAAGACCCCTATCAGGCTGTCCACCGTCGGATTCTCGGTAGCCAGGTCGGTGGAGAAGGTGATCCGGGCGCCTGTGCTCACGTCGGCGACGGTCGCCAGAAGCTCGATACGCTCGACGACTTCTTCACCGCCAGGTGGATCGCCGACGGCCACGTCCGACGTCCAGTCGACGGCTGACAACCACGAGAAGAAGACCATTCCCCGGTCGCGCGCGGTGCGAAGGGAGCTCACCCACTGATCGCTGGGCACGCGAATCTTTATCGTCCCGAAAGCGACGTCGGCCTCGCCGCCAACGGCGACCGCCATCTCGTCGGCGGGGCCCTGAAGCGGATCTACGGCGCTCTCGGTCTCAGACGGGCTCGAGGTCACGCTGGTTCCACTTCTCTTTGATGTTTTCGCCCTGGATCTTCTGCTGCAAGAGCACGATTCCGTCCATCAGGGCCTCGGGCCGGGGCGGGCAGCCCGGCACGTACACGTCGACCGGAATCACCTGGTCGACGCCCTTGGTGACCGAGTACGAATCCCAGTAAGGGCCTCCACAGTTGGCACAGGATCCCATGGAGATCACGTATTTCGGATCTGGCATCTGGTCATAGAGACGGCGGATGGCTGGCGCCATCTTGTCGGTCACCGTCCCCGCCACGACCATCAGGTCGGCCTGACGAGGCGAGGCCGGAAGCGGGATGATCCCGAACCGCATGAAGTCGTAACGAGGCCCCGATGCCGCCATCAGCTCGATGGCACAACAGGCGAGCCCGAATTGAAAGAGCCACAGTGAATACTTCCGGGACCAATTCAGAAGCCAGCTCACGGGCTTCGGGGCCCCGAACTTCTGGACTACTCCCACCTGAGGACTCCCTTGCGGACGGCGTAGACCAGCCCCAAGATCAGGACGGCGATGAACACTGCCATCTCGACCACACCGAACCAGGCCAGGCGTTCGACCAGGATCGCCCATGGGAAGATGAACACCGCCTCGACATCGAAGATGACGAACAAGAGCCCGTACACGTAGTAGCGGACATAGGTCTGGCTCCAGCCGGATCCGACCGGATCGACACCACACTCGTACGTCATCTGCTTGGTCGCCGACGGGTTCGTCGGTCTCAACACGGCGGCGATCCCGAGCATCACCATGACCAGAACGCCGCCGACTGCGGCGAACGCGCCAACCGTCAAATAACTCTCGAAGTATTGGCTCATGCGTGCTCAGCTGGAGGAATGGCCACCGTTTGCGAGTATACGCATAGGGTCTTTCTCGTCGAAGTCGCGCTCGGCAGGCTCCCTCCCGACCCCGATTGCCTCACCCGGGGCACCCTGGTCATACTGATCGAAGTGGTGGTTGCATCAGGTCGGGTCGGAAACGGTCTCTCGAATCTCATCTCTGAGATCGAGCGCCGTCTGATCGGCTCTGCCCCATCACCGGGGCTGAGCGCCGACCTGGCTTCGAGCATTCCCGATGCCTCCACATACGTGATCGTCCTGTTCGATGGCCTCGGAATGGCACAACTCGCTCACCCTGGCGCCGGGTCGATGCGCCGGTCGCTCGCCGGGCCCTTGACCGCACCGTTCCCGACGACGACCCCGGTTTCACTTTCCACCGTTGCTTCCGGGGTCGATCCGGGCCTGCACGGGGTCGTGGCTCATCTGTTGTGGATCCCGGAGCTGGACAAAGTCGTCAACACCCTGAAATGGGTGGACCTGACAGGACGGCCCGTGACCCACGACTACGCGGCGATGCTCCCCCACCCAAACGTGTGGGAGCGGCTGCGCAAATCGGGGGTGGAGCCGATCACCGTGCAGCCCGGGGCATTCATGGGCAGCCCGCTCTCGAGATTGCTCTATCGAGGCGCCCGATTCGAACCGTCCTGGAACGACACCGACCTCGTTGACGCCACTCTGCAATTGGCCGGCGAATCAAGGCGACTCATATTCACCTACATCTGGCAGGTGGACTTCGCCGGCCATGTATCCGGGCTCGACTCCCACGAGTTCGAGGATGCGATGAAGATGGCGAATCAGGTGTGGGAGGACCTCGCAACGGGCCTCCCCCCCGATGCCGCCCTGATCGGGACGGCCGATCACGGGCTGATCGAGTATGCCGACGACGACAAGATCCTCATCCGCGGAGATCCGTGGGACCGGCTCCGCTTCGGTGGCGACCCACGCGGAATCCACCTTTGGGGTGACATCGACTTGGCCCGGGACCTGGCCGCGCTGACTGGGGGAATACTGGTGGATCCCGAGACGGTGTTCGATCCGATAACCGATGTTGCCCGACGACGGCTGGGTGATCATTTGGTCTTGGCCCCACCCGGACGCGTCCTGCTCCCACCTGGGTTCGACAAGAGACTCCGGTGCTATCACGGTGGGCTCGACCGGGCCGAGTCGGAGATACCACTGCTGATTGGCTGAGGGTTTCACGGTGTGTGGCGGGGGGTAAGGAGCCGCCAGGGCGAGTCACACTCGCCGGAAAGGTTCGTCCTCGTTGGGGACGACAGATCGGTGTTGCCGAGAGAATCTCGGGGAAAGCCGTCACTCATGTTCACAGAACACCTCGGTGAGCCAACAGGTCAAACAGGCGTAAAACCTGACGAGCCGAGTCGCAGCTGAGCAAGACCATGGGCCACGATCGACCAACGGTTGCCATTCTGTCGCCGACGCTGACCCTCACCGTCACCGTCGAGCACAGCAATGATCACGATGAGATCCACCTGCATCCCGGTGGCCAGGGTTTCTGGATAGCGCGAATGCTCCGGCACCTCGGCGAAAGACCGCTGTTGTGTGGCCCGACCGGTGGAGAGACGGGGCGAGTGATACGAGGGCTGGCGAATCAATGGGCGATCGACATCGCTTCGGTGACCACAACGGTCGCCTCGCCGACGACGATTCAGGACCGCAGGCAAGGTGACAGGCGGCCGGTGGCCGAGACTGCACCGATGACTCTCGACCGGCATGAGACCGATGATCTGTACGGCACTTTCCTCGAGCGGGCGATCGCCGCCGGGGTATGTGTGGTGACCGGCTCCTCACAACAAGACCTCACGGACCTCTACCGAAGGCTGGGCCACGACCTCGCTGCCTCCGAAGTGAGGGTTGTTGCCGATCTCCACGGCCCTGAGCTCACATCATTCCTCTCCGGTGGGCCGTTGGAGGTTCTCAAGATAAGCGATGAGGACCTGACCAATGATGGGACTAGCGTCGACGCCGACGAGGATTCCGCCATCAAAGCAATCACCCGATTCGTTGAGGGCGGCGCCAAGGGCGTCGTGCTCTCCCGAGGTCACCTTCCGGCGCTCGCTCACCTCGCCGGCAGATGGTTCCGGGCCACTCCCCCCCAGCTCGAGCCGGCTGATCATCGCGGCGCCGGAGATTCTCAGACGGCCGGCCTCGCCGCGGCGTTGCGCCAGGGGCTCGGGCCCGAATCCATGCTCCGCCTGGCCTCCGGGGCCGGGGCGACCAACGTGACCAGACACGGCTTGGGAAGTGCCTCGTCCGACGACCTGATCAAACAACTGGGGACCAAGGTCGAGATCGAGCCGATCGCCTCATCGAGCCGATGAGCGCACGGCCCCGCCTTCTCGTCACGAACGACGATGGGATCGAATCACGCGGCATCCGAGACCTCGCCATGGCCCTTTCTCGGAGGTATCGCGTGGTCGTGGCAGCGCCGGCTCGCGACATGTCGGGCAGTGGCACGGGGATCGGCACCTTCGACCGCAACCTGGGTGTGACGATGAGCAGGGAAGAGCTGGGCAAGGTCGAGGCCTATGCGGTCGAGGGACCACCAGGCCTGGCAGTGCTGGCCGCCAATCTAGGCGCATTCGGAGATCCACCCGACCTGGTCGTCTCGGGTGTCAACGCAGGGATCAACACCGGCCACTCCATCATTCACTCTGGAACGGTCGGAGCTGCCTTGACTGCCGGGACGTTCTCGCGCCGAGGTCTGGCGGTGAGCTTGGAGGAGTCCGATCCATGGCAATGGGACACCGCGGTGGAAGTCGCCTGTGCGGCTGTCGAATGGATCCTGTCCCGTCGGGGCGAGCCGTCCATGCTCAACGTCAACGTCCCAGCGCTGGCTGTCGATGATGTCAAAGGCATTCACTGGGCCGATCTCGACGGATTCGGGTACTTCAGGGTGGCCAACGCCGACCCGGGGTCGACAAAGCTCCAATTCGAGGTTCGATCACCCAGAGACCTCGCCGATCCAGGGACCGACACATCTATGTGTCGTGACGGATACGTCACATTGACTCCCCTCAGATCGGTAGAGCCCGCCCCCTTTCCCGACGCCGACGCCACATCCGTGTGGAGCAGCAAGTGATCCCGTTTCGGCTGATTCCAGTTTGGTGGCCGGAGCGTGGTGGTATTGGTTGGCACGACAAGGACACGGAGATCTGCGAATGAGGATCACCACCATGGCCAGTTTTGGCGCCGGAGCCCTTCTGGTATATCTGACAGATCCGGCAAGGGGGCGGGAGAGGCGCCGCCAACTGGCACTCGGGGTGCGAGAGAGCACCCTCTCCGCCATCCGGAACGCACGCTCTCTCCAAGCAGCCCGGGCCTGGCGAAAGTGGGACAAACAGGCCACTGAGATAACCATCGACCTGGCGTCGGCTGCCGAAGCCCTGTCCGGGCAGCCTCGGGCGACCTCGACACCGCCACACCGTGCCTTCACGCGCACACTTCGCCAGGCATACGTCCTGCAACGCCGTAGCACCGTCACCCCTGCCAATACCCGGTAAGCGACGCCACGTCGGCTCCCACTCCACGGGGGGGTTCTAGCCTTCAGACGGATGGAGGTAGCACTTGGTCTCGTGGCGGCGATGGCGGCGACAGTCTTTGCAGGCGACCTCTGGGCCAATTACCGGAAACGTCCGAGGCCGCACATCGCCGCGTATGGCGCCGGTATGACGATGTTCGCCATCGCCACCTGGGCCTTCTTCCTCGGTCTCACGGTCGGCTGGGCCGGGCCGATGTACCGGACGTTCTATCTGTTCGGGGCCATCCTCAACATCCCGTTTCTCGCCCTGGGATCGATGTTCCTCGTGGTGGGCCGCCGATCCGGGCACGTGGCGGCAATCGCCCTCGGCGCATTGACCGCGATCTCGACCACCTTGACCGCCACGGTCCCCTTCGCCAACCCATTGCCGGAGACCGGTGTGGCCCATGACGTGTTCGCCGCAGGATTTGGGCCACGGCTCTTCGCAATCATCGGTGGAGCGACCGGGGCCACCATCCTGATCGTGCTCTCTCTGGTGTCCATCTTTCGCTTCTGGCGCAAGAATCGCCGGATCGTCTGGGGCAATCTCCTCATCCTGTCCGGGACCTTTGCGGCAGCTTCGGGTGGGACGGGGCTGGCAATAGGTGAGAGCAGTGCCTTCGCCATCTCATTGCTCCTTGCAGTGACCCTCATCTGGGCCGGCTATAGGGTGGCGTCGGGGGCAAGAGGTCCTGCCGCACCAGCGCCCGATGCGGCTCATCTCGTCACAGGGGCGGATGGTTGACCTCTGAAACAAGCCCAACACTGTTGGACGTGAGATCCCCGTCAGATTTTGGGCCGGATCTCATCGAGCCAGAAATCGATGAAGCCATCGGTCGGGTCCCCGATCTGATGGAGATAGACATGATCGATACCGGCCTCCACTGCCTCGCCGATGGAGTCGATGATCGGCTCGGGATCGGGACCACAGGGAATCGACGAACCGATGTCGTCGCGGCCGACCAGCTCGACGGCCTGCTCGAACTCGAGGACGGTGCGCATTTCCTGCGCCATCTGACCGGGTAGGGCGGTGTTGGGCCAGATGCGATGGGCCCGGTCGACGGCGTCATCGGCATCCGGATCCCAGCACATCGAGAGCTGCGTCCAGATCGGGCCGTCGCCACCCTCGTCGCGATAGGCCTCGATCACGTCCGATTTGATGCCGGTGGTCCATAGGCCATCGCCAAGCCTCGCGGCCACACGGGCCGCCTCGAGGCCAAAGGCAGAGACGATGATCGGGGGTGGTGTCCCAGGAAGGTCGAAGATGCGGGCGTCTTCGACGGTGAAATGCGTCCCACGATGGGTGACGCTCTCCTCGCTCCAGAGCCGACGTATGACCTCGATCGCCTCCTCGAGCATGGAGAGGCGGACTTCGGCCGGTGGCCAGCGGTCCCCGAGAATGTGCTCGTTGAGCGCCTCACCAGAGCCGACACCCCAGCTGAATCGCCCGTCGAGAAGACATGAGGTGGTTGCCACAGCCTGGGCGTAGATGGCGGGGTGGATCCTCATGATCGGACAGCTGACGCCAACCCCGACTTCGATCGACTCGGTGGCAGATGCGATCGCACCGAGCACCGACCAGACGAATGGGCTGTGACCCTGTGCGCCGATCCAGGGATGAAAATGATCCGAGATCCCGACGAAGTCGAACCCGGCGTTCTCGGCTACGGTGGCGATCTCGACGAGCTTGCGTGGAGGGTGCTCCTCGCTCGACAGGGTCAGGCCAAAACTCGGTGTGGTCATGGTCAACGGATACCCGCCCGTGAACCTCGGGCAAACCTCGGGCCGGGCCCCCACCCCCTCAACCCCCGATGTAGCTCATCTCGACACGGGAGCCGATGGTTAGCGTCTGTGACGACCTGATCTCGGAGTAGCGATCTTCCCTGGCGGACCACACGCGGTCGATGATCGGCCCGACATCGTTCCCCGACCGGATCTCGTGACGGAGATCGGTCCCGGAGGCGGCGAACAGGCAGGTGTAGAGCATCCCCTCCGCCGACAGACGCGCCCTGGTGCACGAGCCACAAAATGGCTTGGTCACCGAGGCGATCACGCCAACCTCGCCTTTCCCATCGCGATAGCGGAACCGGTTGGCCACTTCGCCGGGATAGTTGGGCGGGACCGGGTCGAGCGGGTACTCGGCAGCGATGGCCGACACCATCTCCTCGGCCGGGACCACGTCATCGAGACGCCAGCCGTTGGTCGTGCCCACATCCATGTATTCGATGAAGCGCACGATGTGACCGGTGCCGCGAAAGTGACGGGCCATATCGAGCACGGCATGCTCATTGACACCCCTCTTGATCACGGCGTTCACCTTGATCGGACCCAATCCCGCTTCCGCGGCCGCCTCTATCCCCTCCAGGACGGAAGCTACGGGGAACCCGACGTCATTCATTCGCTGGAAGGTCGGATCGTCGAGTGCGTCGAGACTCACCGTGACCCTGCGGAGACCGGCAGACGCCAGGGCACTGGCCTTTCGAACCAGGAGTGAGGCATTGGTGGTGAGTGTCAAGTCCTCCACACCGTCGATGGCGCTGAGCGAGCCGATCAGCTTCTCCAGGTCCTTTCTCAGCAACGGCTCACCGCCGGTGATCCGGACCTTTTCCACCCCGCGCTCGGTGAACAAGCCGACCAAGCTCGTGATCTCTTCGAAGGTCAGAAGCTGTTCTCGCGGCAGGAATTCGTGGTCTTTCCCGAACAGCTCTTTCGGCATGCAGTACGTGCAGCGGAAGTTGCATCGATCGGTGACCGAGATCCGCAGGTCGCGTACCGGTCTGTCGAGCCGGTCGAGAAGTGGAGTCATCGACACCACAGTATTTGCCGTAGCGGGAAATGTGTCAGCCGACCTCTTTGGATAGGCCCAGCATCCAGCCACCCATACCGATGGGAAGCGCGAATAGGGGTGCCAGGAAACCGACCCATGGGAGCAGCCAGACCACGCCCAGCACGGCGGACCCGAGGACGATGGACCCGTACAATCCCAATTTCGAGCGAATCGCCTTGCCCAGCGCCATCGAGGCCGGCACACCGGCCAGGAGGGAGAGGACCAGGACGATCCCCGATAGAGCAAGGACGAGAGGGGCGAAGATCGCCAATAGGGGCAAACTGGCGGTCGCCGGCGCCAGACCAAGGGCCAGGGCGGCGACACCGGTGACGACCACAGGCGAAAGCATCACCAGCGCCCCGTAACCAAGGGCTCGGAGAGGCTGGGCGATCACCCGCTCCCCTGCTCGTCTGGTCCGCTCCGGCCAACCCCATGCGACGAGCAGGGCCGTGACGGTGAGACCCAGCACCACCAGTATTCGCGTCAGGACTCCGAGCGCCCGCACCCGGATGTTCGGTGGAAGTGGCTCCTTGTGGACCACGACGCCGCCCACGGTCACCTGATCCAACCCGATGGCATCGGCAGTCGACCTGAAACCGAGATCACCACCGACTTGCAGTGGCCCGGGCACGGTTAGCTGATTGATCGTGATATCGACATTGCCGTCAATCGAGCCTTCGATCGCCGTGGTGCGCTGCGTCCCTTTGAGATCTCCGCCGATGTCGCCCGACGCAGTCAAGGTCAGTGCCCAGCAGACGACGTCGCCACCCACGTCGCTGTCCGGCCCCAACTCACTGCTCCAGGAGGCGCCCACTGCGTCATCACCAATAGAACCGGTCAAGCTGGCGTGGTTGGCCGTGTATCGAAGAGACCCCCCGACGACGCCGGAAACGTTGACGGAGGGGGCGACGGCAATGACGTTCCCGGTGACCTCGCCGGTGATCAGCACCTCCTCGGCGGCGAATGCGATCAAGTCGCCCTCCACCGTGCCCTCCACGATCACCCTGACACCCGCCGCGTAGAGATCACCCGGGCTGGTGTCCCCCTCCCGAATTATCACCAGCTCAGACGAGGCCGTCTCGGCGGCGCGAGCCGTTCCGGTCAGCCCGATTAGGAAGAGTCCGGCGAGAGCTACAACGGCGACGAGGCTATAGCGGGAGTGCATTTGCTGCCAGATGGAGAAGCGACGTTGGGAAGATTCCCCAAAGAATCGTCGTTCCGGCAGCTATTGCCAACACCCAGCCGGCAGCGCCAACCGTGACGGCGGTGTCATCGCTTCCCTCGTCCATGTACATGAGGACGATCACTCGAATGTAGAAGGCGAATGCGATGACTGAGGCGAGGACGGCGACGATCACCAGCCACTCATAGCCCATGGCCCAGGCATCTGAGAAGACACCGAATTTGGCGATGAAGCCGGAGGTGAGAGGGAGCCCACCCATCCCGAGCAAGAGGACCGTGAAGGCTCCGGCGAGCGGCGGGCTTCTCTTTGCGAGGCCCCGATAGGCGTCCAATGCCGAGCCTGCCGAGCCGGGGCCGCTGACGACGGCCACGACTGCAAATGCACCAACGAGTTGAATCGCATAGACCGCCAGATAGAAGAGGACTGCATCGGTCGAGCCACCGACCACCCCGGTCATTATGAACCCGGCGTGGGCAACCCCGGAGTAGGCGAGCATCCGTCTCAGGTCTCCCTGAACCAGTGCCAGGACCGATCCGAGCAGCATGGACAGCGCCGAGATGCCGGCCACCACGGGAAGCCAGCTCAGATCGAGGTCGCCCAGTGCGGTGAGGAGGATGCGGGCGATCGCAGCGAAGCCGGCCACCTTGGCAACGGCGGCCATGTAGCCCACCAACCCGGCGGGTGCACCCTGGTAGACGTCCGGGGCCCAGGCATGGAACGGTGCGGCAGAGACCTTGAAGCCGAGACCGGCGACGACTAGACCCGTGCCGATGAGGATCACCGCCGGGCTGGTCAGCACGAAGTCACCGAGGAACTGCCTGATCTCGATGATCTCGAATTGACGGGTCCCGGCGTAGATGAGAGCAACGCCGTATATGAACATCGCAGAGGCGAACGACCCGAGGAGGAAGTATTTGATGGCGGCCTCGTCCGACTCCGACTTCTCGCGCTCGAGACCGGCGAGAACATAGAGGGAGATCGATCCGACCTCCAGACCGAGGAACATCATGACCAGGTTGTTCGAGGCCACCATCAAGGAGAACCCCGAAGTTGCCAGCAGGACCAGAGCGATTGCCTCTGCGCCACGACGTCCAAGGGATTCGATGAACCGCCACCCTGCGACAAGGCCGAGCGCGGCGATCAGCAATAGGGCCAGCCTGGCGAAAACGGCAAACCCATCCATCGAGATCATCCCGGAGAACGCCAGGAGTGACATCGGGTCACCTGCGGCCACCGCGTTGCCGGCCTGGACCCATTGTGTGATCGCCAGACCTGACGCCGCGGCCAGTGTCGAGCCGGTGACCATCGCGTGGACCCGGGTCGTCGGCTTCCACTGGACATCGACGAGGAGGACCAGGGCAGCGCCGAGGGCAAGGGCCAGATCGGGGGCAATGGCGATCCAGGAGATCTCGGGTGGCGTGATCATTGATCCTCACCGGCCACATACACGTCGGACAGTCGGCCCGGATAGGGCACGACGTAGCTGGTTTGGCTCTCGATCCTGGTCAGCACGGCCTCGGTGGAAGGCGTGATCTTGTCGAGGAGCACCTTGGGATAGAGCCCGATCACGAGGATCAAGATGGCGATGGGCGCCAGGAGCGCGATCTCCCTTGGCGCCAGGTCCTTGAGGACACGGTTCTCCTCCTTGTCGGGCACGCCTGTGAACACCCTCTCGTACGCCCAGAGCAGGTAGATCGCCGCCAGCACGACACCGAAGGCGGCCACCACCGCCAGCGCCGGCAGAGAGGGGTAGCTGCCGATGAGGACGAGGAACTCTCCGACGAACCCGTTCAAGCCCGGCAGTCCTATGGAGGCGAAAGCCATGAAGAGAAAGAATCCGGCATACATCGGCATCGTCTTCTGGAGCCCGCCGAAGTCGGCGATCTTCTTGGTGTGACGACGGTCATAGATCATCCCGACCAACAGGAAGAGTGCACCAGTAGTCAGGCCATGATTCACGTTCTGGATCACGGCGCCCTGCAGCGACCCCGAAGTCAGGGCGAAGGTTCCGAGGACGATGAAGCCCAGATGGCTGACCGACGAATAGGCGACGAGCTTCTTGAGATCGGGCTGAACGATGGCCACCACCGCCCCATACACGATGCCGATAACGGCCAGTGTGGCCATGATCGGGATGGCGTCCACCGCCGCATTGGGGAACAGAGCGAGGTTGAACCGAAGCAACCCGTAGGTCCCCAGTTTCAAGAGGACGGCGGCCAGAAGGACGGAGCCGGCAGTGGGAGCCTCCACGTGGGCGTCGGGCAGCCAGGTGTGAAACGGGAACAGCGGGACCTTGATGGCGAAGGCGAGGGCGAAGGCGGCGAACAACCAGTTCTCCGTGCCCGACGACAGATCGAGATTGACCAGGTCGGTGAGGGCAAATGAGGAGGAGCCGAACTGCGAGGTGTGGAGCACGGCCAGGGCGATGATCCCGGCCAGCATCAAGGCCGACCCGAAGGCGGTGTATATGAAGAACTTCACCGCCGCATAGATCCGACGCTCACCACCCCAGATCCCGATGATGAAGTACATCGGAACCAGGATGGCCTCGAAGAAGACGAAGAACAGAAACAGATCGAGGGAGAGGAAGGCACCGATGAGACCGGCTTCGAGGAGCAGCGTGAAGATGACGAACTCTTTGACCCGGGTGGTGATGGCGGTGGAGGCGGCCAGGGCCAATGGGACGAGGAAGGCGGTCAGAACCACCATCGGAAGTGAGATGCCGTCCACCCCCAAGTACCAGCTGATTCCCCATGGCTGATACCAGACGGCCCGTTCCACGAATTGGTAGCCGGCGGCAGGCTCGAAGACCCAGAACAGATACCCGGCCAGGGCCAGGGGCATGACGGACAAGGCGATCCCGACGGGCAGATGAAGCTCCTTGCGACGATTGGGGACCAGTGCCACCACCAGGGCCCCAACCACCGGCAACAAGACGAGCCAGGTCAACATGGGGAGGACCTCGACACGCGGCGGAAGCCCCGGCCGACCGGCGTCTGTTCGCCCCGAGGTGCGGTCGACCGACCACAGGTCCCTTCCGACCACTGAGGGTTGCCGAGGGGCGAAGTCGGCCGGCAAACAAGCGTCAACATGGGGAGGACCTGCCTCTCAACATGGGGAGCCCGCGCCTCTCATCCGCCCACCGCCACCAGCCAAACGATTACCACCAGGGCACCGCCAAGGAAGAGCACGCCGTAGTTGCGAACGAACCCGGTCTGCAGGGGACGGGCCCACTCTCCGAGGCTGCGGACCCAACGGCCCACGCCATTGACCGCACCATCGATGACCGCCAGGTCGAGACCGAACGCCGCCAGTTCGGCCGTTTTCTTGCCCGGAGCAACCAGCGCCGCCCCGTAGAAGTCGTCCACCCGATAAGCCTGCTCCCACGTCCCCCACAGAGGCTCCAGCCCTGCTTCGAAGTCTCTCCATTTCTCGACCGGTCGGCGATAGGCGAGATAGCCGGCTGTCACCCCGAGCACACCGGCCAGCACGGACAGGCCTGCCAGGAGCAGGAACATGCCCCAACCCTCGGGCGGAGCCTGCATCGTGATCTGGGCGAAGCTCGGCTCGAGGAAGTGCTCCAGGCTGGTCCGGAATGGAGTGTTGACCAGACCCCCCACCACCGACAGGCCGGCCAATGCGATCAACGGGATGGTCATCACCCTGGGTGACTCGTGTGGATGAGCCTCGGCGTCCCACCTTGGCTCTCCGAGGAACACCAGCACCCATTGTCGGGTCATGTAGAAGGCGGTCATCAAGGCGGTTATCAGCCCGATGACCCACAAAACCGAGAACCAGCCTCCTCGTTCGAATGCGCTGCCGAGGATCTCGTCCTTCGACCAGAAGCCTGCAAGAGGCGGTATCCCGGAGATGGCCAGCGTGGCGATGCCCATGGTCACGGCGGTGATGGGCATCTTCTTGAATAGCCCACCCATCTTGTGCATGTCCTGCTCGTCGCTCATGGCGTGGATCACCGACCCGGCGCCCAGAAAGAGCAGCGCCTTGAAGAACGCATGTGTCATCAGGTGGAAGATGCCGGCGACATAGGCAGTGGCTCCGACGGCCAGGAACATGTATCCGAGCTGGGAGATGGTCGAATAGGCCAGCACCCGTTTGATGTCCCTCTGGGCCATGGCGATCGAAGCGGCCCAGATTGCCGTCAGGGCGCCGATCGTGGCCACGACGGTCGAAGCGACGGGCGCCAGTTGGTATATCGCCGCCGACCGGGCGATCACATACACACCCGCTGTGACCATGGTTGCGGCATGGATCAGGGCCGAGACCGGGGTCGGGCCTTCCATGGCGTCGGGGAGCCACACATAGAGCGGGATCTGTGCCGATTTGCCCGCCGCGCCAACCAGGAGCAACAAGCCGATGGCGGTGGCGACACCGGTGGTGAGCTCGGCTCCGGCACGCTCGAAGATGCCGGTGAAGCCGAGGGTCCCAAAGGTGGCGAATATCAGCATCAGAGCCACCATGAACCCAAAATCGCCTATGCGATTGACCACGAATGCCTTCTTGGCCGCCGCCGCCGCGGTGGGGCGGTTGAACCAGAACCCGATCAGCAGATAGGAGCAGAGACCGACCAGTTCCCATCCGAGGAAGAGCATGGCGTAGTTGCCGGCCAGCACCAGGGTCAGCATCGAGGCGGCGAACAGGTTCAGGTACGAGAAGAATCGGTGGAATCTCTCATCACCATGCATGTACCCGATGGCAAAGACATGGATCAGCGTGCCGACGCCGGTGACGACCAAGGCCATCACGGCGGCGAGCGGATCCCACTGGATCTCGAGATTGGCGCCGATCCCGGGCATCCACTCCCAGAGCGTGATGACATGTGCTTCCTCGCCACCCTGGATGAAGGGGATGGCGGCCAGAAGAGCGATCACGAAGGCGCCGCCTATCGCCGCGGAGGCAATCCAGCCACTCCAGGGCTCCTTGAGATAACGCCCGAGGAAGTGGAGACCCACGGCCCCCGCCAACGGCAGGGCGATGACCAGCCAAATCAACTCCCTCATCCTTTCAGCTCGGAGAGCTCATCCACCGACGCCGTGGAGCGTCTCCTGAAGATGGCGACGATGATGGCGAGCCCGACGACGACTTCGGCGGCCGCGACGACCAGGATGAAGAACACGGCGACCTGGCCGTTCATGTCGTTCATCGCCCTTCCCGCCGAGACCAAGGTCAGGTTGACGGCGTTGAGCATCAACTCGATGCACATGAACATGACGAGGGCATTCCGACGCAACAGGATGCCGAGGGCCCCGATCAGGAACAGGGCGGCGGCCAGGCCCATGTACCAGTCGACCGGGACGCTCATGTTCGCCTCCGTGCGAAATGCGCCAGGACGATTGCGCCGGCAGCGGCGATGGTGAGAAGAAGCGCCGTTGCCTCGAACGCCAGCACCCAGTCGGTGAAGAGTGGCTCGGCCACGTTCTGGATGGTCCCGTTGGTGGCGTCCGACAGGAAGGAGTTTGCGGCCGGGACCCACTCGAAGTCGCCGAACAGAGTCAGCCCGGCGGCGGAGAGAACGATGAGACCGGCGAGGGAGCCGACCCAAAGCCTCTGTCGTGGCAATGGCTCCTCCCGGTTCTCCGCCTTGTCCACACCGATCAGCATGATGACGAAGAGGAACAGGGTCATGACCGCGCCGGCGTACACGATGATCTGCACCGCCGCCACGAAGTGGGCCAGTTGGACCACATACAGGACGGCGACCGAGAAGAGAGTTCCCAACAACCCCATGGCCGAGTAGACCGGATTCCGGGCGATGACAACAGTGACCGCTCCGGCGAGGGCGCATATTCCCAGGATCACGAACAGGAGAGCCTCAACCATCGTCGTCGTCCGTTCGATCTGACCGCCGGTCGCGCTGTTCCTGTGATGGCTCCGGCTCCCAATTCCCCGGCCCCGGTGTTCCCTGCCACATCTGGTGACCCTCGTAGGCGGCGACCCCGCCGGGGGCGGTGGCGCGGAGCCATCCATCGGCCGTGTTCAACTCATCCATGTCGGCCAATGGATCGTCGGGGAACATATGAGGGACGTTCCCCTGGCGATCCATGAGAAGGGTCTCCTTGGTGTAGATCGCGTCCTGTCGATTGGTAGTGGACATCTCGAAGAGGCTCGTCATGGTTATGGCCTCGGTCGGGCACGCCTCGACGCATAGCCCGCAGAAGATGCAGCGCAACATGTTGATCTCATAGACGAACCCGAAGCGCTCACCCGGGGAAGTCGGAGTCTCCGGATCGTTGTCCTGCCCACGGACGTAGATGCAGTGAGCCGGGCAGGCTCCGGCGCAGAGCTCGCATCCGATGCATTTCTCCATGCCGTCCGGATAGCGATTGAGCACATGCCGGCCATGGAAGCGCTGGGGCTTGACACGTTGCACCTTGGGATACTCGGTGGTGACCAGCCCACTCCCGGTGATGGTCCGCAGCATGGTCCCCCCAGTTACCCGCAGACCTTTGATCAACTCTCTGAGAACGCCCATCGATCAGCTCCAGGGTGCGCCGAATTGACGAAACGAGATCACGAAGGTGGATAGGACCAGCCATCCAAGCGCTCCGGGGATGAGCCTCTTCCACCCCAATTGCATCAACTGGTCATATCGCAGCCTGGGAAGCGTGGCCCTTATCCAGAAGAACATGAATACCAGGAAGTAGGTCTTCAGGAGGAAGTACACCGTGGGGAGCAGGCCCGAGATGAAGGCGGGCAGTGTCCCCTCGAAGGTCGGGCCATTCCATCCACCCAGGAACAGGGTGGCGGCGACCGCCGACATCGAGAAGATGTTGACGTACTCGGCAAGGAAGAACATGGCGAAGCGCATCCCCGAATACTCGGTGTGAAAGCCGCCCACGATCTCCTGCTCGGCCTCCACGAGGTCGAATGGGGCCCGGTTCGTCTCCGCCACGATCGCTATGGCGAAGATGGCGAAGGCGACGATCTGGGGGAAGGCGTTCCACCGCGGCACGAAGCGCAGAACCGGCTCCAGGGCGGGGATTGCATCGGCCCACGTGCCCGCTTGACGATTGACGATCTCGGCGAGGGAGAGGGTGCCCCCGTCTCCCTGGGTTGCCGAGAACATGACGACGGCCACCATCGAGAGCCCCATCGCCGCCTCGTAGGAGATCGCCTGCGCCGTGGCCCGAACTCCTCCGATCAAGGGGTACTTCGAGCCCGACGACCAACCGGCGAGGACGACGGCATAGACGGCCAGCGAGGACATGGCGAGTATGAAGAGCAGCCCGACGTTGAGATCTGCCCCCTGGAGGGAGACCTCGTAATCGCCCAGCATGAACGGCTTTCCCCAGGGCACCATCATGAAGATCAGAAACGCCGGGATGACCGCGAGGAAAGGGGCAAGGAGATACATGCCCAGCTCGACCTTGCGTGGGGTGATCGACTCCTTGAAGAAGAGCTTCAGGCCGTCGGCCACGGTCTGAAGGATCCCCCAAGGCCCCGCTCGATTGGGACCGATCCGACTCTGCATGTCGGCAACGATCTTCCGCTCCGCCCACACGTTGAGCACGGTTGCCACCAGCAGGAGGACAAAAGTGAGGACCACCCTGAGCAACACGATCCAGAACTCGGGCCAGCTCATGATCTCACCGCCGTCACCCGGACCACGGCATCGGTCCCCAACGAGACCGCACCAGGCTGGTTGAAGGGGACGTAGACCACCCCGGCCGGGGTCGTCTCGTCTATGACCGCGGTGAATTCTCCTTCCCCTTGCTTGGTGACGAGCTTCATCGTGTGTCCAGGCTGTGCTCCGGCTCGCTTGGCATCGTCCGGGTTGAGGTGGACGACCGGCCCGGGCGCCAGACGGTGTAGCACCGGGCCATGACGAAGCATGACCCCATCGTCGTACATCGTCCGTGCCACATGCAGCGTGAGTGCGGCCTTGGGGGCGCTCGATCCCTTGACTGCCACCGGGAGATGGATGAGTGACTGCTGACCGTCCAACGGCACGACGGCGCCATCTCGAGCCTCCCACTCGAGATAGTCCCAGGTGACGCCCTGATATGCGGCTGCCACTTCGGAGATCTCCTTGGCGATGGTCTCGGCCGAAGAGAGGTCGATTGGTCGACCCGACCTCTCGGCGAGGTCGGTGAGGATCGCCCAGTCCGGGCGGGTTTGGCCAGGGCCCGGAGAGAGCGAGTTCAGCTTTTGGACCCGACCCTCGATGTTGGTGGCAGAGCCCTCCTTCTCGGCAAAGGCCGCGGCCGGGAGGATCACGTCAGCGTGTCGGTTCGAGTCGTTGAGGAACAGGTCGATCGAAACGACGTACTCGGCCGACTCCAGGGCGAGACCGGCCACCCGGGCGTCGGGCATGTCACGCACCGGATCCGCTCCAACCAGGAGCAGGAAACGAATGCTCCCCTCGTCGAGGGCTTCCAGCATCCGTCGGGTGTCCCTTCCTCGAGCCCTCGGGATCTCGCCCCAGTGCCCGGCCAGGCGATCGAGCCCCGGCTCGTCCATAGCCATGCGACCTGGAAGCAGATCAGGAGCCAAACCCATGTCCAGGGCGCCAAACACGTTCCCCCGGCGCGCCAGTGGGATGATTCGGGTGCTTCCTGCATGGTCGCGGGCAAATGCGGCGACGGCCTCGGCAAGGTCCGGGCCGTCGGCGAACGACGCCATGCCGACCATGGCGACGACCTTGTCGGCCTTCAGGGCTTCGAGGACATCGGCATGCTCGCCGTCGGCGAGCTCACCGAGCAGCGCATGCCCCCCGCCGGGCCGATATTGCAGCTTGTGGGTAGCCCGGTCGTCCAATCCGGTGCCTCGAGGATGCACCACGATGAGAGTGGCTCCCAGGGTTTGGGCGGCACGCCTCACCCGCAGATAGAGCGTTGGGTGCTCCTCCTTCAGGTCGGGGCCCCAGACCAGGATGGTGTCTGCCTGGTCCAGATCGGAGATGAGCCCCCGGTCGACGGTCGCTGCCAGAAAATGAGAGCCAAGTGCATCGTCCATGCGGGAGTCGACGTTGTTCGTGCCGAGGACGACGCGGGCGAATTTGGACAATGCATAGGCGTCCTCGTTGGTGCCGTGCGCCCCTCCGATCACCCCGAACGCATCGCCTCCGTCGGCCGATCGGATCAGCTCGATACGACCAGACACGATGTCGAGTGCCTCGGACCACGAAACCGGGACGTGCTCCCCGTCACGACGCACGAGTGGCTGGGTCAGACGCTCGCCCGACTCGATGTATTGGAAACCGAACCGATCCTTGTCCGACAGCCAGCCGTGGTTGGTGGCATCGTTGTCGACTCCCACCAGACGAAGTATCTCGTTCTGGCTGGCATGGATGGCGATGCGTGGATGGGCGGTGTCATGCATCGACGAGCTCTCGACAAGCCGGAGATCCCAGGGCCTCGCCCGGAACCGATAGATGGTCGACGTCAAAGCCCCGACAGGGCATATCTGGATCGTGTTCCCCGAGAAGTAGGACGAGAACGGGAGATCGGGGAAGGTGTTGACCTCGGTCTGATTGCCGCGTGACTGGAACTCGATGAGGGGATCTCCGCTGATCTCCTCGGAGAAGCGGGTGCAGCGGGCACAGAGAATGCACCGCTCCCGGTCGAGCAGGACCAGGTCCGAGATGGGTATTGGCTTCTCATAGTGACGCTTGATCTCGACGAAGCGGCTCTCGCCCGGACCGTGTGAGAACGCCTGATCCTGGAGCGGGCACTCACCCCCCTTGTCACACACCGGGCAATCGAGTGGATGGTTGGCGAGTAGGAATTCGAGGACACCCTCCTGAGCCTTCTTCACCGTGTCGCTTTGGGTGTCGACCACCATCCCGTCCGCCACGGGGTTGGTGCAGGACGTGATCAGCATCTTGCCGCGCGGCGTCTCGATCTCGACGAGGCACATCCGGCACATGCCCACTGGCTCCATCCTCTCGTGCCAACAGAAGCGCGGGATGTAGGTGCCCTCATCCTGAGCGGCCCTTATCAGCATCGAACCTGCCGGCACCTCGTGGTCCACGCCGTCGATGGTGATCGTCACCCTCTCGGCATCAGCCATGTTCACCACCTCCGGCCCCCAACAGGGACGGCACCCGAAACGGGCAGCCGCCGAGATCCACATGGGCTTGGACCTCGTCCCTGAAGTAGTCACGCAACGCGAGGATGGGCGAGACCGCCGAGGGCCCGAGCGGGCAGATGGTCGTCATCTTCGGGGGCCAGCCCAACCCGACGCTGATGTTGTCGGACACATCGAGGAGCACGTCGAGATCGATGGCGCGACCCTGACCCTCTTCGATTCGGCGGAGGATCATCTCCATCCAGGTCGTCCCCTCCCGGCAAGGCGTGCACTGGCCACATGACTCGTGGGCGAAGAACTCGACCACCCTCTCGGCGGCGCGCACGACGCAGGTGGTCTCGTCCATGACGATGACCGCCCCCGAGCCGAGCATCGACCCGGCCTTGGCCGTCGCGTCCTTGGTTATCTCCAGATCTAGGTGCTGCTCGGGGACGAACCATGGCGCCGACGCGCCACCCGGGATCCATGTCTTGAGCTCGCGGCCGTCTCTCATACCACCGGCGACGTCGTAGATCAGCTCCCTCCAGGTGATCCCATGGGCCAATTCGTAGTTCCCGGGCTTCTCGACATGGCCCGAGATGGACATCATGAATGTCCCGGTGTCCGTCACGTGTGCCAGGGCCATGTACTCCTCGGCGCCCATTCGCAACACATGGGGCAGATTGGAGACGGTCTCCACGTTGTTGACGATGGTCGGCTTCATGTAGAGGCCTTTGGCGGCGGGGAAGTAAGGGGGTTTGAGACGAGGCTCTCCGCGGAGACCCTCGAGACTGTTGATCAACGCAGTCTCCTCGCCACATATGTAGGCGCCTGCACCCAGATGGACCGTCACCTCGAGGTCGAAGTCGGAGCCGAAGATCCCCTTGCCGAGGTATCCCTTCTCGTATGCGTCGTCGACCGCAGCCTGGATCCGGCGAGCCGGCTTGGCATATTCCCCACGGATGTAGATGAAAGCCTCGTGGACCTCGTTGGCGATCGCAGTGATGATCACGCCCTCGACCACCTGATGCGGGTCGCGTTCGAGGAGCTGGCGATCCTTGAAGGTTCCGGGCTCGGACTCGTCACCGTTCACGATCAAGTACGCCGGCCGCGCCGGGGCGAGGAAGCTCCACTTCAGGCCGGCCGAGAAGGCGGCGCCTCCCCTGCCGAGCAGTCCGCTCGCCTTGACCAGATCCACCAACTCGTCCCGGGTCATCCCGACGGCCTTGCGCCCCTCGACGTATCCACCTGTGGCCTCGTACCGCTTCATCGTGTGCGAGTCGGTGGGATGCTCCATCATCCGCTTGGTGACAACGAGCTCTGTCACCGGACGGTTTCCGTTCCGACCGTGCCCAACGGCTGAAACGCCGGATAAGGCCCAACCGCACCGCCTTCCTCACGCACCGCCCATTCGAAACTGCGGTCGCCACCGAACAACTCCTGCATCTCGTCGGTGTTGACGACTTCGGGCCGGGCGTTCCGCAGCCACTGGACGAGCTCGCGCGCCTTCTCGGGGCTCACGCCCTCGATGAGCTCGTAGTTGACCTGGACTGCCGGAGCCCCACCACAAGCCCCGATGCACTCGGCATGCTCGACGGACAGGATCCCCTCTTGGTCCGTCTCACCGTTGGGCACACCCGACTCGTCTTCAACGGCATGGAGGACGTCGTCCCCGCCCAGCAGCATGCAGGAGATCGAGGTGCAACAGGAGATGAGGTAACGGCCGGTGCGCTCCCTCTTGTACATGGTGTAGAAGCTGGCGACGGAGTGAACTTGTGCCGGGGTGATGCCAACCCATCGGGCGACTTCCTCCATGCCTTCATCGGTGAGGTGGCCCTCTTCGGCCATCGCCAGGTAGAGAAGAGGCATCACGGCCGATCGCTTTTGCGGGTATCGGGCGATGATCTCCCGGGCGCGCTCCTGGGTTGCCTCCGACCAGTGATCCATCGATGTCGGAGAATAGGTATCCCCCCAATCTGGGGCGAAACCAGCCACGTCCCCAAAGAGGCCGATGGCAAGGCAGAATGGGAGGAAGATGCCCATCTCGTGGCGCGACGAGGACCCCGGTCTTCCCATCGAGTTCGGCCAATGCTCCAACGGGGAATACCAGCCCGAGAGATTGACCCCGCTCCGGGTGGAGATGGAGAGACTCGCCCTGTCCGAAGTCGACGACGCCGTCAGGCGCACCGGTCTGTCACGTCGCCAATTCCTCAGATCGGCTTGTGCCCTCGCCGTTTCCTTGGCCGCGATCGACACCACCATCGCCCGGGCATTGGGCGTCACCCCTGGCCTGTGGTACCCCTTCGATCCGGTGGCGAGACTCGACACCGATGCGGCAAATACCATCCTCGGCCCGCGCCAGTTCGTGTTCGATGTCCAGGGCCACCTCCTCGAATACGACCTCGACCCGTCCACGCGGGGGGATTGGTTCTGGGGACGACAGTTCCCCCAGGCGAATTGCGAGGATGAAGATGACCCGCGCGCTTGTTTCGCCACGAACCATTTCTTGGAGGAGATCTTCGTTCGCTCCGACACGACCATGGTCGCCCTCTCCGGTCTGCCAATACTCCCCAAAGGCAGTCCGCTTCCCCCTGAGGTCATGGAGGACACGAGGAAAACGGTGCAGGCCCTCTCCGGCGACGAGCGGGTGATCGTCAATGCCCTGGCCCTCCCTCAGATCGCCCCGATCGACTCGGTGATCGACGAGATGGACCGGACCATCTCCGAGAACGTGATATCGGGCTGGAAGACCTTCACCCACTTCCCGACCAACATCCACTGGTGGCTCGATGACCACGACCCTGCCTTGCCGCAGGTGGGGAACATCTTCCTCGACCACCTCGCCGAGGTCGGCATCCCCATTCTCTTCATCCACAAAGGCCTCTCCGATGGGACAAGATATGGATCACCCGAGGACGTCGGCCCGGCGGCGCGGGCTCATCCCGACGTCAAGTTCGTCATATACCACTCCGGGTTCGAGGTGGGCCAGCGGGAGGGGCCTTACACCGAGGCCACCGCCAACCGTGGCGTGAACCGTCTCATCACCTCACTACGCAAGGCCGGGATCGGGCCGGGTGAGAACGTCTATGCCGAGATCGGATCGACCTGGTGGCACCTCCTCCGCAGACCCGACGAGGCGGCCCATGTCCTGGGCAAGCTTCTTGTCGCCTTTGGGGAGGACAACGTGCTCTGGGGAACCGACTCGATCTTCTACGGCTCACCTCAGGGGCAGATCGACGCACTTCGCGCTTTCCAGATCCCGACCGAGACCAGAGAGCGTTTCGGTTATCCGGAGCTGACCGACGGAGCGAAGGCCAAGATCCTCGGCTGGAACGCGGTGAGCCTCTACGACATCGACCCGATCACCGATCCGGTCGGCTTCACCGTCGACGAGCTGGAGGCTGCCCGGGTCGAGCACCCCGTGCCGACCAGATCCTGGGGCCCTACGACCACAGAGGAAGTCCGTGAGTTCCGACTCCATCATCAAGGGTGGCCGTAGACAACCGCGGGCACGGCCACCACTCGAGAAGTCATGCAAGTCATCACTTGCATGCAAGCAGTCACTTGCATATCCTCCTGGGTCATGACCGACGTCTTCGACGCCCTGGCCGCCCCGGCACGACGAGCCATCCTCGACGTGCTGCTGGAGCGCGATGACCAGACGTTGTTCGAGCTTTGTGGTCGTCTGGCGGCCGAGCACGACATCGAGCTCACCCGACAGGCGATCTCACAGCATCTCGCGATGCTCGAGGAGGTCGGGCTGGTTCGTGCCCGCCGAGAGGGTCGTTACAAATTCCACTCCATCGATACCAAACCCTTGCAGGCGGCGATGGCGCGATGGCTCGATCAAGAGGAGACCCCCAAATGACCATGCGTATCTATCTGACCAGTGTGTTCGTCGACGACCAGGAACAAGCGCTGCGGTTCTACACGGACGTGCTCGGATTCGAGCCTCGCAACGATATGCCCCTCGGAAATGGCGCCCGCTGGCTGACGGTTGCGGCGCCCGGACAGGACGGTGTGGAACTGCTCCTCGAGCCCGCCTCACATCCTGCGGTTGGCCCCTACCGGGATGCGGTGACAGCCGACGGCATCCCGCTGGCTTCATTCGCCGTCGATGACGTCCGGGTCGAGCACGACCGACTCGTCGACGCCGGTGTCACCTTCACCCAGCCGCCCACTGCCTTGGGACCGGTCACGACCGCGGTGTTCGATGACACCTGCGGGAACCTCATCCAAATCGTCTCCATCTGAGGCTTTACGGCCACGACGGCCATGTCAGCAGTCGGCCAGGGCGGCAAGGGTCTGACAGATCTCCGGCCGGGGTGCCCCTGGTCGAGTGGGATCTCGGTCGGGATGTCACGAATGGTGCGGGTGAGGGGCGCCACCAGGATCCAACCGAGCACCGGGAACGCCTCCGATCGGGTGCCTACCAGGACGGGGGGCCGCTTGTCTTCAGCCTCGGCCCACCTATATGTCTCCCTGACGGGGTGTCACCATGGCTCGTCATTGATCATCTGCATCGTGGCCTGGTCTGCCCACGCCACCTCTTCCTCGGTCTGTGGATGCTCGGTGTAGCCGGCAGTGATCGCTTCGGCAGTTCGACGACGACGGGTCTGGTCGATCAGGACGTGGAGACCCTTTCGGACTGCATCCACCGGCTCGGTCGGGCACCTAGCGGTCGACGTCTCCCATCACCGGATCCATGGAGGCGATGGTGGCCACGGTGTCGGCCATAAGGGAGTCGGCCATGGCGATGGGGAGACCTTGGAGATTGGCGAAGGACGGGGCCCTGGTGTGCATCCGGTATGGCCGTGCGTTGCCGTCCGAGACGAGATAACAGCCCAGCTCGCCGCGGGGCGACTCGACGGCCACATAGGTCTCGCCGGAGGGGACCTTGAAACCCTCGGTAAACAGCTTGAAGTGGTGGATGAGGGCCTCCATCGACTGGTCGATCCTGGCCCGGGGAGGTGGTGTCACCTTGCGATCGTCCACCCGATAGTCACCCATCGGCATCGCGTCCATCACCTGCTCGACGATGGCGAGCGACTGATGGATCTCCTCTACACGAACCCGATAGCGGTCGTAGACGTCACCGTGCTCGCCGGTGGGGACCGAGAATTCGTATTGGTCGATCCCGCTGTATGGAAATGCCTTGCGCAGATCCCATTCCACACCGGCAGCGCGCAAAGGAGGGCCGGTGATGCCATAGGCCACCGCCTCGTCGGCGGTGATCACTCCCACGCCCCTCGTCCTCGAGTTCCAGATCGGGTTGTTCTGGAGGAGGTCGTCGTACTGGTCGAGCCGGTGGGGGATCTCGACGAGAATGGCAGCGACTTCGTCCTTCCATCCCGGCGGCAGGTCGGCAGCGACACCCCCGGGACGGATGAAGTTGTGATTCATACGGAGCCCCGTGGTTTGCTCGAAGAAGGCGAGAATCATCTCCCTCTCCCGAAATCCGTAGATCATCATCGACAACGCCCCGATGTCCATCCCGTTGGTGGCCAGGGCTACGAGATGTGAAGTGACGCGGTTCAACTCGGTGAGGAGGACCCTTATCGCGGCGGCGCGGGGTGGCACGTCGATCCCCAGGAGCCTCTCGACTGCGAGTGAGTAGCACAGCTCGTTGTGGAAGGGAGCCAGGTAGTCCATCCGTGTGACGTTGGTCCCGCCCTGTGAGAAGTTGAGCCCCTCCGCCGTCTTCTCCATGCCGGTGTGGAGATAGCCGATGATCGGCTTGGTCCGGCGGATGATCTCCCCCTCCAACTCGATCTGGAGGCGGAGCACCCCGTGCGTCGAGGGGTGTTGTGGGCCCATGTTGACGATCATCCGCTCGTCGTTGTCGTCGGACACGTCGTCGAACACGTAGTCGTCGTCCACCTCGCGGCCGAACTGCTCGTTGAGCCTCGCCTCGGATTCGTGGTCGGAGATCTCCTGCTCGCCCTCATCGGTCGGGCTGAACTGTGGCTCCTCGGTGCCTGCCACCCAGACATCGACGGTCTCTATGGCCTCTCGCTCATCCATCTAACTCACCGTGTGGCTTTCCTTGAATTGCACCGGCACGGCTCCGACACCGAAGTCCTTGCGGAGCGGATGCCCCTCCCACTCGTCTGGCATGAGGATCCGAGTCAGATCGGGGTGCCCATCGAAGACGACCCCGAACATGTCGTATGCCTCGCGCTCGGCGAAGTTGACTCCCGGCCACACCGGCACCAGCGACGCCACCCGCGGATCCTCGCGGCCGGTGGTGGTGGCCATCCGGAGACGGAGCCTCTTGCTCATGGAAAGGAGATTGGCGACGATCTCGAAGCGCTCGGGTCGCTTGCGCATCCAGTCGACGACGGTGACGTCGGCACAAACCTCAAAACCGGCGTCACGGGCGGCCCTGGCGAACTCGAGCCATACCTCGGACGGCACGTGCACGACATCCTGGCCGTTCGACTCGAGCCAAACGACGTCTTCGAATCGGCCAATGAGCCCGTTGAGGACCTCGTTGTCGGGAAGGTCCCGCGGCGCAGGCGTGTCTTCGATGACGTCCTCGACCTTCGTGTCGGGCTTGTTCCCTTCGGTCAATTCACGATCTCCCCGGCCATGATCTTGTCGTGCAACGTCAGGATCCCGTGCATCAGGCTCTGCGGGCCCGGCGGGCAGCCAGGCACGTAGATATCCACGGGCACGACCTGGTCCACCCCCTGCACCAGTGCATAGTTGTTGAACATGCCGCCGGTCGAGGCGCACGCACCCATCGAGATGACCCATTTCGGGTCGGGCATCTGGTCGAAGACCTGACGCAGGACCGGTGCCATCTTCTGGCTCACCCGACCGGCGACGATCATCAGGTCCGCCTGTCGTGGAGAGGCACGGAAGACCTCCATCCCGAACCTGGCCAGGTCGTAGTGGGCCGCACCGGTTGCCATCATCTCGATGGCGCAACAGGCAAGGCCAAAAGTCGCAGGGAACATCGAGCGCGTACGCGCCCACTTGGCGGCACGATCGACGGTGGTCATCAACAGGTTCCCGGGAGGGGTGGTCGCCATCAGGCGGCCTCCTCTTTCACCTCGGTGGACATGTAGCGGGCACGGCGATGGACATTCCAATCGAGGGCGCCCCGCTTCCACACATAGGCCAGGGTCTCCGCCACGAAGAAGGTGAAGATGAACACCGCGGCCACCCCATACCACCCGAGCGAGTCGTAGATCGAAGCCCAGGCAAAGAGAAAGATGATTTCCACGTCGAAAATGACGAACAACATGGCCACCAGGTAGAACTTCACGGGGAATCTCTGGACCGGCTCGACCTCGGGGATGATCCCGCACTCGTATGGATCGAGCTTGGCCTCGGTCGGGCGATTGGGCCGCACCAATCGGGAGAAGAAGAGGGATGCCACGACGAAAGCGCCGGCCAACAGGAACATGAGGCCGATCGGCAGATAGTCGGCAAGTGTCACGTTCTGAGCTTAGGACAGCCCCGAATGTGGGTTAAATCACCGACGCCGCCCACCCGGCGATCGCCGAGAACACGAGGGCCTAGGCCAGAACCTCCTATCCTCGACTCGACTCTCGGAGGTGATCAATGGGGCTTGGATTCGGCCTCCTCAGCGCGCAACTGCAGCCCGGGGAGCAGGACTGGGCGAGAACCTATGACGAGACCATTCGTCTCGCCGTCGAAGCAGAGCGTCTCGGGTTCACATCGGTCTGGACCACCGAGCATCATTTCGTCGACGACGGATACATGCCGTCGTTGCTCGTCGTGAGTGCGGCAATCGCCTCCGTCACCTCGACCATCGAGATCGGGACCGGTGTCGTGCTTGCTCCGCTGCACCACCCCCTGCGGCTTGCGGAGGACGCGGCCACCGCCAGCCTCTTGAGCCATGGGCGCCTCACTCTCGGCCTTGGCCTCGGTTGGAGTGAGATCGAGTTCGCCGGTCTCGGCGCCGACGTCCATCAACGAGGGGCCGCCATGGAGGAGATCCTCACCATCCTTCCCCAGGCATGGTCAGGTCAGCCGTTCCAACATCAGGGCGCGGTCTATGAGCTCCCGGAGCTGGCAGTGCGTCCCAAGCCGTCGCATCGCATTCCAGTCCTCATCGGTGGCGGAGCCGAGGCGGCCGTGAGGAGGGCGGCCCGACTGGCCGATGGGTTGTTCGCCAACGTCCCACCGGACCAGCTGTTGCAGCAACTCGATTGGGTCCTCGACGAGTGCGAGAAGGTCGGTAGAGACCCCTCGGAGCTGAGGATCGTCCACTACTCGGTGATGCTCCCGGGCACGACTTCGGAGAGCGCTTGGGAACGGTACCGGGACCATGTTTGGCACATGACATGGAAGTACTCGGACATGGATCCCTCCGCCATCAGACCGGGGCCTCCACCCCGGGCGCCGGTCCTCAGCAAGGAGAGACGGGATCGATTGGAGGGACGGTTCACCGTGGCCGGGAACGGAGATCAAATCGTCTCCACGCTCTTGGAGTTACGCGACCGCGCACCATTGCCCCTGGAGTTCGCGGCACGGAGCTACTTCCCCACACTCGACTACGAGACGCAGATCGAGATGATGCAACAGTTGGCCGAAGAGGTGGCGCCACACCTCTGAGCCTTCAGCCGATCAGCTGATCGGCTAGCTCCGTCAGGTCCTTGCCCACGAGTCGCGGCGGTGGGGAGGGAAGGCTCCACAGCGTTCCGGGACGATTCACGAAGGCGGCTTGAGCTCCTGCCTTCATTGCTCCGGCCACGTCCCAATCGTGTGCGGCGATCAACATCGAGCTCCCGACGTCCACCTCCATGACCCGAGCGGCATGCAGATAGGGAGCCGGGTCGGGCTTGAACCTCTCCACCTCCTCTACCGAGATCACCCTCTGGATGAAAGTGTGGAGACCGGCGTTCTCGATCTGGACGTTGGCGGCGCGGGTCGACCCATTGGTCAGAGCCGCGGTGCGGAACCCGGCGTCGAGGAGTCGCTCGAGGGCGGGGATGACATCGAGATGTGCCGGCAGGATGGCGAGCCTCGTCACCAACTCGGTTGCGGTGGCCTCGTCCAGACGCACCCCGCGACGCTCGGCGACCATGAGGAGGGCCTCGACCCCGATCACTCCGAAGTGGCGATACTCGCCGAGTTGGTTTGCCACCAGCGACCCATGAAGCATGCGAGCAAACCACTCCCCGATGGCGGCACCGGTGCCGAATACGTCCTCGAAGTCGATCTCGAGCGGTGAGAGGTCCAGAAGCGTTTGGTTCACGTCGAAGACGAGCAGTTCGGGTTTCACGTCGTCGGCAGGGCCCGCACCACGGAGGCCAGGGCGTCGTAGGTTCGCTCCCCCATGTGCTTGTCGTCCTCATCCAGCAAATTCGCCATGACCTTCAGAGTCCACTCCATCAGTGACCGATTGCGAAGCCCCGTGTGAGCCAGCGTTCTCATCACCGACGGGTGACCAATCAGCTTCACGAAGATCCGCGCCATTTTGTAGTAGAGGCCGTACTCGTCCTCCAGGTACTGTGGATATCGGCGCAAGAGCGAGAAATCTCCAGTCCGCAACGCGTCGCCCACGTGATCGGCAGCGATTCGCCCTGTCTCGTAGGCATATGAGATCCCCTCACCGTTCCAAGGGTTGATCGCGCCGGCGGCATCTCCAATGGTTATCCAATTTGCGCCGACCAGCGGTCCCTTGCTGAAGGCCATGGTCAACTTGCCGCCCACGGGGTCGGTCAGCTTGGAGTCTTCGTCCAGACCCCAGTAGTCAGGGGCCGTGGCGACGTAATCCTCCATCATCCGGGTGGTGTTGACATGCTTCCACCTCTTGAAGGTGGATAGAAGGCCCACTCCGACATTGACCGTGCCGTCGCCGAGCGGGAACACCCACCCATAGCCCGGCATGGTGGCGCCGGCGGAGTCTCTCATGTCGAGCTGGCTCTCGAGAAACGGCTCCGTCGACATCGGCGACGAGTAATAGCCCCTGGCGGCGAGCCCCATCGGGTAGTCCTTGCGTCGGCTGTTGCCAAGGTCACGGCCGAAGCGATTCATCGAGCCATCTGCGATCACCGTCAACGCCGGGTTGATCGTCTCGGTGTCACCGTCGTGCGCCAGACGAACCCCTTTGAGGACGCCATCCTCGATCTGAGGGCTCGCCAGGGTCTTCTCGAGTATCTGCACGCCCTGCTTCTCGGCGAGCATGGCCACCTGCCCGTCGAGGTCGTATCGACGCATGACTCCCCCCCAATTTGGAAACCTCGAGTGCTCCGGCCATGGAATCTCGATCATGAGATCGTCGCCGGCATATGAGCGAAGGCCGGTGATGCGATGGAAAGGCGCGACGTCGAAGTCGAATCCCATCTCCTGGAGCTGGAGGATCGCCCTCGGGGTGAGGCCGTCGCCACAGGTCTTGTCCCTGGGGTACTCCTTCTTCTCGACGAGAGTGACGTCGTGCCCGGCGCGTGCGAGCCAATAGGCGGCGGCCGATCCGGCAGGACCGCCTCCGACCACCATGACGGAAGGAGCTGACATCGGCGCGAGGTTAGATAGCGATGCCCCTTTCCCGGCATTCCGGGCGGCCGGCCCAGGACCAAATCTGATACCGCCCGTCTCCGGTTTAACGTGACAGGCGATGTCGGACATCCCCAAGGCGACGGTGGTGAGACTGCCCCGCTACCTGCGGCTCTTGGAGGACCTCGACGCCTCTCATGACGTCGTCAGCTCCGAGGAGCTCGCCGTTGCCGCCGGCGCCAACGCCGCCAACGTGAGACGTGACCTGTCACACATCGACTTCCACGGCGTGAGGGGCATCGGCTACTCGGTCACCGAGCTTCGCTCCCGTATTCGCCAGGAGCTGGGAATCGCAGTCCGCCAGCGGGTTGCCATTGTCGGCGCCGGCAACCTGGGCCGGGCCCTGGCCAACTACGCCGGCTTGAGCAAGAGGGGCTTCGACGTGGTGGCTCTATATGACACCGACTCGCGCAAGATCGGGACCACGGTCGGGGAGGTGGTGATCCAGGACCTGGAGAGACTCGATGGCGATTGCCAGGGGGACTGTTTCGAGATCGCCATCCTGGCCGTGCCCGCAGTCGCAGCACAGCAGGTGACCGATCGTTTGATCGATTCCGGGATCCGGTCGATCCTCAACTTCGCGCCGGTGCGAGTCCGGGTACCGGAGAGTGTCTCGGTTCGTCAGGTCGACCTCTCCATGGAGTTGCAGGTCCTCAGCTATTACGGAAGCAGGGTCTGAAGCTGGGTCAGGCGGAGGATTTCTCCTGGGACTCCTCGTACTGGTTCAGCGCGACCAGGAATGCGAGGAACAGGACCAGCGCCACCAGGAGATACGTGATCGGGATGATGCGGATCTGAAATGCGTTCAGGCCCTCGATGTCGTCAGGCTTCGGGCCGCGCGGCGCATAGATGACAAACAACATCGACGTGATGGTCAGCCACCCGAAGACAGCTGCCCCGGTGACCAGAAAGCCGAGCCGTTTGCCGAGATTCGTGTAGTTGAAGAGATAGATGGACCCGTAGAAGAGGCCGACGGCGGCCAGGGTGAGGATGATCCCGGTCACGAACAGGTTGGCCGAGAAGAGTGACCGGAAGAACTGTCGAAAGAAGTCACCTTGGGCGAGGATCATCATCGGCTACCCCTCCCGTCCAAGTTGCCGGCCCGAAGGTACTTGGCCAGCAGCTCGATGTCCGCCTCACTGAGGATGGCCCCGAATGCAGGCATGCGTCCCGAGCCGAAACCATTGAGCCCATAGGGGGTCTGCGCCTCTGACCCGCGTGTCAGGAACTGGATGAGGAGATCATCTTGGGCCAGTGGTGCCGGCTCACCGAACTGAACCGTCGGCCGGCCATCCCACAAGGCGGGCCCAAAGCCGCCCGAGCCGGTCTCCTTGGTGAAAGGCACCCCGGCGCTGTAACCAGCCGTGTGACAACGAGCGCAATTCGAGTTGAACAATCCCACCGCTCTTTGGGCCTCGGCCTCACCGACACCCATCGCTGCCGCGACCCCGGCGAAATCGATCTTGTAGGCCCCGTCATCCTGTGCCGCCTGCAAGAAGCGGAGCCCTGCCTTCTGGGAGTCCAGGAGTTTCGCCTCGTTCTTCGCAGTCACGGCGAGAGTCGTGTGCAAAGACTCGAGACCGCCCACGAACCCATTGGCGGTGTCGACGTCCGGCTGGCCACCCACGGATTCGGGATTGGCCGGGTCCAGGGTGATCTTGGCCACTTGAGGTGGGAAGGTCGCACTATCGGCCGCGGCCGTCTGCGCCCCGACGGCGGTCTCTGCGCCGGTCGAGATGCCATCCCCGTCGGGGTCCGAGCCGTTGTCGATGGCAGTTCCCACTGAAGCGGCGAGATCCGACGCGCCCTCCACGGGAGGGTCCGCTGCCGCGGCGTCGTCGAGGGCCGTCTTCAGCGACTCGGCGTCGCTCAGATCACTCACGGCCGACGGGACGGCAACACCCGCTTCCTCCGCCTTGGCCCTGAGATCGGCGAGCTGATCCAAGGCAAATGGGCTGAGGCCAACGGCGGGATCGACCATGCCGGACTCCAGGGCTTGGGTCAGGTTGTCCAGGTTCGAAGTGACGATCGGGTCGGTCTCGACTGCGGCCTGCAGGGCCGCCACCGCCTCATCGGCCAGCTCGGCATCCGGCGTCGCGGGATCCATCGTCACCGGGTCGATGACGGTGAACGCCGATGTCGCCTCGGCCGAGAGATCGGTCAGACCGGTCTCGGTGACATCGGACAGGCCGTCGGCGTCGGTGTCGATGCCCTGATCGGCGTCGTTGAAGATGGCCCGGGCCCGCGTGGCGAGGTCTTCGGCGACCGTGGCTTGATCGGGAGCTTGACGAATGTCACCTATCACCTGCTCTTGCTTGATGATCTCGGCGGCAATGGTCGAGTCGCCTTCCGCGAGACGTTGCAGGGCTTCATCGATTGCAGGATCGACTTCGTTCAACGCGTCCGATTGGGGGATCTGGATGGTTTTCAGATAGTTGACGACGTCGGTGACCTCAGCCTCGTTGAGCGGCCCTCCGCCCGCCAGCCCCCAAGCCGGCATGGGCGTGTTGCCACGCCCGTATGTGATCCAGAAAGTCACCTCGTCCTGGTCATATCGGAGCAGCACGTCGTTGATCGATGGAGCAGTCCAGGAGACCGTGATGCCGGATCGCTTCTCCACGTAGGAAGCAACGCCACCCGATCCCTCGGGACCATGGCAGCTGAAGCACTTGAACTCCTCGACCACTTTCGCCCCGCGCGCGACGGAAGCATCGGAGAACTCCTGGACGAAGTTCTCCTGACGAGCCGGTTCGTACAGGAAGTACAGAGGGAGGGAGATGGCGAGGAAAGCGGAGAATGCGATAGCCGCCTTCTGCCCACCCTCGAGACGCTTGGTCTCCATTTCCTCGTCGGTGATCCCCGGTCTGAGATTGGACGCGATCTCCTCACCACGCCGGCTCCTGATCGCGGAGACGAACAAGGTTCCCAACCAGGCGATACCGGCAACGACCGCGATGACGGTGATCAGATTCGCGGTCATCCCCGGCGCCTCACGCCGCGCCGATGCAGCTCGGCCCCTGTGGGTATTCCACCGTGCGCTCGGGAGCCCTCGGGGTTTGGATGATCGTCCCGGTCTTGATCACGAAGTTGGAGCCAACGATCTCGACCTGGAATCTGTCGAGATTTCGGGGCGCCGGGCCGGCGAAGTACTCACCGATGGAGTCGTACTTCGAGCCATGACATGGACATTCGAATCCCTTGGAAGTTGCGCACCACGGAACCCGGCAACCGAGATGGACACACCGTTGGAACAGGGCCATCAAACCCTCTGCCTCGACGTTCTTTCCGGCGAACTGGTCAGAGAGCTTGGCGGGCGCCGGCACCAGGTAGGCCTTGGCCTCGGGGATGAACAGGGGGAGCACCGACCCATCGGAGGCATAGACCTGGGTCTGCAGGTCCGAGACCGGTCCTGCGTCGATGTCAGCGCCGAATCCCCCGGTCAGCTTGGGCCAGAAGAATGCGAGGTAATAGAGGCCTTGCAGCGCCAGGAATGATCCGAATGTCGCCGTGAGGGCCCTGTTGAAGAACTGACGGCGCGTGACCCCACCCTCCTCGGGTGAGACCTCGACGATGCGTTGCGACTCGATGATCTGGATCGCAGTGTCCGACTGGTGCTCTTCGGCCCCCTCATCCGGTACTTCCTCGATCGCAACCGGCTCGGGCTCCGGGGGCTCCACCCGTGGGGCAACCGTGACACCGGACATCGATCGATCCGCCTTCAACGTCTCGGCGGAGACGCCTGCCGAGGGCTCGGGCTTGTCGACCGACTGTGAGCGACGGAAAGCGACGGTGAAGGCTCCGATTGCACCGAAGATGGCGATTACGGCGACCGCGATGAGGGCGATGTTCGAGGCCGTCATTCGAAGTTGACCCAGTCTTTCAAGTCGTCGAAGAACACTCCGTCCTTCCACGGGTACGAGAAGTTGAAGCCACGGCCGCGGAACAGGACTCCGAACATGGTCAAGGTCGCCGCTCCGGCGAGGAACACCGAATAGAGGGCGATTGCGAACTTTCGGTCACTGGGGCGGGTGGACGGGTTCTTGTCGATATAGGGGATCATCATGAAGCCGATCATCCCGGTGATGGTCGGGACCATGACCCCGGCGATTTGCGGGTCGAAATACGACAAGAGCTCCTGGAGCCCGAGGAAGTACCACGGCGCCTTGGATGGGTTCGGCGTGGCGTTGAAGTTGGCCGGGTCGAGAAGCGGCGAGTGGATTATCACAGCCATGATCACCAGCAGTCCGGTGATGGCGAGCAGAGCACCGAACTCCATCAGCATCAGATGTGGCCACGTGTTGACCTTGTCTGCCGGCTCGGCCTTCACGTTCTGTATTGCGCGGGCCTTGACCACAGTGAGGAGGCGTTGGGTGCGGACCCCCTCGGGTGCGCCCTTCGGCGGCACGACGGGACGAGCGGTCACCACCGATGCGACTTTCCCATTGCCCGAACCGTTCCCCGAGGCGTCGGGTCGCTCTTCGACTGCAGTCGCTACGCCCGCCGGGACCGGCTCAGGAACCGGCTCTGTCAGCTCGGGCGCCTCGGTGGGCGGTGCCGCCGTTACCTCGGGCTCGGCCGTGACTACGACTTCGGCATCGCCGACGGGCGAGTCCTCTGTCGGCGTCTCCTCGACCGGCTCCGGCTCCTCCTCGATCTCCTCGAGGGCCTCTTCGATGGTCTCTTCCGGCTCGGTCGCGGCCGAAGGTGGTGGAGTTGGCGGCGCCTCGCCTTTCATCTCGGCGAGCACCTGCTCGACCGGTATGCCCAGAGCCTTGGCTTTCGCCTCGGCCGATCTCCTCAGGAGACTCTCGGGGATTTCAGTCATCTCACGCTCCTCATCACAGCGGTCCAGAGATTCCGCCGTCCTTCCGCACCCTCCAGAAATGGACGGCGAGGAAGATCACCAGGATGAACGGTAAGGCAAGGACATGGAGCACGTAAAAGCGCAGCAACGTGGCCGCGGAGACCTCGACACCGGCAAGCAAGGCGAATTTGACCTGCGCCCCCACCACAGGAACGAATCCGGCCATGTTGGTGCCGACGGTCACGGCCCAGAGCGCCAACTGGTCCCAAGGAAGCAGATAGCCAGAGAAGGAGAGGAGGAGGGTGAGGAACAGGAGGACCACGCCAACCACCCAGTTGAACTCGCGTGGCGGCTTGTAGGCACCGTGATAGAAGACACGGCTCATGTGGAGGAAGACCGATAGCACCATGAGGTGCGCTCCCCATCGATGCATGTTGCGAACCAAAGAGCCGAATGCCACGTTCGTGGACAGAGCCTCGATGTCTGCATAAGCGCTGTTGGCCGACGGCGTGTAATAGAACATCAGGAATATGCCGGTGATGGTGAGCAGGATGAACAGGAAGAAGCTGAGACCCCCCAGACAGAGGGTGTAGGAGAGCCGCACGCCGTGTCGCTTCACCTTCACCGGGTGCAGGTGATAGAGGACATTGTTCATCACGACATACGAGCGGTTTCTCGGGCTGTCCGAATAGCCCTTCTTGAAGGGCGAGCCCGGACGCAGGATCGACTCGGCCAGCTGTGAGCTCCACAGCTTCTCGTTCGTCTCCTTTATTCGGTCCAGAAGACCCGTCTTGCCGTTTCCGTTAGCCAAAGCGCCTCCTACCAGCGCATCCCGTACGAGTAACCATTCTTGAAGTCTCTCTGCCCCGTGTCGAAATCCCATGGGCGCCGGTCCAACCCGAGCTCCGTCGCCTGCTCGGCGAGCGAGCCCTCGAACTTGCCCAACGAGATGACCCCGGTCGGGCAACGGTCGATGCACAACTGACAACGGGTGCACTCATCCTCGTCGACGATGAAAAACCCGTAGTTCTGGGGGTCGTCCTCGGGGTGATCCACGTTGACGCTCTCGGTGATGGCATCCAGCGATAGGTAGTGGATGCACTTCCATGGGCAGATGTCGACACAGCCCTCGCAGAGGATGCACTCGGACTGGTCGATGTGGAGGAATTGCTTCGGACGAAGCTTGTCGGTGAAGTAGTCACCCTCGACGAGCGCCAGCTGATAGTCATCCCTGATCGGCGGGATCTCATCCACGACACCCTTGGGCATCAGGATCCACCCTTGAGCAGCGGCCGCCCGTAGGGCGACTTGGGCTCCGGCTTCTCGGCCGAGGCGGGCCGGCCGGCTCTCATTTTCTGAATCTGCAGCGCCAGTATGGCTCCACCGGCCAACATGACGATGTGATAGCCCATCGAGATCGAGTCCTTGATCACTCCATACGAGATGTCGACATCGTTTCCCAGGACCAGGAAAGACGGCACCGTGAAGAACACACGCTGAGACGACCAGTCGAGGTCGGTTTGCGCAAAGCTGAGCCACTCGGACGGGATCATGCCGAAGATCAGAACGAACTCGAGCCAGGTGATGAATGCGGCAAAGACGGCTCGTGCCCAAGTCATCTTTTGGTTGAGCACCCAGACCATGAGCGCACCCCCGACCAGCATCTGCGACGACGCCCCCGAGATCAGGTAACCGATGCCCTTCCACAAGGACCCTCGTGGGATCCAACCAAACAGCCCACCGGGGGCATCGTGGGGAAGGCTGGCGTTGTGGATCCATATGACACCGACCACGAGCGCGACAAACCCAAGCCCAAGGAGTCCGTATCCGATGCTCTTGCGACGGGCGTCGCTCAGTTCTGCCAGTCGGTACATATCTAGGAGTCCGTTGAATAATGCCGTTGCCCAGATTGGCGGCCAGGCCCATCAGTCGCAAGGCCGAGGTTTCGCCACTCCTCGGGCCGGAATGGCGGGGCCGAGAACGCAGCGAGTGGTGATGCATGGTCGTCGAGATGGGTGACATGCATTTGTTCAACGGGCTCCTGATGGTCGGTAGCAGATGGCATATGGCTGTCATCAAGTTTCTACCACAATGACGGGCTCCACATGGAACCTGACGAGGCTCGAGGCGCACTGCGACGCCAAAGCAGCACCCATCCCCGAAGTAGTTATGCTCCCGCCGTCGCGTTCCTGAACGAGGAAACCGGTGGCCGCAACCCAAACAGCTGACATCAGAGCCCTCCTTGGAGGTGGCGCCGACGAGGATCGAGTCGTCGCCGCACACTTCCTGGTCGGTGCCCTCTTCCTGGGGTTGGCAGGCGCATTCGAGCTTCTCGCCTTGTTCTCGCTCAAGTTCGCCGGCATCTCCCCGGTCAGCTTCGGACGGGCAGAGAACATGGCGAATGTCGTCGTGATGCTCGGATTCATCGTCATCTCATTGGTCGGTGGCGTCTATTACGTGGTCCCCCGTCTCACTGGAGCGCGTCTGTGGCGAAAGGAGCTAGCCCTCGGGGGCCTGGTTCTCATCTCGTTGATGGTGGTGCTCGACGTCTTGGCGATATTCCTGGGGCTCGGGTCGGGGAGACAGCCACTCGGTCTTCCCTGGTGGCTCCACATACCCATGGCACTTCTCCTCTTCGTCCCGACCGTGATAACGCTCATGACGATCAGGGAGCGGGAAGAGACCCGTAGCTTCGTCTCCCTCTGGTTCGTGATCGGTGGCGTCACCTGGCTGCCTCTGCTCTACCTGGTGCACTTCGCAGGCGAGCTTCCGTTCGTGTCTGAGCTCGCCAAGACCTACTCCGATCTCTTCTTCACCGCGGGATTCGTGACCATGGTGGTGTTTGCCCTCGGCTCTGGCCTCTTCTACTACACGGTCGTCAAGGAGGTGGACGTGGCCCTGGCCTCGAGGCCCCTGGCAACGGTGGGGTTCTGGTCATTCGGGTTCGCCGCCGCTTGGTGGGGCGTATCCCAGCTGATGTTCGGACCAGGGCCGGGATGGGTGGACGGCACCGCCGCCGCGCTGGGGCTTGCCTTCCCCATCGGCGCGTTGGCGAATGCATCCAACGTCACCATCACACTCCAGGGGCACTGGGCGGACCTGAGGGAGAGGCCCGGAGTTGTTTCCGGCATCATCGGTCTCTATCTGGGTGTCGGCGTTGCCGTCCTCGCCTCACTCGCCTCATTCCCCGCGGTCGGTTCGGCGGCAAGCCTCACAGCATTCTGGGAAGGCATCCAATACACCGCCCTGTTCGGTGTGGGGACACTTCTCGTCGCCGGTTTGACCTTCGAGGCGCTTCCTCGGGTGACAGGCAGGGAGATGCGTTCACTGGAGCGGCCCAACTCTTTCAACCGGCTCACCGTGATCGGTGTCGTCGGGATCCTGGCCACCATGGCGGCCGCCGGATTGGTGAGCGGCTATTCGTGGATCGCCGGGTCCAACAGCGCGGCGTATGTCGACACCGGCGATGGTTGGGCCGCCGGAGCGGGTGCAGTGGAGCCGCTGATGCTGGTCGCCTTTGCCTTCGGGATTGTCGCCTTCCTCGGCCAACTCGCCTACGTCTCCACCGTGGTCGGGACCATCACAACGGGAAAGCCGGTGCCACAAGAGATCCTCATCGAGGCAGACGACGGAGCGGGCGATGAGTGACCTGTCTTCAGCCGCCGAGGCCCTTGGCGTTCCGGAGGCCATCGTCCAGAGATCGGCACAGGCGCGGGCCGTGGAAACGGGCATGTCGGTCGACGACGTACTCTCGCTCTGGGCGGGGGGCGAAGCCGCACCAGCGGGGACGACCGCCGCAGCACCCGAGACCGCACCCGACGGCCCTCAGCAGGAGCCGACACCAGCGACGAGTGAGCCGGTCGAGGTCGAGCCATCCCGGCCACCCTCCGCGGACCAGCCGGCGCCCGCCGCCCCAACACCGGCTCCGGTCCCGGCCGGGACCGCGATGCCCGGTCGGCCCCCGGTGCTCGTGGGTGTGAAGGACAATCCCATGCTGGTCTTCCTTGGAGCATTTGCCGTCTTCGCCGCGATGATGCTGGTCGGCCTCGTGGGTCCCTCGATCCAAACGGAGAACCCCGGGGCGCGGACCAGCGCCATCGACTTCGGCGTGTCGGCGACTCGTGGCCATGAGGTGTACGCCAACGTTGGGTGCGCCTCATGTCACACTCAGATGGTGAGACCGGTCACGGCAGACGTCGGGCTTGGGGCCGTCACACTCAACGACTCCAACCAGGTGTTGGGCTCCCGGAGGTTCGGGCCTGACCTGTCGAACGTCGGCGAGCGTCTGACCGCTGACCAGCTGAGCGCCATCGTGGGGGGCTCGGGTGGCCACCCGCGGCTGAGTCTCTCTGAGGACGACCTGGCCGACCTCGTCGCATATCTTTCCGAGTCCATCACTCTCAACACCCCCACCACAGACCCGGGAGGCTCGTCGTGAGCGACCTGAGCGCCTCGGCTGCGGCGGCCCTCGGTGTGCCCGAGCAACTGATACAGAGATCCGCAGCTGCCCGCGCGGCGGAGACCGGGATGAGCGTCGACGACGTGCTTGCAGCGTGGGCCGGCGGTGGATCCGTGGCGGGTGCCCCTGCGACCTCCCCAAAGGCGGAGCCGACCGAGGTGACCGATGCGACGCCCGAGGTCGAGGAAACCCCGGAGCCCACCAGCGAGCCCCAGCCGGTGCCGGCCACCACCAGCAGTGCTACCCCGGGTCTGGTCACACGCTCACCGTCACCTGCCACCGTCACTGCGGCCGAGGCGTCGTCGATGGCCGAGGTGGTGACCGTCCCCACGGCAGGTATTCGGGAAAGGACCAACTTCGCCATGCCCAGGTGGCTGGCCGCCGTGCTCCTGATCATCCCCGCCTTTGCCCTCTTCGCCCTGGGTGGTTCGGCAACAGGAAGCTGTGGCAGTGCGACCGAGCTCAAGGCGGATGTGATCACCGGTGACATCGTGAACTGCGACGGTTCGGCGTTCACCGGGTCGGGTGCCGGCGGCGGCGGCGCCAACTTTCTCGCCGACGGGGAAGCTTTGTACAACGCCGCACCGGGGAACTGCGCCGGATGCCACGGGCCGACCGGCGGCGGCGGGGTTGGGCCCGCACTCACCGGTGTCCTGACCACCTTCGGCTCGTGTGCCGACCACGAGGAGTGGGTCACACTCGGCACCAAAGGGTTCAAGGAGGCGGGCCGCTCCACCTATGGCGACAGCGGCAAGACCGTGGGAGGTGGGGGGACCATGCCGACATTCGGAACGACACTGTCGGCGGAGCAGATCGACTCGGTGGTGGCGTTCGAGAGAGTCCGATTCGGTGGGGCCGACCCCGACCAGACCCTCGTCGATTGCGGCCTGGTGGAGGCTCCGGCCGAGCCGGGCGCTCCCGCTCCTGGCGGATCCGGGGGTGACACGACCACGACCACCGCACCCAGTGCCTCGGCCAGCCTGGGATCCGACAGCTAGCCGAGCCGCTTCAAACGGCGCCGCAGCGATCTCTGATCTATCTCGCCTTCGGCCAACACTTGCCCGCCCGACAAGACCACAGGGATCCTGAGACCGAACTCGGCCACGAGATAGTCGTCCTGATCGATGTCGATTTCCACCAAGTCGAGACTCTGACGGGCAACTTCTCGTTGCACCAACGCTCGTGCGGCATCACAGAGATGACATCCGGGCCGGGTGAGGAACTTGACCACTGAACGGCTCAAGTAACCACCCAGAGTGGCCGATAATTGGTGCGCATGCAGGAAGGAGGGCAAACCGTCCCCCTCATACCATGGGCACGTTCGTCCAAGGTGTGAACGGATAGCCTCCCAGCCCGCCCCACGGTGACGGAACTCTCCTTCATGTAGTCGGGGCCCCTCTTTTGAGGGGCCCCGACATTTATGGCCTTGCATTTAGGCAGCCGGGCAGGGGCCGATACGATCGTGCCTCCATTGCGACCAACCACAGCCATCATCCTCTTGATCCTCCTCGTGGCCATCGCCATCGCCGGCGTCATCCAACTGGCATCGATCCTGTCCCCAGCAGGGTGACGGCGGTTCCCACGCCAAGTGCCATGGCCTGATCGGCGGCACCTTCGCGGATCGCAATAGCCATCAGACCACTGGAGTCGACGTGGATCAGCGCTTCACCAGGCTCGACGTCGCTGTAGGCGACGACCCAGGGCAGCGAGTGAACCCTGGCACCAATCCGCATCGTGACCACCGATCCCGCCTGATGGCCCAGGCCCGTCAACTCGTCGGGACCGATATTGGTCTGGACGTTCCCGAAGTGGTCGACCCACCACGCCTCTCCGGTCACGCGACCTTCGGCGACCTCCGGCAACGGGAGCAACAGGGGTGTGACAGAGTCGGGAGAAACGGCGGGGCCCAACTCTTCGAGCTTCGCCTCACCGGACGCAAGCACTGCCGCTGCCGGAGCGAACACATCTCTCCCATGGAAGGTCTCACCAGGTGAGGGAATCCGGGCCTCCGGGTTCTCGATGGAGACCATCCGTTTTGCGCCGCCGATCATGGCGACAGCCGGTGAGAGCACACCGTTGTCCGGGCCGACGAAGAATCCCCAATCCGTCTCTACGCCCAATGCGCGACGATCAGATCCCACGCCGGGGTCCACCACGACCAGCGCCACACCTTCGGGCAGGTATTGGATGGCTCGAGTCATTGTGAGCGCTGCTGCCCGGACGTCCCCCCTGGGAACGGAGTGGCTCACGTCGATGACCCGAGACTCAGGCGCCAGCTTGGCGAGAACCCCGTGAACGACTCCGACGAATTCGTCGGAGTGGCCGAAATCCGAGACGAAGCTGATTGGGCTGGACATGACGTCTATCTCTCCTGCTCGAGAGGGCACGGTAGACCGGCGGCATGAGACATCTGGCCGCCCGGACCTATATTGCCGCGATGAACGACACCAGCCACGAGGCCATTGCCAGAGAGATCTCTCGCGGCCACGTGGCCATGTTGATGGGAAGCGTCGACACAGGGAAAACGACTCTTGCCATCCAGGCGGCGGGGCTCGCCCTCACCGCCGGTCGGACCGTGGCGCTCGTCGACGCCGACGTCGGGAACTCGACCGTAGGACCACCGGCGTGCGTGGGTTTGAAGATATTGCGAGATCCAGATGACCTCGATCGAGTATCCGAGCCCGACCGCCTCCACTTCGTCGGCACGATCACACCGGCGAGACTCGTCCTCCAGCAGGTAGTCGCGACCGCAGCCATGGTGGAGCACGCCAGGCAGATGGCCGATCTGGTGATCCTCGACACGACCGCCGTGGTGACGGGTGTGGCCGGTGAGACACTGAAGTATCACAAGGCGGAGTTGTGCCGGCCCGACATCGTGGTCGCCCTGCAGCGAGGCGGAGAGATGGAGCCGGTGGTCGGGATGCTCCGCCGTTTCCTCGGCCTCGAGGTTCATCTCGCCCCGACCGATCCCAATGTGCTCCCGATCTCGCCCGACGAACGGGCGCGAAAGAGGACCGAGGGGTTCGCCAGGGCTCTGACCCCACCCTTGGAGCGATGGAAGGTCAGGCCGACGGTGTTTGCCCCCACCCTGCCGATGGGCCTCAACCTTGGCCGACTCGACGATGTGCTGGTCGGCGTCCAAGACGAGGGAGGCGGTTGTCTCGGTCTTGGGATCCTGAGCAACGAGGATGACGGGCTCAGGGTGATGACCAACGCCGGTGAGGGGATGAAGGGCTTGAGACTCGGCTCGATGCGAATCGACCCGGACACGCTCGAAGCCAGTGTGATCAGTCTCCGTGAGGTGATGTTCGGGATCTGACCGGTGGCGGTCTCGTCCGGTCTCCCTCTCGACCACGTTCAGTGGTCGTCTATTTCCGGCCATTTACCTAGACGGAATTGGTAGTAAGAGGGTCCTGCGACCTAGTCGCCCAGCTCAAGACCACCCGGAGTGGCGCCGATACCAGCATCATGATGGGGAAGAGGCGTTGGCTTCTGCTGGTGACGCTGGCCACGATGGCGATATTCGTCGTGGGGATCACCGCATACGCCGACTCCGGAACCGAGGCCGACTTCCTGGCCAAGATCAACGCAAGCCGGGCCGCGGCCGGTCTGGCTCCGCTCCAGGTCGACGGGGATCTCCGAGCCCACGCCAGGAACCACACCGCGGACATGGTGGCGGCCGGCGGCATCTTCCATTCTTCGGAGAGCGAATTGAAGGCGGCGGCCGGGAGTGGCTGGGACAAGATCGGCGAGAACGTAGGTCGGGGCCAGAGCGTGGAGTCCCTCCACATCGCCTTCATGGACTCGGCCGGCCACAAGAAGAACATCTTGGGCGACTACAACTACGTGGGGATCGGGACCGACAGCAGTAACGGCTACCTATACGTGACGGTGGTCTTTATGAAGAAGGGGTCGACCCCATCACCCACGACGACCACTGCTCCCGACACGACGCCGACCACCGCAGCGACCAAGGCTGCGACGACCACCAAGGCTCCAGCACCGACGACCACTACTCAGCCTCCAACCACGACGACCACCTTGATCGTCCCACCTGACCGGTCGGTGACACCGGGCAACGCCTGCATCGAGGCGGGTCGCTACTTCCAACTCTGCCACGATTAGATAACCGGCGGACAGCACTAATGCTGGCGGACTTTGACCGTCTGGCTCCAAGTGGCTGGAAGTGGTCGCGAACCGGGGACTTCCCTCGGTCCTCGATGATTGGGGTTTCGACCTCGGTCAAACAGACGCCGGTCCGCCAGGGCTACCGCCCTGTGGCCAGACTCATGCGGCGAGCAAACAGATGCCGGTCGGCTGGCCTCATTGCCGGCGGACTTTGGCCGAGACTACCCTCATCACTCGACTGGTTTCGGTGTTGCCGCGTCTTCAGAGTCTCGACCAAACAGACGCCGGTCGGCTGCACTAATGCTGGCGGACTTTGACCGTCTGGCTCCAAGGGGCTGGCAGTGGTCGCGAACCGGGGACTTCCCTCGGTCCTCGATGATTAGGATTTCCACCTCGGTCAAACAGACGCCGGTCCGCCAGGGCTACCGCCGCGTGGCCAGACTCGTGCGGCAGCCAAACAGATGCCGGTCCGCCGGAGCTACCGCCGCTTAGACAAGACTTGCGGCGGTCTGCAACCTGGGCGAGCAAAACGCCCGAGTGACCTCTCAGAGCCTCCTCCGCACTTCCCCGAACGGACGGTGCTCTGATCTGCCTCTCGGGCGTTTGCAAGGCAGAATGTACGGACCGCAGGCCGCCGATACAACAACCTCGACTGGGCGATAAATTATCGCAAGCTATCGTCATACAACGTCACCTCCGGCTCAGAGGTGATCTGAGCGGCCGTTACCAACAGGAATCGGCGTTTTCCACAGGGTTTGTCCACAGGGGCGTGTTCACAAGTTTCTAAGTCGAATTTTCGCGACGTTGGATCACTGATCGAAGGAGCGGCCGGAAGCTCACCTCGATGGTCTCGTAGATCTCACCGAGGGCGAGATCTAGCTCCAAAGGGGTCACCGAATACGCCGGGAGACGGCCGCGCAACACCAGACTTCCCTCACCGTCCAGAGCGAAGAAGGCCCTCCAGGATCGAGCATTCCGAGCAAGTGCCTGGACCGCAGAACCCGTAGGGCCCTCGGGCAGCGGCAAGACGTAGGCCTCGTACTCGAGACTCCTCTCTCCGATCGTGAACCAGACCGTGGTGGCATCGCGCGCTACCTGACGCATTCGAACCGCCCAACGACCATCTACTTCCTCGGCGTATTCCACACTCGAGTCGGGATCCTCGACCCATCTCTCGATGCATGTCTCCAGGACCTCTCTCATCATCAGGTGCTCCCCGGTGCTGGAAGATGACAGGGTATCGGCCAGCCGGTCGATCGAGCAGGACTCGAGACATTGGCGACCGTCCGATCTATAGGCTCGTCGGATGCCCGAGGATCAGCCGCTATTCGAGAAACTCGCCTCTTTGGCGGAGACGTTCGTATCCGGATTCGACATAACCGATCTCTTCCAGCGCTTGGTCGACAGTTGCCTGGAGCTTGCCGATGCCGACGAGGCCGGGCTTCTGCTCGTGGACATCGAAGGCCGGCTTGGCATTGCAGCCACCACCGGCAGCTCCGTCCTGCTCGTCGAACTGCTCCAGTTGCAGGCGAAGGAAGGCCCGTGCCTCGACGCCTTTCGCACCGGCAAGCCGGTTCGGACAGGCCCCCTGGACGGCGAGCCGGCGCAAGGCGCCTGGCCCGTGTTCGCCAAACAAGCCACGGCGGCCGGCTTCGACTCCGTGGTCGCGGTCCCCATGAGGCTTCGCTCTGAGGTCATCGGTACCCTGAACCTCTTTCGCTCCAGCCCCGGCGACGCCACGGATCGGGATGTCATGGCTGCCCAAACCCTGGCAGACCTGGCAACCATTGCCATCCTGCAGGATCGCGTGGTTGATGATGCAAGAGAGATCATCGACCAGTTGCAGTCGGCGCTGGACACACGGGTGTTGATCGAGCAGGCGAAAGGGATTATTGCGGAACGCACCAAGCTCGACGTGACCGCTGCCTTCGACCGAATCCGCGCCCACGCCCGTTCGACCAATAGGCGCATCAGCGATGTAGCCGCTGAGATCGTGTCGGGTGATCTCGCCCCCGGTTTGTTCGAGGAGACCCCATAGCCAGACCGTCCGAATCGCCGATCCCGGTCGTCACTCCCCAGTGATCCAGTCGACGAGATCCTCCCACCTCAGGGCGTTGACGACTCGTTCCGGGCCTATTCCTGCCCTCTGCAAGGTCGCGACCGCATTGTCCACGTTTGCGAGCTCGTCCGGGCGATGAGCATCGGAATTGGCGGCGAACCATGCTCCGCGCCCACCAGCCACTTCCAGCCATGCCTTGGGCAGGTCGAGCCGGTCCCGGTGCCCATTGGTCTCCAATGCGACTCCGTTCGCAATGGCCATCTCAATTATCGCTTCCATGTCGACGTCCAACCCCGGGCGGATGCCGATCCTCCGCCCAAACGGGTGTGCAAGGACTCTCACCACTGGACGCTGTAGGGCAATAGCGATCCGCTGGGTCTGCTCGCCGCGAGCGAGGTCAAAGTGTGAGTGCACGCCGGCAATGGCGAAGTCGAGTAGGGCAAGGGCCTCGTCCGGGAGATCGAGATCTCCATCACGACCGATGTTGAGCTCGGCTCCATGGAGGATCTTGACATCCGGATACATTGCTCGCAGCGAATCGATCTGGCCCGCTTGCATAGCAATCTCGTCGGCGTCGAGCCCCCCGAAGCGCAGCCCTTGGGTGTGGTCTGTTATCAGCACATAGTCCAGGCCGCGCGCCCATGCCGTCTCCAGAATCGTTGCAAGGCTCATCCGCCCATCAGGGGAGGCTTCGCTGTGGACGTGAAGGTCCCCCTTGAGGTCTTCGCGTCTGACCAGCCGCTCCACCTCTTGCAATGGGCGCTCTCTCGCCGCCGGAGGGATCCATGGAAGGCCGGCGGCGCTATATACGTCATTTTCGGTCTGGTGGATGTCGATGGGCTCGAGGGCAGCGACATGCCCCGGCGGCCCGGTGGCAACAACGAGTGCGCTGCCCGCTGCCGGTGGCGAAGTCACACGGATTGCGGTCCGGACACCCAAATGGGTCGTGGCGGTATGGATCACACAGCCATTAGGCCCGGGCTCGCTCCCCGCATACGACGCCAAGCCTGCCGAGGTCTCCAGGAAGAAAGCCACCTCCTCGAAGTTCGACGCGACGACCACCAGGTCGAGACGATCGGCCCACTCTTCCACCCGGCGCACCGCGCCCGCCACCACCACATCTCCAGCCGTGTGCTTGTCAATGTGCCGCCGCAAAGAGGATGCAGCTGCCCACGCCTCGTGGGCCGGTATGGATTCGGCGGTGGGAGCCAGCTCGATGATGCGGAGCCATAGATCGAGGGTCCTTGGCCCAACCCCCTTGAGAGACGCCACGGCGCCCGCGTCGATGGCACCACCCAGGTCCGAGAAGGTTTCGACACCAAGATCTTTCAACCCGCGCAGCATTCCAGGGGTGACTCTCGGCAGCCGCCGCAGGCGTGAGCTCTCACGGGGAAACAGCTGCTGGAGAGAGTCCAGGCGATCGATGTGCCCGGTGGATCTGTACTCGTTGATCAGGGAGGTGATCCCCGCGCCAATCCCAGGCGTGGCCAGCAGCTCGGCGTCGCCGGCGTCGATGCTCTCGAGGTCATCCAGAGCCCAGACAGCAGTGCGATACGCCTTGGCACGGAAGGACCGTCGACTCTCGCCTGCACGCACCAGATCTGCCAGTTGCCAGAGGAGACCGCCAAATTCGCGTAGTGAAGGTTCGCTCATCCAACCGGAGTCTCCCCTGCTTCGGGGCATTGCCCCGGGAACAGCTCCTCTACCGACCGGTGCGGGATCTCTGGTGTCATTCATCTCTCTTTATGAATGAGAAGCGCCCGTCTGTCTCGAGGACGGCAAACTGGACCTCACTCATTGCACCGATTCCCTGCAGTCGCGCCGCCTCCTCGAGATCGGACATCGTGATGCGTTCGCGGCGGAGACGATTGTGCAGCGGAACTCCGTCACGCACAACGAGGACGGGCTCGCCTTCGAGAAGCTTCGTAAAGCCGTGAGCCCTCCGACCCAGGACATCGCCCAGGACGGTCCACACGACAAACACGGATACCGCGGTTACTGCCCCCGTGATGGACATGTCTTCCTGAGTCACACCCTGCTGGACCAGGTCGCCGATGACCACCACCAACAACAGATCGAGGGGGGTCAGCTCACTCAGCGATCTCTTTCCTGTGCCCCTGACGACCAGCCACAAAAACCAGTAGACCGCGGTGGCTCGTATCACGAGCTCCATCGATGCCCCATTCTCATGGCATTACCCAGGTCTGGATCGAGACGGACGCCATCTGGGTTCCGTCGACCTCCAACGCCACCGAGCCTCTACGGCCCCACTGGACTGCCGGCTCCAACCTGGCATCGAATGACGCCTCGAACTCGGTGCTCGATGACGGCACGTCGAATGTCCACCAGATCCACTCCTCGGATCGGAACGAGGCGGAGGGGTCCGGCTCGAGCCCGTTCTCGTCGAACATCTCCAGATAGTTCGCTTCGATTCGAAGGGTGATCCGACGTGGCAGGGGATGACCAGATTCGTTCGCAATCTCGATCGTGAACGGAGTCGCAAGTCCCGGCCGCGTCACGATGGCGTGGGTGACCGAGATTGTGTAACCCCGACCCGACCCGCTCGTGGTCACGGTGCGAACACCGAGAAACCCGACCGCCCCGAGCAAAACCAGAGCCACAGTAAGGCCGAGAGAGAGCACCCGCAGGCCGGGCTCCCATCCATGGGTCCCGCTCTGCTCGGGAGGGATGGTCGATGTGGGATCGCCTATCTCGGCCATGGAATCCTGTACCCGCCGCGGTCGAATGAGAAACGGGTTTGGGCCTCTGCGTTTGGGGGCAACTTGTGGCCGATGACCGGAATCGATTCCATCGACCTCGCACACGACGCCGGACTTCGCTACGTCGACACAGACGGGCCTGGGTTTCGTCGGGTAAGGAGGGGTGAGACATTCTCGTATCGAGACGAAGAGGGTGCATCGGTCGGTCCGCGCACCAAGGAGTGGATCGACGGTCTGGCGATCCCACCCGCCTGGGAGGGCGTGTGGATATCCAGGGACCCTCGTGGTCACATCCTCGCCACCGGGCAGGACAAGGCTGGACGGAAGCAGTACATCTATCACCCCTCGTGGGAGCAAACGAGGGATCAGGTCAAGTTCGACAGAATGGTCGAGTACGGGACACGGCTGCCACGGCTGCGAAGGAGCCTCAATCGCGACCTGCGTAAGCACGGGCTTCCCCGGGTCAAGGTGGTGGCTCTCGCCGTTGCCGTGCTCGACCGGACACTGGTCCGGGTGGGCAACAAGCGGTATGCGGCCGAAAACGACTCATACGGCCTGACCACCTTGACGTGTGACCATATCGACGTCGACGGGCCCCATCTGCGCATCGAGTTCACCGGCAAGGGTGGCGCCGACCATCAAGTCGATCTGAGTGACCGTAGGCTCGCCGGCTTGGTCTCCCGCTGTCAAGAGTTGGCAGGACAGACACTCTTCAGCTACGAGACGCCACAGGGCAACGCCGCCTCCATCTCGTCCACAGATGTGAACAGCTATCTCGCAGACGAGCTGGGAGGAGCCTTCACCGCCAAGGACGCCAGGACGTGGGGCGCAAGCTCTCTGGTGGTCGGCGAGCTGGCTTCGAGTCCGGACACCGAAGACCGGGAAAGTCGTCTTAGGAGTGCCATCGACGTCGCCGCAGATCGGCTGGGCAACACCAGGGCGGTGTGCCGGGACTCGTATGTGCACCCGGCTGTGATCGAAGCCTATGAGAACGGCGAAGTCGAGCGAATCTGGCCCCGAGCGAGGCGGGGAAGGTGGACCAACCGGGACGAGTCCGCATTGCGCCTCCTATTGGCGGAGTGCAAATGACAACACCTCTCCGCTCCGTCCTGCCCAAACTCGACCACCTGGGGACTTTGACTGGTCCCCACGGTCTCTTTGAGCATGCGTCATTTGATCGGCCCAGGGCGGAGCTGGGATACACCACCGACGACAATGCCCGGGCCATCGTGGTGCTTTGCAGACTTGCCGCCGTGCAGGGTCGCGGCACTCGAAATCGAGCCCTACCTCTCCTACGTGATATCGGGCGCCATCGCCGGCGGTTGGCACAACCGAATGGCCACTTCCGGGCGCTGGGACGATTCGAGAGGCGATGACGACGCTCACGGCAGGGCGCTTTGGGGTTTGGGTGAGGCTCTGGCGGCAGGCCGGCGGGAGGAGCGAGTCATCGAAGCCATGCGCGCCGGGATCCTCTCATTCGACACCACCCATCCCCGTGCCGTCGCATTTGCCATGCTCGGCGTGGTGGCAACGATCGAGGCCGGTATCTTGACGGATTTGGCGTCCGACTTCTTGCTCAAATACGCACCACGGATACCTCGCCCCGCACCCGGCACGTGGAAGTGGCCGGAGGGGCGTCTCACCTACTCCAATGCTCGGATGGCCGAGGCCCTGATCCGGGCCGGCGCCACGATGGGCGATTCGTCCATCACCGCCGACGGCCTCGATTTGTTGGAGTGGTTGATCGAGGAGGAGACGAACGGTGATGTCTTCAGCTTCACCCCGGTGGGGGGCCGTGGGCCTGGTGAGTCGAAGCCTGGATTCGACCAACAGCCGGTGGAAGCCTGGTCTATGGCCGACGCCTGCTTCGCCGCGAGAGCTCATGACGACAACAGAGAATGGGACGTGGCGCTCCAGAAGGCCGCCGAATGGCTGCTGGGGCGGAACGACTGCGGGTTCCGGCTCTACGACCCTTCGACGGGGGCGGGGTTCGATGGCCTCGGAAACGGCTATGTGAATCAGAATCGAGGGGCCGAGTCGACCTTGTCGGCCCTGGGGGCGCTGACTCGCCTTGCTCAGACCGAGTCCGACCCGGCCGCCCAACGCTGAAGATCGACATCCGAATTGCGCGTCGGGCTCGGGCTCTGCGCGGTTGGGAGACTCGTCTTCACTTGTCATTGCCAGAGGACACGCCGGGCCGTAGGAGTCTTGGGTCTAGGCCATCTCAGACAAGATCTCGTCGAGGGGTGTGACTGCGAATTTGATGCCGACATCCGAATAGCCAAAAGGCGTGATCAGGTTGCCGCGGTGGATCATGCTTCCGCAGGAATAGACCACATCGGGGACGTACCCGTAAACCTCGCGATTTATCGGCTCCAAGAGCGGTCGACGGAGCCGGCCGAGGACCTTCGACGGCTCATCTAGATCGAGCAACAGGGCGCTCAAGACGTAACGGCGCATCGGGCCGACCCCGTGCGTTATGACCAACCAGCCCTCATCGGTCTCGATCGGCGAGCCGCAGTTGCCGGTCTGGATGATGTCCCATCCTCGCTCGGGGCCATAAACAAACTCGGCGTTGTCCCATGACCGGATGTGATCGCTGCGCAGGACATATGTGCTCTCGTGATCGTGCCGAGAGAGGGCCACGAACTCACCGCGAATCCTTCGAGGGAAGATGGCCATTCCCTTGTGGTGCATTGCCGGACCTGTCGAAGTCGCGATGCGGAAACGGTGGAAATCCGAGGTCTCGATCAGCTGTGGCAAGATCCGGTATCCGTCGAACGCCGTGTAGGTCGCAAAGTAGGTGATCCTCCCGTCATCTTCGACGAACCTGACGAAACGGGCGTCCTCCATGCCCCCGATCTCCAATGGGCCTGCCGGGGAAATCACGTGCTCGGACACCGGCAGCGCCGAATCGAAACTCACCTCGTAGTTCGACGCTGCCAACCAAGTCATGTGCTTGGCTGCATCCTCGGACGACAACTGGTCGATGTCACTCTCCGAGACTTTCTGCAGCGCATCGCGTAAGTCTTCGGAAGTGAACGACTCCGGGACGAAGTCGACAGCTTTCTGAGCCGCTTCAGTCATGATTCCCAGCTCGCTCAACTTCTCGGCAAATGCAAGCCGTGAATACACAGCGGAGCTGCGGGTGCCGTTGCTCACGCGTGGGCTCCTCTCGTCCAGCGTGATCGCACCCGCCCCGTCAACGACGCCGGTCAGGAAAGCGATTGACGAGATGTGACCCTCTCCGATGGCCCTCGCGCTCATCACAAAACGTTGGGCATCATGGTCAGGCGATCCCACGGGAACGATCGACGGATTGGTGAGCGCCGCCCCCTCGTAGGCATAGGCCTGGCTGAACGTGGCGCCGAGCAACATCCTTTGGTCGTGGCTCAGGGAAGGATCCGGACCATGGGAAATGGCTCGGGCGAGACGCAAGTTGGACAGCCATCGCTCCTCCAGGCCCGAGAACCTGGGAGCGTGCCTCGATTCGAGCTCCGAGAGCATCTCGGCGATCTCATCATCAGGCAATGCGAGCACCCTCGCGATCAGTCGATCGGCGCGATCATCCTCGCCGGCGAAATTGGCAGCTCCCGGCACCAATGGCCGAAGAATCAGACGCGTCGGATCGTGTCGGAGATGATGCTGGGTTCTGACGGTTGGCATCGCCCTTGATTCTGGCCGAACCCCCACGCCACAACTGGTATCCGCGATCGCTCGATCAGGCCGTCGCGTAGGCGGGCGCCAGACGGTGGATCAACCTCGAGTACTGCAAAGCGATATTTGGCCAGCTGAGCTCGGACGACAGCCGGGCCGCCTCACGGGCAGCCTCCTTGTATGCGATCGGATCATCCAGCAATCTACGAACCGCTCGGGCCAGGGCCTCGGCACCATGGTTCACGATCATCCCCGCGCCCGACGCCAATAACTCCTCCGAGTACGGGAACCGCGTCGACACCACCGGACGCCCCAGACCGAGGGCTTCGGTGATGACTCCCGAGGAGACCTGATCGTGGTTGTCGTAGGGGACGACGACGAGGTCGGACTGTCTGACCAGGTCGAACAGCTCCTGGTCACTGACGTAGCGGTCGATGAAGTCGACCAGGTCGCCCACTCCCAGATCGGCGACCATCTCCTGGAGCATGTGGCGATAGCCGCAACCGTGACGGGAGGCCACGGCCGGATGAGTTCGTCCGACGATCCGATAGCTGATTGGGGGATCCAGGTCACGTAGGTGGGATACCGCCTCGATCGATCTCTCCAGGCCTTTACCCGGTCCGAGCAGGCCCCAGGTGATCAACTGCCTGCGTGGCTGATGATTGGGTGGCTGGGCCGTCCATTGGGCGCCATGTGGAATGACTCGAATTGGTGCGCCCTGGATGGCGTATCGCTCACGGAGGATCCGCGCCGCGGAGTTGCACGTGACCACCAGGGAGGCATTGGCAGCGAGGGTCTCCACGATTGTCTTCTGCCGCGGGCTTGGATTGGCCAGGACCGTGTGCAGGACCACCACGATCGGGAGGTCCAGAGACTCAACCAGATCGATGATCGACGATCCGTCGTCGCCCCCGAAGATCCCAAATTCATGCTGGATCAGGCAGAGGTCATAGCCCCTGAGGTGTCGGGCCGCGGCACGTATGCCGATCGGGTTCTCCGGGTCGATATCCATGACCACGTCGCTGCGGGCCACGCGAGGAGAATGCTCGGTGTTGAGACGCACGATGCGGATCTCGAGTGACGAATCGGCCTCGTTCAGCGAGTCGACGAGGGATCGAGCAAAACGGCCGATGCCGCACTGTGTGGGAGGGAAGGTCGAGACAATCCCGACACGCAAGGGAGTCATCCGATTCATAGGTGTTCTGAGCATTGATCAAATCCTGTTTCGTTGGAGGTAGGGATCAGGTACCCGCCCAGGCCATTCCTCGAAACTTGTTTTTCGAACGATCAGGCAGGGGCATGACCTCCCCCAACGAGACCAGCTGGTCCGGCATGTCTCTGCCAGAGCTTGCGTCACGAGCCGAGGATTGCACCGCGTGTGAGCTGTACGAGGACGCCACTCATGTCGTCTTTGGTGAAGCCCCGGACCGGCCGACCTCAGGTTGCTCGGGGAGCAGCCGGGGGATCATGAGGACCTGGAGGGCAAACCGTTCGTAGGCCCATCGTGAAGGAGCTCGATCTCGCCTTGGACGCAGCCAGCGGCCCAGCTCGAGGTCGGATGAGACCAACTCCCTCGAAAGCCCCTGTCAGGCAGGCCTTCCGTCTATGGCGGCGATGGCCTCCTCGACCGAGTCCAGCCGGTGGGCAAAAAGTGGATCGGGGAACACGAGCTCGAGAACCCGACGGACCTGCGAAGACGGGACCAGGTAGATGCGCGTGTCGCTTTTATGCAATGCCCGTTTGCCCTCCACCAACGCGTGGAGACCGGTCGAGTCCATGAAGGTGACCTTGGTCGCGTCGAGGACCACATCCTCGAGGTGGCGCTTGGCGAGCTCGCCGAGCTCAGCGGACAGGATGTGAGCGGAGGAAAGGTCGATCTCGCCGACCATGCGAACGATCAGCGTATCTGTGCCCAACGGCTCTGTGTTGACGGTTAAGAGGTCCCGAGAGGTCTTGTCCAATGTCATTTCTTCTCTGGCGAGTTTGTACCGAACATCCAATCCCGGTGCCAACTCCCGAGGTCCAGAGGAGCCGCACGCCAAACTGTATCAAGTCATCGGCGTGAAGGCGAAGGAACATCCTCTCGCTTCGAGGGACTGACCGGCAGCCGAAAGGCGACCATCGTCCCCCGACCGGTTCTCTCCACACGAAGATCCTCGGTGAGGGAGGCGATTATCTGCGAGCCCAAACCCGCTGAGTGATCGTCGGATCGGTCCCGCCATCTGCCGTTGTCACTGATTTCGACGTTCAGGACGTCGTCGATGAGTGTGATCCGCACCGTGACTTCGCCGGCCAAGGCACCCAGATAGGCGTGGCGGGCGGAGTTGGCCGTTGCCTCACCGACCGAGAGCAGCAGGTCCTCGCCAACGCTTTCCGGGATCCCTCTCCTGGATATCCAGGAGCGAAGTGAGGAGCGAATCGTTCGCATCATCTCCGGGACCGCCGGGAAGACCTCGTAGAACTCCTGAGGATCCATCGAGTTCTTCAGCGCCAGCACCACCACATCATCGTCCTGCCCCAGGCCGGAGGCCAGGCTTTCGAACAGGCCATCGCAGATCTCGTCGGGGCGACGGTCGGCGAGCTTCGAGATCAGCTTCTCGAGACGGGCAAGACCCTTCTCCAAGGATTCGCCTCGTCGCTCCACCAGCCCGTCCGTGTACACGACGAGTGTGCTGCCCCGCTCGAGTTGTACCAATGCGTGATGACGAATCGGAAGCTCTCCGAGGAGAGGCTCTGTCTGGCCCTGATCGAGCCACTGGGTGCCTCCGTCCGGAGACACGAGAAGGCCCGGGGGATGCCCTGCGGATGCGTATTCGACAGTCTCCCGATCGAGGTCGACGATCGCATAGAAGACAGTGGCATACCCGGTGCCGTCAGGTCCGCCCACGAACTCATCCAACTCGGTCAGGAGCGAGGAGGGGTTGTCGTTGTGGATGGCGAGTGCAGCCAGGGCTGTTCGCATTCGACCCATGGCGATCATGGCGTCGATGCCGTGGCCGACTACATCTCCGACCACGACCCCGATCCGCCCATCACGCAATTGGATCGTGTCGTACCAGTCGCCACCCACCTCCAAGATGTCGCTGGCAGCCTCGAAACGGGCCGCAATGTCGAGACCGGGCCGGGCGACCAGCCTGTCGGGCAGCATGCCCATCTGCAGCTGGATGGCGAGATCATGGTGCTGTTTCCGCTCCCGTTCGAGCGACTCGGCTTCGATGGCCGCCCTCGCCGCGACCGATGTCGCCAACTCCCTCTCATTCGACTCGGCGGCGACCAGCAGGCCGGCGACAGTGAAGACGGCCATCTGCATCTTGATCAAGACCAACGCCGCCGCCGGGGACAACCCGATGATCAACGTTCCCCCCTCGACGGTCAGTTGGATGGCAATCGTCAACGCGATGGCGAGGGCGGTGATGGCAACTGCTCTGATGCCAAAGACGACACCGGCGCCCACCACGCCGACGAGGAACGAAAAGACGATGGGAAGGTCGGTCCAACTGAATACCACGACAGTCAGCGCCACCGAGCCCACGATGAGAAGACCACCCCAAGCCGACCGCAGGGAGCGTCTGTCAGGACTGGAGCCCCAAGCCAGTATGGAGCTGCCGACCAGGATCACCCCGAGGGCATCGCCGAGCCACCACTGGGAGAACGTGGTCAACCAGTCGTCGCCACCGAACAGTTGATCTGCGCCGGCGCCGATGGCGGCGCCGACGGCGGGGCCGAGGATGACGGCCCCGAGGATGAACCAAAGAAGTTGTCTGCGCCGGGCAAGATCAACCGCACCACACGTGGCTGTCACCACGGCCGCTCCCAAAAGAGGCTCGGCCATATTTGCCACCGAGAAGCCAAGTGCCTGGCTTGGGGTCAGTCCGCCGCCGACATCCATGACGAACTCGGCCAACCCTGCGCCCAGGAGCACGATCCACCAATGACGTCGTGGGATACGAAGGAGAAACGCAACGGTTATCCCGGCCGGGATGAACAGGACGCCTTGCAGGCCAGAGGCCTCGATGAGGAGCAACGCGAGCTCCGAGCCGAAGCCGTAGGAAACCATGACCAGGGCAAGGAGTGCCGGCATCCCGATGGGACCGATGCGATCGGGCCACGTCCAAATCGAGCCGGGGCCACGGCCGGTGCCGACGTCATCGGGTACCTGGATGTCGGTCGAATATCTCATGTCCGGCTCGTGATTGACATGAGCGAACCTACATCGAACCGAGCGGACTGACGTCAGGTTCCCCGGTCGACCACGTGGACCTCCGGAATGTCCGGGTCCAGCCCTTCACACTTCGAAAGCCGTTGCGTTTCGACGTCGTAGGTCGAAGCCGGTCACCGTCTCCAGATGGCGAGTCAGTTCTGATGTCCTTCAGTTCCGATCAAATGCTCGAGACGATTGAGGGCAGCGGACAAGAGCCTCGAGACGTGCATCTGTGAAATCCCCAGTTCAGCGGCGATCTCGGACTGAGTCATGTCCTCGTTGAATCTGAGATCGAGAATCCGCTGTTCTCGCTCCGACAGCTGAGCAAGCGCCTGCTCGACCACCACTCGATCATCGGCCATCATCAGGCGCATGTCATCTTTCCTGATGAGTTCGACCAATGCCATAGCCGATTCCGAGTTGGGCTGATCAATGGAGCTCGTGGCATAGGCTGCCAATGCGTTCATAGCCTCGATCACTCGAGACTCGCTCACATCGAGATGTGCGGCGATCTCGGCGATCTCCGCCGGTCGATTGAGTCGCTGGGCCAACTCCTCGGATGTCTTGACCACTTGGAGTGAAAGCTCCTTGACGGGTCGCGGGACCCGCAGCGACCATCCCTTGTCTCGGAGCAGGCGTTTCAGCTCACCTGAGATGGTGGCCGCTGCGAACGGGCGAATCATCCCGAGAGACGGGTCGTATCGTTGGATGGCCTTGACCAGCGCCATGTTCGCCACCTGGAGGAGATCCTCGTCGTCGACCCCTCTTCCGCGATATCTCCGCGCTATCGAGGTCGCCAGGTCTTGGTGACGACGTAGCAGCTCATCCGAACATGCCGCCGGGTCCTCCGCCATTCTCGTGACGAGCTCGATATCCGACACCTCTGGAGGGATGGTGACAGTGCCTGGTGAGCGGAGCACGAACCACACAACGAGCGACTCGCCGTCGTGATGGTGGCCCCAGTCCTTGGTCAGACGATCCAGAAACATGAAGCCCACGCCCTTGGTGGGAGATGTCAATGGCGCCGGGTAGGGGTGCGAGACACTGACAATCAACCCGCGAGCACGATCCTGATGAACCGAGATCACGATCTCGTCGGTGTCCGGCGAGTGCTTCATCACATTGCCGATCAACTCGGTGACCAGGAGCGCGGCTTCGGCGTGACGTATGCAGTCGAGAGTTGCGTGCTCCCTCACGAAGGCCCTGGCAATTGCTGCCGAGGTCGGCTCGGCCACGACTCTCAGCTCGATCGCGTCGGCCAAATTGGGAAGATCCACTGTTGCGGTAGCGGTCATAGCCGTTCTGTCTCCAACCCTCGAAATCCGGTGACAGTTGGTACCAACCCCGGCGAAGTCTCAAACCTGTCTCGGAGAGAAATATGATCGCTTCGCGACAACCTCCTCAAACTGTGACGCCGAGCTCGGCTATCACTCCCACTTCAGCTCGAGGCGACTCTCGAGCGCGCCGACCTCCCTACCGCCCCCTGGGATCGGTGCCCGGGTCATCGGCGAAAGCTGATCTGCGACGTAGGACGAGCCAACCGCGATCTCAGTCAGTACCGCCGCCATGGTCACACTCGCCACTTCTTCGGAGCCGTCCCAGGACTTGACGGCGACCCCCGGCCCATGAAGGGTCGCCAGCCCCAGACAACCTTCGGCGCCGCGTTTGGCGGCCACGTTCGACACGACGGCGAGACGTGAATCGCTGTTGTCCCACCCTGAGGTCATGGCCGGATAGCGATGCATCGCGACGAAGACCGCTTGCAGCGTCGGCTCGTTCCCCAATGCGGCGAACAGCCTGGCCATCACACGGGTGGTGGTTCGCATTACCGGGGCGCCACAACCATCGACGCCTACCGGCCCTACCGACATATCGCCGAGCGCCGATACCGTCTCGATGATCGCCCTCTGAAGTGGATGCTCTGGCTCCAGGTAGGTCGAAAGGGGCCAGTTCCTCTCCTGACTTGCCCGCAGCCAGGATGCATGCTTGCCGGAGCAATTGTGCCAGATAGGCCTGGGGTGCGTGTTGCCGGCTCTTGCCAGCCTCCGCACCTCCTCACTCGAGATGGGCCACGCAGGGGGACAGCCGAGATTGCTCGAATCGAGACCCGATCTGGCGAGTATCGAGCCCACCAGTGCGACATGGACCGGCAACCCCTCGTGGGAGGCGGATGCCACGGCCAGCTCGAGCGACGTCAGGTCGGCTCCAAGGCCGTGAGCCACGGCAGCTTGAAATGGCTTGGCCGCCGACCTGAGGAAGAAAGGCCGGTCGATGTCACCGGCGTGAGCGAGGAGAGAGCCGTCCCGAGACACCACGGCCACCGCGCCATCGTGCAAGGTCTCGACGAGGCCGGAGCGGACCCTGGCGGCGAGCAGGCTCAACCGGCGGGTTGGGACTCGCCCTGCTGACTCCGATACCTGGTGATGATCTCATCCTGAAGCGCGTCGATCACGGAGTGCAGCTCACGCCTTTGCACGGAGAGCTGGCTCTCGACCTCTCTGAGCCGCTCGATGGCCTCGCCAACTTCGTCGTCCGTCAATTCAGGCAGTTGAGTGAGAACGCCGTCATCCATGATCTTGTCAATCAGGCGACGGCCGGTCGTAGTCGGAATCGGGGGCATGGTGTCGATGTGACGCAGGTTGGGCTCGCTTCCAAGGATCATCCCGGAGGCGAGGATCTCGGGCAGGGCATCGAGGAGAGTCCGCTCCTCTTCGCCACTCCTGCGTCTCATCTCGAAGTTGAGGAGATCCATCCGGCCATGCAGGAGCCTCCGGTAATACGAGATCTGAGCCTCTACGTCTTCGGCGGTGACCCGCCGCTTCCTCAGCTCGTCGAGATCGATGTCTTCGAGGTCCTCGAGATACTCAGGCTCGAGGACGATGTCGATGCGGCGTCGGTTCTCAGTCACCCGGAGCAGGTTACTTGCACGCCGCGGCGAGGGTGGCGTAAGGCGGAACGGCCGGAGCGCCGCGCCCACCGGGGTGGATCTCGAAGTGAAGATGGGGCGGCCCCCCATAGGCATTGCCGCTGTCACCGACGAAACCAATGGTCTGGCCCTGGGAAACCCGTCCCGATGAGACGTTCCAGTTGGATAGATGGGCGTAGTAGTAGGCCACGCCATTCTCGGCGGTCAGCCAGATGGTCTTGCCGCCCAGACCACCATTCCCGATCGAGACACTTCCGCTGGCGACCGCGTAAATCGGCTCCCCATATGCGGCCATCATGTCGTTGCCCTTATGCCGCCGGCCACCCGAACGGGGATAACCCCAAGAGTCGATGAAAGAAGTTCGGCCCGGTGTGATCGGGCAGATGAAAGACCCGACCTGGACCGAGCCGGCGGCGCGTTGCCTGGCCCGCGCCTTGATCTCCGCCTGTTCGGCGTCATATTTGGCCGTCAGGTCCTTGCACCGTCCCGACAGCTTGGCGTAGGCGGCCTGCTCGGCCTCCATCGCCGACTGTTGCTGGTTCATGGCATCCAACTTGTCCGCCTGCACCTGCTCCAACTCGACATGTGTCTCGTCGAGATCCCCCTGAAACCGGTTCAGCTCGCTGCGCGCCGCGATCAGCTCATCGATCGATTTCTGGCCACCGGTGGTGGCCGCCGTCAGGAACTCGGAAGACGTCATGAACTCGTCGACGGACGATGCGGAGAGGATTACGCCAGGATTGGAGAAACCGCCCCTCATGTACAGCTCTACGGCTTGCTCTTCGATCTGTGTCTGCAACGAATCGAGCTGCTGGGAGTGACTGCTCACCGATCCCTGGACCGCCTCTTGCTTCCGCTCCACCCTGTCGACGTTGGCCAAAGCCGTCTCATAGTTCTCGGCGGACTGTGAGAAATCGTCCTGAGCGGATCGATAGGCGTCGAGCTGGGCGCGCGAATCCGCACAGGCTTCTTCGACCTGTGTCTTGGTGACGGCCTGGACTGTCGCCGGGAAGAGTGGTGCCAACAGCCCGATCAGTGCGACGAGGGTTGCGACGCGTACCCGTTTTCTGGTGGCAGGCATCGTCTTAAAGAGTAACCACCACCCATCCCTTGCAGTAGTTCTGGATCGCACGCTCACCGACGTGACGACGAGTAGACGATCAGAAGACCATCACCACCAAGGGAAACAGCACCGCGGCAGCGAGGGCGACACCGTCGATGCAGACGAGCAAGCCAGGTGAGCGCTCGCTCAGAGCCACACGGCCGAGACGCAACATCGATGAGAGACCGCGCCCGGCCACCAACGCCACCGCGAGGCCGATCCCGACCAACAGGTAGTTGACAACGTCGAGATCCCATAGCAAGGCAGCACCGACTGCGCCGAGGATCGTTCCGATCGCCGTGACGGTGAACGGGTCGATCAGGGGGAAAGCCGGCATTCGCTCTGCCACGGCACCGAGCAGGATCCCGGTGATGACGGCCGCCAGGAAGACATCCACCGCCTGCGCCTGGGGCGAATGGGAGGAACGAGCGAGAACCAGCGATGCCGCACCAAGGCCGGCGAACAACGACACCATCACAGTTGGGCTGAACACGTCGACGCTTCGGTAGCGGGGAAATGCGACCGCCCAGCCGAAGCCAACGGCCACGGCGAGACCCACGGATAGTGCATACCCGGCACCACCGAGCACATGGGCGGCCATCGCCGACATCGCCGAGGTGGACACGACCGCCAGCCCGGAGAAGGCTCGCCCTCTCGAGGTCATCACCGCCTCGAGATCGACCGCCCAGACCGCCACGATGGCCACTACGGTCGCAGCCCAGATTTCCTGGCTCTGGAAGTTGGCCAGCACCGCAAGAGCCGCTACCACCAGCGGGGCGAGACCGGCAAGATCGACTGCGGAGATGGCCGAGACCGGCTGACCACCCCCCGAGACCGGAGGTATCACGACCACCTCGTCATCGTCCCCGACGGCGTCGTCCAGCGAAGCGGTCTCGCCGTTGATCCAGATACGCGAGGTCTCGACACCGCGGCGAAACTCGGGGCCGAACCTGTCCGACGCTGCATCGATAATCCCGCCGACCGTCTCGGAAGGGAGCTCCAAACGCGACACACCGGCGATTTCACGCAGATTGGCGAAGAGGCGGAGCTTTGCCATGGGAATCAGGGTAAAGCGTATCGAATCAGCTTCGCGGCTCTCCCCGTTCTTGGTTTACTCTCGCAACATGTCGGATCGGGTGCTGGTGCCTGTCGACGTCCCGCTCGTGGGCGACGAAAGACACAAGAATTGGGCAAAGATCGTCGACTCGGTGGACAGCTCAAAGACGTCGGGCTGGGCATACGAGGGGCCCTTCGTGGCCACCGGCGGAATCCAGGACGTCCCCGTCGGCGGGGTGCTGCTCGTATACGGTGAGCGCGGCTCGCGAGCCAACCCCCAGATCACGGCCCATGTCTACCTGGTAAACGGAGACGGCACCATCAGCCTCGAAGCCGAGGCGAGGGGCAAGGCATGGGCCAGGACACTTCGCGATCCGGTTCAGCGATGCCTGGATGTCGACACCGGCGGCCCCGACCTCTCCTATCTGACCGACGAGCTCCTCGCCGACGAGCTCCGATCGAGAGGGTGGGAGGTCGAGCAGCGGTGAGGGCCATCGTCGTGTCGGAGCTCGGGGATGCCGACAAACTCGTTGTCGCCGAGATCGCCGAGCCCGGGCCTGGAGCAGGAGAGCTTCTGGTCGAAGTCGGCGCCGCCGGCCTCAATTTCATCGACACATACCACCGAACGGGTCTGTATCGGCTGGATCTGCCGTTCACGCCGGGCCTCGAGGGCGCCGGCACCGTGTTGGAGTTGGGAGAAGGGGTCACCGGATTCGAAGTGGGCGACACGGTCGGCTGGGTCGACACACTCGGCTCCTACGCCGAACAACACGTGATCCCGGCAGAAAGTGCGATACCCATACCGTCATCGGTCGACACCGGGGTGGCCGCTGCATCCCTCCTCCAGGGGATCACAGCCCATTACCTGGCCACCGACACCTATCCCCTCTCCCCAGGGGACAAGTGCCTGATCCATGCCGGAGCGGGAGGTGTGGGACTGCTGCTCACCCAGATAGCCAAGATCCGCGGTGCCACCGTGTTCACCACGGTCGGCACCGAGGACAAGGCAGAACTGAGCCGTGCGGCCGGTGCCGACCATGTGATCGTGTACACGCAATCGAGCTTTCGCTCGGCGATAGAGGAGTTATCGGGGCCGAAGTCGATGAGTGTCGTCTACGACGGTGTTGGCGCCGACACGTTCCTCGAGGGTCTCGATGTGCTCGCCGTCCGGGGGATGATGGTCACCTTCGGCAACGCCTCCGGTCCCGTCCCCGAGATCTCACCACTCATCCTCGCCCAAAAAGGATCCCTCTTTCTCACCCGACCCACCATCGCCCACTACACGAGGTCGAGAGAAGAGGTGATGGCGCGAACGGGTCAGCTGTTCGACTGGATCGAAGCCGGCCTGCTTCAGGTTCGAATCGGAGCCGAGTTCCCCCTGGAAGAGGCCGCCGGGGCGCATCGGGCACTGGAAGGACGCAAGACCACGGGCAAGGTTCTGATCCGGCCCTGAGCATCATGGACGCAAGCGCCCCGGCGGCACGAGAACGAGGGTCTCAGATGAATATCGTCTGGGCGCCCTCGGAGATCTCCATGAAGTCGGACGCGCTGATGATCCCCTCGACACGCTCATAGAGCTTGTCTTCCGTGATGTGCATCATGTCGGCCGACATGCGGCAGGCCCACAGATGCCCCCCGGCGTCGGTGATCAGCTCGAGAAACTCGGGCACGTCCGGTATGTCGATGCCCTCTATCTGCTTCTTCATCATGTGGGTGGCGAAGGCGGTCATGCCGGGGAGACCCATCAGCATCGTCGGCATGTGAGTCGCCGGATTGCCGACAGGCGTGAACTTCAGATGCGCCATCGTCTCCTTGTTGATCATGTCGAATCCCCAGAAGGTGAAGAACAGATGAGTCTCGATTCCTTCACCAAGGGCGGCATTGGCCAACACCAGTCCGGGGTAGGCCATGTCCAGCGAGCCCTTCGAGCAGATGATGGCGAGCTTTCGATCCGTGGCCTCGTCGTCGAAGACCGGGACAGGGGCTTCCATTGTTGTGGTCATGACAGGCACCTTTCTCAGACGCAGCCGGCCGGCTTGGGCAGACCTGCGATATACGCCATCTTCTTGGCGGGTTTCTTGGGAAACAGCTGGAAGAGCTCCTTGGTGGGAATCCCGGCGTTGGTGGATACCCTGCGAAGTGTTGGCGTCTCACCTTCGACTTTGAAGTCGTCCCTCAGATACCGAATTGCCTTCCAGTGGGAGTCGGTCAAGTCGATGCCGATGTTCGTCGCCAGCGTCTTCGCCAGATCCTCGTCCCATTCGTCGTATTCGGTCATGAAGCCCTCCTCATCTAGGTGGACGTCATGACCCGCGATCGTTGCCTGGCTCATCCCTGGTTCTCCTCTCTGTTGTTTGTCACTTCTGGAACTTGGCCCATCGACCGAAGGGCGGCCAACAGCCTGGCGAGCCCGCGTTCGCGCGTCCGGCTCACGCATCTGCCGGAGCAGTGCGAGCAAACCCGGTGGATCCAGCATCAACTCGTCCTGGACCTGAACGTTGTGGAAGGTGGACTGCAGCATCTGCATGATCTCGGGCTGAGTCATCTCCTTGACCGTCCTCAGGATGAGGACGATGTTGTCGCCGAGGGCCTCGACGTCCTCACTCGTGAAGGAAGCCACGACCCGATCAACGACGCCTACCCCGCTCTGGGCGAATTCGATGTAGCCCTTGTCTTCGGCACGAGCCAGCAGGCCGGTAGCGGAATCCATCCCCTGACGGGCTATCGGGGTGAGATCGGCGGCCAGGTCCGACATCGACTCGTGAGCCGACTGCCGCGCTCTGGCGTCTTCAACCAGGAAGGCAATCTGCCCCTCTATCTCCGAGAGACGCTGTTCGACGGATTTGGTGATGAGGGCGGTGGTCACTCTGACACCTCCTTCTTCCCGGCCATCGACATCAGAGCCGGGATCGGCAGCTCACGACCGGGGAGCAGGGCATTCCAATACACCCATTTGAACATCAGCTTCCCGAAGTGGTTGATCTCTGTCTCCTCGAGTAACGAGAACGGACCGACCACGGGCAAGGGGTACTTGCCCGGGAGGGGCTGTGTCTCGTAGTTGAAGTCGATCATCATCCCCTTGCCGCCACCCGACTCGATGAAGCAGTTGGAGTGGCCATCGAAGGAGTGGGTCATCTCCTCCCCGCGAATGCACTGGAGGAAGTTCTCCGTGAAGATCTCCACCGCGAAGTGCGCAACCGAGCCGGCCTTCGAGGTGGGCAGATCGGCGGCGTCGCCGATGGCGAAGATGTTCGCCCATTTCGGCGATCGGAAGTTCTCGTGATCGACAGGGACGTAGTTCAACTCGTTTCCGAGCCCACTCCGGGCGATGAAGTCGGCGCCCATGTTGAGCGGGATCGTGACCAGCAGATCGAAGGGGATCTCTCTCTCGTCATAGGACACGATCTTCTTTGCCTCGTTGTCCACCGACTCGATGTAGAAGTCGGCCTCCAGTGCGATCTTGCGATTCTCCAACATCCCCCCCAACATCTTGGAGGCCACCGGCTTGGTGAATGCGCCATCCAGGGGGGTCACGAATGTGATCTCGACACGATCCCTCATACCCCGCTCCGTGAAATAGCTATCGGCGAGGAAAGTGAACTCGAGGGGTGCAACCGGGCACTTGATCGGCATTTCGGTGATGTGAACCACCAAACGACCGCCATCCCAGGTGCGAAGCTTGTCCGCCAATGCCGTCGCGCCTTCATACGTGTAGAAGTCGAAGACGCTCTTGCGCCACTCTTCGCCTTCCACACCCGGGGTCTCCCCAGGTCTCGGCGTGGTTCCGGTGGCGATGACCAGGTAGTCGTAGTCGATCTCCGAGCCGTCACGGAGGAGCACCTTGTCGGCGTCGGGATCGACCCGGTCGATCTCACCGATGATGAGATCGACTCCCTCAGGTATGAATCTCTTCTTTGGCTTCTGGACCTGATCGGGTTGGTAGATGCCAAACGGTATGAACAGGTAGCCAGGTTGGTAGAAATGAGTTGGCTCTTGATCGATGACGACAATCTCCCAGTCGTCTCTTCCCAGCCTCGGACGAAGCTTGTTGACCACAGTCGTCCCTGCTGTTCCCGATCCGAGCACCACAAGGCGCTTCATGGGATCTCCTTTGCCCGTGCAGCTCAAAATGTCTGCGTCACTTTGAATCGTCGGGCGCGACGAGTCTCATCACCAGGGCACGACGGCATTAATGCGTGGGACTTAAGTCCCGGTGCCCGATCAGGGCGAGATCGATCGAATGGCCTCCGCCACCGTCTCGGGAGCCTCGAGATGGGCCCTCCATGCGTCTGCCACGACGTCGAACTGGGCGTCCGGCATGGCCTGCTGCACCTTGTCGACAGACTGGCGAGGAACGTTCCCCGATTGGCTCCACAGGTAATAGGTGGGAGCTTCGATCTCACCGAGCTTCGATGGGACCAGGGAAGCGGCGGGAGTCCGTCTGAACGCTCGAAGTGAATCGGTCGTGCCCACGATGGTCTCCGCCAGGTCCCTTGCCGCCACCTGGGAGGCCGTCGGGCACCACCCGCCTTCGTCACCACAGTGCGGCGCCCAGCGAGAGGCGCCCAGATTGCCGCCAGAATCGAACGTGAACGTGGCGGCCCGGCCCAACCAAGGAAGCTTCTCCAGGAACTCGGCCCAGCCGCCCTTGTCGTAGAAGTCGACATCGATCATCACCAGTGCTGCGACCTGGTCGGGGTTGCTCACAGAAAGCTCGGCGGCGACTTCGCCACCGAGACCCACACCCACCACCACCACCGGCTGATCGACGGTTTGGGAGAGCAGGTTCGAAACGATCTCGGCCATCGATGCGACCGTGTGGGGCGGGCCCTCTTCCGGGAATCTCTGACTCAGCCCGAAGCCGGGCAGATCGACCCTGATGATGTCGAAGTCCGGGGCCAATTGGGTTGCTACCGAGTCCCACAGCGCCCCACCGGCGACATCGACGTCATGGAGGAGGACAAGAGGAACGGTGCCCTCACCCTCCCGAACGACGTTCAACTCGATCCCATCGACATCCACGATCGTGTTGATGTCCAACTCGGAGACGGTGGTGTCCTCGATCAGCTCGAGACGCTGCTGGGTCACGGCCGAGTAGATCACCGTCCCGGCGATCAGAACCAAGAGGACGAGACCCAGGATGCGGAGAACGACGCCGCCCGGCTTGTCTTCCCTTGGCGGTGGTCTCAGCCCACTCACTCGATCACCACGATGTGTACCTGTCTCGGCCCATGAACACCCAAATTCAGTTGAAGCTCTATGTCGCCGGTGCGGCTGGGACCGGTGATGACCACCAGGTTGGCGGTTCGTCGCGCCGAATCGGGGTTTTTCTCCGCCCAATGGCTCAGAGTCCGAACAATCGAGGGTGCTTCCAACAGGACGACATGGGTCTCGGGGATCAGACTCGCCATCCGGGGCCGCCCCGGCCCGTGGCCCAGGACCACGCTTCCGGACTCGGCCAGGCCGGCATCGGCGCCAGTCACCCCCAGCGTCAAGTCCCCATACTCCAACTGATCGTCGAGGCGGGTCTCCGAGCCAACCGAATGGCCCAGGCGTCGCCAACCGGCGGCGGCGAGGGCGGCGGGGACACCCGGAACGGGTAGATCGTCCCAGGCGATGAAGATCTTGGGCTCCATCGAAGCGATGAGCCCTGCCACCTTGGCCGGCACTCCGTGTCGCGCGACGGGCCCGTGGACCTCGGCGTCGACGGACCGGGCTCTTTCTCGGAACAGGCCCAACAAGTCGATCGGGCCCATCTCGGGGAGCCGTTCGGCGACGGGCGCCATGGCGGGAAGGTGGCCCGAGGCCACCGAAGCAGCCACTCGCTCCAGAAATCGCTCACGATCCACGGTTCGAGCTCCACCACTCTGAGAAGGACTGGCGTGACGGGCGTGGGAAGTCGCGATACGCGGTCCATCCCCGGGCCGGCCCCGGCAAACGTCGAATCCACCCACGGGCGGAGACGAGCCCCGACAAACGCGCCGCCCATCGCTTGGCTCGACCCCATCTCGATGGGACGGCGGTGATCTTTGCGTAGAGACCCATGCTTCTGTTGAGCCATCCCGGCAAACGGCCTTCGACTGCAGCGATGTGACGCAGCCCGAGGAGCATCGTGGGGATCTGGATTCGCACCGGGCAGACCTCTTCACATGCGCCACACAGCGTGGAGGCGAATGGCAGCTCCCACCACGGGTCCATGCCATGAAGCCCGGGAGTGACGATGGACCCTACCGGGCCTGAGTACACGGTCCCATAGGCGTGACCACCGACCGTGCGAAAGACCGGGCACACATTGAGACAGGCCCCACATCTGATGCAGGCGAGGATCTCCGCGGTCTCACCGCCCAGAATCGCAGATCGCCCGTTGTCGATGATGACGACATGGACCTGGTCGGGGCCATCAGGGTCGGTCGAGCGCCTGGGGCCGGTGACGAGGTTGGTGTAAACAGAGAGACGTTGACCGGTTGCCGACCTGGCAAGCACCTCGAGGATGACCGCAGCGTCCTCCCATCGCGGGACGATTCGCTCCATGCCCATCAGAGCTATGTGGACGCGGGGTGCAGTGGTCGTGAGTCTGCCGTTGCCCTCGTTGGTGACCAGGACGACGGTGCCCGATTCGGCGATCGCCATGTTCACTCCTGATATGCCTGCATCTGCACGAAGGAATTTGTCCCGGAGATGCGCCCGGGCGATTGCGTTGAGCAGAGCCGGATCGTGTGTCTCCTCGACGCCCAGCTTCTCGGCGAACAGCGCACCGACGTCTTCTCTCGTCATGTGGAGCACGGGGGCGATGATGTGACTGGGCGTGTCCCCCGCGAGCTGGACGATGAACTCACCGAGATCGGTTTCGACCACGTCGAATCCGCGCTGTTCCAGGTACGGATTCAGCCTGATCTCCTCGGTGACCATCGACTTCGATTTCACGACGGACTTGGCGTCACTGTCGGTCAGGATCCGGGCGACGATGCGATTGGCCTCGTCGGCATCGGAGGCGAAGTGAACCCGGCCACCGGCCTCGGTCAATTCGTCGGCAAAACGAGCGAGGAGCCCATCGAGCTCGGCCAGTGCCCCGAGACGGATAGCGCGAGCCCGATCTCGAAGGCTCTCGCCGATCTCCAACTCTTCAAACGCCGCCTCCCGCGCCAAGGTCATGTGACGCATCCCGCGATCCACGGCTCTGGCCTCGTGAGTGCCCACGAGTCTCTCTGAGCGTTGTACGAAAGTGACCGGTTCGGCGCTGGCACTCACCCCTTTCGCCTCCGGAGGATCTCGGCGATGTGCCTCACCTCCACCGGAGAGCCCCGTCGCCGCAGCCCGCCCTCCATGTGGATCAGACACGAGACATCGCCCCCCACGAGGGTGTTCGCACCGGAAGCCTCCACCCGATCCAGCTTCTCGTTCATGATCGCGGCCGAGACGGGTGGCATCTCAACGGCGAAAAGGCCGCCAAAGCCACAGCACTCTTCTGCGCCATCGAGTGGCACCGTGTCGAGGCCGGCGAGGAGCTTCCCGGCCTGCTCCTTCAAGCCGAGGCCGCGCAAGCCGTGACAGGAGTGGTGATAGGCGATCACACAACCCTCACAGGACGCCTCGGGCTCGACGCCGAGATCGTCAACGAGGAACTGCGTGAGCTCTCGCACCCTGGCCGCCACCACCCGGGCTTCATGGTCACGGCCGGTCCCGGCAAACAATTCCAGGTAATGCCGCGACATCATCAGAGAACACGAGCCAGAGGGGATCACGATCGGGCCTTCGGTAGGCCCCAGCACATCCAATGCGTGCTCTGCCATCTTCCGGGCCTCATCGTGGAGCCCAACGTTGTAGGCGGGCTGACCGCAACAGGTCTGCCCCTCGGGGTACTCGACATTGCAGCCGGCATCCTCGAGCACTCCCAACGCGGCCCGACCGACCTCGGGGGCTAGGGCGTCCACGAGGCAAGTCACGACCAGCTGAACCGTCGGTGCATCCATGCTGTGAGGTTATTGCCCGGGCCGGCGTCATCGCTGGCACGACATCTGAGGCGATCTAGGCTGTTGGCGCCGACCCAAGGGTGGCTAGGGTTCCGGCCGTTCACACGGTGCCTGGTCCGAGCGCCACAGAACGCCTGTAACCCAGGCCCGCACCTCACTGGACAAAAGCCTCGAGGGGACAAGTTGGCACGACTTCAACGCGTGCCGACAAGGAGGAGCGATGTCCAGATCCCGGCCGGAGCACACCGGCGCCGTCTTCATCGCCCTTTTCGTCACCGTTCTCTGGTCGTCCTCGTGGATTCTCATCCGGTGGGTGCTCGACAGCGAAGAGCTCTCGCCGATTCTCTTCGCCGGGCTTCGGTATGGGGCGGCAGCATTCATCCTGGTCGGCTTGATCGTGTCCAGCCGGCGCACCCGAGACGAGGTCCACGCCATGACCAGCGGCGACTGGCTCTATCTGGGAGGGCTTGGCCTGGTCTTCGTCACGGCAGCACAGGGTGCCCAGTTCATAGCCATCGCCAGCCAGCCGGCAGCAACTTCGAGTCTCGTTCTCTCTCTCACCCCACTCGTCGTTGCAGTCAGCTCGACTGTGGCCCTCGGGGAAGCCCCTTCACATCGTCAGATGGCCGCCTCGGCGATGATCCTCGCCGGTGCCCTCGCATATTTCTCCGGCGACCTTGGATTCACCACGGTGGGAATGATCGCCTCGAGTGTCGGCCTGGCCGCCAACGCCGCCGCCTCCTTGATGGGACGCCGAGCCAACAGGACTCGGCGTCAATCGCCGTTGGTGGTGACGGGAGTGAGCATGGCCGTGGGGGCCATCGCCCTGCTGGTGGTCGGGGTAGCCACCGGAGGCATGCCCCACCTGAGCCCGAGGGCCTGGTTGATCATCGCATGGCTGGCCCTGGTCAACACTGCCCTAGCTTTCACCCTTTGGAATCGGAGTCTCCAAGTCCTGTCTGCCACGGAGTCGGCGGCCATCAACAACACGATGCTCGTCCAAATAGCCTTGCTGGCCTGGATCTTCCTGGGAGAGTCGCCCGGCCCTCTCGACATCCTCGGAATGGTTCTCGTCTCCATCGGGGTCTACCTTGCCCAGCGCAAACCTGTCGAGGCGATGGGCCCCACGTGACCAGCAAACACATACTCCCCGTTTCCGGGGTCGGCCTGAAGCGGCGTCTGACGCAGCTGATCTTCGGACTGGTCCTGTTTGGAGTGGGGATCGGCCTGATGCTCCAATCGGGTTTGGGGTTGCCGCCATGGGACGTGCTCCACCAGGGCCTCGCCGAGCAGTTCGGTCTCACGGTGGGCATATGGTCGATAATCGTCTCGGTCGGGGTCCTCGCCCTCTGGCTCCCCCTTCACGAGCGGTATGGGCTAGGAACCTTGTTCAACGCCCTCGTCATTGGTGTCGTGATCGATGTCACCGCTGTCATCGTCGCGGAAGCGGGGAACACGACGATCGCCTGGCTCATGCTCCTCTCCGGCATCTTGTCGATCGGGCTCGCGTCTGGCCTCTACATCGGTGCCGGACTGGGACCGGGGCCCAGAGACGGGTTGATGACCGGCATTGCCAAACGCGGCCCATCGATACGTCTGACCCGGTCGGTGATCGAGGTGACAGTATTGTTGATCGGGTGGCTGTTGGGGGGCACCTTTGGAATCGGGACCGTTGTGTTCGCCCTCGTCATCGGTCCTCTCGTGCAATTCTTCCTGCCCCGGTTGACCATCGCCCCGGGCCATCCCGAGGATCCCTGGGACCACCCTGCGCGTTGATGACCCGGCGGGCTACGGATCGAAGGCCCGCGTCAGGAAGGCGGCCATCTGTCCGCGAGTGACCGGCTGGTCGGGGCAAAAGCGATCGTTCACCGGAGGGTTGCACCCATTGGTGATCCCAGCCGTGGCCAGTTTCTCGATCGCCGACTCGAACACCGAGCCATCATCGTCGACGAAACTCGCCCCGCTGCCGTCGCTGAGACCCAAGGCCCGCGTCAGGAAGGCTGCCATCTGCCCGCGAGTGACCGGCTGGTCGGGGCAAAAGCGATCGTTCACCGGAGGGTTGCACCCATTGGTGATCCCAGCCGTGGCCAGTTTCTCGATCGCCGACTCGAACACCGAGCCATCATCGTCGACGAAACTCGCCCCGCTGCCGTCGCTGAGACCCAGAGCCCGCCCGAAGAAGGCGGCCATCTGTCCGCGAGTGACCGGCTGGTCGGGGCAAAAGCGATCGTTCACCGGAGGGTTGCACCCATTGGTGATCCCAGCCGTGGCCAGTTTCTCGATCGCCGACTCGAACATCGAGCCATCGTCGTCCCAGAACCGGCCCTCCCCCGCTGGGTGATATCCGGGGGCGCGAAAGAACAACTCGGTGACCCACGTGCCTTCGTCTCCGATATGGACGCCTATGGCCGAATACTGGAAGTCGGCGCCCAGGATGTTGGCTCGGTGAAGTGGCGAGCCCATGAAACTATCGTGCACCTGGCTGCAAGAGGGTCCGTATGTGCCCGAGGCGGCATACACGTTCTCGCCCCAGCTCGTCCAGTTACCGGGCAGGATCTGACCCCGCTCGGAGTTGGTCATATGGCGGAGGTGGCCCTCGGCCGCCATCTTGGCGGAGAAGGCCCGGACCTGGAGTGCCAGATCTGGGGCGAAAGCCAGTGCGGTTCTCCCGGCGTCGATGCGGCTTTGATTGACCTCAGAGACGAGACATTGCTCGAACTCCGTTTCGGTCAGGGCTGCTTCTGCTCTCGGCATCGACACGAGGACGAGGGCCAGCAACACCCCGCAGACAACGAGGAGTCTCGGCCCTTGCGATTCGTTGAGCTGTTCGATCTCCACCCGAATGCACCAGCTCTCGTCTCAGCCACGAGATCGGCCGTGTGGGGCCCTTCCTTTAGGAATTCGCGAGGACTCTGGAGGAAGGGTCTTTCGGCACTGGCGGCCGTTGGTGAAACGCCTGATGCTGCGCCAAAGGAGGCTGTAATGGCACAGCTGGACACAGGCCCCCCCAAGGTTGCCGAGGACACGAAGACGGTGCGCCTGCGCAGGAGCACCGAGGACCGCGTCATCGCCGGCATCTGCGGCGGTTTGGGCCGTTATTTCAACACAGATCCCGTCTGGTTCAGGTTGGGCTTCGTCGTCCTGACCCTGGGCGGCGGCGCCGGCATCTTGATCTATCTGATCTCATGGCTGGCGATCCCGGAGGCAAGGCCCGATGAGACGACTGGGGGTCGTCATGACGGGCTCGACAACCGCGGGCCTCTTGCGGCCGGCGTGATCCTGATAGCGATTGGGCTGGTGTTGCTCTTCAACAACCTGGTGCCCTGGTTCGATCGTGTGGCCTGGCCGTTGGCAGTCATGGCCGCCGGCGCCGGGCTCCTTTTGCTTGGAGGTCGTCGTGAGCACAACTGAGCTTTTGGAGAGACCCCAGGCCGAGACGCCTCCGGCGCCGAGGAGACGGCCTTATGGGTCCGTCGTGTTGGGAGCGCTCCTCATCGTCACCGGTGGGCTCTGGTTCCTCGATGCAATCGATGCAATCGAGATCCAGGCCGGTCTGGTCCTTCCGGCCATTCTCGCCGTGATGGGCCTGGCATTGGTGGTTGGCTCCTTTGAGGGGCCGCACCGGGGGCTGGTGGTAGCGGGCGTGTTCGTGACCATCGCCGTCGTGGCGGTGGCGGTAGCACCGACCGACGCCTTCCATGGCGGAATCGGACAGCGGAACATCCATGTGACCGATCAGACGACGCTTGCGCCGCGCTACGACGTCGGTCTTGGCGAGCTCAACCTCGACCTGAGCGATCTGGTCATGACGGAGTCGGCGAACGTCGACATCACGGTCGGGGCCGGCGACCTGACCATAACCCTCCCTCAGGATGTCGCCGTCGACATCGATGCCGCCGTCGGGGCCGGCCAGATCGCTCTGTTGGGCCAACAGAGCGAAGGCTTGTCCGTGAGTCGCACCTATCGAAGTGACGACTTCGACACGGCAAAGTTCGCCCTCACGTTGAATCTGGACGTGGCGGCCGGAAACATAGAGGTGGACAGATGAGACTGCACAGAGGAACGCTGTTCGCGGGAGTCATCTATCTCGTCATAGGAGTGCTGTTCTTCCTGGAAGGACTCGGCGCTTGGACGCTGAAGATCTCCGACCTCCGCTATGTGGGCCCATTTGCCCTGCTCGTCCTCGGGCTGGCAGTGGTTGTCGGGTCCCTCGGGCGGAGCGAAGACCGAGGCTGATCTCCTGCCGTAAGGGGGGCCTCCTGTCAGGGAGGCCCCCCTCGCGGTGGGGAGACCGCCCAACTACCGTGTTGGCGGTGGAACGACCCGACTGGTTTCTCGAGGACCTGTATCCGTTCGAGAGTCACTGGCAGGACATCGACGGGGCCACGGTCCACTATCTGGATGAGGGCTCCGGACCGACTCTCCTGATGCTTCATGGAAACCCAACATGGAGCTTTCTCTATCGTCGCATGGTCCCCTATCTCCGCGACCGATTTCGCTGCGTGGCCATCGACTACCCGGGCTTCGGGCTCTCCAAGGCGCCCGATGGATACGGTTACACACCCGCGGAACATGCATTGGTCCTGGGAAAGCTGATCGATGTCATGGGTCTCGACGGGTACACACCCGTCATGCAAGATTGGGGAGGTCCGATCGGGTTGGCGGCCGGTCTCGAGCGCCGCGATCGGGTCAGGGCCTTGGTCATCGGCAACACGTGGGCGTGGCCCCGCAGCGACAGGGCCACCCAGAGATTCTCATCGGCTCTGGGCGAGGGGCGCACCGGCGAGTTCCTCGTCGACCGGGCAAACGTCTTCGTGAATGTCTTCGTGCGACGGGCGATGCGCCGTCGCAGCCCTACCGGGCGCGAGATGGCCATGTGGCGAGGGCCTTTCCCCGACCAGGAGTCACGTCTTCCGATACGAGTGTTCCCCCGCGAGCTCACCGGATCGGCCGAGTTCCTCGCTTCGATCGAGGAGAGACTCGGCGAGATCGCCGACAAGCCTTCGTTGTTGCTCTGGGCCGATCAGGACCCGGCGTTCAGGGGGACCGAAAAACGCCGATGGGAATCGATCCTCACCAACCGGCGCAGCTACGTGTTGCGTCATGCTGGTCACTATTGGCCTGATGACGCAGGCGCCGAGGCGGCGCTCATGCTCCGATACTGGTGGGATCAGGCGGCCGTCTGACACCCGTCACGCTTTCCATCACGACTCGATGAGCGCCTGGGAACTCACTCTCATCCTGGCCACCGTTCTTGTGGCCTACTACTTGAAAGGGATCCTCGGGCTGGGCGGGCCGATCCTCGTCATCCCGGTGCTGGCGGCTGTCGTGGGACTCGAATTCGCGGTGGCGGTGATCGCCATACCCAATCTCATTGCCAACACGATGCTCGTCTGGCAGAGCCGCGGAGAGTTCGGGACGGTGAAGACACTCCTGTGGCCCTTGCTCATCACCGGGATCGCGGGGACCGCCCTGGGGAGCTGGGCTCTGGTCAATCTGGACGACCGGTGGGCGAGCATCGGCCTGGCGGGAATTGTTCTCGTCTATGTGGCCTGGACCGTGATCGGTCCCGACTTCAGCCTGACCGGCGTGTGGGCGCGTCGGCTGGCCCCCGTGGTCGGTCTCGTCGGCGGTGTCTTCCAGGGCGGGACCGGAGTCTCGGGACCGGTGATCGCCACATACGTGCACTCCCTCAAACTGAGCCGGGCTTCCTTCGTGCTGGCGATCACACTTCCCTTTCAGGTCCTGAGCGTCGTGCAGGTCGCCTCACTATCCCTGCTCGGCGCCTATGACCGCGAACGACTCGTTGCCGCAGGCATTGCGGTGGTGCCGATGGCAGTGGCGATGATCGCCGGGATGCGGGTCGGTCCCCGATTGAGCTCGCGGACCTTCGACAAGCTGGTCCTGGCGATACTCGTCCTGGCAGCCATCAGGTTGATCTGGACGGCGCTATGACCTGCCGGCCCGTGCCCGGTCCAGGATCTCATCGACGATTTCGTTCTTCGCGTCGGCGTAGTGCTGGACATGACCCCACTCACGGGTGGCGAGCTCTCGTTTCACCCTCTCGTACTCCAAGCGGTCGTCTTCGTGGGCCCGCAGCCAGTCCCGGAAGAGGATCATCCGATCGATCTCCGTCGACCCTTCAGAAAACACATGGAGGTTGACGTCCGCAACGGGGCCTTTGAATAGCCGGTGTTGGAACCAATCGGGCTCACGAACCCGAAGGGAGTAGCTGGCCGACTGAAGGTTCGGGACATACGAGCCCTCATCTGACGAGTCGGCCACGGCCAGCACGATGTCGATGATCGGCTTGGCCGCGAGACCTGGGACCGAGGTAGAGCCGACATGCTCGAGCCTGATCACCCGGCCCTCCAGCACGGTCCTGACTCGGGCCTCTTCCTCGTCATAGAGACGGGGCCATTTCGCGATCGTATTCGACCAACCGAATCCGCCCGCTGAAAGACTCGAGTGGGCCGACGGTGGCCGCCTCTAACTCCTCACTCGTCAGCGGTTTGCGAGCCACGGTCAATTCTTTCCGACGACTATTGGAGGATCCAAACCAAAGCCTCGCTGCGCATCGAGCTGGACCAAACCATGAAGCGCCCGCACGCACCGCCCGAGCGGCGTGGATCAGATCGACATCTGACACCAGAGATCGTTGGCATGTCAAGTCCCGACCACTCGAGGGCCATCCCCATCGCATCGCGAAAACTCTTCGCCAGTTCGACTGGGCATGTCGGGCCGAGCTGATTTAGGGTTCGACCAGAGCCTCAGATCGTCGGGACCCATCGCTCACTTCCCCGTGCAGACGTGTGTTTTTCGCGCTCTCAGCGACCGCGACGGCCTGTGGAAAACTGCTCCTTGACCTGTGACACGCGTGTAATTACAGTGTTGAAGTCCATACAAGATATCGTGGTCTCTTCCCCATCAACCACTACATCTTGTGGTGGGAGTGACATATGGACCAGCGACCCGGTCAGTGTTCGGGTCGCAGCAGTGCGGAGGAGGCACTATTCATGAGCAAAGGCCTGCGGATCAACCGTCGCTTCACAGAAGCAGGCACCGACCCCTACGACAAGATCGAGTGGTCCCGCCGAGACTCACGTATCACCAACCCGGATGGCTCCACCGTCTTCGAGATGACCGACGCCGAGATTCCGGCCTCGTGGAGTCAGGTGGCGGCCGACATCATGGTCTCGAAGTACTTCCGCAAGGCAGGCGTCCCCCAATTCGACGACACCGGTGAGCAGATCTTCGACGAATCCGGACAACCGGTGACCGGGCCTGAGCGCTCGGCGAGGCAAGTCTTCGATCGCCTTGCCGGCACGTGGAGACACTGGGGCGATAAAGAGGGCTACTTCACGTCGACCCAGGACGCTGAAGCGTTCGAGGACGAGCTCAGATACATGCTCGCCCGGCAGATGGCCGCTCCCAACTCCCCGCAGTGGTTCAACACCGGTCTGAATTGGGCCTACGGATTGACCGGGCCCGCACAGGGTTTTTGGTATGTCGATGGCGCAGACGGCGAGATGAAGGCCTCTCCCGACTCCTACAGCCGCCCCGCCCCGCATGCATGTTTCATCCTCAGCGTCCGCGACGACCTCGTAAACCCCGGGGGGATCATGGACCTTTGGGTCAGAGAGGCCCGGATCTTCAAGTTCGGCTCCGGTGCCGGCTCCAACTTCTCACAGATAAGGGCCGAGAACGAGCGGCTCTCTGGAGGCGGCAAGTCGTCCGGAGTGATGTCGTTCCTCAAGATCGGCGACCGGGCCGCCGGGGCGATCAAGTCGGGGGGTACCACCCGTCGGGCGGCGAAGATGGTGATCCTCGACGTGGACCATCCCGACATCGAGACCTTCACCGATTGGAAGAAGGCCGAGGAGGACAAGGCCAGGGTGCTGATCAATCATGGAGGGCTCCCCGCCGACTTCAACGGCGACGCCTACGCCACCGTGTCGGGGCAGAACTCGAACAACTCGGTCAGGCTCACCAATGAGTTCGTCCAGGCCGTGTTGGCCGACGGTGATTGGCAGCTCATCAACAGGACCGACGGAAGCATTCGCAAGACCATCAAGGCGCGTGACCTCTGGACCCGGATCGCCGAGGCGGCGTGGGCCTGCGCCGATCCCGGTCTCCAATTCGACACGACCATCAATCAGTGGCACACCAGCCCGGCGGGAGGTCGCATTCGTGCCTCCAACCCCTGCTCGGAGTACATGTTCCTGGACGACACGGCCTGCAATCTCGCCTCCTTGAATCTGGTGCGGTTCTACGACGACGCCGAGGGCCTGTTCGACATCGAGAGCTACCAGCATGCGATCAGGCTGTGGACGATCGTCCTGGAGATCTCCGTGGCCATGGCGCACTTCCCGTCCCGTGAGATCGCACAGGGCTCTTACGACTATCGGACGCTGGGTCTGGGTTACGCCAACCTCGGTTCGCTCCTGATGAGACAGGGCATCGCCTACGACTCCGACGCCGGCCGGGCAATCGCCGGTGCCCTCACCTCGATCCTCACCGGTTATTCCTATGCGACCTCGGCCGAGATCGCCGACGTCACGGGCCCATTCCCCAAGTTCGCCGAAAACAGGGAGTCGATGCTCAGGGTCATACGGAACCATCGGAGGGCGGCCTACGACCAGCACGACTTCGAGGACGTCTCACACAAGGTGATGGGGATCGACCCCGCCTTGTGCGACCCGGATCTGCTCGAGGCGGCCAGGACGTCTTGGGATCTGGCCCTCGAGCGGGGGGAGTCAAACGGGTATCGCAACGCCCAGGCAACAGTGCTCGCCCCGACCGGGACCATTGGCCTTCTCATGGACTGCGACACAACCGGTGTCGAGCCGGACTTCGCCTTGGTCAAGTTCAAGAAGCTGGCCGGTGGCGGATACTTCAAGATCGCCAACCAGTCCGTGGCCCCGGCGCTCACTCGACTCGGATACACCCCAGAGCAGATCACCGATGTCGTCGAGTACATCGTCGGAACGAGCTCGTTGGAGGGCGCTCCTCACATCAACCGGGAGAGCTTGAGCGCCAAGGGATTCGACGTGGCCGACCTCGACGCCGTGGAAAAGGCACTCCCTGCGGTGTTCGAGCTCAGACATGCCTTCAACGTGTTCACTTTCGGTGAGGCAACACTGCAGCGTCTCGGGTTCGGAGTCGACGAGTACACAGGGTGGGACTTCAACCTGCTCAGGGCGCTCGGATTCACCAACAAGGAGATCAGCGAGGCCAACGACCACATCTGCGGCCGACAGACCATCGAGGGGGCCCCACACATCGCCGAGGAGCATCTGGTCGTCTTCGACACCGCCAACAAGAACGGCAGATACGGGACCCGCTTCATCCACCACAACGGTCACATCAAGATGATGGCCGCCGCCCAGCCGTTCATCTCGGGCGCCATATCCAAGACGATCAACATGCCTCAGGAGGTAACCGTCGAGGACATCGAGGAGGCATACCGGATGTCCTGGGAGCTCGGTCTCAAGGCCATGGCCATATACCGGGACGGCTCCAAGGCCGCCCAACCGCTCAACTCGACGTCCGACGAGGGAGAAGGCAACGAGGACGAGCCTGCGGCGGTGACCAATGCGGTCGAGACAGAGAAGGCCATCCATTGGGGCAATCTGCCCGCGGGGATCTCACCGACTCAGGCTTATGCGCAGGGCATGAAGCCGCCCAGGTTCCTACTCCCGGCTCGACGCAGCGGTTACAACCAGGAGGCGAGAATCGGCGGTCACAAGGTGTTCCTCCGCACCGGCGAGTACGACGACGGGACACTCGGAGAGATCTTCATCGACCTGGCGAAAGAGGGTGCAACCCTCAAGGGCATCCTGTCTTGCTTTGCCATAGCGGTTTCCAAGGGGCTCCAGTACGGGGTTCCGTTGGAGGAGTTCGTCGACACCTTCACGTTCCAGACCTTCGAGCCGAGAGGGATGGTCGAGGGCCATTCCAACATCAAGATGGCCAATTCGATCGTCGACTACGTGTTTCGCGCACTCGGCGTCGAGTACCTCCAGCGCGACGAGCTGGCACAGGTGCCGCCAAACCGGGACATGGAGCTTCCCGAGCCCGCTTCTGGGATCGCCGTCGAGGCCGGCGTCCAGCTCGACCTGACGGATGCGGCGGCCGAGAGTGATCTCGATGCCGTGCGCGCCGCCGCCGATTTCGTCGACTCTCCCAACGGGCACGCACCCTCGGTCGGGCGCCAATCCGTTCAGACGCAGGTGGAAGAGAAGGTGACGGTGGTCGCCGGAAGCTCGGCGATGGTCGATACCGCCCTCAAGGAGAACATGGGCGATGCGCCGGTTTGCTCCAACTGCGGTCATATGACGATCCGCAATGGCAGCTGCTACGTATGCCTCACCTGTGGGGACACCACCGGCTGCAGCTGATCGACGACTAGCTGCTGGGAAGGGCGGCCCGTCTCTCGGATGGGCCGCCCTTCCTTTTTTTCGCTCGTTTCGTTGGCTTCCTCACGGCCCGGTAGGGCCAAAACGCTCTGTCTTCACGGACAAAGGGTCATGGCCCAACTCGACGAGGAGAGTTGCCGCTGTCTCCACGAACCCGTTGGGACCACATATGTAGATCAACGGACGCGAATCGGGCGGCCAGGCGAACTCCTCGAGCATCCCCCGGTCGACGCGGCGGGTGTAGCCGGTCCAATCATCGGGATGACCGCGAGTGAGTGCCACACGGACCTCGACCCCGCCCTGCTCGTCGAAGGAGCGAAGCTCGTCCTGATAGATCACGTCTTCCAGAGTCCTCGACGAGTAGAGAAGCCGGGTTTGCGCATTGCTTCCGGCCGACTCACGATGACGAAGCATCGAGCGAAACGGCACCACCCCGGACCCGCCTCCCAACATGAGCAATGGGCCATCCAGCCCGCTCTCCCAGATGAAATACTGGCCGATCGGGCCTCTCATCTCCACCTGGTCTCCGCGGCGAAGCACATCGACCAGATAGGGCGAGACTTCCCCATCGGAGAGCCTCTCGACGGTCAGCATCAAATGGTCGTCTTCTGGCGCCGAGGCGATCGAATAGCTGCGCTGCGCCTGGTACCCGTCTTCCGCAGTGAGACGGATATCGACGTGTTGCCCCGCCATGTGACCTTCCCACATCGGGCATTCGAAGACTATCGAGGCAACACGCGGCGTTTCCGGGACGATCTCGACGACCGTGGCCGCCATCCAGTTCAGTCGCCCCAATAGCGCTGCTCCCGCCACGGGTCACCGAGGTTGTGATAGCCGTAACGCTCCCAAAAGCCGGGTTGGTCGTGGTCGAGCAAATCGATGCCGCGAACCCACTTCGCACTCTTCCAGAAGTAGAGATGGGGAACCAGGAGACGGGCCGGGCCTCCGTGCTCGGGGGCCAGTGGCCGCCCTTCGTAGGTGTGGGCCACCCATGCCTTTCCGTCTCTGACGTCTGCCATGGGGAGATTCGTCGTATATCCGCCATCACTGAACGCCATGACGTGGCTGAAGCCGTCGTCGACTCCATCGAGGAGGACGTCGAGCGACACACCCTTCCAATTGGTGTCGAGCTTGGACCACTTGGTCACACAATGGATGTCGACATGCACGTCCTCCTGGGGAAGTGCCAGGAACTCATCCCAGCTCCATCGTCGATCCCCTCCCGGCAGGCCACGGACCTCGAAACTCCATTGGTCCAGGGGGGTGCGGGGAGTTGGGCCGGCAGACAGGACAGGGAAGTCCTCGGTGAGGTATTGGCCGGGTGGGACCCGGGTTGGGTCCGCCGCTCGTCTCTTTCCACCAAAGCCCCGCGAAATGATCGGCATTCGGACCTCCGTGTCCTCTATCGCTGCGTCGACAAGCTATTAGTCAGCACCGACCGGTGTGCCTCAGCACCTTCAAAGTGCTGACGTTCCGACTTTGAGCCATTCAGAGCCAGCCGCTCTTCTTGAACAGGTTGTAGAGCAGGACGCAGATCACCGCCATCAAACCGAGAGCGACGGGGTATCCCCAAATGGCGCTTATCTCCGGCATGTGCTCGAAGTTCATCCCCCATATGCCCGCCAACAGGGTCGGGATCGCCGCAATGGCCACATATGCGGAGATCTTGCGCATGTCCTCGTTCTGTCGAAGGCTCACCTGCGTCATGTTGGCGCCGAGGATCGACGTCAAGGTGTCCCGCAGGTTGTTGATCCGATCGAGGACGCGCAGCAGGTGATCGTGAACATCCCGGAAATACGGGCGCAACGTGTGGTCGATGGCCGGGAATTCCTCGGTGGACAGTCGGTATAGAGGCTCCTCGAGCGGCTGAGCTGCCTCATGGAATTTGAGAACCTCCTGCTTCAAGCGATAGATCCGCTCAGAATCGCCCTGTGATGAGAACACGTCCTCCTCGATGTCCCTCACATCACTCGCCAGGTCGTCGAGAACCATCGCGTAGTCGCGAACGACCTGTGAGAGAACTGCATGGAGGACCGAGCCGGGCCCACATGCCAATCGCTCCGGATCAGCCTCGAGCATGTGTCTCGCCTCGATCAACCGGCTCGCCTCCCCGTGACGAACACCAACTGTGAAGTCAGGGTCGACAAAGACGAGGATCTCGCCGAACTCGATGATTTCCACCGGATCCACGTAGCGGGCCGGTTTGGTCACCACGAAAAGCGTGTTGTCGTAGGTTTCCAGTTTCGGTCTCTGATGTGCCTGGACCGCGTCTTCCACTGCCAGCTCGTGGAGATGAAAGGCGCGGGCCGTGGTGTCGAACTCCTCTTCCGATGGTTCGTGCAGCCCGATCCAAACAAACGCATCGGTGGCGGCTATCTCCCTCGCCGCCCGGTCGTAGTCGAACGAGCCCGGCAGGCGGTGTCCATCTCTGTAGATGGCAGCGTCGACGATCACGACGTCAGGCTACGCGGCACGAGCCGGAGCCGCGCGAGCCGACCGGCCGTCGCCGAGGAATCTGATTTCATCCACTCAGATAGTCGACGAGCCCGGCGACGAGGGCATCGGCCATCGACTCCTGGAAGGCGGGATCGATGAGCAATGCCGCGTCAGTGCCGTTCCTCATGTTTCCCGCTTCGAGGAAGACGACGGGGACATCCGAGAGGGTCAGGCCACCGAGGTCGTCGCGGACGGTATACCCGTCCGAGCCCAAGTAGTCGGACACCGGCATCCCCGTCACGAGGAAAGCATCGTGTATGGCATGCGCCAGTCGCTTCGAGTCTTCGGCTATGTCGTCGGTGAGGCCGGACACCACTTTGGGGTAGATGACGTGGAACCCTCTCCCCGAGGAAGGGCCCCCATCGGCGTGAATCGAGATCACCGCGTCGGCTCCGGCCCGGTTCCCGATAGCCGCCCGCTCGGTTATGCAAGGCCCCCACCCGTCATTGTTCCTGCGGGTCATCGTCACCGTCGCGCCCAGGGATTCCAGCTTCCCACGAGTCATCTGCGCCAACTCCCATGTGAACGATGCCTCGGGAAACCCATCGACAGTCGAGGTGCCGGTGGTATTGCATGCCTTGGTTCCGGTACCAATGTCGACGATCTGATTTATCTCGTCGGGATGAGCCCGATTCATCCCATTGTGACCGGGGTCGAGCACGATGACCGCCCCCACCAAGGTGCCCGCTGTGTCGGTGGTCGTGGTGACCATGGTGGTGGGAACGGTTGTGGTCGGGGCTGTCGTCGTGGTCGTCGTCGTGACCGAAATGTTCGTCGTCGTGGTCAGAGGCGTCCCGGTGGTGACCGTGGTTTCGGCACTGGTTGTCGAAGTCGGCTCGGTCGGGTCTGGGCCGCGGATCGTCGTCCCGGTGACCCCCGCGGCCGAGCAAGCCGTCACCAACAGAAGGGAGGCCCGCAGGCGACCGAATTTCACTCCCGGAGCGTATAACCGGGCCGGTCGATACCGAGGTCCCAAAGGTATTCGGACTTTTGGCCCTGGTCACCCTCGAGCCGATGGACGACTCTCGAATCAGCCGCGACACGCTACGCATGGTCGTGGCGGTCAAGGGAGGTCGGCATGTCGGCTTGGCTGCGAATCGTCGTTGGTGCTTTGCTGCTGGCGCACGGTCTGGTCCATCTGCTGTACCTCACCCCCCAACCGGACGACCCTGCGTTCCCGTTCAGACTCGATCACTCCTGGGTGATCCCCGAGCCTTCCCGGCGCAGTTTCGCGTTGGGCCTCATCGCCGGGACCATCGCGGCATTTGCCCTCCTCGCCTTGGCCGTGTGGGGAGTCCCTGGCCTCTCCGCGATCTGGCCTGTCATCACGATCCTGGGGTCGGCATTGTCCCTGGTTCTCCTGGTGACGTTCTGGCATCGTTGGCTGGCCATCGGCGTCGTCATCGACATTGCCCTCATCGTCATAGCCGCCGTCCAACCGACGTGGACCGACGGCATCGGCAGCTAGGACCCCGAGCCGTCGGAGAATGGCCGGCTCAGATTTTCGGTGGCGAACGCGTGTTCGATGCGATAGAGTCGAACATGTGTTCGTGACTCGATCGTCTCCGGCCGTCAACCCTTGGGAACAACTCGAGGCATACAGGGAGAGATACGACATCGAAGACCGGCTCGGCCAGCTCTCCAGCCTGGAGCGCTCCATCACAAGACGACGAGCTCGTGCGCGAGCTCTCCGACGTCGGGAAGAAGAGCTCGAATCTCAGCTCGAGACCACGCGACAGGAGCTCACGGCGGTCGAGACCGAGATTGCCCGAAGTGACCTGACCGGAAGATTGCTCGTCGAGGAAGTCCTGAGTCATGTCAAAGAGGACATGGGCGAAGTCTGGTCTCCAACACCGATCTTGGGCTACCGACTGTGGGCTATCGGCGACGCCGGGCTCCATGGGGCGAAGGTGCGTTGGCCGCAGCCACGGCTCGGCACCCAATGCCTAAACCGTGTGCCCGGCGAGGACGTGCCCCACTCCACACGACGATGCGGGCCACCCCCTTGTGGGATCTATGCGACGAAACGGCTCGATGTCCTCCATCGTGAGTCGAGGGTGGACGACGAGCCTGGCTATGCAATAGGCGTGGTTGCCATGACGGGCAAGGTCATCGAGCACGAGCTTGGATATCGCGCAGCGTCCGTGGAGGTGCTGGCGATCGTGGCCCGGGACCAGAGCTCCCTCATGGCCACGGACGAGCCGGCCCGAATCGAAGGCCTGTTCACCGATCCGAAACGAGCGCTCGGCGAGTGCGGGGAAATGCAGATTCCTGGCGGCACCGATCAATATCTGGAGCAATGGAAGGAGAGACGCGAGAGATGGACATGGGATCCGAGATCCGGGTGATTCAGGTGGAGGAGGCGGAACAGGACGCGGCTGAGAAGCCAGATTGGTCGTTTCTCAGGGGCGAGGATCGCAGTGACCTCCTCTCGAGCCCGGCCGAAGAGCCGGCGTCCGTGGATTGACCTGGCTCAGTAGAGGAACATCGGCTTGCCCAACACGTGACGAACCTTGGGCCGATAGTTCTCGAAGTCATAGAGCTCATCGACATCCACCCTCTTGACCCCTTCGCTGGTCACTCCGATCGGTACGTGGGTGTAGGTGCCGCCGCGAAGCGCCACCATGCGGCCGTGGCTGCCCTCCATCGCCAGGTCGGCGGCGGTCACCGCGTAGTTGGTCGCCACCATCAGGTCGAGTGAGTCGGGCGCCCCCGACCTCATCAGATACCCGACCTGCTGGTAGAGGATGTCCTGCCCTGTCCTCTCTTTGATCAGCTCGCCTATGAGCGCCCCCACACCGCCCAATTTGCGATGTCCGTATGCATCCGCCTCACCCGAGAGGACCATGTCACCCTCGATCGAGGCCCCCTCGGAGACCGTGAGCATCGCATAGCCCGATGGGTTGTGATCGCGATCACGAACGAGGAAGTCGCACAGACGGTCGATGTCGAATGGCACCTCCGGTATCACTGCCCTGTCGATACCGGCCAGATAGGCCGTGATGAGCGAAGTCTCACCCGAGTATCGGCCAAACAGCTCCACCACCGCTATCCGCTCGTGTGACCCGGCGGCGGTACGGAGGTTGTGGATGAATTGGACACCCCTGGAGACGGCCGTCGAGAACCCTATGCAGTAATCGGTGCCGTGGACGTCGTTGTCCATCGTCTTGGGGATGGCGATCACCGGGAAGTCCTCCTGGTGAAGTCTCAAGCCGTATGACAACGTGTCGTCGCCCCCAATGGGAATCAAGACATCGATCTTGGCCCGATCGAGCACATCGAGGACGTGGCCGGTCAGGTCGTGTGGTTCGTCCCCATCGATCCATTTGTCGAGGAAGTGAGGTATCTCCTCCGTCTTCATCCGCCCCGGATTGGTTCTCGACGTGTGAAGAATCGTCCCACCGGTTCGATCTATCTTGCGGACATACTGAGTGTCCAGTGGGATCAGGTTGTCGGCGACCGATTCCTCGTCCTCGAGATCGACCGAGGAGAGGCCACCCCATCCTCTTCGGATCCCGACCACCTCGTGACCATGGTCGGCCACCCTGGTCACCACGGCCTTGACGCAGGCGTTGAGACCGGGGACGTCACCACCGCCGGTGAGGATTCCAATCCGCATGCTTCTCCTGTCCTATCGAGACAAGAAGTGACGGTAGATGATCCATCTGGAGGTTCCGCCGACGGACGCGCTTTTGGGGCGGCAGATGGCCCCGGGCCGTCAGGGGCCGGCAGCTTCGGTGAACTTCGCGGTGAGTTCCAGCCAGGCGGTCTCGGTGCGTCTCCTACGCTCGACGCCGGGTGCGCCCAACCTCTCGAACCCGGTCTGCACCAGACGAACGCGTGCCCCGGTCTCAGTGCCCACGAACGTGACTTCTATCTCTGTGGCCTGATCCGGGTCGACGAAGAGGTGCCATCGGTAGGCGAGCCGGGACGGTGGGTCCCAGGCCAGCACCTCTCCCCAGTCGTGCTCGGTCCCGTCAGGGGCGCGCTCGAAGATCCTGCCACCGACCCGAGGCTCGAAGACGATGGAGAGGTCGGCCGATCCGGTCACGGTATGTGAACGCGGCCACCAAATCGACGTGCCGGCCGTCCACACCCGAAACGCTCGCTCCGGAGAGGCTCTCACCTCGAACTCGAGGACGATTGGCTCTGTCACCTCTCCCCGTCCAAATTCTCCGCGGCGATCCTGAAGCGGACGGCGGCCTCACCCCAGACCTGCATCATGTAATCCCGGACCTGTTCGACACCGGCTGCATGTAGGCCGTATATCCGACGGGTGCCCTCTGCCCGGTCGGTGACGAGCCCCGCCTCTTTGAGCAATCTCAGATGACGGGACACGGCCGGCCTACTGATGGGAATCCGATCGGCGATCTCTTGGACTGATAGCTCACCTTGCGCCAGGCTCTCGACAATGGCGCGTCTGTGGGGATCACCCAGGGCGTCGAACGGGTCATGGGCCAGTTCCATGGTGCTAGCGTAACAATACGGTTACCGAGTGCCAGGGAGGCCTAATGTCAGCGGCGGCGCCATTCACGGGTTCGGGAACGGCGGAAGACCCCTGGGTTCTCAAGACCCCGAGCCTGGGCTCGGAGATCATGATGCATAAGGAGGAAGACCACGATCCCCCCATCCTCGTTTGCACCGTGGGCAAGACCATCCTCCACTATGACCTCAGGATCATCGACGATCTCTACGAGTGGCTTCAGGAGCAGGGCGACTGGGTTCCGCTTGGCAACGCCGATGAGCAAAAGCCGGCGGCCGACGGGACCGTCGAGGCATGGGCTCGCTCGCCCGAGAACCCGATTGGTGGTTGGTACGGGCTGAAGAAGGGACTACGCGGAAGAGTCGGCAACTATGTCCCACCGGTGTTGGAGGCCCTTGGCCTGGCCGAGGTCGAGCACAATGCACGCGGGAACCGAATGCGTGCCATCTGAGACGGCTCTCGAGTGCATGCCGACCGGCATCGTCTGCCCGTATGCGAGAGGCCCCGGACCCGAGATCGGGTACCGGGGCCGCCATCTCAAATAGCCGTGTTCAGCCGGATATGGCCTGGTTGAGAACCGCCTGCCCGAAGTAGATCACGAAGGCAAGGGCGACCACCCACATGAGTGGATGAACCTGCGCCATCTTCCCCTTCACCACCTTGATCAGGACATACATGATGAAACCGGCGCCGATCCCAACGGTGATGCTGAAGGTCAATGGCATCAGCACGATCGTGAGCAATGCCGGGAATCCCTCTTCGACATCGTCGAAGTTGATCCCCTTGATCAGGCTGCTCATGAGGAACCCGACGAGTATCAGAACCGGGGCCGTCGCCTGGAAGGGGATTATCTGCGCCACCGGCGATAAGAAGATCGCCACCAGGAACAGGATCCCCACCACCACCGAAGTGAGACCGGTCCGGCCGCCTTCGGCAACACCGGCAGCACTTTCGATGTAGCTGGTGTTCGAGCTGACCCCGGCGGCGCCACCGGCCGCCGCCCCGATGGAATCGATGAACAGCAGCTTGCCCACACCGGGGATCGATCCATCCTCCTCGGCGAGACCGGCCTGCTCGACTATGGCCGTCGCGGTCCCCATCGTGTCGAAGAAGTCAGTGAGCATGAAGCTGAAGATCGTCAGGGCCGCAGCCACGAACCCGAGCTGTGTGAACACGTTCCCCAGGTCGAACGAGCCCAGTGTGTCAAAGCTCGGAGTCGCGGTGAACGTGTCGGGGAAGGACGTGATACCCAGAATCAGGCTGAGCGCAGCGGTGACCAGGATGCTCAGGACAAGTGCCCCGGGGACCTTTCTCACATAGAGGACCACCACCATCAAGAGCCCGAGCAAGGTGAGCCACGCCCCGTTCGTGTTGGGGAAGATGAATTCGACCGGGACGGCCCCGCCCTCCGGGATGCCGATCAACCCGCCGTCGACGAATCCGATGAAGAGGATGAATAACCCGATCCCGACACCGATCGCCCGCTTCAGGCTCAGGGGAACGGCGGCCATGATTGCCTCGCGCAAGCCGACCAGCACCAACGCCGCCACGATCAGGCCCTCGAGCACGATGACACCCATGGCGCCTTCCGGGGTCAGGCCGTTGCCCAGCACCAGGCCGAAGGCGACTGCGGCATTGATGCCCAGCCCGGCGGCCATGGCCAGCGGATAGTTGGCGACTACCCCCATCAGGATGCTGAGGAGCCCGGCCACCAAGGCAGTGCCGGCGGCGACCGCCCCCGGGTCGAGCCCGGTGGCGGACAGGATGCTCGGGTTGACCAGGATGATGTATGCCATCACCAGGAAGGTGGTGATGCCGGCCCTTATCTCGGTGCCGACACTCGTGCCACGCTCGGTGAGTTTGAAGAACGAGTCCAGAGCCGATCCATCCGGACCGCTCGGGCTCTTTCTCTCGACCGTATCGGTCATGTCTCCTCCCAATTCGCTCGACGCCGGTCGGCGTCGCATCTCTGACCAAACCTATGCGAATCGAGTTACAGATTTCAGAAGAAGGCCCGGATCACCCAATAGCCGGTCATGCCGGCGAGCAAGGTCCAAATGTGATTGCGAGTCCGGTAGGCGACGACGCCGCCGATGAGGAACGCCGCGAGCTCGGGGATCCCGACTGCGACTTTTCCCTGATCGTCGATCAAGAGCGCGACCACCAGGGAGGCGAGCACCGCCGGTGCCACGAACTGGAGGGCCACCAGGATCGAGTCGGGAATCCGCCTCCTCGCCAGTGACAGGATGAAGATCGAGCGGCTGAAATAGGTGCCGACCCCAACGACTACCACGGCCAGGAGCTCAGTCACGGCGAAGCCTGTGGGCAAGGGCGCCGGCCATGATCCCCACCAAGGCGCCGACGAGGAGCCCTCCCCGATTGGGCAGCCCGGCGGTCACGTAGCTGACCCCCGCCCCGACCAGGGCTGCCACGACCTTTGGCCACCGATCGAGTCCCAGGACGAGTAGCCCGATGAACAGGATCGGGACCGCGAATTCGAGATTCCAGCTCTCGGGAACGATCGGCCCGATGATCAGGCCGATCGCCGTGGTGACTTGCCACATCGACCAGAAGGTGAGCCCGGCCGACAAGAAATACGTGCGAAAGACATCAGGATCGTCGTCGAGGTGAACCGAGGCCAGGGCAAATAGCTGGTCGATCAGGACATAGGGGCCCAGCCAGCGGAACCACCGCGGCTGACGTTGAAAGGTCGGGGCAAGCGCCGCCGAGTACATGAGATGGCGGGCATTCACCACGAGGCCCGCAGTGACGGCCGCAGCTACGGCCGTGCCTGCTCCGAGCAGCGAGATGAGAGTGAGCTGGGCGGCGCCCCCGAAGATGATCCAGGAGCTCGACCACCCGACCATGGTGTTGATCCCCGACTCCGAGATCGCAAGCCCGATGACCAAGCCGAACGGGACCGCAGGTACGAACAACGGCAAGGCATCCACGACTGCGCGGCGTGCAACGGGGCGATCGATGTGCATGGCCGCACACGATATGCGGCGGCATGGTTGACTCCGAACCCATGAGCATCTTCCGCCACACTCTCCTGATGAAGTTCACGGATGAGGCGACACCCGACCAGATTCGATCTCTGCTCGAGGCGCTCCTGGGCATCCCTGACGAGATGGGCTTCATCCGCCGATACGAGCCGGGCCTGGACCTGGGCCTGGTCGAGGCCAGTTTCGACATGGCGCTGGTGGCCGATTTCGACTCCGAGGAAGACTGGCGCTCTTACAACTCACATCCGGCGCATCTGGCTCTCGTCGACGAGCATCTGCGGCCGATCCTGGCCAAAGCAGTCAGGGTCCAATACGAGGTTGGCTAGGGGCTGTGTCCGCCGACGCCGGCGAACACAGCACTAGGCCCGTATCTCCTGTCTCATGAATTGGATGTAGGCCACGGCGAAGAGCACGACCGTGATGGCGATCAGACCCACCAGCTGTGGCCACACCAGCGACAGGCTCTGATCGATGGACAGTGGCGTCGCCAGGGCCCGATCGATCTGATCGTATGTGACGAAGCCCAGCGTCCTCACCTCCGGGACCAGCATGGCGGTCGACGTGTCGTCGTAGAGAACGACCGGTGACACCCGCGAGAGGGCCAGCTCGGTTTGGGCATTGTTCAGTGTCGACGCCGGATCGGCGGCATCCACCGGGGAGATGATCCCCGCCGCCAGTTGGGCGAGCAGGCTGCCGAAGAGCGCGAGCAGCAACCAGATCCCGATTGCGACGATGGCCGAGGTGGCCGCGCTGCGGAGCACCACCGAGGTGAGCGTGGCCAATGCCAGCCACACCGCAACATAGGCGATCGTCCCGATCAGCCAAACGAGCATGCGTGAGGCGTCTCCGGCCGATGGCACCACGCCGAGTGTGACGATCCCCACACCGGCGACGATGAACGCGATGACGACGAGGATCACGCTGATCACCGAGAGCCCGGCCACGAACTTCCCATTGATCACGTCGTCGCGGTGGATCGGCTGACTCACCAGACGTGGCAGGGTTCCCTGGGAGCGTTCCCCGGACACGGCGTCGAATCCGTAGGCGATGCCGAGTATCGGAGTGAGAAACCCGAGGAAGGTCATGAACGAGAACGGGACCGGATCCGCCTGGACGGTGAACAGCTTCAAAAAGAGGCTGGCACCACTGTTCGTGGCATCCTCGGCCACTCCCCGAAGCGCCGTGGCGGCGGCGAACACCGTGCCCACTGCCACCAGGCCAAGGATGAACAGAAGGGCGACGAATCGGGCCGATAGCAGGTGATCCGTGAGCTCCTTCCTGGCCACGACACCCCAGCCGGGGCGGCGGCGAACCCACTTTTGATTTGACGCTGCGGCTTGGGCGGTCATACGCCGACCTCCTCCTGTTCCACGAAGTACTGGTGATAGATGGCGTCGAGATTGGACCCCAGATCCCTGATCTGACGCACGGCCAGGTCGGACTCGACCAAGGAGCGGACCACACCCGAGATGTCGTGCTCCGGCATCACTATCCGCCACCGACCCGTCCCTGCAGCCTCTATGGAGACCACCCGATTGGGGCCGGTGAGCCTGTTGAGTGCGTTGGTCAGCTCAGCCTCGGTCGCGTCGACCCGGATCTCGTAGGTCGCCCCCCCACCCTGTAGCGAGGATCCCAATTCGTCGGGTGTTCCCTGTGCCACGATCTTTCCGTTGACGAAGATCCCGACACGATCGCAGACGGCCTGCACCTGATTGAGCATGTGGCTGGACAGGAGTACGGCGCGTTCCTCCTGATGGCCGAGCCTCGATATGAGGGCCAGTATCTCGACAACGCCCTCGGGGTCTATGGATGCCGTCGGCTCGTCGAGGATGACGACGTCCGGATCCTTCATCAGCGTGTCCGCAACCCCCAGACGTTGACGCATGCCTCGCGAGTAGGTGCCCACCGCCTGATCGCCCGGTTCCACCAGGCCGACTATCTCGAGCAACTCGTCGATCCGGGCTTCTGCCATGTCGGGCTCGAGCTCACTGAGCCTCGCCGTGTAGCGCAGGTTCTGTCGTCCCGTCAGATCCTCATAGAAGCCGACGGCGTCAGGCAGGTATCCGACTCGACGTTTGACGGTCAGCGCATCGCGGGCCGGATCCAGCCCGCAAACCCGAACTCTCCCCTTGGATGGGGCGGTCAGCCCGAGCAGGGTGAGGATGGTCGTCGTCTTGCCCGCGCCATTCGGACCGAGCAGCCCGAAGATCTCGCCGCGGTGGACCTTGAGGTCGATCCCACCAACCGCAGCCTTGTCGCCATACATCTTGACCAGGCCTCTGACATCGATGAGCGTCTCAGCCACGGCCGATCACCGACGACCGAATTGGCGAAAGACCAGCGACAGCCCGGCGAGCGCCAAGACGATGACGGCAATGCCAACCACACCCCAGGCCGCCGATGTCTTGACCGTGGCGCGCACGTCGGTGCTGGCGCGCGCCTCGGGTGTGCTGGCCAGGAACGTGAGGACGTAGTCGCCATTGATGGCATTGTCGGACGGGGTGACCGTGGCAGTGACCGGAACCGACTCACCGGGTTGGACGACGTCGAGACCGGCTGGGTCGAACACGACGGTCCAACCCCTGGGCGGGGTGACCGTGATGTTCACGTTCTCGAGTGGGGCGGTGCCACTGTTGACCACCACCATCGGCAGATCGGTGGGCTGACCCGCCCTCACGTCCATGTTCAGCACCTGGCTCTCGGTGGTGAACTGGATGTCATAGGTGCCTGTGATCTCGACCGAGAGCTCGAGCTCCGCCGACTGTCCGGAGCCTTCGGCCCTGGCCACGATCGTGTAGGTGCCGGCGGCTTCCGCGTCCGGGGGATTGACATCGACCGTGAAGTGCCCCGTTCCGCCTGCCGTCACCTGGAGACTGGAGGCCTTGGCCTCACCGGAGGGCGTGACATCGGTCTGCCAGCCCGCCGGGGCATCTGCGCCGAGACCGAACTGGATGTCCTGAGGGGTGCTGTTATCCAAGTCGACGTTGAAACTGAAGGTCGAATCGGAAGGGCCCTTCAGTGCCGGGAAGTCGGTCGCCAGAGTCACTGTCCCACCAGCCTCCTGGGCGACATTGATCGAGAGAGCGAGCGTGTCGGTCTTCGAGCCGTCCGACGCCTTCAACGAGACGCCATAGCTGCCCTCGGCGGCATCGTCTGGGACATCGACGCTGAAATCGACCTTGAGGTCGCCGGTCGACCCGATCTGGACCTCACTCACAACGAAGCCTCCACCTCGGATCTGCCCGGTCCACCCGTCCGGCAGCCCTGTGGCCTCCAACCCCACTGTGTCGCCAACCGGCCCGGTGACGTCGACGCTGAAGACTGCCGAGTCACCCGGTCGTACAGACACCCCTGTATAGGGCGTGGTGATGGACATTTCCGGGGGTATCTCTTGTGCAAGTGCCGGCATTGCGAGGGTCGCCACCATGAGGGCAGCAACGGCCGACAACCGTGTTAGTCGCATGATTCCTTCTCCCATTTCGCTGGTACATCCTGAAAACGGGGCTCGATTTGGATCCGTGGAGCCCGCCGACGCCGCTTGGGCGTCGTCAACTCGGCTTCATCGGGCTTCTACGGGCCCGGCGCAGACCTCGGTGGCCCATGGGGGGAGGGATGGCCATCGGCCAGGACCTCGGTGTCCTGTCGATCGGTATTCGTCAATTGCGAGCAAGCAGACGGCATCTGCCCACCTCTTCGATCATGTTGGGTTCACTTGACGAGGAGTCGATCCTCACCCGACGAGTGAACCCACGAATCGTTCGAAACCTGTAAACGCCAGAGAGCGTTCATTGTTAACAAATGTAAGCGGGAGACCAGTCCGAGTGTCAGCCCACGTCGAGCTTGACCGTCTCCAGGGCGATTTCCACCATCTCGTTGAAAGTCTCTTGACGCTCTTCGGGGCTGGTCGATGCACCAGTCCTTACGTGATCCGACACCGTGGCGATGGTCAGTGCCCGCCCGCCCTTCTCCGCCGCAACCCCGTAGAGACCGGCCGCTTCCATCTCCACGGCGAGGACGCCCATCGCCTCCATGCGATCGAACGCCTCATCGTCGGGGTTGTAGAAGAGATCGGCCGAGTGGACGTTGCCTACCTTGACCGAGATGCCCTTCGCCTCGGCGGCCGTGGCCGCCGCCCTCAAAAGGTCGAAGTCGGCCGTTGCGGCGTAGTCGTAGCCCCCATACCTGGCCCGATTCACACCTGAGTCCGTGCACGCCCCGATGGCGAGGATGACGTCTCGCAACTCGATGGTGGGCAGGATTCCGCCGCACGAGCCGACCCGAATCAGCCGCTCGACCCCAAACTCCGCGATCAGCTCGGTGGCATATATCGACGCCGACGGTATCCCCATCCCGGTTCCCATGACTGACACCGGCGTGTCTCGGTAGGTGCCCGTGTAGCCCAGCATGTTGCGAACGGCGTTCACCTCCCTGATGTCCTCCAGGAAGTTCTCGGCGATGTGCCGGGCCCGCAAGGGATCACCCGGCAACAGCACCGACGGGGCGAAGTCCCCCCGCTCGGCTGAGATGTGTGGTGTGGGCATTCGACGGCTCCAGTCGGTTCGGGCTGAGCCAAACCTATCGGATCAGGACCGCCTTCCTCCAACCACGGACCGCATTGGTGACCGCAAGCTCGTCTGCGGACATCAAGTCATCGATGGTCAGAGGCCGCTCGACGATGTCCATGCTCTTCAGCGCCGCCTCCCGGGCGACACCCGGCAGGCACCCCGAGCTCAAAGGTGGCGTGATCCAGCGGCCTCCAACGTGCGCAATCAGGTTCGAGCGGTTCGTCTCGGTCACCTCACCGTCGAGATTGGTCATGAGCATCTCGGTCTGATCGTCACTGATCGGATATCGGGAGCGATCGGCCACCTTGTGGTACCAGTACGGGTCCGAGGGGTCCACCCTCACATCCGAGACGATGACCGACACCGGCTCGTCCCATGTGGGCAGCGGCTCCGAGCTCACTTCCACCCTCCCATCAGGGGCGAGGAGGACTCGGATCTTGGCACCGTCCGGCCCTTCGACGCCAGACAGTGCATCGCCCAGCGCAGCCAGCTCGAGGTCGATCCCCCAATACGAGGCTGAGGCGGCCAGACGCGAGACATGACGGTCGAGCATCGGGATCCCCGCTTCCGGGTCGTACCGCATTGTCTCGATCAAGGATGGGACAGGAAGGTGTTGTGTCACCACCAGTGCCTTCCACAGACATTCCTCGTACTCCGCCTCGGCCACGGAGTCATAGGTGATGCCGCCACCGACGTGGTACGTGAATCGATTCCCGGACACGATCCCGGTGCGGATCGCCACGGAGAATTCGAAGCGATCTCCGCCCGGTTCGATGTATCCGACAGCGCCGCAGTACGCCTCCCGGGGGGCCTCCTCGAGACGTGCGATGATCCCCATGGTCGACTCCTTCGGCGCTCCGGTGACCGAGCCGGAGGGGAAGACTGCGGTGAACAGGTCTGCGAGCTCCACGCCGCTGTCGACTTCGGCTTCCACTGTCGACGTGAGCTGCCACACCGTGGGATGCCGCTCGGCGCCGAACAACTCAGCCACCTCGACCGAGCCCGTGGCGGCCACCTTGCCCAGGTCGTTTCGAACCATGTCGACGATCATCACATTTCCGGCCCGCTCCTTTTCGGATGCGACCAGCTGGTCCCGCAGCAGATCATCCTCGGCCGGCCAGCGGCCACGTCTGGCGGTTCCCTTCATCGGCATGGTGGTCAGGATGGCCCCGGTCCTCTTCAAGAACAGCTCGGGGGAGACCGTGAGGACCTGGGAGGGACCGAGGTCGATGAGCGCAGCGTGGCTGTCGGGCTGAGTGCGGGTCAAGGCTCCGAGCAATGACTCCGGCTCACCCTCGAAGACGCCGACCATTGGAAAGGTGAGATTGACCTGATATGTCTCACCGGCTGCGATCTCATCTCGGATGGTCTCGACCTTCGATGCATGCTCTTCACGGGTCATCCCCGCCGACCAACGACCCAGGGAGAAGTCTCCGGAAGTGGCCAAACCGGTTGGGCCAGGTTGCTCGAAAACCCCGAACCAAACCAAGGGCACACGCTCCCTACCTGCGCCGGGAACTCTCAGTCTCCCGTCGAGACCGGAAGCTGCCTGATAGGAGACGAACCCGGCCACCCATGCTCCCGAGGCCGCCGCTGCCTCAGCCGCCCTCAGTGCCGGGATCACCTGGGCAGGGCTCCCGGCCTGAATCTCCCGCGACGGGCTCATGAATCGGGTGGGGCCGATTCTCCACCGATCACCCGCCAGGACGACATCGCCAATCACAGCCGGGACGTTACCGGTAGGGTCCCCCGACCATGCCGCAGCCACCTGACTTCCCGAAGGAGCCGCGCGAGCTGTCCGGCTTCTTGGAGCGGCTCGGTGAGTCGAGACTCCCCGGCTTCCTCGACATCGAGCTCGTCGAGCTGAGACACGGCTCCTCACAGATGCGCATGGTGCTCGCAGAGAAGCACCTCGCCTCGAATGGGTATCTGCATGCGGCTTCGGTCGTGGCTCTGGCCGACACCGGTGCGGGCTACGGATGCGTTGCATCGCTGCCTCCGGGTGCGGTCGGGTTCACGACGATCGAGCAAAAGACCAATCATCTCGGCACATTGCTGAGCGGGGCGCTGGTGGCCGATGCATCACTCTCTCATGAAGGCAGGAGCACCCAGGTATGGGACACCCTCGTGACCGCCGAGGAGACAGGCAAGACCATCGCCCTGTATAGATGCACCCAGATGATCCTCTACCCCAATGAGTCGGCGACCTCCTAATCTCGGGGAGATGCGCGACTTCTACGACTTCATACTCGGCCTACGCGCCATCCGGCAATTCCAGGGCGAGCCATTGGGAAAGGCAGACCTCGACGCCATCCTCGAAGCGGGGCGATGGACCGGAAGTTCCAAGAACCGCCAGGATTGGGTCTTCGTGGTAATCACCGGAGAGCGGCTCCAGGGTCTAGCCGAGCACGGCGACTTCACGACACCCGTTCGTAACTCGGCCGCCACGGTCGTATTGGTCCAGGAACCTGGGGGGAACCTGTTCGACATCGGGCGGGCGGCCCAAAACATGATGCTCGCCGCCAAAGCCATCGGGGTCGCCTCATGCCCGATCACTCTCCACCGCTCCGAAAACGCCCGAGCTTTCATCGGCGCCCCCGACGGCTCCGTGGTCCGGTATGCGGTCGCCCTCGGTTACCCAAGCCAAGAGGCGGCGCCGTCGCAGTTCGGCGGGCGAAAGGAGCTGAGCTCGGTCGTCAGACAGGATCGCTACTAGCTCTGGCGAGGTCCGCCTTGTTTGCCAACCAACCGGACCGGGAATCACCGGACAACGTGTCCCAGACCGCCGCTACCGTCGAGTCTCTTATGGATGAGGGCCTAGTTCAGGCGCGCGGTCTGACCAAGAAATTCGGTGACTTCGTCGCAGTCGACGCCATCGACTTCGATATCGCACGGGGTCAGGCCTTTGGCTTTCTCGGGCCAAATGGAGCGGGCAAGACCTCGACGATGAAGATGATCACCACGGTCAGCCCGATCACGGAGGGAAAGCTGGAGGTGTTCGGGCTCGACCCGACGACCCAAGGGCGCGCCATCAGGCAGCGTCTCGGGGTCGTGCCCCAGGAGGACAACCTCGACGAGGAGCTCACGGTCGCTGAGAACCTCTACATCTATGGTCGCTATCACGACATGGATCGGGCCACGATCAGGGCCCGAATCGAGGAACTTCTCGAGTTCGCACAGCTCTCCGACCGGCACGACGCAAAGGTGGAGTCGCTATCCGGCGGGATGAAGCGCAGGTTGATCATCGCCCGTGCCCTCATCAACGATCCCGACCTGGTCATCCTCGATGAGCCGACCACCGGTCTCGACCCTCAGGCCCGACATGTGCTGTGGGACCGTCTCTATCGGCTGAAGCAGCAGGGTGCCACCCTCATCATCACCACCCACTACATGGACGAGGCCGAGCAGTTGTGTGACCGGCTGGTCGTGATGGATGGGGGGAAGATCGTGGCCGAGGGATCGCCCCAGGAGCTGATAACGGCGCATGCACCCAGAGAGGTGGTCGAGCTTCGATTCGCCGACGGGTTGATCGACGACGCCGTGCCCAAGTTGGAGGGGGTGGCCAACCGATCCGAAGTTCTCGCCGATCGGATAATCCTGTACACCGACGATGCCGACGACTCTCAACAGAAGATGATGGAACGCGGGGTTCGCCCCGAGCAGGTCCTGGTGCGCCGGTCCACCCTCGAGGACGTCTTCCTTCGTCTCACCGGGCGGAGGCTGATCGACTGATGATAACTTTGAGCCGGCCTCTACGGGTCGTCGAGTCCGAGCTCCTCGCCTATCGTCGCACCTGGCGGGGCACCATCATCTCCAGCTTCGTCAACCCGATCCTCTTCCTGACGGCGATGGGGCTGAGTCTCGGAAAACTGGTCGATTCGAGGGCGGGTGGGACGCTGGCCGTCCCCTATCTCACCTTCGTGGCGACCGGTCTGATGGCGGCGACGGCCATGCAGAGCGGCGCCGGGGACGGAGCCTTCCCGGTCATGGCCGGGATCAAGTGGCGCAAGGAGTTCCACGGGGCCATCACCACCCCCATAGACCCGACAGACATCGTGCTGGGACGGGCGATCTGGGGTGCGATCCGACTGACATTCGTCCTGGTCGTCTTTGCCGTGATCGCCGTCCTCTTCGGTGCGATGGACCTGGTGCCGGCGCTGCTGGCCGTGCCACCCGGTGTGCTCACCGGTTTGGCCTTCCAGGCGGCGGTCACTGCCTTCACAGTCACCCGGGAGGACGACACCAGCCTGTCCACCATGTTCCGCTTCGGGATCATCCCCCTCTTCTTGTTCTCCGGGACCTTCTTCCCGATCAGCCAGCTCCCCGACTTCCTGCAAGGGGTCGCCTACTTCACACCCCTCTTCCATGGTGTGGAGTTGGTCCGGAAGATCGCCCTGCCCAACGTCGACGAATCGGTGGTCACCTCGATGCCGGTTTGGATTCACCTGGCCTACCTGGGAGTCATGTGGGTCCTGGGGCTCTTCCTCGCCGCCCGGTGGCTGGGCAAGAGGCTCAAGCCATGAGCGTCTCCGCGCCGACCCGTCTCACGCCACTGGGCCGTATGACCCCGTTCCGCGCCCAGCGGATCTGGGAGAGGAACTACCTGGTCTATCGGCGGCTATGGAAGATCATCGTCACCGGCTTCTTCGAGCCGGTCTTCTATCTCTTTTCGATCGGCATCGGAATCGGGGCGCTCGTCGGTGACGTAGCCGGGCCGGGTGGGGCGCCGATTCGCTACACGGCGTTTGTCGCACCGGCTCTGATGGCGGCATCGGCAATGAACGGCTCGGTGTTGGAGACCACCTTCAACATCTTCTTCAAACTCAAATTCGGCAACACCTACGAGGGGATTCTCACCACCCCGATGACTCCGCGGGACATCGCCATCGGCGAGATCGGCTGGGCCCTCCTTCGTGGCGCCCTCTATTCGACGGCCTTTCTCATCGTGATGGTGGCGATGGGCCTGACCACCAATTGGTGGGCGATAATGACCGTTCCGGCGGCCGTGCTCATCGGGTTCGCCTTCGGGTCGTGCGGACTGGCCGCATGCACTTACATGAGGTCCTGGCAGGATTTCGACCTCGTCTCACTGGTCACGATGCCCCTGTTCCTCTTCTCCGCCACGTTCTATCCGCTCGACGTGTACCCACCGGCGATCCAACAAATCGCCCGCATCTCGCCGCTCTATCACGGCACTGAGATCCTTCGAGCGTTCGCCCTCGGGATCTTCGACTGGAGTCTCGTCGGGCATGTGGCCTTCCTGCTCATCATGGGTTTGATTGGGGCAACGATCGCCTCCCGCCGTCTCGACGGGCTCCTTCGCAAGTAGCTCAGCATGCATACGGCCCGCCGTCCGGGTGGCAGACACCAGCCCGATAGGCTCGACGCATGATCGATCTCACCTTTCCCCTCCACGCACCGCACGGATCGACTCTCAACACGAAGGGATGGCTACAGGAGGGCGTACTCCGTTGTCTGCTCAACAATCTCGACCCCGAGGTGGCCGAGGACCCCGAGCGTCTGGTGGTATACGGCGGGCGGGGCAAGGCTGCACGCAACCTTGCGAGTCTCGAGGCCATCGTCCGCACCCTGGAGCGACTCGCAAACGACGAGACGCTGCTGGTCCAATCGGGCAAACCAGTTGGGGTCTTCCGTACCCATGAGATGGCTCCACGGGTCCTGATCGCCAACAGCCTCCTGGTGCCCAGATGGGCGACACTCGACCACTTCTGGAAGCTCGAGGCCGAAGGTCTGATGATGTACGGGCAGATGACCGCAGGGTCTTGGATCTACATCGGTACCCAGGGAATCCTCCAGGGCACGTTCCAGACCTTCGCCGCCATCGCCGACCAGCGGTTCGGTGGGAGCCTGGCAGGCACGCTCACCCTCACCGGCGGGCTCGGAGGGATGGGTGGGGCCCAGCCCCTCGCCATCACCATGAATGGTGGTGTCGCCCTGTGTGTCGAGGTCGATCCTCATCGCATCGAGCGTCGGCTCGAGACCGGGTACCTCGATGAGAGCTACACCAGTGTCGAGCAGGCGGTGAAGCGGGCACTCGAGGCCAAGAGGGATAAACAGGCGGTTTCGATCGGTGTCTTGGGGAATGCTGCCGAGATCTTCCCCGAGCTGCTCCGGCAGGGCATCGAAATCGACATAGTCACGGATCAGACATCGGCCCACGACCCCCTCTACGGCTACATCCCGTCCGGCTATGCGCCCGACGAGGCGGCCGAGCTCCGAAAGGACGACCCCGACACGTACGTCAAGGCGTCGCGGGAGTCGATGGCGACCCAATGCGAGGCCATGGTCGGGTTCCATCGCGCCGGGGCCGAGACCTTCGATTACGGCAACAACCTTCGAGGCGAGGCCATGACGGCGGGGTACCTCGACGCCTTCGACTATCCGGGGTTCGTCCCCGCCTACATTCGCCCCCTTTTCTGCGAAGGCTCAGGCCCGTTTCGGTGGGTGGCACTGAGCGGTGATCCAGCCGACATCGCAGTGACCGATGAAGCATTGGCCCAACTCTTCCCGGACAACGACCCGTTGCAGAGATGGTTGCGGCTGGCAAGGGAGCGGGTTCATTTCCAGGGGCTGCCGGCCCGAATCTGCTGGCTCTCCTATGGGGAGAGACACAAGGCCGGCCTGCTCTTCAACGATCTAGTCGAGTCCGGCAGGGTGAGCGCACCAATCGTGATCGGTCGCGACCACCTCGACTCGGGCTCCGTTGCGTCTCCCTACCGAGAGACGGAGTCGATGGCAGACGGGTCGGACGCGGTGGCAGACTGGCCCATCCTCAATGCGATGCTCAATGTGTCCTCAGGGGCGGCCTGGGTGGCTGTGCATCACGGCGGCGGCGTGGGAATAGGAAACTCGATTCATGCGGGGGCCCAGGTGGTTGCTGACGGGACGACACAGGGTGCGTTCCGCGTTGAGCGTGTGCTGACCAATGACCCGGGCACCGGTGTGATGCGACACGCCGATGCCGGATACGAGAGGGCGAGACAGGTGGCGAGAGAGCGCGGGATCGATATCCCGATGTTGTGATCCGCCTCCACGCAAAAGAGGGTCGGGGCATCTCTGTGTTTGACGCCCCGACCCCCAATGCGTGCCTATCAGAGGATCAAGATCAAGCCGAATGTCACGGCTCCGGCCAGGGCCAGTACGGCGAGGGCTGTGATTGAGGTCACACGAGCCGTCCAACCATGATCTTCTCTCAGCATCGTTCGGGCGAAGAGCCCGAATGCGATCGCAAGCAACACACCGGCTCCGACAAACAAGCCGAGGTACCAGCCCTCGACCAATCCGCCCAGGAACCAGTCGGCCGGAACGTAGTACATCCACGCCCCGACACCAGCTGCCAGCAGACCGACGATCCCCAGCGTCCATTCAACGATCGAGGACCGTCGCGGCATCCGGGTGACCTCCGCCTTTGGCCGCTCAAGAAGCGTTGTCACGAAGATCACCTCCTTCTGTGGGCGGCCCGTCCAATCGGACCGTCCGCTGCGAGTGTGCGGCACGGCGGCTCATCCCGATAGGGCCATCAGTCCCATTCAGACGGGAAGTCGAGGACGGGGCGGGCGGCTCCGATACCCTGAATCCGATGACGATCGTCGACCCCCACTGGCCGCGTGCAGACGTGTGGCTCGCCCAGGAATGCGACGAGCCCGATCTGGTGGTGGTGGGGGTGCCGTCATCCACCGCTTCTTTGACCCCATCGCACGCTGATCAGACCCCATTCGAGCTACGGAATCGGCTGAACAGGTTCTCGACCTTCCATGGTGAGATGGATGTCGACTTCTCCGATTTGCGTGTACGGGACGATGGCAACTGGCCGGTGTCGACACTCGACATGTATCAGATGCCGGCATATGTCAGGGAAAGGGCCGCGAGTCTGGATCCAGTGCCTCTCACCATCTTTCTCGGGGGCGACAATGCGATAACCCGACCTCTGGTCGCGGCGATGGGCGCACCTTTGCATCGGGTGGGTGTGATCACGTTCGATGCGCACCATGACGTGCGGACGCTCGAATTGGGCCCGGCGAACGGGACCCCGATCAGGGGGTTGATCGAAGAGGAGGGCCTGCCCGGTGCCAACGTCGTCCAAATCGGGATCCACTCGTTTGCCAACTCGGCGTCCTATCGCTCGTATTGCCACGAGCAGGGGATAGCCGTGCACACCATCCGGGACGTGGAACAGCGGGGCATCGACACCGTCGTCGGTACGGAACTGGAGTCCCTGGCGAGCCGATGCGACCAGATATACGTGGACGTCGACATCGACGTCCTGGACCGGGCCGCCGCTCCGGCGTGCCCGGGAGCGCGGCCAGGGGGAATGACCGTGCGACAGCTCGCCCGCGGTGTCGAGCTGTGCGCACGTCACGGCGACGTGCGAGCCATGGATCTGGTCGAAGTCGATGCGGCGACGGATCAAAACGGCCAGACACTCGACGTGATGGCCCATATGTTGCTGACGGCGGCGGCCGGGCTCAGCCTCCGCTGATCACCGTCTCGGACTCGCGGCCCAGTCGATCCCCTTCGCGGTGCTCCAGGAAGCCATGGGGCAGACGAACGGGTCTCGGGCCATGGGAGTGGCCACGCACCATACGATGGGCCTCGTTCGGGTAGGGAATGTCTGAATCGAGGCCGGTCAGGATGTCCGCCAACTGATCCAAGGACTCGACCCGCGACAGCGACGCACGCAGGGCTGGCCCGGCCGGGAACCCCTTGAGATACCAGGAGGGATGCTTGCGAAACAGGATCATCCCGACCGATTCGCCAAAGTGCTCCGTCAGCAGCGTGGCATGGCGAATCATGATGGCCTTGAGCTCACCGGAGCTCGGCGCGGGTCTCATCTCCCGCCCGCTCAGGACATCGGCGAGATCCCGAAACAGCCACGGTCGGCCGAGACATCCGCGGCCGACGACCACGCCGTCGCACCCGGTCCGCGTCATCATCTCGACGGCGTCGTCGGGTGTCCATATGTCGCCATTGCCAAGCACCGGAATCGAGGTCACGGTCTCCTTGAGCCGGGCAATCGCCCCCCAGTCGGCACTTCCCGAATACAACTGGCGCGCCGTGCGGGCATGCAAGGCGATGGCGGCGGCACCCTCCTCCTCGGCGATCTGACCGGTTTCCAGATAAGTCAGATGGTCTTCATCGATTCCTTTGCGGAACTTCACGGTGACGGGGACCGACCGGGCGGAGGCGACCGCCGATCGGACTATCGACCTGAACAAGTCCCTCTTCCAGGGCAGAGCGGCACCTCCACCGTGTCGTGTCACCTTTCCCATGGGACAGCCGAAGTTCATATCGATGTGATCGACCCCTTCGACCTCGATCAACAACGAAACCGCCTCTCCGAGCGCCCCAGGATCCGTGCCATACAGCTGTATCGATCGAGGCTGCTCGTCTGGTGCGAAATGGGCCAGCTGCCTGGTCTTCGGGTCACCCTCGACCAGTCCCCGCGCCCCGATCATCTCCGAGACATAGAGACCGGCACCGTACTCCCGGCACAATCTCCGGAACGGGGCGTTGGTCACACCGGCCATCGGGGCGAGAACCACCGGTGGGTCTACGTCTATGGGGCCAATCTTGAGCATGCGATTCAGAGGGAGTCGATGTCCTGGATGTTCTGGAGCCGAACCTGACCCCGAGCCACCAGCTTCCCGTCACCGTCCCGGGTGACGACCACTTGCCAGAGCTGCTGGCTCCGGCCGCGATGAATAGGTGTCGCCACACCCGAGAGGGTCCCCTCCCGGGTGGCTCTGATGAAGTCCGTCTGGTTGGAGACGCCAACGCAACCGGCCATGCCGTTTTCGATCGCCCAGAGCGCGGCCCCGGTCGACGCAAGAGTCTCGACCAGCGTGCAGTACACACCACCGTGCACCACTCCATATGGCTGGTGATGGTTCTCGTTGACCTCGATCTTCCCGCTGCAGGACTCGACGGATGCGTCGGTCAGGACGATCCCGGCATGCCCGACGAAGGTAGGGCGGTCGAGGAAAGGGTTGTCCATCAAACACCACATCCCTGGCTGATCTGCATCACAGGCCCCAGGTCGTCATTGACGTACTCCCATACCTCGACGCCCAGACCCTCGTAATAGGCGGATGAGACGACTACCTCCATCTTCCCGTCGCCGTTGAGATCGGAGACGGCCCCCACCGAGAACGCGGTCACAAAGGGTGTCTCACCCTCGGCGACTTCGACCACTACCGAGTCACCAAGGACTGCGGTCTGCACCTCGCCTTCCACCGCCTTGCGCATGAATGCGATGGAGTAGTCGCCCGGCTCTGCGAGCAACCCCGGTGTCACGTCCTCCGCCACCACGATCACCTCGTTGACTCCGTCCCCGTCGAGATCAGCCCGGATCAGCTGCTTGATCACCGGGTTGGAGACGGACAGACCGCGTTCAGAGAGAAGCTGAGCGGCGAAGGCTGCGTAGGTCCCATCGTCGGAAAGCTCCTGCACCAGATGAGGCGTGATGTCCCAGGGAGCCGAAATCGCCACTCCGTATGGTCCGGGCCACTCTCCCAACAGTTGATCGTTGGCGAGACTGACACCCGGGTTGTCGAGCGGCTCACAGACGGTTTCAGGAGACCCACCGGTGGTGGTCGCCTCGAGCCCCAACACCGCGACCTGATAACTCTCCCCACCGACGAGGGGCAGCGTCGTGTCCTGTTGCACCTGAACCCAGCCCGACCCATCCCACCAGCCGAGTGCGCCAAATCCGGCCATCACCACCGGTTTGCCGGCCCAATTGCCCGCGAGCAATGTGGTCGTGGTCACCTCCACCGTCGTCGTCGTCTCTTCCAGCGAGGTGGTCGTGGTCTCGGCGACGGTGATGCTCGTGGTCGGTGCGGTGGTGGTCGTCTCAGACGTCGACGAAACCGCCGACGAGGACGACGTGGTGGTGTCCCCTCCGCCACCATCTCCAAGCATGAAGATGAGGACGACCACGAGTACGACGAAGAGCCCGGCGAGAATCCAGGCGGCCCGGTTCATGTGGCCAAGTTAATGGCTGATCATGCTTGAAAAGCCCACAGGTCTGCACCCACGGCCGCAAACAGCCTCGGAAGGAGATGAATCGGCAGGCCGATCACCGTGAATGGGCTGCCGTCGATGCGTCGAACGAAGAGGCCGCCAAGACCCTGAAGGGCATAGGAGCCGGCCTTGTCCATCGGCTCGCCTGTGTCGACGTATTCGGCGATCTCGTCATCGGTCATCGCCAGGAACTCGACCTTGGCCACATCGACCGCGGACCGGAGCACGGATCCGCCATCCCACGCGGCCACGGCGACGCCGGTGAACACCTCATGGACATCGCCCTGGAGACGTCTCAGCATCGCTCTGGCCTCCTCGGGGTGCGCCGGCTTGCCGAGCACTCTGCCCTCGTGCACGACCGTGGTGTCGGCGGCCACGACGGTCACCCCCTCCTCCACGGCCGCTTTGGCCTTGGCCCGGGCCAGACGCTCGACGTAGCCGGCGGCCGGCTCATCCGGAAGCCGTGTCTCGTCGAGGTCCGCCGGGCGTGTCTCGAAAGTGAGCCCGAGCACTCTCAACAGCTCGGCTCGCCGGGGTGAGGCCGAAGCAAGCACCAGTGTCATCGCAATCTCCGCCCATGCCACAAGATCACCGTCGGGTGAGCCAGGGCTCGCGGGTCCTCGGCCGGATTCACGTCGTACATGACGACGCTGGCCGGCGATCCGATGACGAAGCCGGTGTCACGGCCCGTCGCCGCCAACCCATTCAGCGAAACCGCCGCCACGACACTTCGCGCATCGAGACCGAGCTCCCAAAGTCGGATCGCCTCCAGAGCAACCTGTGAGGTTCCGACGGCCAGATCCGTGCCTGTGAGAATCCGCACACCGGCCTCCACCGCAGGGTTGAGCAAGCGGGTGATGTTCGCGAGGCCCTCGCTGAAGAGCCGACCCCCGGAAGATTCGGCGCCGAACTGACGGATCAGGGTCTCCACCTGCACCACCGTCGGCACCCAGGACCCTCCACGCACACCCAACGCCACCAAGTCGCCCTCGGTCAGGAACAACCCATGCTCGATCGAGTGGACACCGGCGCGGACGGCCATGGACGGGACATCACGCGCCATGGTGTGGACTGCTACCCGGCTTCCGGCGGCCTCAGCGATCTCGACGGCCTTTTCGAGCTCGCGCTCGGTGAAGTTGGGCTGTGGGCCGACTCCCCGTCTGGGCCAATCCCCGACCAGCTTGATCCAGCCCCTGCCCTCCTCGACCGACTCGAGCATGACTCGTTCGAACTCGCCGCTGTGAACGACCCGCCCGAAGTTGGGCCAGTATCCATCCTCCACCGTGCAGATTCGCCCGGCCGCCTCGACGACCGGTCTCTCCGCAATTGGCACGGTGTCGATGAGCTCGACGGTGGTCAGGTCATCCCACCCCTTGTCGAGCACCAATCCGACCCCGGCATCCAGTGCGCGCCGGGCGCGCTCTCGTGCGCCTTCCAGATCACCCGGCTTCAGGTCGAGGGTCTCCCGCGCCAGGTGCGCATGACCATCGGTGAGGCCGGGCAGGGCCCACAGCCCCTCTCCGACGATCTCGGATGGTCTTCCCTCTGGAGGCCCCCAGACGCCGGAGGCGACGTCCCTGCGAACCAGCTCGCCGTCGGGTGTTCGAAGCATCACTCGGGTGACTCCCATCATTCGCGACGGTAACCGGCGTCTGTTGCCGATAATGACCAGATGCGAATTCGGGCCACGCTCCTCGCCCTTGCGGTCGTCGCCTGCAGCGGAGTCAACGGCACCGCGACGACCACTGACACGGTCCCCATCGGCACCACCAGCTCGTCGATGCCCTCGACCACCACGACGACTCTCGATGAGCCGATACCGGTCGAGATCGACGATTGTGAGGCTCCCCAGATCGGGTTTTCGCCCCTGTGCGAGGCATACCAACTCATCGAGGAGTGGCACATGGATCGCCCCATCGATCCTGCCATGCTCGCCGACGCGGCGTTGAGTGGTCTGACCGCATTCGAGACCGACGCGACGGAGACGCCTCCAAGAACGCTGATCTGCGCGATACCGGACGTGGCTTTCACCGCCCTCTGCGACGAGCTGGCGACTCAGATAACGGAGTCGTCGGTGCCGGTTGTCGACGCAATGGAGGCGGCGCTCGTCGCAATGGGTGACACCGGACTGGAACCGTTCTCCTATTACGTGCCTCCAGAATTGGTTGGGAGTTTTCGAGCCAACGGGGTGGTGGGTGGTGTGGGCGTCCTCCTCGATGCCGCCGATGCGGCCGGGTCGAGATGTGTGCGGATCGCACCGACCTGTCCCCTCGAAATCATCTTCGTCCTCGAAGACAACCCCGGGTCCAATGCCGGTTTGGAGCCCGGCGATCGGATCGTCGGCGTCGATGGTGCAAGCGTCGACGGCCTCGGGTTCGTCGACGTCGCCACCCGAATAGCCGGAGACGAGAGCGGCGTCGTGACCCTGGAGATCGAGCGAGATGGCCGGCCATCGAGATTGGAGATTCGGCGTGAGCCGCTCACCGTCCCGACGGTGGAGGTCGAAGTCCCCTCGCCCGGAGTGGGATACATACGAATACCCGACTTCGAGGAAGATATAGGCGGCCTGGTTCGCCAGGGTCTGACGAGCTTGCTCGACTCACCAATAGAGCGACTCGTCGTGGACCTGCGCGACAACCCGGGGGGCTATGTCGCGAGTGCGATAGACGTGGCGTCGGAGTTCATCGATGGCGGTGTCGTGGTGCGAACGGTGGGCCCGGGAGAGGAATTCGATTACGAAGCCGAGCCTGGAGGGCTGGCGAGTGACGTCCCGGTAAAGGTGCTCGTGAACGGAGGAACCGCCTCAGCCGCTGAGATCCTGGCTCTGGCCCTGCGCGACCGGAGAGACGCCCAGGTGATAGGGGAGGCTACCTACGGTAAGAATGCAGCCCAGATAGCCTTCGAATTGCGCAATGGCGGAGAGTTCAACGTTGCTGTAGCCCGCTGGCTGAGCCCCAATGGGGCAACGGTTGCTGGGACCGGGATCATCCCCGACTTCGTGACTCCCCTACCGGCGTCAATGCCCATCGAGGATCTCGCCCGGCTGGCCTATCCATGACCCAAACATCATTCAAGAAGCCGCTCGCCGGCCTCCTTGGCGTGTTGCTCATGTTGTCGGCATGTGTCACAGGAGAGACAGCGGCGACGTCTTCGACCACCACGAGCACCACTACCGCCTCTGGGGCGACCTCCACCACCGTCGGCGGGGATGGCCGGGCCCTCCGCATGGTGGGTTGCGATCCCACCGAGGATGAGGTCGAGATCGTCTGCGAGACATATCAGCTGGTTCGCACCCACTACGTCGACGAGGTCAGCGATGCCGACCTCGCCGCGGCCGCCGACCGGGGACTGGAGGATCTTGATGGCGCCGACTCGAGCTCGGAGTTGGTTTGTGCCAGCCCTTCGGTCGAGTTCCAACCAGTTTGCGATGTTGCCCTGGCACAAGCCGACACCAGCAGCGAGGGGGCCGAGGCGATGGTCGCCGGAATCGCCAACTACGCGCTGGACCCCAATTCCGTCTACTTCGACCGGCAATCACTCGAATTGGTCCAGGAAGAGCAGCAGGGGGAGATCCAAGGGATTGGCGCCCTGGTGACGGCCGAGGACCGATCGAGCGGCCAGAGCGTGCTTTGCAGCGTGATATCAGAGACCTGTCGCATGCTCATCGTCTCGACCATCACCGACAGCCCTGCCGAGGCCGCCGATCTCCGTCGGGACGACGAGATCACGGCCGTTGATGGCGAGGACATACGCGGCTGGACGGTGGACACCGTCACGGCGACGGTTCGCGGCCCGTCGGGCACCGAGGTCACACTCAGTGTCCTCAGGGATGGCCGAGCTTTCGACATCGAGATCACGCGTGCGGCGGTGGTCATACCCGTGATCGTCGACGAGGTGGTCGACAACACGGGCTACATCGGCCTCAACCTGTTCTCGGACAACGCAGACGAGCAGTTCGAGGATGCCCTTCGCTCCGAGCTGGCACAGGGCGTCGACTCGCTGGTCGTCGATCTCAGGGACAACCCGGGGGGTTTGCTGGACACCTCGATCGCGATTGCGTCGCTCTTCCTCCCCGAAGGTGACGTCGTCGTGACCGAGAGCCCCGATTCGAAGGTGTCCTACCCGGTGTCGGGGAACGTGATCGTACCGGCAGACATCAGGGTCGTCTTCGTGGTCAATCGGGGAAGCGCTTCGGCGAGCGAGGTCGTGACCGGGGTTCTCCAGGAGAGGGGCCGTGTCACCGTGGTCGGGGAGAACACGTTTGGCAAGAACACCGTCCAGCAGCGGTTCGGGCTGTCGAACGGCGGGGCCCTGAAGCTGACCATCGCTCGTTGGCTGACACCGGGTGGGCTCGACTTCGGTCAGGTCGGGATCACGCCCGACGTGGCCGACGATATCGCCGCCGGGCTCCCGATTGCCGACGTGGTCCATGAGGCCCTTGCTGCCTCGGTGACCGTCCAGGGCTGACTGGTCGATCAACCCACCGGGTAGGCGATCCCCGTGTTGGCATGACAGTCGTATCCGTGTGGGTTCTTCGCCAGATACTGCTGGTGGTAGTCCTCGGCGTAGTAGAAGTCGCCAAGCGGGGCGATCTCGGTGGTGATGTCTCCAAACCCAAGAGGTGTCAGCTCGGCCTGGTACTTGTCTTGGGACCGCTTGGCGGTCTCCAGCTGGTCGTCTGTAGTCGTGTAGATGGCCGACCGATACTGGGACCCGATGTCGTTGCCCTGACGCATCCCCTGTGTGGGATCGTGTGTCTCCCAAAACACCTTCAGGAGCTGGTCGTAGGGGATCTGCCCCGGCCGGAAGACGACCATCACGGCCTCGGTGTGACCGGTCCGCCCCGTGCAAACCTCCTCATAGCTGGGATTGGGCGTGTAACCGCCGGCATACCCGACCGCCGTCGTGTACACCCCGTCCAACTTCCAGAAGCGACGCTCGGCGCCCCAGAAGCAACCCATACCGAATACCGCGACCTCGGTGTCCTCCGGGAATGGCCCCGTCAGGGGGTTTCCGTTGACGAAATGAGCCTCGGGCACCTCGACGGCGCGGCTGCGACCCGGCAAAGCGGAGTTTGGCTCGGGAACCTGTGTCTTCTTCGATCCGAACATATCTCGACCTCCTGGGGAGCATTCAAACGATCAACCGGTTAATACGGCCTCAAGTTCCATCTCGACCTTCCAACGGGGGTCGAGCAGGGCAGCCACTACAACCATCGTGGCGACTGGTCTAATCCCGCCGAACACGGCCCCATGGGCCTCGCCCACGGCATCGGCGTCGTCGGCGTCTGTGATGAACATCCTGGTTCTGATCACGTCCTCAGGGGTGCCCCACTTCGCTCAGGGCGTCCAGCATGATCTCCAGACAACGGGCCGTCTGCGCTCCTGGGTCTGGGTCGACCATCCCATCGGGCCAGATCGGGGCGGTTCCGGCCACGACCACCCGGTCTTCGATACGCACGGCTCGACTGAAGCCGTACGAGCTTTCATAGGGGCTCCCTGATGCCACATTGATCCTCGTCATCCAGTGACCGTACCCGCCGGCACCAGCGTTGGAACCTCGCCCACTACCGCTCATTACACCCGATGGGTACGCTCAATGTGCACTCATGCGTGCGCTGCGCACCACCTCCGTCGCATTTCTTCTCGCCGTCACCGTCGTGAGCCTGACGGTCGGCGATTCCTACGCGCTCGCCCAGAGTGTCGGTGACGCCCAGCAGAGCGCCGATCAGGCCGCAAAACGCGCCGAAGCGGCATCGGGTCTCGTCGACGAGGCGGTCGCCAATCGTGAGGAGATCGAGCAGGAGCTCGCCTCCAGCATCAGTCGTGTCAACGATCTCTCGGCTCAACTGACCACGGTCGCGGTCGGAGTGGACAAGCTCCAAGCTCAGATCGGTTTCGCCGACGCCGAGCTCAGCGGGATCCAGACCGACATCGAGGCCCAGGCAATCGATGCCTACATGACTGCCGTCGCCGCCCCCGGGGTGACTCTGGTCAACTCGACGAATGTCGAAAAGGCCTTGGTGGCCGGCCAGGTGATGGGTGACGTGGTGAGCTCGGGCCAGGCGGCGGTCGATGAGCTCGTGGCGAAGAAGAAGGTCCTCGAGGAGCTTCAGGTCGAGTACGCGACCCAGCAGAAGGAGCTAGCGGACGTCAAAGTCGAGATGGATGCCGAGACCGAGCACCTCACCGCCCTGTACGAGTCTGCCGATGCCGCCGTCGCCAAGGCGATGCGAGACGCAAGCGCCGCCGACATCGCATTTCGCGATGCGTTGAGTGCGGTCGACGTGGCTCAGGCGCGGGAGGCCGAGCGTGAGCTCGAGGACAGCAGACCGGGCACCACCACCACCACGACGCAGCCGTCCGGTGGAGACAGCACCGTCCCGCCAAAGACAACGACAACCACGACACCCTCGACCACACCGTCCACCACGGAACCACCGGCCACCACGACGACGACCGGGAGCGGAGCCGGAAACCACGACTTCCCGCCGGCCGTGGAGCAGTGGCGCGGATTGGTGCAGCAGTACTTCCCCTCCAGTCGAGTCGATGAGGCCCTGGCCGTCCTCCAGTGCGAGAGTGGTGGCGACCCCAATGCCTACAACCCGTATTCGGGCGCATCGGGTCTGTTCCAATTCCTCCCATCCACCTGGGCCAGCACGGCGCCTTCTGCCGGGTTCCCCGGAGCGAGTGTGTTCGACGCAGAGCCGAACATCGGCTCGGCAGCCTGGCTGGCAGGGCGCTACGAGCAGTTGGGCCGCTCGTTCTGGGAGGCATGGTCCTGTCGGCGCGTGCTCGGCTGACACCGGCGTCACTCGGCCAACCGATGCGGCCGATCCACCCCACCCCTTACAATCCCGCTCCCCATGGACACACCCACCGGGCACAACGGGCGTCAGATCACTCTCATAGCGGCGGCATCGGCAATAGCCGTCCCGGGTGTGGTCCTCCGTCTCACCGGCGCCGAGATCGATCCGATCCTCGGTGCGTTCCTGTTCGGCCTGGCCATCGTTGGCGCCGCCTTCATGCTCTCCTGGGCTGCAGAGGTGGTCCAGCTGGACATCGCCGCCGGTCTCGCCCTGGCCCTGCTGGCCCTGATCGCCATCCTGCCCGAGTACGCCGTCGATTTCGTATTCACGTCCAAGGCCGGAAGTGAATTCGCCTCCACCGGGCAAGCCACCACCTACGGCCCTCTCGCCCTCGCCAACATGACCGGCGGCAATCAGCTTCTCATCGGGCTCGGGTGGCCCCTCGTGATCTTGATCGGAACCTGGCGGGTGAGGAAGAAGAAGGCGGACCCACTCGAGGCGGAGGGAGCGACCACAGGAGCCATCCACCTCTCTCGTGGCCAAACGGTGGACATCGCCTACCTCACAGTCGCCTCACTGTACGGAATGACCCTGTTCGCCAAGCAGACCTTGACGCCGTTCGACGCGGTGATCCTGGTCACGATCTACGTCTTCTATCTCCGGCGTCTATCCGGCGCTCCCGCCGAAGAGCCCCATCTCGTCGGCCCCTCGGCGTTCGTTGGCGCGCTGCCAAAGCGAGCGAGGCGTGTCATCAACTACTCGATGTTCGTGGTCGCAGCCGGTGTGATCCTGGCCTGTGCCGAGCCGTTCGCCGAGTCGATCATCCATGTCGGTGAGCAGATCGGTGTCAGCCAATTCCTCCTGGTCAAGTGGATAGCGCCGACCGCTTCGGAGGCACCGGAGCTCCTGGTCGCCACCTTGTTCGCATGGCGACTGGCCAGTCGCACCGGGCTGGGTGCCCTCCTCTCTTCGAAGGTGAACCAGTGGACCCTCCTGGTGGGGACGCTACCCATCGTCTTCTCCATATTCGCCGGCGTCCTTCACGGGCTCCCCCTCGATGACGCCCAGCGTGTCGAGCTATTGGTGACCGCGGCGCAATCTGTCTTCGCCGTTGCCATCGTCTCCAGTCGAACCGTGAGCCGGGGAGAGGCCTGGGCGATGTTGGCCCTTTTCTGCGCGCAGTTGGTCGAATCCGGGCTGGCCGAGCTCGGGCACCTGACGGAGACGATGTCGGTTCATGCACGAGAGGGCGTGGCAGTGGTCTTCATCCTCAGTGCGCTCTGGGTCTTGAGAAGGGACTGGAGAGCCTTTCTCATCAACCTTCGTGACGGATTCCGGACTCCCTGGGCCGAGCTGGCGAGCGACGAATAGTCCCGTCGACAGAAAAGGGTCGCGGCCTCATGCCCCCCAGCGATACACCATGGCGACAACGGTCGCTGTGAGAAGCAGCACCTCGATGACGACGAATCCCCTGGTAGAGGCGATCGCAGCCTGGCCGGCCTCGTCATTCCCACTCTCATAGGCCGCGAGCGCCTTCTTCTCCCTCGCCCCGGCGAAGGCCGAGTTGCCCACGGCGCTGACCAGGAAGACGGTCATGCCAAGCACAACGAACAGGTCGCCGAAGCCATACGCCCCGTCGCTGGACAGGACCAGGCCGATCCCGGAGAGCAGGGTGAGCCCAGACGCCGGGCCGAAGAACCGCGTTCCCATGGCTTCGGAGGCCTTCAGGGCTGCGACCGCGACCGGGCCTCCCTGCCGCAAGAGCCTCGAGCGGAGAAACGTCCCACCGAGACCGCCGCCGAACCAGGCGGCGATCGACAGGATGTGGATGGTGAGGAGCAGTGTTCTCACAGGCATTCTCTCCCTTCTGATCAGCACAAGAACGCACTTGCCGGATCGCCGCGGTCTCCTGGCCGGCAAGCGAAGGCCCGTGGATCGTATCGGAATCATCGCGAGGCTTCATCTTTCGTCTTCGAGATGACGTCCGATCGCATGTCACACCCGATTCGAGCATTGCGGGCTACCCACGGCCATCTAAGGTGGAGGGCACTAGTGGGGGCTTGGTGACATGACGACATTTCCCGGGGTGGCAAAGCTGAATGAGGCGAATGTCCCCGTTGTCGTGGGTCTCGACGACGAGCGGATACGGCTCGTTGCCGGCGAAGTGGCCATTGGCGAGTGGCCCGTCGGGGAATACTCGATCATCGACCTCGGCTCCGGGACGTTCGTCATCGAGGCGGACGAGGACACGATCGCATTCCATCCGGATGATCCCGGGGGATTCGCCCGGGGCATCGCCCCGACCAGGATCGACGTGGTTTCAGGATCGGCCGCCTCCGAGCGCCCGCATCCCATCGTCAACGCCGATGTCGTCGACATCCGGGAAAGCCCGCCTCCGGGCGTCAAGACGATGATCGGCTTCTATGGATTGGCGGCCCTTACCGGGGCGTTGGGCGTCTGGGCGTTGCTGAGCCTGATCTTCTGATCAGCTCGGAAGCTCCATCCACCCGCCGACCCGATCCAGTAGATACTCGCTCACGTCGTGTGACCGATCCAGGACGTCACATAGCTGTTCTCTGCCCATGAGAACGTCGACCAGGCTCACCGACGACTTTCCTGTGATCGTGAGTCGTCGCTCAGGTGCGTCTGTGACCGCACCGTAGGAATCGATTGCGGAGACCTCTACCGGCAGCGCAACGCCACCTACTCCGGCCAGGTCCGTCGCCAAGACCAAGAGGTCCGGCGGGCTGTGCAGCGGCGGAACCGCCCAATTGAAGAAGAGATCGAGGTGATAGACGTCCTCGGGCTCTTCGAACTCGGCGTCCATCTGATCCAGCTGCTCGCGCAGGTTGAGGATCACCTTGGGGTCGACGTCCAGGGCCACGTGGAGATCTATAGGCCCGCCACACCCGGCTTCGGGATGCAGGTCGACCTCCCACGATTGCCGCAGCGAGTAGGTCTCGACGAAGTGACGCTCGTCATGGACATGGAAGCCATGCTCGGTGGCGTGCTCTTTGAGGTCGGTCACGAACCCGGCTATGTCGACGGACATCGGCCCGAGGTTATTGGAGTCCGTGTCCAAATCCCAGCGGGCCTGCCCTCAGCGCTTGCGACGCCATCCGATGACCAGTCCGGCCAGAAAGGCGAGGAAGGCGGTTCGGGGAAGGGAATCGGGGGGCTCGGAAACCAAGACGAGAGGGTCGTCGGCCCTGAGACTCGACTTCACCCCTCCCTCTCGGATCATCTCCGCATGGACCTTCGTCACCTCTGCGCCGAACAGGAAGACCGTCGATAGCAGATAGGCGAGGAAGATCACGACCACGAAGGACGTGGCGAAGCCCACGGCGCTCGGTGCACCTGCTATGTCGAAGTAGAGGCCGATCAGGTAGGAGGCGGTGACGAACACGACAGACGTGAAGAGACCACCGGTCCAGATGGCCCGCCAGGGGACTCTGATCGCGGTCATCGTCTGAAAGATGAGGGCGAAAACCATGGGGAGGAGGAGCACCGAGACGAGAGGTGTCAGATACGAGATCACGGTGCCGAGAGTGCTGAGATCGGGTGGGAGGAGATCCCCGAGAAATCGCCACAAGCCGTTCATCAAGAGCACGGCCAGCACGATGATGCCAAGACCCAGCGCCCAGACGAAGGCCACTCCCCGCTTGCGTATCGTGGCCCAGACCCCGGAGACCTCCTCTTGTGGAACCTCGAAGATGTCGTTCAGATCCCTCTGCACCTCCAGGAAGAGACTCGACGCCGTCCAGACCAAGAGAACGCCACCCAACACGGCAGCGCTATTGGCCGTCTCGGCGGCGGACTTGATCAGATCGGCGAGGACGCTGCTCACTTCGGGCCCCGCTACCGACTCGACCGCCGTCAGAAGCTGTTGGGTCGCCCGTTCGGAGCCCCCCAACACCAAGCCGGCGATGGAGACGGCGATTATCAGGAGCGGCGCCAACGCAAAGACCGTCCGGTAGGAGACGGCGGCGGCCATCCTCCCGACCCGGTCCCTCCCAAAGGCCTCGGCGGCCGAAATGAGGATCGTCACAGGCGACTTCAGCCAGGATGGCAGACGTTCGAGGATCTTCTCGATCACGAGGTCCAGCGTATCGCCGCATACACTCGCCCCGGTGAGTCATCCGTTCCCACCGCCCGTCGAGACGATGGAGGCGAAGGTTTCCGAGAGGTGGCCAGGTGGCCGATATCTCTACGAGCCGAAGTGGGACGGCTTTCGGTCCCTGTCGTGGGGCGATCCGGCGAACCGGATCGACTCCCGGAACAAGCGGCCGCTACTCCGCTACTTCCCCGAATTGGAGCCGGCGCTCGACCAACTGCCGAGCGGCACGGTGGTCGACGGAGAGATCGTGGTGGTCGTCGACGGTGTGACCGACTTCGACTCGCTTCAGCAGAGGATCCACCCCGCCAAGTCGAGGGTCGACTTGTTGTCGGCACAGACACCTGCCGAGCTCGTCGCTTTCGACGTCCTCGCCCTCGAAGGCTCGGACCTTCGGGAGAAGCCTTTCAGCGAGCGCAGAGAGAGACTCGTCGACCTGTCCGATCGGCTGCAACATCCCTGGCATCTGACGCCTCAGACCGATGATCCGGCCGAGGCACGGGCGTGGTTCGACGATTTCGAATCCGCCGGTTGCGACGGCATCATCGCCAAGGACCCCGAGCTCACCTACCAGCATGGGAAGCGGGCCATGGTCAAGATCAAACATCGCCGAACCGTCGACTGCGTCGTCGGCGGGTTCCGGGAGCACAAGGACGGGGGCAAGATCGGCTCCCTGCTGCTCGGCTTGTACGACGAGAATGGGAACCTTCATTTCATCGGGCATTGCAGCGGGTTTCCCGATGTCGATCGGGTCGAGATATTCGAGAGATTCAGCGAGCTGATAGCCGACGACTCGTTCGGCTCCGAGGCTCGGGCACCGGGTGGCCAGAGCCGATGGTCTTCGGACAAAGACCTGTCGTGGACGCCGGTGAAGCCGGGAGTGGTCGTCGAGGTGAGCTACGACCAACTCGAGGGCGAGCGGTTCCGACATGCCACCAGATTCCACCGCTGGCGGCCCGACAAGGACGCAGCCGACTGCGACATGTCCCAGCTGGAGCGACCCGAGGGGCCGGGCTTCCGTGAGGTCGTGGCCAATTGAGGTCGAGCGGACGATCGTGACCACCATCCTGACCACCAAGGGATTGACCCACGACTATGGCGAAGTCGTGGCGCTGAAGGAGCTCGATCTCGAGATCTCGCCGGGTGTGACCGGCCTCGTCGGCGCGAATGGGGCCGGGAAGACGACTCTGCTTCGCCTCACACTCGGTCTCCTGCACCCGACATCCGGCTCGATGATGGTGCTGGGTCACGATCCACAAAGTGATCCACTCGCGGTCAGGGCCCGCATTGGCTACATGCCCGAGGGAGACTGCCTCCCCAAGGACCAGACCGCCGCCGACTTCGTGTCCTATGCCGCCCAGTTGGCCGGCCTCCCCGCCAGCGAGGCTCGGCGCCGCTCGTCGGAGACCCTCTTCCTGGTCGGCCTGGAGGAGGAGAGATTTCGATTCCTCGGGGACTTCTCGACCGGCATGCAGCAACGCGTGAAGCTGGCCCAGGCGATCGTCCACGACCCCGATCTGTTGCTCCTCGATGAGCCGGCCGCCGGCCTCGACCCCGAAGGGCGCCAACAGATGCTCCAGCTCATCGGTCGCCTGGCCAGCTTCGACATCAACGTGATCATCTCGTCTCATGTCTTGACCGATATCGAGCAAACATGTGACTGGGTGGTGATGCTCGATGCCGGCGATCTGCTCAGGTCCGGTCCCCTCGGGAGCTTCGAGACACTCGGCACCGTCCTCGCAGAGGTCCTCGACCAAGTCGACGACGTCGCCGCCCGTCTACGCGGCCAGGGGCTCGAGGTCTCAGTCGACGGGCACCGGCTGATCGTGGGCCCCGGGGACGAGTCGATCGAGAAGGCCCTGGTGGCGGCGGCCGCCGAGGCCGGCACCGGTCTGGTGAGGATGGTCAGGGGACACGCCTCGCTGGAAGATCTCTTCATGGCCAAGGAGGCGAAGTGACCGAACAGGTCATCTATGACCGCGGGTACCGCACCTACGACGGGCCGAGGCTGGGGCCACGGGGAGCACGACGCGCCGTCTTTCGCGACGGGATCCGACGGGTCCTCGGCTTGGGTCGCAAGGCCCGTTTCAAGATCTTTCCCTGGACCCTGCTGTCAATCGCCCTGATCGCGGCCGCCGTCTTCATCGGGATCTATTGGGCGATTGGCAACATCGAGGAGAGCCTTCAGCAGCAGGCTCCCACGTACGGCGAGCTCTTCGACTTCTACTCGGGCATCTCACTGTTGTTCATCGCCTTTGCCGGGCCACAGCTGCTGATACCCGATCGAACCAAGGGCGTGCTCTCTGTCTACTTCTCGCGACCGTTGACCGTCGACGGGTATTTGACATCCAAGCTCGGCGCTTTCGCCACCGTGGTCGGTGCCATCTACATCGTCCCCCAGCTATTGCTGCATCTCGGGCTCGCCCTCATCGCCACCGAGGGGTTCATCCCGTATCTCGGCAACAACCTCGACATCCTGTGGAAGGTCCCCGTGACCACTGCGGCCTTCGTGTTCCTCCATGGCGCTTTGATATTCGGGTTGTCAGCCGTCATCGACCGGACCGGGATCGCGGCAGCGTCCTTTCTCGGCCTGCTAACCGCCGGTGGCGGCATCGCGACACGGGTGGCCGAGGCGAGTTTCCCCGGGGCGCGCTATGTCTCACTCCTCGCCCTCGACCAGCACCCGAGGATCATCAGGGACTTCCTGTTCAAGGACACGGTCGAATACCCGGCGGAGCGGGCGGGTTTCGAGGTGTGGGCTTCGGTCGTCGTCATCGTGGTCCTGGTCGTGGTCGCCGTGTGGTTCGTGCGGCGTCGCTACAAGAGGCTGGCATGACGGACACGATCGTCGTCACCGAGCTGTCGAAATGGTTCGGCTTGAAGGTGGCCGTCAGTGAGGTGACCGTCGGGTTCAGGCCGGGTGTCACCGGTCTCCTCGGCCCGAACGGGGCAGGCAAGACGACCCTCCTCAGGGTGATAGCGGGTCTGCAACGACCGTCCCAAGGGACCGTGACGATCCTCGGGACCGACCCGCGGGAAGACCCGGAGATCTACCGACGGATCGCCCTGGTCCCGGAGGATGAATCCGTCTACGACAGACTGACCGGCCGGGAGTTCGTCCTGCTCGCCGCCCGTCTGAGCAAGATCGACGAACCTACCGAGCGCACAGCTCGAGTCCTCGAGACCGTCGGTCTGGTGGATGCGGCCGATCGGGCATTGGGCGGGTTCTCCAAGGGCATGCGACAACGGGCCAAAGTCGCTTCGGCGCTCGTATCAGAGCCGGAGATCCTCCTCCTCGATGAGCCTCTGAACGGTGCCGACCCGGTACAGAGGGCACAGCTGATCTCGCTGTTCAAGAGCTTGGGCGATCAAGGCCGGACCGTCCTGGTGTCGTCACACGTGTTGAACGAGGTGGAGCGGGTCTCCGATCGGGTGGTCGCCATGGTCGACGGCCGTCTTGCCGCCGTGGGTGACATCGGGACGATCAGGGAGGCCATGACAGACAAGCCGCGTCGTGTCTACGTGGACAGCACGGATCCCCGCCGATTGGCCGCCGCCCTCATCATCACCCCAGGCATCCTCGGGGTTCAGCTGGACGGAGACACCATCCACATCGAGACATCCGACGCCGGCGCGCTCGCCCGGGACCTCCCGGCGATCTCGGTCCAACATCAGATCAGGATCAGCAAGGTGGAGCCGGTCGACGAGTCTCTCGAGTCGGTCTTCCGCTACCTCGTCGAGGGTCGATGATGACACTTGCCGTGCACCTCTTTAGGCGCATCATGAGCCGGGGAAGGTTGATTGGGCTCCTCACCCTGTCTTCGGTGCCCGGTTTGGTCTTCTGGCTGGCCGGCTTCGACGCCGCCAAGCAGGACCTCCCCTCGCTCTACACCGACATCGTCTCTTCCGTCGGCTACACATACGCCATCGCCGCGCTCATCCTCACCGCGGCCACGCTTCGTGACGAGCGTGACAGTGGAACCCTCCCGTATATCTACATGCGGCCGATGTCACGGACTGTCTTCGCAATCCAGTCGATCGTCGCCGGCATGGCCGCCGCCCTGGTGATCGGATTCGGCGGGTGGCTGGCCACCCTGCTGGCCACCCTGGCCCTCGGAGCGGCTCCGTCCCTGGCATTCCCGTCGCTGACGCTCTTCGTCGGGGCCGCCGTGGGATACGCCGCGATCTTCGTGCCGCTCGGCTATCTGGTCCCGCGCTCACTGCTGGTCGGGCTTGGCTACATCATCGTCATCGAGACGATCCTCGCCAACGTGGTCACCGGTCTTGCCCAATTCTCGATCTGGCGGATCTCACTGTCCATCTATGCAGGAATCGCCGACACCTTCGGCGAGGTGGCCACCGAAAGCCTCGGCCCTGTCACCCCTGGCGTGGGAGGTGGAGTCATAAAGCTGGTATCGGTATCGCTCGTGGGGCTCATCGTTCTCACCTGGGCATTGCGGAGACGGGACGCCCTCTAAGGCGGACCCACCCCCTCCCGCGCCACCGACCGCCCCTTCGGGCGACCCGCTCTCAGGGGCGGCTCAGGGTCAGTACTCGTCGTCGGACCTTCTCTGCTTCGACGGCTGAACCCGGGGAGGCTCATCGGGCATTTTCGGATAGTGGGGCGGCCATGGAGCGTCACCGATGCCATCTTCTTGGTCCCGCGCCACCCATTCCATGAGGGTGTCGATCCGGCCGGCCGCCTCGTCGATGCCCGCCGTCAGGTCACCAACCTGATCCCACCGCCGCTGAAAGGAGCCCAGGGGGAAGTCTTCGATTGCCACATCCGGGAGCTCATCCCAGGTGAGTGGGGTGGAAACAAAGCCGGTCGGCCGGACGCCGTAGGCAGAGGAAACCGTCTTGTCCCTGGCGTTCTGGTTGTAGTCGATGAAGACCCCGTGCCGCTCCTCCTTCCACCATTTGGTGGTGACGAGCCCCTCCATCCTCCTCTCCAACTCGCGGGCAAAGGCGAGCACGGCGCGACGGGTCTGAAAGAAGTCCCAGAGTGGCTCGATGCGAACGTAGACGTGGACCCCTCGGCTGCCGGAGGTCTTTGGCCACCCGACGAGCCCAACCTCATCCAGGAGCTCGCCGGCTCCGAGGGCCGCCTCCTTGACCTGGGCGAATGTGACGCCCGGAGTCGGGTCGAAGTCGAATCGCAGCTCGTCGGGATGGTCGATGTCCTCGGCGCGAACCGGCCATGGGTGGAAATCGAGACACCCGAGTTGCACGAGGCGTATGACATCGGCCTCTGACCGCGGCACGTTCATGATCCCGGGCCGCTGCGATGGAAACCGAATCTGAACGGTGTCGAACGGTGTGCCACGGCCCGCGCGCTTGTGATAGATCGGTGGCTCGTCGACAGTGCCCATGAACCGCTTCAACATCGTCGGCCTGCCCTCGATGCCCCGGATTGCACCTTGGGCAACGGTGAGGAAATGCTCGACCACATCCAGCTTGGTCCAGCCCTGGTCCGGAAAGACGACGCGGCCCGGGCTGGAGATCCTCACCTGATCGCCACCCACCGAAACGGTGGTCTCATCACTCATCGATTTCCTAAGGTGTCTCAGACGACATTGGGTTGAACACTAGGAAACCGGAAGGGGCTGCCGAGTTGGGCCTCATCGAGAAGATCAGGGATTCGGTGATCGGCAAGGACACCGCGGTCATGACCCCATTTGGGCTGCGCCGCGTGACATACGCCGACTACACCGCTTCGGGACGCTCGCTCTCGATCGTCGAGGACTTCATCAGACACCAGGTCCTGCCCCTGTATGCAAACACCCACACCGAGACGTCCGGGACCGGTCTACAGACCACGAGATTCCGGGAGGAGTCACGGGGCATCATCCGGGACTGCGTCGGAGCCTCGAGGGAGGAGCACGCCGTCATATTCGCCGGAAGTGGCTCGACGGGCGCCGTGGATCGCCTTATCGCCATACTCGGCATCCGAATCCCTCGTGAGTTGGACGAGCGATTCGAGCTCGAGCGATCGATCCCTCCCGAAGAGCGTCCAGTCGTATTCGTGGGACCATTTGAGCACCACTCGAACGAGTTGCCATGGCGTGAGTCGATCGCCGACGTCGTGGAGATCAAAGAGGATGCGGACGGCCACATCGACCTGGCCGAGTTGGAGTCGAGATTGATCGAGTACTCGACCCGCCCGATCAGGATCGGCTCATTCTCGGCGGCGTCCAATGTCACCGGGATCATCTCCGACACCTCGGCGATCTCGCGGCTCCTCCATTCCCACGGGGCGCTGTCTTTTTGGGACTTCGCCGCCTCCGCTCCCTACGTCGACATCGAGATGCGTTCCGCCGATGGCCGTGACGGCGACTACAAGGACGCCATCTTCATCTCGCCACACAAGCTCATCGGTGGGCCGGGGACACCGGGCGTTCTCGTGGCGAGGAGGGAACTCCTCAGAAATGCCGTGCCCTCGGTGCCCGGCGGCGGGACCGTGCAATACGTCACCCAGGAACGTCACAGCTACATCCGTGATCCCGAGCATCGCGAGGAGGGCGGCACTCCGGCAATCATCGGCTCGATTCGAGCCGGTCTCGCGTTCAAGTTGAAAGACGAGGTCGGAGTCGAGCGCATCCGGCAGCTGGAGCATGGCTTCATCACTCGGGCGATAGATGCCTGGTCGGCCAACCCGAATATCGAGATCCTGGGCAACCCGAAGGCAGATCGTCTCTCGATCGTCAGCTTCGTGGTCCGGCAGGAGCAGAGAACTCTTCATCACAACTTCGTGGTCGCGGTCCTCAACGACCTCTTCGGGATACAGGCTCGCGGTGGATGCTCGTGTGCCGGGCCGTACGGGCACCGGCTGCTCGGCATCGACGCGGTCACCACCACCCGGCTGGAAAAGGCGGTCGCAACCGGTTGTGAGGTGATCAAGCCGGGGTGGGTCCGCGTCAATTTCAACTACTTCATCGACGAGAGGGAGTTTCGCTATCTGATCGACGCGGTGAATCTGACGGCCTCCGAGGGCTGGCGTTTCCTCCCGCTGTACGAATACGACCCCACCACCGCGGTTTGGCGACACCGGGAGGGGCTACCGAAGCCGCCGGCGTCGCTGGCGCATCTGAAGTTTGCCTCCGACACCGGCCTCCCGACCCCGTTGACGGCTCCGATCACCGAGCTCGACCGGTACCTCGATGAAGCCCGGGAGACCCTCAGACGCGACGTGAAGCCCTCAGAGTCGACACCGGGCCTCGGACCGGACGCCGAGAGCCTTCGCTGGTTCCCCAATCCCGAGGAGATGTCCCCATGACCGAGCCGATCGAGAATCCAGCACAAGAGGAGATCGCTTCGTGGCATCGCACGTTCGCTCCAATGGCGTTCAATCACACTTGGAGCTTGCTCGACCTCGATGATCTGACCCGGGAGCAGGAGGAGGAAGCGCTCGCCACCACATTCGCCCAGCGATACCACTGGTATCTGATCGGCGATGCCACCAATCGGGCGATAGCCGATTGGCAGGTGTCCAGAGTTGCGGCGGTCCTCGGATACGCCGATCTGGCGAGACGCTTCGGCGAGCGCTCGCTCGCCGTTTGCATCGACAACGACCTCGACGCGTTCGTCACGGGATTCGCCCATGAGGCGATAGCGCGCGCCGCCGCCGACGTCGATGACATCGACACATTCACCGAGCACCTCGAGGCGGCCAAGGAGCTCTTGACCGAGATCGAAGATCCGGAAGATCGGGAGACGTTGGAAGCCGACCTGACCGAGATGTCGGAGGGTTGACCCTTCCGAGCCTCTCCCTCGGCTACTTGTAGAAGGGGAGACGCTTCAAGATCTTCAACATGACGGTCAGAAAGCCTTGGAACTTTCGATACGACATACCCAGGAACGGGGCAAAGGCGGGTATCCATCTCTGAACCGACACGGTCTGGGTCTCGGTGAACTTGAGGATGCCCACCGCCGCATGTCTGCGGGAGAGACCTGACGCCATCATCCCACCGAGTGGGGCGTCATAGCTCGACCAGGTGGCCGCGTAGCCATCGTTGACCCCCACGGTCCCGGCCCGGAGTCGCGTGGCCACGTCAACGCCCCGGGAGTGGTTCGTCGTCCACACACTGAAGTTGAGGCCGTACTCGGAATCGTTTGCCAAACCCAACGCCTCTTCGACATCGTCCACCGGATAGATCGAGACAACGGGGCCGAACGTCTCTGTCCGACAAAGGGTCATCCCCTCATCAACGCCGGTCAGGACCGTCGGCTCATAGAAGAGGGGCCCGACGTCCGGGCGAGACTTGCCTCCTGAGAGCAGGGTTGCCCCGGCGTCCACCGCATCCTCCACATGGGAGGTGACCATTTCCAGGTGACGTCGACTCGATTGTGAGCTCATCACACCCCGGTAGTCGAAGTCGGTCGACATCTCCAATTCTCTGACGGCCTCCACCAAGGCTGCGGTGAAACGATCGGCGATCACCCGCTCCACATAGATCCGCTCGGCCGAGATGCAGAGCTGACCCCCGTTGGCGAAGACGCCGCGGATCACACCGGGGATGGTGACACTCAGATCCGCATCGGCGAGCACGATCGCAGCGTTCTTGCCACCCAGCTCCATCGATGCCCCGATCAGCCTCCTTCCCGCCCTCTCGGCAACCAGGCGCCCCACTGCCGTGGAGCCGGTGAATGCGATGAAGTCGACTGCGTCGATGAGGTCGGGCCCGATCAGCTCACCATCACCGGTGATCACCTGGGCGACATCTTCGGGGAGACCCGCCTCCTCCAGTAGGGACAACCCATACAGGGCCGAGTAGGGGGTTTGCTCGTCCGGTTTGATGATGACCGAGTTCCCGGCAAGCAGCGCCGGGATGACGTCGGAGATTGCCAGGGTGAATGGGAAGTTCCAGGGCACGATGCTGCCGACGACCCCGACCGGGTGGTGATACTCCCAGGTCCTCGTGACCAGGGGGAAGGAGACTGACCGTCGCCTTCGTCGTAGGAGCCCCGGGCCGGTGTTCATGTAATACCTGGTAGTGGCGACCGTGTCGAATACCTCCTCGAAGGCGGCCACCCGCGCCTTGCCGCCCTCGAGTTGGATGACATCCATGGCGATCTCGGCCCGATCGAGGAGAAGGTCGTGGAAGCGAGAAGAATTCTCCCCCGCTCCCGGACGGGCACGGCGGCCCATGTCGGTTGCGCCCGGCGGGCCGTGGCCACGGCGCCGGCGACATCCGCTCTGCCCGCCTGAGGCGTCGACCCGATCGCCTCCTCGGTGAATGGGGCGAGTATCGGAATGGCACCTGTGCCTTCGGTCACGGCGATCCTGCCCTCCAGGTCTCGAAGTAGGCCCGCGGGCATGTGAGGAGGGTTCAGGGTCGTCTGAGTCCCCCCATGATCTGGACCACCCCGATCATGATCATCCAAATCCCCCCCGTCACGGCGATGGCCAGGAGGGTGATGCCTGGCCAGACGATGGCAACTATCCCGGCGCCGAGCGAGAGGAGACCGGAAATCAGCTCCAAGCCCCAATGCTCACCCCGGTCGACGATCGAGCCGATGGTCTGGGTGAGGCCGCCGACGATCCAGAATATCGAGAGCACGACCACGACGGCCCCGACGTTGCGCAGGGGACGGAGCCAGAGCGAGGTGCCTGCCAGGAAGGCGAGCACACCGAATATGACGGCAAGGACCCGGCCCTCCCCGGTTTCGAATGCAGTCACAACGGCGAAAACCCCATAGATCAACAGCTGTATGCCCAGGAGGGAGACCAGGATCAGGATGGTCATGCCGGGCCAAGCCAGCGCCAGCACCCCGGCGATGATCGAAAGCGCCCCAAATAGGATCGCAGCCCACTTGGGCATCAGAAAACGTCGGTCAGCACCGGCGGCCAAGTCACTCCTCGGTCGGTATGAGAGCGCGAATCTAGCCAAGACAGAACCCGGGGGGACCGGGGTCAGTTGGCATCGTCCACGCGCTGAGGGGCCAGACGGCCCTCCAGGAAGCGCATCGTTCTGTCCCAGGCTCGGTCACAAGCGCCCGGATCGAAGGTGTCGCCGTCTGGCTCGGCGAATCCATGCCGCGTGCCCGGGTATCGATCGATCTCGACCGACAGATTCTCCAGACGCATCGTCGCTTCCATGAACGCCGCCTCGTCATTGGACACGTACTCGTCATCGTCGGCGAGGTGGATCAGATAGGCCGACTTCGAGCCGGCAAAGTCGATCTGCTGACTGCCGTAGTAGGAGACGGCCGCACCGACCAGGTCAGCCAGCCTCACCGAAGCCCACAAACCGAGAGAGCCGCCCATCCCGAAGCCGATGATCCCGATGGGCCCGGATCGTGATCGGTCGTGCAAGAGCTTGGCGGATGACAGGACGAGCGAGGCGAGCCTGTTCGGATCGGCCCGCCCCAGATGATCGAGCCCCTCCTGTTCGGACGCCGGCAGCTCCCCGAAGTTGATGTCAGGGGCGAGAACCGTGTAGCCGTGGTCTGATAGATCATTGGCTAGGCCCTTCACCGAGGGAGTCAGACCCCAAAAGGAGTGGAGAACCAAGACGCCGATTCCAGGGCCATCCTCACCTGAGATGAAGTAGGCAAAGTCGCGTGCCACGACCCGAAACTAACGGCTCTACCCTCCTTAGATGACCTCGGCGGTCGCTCCTCTTCGTTACGACTCGTTTCGCACAATATGGATCTCATCGATCGTTTCCGCCGTAGGGACGTTCATCCAAAGCGTGGCCGGGTCATGGTTGATGCTGGAGCTGACGGGCTCGAACACCTGGGTGGGGCTCATGGTGGCCTCCTCCACACTCCCCCTCCTCTTCCTCGCTCTCACGGCGGGTGCGCTCGCCGACATGTTCGACCGGGCAAAGCTGATGCTGGCCGCCCAGGCGATCATGGGGGTCTCGGCTCTGGCCATGGCGGTGTTGACCGTGAGCGGGCTGATCAACCCCGGGCTCCTGCTGGGGCTTGGCTTGCTGCTCGGGGTTGGCGTTGCCCTCAATCTCCCGGCATGGAACGCCCTGCTGCCGGATCTGGTGCCACGAGGCATGATTGCCTCGGCGGTGGCCCTCCAATCGGCGGCCTTCAACGTGGCGAGGGCGATCGGGCCTGCGATAGGCGGTGTCCTGGTGGCGACTGTCGGCCCGGCACTGGGCTTCGGACTGAATGCCGTCACCTATGGATTCGTGATCGTGGCGCTGCTGATGGTCCGACGCACTGTTGCCGCCCCTGAGCGTCAAACGGCCTCAATCGCGACCGCAATCGGCCTGGGCCTGCGATACACGCGATTTACGCCGGTCTTCGCGCGTCTTCTCCTTCTGGTGTCCTTCTTTGCCATCACCTCTTCCGTGGTCCAGTCGGTCTTGCCGGGCCACGCCGAGACGCTTGGAGGCGATGCCGGCACATTGGGGCTCCTCCTCGGCGCAATGGGAGCCGGGGCCCTGGTAGGTGCCTTCATCCGCCAGCGATTCCTCGACGTCTTCAGAGGACGATCGCAGATGCTGACCATCACCGGATTCGGGGTCTCCGGCATCGGTGTAGGCCTCGCCACCGCCATCCCGGTCACCGGGATCTTCATGTTCCTGTGTGGGGTCTTCTGGGTCCTCACACTGACCAATCTCAACGCCACCGCACAGTTGATGTCACCCGAGTGGATCAGGGGCAGGGCAATGTCGATGTACAGCTTGTCCTTTGGGGGCATCGTCCCTATCGGGGCGATCCTGTCGGGAGTGCTCGCCGACGCCGTGGGAACGGGTGCGGCGATCGTCATACTGTGCTCCGGCGCAACCCTTCTCGGCGCGCTGTCCCCCCGATTCAAAGTGCCATCTCTCGCAGAGGTCGAGTCACCCGAATTCTCCGGAGATCGCCCGGAGCCGGTGCATGATCTGACACCCGACGGCGGTCCCGTCCTCGTCCTCAACACATGGAACATCGACGACTCCGACTTCGGCGAGTTCGCCGCCATCATGAGCGAGGTTCGCCTGGTGCGGCTTCGCACCGGCGCCTACCGATGGCGTCTCCTCAGGAACGTATCCAATCCCCGCCGGCTCACGGAGATGTTCGCACTCGGATCCTGGGAGGAGCATCTGGCCCAGCATCGCCGCATCGACGACGTGTCCGCCTCCCTACTGGCGCGGGCGAGGAGTTTCGATCGGGGGGACGGCCCGGTGACCAGGCATCTCATCGGGATCGACGTCGAGAATCCCCCCGGCTTCGAGGATCTGGTGGTGACTCATGAGGAGATGCACCGCAATGACGGCTCGATTGCGAAGATGGAGGATCAGGGCTCGGTGTGAGCGAAGCTCATCTCCCTCTTGAACTTCTTCCAATCGGAGGCGCTCGTCGACCACACGACGTCCGTGACGACGGTCGCCACCCCGATCACGATGAGCAGAACGACGACCCAGACGTCCAGGTTTGCGGCGATGGCAGCCCCCATCAGGGCGAACGGCATGAACTTGGTGACGATCGCACCCGACGCGTGCATCCAGGCGCGGCTCCGAGCGGGAGCCCGCAGATATGTCGCATAGTCGAGCTTCACACCCGGTTGGGGCTGTTTGATCGTCCCAATGAACCAATGGGTGAACCTCATGCCCAGGGACATCCCGACCACCAGGTGGGCCAACCCGTGAGTGGAGACCAGGAGTATGCCGACACCGACCAGGAAGGCGGCGGCCGAGGCGAAGCCGTCGAGCGAGTAAGCCCAGGCCACCAGGGTCAAGCCGATCATGGTCGCACCTACCGCCAGGACCGTGCCCAACCACAAGGGCAGGACCAACAGAGCCCAATCCTTGAATCCGGCCCTGTCGATCCGGCCGATGCGATCGGCAAACGAGTCGATCAGAGCCGGGTCACGTTTGACGGTGGCGACTGCTTTCCAAAATCCGGTGGGGCCGAGTGGGCGATGTTCGGCCACCGCTCTCTCGGCGGCAACCAGCGTCTCCTCGATCTCCGTGGCATCCATATCTCGTATCTAAGTACGAAGCCGCCGGTGCAACCGGATCATCCCCGGCGGGGTTCTTCTGAATGATGGACAGCCTGACCAAGTCTCTCGCCGTCGATCTGGACGATGCCTTTCCCGACCTCGTCAACGAGACCGGGCCGGGCATCTACTGGGGTCTGCGACGTCTGTGTGGCGACCACCAAGAGGCCGAGGATCTGACCCAGGAGACTTTCATCCGCGCTTATCGCGCCCTCGGTGAGTTCGACGACGAGCGATTCGAAGAGCTCAAACTTGGCGCGTGGCTGTGGACGATCGCCCTGAACTTGGGGCGAAACCATATTCGCAGCAGGTCGCGACGACCGACCTTCGTCGAGATGGGCGAGCCACACTCCAACGATCCGGAGAGCCCGGACGTACGGGCCTGGGACCGCCGTTTCTCCCAGCTCAGTCACGCACAGCGCACCGCCGTGGTCTTGCGTCACGTGGTGGGACTCGGCATCGCTGAGATCTCGACGATCACGGAACGCCCGGAAGGGACGGTCAAGGCCGACATCCATAGAGGCTTGGACAAGCTGAAGAGAGTCATGGAGCAGGAACTATGAGCATCGAAAGCCAACTTGCAGAATTGATCGGCGACTTGCCGGGCGGGATCTCCGAAGGGGTGGCGCTCGGCACGGGTCTCGCCGATGGGTACGACTTGCATGCCTCCCCGGTGGGGAGAGTGATGGTCGCCTTCAACCCCGACGGCGTCTCGGCCGTCGACCTGGCGGAGGGGGACTTCGAAGAGCGGTTCTACTCGAGACACGGCCGTCATCTCCTTCCCGCCGAGCCGCCGGCGGCGTGGCGCCGACACATCGACGACGCCATCGAGGCCGGCACCCCAGGAAAGCTTCCGGTGGATCTGCGCTCGGTCACTCCATTCCAGGCGTCGGTCCTCACCACGGCGGCCTCGATCCCCCGGGGTGAGGTTCGGCCCTATGGGTGGCTGGCGAAAGAGGTGGACCGGCCGGGGGCGACGCGGGCCGTTGGCTCCACCATGGCACGCAACCCGATTCCCCTGATCATCCCGTGCCACCGGGTGGTGAGGGCCGACGGCAGGATCGGCCAATACTCCCTGGGCGGCCCGGGCAACAAATGGGAGCTTCTCGACCGCGAGGGTGTCGACCCCGCACACCTGGAGGAGCTGGCGGAACACAGGGTGCGGGTTCAGGCCAACACGAGCACCGGCATCTTTTGTCATCCGACGTGTCATGCCCTGAGACGCTCCAAGGAAGCGAACATCGCCGACTTCTCGTCGGTCGACTCGGCGATAGCCGCCGGTTTCCGACCCTGCCTGCTTTGCCGACCCGCCTGAACGGAGTTCTTCGCCCGCCTCAGCCGGGTCCGGAGTCGGGTGCCGGCGAGCCTCCCTCGGCCGCAATCGCCAACCGTGGCAAATAGTGAGCCCATCCGATCTCGTGTGGCCGGACCTCATCTCCAGGCATCGACCGGTGGGTGAGGACGACCAGGGTGCCCTCACCATCGGCAGTCAGCTCGATGTCGACGATGGTCGAGCCCGGCGGGATTCCCGGTCGATCCAGCCAGCCCCACGAGAACACGACACGCCGGTCCGCCACCAACTCGATGAACTGGCCTCGCGCCGTGGTGCCATCAAACATGGTCATCGAAAAGACACCGCCAACCCGGGCATCGAGGATCGCTGCCTCACCCTGCCACCGGACCCACTTGTCGGATTGGGTCAGAAACCGATACACGGTCGAGGGTGGGGCTTCGATTCGTTGCCTCACCACGATTTCGTTCATTCCGAGGTCTCCATGGATCGCTCCACTTCGCCGGCGAGGTGCTCGAGACGACCCGCCCACATCGTCTCCAGGACACCACGAAAGGGCGCCAGGGCATCCTGATCCGCCCGGTAGAAGCGGCGGTTCCCCTCCTTGCGCACGACCACTAGATCGTGTTGGCGCAGGACGGCGAGGTGTTGGGAGACGGCGCCGAGGGTCAGATCGAACCCGGAAGCGATATCAGCAACGGGCAGCTCCCTGTCCCAGATCATGGCAAGTATCTGACGTCGACGGGGCTCGGCGATCACCTGAAGTGAGTCCACTGCAACCTATTTTAGTCGATATTGAAATATCTGCATGTCCTCGATATAGTCGAGTGTTATAGCCACGGCTAAATTACCGCGCCATATTTGGTGCCCTATTTGATGGAGGTGGATGATGCCCAAATACATGATGGTCTACAAGGGTGAGGCGACCGACACGTCGGACATGAACGACGAGGATGCCGCCGCCGTGATGACCAAGTGGGCCACTTGGATGGGCAAGGTCGGCGATTCCCTCCTCGATGTCGGCTCCCCCTTCGGCCCCGGCATCTCAGTGGTCGATGATGGGACCACCGCACCGCCAGTCTCCTTGAGCGGATACTCGATCGTCGAAGCCGACGACCTGACCGAGGCCGCCGGGCTTGCCGACGGACATCCGTATCTGAGCGACCACAGCGGCGCCTACGCCATCGAGATCTTCGAGCTGATACCTGTCCCCTTCGAGACCTGACGGCTTGGGCCGAACGCTCGGGCAAGGTGGGGCTTCTGTGGACGGAATTGCACCGATCCGGCCGGTTTAGGTTCACAGAACGCGTCCATACGGGGGGCGGGTACCCTCGCCACCCAATGGGAAACGAACAAGAGCAGCTGGCTGTCGACACGATCAAGGCACTCGCCATGGACGCGGTGCAGAAGGCCAACAGTGGCCACCCGGGGATGCCGATGGGGATGGCCGACATCGCCGTCGTCTTGTGGGGACGGTATCTGAGGGTCGATCCGGAGGCGCCCGAGTGGCCCGACCGGGACCGATTCGTCCTCTCCAACGGGCACGGGTCGATGTTGCTCTATTCGTTGCTGCATCTCGCCGGTTTCCCCCTCGCTCTCGACGAGCTGAAGCGTTTCAGGCAACTGTGCAGTCACACTCCGGGTCACCCTGAGATCAACCATGCCCTCGGAATCGAAATGACCACCGGGCCACTCGGACAGGGCTTCGCCACAGGAGTCGGGATGGCCATCGCCGAGACGCACCTCCGCGCTCGCCTCGGAGAGGAACTGGTCGATCACCGAACCTTCGGCTTCGTCTCAGATGGCGACCTGATGGAGGGTGTGAGCGCCGAGGCAGGCTCGTTGGCCGGGAGGTTCGCGCTCGGTCACCTCATCTATCTCTACGACGACAACGACATTTCCATCGACGGGTCAACCGACATCACCTTCAAAGAAGACGTGCCCGCCCGCTTCGGCGCCCAGGGATGGCACACACTCGAGATCGACGGTCACGACCGGGAGTCCGTCGCCGAGGCGATCGCAACCGCAATCGCCGTAGAGGACCGTCCGTCGATGATCATCTGCCACACCCATATCGCCAATGGGGCCCCGCACGCACACGACACCGCAGCCTCCCATGGATCGCCGCTGGGGGCCGAGGAGGTCAGGTTGACCAAGGAGGCAATGGGATACCCGGTCGAGCCTGCGTTTTGGGTCGATCCGGCCGTTTACGAGTTCTTCAAGACCGCAATGGAACGGGGGAAGGCCGCCCGAGCCGACTGGGAATCCCGGATGCAGCATGCCTCCACCGACCGTCTCGAGCTGTGGCGGGCGCTGCATCAACCCGAACCGGTGAATTTGAAAGGCCCCGGGTTCGAGGTCGGGTCCGAGATCGCGACCCGATCGTCATCGGGCAAGCTGTTCGGTGAGATAGCCGAGAAGGTTCCCGGATTTCTCGGCGGTGCGGCAGACCTGGTCGCCTCTACCAAGACGGTGATCGACGGGAAGCGGCGTTTCTCTCCCACGGATCGCTCCGCCCGGGACATCCCGTATGGAGTCCGCGAGCATGCGATGGGGGCAGCGACGAACGGCCTGGCCGTCCATGGAGGTCTCAGACCCTACGGTGCCACCTTCTTCGTCTTCAGTGACTACATGAGGCCGGCAGTGCGTCTCTCGGCTCTCATGGGGGCGCCATCGATCTGGGTCTGGACCCATGACTCCATCTTCCTCGGAGAGGACGGCCCGACTCATCAGCCGATCGAGCATCTGGCCTCGCTTCGCGCCATGCCCGGCTTGTGGGTGATGCGCCCGGCAGATGCCAACGAGAGCGTCACCTGCTGGGAGATCGCATTGAACCGGACCGAAGGCCCCACCGCCCTGGTCCTCACACGTCAGGATGTCCCGGTCCTCGAGTCGAATGGAGACGGTGTCGCCCGGGGTGGGTACCTGATCCGCGACGGCGGCGACGTGACACTGCTCGCAACGGGCTCGGAGGTGCACATCGCACTCGAAGCCGCCGAGACCCTTGGAGCGGAAGGCATATCGGCGGCGGTCGCAAGCCTCCCATGCTGGGAGCTGTTCGAGTCACAGGACGACGCCTACCTCCGAGAAGTCCTGGGTCACGCTCCGCGGGTCTCCATCGAGGCGGCATCGACCCTCGGCTGGGATCGCATGGTCGGCGCCAAGGGACTGAAGATCGGGCTGGATCGGTTCGGCGCATCGGCGCCGGACACGGCATTGGCCGAGGAATTCGGATTCACCGGAGCGGCGATCGCCGCCAGAGTCCGCGATCACCTCACCGGGTGAGTTGAGACGTAGCTTCGACGTTGTGGTGATCGGCGCCGGGATTGCGGGTGTCAGCGCCGCACACAGCCTCAGCTCGATGCCCGAGGTCGACAGTCTCGCCCTTGTCGACCCCCGACCGCCATTGACCCTGACCTCGGACAAGTCGACCGAGTGCTATCGGAACTGGTGGCCGAATCGGCCGATGGTCCAACTGATGAATCGCTCCATCGACATTCTCGAAGAGCTCGCGACGCTCTCGGGAAATGTGTTCGGCCTGAATCGGAGGGGGTACCTGTTCGTGACCGGCGACGAAAGCCGATTCCAGCGAATGGTGACGGACGCGCACCACACATCGACCTTGGGAGCCGGTCCCGTGCGCTTCCATCCCGGGCCTCTTCCCTATCGGCCCTCACCAACCGAGGGTCACACCGGCGCCCCCGAAGGAGCCGACATCCTGGTTGGCGAGGAGGCGGTGACGGAGCGATTCCCGTTCATAACCGGCGAGGCGGTCGGGGCGATCCACGTCCGGCGGGCCGGATGGCTGAGTGCGCAACAACTGGGATCCTGGATGCTCGACCGCTCCCGCTCGAACGGAACCGAGCTGATCAAGGCCGAGGTGGCGGACATCGACGTGGTTCAGGGAGCGGTCCATGGCGTCACACTCACCGATGGCTCGCAAATCGAGAGCCGCGTCGTGGTCAACGCCGCCGGTCCACTCGCTCCGGTCGTCGGAGCGATGGTCGACCTCGACTTGCCCCTGTTCTCCGAGGTGCATCTCAAAGTGGCATTCCGCGACCACATGGGAATCGTCCCGCGTTATGCGCCCATGTTCATCTGGAGCGACCCCCAGACCCTGGCGTGGAGTGAGTCGGAGAAGGCCGGCCTTGCCGAGGAGGGCCGTTACGACGTCATCGAGCAGTTGCCCATCTATTGCCACGGCCGCCCCGAGGGTGGCGCCGACTCGCCCTATCTCCTCGCGCTCTGGGAGTACCACAACGACGTGCGGGAACCGACATGGCCCCTGCCCGAGGATCCCCTGTACCCGGAGGTGGTCATGAGAGGGCTGACCACGATGGTCCCCGGGCTATCCAGCTATGCCGACCACCTCCCGCACTCCACGGTGGATGGCGGCTATTACACCAAGACGCCGGAGAACCGGCCGCTCATCGGGCCTGCCGGTCCCGTGGGTCACTTTCTCATCGCTGGGCTGTCCGGATTCGGGATCATGGTTGCCGTCGGCGCCGCCGACCTCCTCGCCCGCCATGTGGGCGATGTCGGCCTGCCGGACTATTCCGATGCTTTCGCCCTCAGCCGCTACGACGCACCCGACTATCTGCAGACCGTGGAATCGGCGGCCGGCTCCGGACAGCTCTAGCTGTTGCGTGAGATGAAGGCCAGGGCTCTGCTCCATGCATCGGATGCCGCCTCGGAATAGTCCGCCTGCTTGCGATCGAAGAACGAGTGGGGGGCACCCGGGTAGACGATCAGCTCGGCATCGACACCTGCATCGGATAGGGCCCGCCGATATTCATCCACCACCTCGACCGGGATGCTGGGATCCTCGCCGCCCATCAGACCCAGGATCGGGCACTCGAAGTCGCCGACTCGATCGATGGGTGCCAGCGGCGGGCGTTTCGGGTTTCCGTAAAAGCCGATGGCGCCGGCAAGTCCGTGGCCCTCGGCAGCCTGATTCCACGAGTTGCTGCCCCCGAAGCAGAACCCAACCGTGAAGATGGGCCTGTCCTGGCTATCCGCCCTGAGCCGCTCCACTGCCGCCCCGGTATCTGCCGCCAGACCCTCCGGTGTGGTGAGGGGCACGTGCTCCATATAGGGAAACTCGTCGTCCCTTTTGCCGATGCCGGCCGTTCGCCCGAAGTAGTCGATGGCAAGCGCGTCGTAGCCGTGCTCGGCGAATCGAACCGCAAGCTCTTCGTAGAAGTGATACAGGCCACGAACGTCAGGGAGTATCACGACACCCGGCCCCAACTTCTCCTTCGCCAGAGCCAGATGAGCGGCGAGCCTGTTGCCGTCGGCCGCGACCAGGGTCAGATCCTCCCGGCCGGCCAGGGCTGAGGGCCGGTCCTCAACAGGGGGGTGCGAGTCGCCGTCGTGACACATGTCCAACTCCATCTTCGCCAGGGAAGGGAACCTAGCCCGACTTTCCGACATGCTGGACAGAGCCGGCGCGTAACTTCTATCAACCGGCCAAGGAGCGCTTCAGATGCCCACCAGAGACGGTTACGTCGAGGGGATCCCATCGTGGGTAGACCTCGGCACCACGGATGTCGAGGGAGCAAGGTCCTTCTATGGTGCCCTCTTCGGTTGGGAGTATCGGGACGAGGACATCGGATCCGGTGCGTACACGATGGCCTACCGCAACGGGCACGTCGCCGCCGGGCTCGGGCCATTGCAAGGTGAGACATCCCCATTCTGGACCTCGTACTTCGCGGTCGATGACGCCGACCGGACCGCTCATGCGATCGAGGAGCACGGCGGGCACTTGTTGTCGGGCCCGGGAGACGTGGCGGACGCGGGGCGGATGGCGATGGCCAGAGATCCGGCCGGGGCGGTCTTCGGGATATGGCAGGCGGGCCGGCATTTTGGCGCAGCCATCGTCAACGAGCACGGCGGGCTCAACTGGAATGAGCTCATCACCGACGACATCGACGCCGTCGCACCCTTCTACCAGAGCGTCTTTGGGTACGAGGTGGGGCCAGAGGACGGTTACCGGATGTTCCGGGTAGGGGGAAGAGATGTGGCGGGAGGTGGCAACAAGCCGAGACCCGACATTCCCAACCATTGGAATGTGTACTTCGCCGTCGCTGACATGCCCGCCGCCATTGCCGCAACGGAGAGTGGCGGTGGGGCGATCGTGATCGAGCCACGAGAGGCAGAAGGCGTAGGTGTCATCGCCAGGATCTCTGATCCCCAGGGAGCTGCCTTCAACATCATCGAGCTGGCCGTCGAGATCGACTGAGCCTGCGTCTCTAGGAGAACTTGGTCTTGGGCCGGTCCTGGAGGACACCGTCGACGTAGATGTCCACCTTCTCGTTGTAGAACGCCACCATTCCCGCCACTTTCTGCGACTCCGCGAGCGGGGTGTCATACCCCCAGAGGATGTTCTCGTGGGTCTTCTCCCCGATGGCCGCCGACCAGTACCGCGCCGATCCCTTGTAGGGGCAGTGTGTCGCCAGGTCGGTCGGGCGGAAGAGGCCCATTCGGACATCCAGCTTGGGCAGGTAGTAGCGGGTGGGAAGCCCGGTTTCGAACAGCAGCGAGGCGTGGTCACTCTCGGCCACGGTTACCCCGTCGATCTCGATCCTGATCTCCCTGCTGGACGGGAGGATATCGACACGGGTGTACGGGTCACGTGCGTGGACATACACCTCCTCGTCCTCTTCGAACCAATGGTCCATGGTCTTCCAGACAAATGCGACGTGGTCGGCCAGCTCATCCATTTTGGGATCGCGGTAGGTATAAGCCGAGCCCTCCAGCTCCCCCGCCTTCACGGCGAGCTGGGTCGCCTCTCCACGGCTCGGTGACCTCCTGGTCTCCCCTGTCTCGACGAGGAGATCGGTGCGCACGTCGCCGCTCGGGAAGTAGTACGTCGGGTAGTACGGAACCTCCCAGACCATGAGGGCGGACCGGGTGTCGGCCACTATCTCGCCTGCGAGCATCACACGGATCCGCTTGGCGCACCGCTCGACACGGACCCTTCCCTGATCACTCATCACAAATAAACCTCACAAAACTCAAGCTCACCATGGACCAACCATCGTGAAGCGCCGAGGATTCCCGGCAGATCAGGCGATGAGCGAGGGAAGCACCGCGGTTCGGGCCATGTCGAGCGACTCCCAGTACGCCTCGAGCCTCCTGTCCAGTGCCGCCGGGTGCTCCACGAAGATCCTCCTGCCCAGGATCCTGGACGCCGTCTCCAGGTCCGAGCGATGCTGCTGGGCGAGTGCGTTGACCAGGGACCGCTCGAGAGGATCCGGGCAGAGATCGGGTCGATCCGTGAGCAGTTGAAGAAGCTCGGCGAGGTCGTGATCCTTCCCCAGCAGCTCGGCGACACGATCGAGGGTGATGGTCATGCCGATCATCATCTCCGGCCAGATGCGCGTGAGGATCTCGAACTGGTGCTTCAGGTATTTCGATCGCTTCCGCCATGAGTGGAAATGAGCCGGTGCCGGTGACTGGTAGGCAGAGACCATCTCGCGCCGCCCCCGGCGGTAAGTGGCGAGCAGACCCGCCTTGACCGCCTCATAGTCGTCTCTGATCCCGGAGCCATAGAGTCGACGGGCTTCGGGATCGGTGGGCCATGACTCATATCGTGAGCGAGCACGCTCCAAATTGGCAACCACGACCGGTAACAGACCGGGATCCGCCATGGCCCTCTCCTCACTTCGGTCACGCCGAACGACCAGCTTCTCCTCCAACTCCTCGAAGGCTCCCACGGCCAGCATCGGCCCGTACATGGCACGCATCTCCTCGATCGCATTCACCATCACCGCCGCATCTCTCACCGGGGCGATGAGGCGAGCCGTGTCACGGATCCAGAGGTTCTCGAACCGGTAGGCCCTCTCGCCTATCTCGAAGCGAATCAGACGGAGAAGGGCCCTGATTCGCTTCATCGACTTGCGGGCGGAGTGCACGGCATCCCGGAACACCTCCTCGCCGTCGTAGAAGCCGGAAATGGCAGCGTCGACCTCGGAGACCCCGAGTCGCTTGAGACCGGGGCCGAGGGCCTCGCCGGGTAGGAGTCGGAAGGTGGGAAGCGGGAGGACGACGCCGACGGGCGTGCCGGCGGTGGCCTGAATGGCAGTCACCAGCTCAGCGTAATGTGGGGCATGTTGAGATCCGCGGGTCTTCTTCCTTACCGCCTGAACACAGATTTGAAGGTGCTACTCGCCCATCCGGGTGGTCCCTTCTTCTCCGGACGCGACGACGGGTGGTGGTCGATCGTGAAAGGGATGGTCGAGTCGGACGAAGGAGACGAGGCTGCAGCGATTCGGGAGTTCGAGGAGGAGACCGGTTGGCCCGCTCCGGCACCACCGTGGATCCCATTGGGTGAGACGACTCTCAAGTCGAGAAAGAGGGTGGTCGCCTGGGCAGTCCGGGCGGACTTCGATCCTTCAACCCTCGACCCTGGCACTTTCGTCATGAATGGGCGCCGCTATCCGGAGATCGATCGTGTCGGGTGGTTCAGCGCAGACGATGCGATAGCAAAGCTGAACCGGGCCCAAAGCGTATTCATCGAGCGCTTGCTGCTGCATTTATCCGGCACCGGGAACAATTGGTGACCGAGATTCGCTGAACCAGGCACTACAGAGGAGTCAAAGATGAGCGAGAACCAGAGGACCGACGTGCCTCATACGGAACAGGAGTGGAAGGAGCAACTCACACCCGAGCAGTACCAGGTGCTGCGGCAGGCCGGTACGGAGCGAGCATTCACCGGCAAGTACTGGGATACCAAGCAGGCCGGGACCTACCGGTGTGCGGGTTGTGGAGCCGACCTCTTCTCCAGCGACACCAAGTACGAGTCACATTCGGGTTGGCCGAGCTTCTACCAGGCACTGGACCCGGACAAGATCGAGGAGTCGAAGGATCGCTCCTTTGGGATGGTGAGGACCGAGGTGAAGTGCGCCAATTGCGGTGGGCACCTGGGACATCTCTTCGACGACGGTCCCCGGCCCACCGGTCTCCGCTATTGCATCAACTCCGCATCACTCGAATTGGACCCGGTCGACGAATCGGACTGACCGGGGGCGGAACGGCCAGGACCGCCATCTCCTTTGGCTGTCCGGTAGCGAACCAGTACTTCTTTGTACAGCTCCTCGTTGGCGACCGGGCCGACATCGTCCACCGAGATGCGGCCGGTCACCATGCCCTCGGTCTCGTCGAGCTCGACGTCGACGCCACCGATCATCCTCAGCACGCTTCGATTCGACGGTTGGATCGAGAAGCACAGCGTTTTGATGCCATTTTCCCTCGCCGAGGCGACGAGGGCGTCGAATAGGGCCCTCCCCAGCCCGCGTCTCTGATGGCGGTCGACGACAGCGACCGCTATCTCGGCGCATCTCGGCTCGTCAGAGGCGATATAGCGCCCGACCCCGGCCGGCTGTTCGTCGATCAAGGCGCCCCAGCCGACATGGGTGACCAGGTCGAGCTCGGTGAGATAGCGAAGCTCAGCATCGGACAGGTGGGAGATCCCGGACCCGAAGCGAGCGAAGCGGCTCTCCTCCGACATGTGCTCGAGACCGGTGATGAGAAGGGCACGATCTTCGGGGACTATTGGCCTCAATTCGGCTTCGCCACCGTCGCGAAGCCGGATCCGGGCCACCTCGGGGTGTATGTCACTCATATGATGGAGAAAGCAAATGCTTGCAACTGCAAGCATACCTGAAATGAGCCCGATCCACGGTTCACGGACCACCTGTGGGTAACTTCCAGGACGATGACGAGGCGACGAACGGCGACTGCCACATCACAATTCGGCTCGGGACGTAGAGAGTCCCACGACTCGACGCCCTTTTACGAGCGATTCGGCCCACCGGCCATCTCGACGGACGAGCGAGTGTCCGCCCCGGTCGTCGTAGACCAGTTCTTCGTCGGTGACGCCCGGGAGATGGGCGACGATCAGGTCGCCGACCGATCCGTCGCACTCATCGTCACCTCACCGCCGTACTTCGCCGGAAAGGAATACGAGACCGACATGGCCGCCGGTCATGTGCCCTCGTCGTATGTGGAGTATCTGGAGATGCTGCGTGACGTGTTCGCCTTGTGTCTTCGCAAACTCGAGCCCGGGGGCCGAATGGCCGTCAATGTCGCCAATCTCGGCCGGAAGCCCTATCGATCTCTGTCGGCGGACGTCATCTCGGTGCTCCAGGACGATCTCGGGATGCTGATGCGTGGCGAGATCATCTGGCAGAAGGCCCGAGGCGCCGGTGGCAGTTGTGCGTGGGGCTCGTTTCGGTCTCCGCAGAACCCGGTTCTCCGCGACGTGACCGAGAGAATCGTCATCGCCTCCAAGGGTCGATTCGATCGTGCTGTCAAGAAGACGCGCCGCGAAATCGAAGGGCTCCCCCATTTGGCGACGATCGAGACCGACGAGTTCCTCGAGGCGACACTCGACGTGTGGGAGATCGGCTCCGAGAGTGCTCGCAAGATAGGTCATCCCGCCCCGTTCCCGATCGATCTGCCACGGCGCCTCATCGAGCTCTACACCTATCGCGACGACCTCGTGCTCGACCCCTTCATGGGCTCCGGCACCACGGCCGTGGCCGCCAAGAGGACAAAACGCCATTTCGTCGGGTTCGACACCGACCCCGCCTATGTTCAGATGGCGATGGAGCGACTGACTGGAGAGGCGACGTGAAGATCCTCGCCGTGTGTGCGGGCAACATCTGCAGGTCTCCGGCGGCCGAAGCGGCCATCGTCGAAGCGGCAAACGACCTCGGGATAGGGGTCGAGGTGGACTCCGCCGGCACCGGTGCCTGGCATGTCGGCGGCCCTCCCCATCCCGATTCGATCGCCGCGGGGGCCCGGGTCGGGCTTGCCATCGAGGGCCGGGCCCGATTGGTGACAGCAGCAGACTTCGATCGATTCGACGTCATCCTGGCCATGGATCGGACCAATCTGCGTGACCTGAACGCCCTCGCCCCAACCAAGGAGGGGCGGGCCAAGGTCAGGCTGTTTCGCACCTACGATCCCGATGCCACCGAGGACGAGATCCCGGATCCTTGGGGCGGGCCACCCGAAGGCTATGACTACACCATCACCATGGTCCGGGCCGCCGCCAGGGGGCTGGTCAGCTCCTTGGTGTCAGTCGGCGTCGAGTAGGCGAGAGCCCTTTTCGAAGAACTCCAGCACGGTTGCCTCGGGGTCAGATGCCGATGCGAGAGTGCCGAACCCCAGACTCGCCCCGTTGAAGCTCCGATCGTTCCAGAAGGTGTCGCTGCGATCGACTGGCGACCACGCCGCCACATAGACGTATGGCTCATCGTGGCTCGGATCACCGGGCGAGCAGCCGTAGCTGGCCCGGCCCCCTCTCGACTCGACACCCATCTCCAATGCAGGATCGAAATGCTCCGGCCAGAGTTGCACCTCCGTCACCTCGTCCTCTTCATCACCATGGCGCCCCCAGGCTCCGAGGACGGCGAATCCGAAATCGAACCATCCCGCCAACGCCCGGGCGGCGGTATCACCCACCTGGAGTGGTCGATCAGGATCCGTGGGAGTCAGCGGATCCTTGAAATCGGTGAACCAGTCGACCCGATAGACGCCTCCAAAGAACCGAGTGGCGTCCCGGACGGTCGTGATGGTCGTGGTCGCCACCCCTTCGGGAGACTCATGGACCAAGAGGCCTCCCTCGACCCGATCGACCACGCCATCGAATGGCGGGGTGCCGAATCCGCCAGGTGTCGCCCGGAGACCCATGCGGCCCTCGGCTCGATAGCGAGCCGGGCTCAGCGCGAAGAAGGCAATCTGATGCAGCGATGCACGGGTCTCGGCGAAATCGGTTGGTAGCGGCTGGAGCTCGATCACATACGATCGCTTTCCACGGGTCGGTGCCAGAAAAGAGCCAACTGGCCGACGCCGGCGGCGAGACCGCCTGCATAGATGGCAACACCGACCCACCCGTCCAGGACATCGGACCATCCGAGGGCGGCATCCACCGAGGCCGAACCCGGACCGGCGATGGCGAGCACCAATGCCACGACGGCGACCGTGGCCACGTATTCATAACCCTCGTCGGGTCTTCTGAAGTTGAAGAACCCCGAGAAGCGATGGACAGACCAGAATGCGACCAGCATCGTTGCCGCCACCCCGGCGGCGGCGAATGCCGTCAGAAAGCCTGCGATCAACAAGGCGCCGAGACCTATCTCGGAGAGAGCGGAGAGACGGGCGTTGATCTGCTCGGAGCCGAATCCCTTCGAAGCCAGCCATCTGGCAGTGCCATCCGGGCTCCGACCGTGGTTGATCCCGTGCATCACCATCACCAGGCCGATCCAGAGCCGGAGTATCAACATCAACAGATCGACTGTTTCCATTTCAGTTTCCCTTCATCCTGTTGGCCCTCCACGCCGCCATCCCGGTTGCGATCACGGCGAGACCCGCAGCCCAGCGGATCAGCGGTGAGTCGGTCGGAGGTGGTGTTTGCGGCGCAATTGTCGTCGACGTGGTCGGGACCGGATCGCTGTCGCTCACGCCCAGACCGACCGTGCCCAGCCCTGACGGGATGATACGGGACCGGTAGGCGGCCACCGGCTGCCCGGTGTCTTCACCCGAGCCCCACTTGCCGGCAATGAGCTGGCGTCTCGTGATCGTCGACATCGGCTCCAAACCATAGGATTGGCCTCGGTCATGTCTACGGTTCACCAACAATGAGAAACTGGGCTGAAGGGGCGATGGCCCTCGGGCTCACCCTGATACTCGGCATTGGCCTCTGGTTGTTCACCGGTGGGAGTGTGGCGGGTGGGACCACCGAGACCACGAGCCCCATCGCATTCGACACCGAGGCGGCGGCACGCGGCGCCATGGTCGCGGCGAATACCGGCTGTCAGGCATGTCACAATATCGACGGGACCCAGGGGACCGGGCCGACCTGGAAAGGGCTGGCCGGTGCCAGCCGCCCACTCGAGTCCGGGGAGTCGGTGATCGCCGATGACGCTTATCTGTTCAACTCGATCGTCGACCCACGATCCCAGGTCGTGGCTGGTTTCGACCCGGTCATGCCCACCACGTATTCGGATCAGCTGACCGAAGACGAGATCAACGACCTGGTGGAATACATCAAATCACTCAGCTGAGTTTTCCGAGAAAATCGGAAATATGACACTACCCGACTCAAGTTGTAGTATCTGGTAAGACTCAAACTTGAATCGGAGGAACACAGAAAATGCCACGTGCAGTCGGTATCGATCTCGGTACCACCAACAGCGTGATCGCAGTTCTCGAGGGTGGCGACCCAACGGTGATCGCAAACGCCGAAGGGGGACGAACCACCCCATCCGTCGTCTCGTTCAAGGACGGCGAGGTACTCGTTGGCGAGGTCGCCAAGCGGCAGGCCATCACCAACCCGGATCAGACGGTCCGCTCGGTGAAGCGACAAATGGGAACAGACTGGAGCATCGAGGTCGACGGCAAGAAGCTGACGGCTCAAGAGATCTCGGCCCGGATACTCATGAAGCTCAAGCGCGACGCCGAGTCCTATCTCGGGGACAAGGTCGTCGACGCCGTGATCACGGTCCCGGCCTACTTCAACGACGCCCAGCGACAGGCCACAAAGGAAGCCGGGCAGATCGCCGGGCTCAACGTGCTCAGGATCATCAACGAGCCCACTGCGGCCTCGCTCGCCTACGGTCTCGACAAGGAATCCGACCAGACCATCCTCGTCTTCGACCTGGGGGGTGGGACCTTCGACGTGTCGGTTCTCGAGATCGGTGACGGCGTCTTCGAGGTCAAGTCGACCTCGGGCGACACCCATCTCGGTGGTGACGACTGGGATCAGAAGATCATCGACTGGCTGGTGGAGGGTTTCAAGAACGACAACGGCGTCGACCTCTCCCAGGACCGGATGGCTCTGCAGCGTCTCAAGGAGGCGGCAGAGAAGGCCAAGATCGAGTTGTCCACGGTTTCGGAGACAGAAGTCAACCTCCCATTTATCACCGCCACGTCAGCGGGGCCCTTGCACCTCCAGCGAAAGCTGACACGATCGGAGTTCCAGAAGCTCACCGAGGATCTCCTGGAGAGGACGAGGCGGCCATTCGAACAGGCCCTCAAGGACTCCGGCATACCGGTCAGCGATATCGAGCACGTGGTCCTCGTGGGCGGTTCGACCCGTATGCCCGCCGTCCAGGAACTGGTCAAGGAGTTGACCAAGAAAGACCCGCATCGTGGTGTCAACCCGGACGAGGTCGTGGCGGCCGGGGCTGCCATCCAGGCCGGCGTGCTCAAGGGTGATGTCAAGGACATCCTCCTCCTCGACGTGACCCCCCTCACACTCGGAATCGAGACCAAGGGTGGCGTCATGACGCGGATGATCGAGAGGAACACGACGATCCCCACCAAGCGGTCGGAGATATTCACCACCGCGGAAAACAACCAGCCGGAGGTGGAGATAAACGTTCTCCAGGGTGAGCGGGCGATGGTGGCCGACAACAAGAGCCTGGGCAAGTTCCGACTGACCGGTCTGCCCCCGGCTCCGATGGGTGTCCCCCAGATCGAGGTCGCTTTCGACATCGACGCCAATGGAATCGTCAACGTCAACGCAAAGGACCTGGCGACGGGCAAGGAGCAGGCGATGACCATCACCGGTGGCTCGGCCCTCGCACAGGAAGACATCGATCGCATGGTCTCGGACGCCGAGGCATACGCCGAGGAGGACGCGAAGAAGAAGGAAGCGGTCGAGCTCAGGAATCAGGCCGATCAACTCGCCCATCAAACCGACAAGCTCCTCGAGGAGCAGGCCGAGAACATGACCGACGAGGAGAAGTCCAGCGTCGAGTCCGAGTTGGCCTCGCTCAAGGAGACCCTCGGTGACGAGTCGGCCGACACCCAGGAGATACGGAACCGCATGGATAGCCTGATCCAGGCGAGCCAGGCGATGGCCACCCGGCTCTACGAGCAGGCGGCCCAGCAGGCGCCAGACGCCGACGAAGGTTCCGAGTCGGGCGACGACGATGTGGTCGAGGCCGAGATAGTGGAGGACGAGGACGAGGAATGATCCTCGTCTTCGTCACCCCAGCGGGAGGGCCATCACATGACTGACCACCAGCCCGACATCGTCGACGCCGAGATAATGGAAGTGACCGGGGTGGAGAGCCACGGGGCGCGACTGGACCTGCCCGAGGACAAGGACGAGGCGATCGACTTCTTGCGCTCCGAGTTGGAAACGGCCCAAGCGGAGGCGACCAGCTATCTCGACGACCTCCGCCGTGTGGCTGCCGACTTCGACAACTATCGGAAGCGCACCAACCGTGAGCAGGCGGCGATCACCGATCGCGCCGCCGAGCGGGTCGTTCGCGAGCTGATGCCCGTCCTCGACTCTTTCGACGCCGCCCTCAACGCCACACCCACCACCGATGCCGAGAGATCACTCCTCAGCGGGATGGTCAACACCAGGGAGCAGTTGCTCAAGGCATTGGAGGGGGAGGGGCTCCAGGTGGTCCCCTCCATCGGTGAGCCCTTCGACCCTGAGATCCACGAACCGGTCGGTGCGCCTATGGGTAAGACAGATCTGGTCGTCTCCGAAGAGCTTCGGCGCGGGTACAAGCTGCGTGATCGAGTCCTCCGCCCGGCCATGGTGATGTTGGAAGAGAGACAGTGAACCGAGACTGGCTTGACAAGGACTTCTACAAGATCCTCGGGGTGAGCAGTGACGCCGCGCCCGAAGAGATAAAGAAGGCCTATCGCAAACTGGCGCAAACACATCATCCCGATGCGAATCAGGGCGACAAGGCCGCCGAGGAGAAGTTCAAAGAGATCTCCGAGGCCTATGCCACCTTGTCCAACGTCGAGCAACGCAAGGAGTACGACCAGGTCCGGCGGATGGCATCTTCCGGGGGATATGCCGGCTATGGCGCCCCGGGCGGGGGTTTTGGCGGATTCGGTGGCCAGCAGGTCAGAGTCGAGGATCTCTCTGATCTCCTCGGTGGCGTCGGTGGCCTCGGCGACCTCTTTGGCTTCGGCTCGGGTAGCACGGGCTCACGAGCGACCCAGGGCGCAGATGTTCAAGCGGAGCTCAGCATCTCGTTCGACGATGCGGTCAGGGGCATGACCACTGCCGTGACCATTCGGGGTGCCGCCACCTGCAGCCACTGTCATGGCAGTGGCGCAGAGCCGGGCACGAGTGTCACCACCTGCCCCACGTGTGGCGGCAGGGGGACGGTCGCATCCAATCAAGGGTTCTTCTCGTTCTCACAACCGTGCCCGCAATGCCGCGGCTCGGGTCGTTTGATCGAGACCCCATGCAAGGTCTGCCGTGGAAGCGGCACGGAAACCCGCGACCGCGAGATCAAGGTGAGGATTCCGGCAGGGGTTCAGGACGGAAACACACTCCGGATCCGTGGCAAAGGCGCCCCGGGTCGAAACGGAGGCCCGAATGGCGATCTGCTCCTGAAGGTGCGCGTGGCGGCGAGCGGCACCTTCGGCCGGAAGGGGACCGATCTGACTCTCACGGTGCCGATCACCTACAGCGAGGCGGTGCTCGGGACGAAGGTCGAGGTTCCGACACTCAATGGCGGAGTCAAGCTGAAGGTGCCTGCGGGTACACCCTCCGGCAAGACGTTTCGGGTCCGTGGCAAGGGAGTGACGCCCGATCGCGGGCGAACCGGCGACCTTCTCGTGACGGTGCAAGTCGCCGTCCCGTCAAAGGTGTCGAAGGAAGAGAAGCAGTTGCTCGAGAATCTCGCTGCGATGGAGACCGACGATGTGAGGGCTCATCTGAGATGATGGTGGCGAAATGAGCGATACCAGCCGTGCCGTCTTCGTCATCTCGGTTGCCGCCGAGTTGGCAGGCATGCACCCCCAGACGCTTCGGATCTATGAGCGAAAGGGCCTGCTGGAGCCGTTTAGGACACCTGGCGGCACGCGCCGCTATTCACAGGAGGACATCGAGCGTCTCCAGTTGATCCAGGATCTGACGAGTCAGGGCCTCAACCTCGAGGGTGTCCGACGGGTCCTCGCCCTTCAGGAAGAGAACAGGACTCTCAAGAGGAAGTTGGACAGGCTCCGAGACAAGATGGATGACCTGGAAGACGAGGTGGAGCAGAGACTCGCCGACGTACACCGGTCCTACCGGCACGAGCTCGTGCTCCGCTCACAGGTCAAGCAGCTGTTCGTGGAGGACGAGGGCTGATGGCCGACTCGTTCCAGGGCCCGGTCAGGATCCTCGGTGGCGACGGGATCCTCTTGACCACCGGGTCGGCCACCCTGATCACCGATCCGGAGCAGGGAAGCTGGCGGGGCAGTCTGGAGACGCTACGCGGGACGGCAGTCGCCGGAAAAGCCCTGGTGGTGGAGATAGAGATCCCGGGCAATGGCACGGGGCGTGCCCAGCTGACACCAACCGGCGAAAATGGGGAGAAGGCCATCTCCCGTCTCGTCGGCCTCGGGCCCCAACCCTTCTGAGGCGGTCGCAGCCCTTCTGAATCAAGGGGCCCCTCTCATAAAGACGGCCTTGGGGCCGTGCCACTAGATACCGACTCCCCTCGAGCGATGACCCTGCGACTCGATCTCCTAGAGTCGCCCTCGAGCCAATTCGGGAGCAGCCGTGATCAAGGAATTCAGAGACTTCATCAATCGGGGGAACCTGATCGACATCGCGGTCGGCTTCGTCATGGGCGTGGCCTTCGCCGCTGTCGTCACGAGCCTCACCGAGGACATCATCAATCCGATCATCGCCAAGATCTTCAACGTCCAGGACCTGAGCGATTGGGTGGTCTCCGATATCAGAGTCGGATCCTTCGTCGTGGCGATCATCAACTTCGTCATCGTGGCCTTCTTCATGTTCCTCGTGGTCAAGGCGTACAACTCGATGAAGGCGCGGCACGAAGCGGAAGAGCCTGCCGGGCCCAGTGAGGAGGTCCAGCTGCTCACCGAGATCAGGAACGAGTTGAGGGCTGGGCGTTAGAGCCCTTTCAGTCGGCGGCCCACAGATCGATCTGTGCCAACCCGTGCATGCCCAGGGTCTGGGAAAGCTCACCGGCGTGATACGAATCATGGCTGAATAGCCGTTGCAGTATCGACCCGCGGCTATGCAACTGACGATGCCCGGCGAGCTCACGCACGATCACATCGCCCATCATGTCCTCATCCCAACGATCGAGACACCGGTCGACGATCGAAAATGTGGAGTCGAGGGCGTGGGCCAATTCGTCCGGCCCACGGGGCGTGTCGAGATCGTCTTCCCATCCGAGCCCTTCCGGATCCGTGAAGGGAGTCTCCTCTGCACCCGGCTCGCCGATGACGGAGCAGAGCCAATACACGCGGCCCCCGGCGGTGTGGCCCACCGTCGCCCAAACCGGCCAACCATCCGGCTCGGGGCGCACACCGAGCTGCTCAGTCGACATATCGGCGATCACGCGGGTGATTCGCTCGTTGTACTGGGGCCACATGTCGTAGAAGGTCCTGATGCTCATGATCCGAATCTAAGCGCATGCCGCCGCCGCCGAGATCGACAGTCCGTGGGCAAACCGTGTCTGGTCACATTGACTTCCGGGCGTTGCCTGGTAGCCTGTATCACATGGTACCTAGGAGTACCGGGCAAGACAGGGCAACACAACTGCTGCACGGTGTTCTCGACATGTGTCTCTTGTCGATCATCGATGAGGAGCCGTCGTACGGTTACGAGATGGTCAACAAGCTGAGGAGACGGGGTCTTCACCTCGCCAGTGAGGGCTCGATCTACCCGCTCCTCTCCAGACTGCAGAAGCAGGCGATGATCGAGAGCTATCTGGTGCAGAGCAGCGAGGGCCCGGCCCGGAAGTACTACCGGATGTCGGAAAAAGGCCGGATCGCCCTGGAACAGTGGCGGCACGACTGGGTCTCGTTCCGAGATTCTGTGGATGAGGTCCTAAAGGGAGACGATGGTGACTGAGAATCGAGATGTCGTGGCCGACATCGAGCGCTATTGGCGGGAGACCGGCGTTCCCAGGTCGGCCGTCGTCGAGATGCGGTCCGAGCTGGTTCAGCACCTGACCGAGGCAAAAGCCGACGGTCGTGGCGTCTCCGACGTCGTCGGGGACGACCCGGGGCAATTCGCCGAGAGCTGGGCGGCATCGTTCAGGAGCCGCCGGCCCGGCACCGCCAGCTGGGCCGAAGTCCAGACGGGGGCGGCGAGTTTCAACAGAAGAACCAGAAGAGAGATGGCCTATTACGCAATCGGGATAGCCGCAGTGATCGCTGCTGTGGCGGTCGCCGGACAAGGAGGTAACGAAGTGGACAACGAGATTTGGCGCTGGATGTGGACGATCTTCGCCGTGGTGATGGCCATAGGTGAGATCTTCACCGCCGGCTTCTTCCTGCTGCCCTTTGCCATCGGCGCCGGCGCGGCGGCCGTGCTGGCGTGGGCGGGAGCCGGGGTGCTCGCCCAGTGGCTGGTCTTCTTCGGTGTATCCGTGGTGGCTCTGGCATACCTCCGACGTTTCATCACCCGCCAGGACGAGACGGCACAGCCCAAGGTCGGCGCCAACCGCTGGGTTGGTGAGATCGGCCAGGTGCTTCAGACGATCGACCCCCACACCGACACCGGCATGGTTCGCATCCTCCAAGAGGAGTGGCGGGCCAGCGCCCCACAGAAGATCGAACAGGGAACACGGGTGGTGGTCACCGCCGTGCAAGGAACCCGGTTGGTGGTGGAGCCGATCGAGCAAGTTTGATCAGAGGTAGGAAACAGAAGTAAGAGAAAGGAAGGAACATGGAAGCTGTAATCATCCTGTTCGCAATCCTGGCCCTGGCGTTGATCCTCATCGCCGCCGCCGGATTCAGGGTGGTCCGGCCGTTTGAGAAGGGCCTGATCGAGTTTCTCGGTCGTTATCAGCGCACGGTGGACTCCGGTCTGCGGTGGGTGCTGCCATTCGTGAAGCGGCTGACCAAGGTCGACATGCGTGAGCAGGTCGTCGACGTGCCACCACAGGAAGTGATCACCAAGGACAACGTCGTGGTGACCGTCGATGCGGTCATCTACTACGAGGCGACCGACCCGGTGAAGCTCCAGTACAACGTGGGGAATTTCATCCTCGCCGTCACCAAGCTGGCCCAGACCAACTTGAGGAACGTGGTCGGGGACCTCGACCTCGACTCGGCGCTCACCTCCCGCGAGGTGATCAACGCCAAGCTGCGGCAGATCCTGGACGACGCCACCGACAAATGGGGTGTCAGGGTGGTCCGCGTCGAGATCCAGAGGATCGAGCCACCGGTCGACGTCACCGACGCCATGCACCGTCAGATGAAGGCGGAGCGCGATCGGCGTGCCGCCGTGACCGAGGCAGAGGGCCTGAAGAGGGCGGCCATCCTCAAGGCAGAAGGGGTCAAGGAGAGCCAGGTGCTCGAGGCCGATGGCCAGGCCGAGGCGATCAAGCGGGTCGCCGATGCCGAGAAGTACCAGAAGCTCACCGTGGCGGAAGGTGAAGGCCAGGCCATCGAGCGGGTCTTCTCCGCCATCCACAACGGCGATCCCACGCCGGACCTGATCGCCATCCGCTATCTCGAGGCGCTCCAGGGTGTCGCCGACGGGCAGGCCACCAAGATCTTCCTGCCTCTGGACACTTCCGGTGTCCTGGGGAGCGTGGCTGCGATAGGTGAGATGTTCAAGGAGAGCCAGGGCGGCTCGACGATGTAGCGCGGCGAGCGCCCTCGACCAGAAGGGCCGGCCCCTCTGAGGGGCCGGCCCTTCTACATCGTCAGGAGTGGTCGATCGAGAGCGGCGGCGACCCTGGCCACCGTTGCCATCGTCGTGGCGAAGCCCTCGAGTGTGAGGCTCTGTGGCCCGTCGCTGAGAGCCTCGTCCGGGTTGTCGTGCACCTCGATCAGAAGGCCATCCGCCCCCGCGGCCACACCAGCGGCGGCGAGACTGGGGACCAACGACCGCTTGCCGGCGGCATGACTGGGATCGACTATGACGGGCAGGTGCGATCTCTCCTTGAGAACCGGCACGGCACTGATGTCCAATGTGCCCCGTGTGGCGGTCTCGAACGACCGGATTCCCCTCTCACAGAGCACCACCCTCGGATTGCCGGCACCCACGATGTACTCGGCGGCGAGGAGCATCTCCTCGATCGTCGACATGAGGCCACGCTTGAGGAGCACCGGCTGTGGCTGCTCCCCGACGGCCGATAGGAGCCGAAAGTTCTGCATGTTCCTGCTGCCCACCTGAAGCATGTCCACGTATTCATTCATCAGTGGGATGTCCTCGGGTGCCACCACCTCGGAAACGACGCCGAGACCCGTCTCTTCGCGTGCGAGGGCCAGAAGCTCCAGACCCTCCTCGCCGAGGCCCTGAAAGCTGTATGGGGAAGTGCGTGGCTTGAATGCGCCACCCCTGAGGAGCACTGCCCCCTCCTTGCCGACGTGACGGGCGATGTTGAGCAGCTGGTCGTGGGACTCGACCGAGCATGGCCCGGCGATCACCGCCACTCCCTTGCCCCCGATGGTGACCGACCCCACTCGCACACTGCTCGGGTGCGCCCGCGCCTCCCGTGCGACGAAGGGGTAGCGAGGGGCGTCGAGACTCACGGACTCGACCCCGGGAAGAGCACCGATGACTTCCGCCATCCCGGGCTCGGGATCGCCGATGATGCTCACCAGGGTGGTCGCTCCGGCTTCTCCAACGTGGGCGCGCAGACCGTGGGCCTCGATGAATCGCAGGATCGCCGCCTTCTCGGCCAGGGTGCACTGCCCCGAAAGAGTGGCTATCACGACGACAGCTCCTTCAGAAAGCGAACCGGGTCGTCTCCGTTGGAGAGGACCTCGACGAGGGCGCTACCCACGATCACGCCATCGCAATGGGGTGCCAGCGTCTCCACGTGCCGGCGTGTCCTGACCCCGAACCCGGCCAACACCGGAGCCCGAGAGCTGGACCTCACGGTCTCGAGATAGGAAACGACGTCACCACCGGTCCCAACGGTACCGCCGGTGGTGCCTGTCATCGTCACCGCGTAGGTGAAGCCGCGCGAGGCCGCGCCGAGAGTCTCCAGCCGCTCCCGATCGGTCACCGGGCTCACGAGCTGGACGAGCCCGATCCCCTGCTCTCCCAGCGCCGAGGCCAACTCCCCTGCCTCTTCCAGTGGCAGGTCAGGCACGACCAGGGCGGCGACACCGACCGAGGCGAGTCGTGGAATCAGCCTCTCGTGCCCGTAGGCGAGAAGAGGGTTTAGATAGCTCATCACCACCAGTTCGGCAGAGAGCGGGGCGGACCTCTCGATCTCATCCAGGATCGTCTCCAAGGTGGCGCCCTCCGCCAGTGCAACCCTGCTCGACTCCTGGATGGTCGCACCATCGGCCATCGGGTCCGAGAAGGGGATTCCGACCTCGACGGCGATCGTGTCGCGAGCCAGAGCGCGCAACGCCTCTCCGAACTCGCTGATGGTGGGGAATCCACCGGTGAGATAGGGCACGACCGTCCCGCCGGCCTCCCGCAAGCGCTCCTCGAGAACATCGGAACGGGAAGTGCTGGTGCTCATCGGCCCAGACCCGCCAGGATGTCGATGTCCTTGTCGCCACGACCCGACAAGCCGACCAGGACAGTCGACCCGGGGTTGTCGCTCAGCCAGCGCTGCGCCCCCACGAGCGCATGGCTCGACTCGAGCGCAGGAAGGATCCCCTCGAGACGGGCGAGGGCGTCCAGTGCAGACAATGCCTCGTCGTCGGTTGCGCTCTGATACGTCGCCCGGCCCGACTCCGCCAGCCATGCGTGCTCCGGGCCGACGCCCGGATAATCCAGTCCAGCCGAGACCGAGTGGGTCTCCTGGATCTGACCGTCGTCGTCCTGGAGGAGAAACGAGTAGCTGCCGTGGAGCACACCGGGCGTGCCCCGGCCGATGGTGGCGGCGTTCTCACCGAGCCGCATCGACACTCCTCCGGCCTCGATCCCGAGCAGGGCGATCGGATCGTCGATCAGAGGGTGGAAGAGGCCGATGGCGTTCGATCCACCTCCGACACAGGCGACCGCGACATCCGGCAGCCTTCCCGCCATCTCGAGCATCTGGGCGCGTGCCTCCCGGCCAATCACCGATTGGAGCTCGCGCACCAACCAGGGATAGGGATGGGGGCCCACCGCCGAGCCCAACAGGTAGTAAGTGCTCTCCGGCCGGGCCACCCAGTCCCTGAGTGCCTCGTTGATGGCGGCTCTCAGGGTGGCGTCGCCGGCCGAAACCGGCTCCACCTTGGCGCCGAGGAGACGCATCCGCTCGACATTGGGAGCCTGACGCTCGATGTCGACCGTGCCCATGTACACGGTGCAGTCCAAGCCGACACGGGCACAGGCGGCGGCAGATGCCACACCGTGCTGCCCCGCACCGGTCTCGGCTATCACGCGCTCCGCCCCCATCTCCTTGGCCAGGAGCGCCTGACCGATTGCGTTGTTGATCTTGTGGGCCCCGGTGTGGGCGAGATCCTCTCGCTTGAGCCATACCTCACCGCCCCACTCGTCGCCGAGTCTCACGGCGCGGGTAAGGGCCGTTGGCCGACCAACCCACGTCGCCAGCTCCGCCTCGAATCGTCCAAGGAATCCCGCATCGGCCATCAGTCGGGTGGCGGCCTCGTCGAGTCTCTCCAGGGCCGGGACGAGAATCTCCGGAACGTACCTGCCACCGAAGCGGCCGTACCTCCCTCTCGTGTCGGGGAGCGTGGTCCTGGTCATTCGAGGTTCCTTTCCATCACCGGCCGGTAGCCCATCGAGCCCGTCGATGGCACATCACTCGATACCGAGCGGGCCGCCGCGACGAAGGCGCGCATCATGGCCGGGTCCTTCTCTCCCGGGCTCTTCTCGATCCCGCTGCTGACATCCACTCCCAATGGGCCGATGAGCCTGACGGCGTCGGCCACATTGCCCGGGCCCAACCCGCCGGCGACGATCATTCGATCTCTTCGCGGCAGTTCGGACAACAGACTCCAGCTCGTCCGCTCACCCGTGCCCCCTCGTGCCGACCGATCGACCAGTGCCATCCGTCGGCCCGAATCGCGGAGCGCCAGCTCGAAGTCGGACCTCAGCGTGGAGCCTTCCACGACGACAGGCAATCTGAGCGCCGTGGGGACGCCCTCGAGGTAGGCAGGTTCCGCCTGGAAGAGATCGGGCACGACCGTCTCCATGGTCCGGGACAACAAAGACGAGGACGGTTGGTGGAATACGGCAACGCCGAGCACCGAGTCCGGAAGCATCCTCATCAGTCGGCCGGCCATCTCCACCGTGATGCGCCGAGGAGAAGGGGTGAGGACGAAACCCACGGCATCGGCTCCGGCCTCGACCGCCGCCTCCAGGTCCGCTTCGGAGCGGAGACCGCACAGCTTCACGAACAGACTCATCGGGCCCTCACTCCTGCAGCCTCCCGGCCGAGTCTCACCATGGCGGAGACCAGGCTCGCCGGTTCGTCACTACTCATCAGAGCGCTCCCGACCAGGGCGGCCCGGTAGCCGAGCCCTGCCACCCACGCAGCGTCGTCGGGACCGCCGATCGATGACTCCGCCACCCCGATCAGCCCGCCGGGCACCAGGTGGGCGAGCTCGGCCAAACGCTCCGGCACCACGTCGAGCGTCATCAGGTCTCGACAATTGATGCCGAACAAGACGTTTGGCCGGTCGACGACGACCTCAGCCATAACGCCGAGGTCCGCTGCATCGAAACCCTCGACCAGGGCGAACATGCCGGTCCCATCGACGGCGTCGAGCATGGCGCTCAGTCGATCGCGGCCCAGCATGCGGACGATCAAGAGAACGCCATCGGCGCCGACCGACCTCGCAAGGTGGACCTGATAAGGGTCTACGAGGAAGTCCTTGGCGAGGATCGGCACTCGTGTGGAGGCTCGCGCCAAGCTCAGATTCTCCAGTGAGCCGCCAAAGCGGGTCGGCTCCGTCAGGACCGAGATCATCCCTGCTCCCCCGGTCTCATACGCTCGAGCGAGGGACGAGCCGTCACGCCGCGGGAGGTCCCCGGCCGCCGGGGATCGTGGCTTGAACTCCGCTATGAGGTCGAACACTTCCCCAAATCCGGACAAGGGGACCGGAGCCGGCATGGACGCCGATTTCTCCTCGAGCTCCCGGAGCGAGACGGTGGTCTGCGCCTCATGCACTCTCTCCCACGACGATCTCTCCATCTCCGCCAGGAATCCGCTCATGACGTCTTCTCGGCAGCGCCGAACTCCGATAGCCGTGCCACCAGGTCGTGGGCGGCCCCCGAGTCGATGGCCTCCGTGGCGATCGCTACGCCGGACTCGGGCGTCTCCGCCCTACCAGTGACCTCGAGGGCCAGGGCAGCGCCAAGGACCAATGCGTCCCGGTGGGGCCCGGCCTCCCCTTCGAAGACATCCAGAAGACGGCGGGCGTTGTGAGCCGGGTCACCTCCCTCGAGATCGGAGGGATCACAACGCGCCATCCCGAGGTCTGCCGGGTCACGAGTCGACCGGTCGACCCGCCCCGGCGTCACATCGAACAGGAGAAACTCCCCGATGGGGGTGGGCTCGTCCCATCCACCCGATCCATGTATGACGAAGGCGCGGGCGACATCCAGACCGGCCAGAGCCCCGGCCATGAGCTCGGCCGCCGACGGGTCGAAGGCCCCGATCACCAGATGGCGTGGCCCGGCCGGGTTGGTCAGGGGCCCGAGGATGTTGAACACGGTACGCACGCCCAGCGCCCGGCGCACCGGGCCCACGGCAGCCATTGCCGGGTGGTAGTGCGGGGCGAATAGGAATGTGAAGCCGACCGTCGCGAAGAGCCGGCGAGCCTGGCCCTCGTCGAGAGGCATCGGAAGTCCTAACTGCTCGAGGACGTCGGCACTCCCGCTGTGGCTGGTCATGGAACGATTGCCGTGCTTTATGACCGGTGTCCCGGTGGCCGCGGCGAGGAGCGCCGACCCGGTGGACAGGTTCAGGCTTCCCGAGCCATCGCCACCGGTCCCGACTACGTCCACTGCTCCACTGATGTCGAGCTCGGGATCGGTTGCCAGACCTCCCATGACCCTGGCAAAGCCCTGCACCTCGTCGGGCGTCTCGCCCTTGGCACGCAAAGCCGCCAGCAGGGCACCTGCACTTATCGGGTCGACCTCCCCGCCGGTGATCTGGCGCAGCAGTGTCTCAGCCTCGGAAACGGTGAGGTCCTCGCCGTCGAGGAGCCGATCGAGAACCTCTCTCATCGTCTCTCACCGAGATCGAGGAAGTTGCGGAGCAACAGGTCACCGTGTGGGGTCAGCACGCTCTCGGGGTGAAACTGAACACCCTCGACTGGCAGCTCGCGATGTCTCACGCCCATGATCACCCCGTCGGATGTGAACGCAGTCACCACCAGCTCGGACGGCAAATCGGCCTCCTGGACGGCGAGAGAGTGATATCGACCGGCTTCGAACGGGCTGGGCAATCCGGCGTAGATCGTGGCCGAGTCGTGATACACCGGGGAAGACTTCCCATGTCTCAGCTCTTCAGCATGATCCACCTTGCCGCCCAATGCGGCTGCGATCGCCTGGTGTCCGAGGCAGACGCCCAGAATCGGGAGTTGATCCAGCATCCCGGTGATGAGCTCGACCGACACGCCGGCCGTCTCGGGGCGGCCCGGGCCCGGGGATATGACCAGATGGGTCGGCTCGATCTCTCTGGCGTCCTCGAGGCTGATGTGGTCGTTCGTCCTTACGATGACCTCGGCCCCGAGGATCCGCAGCGCCTGAACCACGTTGTAGGTGAACGAGTCGTAGTTGTCGACGAGGAGGACCCGGCTCATAGCCCGGCCGCCGCAGTGCTCAATGCCCCACGCATGGCTCCGGATTTGGACAGGACTTCCTCCCACTCGGAGATCGGCTGGCTGTCCGCCACAATGCCCGCCCCAGCTTGATACGCATACCGACCCTCCGAGATGACGATGGTCCTGATCGCTATCGCCTGATCCATGGTCCCACCGTGGCCGAAATAGCCCACGGTCCCGGCATACAGGCCCCTCTCCACCGGTTCCAGCTCGCTCAGTATCTCCAGCGCCCTCACCTTGGGCGCACCGACCACGGTGCCCGCCGGGAACGCGGCGGCAAACAGGTCGAAGGCGTCGGCCCCCGACTCGAGTATGCCGGTGACCCCGCTGACAAGGTGGATCACGTGGCTGTATCGCTCTATCGCCCGATAGGGCTCAACCTTGATCGAGCCCGGCACCGCCACCCGGCCCAGGTCGTTCCGTGCCAGGTCCACGAGCATCACGTGCTCGGCCGCCTCCTTGGCGTCACCGAGCAACTCGGTCTCGGCCCTTCGATCCCGGTCTTCGTCGTTGGCCCGCGGCCTCGTGCCCGCTATCGGCCGCAGCTCCGCGGCACTGCCTCGAAGCCTGACCAATGCCTCGGGCGAGGAGCCGATCACCTTGCGCTTGCCCAGGTCGCAGAAATACATATATGGGGAGGGGTTGAGCAGCCGCAATCCCCGATAGACGGTGAAAGGGTCCAGGTCGGTCTCACCGGTGAATCGGACCGACGGCACTATCTGGTAGACGTCGCCTTCTCGGATGTGATATTTCGCCGACTCCACTACCGCCACGTAGTCGTCTTTGGACAACGATGCTCGTGGGTCGCTGAAGCTGCCCGACGAGGCGCCACCGGCTCTGCCGCTGCCCAATAGCGCCATCACCTCCCTTCGCAGCCGAGACCTCTCGGCATCGGTGCCGTCGTGAAGAAGGGCGGCCCGCCGGCTCAAGTGGTCGAAGACGATGACGCTGCTGGGCCCGTACACCTCGATCTCCGGCTCGGGGCTGGGTGGCTGTCTTCTCCCTGCCAACCGGGCGGCGACACCGAACCCAATGGCTCCGACGAGTCCACCGTGGAACGGGATCACACTGGCGGCCGGGCCTGGCGATGGGGCGGCCGCCAGCACCTTCCTCAACCCATCCATCAGACCCTCGATGGTGCCGTCGGTCTCGATGGCGGTGGTTCCCGCCTCGATCGAAACGCCATCACTGGTCACTTCGAGCCCTTCGCCGAAGCCGATGAAGGAGTACCGGCCGACCTGGTCACCATGCTCGACGCTCTCGAGGAGGAAACGGGGGCCGAGTGGGCCGAGCTTCAGATACACCGAAGTTGGCGTGTCCAGGTCGGCCGGTATGTCGAAGATGTCGTTCATGGTGTCCTTTGTTGCCCCCTGTAATGGCAGGAGGCCATGAAAAAACCCACCTGCCGTCTGCGGAGGTGGGTTCGTGTGGATCAGAGAGTTGAGGGCTATCCGACCAACGCCACCTCCGGCGCGCGCCAGGCCCACAGCCAGGTGGGAACGGCGGTCGTGGTGACAGGTCGGTTCATATGGGGCGGAACGGTAAGCATCGAGTCCCGCATAGTCAAGATCGGAGACTCACCCACCCACTCGATTCATCCCCGCGAGGACGGCTTCGACCTCCTTGGGTGCGATCGGCGGATAGAAGACCATCGTGTAGAGGTCACACCTCTCACCGGGCTCCTCATACCAGCCGGCGACCCACGTCCCGTCGGGATGAGGCCCCACGGCGGCACGGGTGCCGTCGATGAAGACCTCACCCTTCTCACCGGGCCAGTCGACCGGGGGAAGGGTCCCCCTGATCAGGGCGATCCCGACGGTGCCGTCTTTTCTCCCCAGGAGGATGGCACTGGTGCCGGGCACGGACGTCCAGACATCGGGGTCCACCTGGTCGGGATCGAGTGCGGTCTCCCCGACCCCGGTCGGGACCACGTCCAGCTGATAGGGCGGTGAGGGGCACTCCACCGGTGGAGCGGTGGTGGTGGTCGACTCCTCCGTTTGCGTGGTGGCCGATGACGAAGTGGTCGATGTCACTTCTGTCCCTCGACCGCATGCGACGATGAGCAGCAGCAGCAACACGACCGAGAGTTTGAACATCGGATGGCGATGATATGGGGTCATCGCAGGGCGCGGATGTATCCGTCGCGCGAGCCGATGTAGATGCTCCCCTTCCAGATGGCCGGTGTCGACTCGAGACAGGCACCGCCCAGATCGAGCGACCACTTCTCCACAGGGTTGCGCGGGTCATCGAGGGAGTAGGCCCTGACGTCCCCGTTGCAGGTGGCCGTGACGAGGGTGCCGTCCACGATCGACGGTGATGACCACGAGTGGAAACCCACCTCGTCGCTCCAGAGGATGGCACCGCTTTCGGCGTCGACGGCGAGGAGGTTCCCCTGCTGGGTGTTGACGTAGACGACACCCTGGTACAGGGCCGGGGTCGACCAGGATCCGGAGTCGGCGTCGCCGGCCGTTAGATCGATGCCCCAGACACGAGGGTCATCCTCTGCGTACGGGTTCAGCTTGATCAGCTGGCCAACCTCCTTGTTTCGCGCCTTCTCGACCGAGCCCATCTGAGACGGCTCGTGCTCGATAGCCACATAGAGCATCCCACCCTCGTCCACGGTCATGGTGGCGTCGATGTCCCCACCGGCGTAGTAGTCGAACACGATGGGAGCCTCACCGTCCCGAACGTGCGACACGTCGAGTCCCACCACCCTGCCACCGGAATTGGTGAAGTAGACCCTCTGGTCGAAGACCAGCACGGAGCTCTCGATCGACACATTGCGCCCCGACTTGGAGATCAGCTCGTCGTTGTACCCGGGCATCTCCACCAGGGGCCTGGGGTCCACGACGACCTTCCCGTTGCCGTCATAGCCGCGATTCAGCTCGATCGCGAAGAACCAGCTGTTCTCCCCGCCCTCGTACATGATGTCATCGACGATGGCCGGGTTCGAGTCCCAGTCGTTGTTCCAGATGCCGTTCACCTCGCTGGCGTCCATGGACCAGAGGACCGTCGGCACGTCCCGGTCGAGGGCGAGAATTCGCAGCTTGTTGTCACGTGACCCGGTGTAGAGCAAGGGAAACCCGTCCGGGTCGATGGTCACTGAGCCCTTGATGATGTCTCCCTCCTGGAATTTGGGCCTGAGGTCGACGCCGGTGTCGGCGTCGACGAAGTGGAGCGCAGCGTCATAAGCCCCGAATATGAGCTCCGTGACCCCATCGGGCCGCTCCCAAACGGCAGGCTGACCGGTCCAGCCCATCCCGCACCACACACGGGACTCGCCACCTTCGGACGACGAACTACACATCGGGTTGTCGGGATAGCGCCAGGCGACGGTTGGTGATTCGGGCACCGGGCCCATCCCGTAGTAGCTACGCGTCGGATTGCCGCGAAACATCGTGAGCCCGACCGTCGTGCCCCATGGCTCCCCGATGGTGAACGCGGGGACCGTGTCCGGTGCCCGGGTCGGCAGGGTGGTGGTGGTCGTGGTCGGGAGGGCCATGGTGGTCGTTGTGGTCGACGTCACAGGCCCTTTGCCCTTGTCCCCAGGTGCAGGGGTGGCGGTGGTGGAAGTCGTGTCCGTCGAGGTTGCCGCGACGCGCTCCGGGCCACCACCGGCGATGAAGAACGCGGAGACCCCGAGGACACAGCCTCCGGCGACGACAGCTAGGACCTGTCCGGTTCGCTCCTTCATCGGCGCGGCCGCTCAGGCCGGTGGGCCACAGGTGGGCTCTCCGGTGAGGACGGGATGTCCATGACTCTCGATGTAAGCCGGGATGAGGCAGGCATCCATGGATCCGTCGGGCGACACGACCACTCTGGCAACGGCGGTCGTGGCGCTCGCCTCCGACAGGTGGGGCCAGACGAGGTTGCCCAGAGACCAGAACACCGGCGCCCCTTCGACGAGATCGAGAGGCTGAAGCCGGTGAGAGTGTCCTCCGAAGATCACGTCCGCCCCCGCCCCGATCATGGCGTTGGCACGCTCGACGTCGTCGGGACGAGGCGTGGTGTCGAGCTCACGACCCCAGTGGACGACCACCACCACGATGTCGGCAACTTCATCGGCGGCTCTCACGGCCTCCACCATGGACGGAGTGTCGTCGCCACTCCGCATCCCGGGTGTGTCCTCGGTGGCGTACCAGGAGTCGTTGGGTGCGACCCCCCCAAAGCCGACAACCGCGATCTTCCAGCCATTGACCTCGAATAGGGCCGGCTGACCGGCCTCTTCGACGTCTCGACCGGCGCCGACGGGGGCGACACCGGCGGCGATCAGGCTGTCCCGACCGTCGACGAGCGCCTCCTTGCCGAAGTCCCCGGAGTGATTGTTGCCCATGTTCGCCACGTCGACGCCGTTGGCTGCCAGCGAGGGCAAAGCCTCCGTCGGGCAGCGGAAGACGAATTCCTTGTCCAGAGGCGCCCCGATGTCCGAGGGCACACACTCCAGGTTGATGACGGTCAGGTCGTCGTCGAGAAATAGCTCGTCCAGACCCGACCATGCGTAATCCCAACCATTGGTGACCAGGGCCGGGATGTAGTCGGGATCCACCGCAACGTCGCCGGTTCCCTGGATCACCAGATATCCCTTGGGCGGGATCGTGGTCGTGGTAGTAGGCGAGGTGGTCGTGGTGGTCGCCGTCGTGGATGTGATGGAGGTCGACGTGGTGGTCGTGGGCTCGGCCAGCGCCATCGTGACCTGGGTGACTCCTGCCGAGGCATCTCCGAGACCAGACATGGAGAAGAACACGATGCCGAGAGCGACACCGCCGAACAGCGTCACGACGATTCTCAGAGATCGGGGCATTGGTGCCGGATCAGGTTATCCGCGCATAGGCGATTATCTGCTGCGCCGCACCCGCGGGCAACGGCTCAGAGGATCTGACTGAGGAAGAGCTTGGTCCGATCCTCCTGGGGATCGGTGAAGAAGTGCTCCGGGGAGCCCACCTCGACTATTTCGCCATCGGCCATGAAGACCACCCGATTGGCCACGGCCCGAGCAAAACCCATCTCATGGGTGACCACGATCATGGTCATCCCTCCCTCGGCCAACTCGACCATGACGTCGAGGACCTCCTTGATCATCTCGGGATCGAGGGCCGACGTCGGCTCGTCGAACAGCATCACCTTGGGTTGCATGGCCAATGCCCTCGCGATGGCGACCCTCTGCTGTTGCCCACCCGAGAGTTGCCCCGGGTACTTGCGGGCCTGCTCGGGGATCTTGACTCGGGTGAGCATCTCGAGTCCGAGGTCCTCGGCCTCCTTCCTGGGGAGTCGCCGCACCTGCCTCGGGGCAAGCGTGACGTTGTCCATGATCGACAGATGGGGAAACAGGTTGAATTGCTGGAAGACCATCCCGGTCTCGCGACGGATCTCCTGGATGTTCCTCAGGTCATCGGAGAGCTCGGTGCCATCGACGACGATGCGGCCGGCATCGTGCTTCTCCAACCGGTTGATACATCGGATCATGGTCGACTTGCCGGAGCCGGATGGCCCGATGACGACGACGACCTCCTGGCGGCCGACTTTGAGATTGATGTCCTTGAGGGCCTGGAATGTCCCGAAGAACTTGTCCACGTGCTCGAGCTCGATGGCGACGTCACCCACTGCCTGGGTGGCATCGGAAAACACAGACGGTCTGGCTTCGGTCATCTGGTCCCAACTCCTAGCTTTCGCTCCAATCGCTGACTCTCTCTCGACATCGTGAACGATCCGACCCAGAACATGAATGCGACGAATGCCAGCGTTTCGATGATCAGACCCTGGCCACGGAAGTCCTGTTGCTGGGTGATGACCCGTGCACCATCGAGGAGGTCAAATATGCCCAGGGCCAACCCAGCGAGGGTGGTGTCCTTGAATAGTGAGATGAATTGGCCGATCTGAGCCGGGATGACGTTTCTCAGCGCCTGAGGCAGGATGATCCTGCTGGTCTGGGTGAATGGGCTCAACCCCAGCGCCTTCGCCGCCTCCTCCTGTCCTCTCGGGACCGACTGCAGGCCCCCGCGAACGATCTCGGCCAGATATGCGGCCGTGAACAGGGTGAAGGTGACCACGGCACGCACCGTCTTGCTGGGCGCCACCGCCGGCGGGACGAAGAACTCCAGTGAGACATTGGCCAGCAGCAGGAGCACATAGAGGGGCGCCCCGCGGACGAACTCGATGTAGGCAATCGATATTGACCGGAGCAAAGGGAGCTTTGAGCGTCGGCCCAGGGCAAGCAGCACGCCGAACGGGAAGGAGAGGATGATCCCGGCGGCCGCCGCGGTGAGGTTGAACATGAAGCCCTCCCACTCGGCGAACGGGACCGCATCGACGAGATAGAAGAAGAGGGCGAATGGGGTTGCCGCCATCACCAGGACGCCAAGGCGAACGGCGATCGTCGGCCAACGCACCCCACCGAGTCGAGAGCCCAGTTGCCATCCCGCCAACACACCGACCACGAGGCCGAGGGCGGCCAGCCAGGGGCCGCCGGTGCTGGTGAGAAGCAGAAGGAGAAGAACGGTGGCGAGGAGAAGGCCAAAGCGACGTGTCAGGTCGGCCACCCGGGCCCACCCGTCGAGCAACTCGTCCTCCTCGGCGAGTCGAAGCTGACGGGCCCGGATGAGCCCGGCGATGATCCCACCCCAAAGACCGAGGACGCCGAGCGCCACGGCGATCCGAGGAAGGTGCTCGGGTGGCCAGCGACCAACCATCAACAGCTTGAGATTGACCCGGATGATCTCCCATCGAGCGGTGACGAAGACGAAGTTCAGAAACTGGAAGACCAGATAGAGCCCGAGAGCGCCGAAGACGACGGTGACGAGACCGTCGAGTTTGGAGCGGAAGAGATTGTGCCGGATCCAGATGACCGCCGGCGACGGTGTGACGGGAGGGCTGCCGGGTTTGTGAAGTGTCGTCATCGTTCCACCAGGGCGAAACGACGATTGGCGGTGTTTACGAACGCCGAAGTGATCAATGACATGACGACATAGAAGGCGAGGGCGATCGTGAAGGCGGGGACTGCCGGTGACCCGTTCCCGACCGTGATTTGGGTGACATTGGTCAATTCGAAGTAGGCGAATCCGGCGCCGAGGGAAGAGTTCTTGAGCAGATTCAGATATTGATTCCCGAGAGGGGGGATGGCGATCCGCATCGCCTGGGGCAGCACCACGTTCCACATCCTCTGAAGCGGGCTCAGGGCCAATGCGCTGGCTGCCTCACCCTGGCCCTTGGGGACCGCCTGGATCGAGCCTCTGACGATCTCGGCGATATGACTTGCGGTGTAGATGACCAAGGCGATGAGGACCGCGAAGTACGACGGGTCGACCTTGATCCCACCCACGATCTGGAGGCCTTCCCTTTGCGGGAGGGTGAGGCTGAATCCAAAGGCGAACCAACCGATGACCATGACCACGATCAAGAAACTCAGGCCAAGGGCCCCTGAGTGGGTGGGAGCACCGGTCCGATCCGAGACGCCACGTCTCCATCGGGCGATCAGCCACCATCCGAGGACTCCGAAGGCGAATAGCAAGACCAGAACCGCACCCGAGCCGCCCTCGTACCAGGGAACGCCGATACCGCGGTTCGACACCACCAACCAGCCGAATGGCAGCCAGGCCTCCTGAATCCGGGGAAGTGCCTGTAGGACCACACCGAGAAACGTGAAGACCATGATGACGAGCAGTGGGAGGTTCCGGATCACCTCGACGTAGACCGTGGAGAGCTTGTTGACCACCCAGTTGGTGGAGAGACGCCCTATCCCGATCAGGATCCCGAGGATGGTGGCGAGGATGATCCCGACCACGCTGACCCGGATCGTGTTGATCACCCCGATGACGAAGGCCGACCTAACCGATTCGGTCTGACTGAAATCGGCACCCGGTATGTCGAAGTTCGCCGGGTTCTTGAGGAAATCGAAGTTGGTGGGGATGCCGCTGGCGGAGGTGTTGGTCGCGTAGTTCCCCAGCAGCCAATAGACGATCGCAGCCACGATCGCGAAGACCACCAACTGGAAGACCCAGGACAAGACCCGCACGTTCCGCCACAACGGCGGTCGGGCTCCGATTTGAGTGGTGGTCATGGATTTGGGACGTGGGTCGGCGGGATCGCCGACCCACGTCCGCATTGCCTTCTACCGATAAGGCGGTGAGTAGAGCAGGCCACCGTCGGTCCAAAGTGCGTTCACTCCGCGCTCGAGGCCGAGCGGTGTCAGATTCCGCTCGAAGATCTCGGCGTAGTTCCCGACCTGCTTCACCACCTGATAGGCGAAGTCGGTGGGGAGGCCGAGACCGGGGTCGAGCACCGTCATGGCGCCGTCGGTCTCGAACTCGGCACCCAGGAACCTCTTGATATTCAGATCCTCGCTGGAGGCGAGCATATCGTCGACGTTCGCTGAGGTGATGCCGAACTCCTCGGCCTGAATCGTGGCGTAGACCGCCCAATTCACGACCTGTGCCCAGGCGGTGTCGCCATCGGCGACGGCCGGGGCAAGTGGCTCCTTGGAGAAGACCTCGGGAAGGATGGTCAGAGCCTCCGGCCCGTCGGGATAGACCGACCGCAGACCGGTCAACTGGCTGACATCCGAGCTCCATCCGTCACACTGACCCGCCAGGAATGCCTCCTGGATCAGATCGGTGTCGTCGAAGGGGCGAACCTCCCAGTTGAGGCCCAGCCTGTCCGACTCCGTGGCCGCATTGCCTTCGGTCGTTGTGCCCTTGGCCACACAGACCACGATGCCATCGAGGTCGGAAACGCTCGTGTACCCGCTGTCCGTAGACACCATTATCCCCTGCCCGTCGTAGAAGGTCGGCTGGAGGAACGTGGCTCCCTCTTGGCCGTCACGTGACGCCGTGAAGGTGGTGTTCCGCACCAGGACGTCGATCTGTCCCGACTGGAGCGCCGTGAAGCGGTCGGCGGTTTCCAGATCCACGTGATTCACCTTGGTGGCGTCCCCCAGGACGGCTGCGGCGATCACACGGCAGAAGTCGGAATCGAAACCAACGTGCTCGCCTGAGTCATCGAGTACGGCGAAGCCGGGAAGGGCGTCACGGGTTCCACAATTGAGCTCGTCACGGGCAATGACCTCGTCGAGAAGAGAGGTCCCGCTGTCCCCGCTGTCGACAGGGGCTGCAGTGGTCGTGGTGGTGTCTCCACCACTGTCACCGGAGTCGGCGGCAGCGGTCGTGGTGGTCTCATTCCCACCGCTGTCCGAGGTGCATGCCGCCAGCACCAGCATGAGGGCGGTCAAAACCGCCAGGAGTTTGCTTGCTTTCATTTTTCCTCCATAGGGTTGGTAGGCGCGCATCGAAAGAAGCCGATGTGCGAGTTGCAGATGGCGACCCTAGCGATCGAGTCACAGGGAATGCCCAGGAATCCGCTTCAGGCCTCCGCCATGAGGCGGAGGAATCTCCTAGCTCGCTCCGTGGTCGGATCGACGAGCACCCGGGCCGGCGGCCCCTCCTCGACCACGGTTCCTTCGTCCATGAACACCACGCGGTGTGCCACATCGCGGGCGAATCCGAGCTCGTGAGACACGACGATCATGGTCATCCCCTCCACGGCGAGGGTCTTGATCACCGATAGGACCTCCCCGACCAACTCTGGATCCAGGGCACTGGTGGGCTCGTCGAACAGCATCAACGCAGGGCTCATCGCCAGAGCGCGGATGATCGCCACCCGCTGCTGCTGGCCCCCCGACAGACGGTCGGGATACTCGTCGCGCTTGGCGTCGAGGTCGAAACGCTCCAGAAGCTGCGTCGCCTCCGCCCAGGCCCGCTCCTCGGGCATCTTCAGCACCTTCTTCGGAGCCAGGGTGATGTTGTCGATCACCGATAGATGGGGGAAGAGGTTGAAGGCCTGGAACACGATCCCGATCCTTCTCCGAACGGAGTCTGCGTCGAACTCCGGATCGGCGATGTCGACCCCTTCGAGCATGATCCTGCCATCGTCGATCGGCTCGAGCAGGTTTATGCAGCGGAGGAGAGTCGACTTGCCCGATCCGGATGGCCCGACAACCGCCATCACCTCGTGTTTGGACAACTCCAGGCTGACGTCCGACAGGACCACCAGGTCCCCGAACTCCTTCCACACATGATCCACCGCGAGCAGGGGTGTGCTCACATCACACCCCCGGCCACCCTTTTCCTCTGCTTCTCGATGAGATAGTCGGTGAACCGCGCCAGTGGGATGGTGAGGATGAGAAAGAGGAGGGCGGCGGCCAGGTAGGCGGTGAAGTTGAAAGTCCGAGCGTTGTAGATCTGAGCTCGGCGGAATGCCTCCTGTACACCGAGCAACGCCACCAAGGCCGAGTCCTTCTGGAGGGCGACGAAGTCGTTGAGCAACGGCGGGATGACACGACGAACCGCCTGGGGTAGCACCACCCAACGCATGCTCTGCGCCGAGGTGAGGCCCAGCGAGCGGGCCGCCGATCGCTGGCTCTCGTGGACGGACTCGATCCCGGCGCGATATATCTCGGCCACATATGCCGAATACGAGATGACCAGGGTGGCGATCGCCCAGAACTCCTGGCTGTTGGGGACGCCCCGAAGGGAAAGAGCGGGAACACCGAAGCCGAGCAGGTAGAGGAGGATGATGGTCGGTATGCCGCGGATGAGATCCACATACCCGGTGGCGGCGAGTCGAAGAGGCGTGAGCACAGGAGAACGGCTGTTCCGTATCACCGCGAGGGTGAGTGCGACGACGAGGATGAGCACCTCGGCGATCATGAAGATCCGGACGTTCCGCTTGAACCCTTGGAGGATCTGGGGGAATGACGCCTTGAAGTCCTCCCAGCTGAAGAACGACTCTCGCACCGCGGCCCAACCGGGTGAGCTGACGACTAGAAACGCAATGGTCCCGAACACCACCACGCTGCTGATGGCGCCGATTGTCAGCGAACGTCGTCGCTGTGACTTCTGATAGGCGAGACGCCGCGCCCGGCCCGGCGACATTCCCGGGCTTCGACGCGGCGCCTCGGCCTCAGTCATCAGGTTGTTTCAGCTGGTTGGGATGACCGGAGCGTCGACCACGTCCGACAGCCACTCCTTCTGGATGGCATCCAGGTCGATGTTGGCCAATGCCTCATTGACACAGTCACGCAGCGGGTTGCCCTCCTCGAAGAGCATCCCGAACTGCTCGGGGTTGTCACCACTCGGCGGGAACTGGGCGATGACGGCCGACCCTTCGATTTCCACCGCCGAGACATAGAAAGCGGTGGGCAGGTCGAGTATCAGCCCATCGAGCTGTCCCGCGTCGAAAGCAGCCTTGGCGTCGGCATTGCTGTCGTAGACCAATGGCTCCGTGTCCGGCTGGATCACTTCGTTGATGAAGTCGAGGCTTGTCGTCCCGACCTGCGCTCCGAGGCGGTATCCCTTGAGATCGTCGATGGTGGTCGCCGAAGCGATGTCCGAGTCGGAGAAACCGAGAAGGGCCTGGTTGACGTTGTAGTAGCCATCGGAGAAGTCGACCACCTGGTCTCGCTCATCGGTGATCGAGATCTGGTTGATGTCGAAGTCGAAGTCCTTCGCACCTGGCGCATATGAGTTGTTGAACGGCACGACCACCCAATTGACCTCGTCCTTGGAGAAGCCGAGCTGATCGGCCACTGCATAGGCAACGGCGCTCTCGAAGCCGGTGCCCGTGGATGGACCGCCGTCGAAGTCGAACCATGGTGGGAAAGCCGGATCGTCGGTGCCGATCGTCAGGACGCCGTCCTGGACGAGATTGAGGTCTGCCTTGGCGCACGACTGGCCGGATGTCGCCCCGGTCTCGTCGGTGCCACACCCGGCCAGCACGAGACCGAGCACGGCGACCAAGGCGATGTACTTCTTCATGGGTGGACCTCCTCCAGAGGCATATCAAAGGTGAGGGGAGCGTAGTGCCGCTACTTCTCCAGCACCATGCGGAGAAAACGGCGGGCACGGTCGGTCTTGGGGTCGACCAACACCTCTCCAGGTGGTCCCTCCTCGACCACGACCCCATCGTCCATGAACACCACCCGGTCGGCGACTTCCTGGGCGAATCCCATCTCGTGGGTGACCACCATCATGGTCATGCCCTCGTTGGCCAGCTTGCGCATGACGTCCAGCACTTCACCGATGAGCTCCGGGTCGAGGGCCGAAGTCGGCTCGTCAAAGAGCATCATGTCGGGATTCATCGACAGGGCGCGGGCAATGGCCACCCTCTGCTGCTGACCCCCCGAGAGATGCATGGGGAAGGCCTCCACCTTCTCGGAGAGCCCAACGCGGTCGAGCACATCCCGGGCGATCTGCTCGGCCTCGACCTTGGACCGCTTCAGGACCTTGACCTGGGCGATCGTCAGGTTCCCGAGCACGGTCAGATGTGGGAAGAGGTTGAATTGCTGGAACACCATCCCGATACGCGTGCGAAGACGATCCACGTCGGCGTCGAGGTCGGTTATGTCCTCTCCCTCGATGAGGATCGTGCCCGATGTGGTCTCCTCCAGGCGGTTGACACATCGAAGAAGCGTCGACTTGCCCGACCCAGACGGCCCCAGCACGCACACGACCTCACCAGGATTGACCAAGAAGTCGATGCCCTTGAGGACCTCGAGGTCTCCGAAGTACTTGTGGAGACTCTTTATCTCGATCGCCGGCTGTGTCATCTCGCTTTTGCCGTCCTCTTCTCCAATCGGCGAACCAGATATGTGAGCGGCAGGGTGATGATCAAATAGACGATGGCAACCACGGTGAGTGGGGTGGCGTTCTGCGTGGTGCTCATGAAATCCCTGGCGAACTTGGTCAACTCCTTGGTAACAGGTGTCGTTCCCAGGACGAAGAGCAACGATGTGTCCTTGATCAACAAGACGAACTCGTTGGTCAACGGTGGGATGATGATCCGGAACGCCTGGGGCAGCACTATCGATCCCATGGCTCGGGCCGGGCTCATCCCCAGGGAACGCGCCGCCTCGTCTTGGCCCTTTGGCACCGCAAGGATCCCCGCCCGGATCGTCTCAGCCATATATGCGGCCGCCACGACACCGAGGGCGACCGACCCCGTGACCAGGGTCCCGCCGGGTAGGTGGAACTGAAAGGCAAGGGGAAGTCCATAGCCAAACAAGATGATTGTGATCAGCGCCGGAAGACCACGAAACAGCTCGATGTAGCCAGTGGCGAACCAGCGATACGGCTTGATGGTGGACAGCTTCATGAGCGCCAGGATCAACGCCAGAGCGAGACCAAACCCAAAGGCACCAGCGGTATACACCAGCGTGTTGCGTGCCGCCAGAGTCAGCACTTGCGGGAGCATCTCCTTCAGGACGTCGGCCTGGAAGAAGGAGAACCTGATCTTGTCCCAGTCTGCGACGAACGCAAAGGCCACGACGGCCACGATGGAGATCGCATACATCAGCCAGCGGCCGAACCGGCGTCGTTGTCTTCTCGTGAGTGCCATGTGATCGTGGGGCGGCCGGCTCCAGACTGCCGGCCGCCCCTGACCCGATTTCAGATCAAACGGCCTACTTGAACCAGTCGGCGTAGATGTCGTCGTAGGTGCCGTTGTCCTTCAGCTTGGCCAACTCGGTGTTGACCGCATCCAGGATGTCCTCGGCACCTTCCTCCTTCACCGCGAAGCCATACTCCTCATTGGTGGGGTAGTTCTCCACGATGCTGGCGTCGTGATCCAGGGCGTACTCGGCGTTGGGGACGATGTCCTGGAGGACACCGACCACATTGCCTGCCTCGAGGGCGAGGAACATGTCACCGGGGTTCTCGAAAGAGACGAGCTCGGTGTCACTGGGAGCGTTGTCCTGGGCATATTGCTCACCGGTGGTCCCGGTCTGAACGGCGATGGACATGCCACCAGAGCCGGCCAGATCGGTCAAGCCGGAGCCATCTGCGGCCAACAGCGACTGGTCCGCGGTGAAGTACGGGTCCGAGAAGTCGATGTTCTGCTCCCGCTCCTCGGTGATCGTTATGGAAGCGGCGGCGACGTCACAACTGCCACCCTCCATGGCCAGACCCGAGGTGATCGGGTCGAACCCGGTGTTGTTGACTTCCAGCGACAGACCGAGGTCGTCGGCGATGGCGCGCATCAACTCGATGTCGAATCCGGTGTACCCGCCTTCGGCGCTCGAGTCTTCGAACTCCATCGGCTTGTACGGGGCGTCGGTGCACACCGTGAGCGTGCCGTCCTTGACCAGATTCAGGTCACTGCCGCTCGAGCCCGAGTCGCCGCCGCATGCGGCCAGCACCAGGGCAAGGGCGGCCAACGTGGCCACCAGCCTCGTCAATCTCTTCATTCTTCTTCCTCCATGAGCGTTTTGCGGGACGTATCCCGGCGCGTGAAGGGTATACCCACCCCGCCGACGGGCACAATGGGGAAGTGACGACGCGTGTCAAAGCCGCCCGGGACTACTGGCTGCTCTGGACCGGCTCCGGGCTCTCCAACCTCGGTGACGGCATCAGGCTCACGGCTCTCCCCCTTCTCGCTGCAACCCTCACCCGGGACCCTTTGGCGGTGAGTGGTGTGTTCGCGGCGACGACGGCGCCGTGGATCGTGTTCGGGCCGATCGGAGGATCACTCGTCGATCGCACCAATCGGCAGCGCATCATGGTCTGGGGGCAGCTGGCCCGTGGCCTGACGGTGGCCGCTCTCGCCGTGGTGGTCGCCGTCGGCCAGGTCGCCATGTGGCATCTCTACCTCGTTGGCATCGTGATCGGTATCGGTGAAGTGCTGGTGGACAGCTCCTCTCAGGCCGCCATCCCTCTATTGGCAGGGAATCTCGACCTGGAACACGCCAACTCGAGATTGATGGCCGCCGAATTCGCACTGAACGATCTGATAGGCGGCCCGGTCGGAGCGTTTCTCTTCACACTGGCGGCCGCAGTGCCCTTTGGGATCGACTCGGCGACATTCATACTCGGCGCACTCCTGATCTCATTGATCCGCACCCCGATGCAGCAGGTGAGGCCTGAGCAGAGGCAAACGATGCGGGCCGACATCCTCGAGGGCATCGGCTTCGTGTGGACACACGATCTACTCCGCGGGCTGGCCTTGTCGGTTGCCGTGGCCAACTTCTCCCTGGGTGCGGGGGGATCGGTCCTGGTCCTCCTTGCCATCGATGAGCTCGGCCTCACCGACCCTCAGTACGGTTTGCTCGTCGGTCTTGGCTCCGTCGGCGGGCTCATCGGGGCCCTGACGGCATCCCGCATCTCCACTGGCATCGGAAGACGATGGACGATGACTGCAGGGGCGGCCATCCTGGCCATCGGTCAGCTGGCTCTCGGGCTGTCCGTCGGCGGCCTGATGGCCGGAGCGGGTCTGATACTCGGGTTGTTCGGCGCAACCATCTTCTCGGTGGTCGGCCGGTCACTGAGACAGTCGGCCAGCCCCGATCGCCTCCTGGGGCGGGTAGTCGCCTCATTTCGCCTCATCGGGGTCGGTGCCTTGCCCCTCGGGGCCCTATTCGGCGGTTGGGTGGCCCGTCAGGTCGGTCTGCGAATCCCCTATCTGCTGGCGTCCGGTCTGATCGCCATCGCCACCATCGTCATCTACCGCGTCTCCACCCCAGAACGCGTCAAGTAACTCCGAACATCAGCTCAAAACATGGCGGCAGCCCTGGCGGACCGGCGTCTGTTTGAGCGAGGTCGAGAGCTGGTGCGCGAGGTATGAGGGATGTCCCCGGCCCCAATCCAATGACGAATCCAGGAGCCAAACGGTCAAAGTCCGCCAGCAATCAAAGCGGCGGACCAGCGTCTGTTTGAGCGAGGTCGAGAGCTCTTCCGCGAGGTATGAGGGATGTCCCCGGCCCCAATCCAATGACGAATCCAGGAGCCAAACGGTCAAAGTCCGCCAGCAATCAAAGCGGGCCGGCAATCAAGCAATCAAGCGGAGTATTCGCTCGACCACGGAGTCGGGGTCCATGCCGATGGCCTGGGCGATGTCGCTCGGGGAACCAAATGGGAGAAATTGGTCGGGGATGCCGATACATGTGATCTCCTTGACCAGACCTGCCCCGGCGAACGCCTCCATCACGGCGGCGCCAAATCCACCGGCGACGACGTTGTCCTCGAGGGTGACCACACGGCCGGCCGTGGCCGCCCACTCCAGGATCCGGGGATCTAGCGGTTTCACCCATCGGGCATTGACCACTCCGACGGAGAGCCCCTTGGACCTGAGATCGACGGCCGACTTCTCCGCTATCTCCAGCATCCGGCCGGCTGCGATCATCATCACGTCCGAGCCCTCGGAGAGGAGCTCTGCCTCCCCGATCGGGATCGGGTCGGCCGGGATCGACGGAACCGAGATTGCAGCGCCCTTCGGATAGCGAATCGCCACCGGCCCGTCGTGATCGACCGCCGTCTCGATCATCCCGCACAACTCGGAGGCATCGGCGGGAACGGCCACGGCCAGATTGGGGATCATCCGAAGATAGGACAGGTCGAACACACCATGATGGGACGGTCCATCGGGCCCGGTGATGCCGGCTCGGTCGATAAGGAAGGTGACCGGCAATTGGTGGAGGGCGATGTCCTCCACTATTTGGTCGAATGCGCGTTGCAGAAACGCCGAGTACATGGCTACCACGGGATGCTTACCCGCCAGTGCCATGCCGGCGGCCAGGGTCACTGCGTGCTGCTCGGCGATCCCGGTGTCGTAGACCCGGTCCGGATATCGCTGCCACATTTGCTTGAGGCCGGCCGTGGTGACCATCGCCGCCGAAATGCCCACCAGGTCGGGACGGGTCGACGCCGCTTGGGCCAGGGCACGGCCGGCGACATCCGTCAGCTTCAGCTCGTTCTTGTGGGCCCGGCCGGTGGCGACATCGAATGAGCCGACCCCATGGAGCTTCTCCAACTCGTCCTCGATGGCGGGTTGGTAGCCGTTCCCCTTCTCGGTGACCACATGGATGACAACGGGCTGGTCGTAGGTCTTCGCCACGGCGAAGGTCTCCTCGAGGACGTCTATGTCGTGACCGTCGATCCGACCGGTGTATTTCAGGTCCAGTGCATCGAAGACCGTCGAGGGCTCGAGGATCTGCTTCACCGCGTCCTTGAGCCGGCCGGCCAACTCATCTGCGGTCTCACCGACGAGCGGAAGGCCACGAAGCATCTTTCCCAGCGTCCGCTTGGTCTTCTCGTAACGGGGGTCGAATCGGTAATGGGCCAACGTGGCCAGGGCAGCGAGACCTCCGACGGTCGGCGCATAGGAGCGCCCATTGTCGTTGAGCACGATGATCAAACGCTTCGGTTTGGTCACGGCGATGTGATTGAGAGCCTCGTAGGCCATCCCACCGGTCAATGCCCCGTCACCGATGACGGCGACCGTGTAACCGGGGTAGTCGGCGAGAGCGTGGCCCAACGCATATGACAACGATGTGGAGGCGTGGCTGTTCTCCACGAAGTCGTGCGGGGACTCGTCACGACTCGGATACCCCGACATGCCTCCCGTGTGCCTGAGGGTGTCGAAACCGCTCATCCTCCCGGTCAGGATCTTGTGCACGTAAGCCTGATGTCCCACATCCCAGATGATGCGGTCCTTTGGGGACTCGAAGGAGCGGTGAAGGGCGATGGTCAGCTCGACGACGCCGAGATTCGGCGAGAGGTGGCCCCCCGTCTTGGACACCTTGTCGAGGATGAAAGCGCGAATCTCCTCTGCGAGTTGATTCAGTTGTGCCGGAGACAGATCGCGCAGGTCTTCGGGACCGGAGATCGTTTCGAGAAGTGACATATCGGTAGCGGGATCAGGCTAGTGCGCCGTCCTCGCTGTCTTCGATGAGCAATGGCAGACGCACCGTGAATGTCGAACCGACACCGAGCTCGCTCTCCACCTCGACGGTCCCGAGATGGCTCTCCACCACGTGCTTGACGATTGCCAAGCCGAGACCGGTGCCACCAGTGGCCCGGGCCCGAGCGCTGTCCACGCGATAGAAGCGCTCGAAGATCCGATCCAGGTCACGCGTGGGTATCCCTTCGCCGGTATCACTTATCCGGAGCACCGCCTGGTCGCCTTCCGGCCCGAGCCGAACCGTGATCGAGCCTCCTGCACCGGTGTAGCGGACCGAGTTGTGGAGGAGATTTCGCACGGCAATCGCGATGTCGTGCCCCGATCCGGCGACCCGGGCCGGCAAGACATCGATGCTCCAGTCGATTCCCTGCTCACCGGCAGAGCTCCGCGCCCTCTCCACCTCCTCCTTGACCAGGACGTCGAAGCTCTGCGGCTCCATCTCCGGCTGGTCGCGCTCCAGACGCGACAGGTCCAGGAGGTCGGTGACCAGTCTGTCCAGCTGACGCGCCGAGCCCTCTATCCGCTGCGCGAATTGGACCGCCGAGGCATCACCCCTCTCGACGGCCATCTGCAGCGTGTCCGCTGCGGCAATGATGGCGGAGACAGGGGTCTTCAACTCGTGGGAGGCATTTGCGACGAAGTCTCTCCTCACGGATGCCGCCCGCGAGCGCTCCGTGACGTCGTCGACCACGAGGAGGATGCGGTCGTCGTCATCGAGGGGGCTGGCCGCCCCTCTCAGTCTGCGCACCGGTTTGCCATGGTCGACCAGTCTCACGACCGTCTTGCGCTCGGCTCGCGACTCCCTCACCGCAGTTTGCAGCGGGAAGGGCGCCAGCCCCGAGAGCGTGGGCGGGACGGCCCCTAGGAGTTGGCTCGCCGACGGGTTGGAGTAGACGACTTGATCGTTTGCTCCTATCAGGAGGGTGGCCTGCGGGAGAGCGCCAAGCACTGCCTGCAGGGTGGCAGTCGCGTCCCTGGCCTCGGCAAGGCGATCTCGACTTTCCTTGTTCAGCTCCTCGATGGCACTCCCCAGCTGATCCAACTCGCGAACCGATGACCGGCGCAGTTGTCCGAGGTCCGTCCCGCCCGCCAGGGCGAGCGTTTGATCGGTGAGATCGGATATGGGAGCCGCCATGCGCCGCGCCAGCAGACCCACGATGAGGATGCCGATCAGGCCCACCAACGCGGAGATGAGGAGAATCGAGCGACGCAATGGCCGAAGTGTCTCGGCCAGCGCCTCAGAGGACCACGAGAGCCGAAGCACGTTTCCGTCGGCGGCAGGGACGGCCACGTAGTGCTGCTCGAAGCCGGTACTCACACTGAGCCTGGTTGCCCGTCCAACGCCACCTGCCTTTGCCGCCTGCACTTCAGGCCGGTCGGAGTGGTTCTCCATCACCGCCGGATCCTGATGTGAGTCCGCCACGCACCACGCCTTCGGGGTCGATGACGGTGAATCGATAGCCACTCAACTCCGACATTTGATCGACCCAAGCCTGGAATTCCGTCGTGTCCTCGGGCATCCCCGCTCTTGCCAGGAAGACATCGGTTTGGAGGCGATCGACCAGCGTCGTGGTGAATGAGCTCTCGGCCGAGAGGAGGATGAACCAGCCCATCGCCCCGATCAGCACTACATAGGCGATGGCGTAATAGACCAGGAATCTGGAGGCGAGGGGTGTGTTTCCCTGCGCGCTAACTCGATTCATCCATGAATTTGTAGCCGAGTCCGCGCACCGTGACGATGTGAACCGGTTTTGCCGGGTCCGGCTCGAGCTTCTGCCGGAGACGTTTGATATGCACATCGAGGGTCTTGGTATCCCCGAAGTAGCTCGGCCCCCACACCTCGTCGATCAGCGTGTGGCGTGCTGCAAGGCGGTTCTTTCGTCTCATCAACGATTCGAGCAACTCGAATTCCTTTGGCCGCAGCCGGACAGCTTCACCATCGACCCGCATCTCGTGGGCATCGATGTCCAGCTCTATCGGTCCGGCCCTGAGCACTTCATTCGACTCCGCGAGGAGACCGGTCTTGCCCGCCCGGCGGATATGCGCTCGAACCCTTGCCGTCAACTCACGCATCGAGAACGGTTTGGTGACATAGTCGTCGGCGCCCAACTCCAGCCCGGCGACTTTGTCCGACTCGGCGTCTTTGGCCGTCAGCATGATGATCGGAACGTCCGAGCTGGTCCGTATCTGACGACACACGTCCAAACCGGACATACCCGGAAGCATCAAGTCGAGAAGCACCAGATCCGGTTGTTGGGATCTGGCCAGTTCCAGCCCCCCCACCCCCGTGTCGGCCACCAGTACCTCGAAACCCTCTGCGCCCAGGGCGTACTTGACGGACTCCGCAAGGCCTGGCTCGTCCTCGACTATGAGGACGCGATGTTGGCGGCGCTCAATCGGAGACAGACTCACCGGAGGACCCGCCGAGCCCCGCCTCGTTGAATTCCGCCCTTTCCCCGGTGATCAGATACACCGTCTGTTCGGCGAAGTCGACGGCCTGATCGCCGATCCGCTCCAGGGCCCTGGCAGCCATCATCATCTTGGTTGCCCACTCCAGCATCTCCCGATTGGAGGCCACCGCGACCGTCTCTTTGTACATATTGGCATTGAGCCGGTCCACGGGCTGATCCATCGCCGGTAGCAATCGGGCCTCATCGACGTCCCGACGCACGTAGGCCTCGATGGCGGTGCGGATCATGGGGCGCACCAGATCGCCCATCTCCCTGATCTGATCGCATATGCGGGCGACCGGTGGCAGGCCCTCGTTGAACTCGGCGATCTTGGCGATGTTGACGCATTGGTCACCCATGCGCTCGAAGGTGACATTGAGATGCAGGAGGACGCTCATCTTCCTCAGGTCCGACCCCAACGGCTGAAAGCGAGCCATGAGATGGGTCCATTGGTTGTGGACGTCGAAGTAGATGCGATCGATCTCGTCGTCGCGCTCGAGCACCTGGCGTGCCAGCAGCGAGGTCACCCGTGGTCGCGGCCTCGACTGCCATCTCGACCATTTGGACGGCGCGGTCCACCACTCCCAGCACGTTTTGCTCGAGACTCTCCAGCTCCTGATGGAAATGGAGATTGATGTCTTGTAGGTCGGTCATCCGAATCTCCCCGTTATGTAGTCCTCTGTCTCCTGCTCTTGTGGGGAGGTGAAGAGTTGATCGGTCGCCAGGAACTCGACGAGACGCCCGGTGCGCATCCCCTGCTCATTGAGCTTGACGTTGAAGAAGGCCGTCTTGTCGGAGACCCGGGCGGCCTGCTGCATGTTGTGTGTGACGATGATGATCGAATACTGCTTCTTCAACTCGAGCATCAACTCCTCGATTCTCAGGGTGGCGATGGGATCGAGAGCGGAGGCCGGCTCGTCCATCAGGACGACGTCGGGACTGGTGGCGATGGCCCGGGCGATACAGAGACGCTGCTGCTGTCCACCCGATAGTGAATAGCCACTCTCGCTCAACTTGTCCTTGACCTCTTCCCACAGAGCCGCCGACTCGAGGGCGTGCTGGACCAGCTCGTCCATTTCCTGCTTCCCACTCGCCGCACCATTGATCTTTGCCCCCCAGGCGACATTCTCGTAGATCGACTTGGGGAAGGGGTTTGGCTTCTGGAAGACCATCCCGATCCGACGTCTGATCTCCACCGGATCGATCTCGGGGTCGTAGATGTTCTCACCGTGGTATCTGACGACACCATTCACTCGCGCCGACGGTATGAGGTCGTTCATCCGATTCAGCGAACGAAGCACCGTGGACTTCCCACAGCCGGATGGGCCGATGAGGGCGGTGATCTGCTGGGCGTGAAAGTCCATCGTCACGGCCTCTACCGCCCGGAACGACCCGTAGTAGACCTCCATGCGTTCGGTGGCGATGACGGTCTGCTTGGATTCGTCGGGTGTCGACGTCGTCGACGCTTCGGCTGACCCCGGAGCCATGTCGGTGTGCTCACGGACCCGGCCGTCATGGTCTGACCCGGCCTCCGGGACTTCGGTCGAGGGTCGCTCCGACTGCGTCTCGTTGGTCAAGTCGATCTCCTGGGTCGCTCTCTGGTCGTAGTTGCTCGTGGTTGACATCGCTATTGCCGAATCTCGGATCGACCACTCAACGTGCGAGCGACGATCGTGACGATCAGGACCAAGAGCATCAATTCCAATGCGCCGGCCCAAGCCCTGGCGTGAGCCGCCTCGTACGGCCCACGGGCTTCATTGTAAATGATCAATGGAAGCGCCGACTGGGGTGCGTTGATCAAGTTGGGGACGATGGTGAAGGCACCGAGGGCGGTCAACAACAACGGAGCAGTCTCCCCCGCCGCCCTCCCGATGGCGAGCATGGATCCGGTGATGAGCCCGCTCGACGCCGTTGGAAGCACGATCTGGGTGACCACCTGCCATCTGCGCGCTCCAAGACCGTAGGCGGCATTGCGAAGGTCATCGGGGACAAGACGGAGGACTTCCTCGGAGGTTCTGGCCACGATCGGCAACATCAGGATGCTGAGCGCCAGGCCCCCGGCCAGGGTGGAGAAGCCGATGGAGAGCCCGATGTTCCCCTGAACGAGCAGGGCGTAGACATACAGGCCGATGAAGATGGACGGGACACCGGTCATGACGTCGGTGAAGAACTGAATGAACGGCGCCAATTTGCTGTCCTTGTATTCGACGACGTAGGTGGCTGCCCCCACCCCCAGCGGCACTGCCACCAGGCTGGCGATCACCACCATGTAGAGCGTCCCGACCAGCCCGTTCAGATAGCCGCCACCTTCGGTTCGCTGGGAGAAGATCTGGGTCGAGGTCAGGAACTCCCAATTCATGGCGGCGATGCCCCGTCTGATCACTTCGACCAGGATCAGGACGATGGGGATCAGCGCCAGGACCACCGCAAGCACCAGCAGTGAGGTCATCATGCGGTTCCGACGATTTCGCCGCGCCGCATTGGGGGTTCGCTCGTGCAGTGAGCGCATGCGATCGGGCGGGCGGCTCTCGGTGATGACGGTCATACGCTGGCGTCTCCGGTCACCCGGCCACCGGTGAGCATGACGATGCCACGGGCGATCATGTTCACGATCACGGTGATGACGAACAGCAGGACACCGACGCCGATCAGCGCCTTGACGTTTTCGGGCGCCGCCTCCTGGAAGGTGATGGCGATGATCCCGGCCATCGACTGTCCGCCGAGGAAGACCGAGTCGGGGATTTGCTTGGCGCCACCGATCAGCATGGCAACGGCGATGGTCTCACCCAATGCCCGGCCCAGGCCGAGCATGGTGGCGCCGATGATGCCGGGTCGCGCCCTGGGGAGGACGATGAATCTCAACATCTCCCACCGGGTCGCACCCAGCCCATAGGCGGCAGCGATCTCCGAATCCGGCGTCTTGGACATGACCTCGCGGGTCACCGCCGTGATGATGGGCAGGATCATGATCGAGAGGACCACTCCAGCGGCGAAGTAGTTGTAGGTGACGACGGGTGGAGCGAGAAACGGGATGAACTGGCCCAGGGTGTCGGCGATGAAGTCCATCGCCGGCCTGAGGACGACCGGGACGAAGAAGAGAAGACCCCAGAGGCCGTAGACGACGCTGGGAACTGCCGCCAGCAGTTCGATGGCATAGGTGAGCGGCTTGCGCACTCGTCGTCCGGCCACATTGGTCAGATAGAGCGCTGTGCCGACGGCGAGCGGGACTGCGATGAGAAGACCGATGCCCGAAGTGACCAAGGTACCCACGATGAATGAGAGGGCGCCGTATTCCCCGGTGATATCCGTTCGGGAGGTGCCCGGGTCCCACACGGAGCCGGTGACGAAGTTCCAACCTTCCTTTTGGAAGACCGGCCAGGCATCGATGGCCGTCGAGATGAGCATCGTGGCCAGGACGATGAGGACGCTGGCACCGGCCATCGCCAGGAGTCGTCGGAACCATTTGTCGGCACCGGACCGCTTCCTGCCCAATGGAGCACCCAATGACGGGGCCTGCCCTTGGTCGGTGGCTGTCATCGTTTCGTCTGCTCTCCTATTTGCGAGCTTTGGTGTCGGGGCCTCCGAGTCGACACGGAGGCCCCGAACCTAGCGATGGTCTGATCTGAAGTGTCCGCGATCAGCCTTGCGAGTTCACCAGATCGAGCTTGGCCAGTGCCTTCGCCTGGAGCGAGTCCGGGAGTGGCGAGTACAGCAACTCCTGGGCGAGCGAATCGCCTTCGGTCAAGTCCCAGGTGATCCAGTCCTTCAACATCGCGGCGGTGTTGTCCTCATATCCACAACTCCACAGGAGCAGCCATGTCGCACCGGCGATCGGGTAGCCGTCTCCACCGACGCCGAGGATGTTGAATCGGAGGTCATCGGGGATCTCGATCCCGTCAGCGGCGGCCGCCGTCGACTCCAGAGTCGGGGTGATGGCATTCCCGTCGGCATTGACCATGTCGGCAACGGGGATGTCGTTCTCTATCGCGTACGACAGCTCGATGTAGCCGATGGCGCCAGGGTTCTGCTGAATCTGGGCGGTGACACCGTCGTTCTTCTCACCACCGACCGATGTGGGGGCGGGCCACTCGACCTCTTTGCCGGCACCGGGGCCATTGGCCCAGTCCTCGGACACGTCACTGAGGTAGGTGGTGAAGATGCTGGTGGTGCCGGAGCCATCGGAGCGGTGGGCCACGATGATCGGCTCGTCCGGCAACGTCACTCCGTCATTGAGGGCAGTGATGGCCGGATCACTCCAGCTGGCGATGTTGCCCAAGAAGATGTCGGCCAGCGTGGGGCCGTCCAGGGTGAGCGAGTCCACACCCTCCAGGTTGTAGCCCAACGACACCGCACCGAACACCGTCGGCACATGGATCGGGTCACATCCCCGGGCATCCTGGGCGGCAGCGACCTCATCGTCCTTGAGGAAGGCGTCTGACGCGCCAAAGTCGGTCTGCTCGCCGATGAACTGCTCGACACCTCCACCGGAGCCGATCGACTGATAGTTGATCGAGACGCCAGGCTGGACATTGGCTGTGTACTCGCCGATCCACTCCTGGTAGATCGGGTCGGGGAACGATGCCCCGGCGCCGAGGAGGTCGCCGGAGATACCGCCACCTGCAGGCGTGGTCGTGTCCTCACTGCTCCCGCCGCCACAGGCGGCGACTACGAGCGCTAAGACCGCCAGCGCAGCGACGAAACGCGCGATTCGGGGATTCATCCCGGTTAGCTCCTTGATAGGGGTCTCTTCCATCTCGGGCCATGGGAGAGACCTCCCAGGCCCGTGGACAAGGTAGGCGCACGCCTTAACCGTGCTCTGGCCCCGAGGTGAACAGATGGTGAACGTTTTTGGGCCCGTGGGGCAAGCAAGATGGCTCGTGGCTCGGCGGCCGGATCAGATGGTGGCGGTTGCCCGAGCCCGAGCCAGCTCTTGGAGCGTGACATGGGCGTCGATGCCATCTCCGTCCGTGAGACGAGCCCAGGACCCGTCGGCTCGCAGCTCCCATGCCAGGTTGTCGTCCGCCAGCAGCACATCGAGGATCTGGTCAAGTCTGAATTGGAGGTCCGGATCGGTAATGGGGGCCAGGGCCTCCACACGACGATCCAGGTTGCGTGGCATCAGATCCGCCGAGCCGATGTAGTAATGGCGGTCCCGTCCGCGGGCGCCAAAGCGGTAGATGCGTGAGTGCTCCAGGTAGCGCCCGACGATCGATCGCACTCTGATGTTCTCCGACAGTCCCTCGATCATCGGTCGGAGACAGCAAATCCCTCTCACGATGAGATCGATCCTGACACCCTGGATCGAAGCGTGATAGAGGGCATCGACCATCTGGGCGTCGACCAGGGAATTCATCTTCAAGGTGATCTGCCCGTCCGGTCGGGACGCTTCATCCTCGATCAGTTCGAGCAGGCGGTTCCTGATGCCATTGGGGGACACCGCCAGACGGTTGTATGTCGTCTGCCGTGAGTACCCGGTGAGATAGTTGAACAGCTCGGAGAGGTCCGAGCCCACCTCCGGCTCGGAGGTGAAGACACCAAGGTCCTCGTAGGTGCGAGCGGTCTTCTCGTTGTAGTTGCCCGTTCCGATGTGGGCGTATCGAACTACACCGTCACCTTCCCGACGCACGACGAGCGCCAGCTTGGTGTGTGTCTTCAGGCCGACCACCCCATAGGTCACATGGACGCCGGCATCCTCGAGACGCTGGGCCCACTCGATGTTCCGCTCCTCGTCGAATCGCGCCTTCAACTCGATGAGGGCGGCCACCTGCTTCCCGGACTCCGCCGCCTTGATCAGCGAGCCCATGATCGAGCTGTCCGATGAAGTGCGATAAAGGGTCATCTTGATGGCGAGCACCTTGGGATCGGTTGCCGCCCTCTCGATGAATCCCTCGACTGTCGTCGTGAAGCTGTCGTAGGGATGATGGGCGATCAGATCGCCCTGGCTGATGACCTCGAAGAAGTCGGCCGTCTCCCCAGCCGCCGCCTGGAGTCGGGGTGGGGTGACCCCGGTGAAGATCTCGAACTTGAGCTCGGGCCGATCGACGTCATACAGGCCGATCAAGCCGGCCATGTCCAAAGGCCCCTCGATCCTGTACACGTCATCCTCGGTGGCGCCCATCTCCCGTAACAGGAGATCGAGAACATCGGACGGCATGTCCGGGTGAATCTCGAGGCGAACCACGCTACCGAAGCGACGTTGGGTCAGCTCGGACTCGATGGCCATCAGGAGATCTCCACCCTCGTCTTCCTCGACCTCGAAATCGGCGTTCCTGGTCACCCGGAAGACGTCGTTGCCCAACACCTCCATGCCGGGGAACAGGGAATCGAGGTGGGCGGCGATCACCTGCTCCAGCGGCACGAAGCGCTCCAGGTCGGGCAACACCACGAACCGGGGGAGGATCGGGGGAACCTTGACCCGGGCGAATTTCTGCAATCCGGTCTCCGGATTTCGGACCAGCACCGCCAGATTCAGGGAGAGGTTGGAGATGTAGGGGAATGGGTGTGACGGATCCACCGCCAAGGGAGTGAGCACGGGGAACACGAGATCGCGAAACTGTCGATCGAGGAAGTCCTTGTCGTCCGTCTCGAGTGTGGAGTAATCGCTGAAGACGATGCCCTCGTTGGCGAGGGCGGGGGCGACTTCGGAAAGGAATTGCTTCGAGATCGCCTCGGTTTGGATCTCGACTTCCTTCCTGATCGCCGCCAGCTGCTGACTGGGCGTCATCCCATCCGGGGGGGTGAAACCGACGCCATGGGCAACCTGTTCCTTGAGCCCGGCGACCCGAACCTGAAAGAATTCGTCGAGATTCGATGCCCAGATCGCAAGGAACTTGACCTTCTCCAACAATGGGAAGTCGGGACGGGTGGTCAGGGCCAGCACCCGATGGTTGAAAGCGAGCCAAGACAGCTCGCGGTTGATGAATCTGTCCGGGTTGAGATTCTCCGTCACGTTGCCACTGATTACCACGTCTGGTTTACCCGAGGGTCAACGGCCAAGACCCAGACCGCCGAGCAGGAAGAGACGAAGGTGGGTCGTCACCTGGCCTATCTGCCGCTCGGGATCGGAGGCCGAGATGACCGCCTTCGCCGCCGACATGATCGTGTCCTGGATGAGTCTGCCGGCCAGGGCCGGGGGCATCGACCTGAAATCTCCCACCTCGACACCCTCGTAGTACATGCCGATCATGGCGTGCGCCAGATTGGAGTGGGCCTCTCGAATCCGGTTTTGCGCCACGAGACCCATGCGACCGGCCTCACGGTGCAGGATCAGACCCAGGACTGGATCGCTCGCCACGAACTGGACGGTCCTGGCTGCGAGGTCCGCCAGCCGGTCCGACGCCGATTCGTGATCGTTGCTCTCTGCGAGCAACTCATCGACCACCAAGGGCAGCTCTTCTTCGACCAGGGTCGCAATCAGGTCGTCCCTGTCGCCGAAGTAGTCGTAGAGGGTGGTCCGGCCCACACCGGCGGCCAGGGCGATCTCACCCAGTGGGATCTCCGCGGTGCCCGCCTCTGCGATCAAGACCTTCGCCGAATCGAGCAACGCGCCCCTGATCAAGGTCTTGTGCTCGTCGATCGAGGTGGCTCGGATCCGTGGCATGGCACACAGGCTATCTCGCCCGATCAGGTAGGGCCACGGCCAGTACCACGGTACGAAGGCCCATATCGCGTAGATTCCTCTCAAAGGAGGAGAAGAGCATGCCGAGCGAGCAAGACGCCGTGGTGACCACGAGGGTGAAGAAGGACGCTCGACCCTGGAGTGGGTTCTTCCTCGGATTGATTCTGGGGCTGGCCCTCGCCGTGATCCTGCAACAGGCCGGGGTCTGGCCCCTGGACCGGTTGCTCGTCTTCGGCCTTCCCGGTCTGATGGCCTTGATCGGCATGCTCCTCAGCGCCGTCGGCCGAAATCGGGTGCGAGCCTTCTCCAGCATCCTGCCCTTGATCCTGGCCGTCGCCCTGCTCGCATTCGGAGCCACCGGTTTCGTCGGGATCAATGAGCACGGTGAGCTCAACGGCGGATGCACCGTGGAAGCGCAGTCCGATCTCGATACCACTGTGGTCATCGACACCAGCCGACAAGCGCCATTCGAAGTCGATCCCAACGGCGGCCTTTCCTGGGTCGCCACCTCGCCAGGGCCGATCATGAACCACTTCTGGAACATCTATGTGGACATCGGCGGATTCTCGGTCCCCGTGGCCGGCAACGATGAGGCCGAGCCCAACACCGATGGTGACGTCGACAACGTGGGTGATGTGGCCGATGTCTCCGGTTATGTGGCCGACATCTCCAACTATGCCGGTGTCGAGCTACGAGGTGTCTTCGAAGTCGGTGGCGACATCGACGGTGAAGGCGGGGCCTGCGACGGTTTTGGCTTCGTCAGGCTGGTCACCAATCCCCTGGCGACACTCATCTCTCAGATCGCGGCGGCAATCGGGCTCCTCGCACTGATCGCCCTGCTGTTCCTCGCCTTCAGCAACACCAGGGAGGCCGAAGTCGTACCCGATGTGTCGGATGAGGCAGCGGCCGGAGCCGCCGGCACCATTGGAGCGAGTGGCGCACTGACTTCGGACGAGGATGTGGGCGCTTCCTCGGGTCGGCATATCAGCCCTGGCCCTGATGATGATCGCGAGCCTGATGGGGAGTCACCGGTGCCGCCCGCCGACGACGACAGCTCGGCGGGCTCCGATCCCGGTGACGAGGAGAACCAGCCGCCCTACTTCTAGGCCATCTTGGAAAATCACCTGGTTGCAGCCAAACTCCGGGTGTGACAACAAGTCAGATTCAGCTCGTTGAAGAGCTGGTCGCCGATTGGAGGGCCCAGGCGGCATGCTCCGGCTTTCACAATGCGCTGTTCTTCCCGGTCGGCGATACCGAACAGGAGAAAACCCAACAGGCAAAGGCCATTTGCGTCACGTGCCAGGTCAGTGAGGAGTGCCTCGAGTACGCCCTCGAGACCAACCAGAGAGCCGGGATCTGGGGTGGCACGTCGGAAAGCGAGCGCAAGTCGCTGAGACGGAAGTGGCTGGCGGCCAGACGCCGGAGTTGACGCACACGGCCGGGCCGTGAGCACGAACAGGAGGGCCATCCTCGGTGTAGGTGTCCTCTTCTTCGTCAACGGCCTGGTCCTGGGCAGTTGGCTTCCCCGCATACCGGAGCTTCGTGATCGGCTCGGAATCGATCTCGGCTCCCTCGGCTTCATCCTCGCTGCAGGCTCGTTCGGGTCGTTGCTCGGCTCGGCGCTGTCAGGTCTCACTGTGAGAAAGCTCGGATCCCGAGGCGCTGGGATGGTTGCGGCGCTGGGCCTCCTGGCTGCACTCCCGCTGCTCTCCCAGGCGCGTGGCCCGCTGACCCTGGCGGCAGTGCTCGGGACGATCGGCTTCATCGACTCGAATGCCGACGTCGGAATGAATGCGATCGGTGTCAGAGTCGAGGAGCGAGCAGGTCGTTCGATCATGACACGTCTCCACGGCATTTGGAGCCTCGGAACCCTGGCCGGGTCGGCGGCTGCGGCGATCGCGATCATCCTCGGGCTGGGGCTCGGCCACCAACTGCTCGGCGTCTCACTTCTCGGTGCCGCACTGGTCGTGATCGCAAGCCCGATGATCCCCGGGGCACCGGCCCGAAGGGGCACCGGACGGCCAGGGCGTCTGGCATTGGGGCTCATGATCGCCGGTGGGGCGGCAGTGGTGATCGAGGGACTGCCTGCCGACTGGAGTGCGATCTTCCTGGTCGACGTGACCTCCAGCACCGCTTCAGTCGCCGGAGCGGGCGTCATCGTCTTCACCGCCGGGATGCTGGTCGGACGACTCGGTGGCGATCACCTGGTGGATCGATTCGGGGCGATTCGCACCATCGTCTCCAGTCTGGGCCTCGCCGTGGCTTCGATGCTGCTGGTCACTTTGACGGGCGCCACTGTGGCCTCCCTGATCGGATTCTCGGTGTGGGGCCTCGGAGTCTCGGTTGCCCTGCCCATCATGTACAAGCTCGCCGGGTCTCACCCTTCACTCGGCGAAGGCTCGGGGCTTGCCGCCCTGACCGTCGGGACCCGGCTCGGCCTCATGGTGGCTCCCGCCGTAGTCGGGCTGGGTGCTTCGAATTGGGGTCTCCCGACTGCACTCATGGTCGTGGTGATGACGTCGGCTGTCGTCTCGGTGACCGCGTTGAGAATGACGTTGGGTCGGGAGCCGAGCCTTCTGTGAACGGAATTGGACCGATCCGGCCGATTTGGGTTCACAGAACGTTCGGGCGATTCCATTCCTCGCCCGGTGGCTTCATAATGTGACGACAACAGACCGGGAAGATGATCAGATGAACAAGCAGGCCGAGTATGTGCTCCGCACAGTCGAGGAGCGTGGGATCCGATTCATCCGCCTCTGGTTCACCGATGTCCAGGGGTTTCTCAAGTCGGTGGCAATAAGCCCGGCCGAGCTGGACGTGGCATTCGACGAGGGGATGACCTTCGACGGCTCGTCCATAGACGGGTATGCCCGCGTCCAAGAAGCCGACATGCTGGCTCGGCCCGACCCTTCGACATTCGCTGTCCTCCCCTGGCGAACCGAGCAGCAGGTCGCGCGCATGTTCTGTGACATTGCGACACCGGACGGCGAGCCGTTCGCCGGTGACCCGAGGACGGTGCTCAAACGCAACCTGGCCAAGGCATCCGACATGGGATACACCTTCTTCGCCGCCCCGGAGCTCGAGTTCTTCTACTTCAAGGACTCGGGGCCCGAGCCCCAGGTGCTCGATCGAGGTGGTTACTTCGACCTGACGCCACTCGATGTGGCCCAGGAGTACCGGCGAAAGACGATCAATGCGCTGGAGTTGATGGGCATACCGATCGAGCACTCGCACCACGAAGTCGCCCCGAGCCAGCACGAGATCATCGCCCGCTACACCGACGCTCTGTCCATGGCGGACAACATCATGACGTCGCGTCTCACGGTGAAGGAAGTCGCGCTGCAGCATGACATATATGCCACCTTCATGCCCAAGCCACTTGAGGACTATGACGGCTCAGGGATGCACCTGCACCTCTCCCTCTTCGAGAACGACACCAACGCCTTCCACGAGCCCGGCACACCCGGCGGCCTCTCCAAGGTCGGCCAAGCTTTCATCGCAGGGATCCTCAGGCACGCCTCGGAGATAACCGCCGTCACCAACCAATGGGTCAACTCCTACAAGCGTCTGGTGGCAGGGTTCGACGCCCCCATCTACATCTCCTGGGCGCGCAACAATCAGTCGGCCCTGGTCCGGGTGCCCACCGTCAAGAAGGGAAAGCCGTCGAGTGTGCGTGTGGAATACCGCGCGGCCGATGCCGCCTGCAACCCATACCTGACCCTGTCGGTTCTCCTCGCCGCCGGTCTCGCCGGAATTCGCGAGGGTTATGAGATCCCACCGGAGATCGCCGCCAACGTGCTTCAGATGACCGCTGCCGAGAGGGCCGCCGCCGGTGCGAAGCGACTTCCGGAGACCCTCTCCGAGGCGCTCGACATCATGGAGCAATCGGAGCTCGTGGCCGAGGCCCTCGGGGAACACGTTTTCGGGTGGTTCCTCAGGAACAAGCGCGAGGAGTGGACTCGATTCCAGCACCACGTCTCCAAATTCGAGTTGGACACCTATCTACCCGTGCTGTGAACGTCGCCCTCCATCCCGGCAAGTGCTCCGAGAGCGTCATGGACGGCCTGGTGCTGGCCGGGGCGAGCCATGTGGAGACCGAGGAGTTGGATGTCGATGACCGCCTCATCGGAGACGCCGACGTACTCCTAGTCGAACTGGGAGACCAGCCAATGCGCCGTCTACGCGAGATCTCGCGAATCGCCGACGACATCGCACTCCCGGTCATCCTCGTGGTCTCACTCGACCAGCTGGCACTGATCGAGAGCGCTGCCGGGGTCTCCGACTTCATCACCACACCCGTTGACCCCTTGGAACTGCGGCTTCGACTTCAGCGTCTCGCCGTCGAGGCGAGCACCACTGAGCTGGTCGTCTTCAAGGACCTGGAGCTGAACACCCTCAACTACCAGGCAGCCCTTGCCGGCAATCCCATCGACCTGACGTTCATGGAGTACGAGCTCCTTCGGTTCCTGGTGGAGAACCCGGTCCGGGTTTGGTCCCGGGAGCAGCTCCTCTCCAAAGTGTGGGGCTACGACTATTACGGCGGTGCCCGAACCGTTGACGTCCATATCCGTCGGCTCCGCTCCAAACTCGGTGAGGAACGCGCATCGTGGATCACCACCGTCCGATCCGTCGGTTACCGATTCGGCTGACCGAGCCCGCGGGCGCCCCGAACCCGTGACGGTGGGCGGCGGCCGCGCAACCCCGGAGAACCGACCACAATCGCGTCATGGGTTTTCGCACCAAGCAGATACATGAGGGGGTTGCCCCCGACCCGGTCACGGGAGCAATCCTCACTCCGATCTATCAATCGACCACCTTCGTTCAGGAGTCGGTCGACGAATACATGGACAAGGGCTACTCATACAGCCGCGCCGGCAATCCGACGGTCCGTGCCCTGGAGAACAAGCTGACCGCACTCGAAGGAGGACACGACTCGACCGCCTACGGGTCGGGGATGGCTGCGACAGTCGCCGTGTTCCTGGGTCTGCTACAGGCGGGGGACCATGTCGTCATCGCCGACGTGGTCTATGGCGGGACCTACCGATTCGCCGACAAATTCCTGACCAAGTTCGGTGTCGACGTCTCGTTCGTCGATGCATCGAACCTCTCATCGGTCGAAAGTGCTCTCCGATCTGAGACACGCCTCGTGTTCACCGAGACACCGGCGAATCCGACCCTCAAGGTGACCGACCTCGAGGCGGTTTCCGAGTTGGCCACCGACGCCGGTGCCCTTCATGTCACCGACAACACATTTCTCACCCCCTATTTCCAGCGACCCTTCGAGTTGGGGGCCGACATCGTCATTCACTCGACTACCAAATTCCTCGACGGCCACAACGCCACTCTGGGCGGGGCGGTGGTCGTGGCGACACCCGAGCTTCAGGAAAAGGTCGCCTTCGCCCGCCTGTCCGGTGGTCTGGTGATGTCGCCCATGGTCGCCTGGCTGACCCTTCAAGGAACCAAGACCTTGAGCGAGCGAATGGACCGCCAATCGGCAAACGCCCTGGAGGTGGCGAATTGGCTCCAAGGCCACGACAAGATCGATTACGTCAACTATCCAGGCCTTCCCACCCATCCACAACATGAGCTGTCCAGCCGTCAGGCGACCGGATACGGCGCCATGGTTTGCTTCGAGCTACATGGGGGCGTCGACACCGGCAAGAAGCTGATGAATGCCGTGAAGTTGTGGAGCCTCGCCGAGAACCTGGGCTCTGTCGAGTCCCTCATCACCCATCCCGTGACGATGACCCATGCCGCCGTGCCGCGAGAAGAGCGGATGGCCGCCGGGATCACCGATGGGCTGGTGAGGCTCTCCGTCGGCCTCGAAGACGTCGAAGACTTGATCGCCGATCTCGATGACGCTCTGGCCCAGGTCTGACGGCTCACGGCGAGTGGCCCGGTGAGTCGCTCCCGGCTGATCATCGTCGCGATCCTCGCCGCCGGGCTCATCGTGGTGATGGCCACCACCGGGCCGCGTGCGGAGATCGAAGCGACGGGATCGATCGTCAGGGAGGGTGGCGTCTGCCTACAGCTCGAGCAGTGGGGTCTGTTCGGATGGGTGATCGTGGGTCAGACCTACACGTCCGGCGACATAGCCGAAGCCGATTGGCACATGCCACCCGTGAGCAACGCCGACTGTGAGCAGGTGGCCCCCGCCGACTATGAGATCAAGCTGCCTTCCGCGGCCGAGCCGGATGTGTATCGCATCTGTGGGCTGGATGACAATGAGCCCTGTCTCGACTTCAACCTGGTCGACGGGCCCTGACCAGGGTGTCGCGGGCATACTCAGTCCCGTGGTCCGTCTCGACCGGCCTGCGAGCGACGATGGACTCGACGACGGACAAGCCATCGAGCCAGGACACGATCTCATCACGGTCCCACAAGACATCGGGATATTGAGGACCTCCCCAACCATGCTCGATGTTGGTCCTGTCGTGACCGACGAGGAACAACTCGCCTCCGGGATCGAGCCACGTGGCCGCGTGCGATACCACCTCCTGAAAGACAGGAAGGACCAGATGCAGATAGGCGACCAGCACCAGGTCGAAACCCGAGGAAGGCTCCCACTCCCTGACATCGGCCTCGACCCAAACGACCTGGTCGTCCTGTTCCGCCCCGCGAGCGAGAGCCACCGACGAGAAGTCCACCGCCGTCATCTTCCACCCGAGTGACGACAGCCAGACCGCGTTCCGGCCCTCACCAGCGGCGACATCCAATCCTCGGCCCGGCTCACGATCCTTGAGACGGTCCTCGACGAAGATGTTGGGAGTCGCCGACCACAGACGGTCGGACGCGTCGTATCGCTCGTCCCAGTGGGCAGCATCCATGTTCAGGCGAACTCGATCCCCTGAGCGAGGGGTAGATCGTCCCCCCAGTTGATGGTGGTCGTCTGGCGCCGCATGTAGGCCTTCCAGGCGTCTGACCCCGCCTCCCGGCCACCGCCCGTCTCCTTCTCCCCGCCAAAGGCGCCGCCGATCTCGGCCCCGGACGTGCCGATGTTCACATTGGCGATCCCGCAATCCGACCCCGTGTCGCTGAGGAACCGCTCGGCGCTCTTCAGCGACTCTGTGAATATCGCCGACGAGAGGCCCTGGGTGACTCCGTTCTGGAGCTCGATCGCCTCTTCGAGGCTGTCGAACTCGATCACCCACAGAATCGGGGCGAATGTCTCCTGCTGTGTTATCGATGCCTCCTTGGCGACCACCGCAATCGTTGGCTCCACGAAGAAGCCGGGACGGTCGATTCGCTGACCACCGGTGACGATGCGGGCGCCCTGCTCCCGAGCCAGCTCGAGGGCAGCCATCATCTGATCGACGGCCTTCTCGCCGGCGAGCGGGCCCATGAGGGTCCCGGCCTCGAGGGGATCACCGATCTTCACCTGGTGATAGGCCTCCACCAGCCGGCTGACCATCTTGTCGGCGACCGCCCGATGCACCAAGAGTCTCCTCAGAGTCGTGCAGCGCTGGCCGGCCGTGCCGACCGCTGAGAAGACAGTTGCGCGGACGGCGAGCTCGAGATCGGCGTCGTCCATGACAATCACGGCGTTGTTGCCCCCCAGCTCGAGGATGGTGCGGCCCATCCTCTGGGCGACGGCCGGGCCGACGATCCTCCCCATGTTGCAGGAACCAGTCGCAGAGATGAGGGGAAGACGGGTGTCCTGATTCATCCGGTTCCCGACCGTTGCCCCGTCACCCACGACGAGGTTGAAGACGCCCTCAAAGCCGCTCCCGGCCATGACCTCCTGGGCGATCTTGGTGACGGCGATGGCGGTCAGGGGGGTCCTCTCGGAAGGCTTCCAGACCACCGTGTCTCCACAAACCGCAGCAATGGCGGCATTCCACGACCAGACCGCCACCGGGAAATTGAAGGCCGAGATGACCCCGACCGGGCCCAACGGATGCCAGTGCTCGTACATCCGATGATTCGGGCGCTCAGACGCCATGGTGTTCCCATAGAGCTGACGGGATAGCCCTACTGCGAAATCGCAGATGTCGACCATCTCCTGGACCTCACCGACCCCCTCGGGGAGGATCTTCCCGACTTCGAGGGTGACCAGGGCACCCAATGGCTCGATCTTCTCCCTCAGTGCGTCGCCCAGCTTGCGCACGTACTGGCCCCGTTGTGGGGCGGGAAGAGCCTTCCATCTGGCAAAGGTCTCAGCCGAGTTGTCGGCGACCCGGTCATAGTCGGAGGCTGACCCCATGGCCACCCGGGCGAGGCTGTCACCGGTAGCCGGGTTGATCACTTCGATCTGGCTTCCCCCTGCGTCCAGCCACTCACCTGCATAGACACCGGAGTTGAGGTCGGAGAGGCCCAAGGCCTCGAAGATCTGCTCCTTGTTCATCGCGCTGCCACCACCTCGATCTCGACCAGGAAGCCACCGGGCAGGGCGCCGGCCTGAATCGCCGACCGGGCCGGCGGCGGCCCGGTGAAATAGCCCCCATACACCTCGTTCACCTTTGGATAGTCGCCCATGTCACCGAGGAAGATGGTGGTCTTGACGATGTCGTCATAGGCGAGAGCTAGGTCACTGAGGATGGCGCCGATGTTGTCCATCACCTGATGAGCCTGAATCTCGATGTCGTCCTCACGCCGGTCGCCGGTCGCCGGATCGATGGCCACCTGCCCACTCAGGAAGACGAATCCCCCCGCTTCGGTGGCCAGGGAATAGGGGCCAATGGCCTTGGGGGCGGATGGTGTTTGGGGAACGGTCTTGGGCAATTCGGGCTCCTCTCGGACAACAGCCGGAGGGTACCCGAGATCAGCCCCTCACCCAGATGCCGATCGAAGCCGGTTGCATGGTCTCCGTGACGGCGGCCACCCACTCCGCGGCCAGCCCGTCCAGGTCGGTCCTATTCCTCAGAGAATCGACGAACCCGTCGACGACACGCTCGGCGTCATATCGGGTTCGATAGAACCTCCGGTCCACCCAATGCAACAACCGGCGACGGACGGGGTTGAACAACGCGGCGACGGCCAGCGTGGACCCGGCCACGAACAGCGGCGAGTCACCACCGAGCCTGGTGGGCAGCCAAACCGCCCCCGTCACATAGACCATCGCCAGGAAACCGATCACCAGCACATAGCCAACGGTGCGAGAGATGATCCGATCGATCTCATAGAGGCGGTACCGCAGCACGGCCATGGCGATGGCGATCCCGATGCCGGCGACCGACACGGGGAAGAGGATGTCGAAGAATGACCCCGAGTTGCCCGATTGAACGGCCGAGACACCGTAGACAAGGGCAAAGAGCGCAACGGCGTATAGAAGCCATTTGATCTGGAGCCGCTCCACCGTCCCGGCCCGGCGATACCGCAGCACCATCGCCAGCGGACCCCCCAGGGTCAACACGAGGAGCGCGATGCCCCACACGGTGTTGAACGCCCCACTGAACGGGTTCACGGAGATGAAACCAATTGGATTGGAGACCTCCCACGACCCTTCCACACCCAACTCGGTGGAAAATGTCCCGAGAAGGAACATCGTCGACATCATCGCGATCTCGAGAATGGCGAGGGGAATCCAGCGACGACTTAACAAGCGGCCGGTTGGGAACGTCATGAGCAGGTGAAACAGTGGGAAGACGAACAGGATCCACGACCACGAGGCAAGCGACACGCCAATCAGAAGCCAGCCGTTGGCCACACCCGGCGCCAGGAACCCGTGCGGGCGGTCGGGGAACATGGCGACGTACCAACTGTCGATCGGGTATGGCTTTGGTGCACTGGCCGATACGTCCGCAATGATGGCGATGACGAAGCCCGATGCGATCGCCATCAGGATCCAGCCGACCATGTTCTTCGGTTGCCGACTGAGGATCGCCGCCGCCGTGAGGGCGAAGATCGGTGCAATCGCCACGTATGACACCTGAGCCACCACCTGAATCGGGTCGGTGCCCAATTGGCCTTGTCCCCCGGCGACGATCAGAAACAGTGGGGCAGCGATCAGAATCACCACGGCAAAACCCCACGCGAGCAGCTTCATCGAGCGCAAGGCCTCAGATATCCAATCTCATCGGCGGATTATCGCTCGGAGGTCGTTACGAAGGGGTTACGAGAACAGGGTGGAGTGGATTTCAGGAAGAAGGAGTACCCGAGATCAGCCCCTCACCCAGATGCCGATCGAAGCCGGTTGCATGGTCTCCGTGACGGCGGCCACCCACTCCGCGGCCAGCCCGTCCAGGTCGGTCCTATTCCTCAGAGAATCGACGAACCCGTCGACGACACGCTCGGCGTCATATCGGGTTCGATAGAACCTCCGGTCCACCCAATGCAACAACCGGCGACGGACGGGGTTGAACAACGCGGCGACGGCCAGCGTGGACCCGGCCACGAACAGCGGCGAGTCACCACCGAGCCTGGTGGGCAGCCAAACCGCCCCCGTCACATAGACCATCGCCAGGAAACCGATCACCAGCACATAGCCAACAGTGCGAGAGATGATCCGATCGATCTCGAACAATCGATAACGAAACACGGCGACAGCTATGGCCAGCGGGACCATGAGGATGGCGCCTCCAAACACGGCGTTGGCGGCGAACGCGACCACCGATAGGGCTCCTGAGGGAGAATCGGGGAGATTGCCTGAAATGGTGTATCCGACGACGAAGATCGCAACAGTTGACAGGAGCCACTTCAACTGATGACGCTTGATCGTATCTCCCCTCCGGTATCGCAGGATCAGCGCCGCCACACCCGAGACGCTGAGGAGGATCAGCGCCGGCGTCCATAGGATGTTGAACCAAGGCCCAAAGACGTCCTGGCCCAGGAATCCGATCGGGTTTGCGATCGTCCAATTGGCATCGAGCGGGCCGACTCTTTCTGAGAATGCCCCGACAAAGAGCATGAAGGCCATCATCGCCACCTCCAAGCCGACCAGCACCCGCCAACGCGGGCTGAGGAGACGGCCGTCCGGGAACACCATGAAGAGCAGGAAGAGCGGATAGATGAAGTAGATCCAACTCACGGATGAAGCCGCGATGATCGCCACCTTCCAACCGGGCACCGGAGCCATCGGCCGGGTGGGTATCAGGACCGTCATCACGGCAGAGAGAGCAAGCGCTGTGCCGATGATCAGGAGCAGCCAACCCACGGAGTTTCGGGGATGTCGATTGAGGATCGCCGCCGCCGTGATCGCGTAGACCGGAACAGCCAGGACGAAGAGGACGTCGAAACCCTGGATTGCCTCGGTGTTGGCGATCAACAAGACACCAGGGACCAACGCGGTCGCCACCGCCATCAACCACGCGACCCCCGAAAGCAGTCGATCCCACTTCATCACATGATTATCGGGGATCTGCCGTTACGGAGTAGTTACGAGACCCAAGAAAGGGCCAGGACCTCAGGAAAAGGAGTTCCCGCAACCACAGGTGCGGGAGACGTTCGGGTTGTCGATCGAGAAACCGGCTCCCATGAGGCCATCCTTGTAGTCGAGGGTCGAGCCCTTGACCATGTCGGCACTCTGTGGGTCGACCACCACGCGTACTTCGCCGAACTCCTCGACTATGTCGTCGGCGTCGATCTGGCTGTCGAAGAACATCTCGTAGGAGAAGCCGCTGCACCCACCGGGGCGAACCGCCATGCGCAATGCCAGGCCGGGCTCGTCTTCGGAGGCGATCAACTCGCTGATCTTCTCCACTGCGAAATCCGTCACGTTGACGGTCTTCTCGGGCTTGTTCGACTTGATGCTGAGAATTTGTGTCATCTATTCGACCTGTATCGCTGCACGGTCATTGTAACCGCAATTGCACATGTGGCCATTCCCACTACATGCATAGTGGAAATTACCATGGAGGACGAAATGGTCACTCGCGACGACGTCCTCCGCACCCTGGAAGGGGTTCGAGATCCCGAGTTGGGAGGGAACGTCGTCGAGCTCGGGATGATCAGCGACGTTGACGATCGATGGCACGAGCGTCGAGATCGGGCTGGCTCTCACCATCGCCGAGTGCCCGATGCGCAACCAGATCGAGAACGACACACTGCGAAGAGTCGAGGCGATGCCCGGGGTCGAGCGGGTGTACGTCAGAACCACGGCGATGACCAAGAAGCAGAGAGCCGAGCTGATGTCGGTTGCGAGGACCCGGGCGAGGGAGAACGCGGAGCCCACCCAGGTGTCTCCGACGACCAGGGTGATCGCGGTCAGCTCGGGCAAGGGTGGCGTCGGCAAGTCGTCGGTCGCGGTGAACGTGGCCGTTGCCATGGCCCGCTCCGAGTTTCGGGTAGGTCTTCTCGATGCCGACATCTGGGGATTCAGTACCCCGAGGATGATGGGCGTGGAAGAGCGTCTCGAGGCGGACGAGACGACCAAGCTGATCACACCTGTGATGGCCCAGGGGGTCAAGCTGGTGTCTACCGGCTTGATCATCGAGTCGGAGGAGACCGCCCTCATGTGGCGCGGCCTGATGCTCTCCAAGGCCCTGGAGCAGTTTCTCAAGCAGGTGGAGTGGGGCGAGCTCGACTACCTCGTTATCGACATGCCACCCGGCACCGGTGACATCCAGATGGCCTTGACCAGACTCCTCCCTCAGGCCGAGATGGTGGTCGTCACCACACCACAACGGGCGGCCCAGAAGGTGGCGATTCGGGTCGCCGACATGGCGCGACGCTCCCACATGCCGATCGTGGGTGTCATCGAGAACATGTCAGGGCTCGCTTGCGAGTGTGGCCGGGTCCATTCGGTGTTCGGCCAGGGTGGCGGTCAGGAGTTGGCCGATGACCTCGGAGTCCCGCTCGTCGGCTCCATACCGCTCGACCCCCATGTCGTGCCCGGGGGTGACACCGGGAGACCGGTCGTCACGTCGGCGCCCGACTCACCGGCGGCGATGTCATTGCGCTCCGCTGCAGAGCGGCTGATCCAATTGGTCCCGCCGGCCGACATGGAGACATGCACCGGCCGCATCGCCAAGTTGTTGACGGAGCTAGAGGAACTTCCCGCCTAGACGTCTTCTGTGAACCTAAACCGACCGGATCCGCCCAATTCCGTTCACAGAATCAGGCAGCAGGCTTGGGGGGCATCCACAGGTCGACGGAGAAAGGCTTCTTCTCGATCCCCTCGACGACATAGGTGCTCATCACCTTGTCGGCGATCGTCTGACGCTGAGCGTCCACGATGGGGAGCAGCCAACCGAGAAAGCAGACCAGGCTGTCGATCAGGTGAGCGACCTTGCGGGCCATGCCCGATCCGGAGCCGATCAGCTCTCCCGACACGTTGACGACCCGGATGCCCATTATCGCCTTGCCCGGTGTCTGCCCCGTGATCCCGTCGAGATGGCCGAGGTAGATCCAATAGGCCAGGCCCAGAATTCCGAACAGGGATGAGATCAGCGTGCTTCGAAACAAGAGCGCCTCGACGATCAGGATGGGGAGATAGTCGATGAGGAATCCGAGCGCCCGCGTCCCCCACGATGCCAGGTTGGCCGGGGTGGATACCGGTTGGTTCTGGGGAAACTCCGGTGGGGTGGTCAAGGTCTCATTCCTTCCTCGGGGTGCTGCTGTCGCATTGAAGCACCGTGGATCGCATGATGGCGTCAATACCAAGTCGTTTCAGGCCCGATTCGCGCTAGTCACAATGGACATCTCACTAAGGGTCCTTCCATGACCACTCTCTGTGGTCGAAGATGGGGAGGAACGTGCCAAAGCGTGGGGGCTTAGGGGAGCGGAGGCCAGATCGGAAGGGGACCCGTAAGGGTCCTCTTTCGTTTGTCAGCCGCAGATCGACTTGACCAGGGGGTACGGATCCACCGCCGACCCACCATGTGGGTGATACTCGAAATGGAGATGGGGCAAGTAGTCGGGGGCGTTGCCGGAAGAGCCCACGTATCCGATCACCTGGCCCTCCGTGACACTTTGACCGACTGAGATGTCGGCATAGCTCTCCAGATGCGCGTAGAAGAACTGGTCTCCGTTGTCGGCCTTGAGCCAGATGGCGAGCCCACTCAAGCTCCCTGTCGTCAGCCGATGGATCTTTCCGCCGTAGATCGCCCCCAGCGGAGTGTTGCGGGCGGCGATCATGTCCACACCCTGGTGGGTGCGCCCTCCCGATCGCGGAGCACCCCAGGTATCGGTGAACGAGACGGCCCCGGCGACCGGGCAGGCCCCCCCACTCGACGTGGGTGGGGCGACAGGCGAAGGGGCCGTGGTGGTGGTCGTGGCGGGGGCCGACGAGTCGTTGCCGGAATCGGTGGTCGCCACGGCAGTGGTGGTGGTAGTAGTGGTGGCGTTGCGCGCTGCCTCCTCGGCCGCCTTCCGCGCAGCTTCCTCGGCGGCCTTACGTGCCGCCTCCTCAGCGGCCTGCCGCTGCACTAGGTCGTCATACACGGCCTGTGCCTCTACCAGACGCTCCTGCAATTGACCGGCCTTCTCCTCCAGGTCGGCGGTCACGGCCTGCTGTTCGGTCGACGCATCGTCGAGACGGGCTGTCTGTCGATCCAGCTCGGCACGCAGCGACTTGAGCTGATTGATCACGTCGAGCTGTGAGCCATTGACTTGGTCCAGGTATTGGCGGCTTGCCTCGAAGCCCTCGCTACTCGCATTGAACAGGATCTGGAGGTTGGCGCTGCTGGCCGAGCCCATGTACATCTCAACGGCCACCTCCTCCAACTGGTGCTCGCCGTCGGTGATCTTCACCCGGGCCAACTCGATCGAGGAATTGAGATTGGATATCTCGTTCTCGAGGGCGAATTGACGTGACCATGCGGCCTGAACCTCTTCACCGAGAGATGCCGAGTCGGCCAGGATCCGATTCACCTCCTCACGTGCGCGTGCCACGTCTTGGTCGGTGACCTCCGCCACGGCGGGAAGTGAGGCCAGTGTCATCACCAGCAGGAGAGCGACAGTCCGTATGAGACGCTTCACAGGTCCAGGTTCCATGGATCCGAAGGGGGCAACACCGCGAGCTCGCGGCCATCCCAGGCTATCCGACCCTCTTCCGCCAGCAAATCGACATGTGCCGCGACCGAGACGGCGGCGAGACGATGGAGCGCAGGCGACACATCCGCATACACGGTCTCAACCACCTCAGAGACCGTGGCGGCGCCGGCGGCGATTGCCGCATATATCTGCTCGTGCCGCTGGCGGCGATGCTCCAGATACCAATCGATGACCACGTCCGGCTCACCCATCTCCTCGCCGTGACCAGGAAGGAGACGCTCGAGACCGGTATGGCTGAGCTTTCTCAGGGACTCCAGGTAACGCCCCATCCGCTCGACCATCACCGACGATCCGCCCATGATGTGATCTCCGGTGAACAGCACGTCGCCCACGCGAAAGCAGAGGTGGTCGTCGGAGTGACCCGGGGTATGTATCACGCGGAGATCGAGTGACCCGACATCGATCGAGGACCCTTCATCGACCCGCATGTCGGGCTCGAAGTCAGGGCCAGCGGCGAAGCCGATGGCGGGAACCTGCATCTCTCGAGCCAATGGGTTGGCCATCGGGGCATGATCCAGGTGAGTGTGCGTCACCATCACCCCGACCGGGCGCCGGCCTTCCAGACGCCGCAGCAGCTCGTCTGAGTGAGATTCATCGATCGGGCCGGGATCGATCACCACCGCAGCACCCGAGCCGTCATCGAGAATCCACGTGTTGGTTCCCGGCCCGGTGAAGGGCCCGGGGTTGTTGGCCAGGACCCTCTCGATTCTCACCGCCGATCTCCTGGCAGGAGCACGGGCACGATCGAACCGTCTTCCATCACAACGGGCTCGACCATCGAGCGGCCGTCGGAGCTGCGAGCCGAGTCGAGGGCTTCATCGAGGTGGCGTCGCAACGCAAGCCATCGCAAATGAGCAATAGTCGGGGTGAACATCTGGAGACGGTCGTCACTCTGCATGTCGAGGGCTCGCCCGGGTCTCACCCACATGTGGTCGACCAGCTCATCCCCATCCAGGCGAACCTCGGGAGAGCCGCTGCCGTCGGCGAGGAAGAACATCGTGTCGAACCTCTTTGGAGCGAAGTCTGGTGTCACCCAGCGTGAGATCATCACCGGCGCCTCCCCATCGAGCACGACGCCGGAGCGAGACAGGGTGGTCAACAAGGTCACGCCCTTCCCTTCCGGAGCAACCTCAGGGCCCGAAGTGGTCAAGGCGATGCCGGTCTCCTCCGCCAGCTCGCGAAGCGCCGCGACCCGATAGACGTGATCGTCAGACGAGCCGCGGACCACCGTCCGGGCCAGCTCCGAGTCGTCGGACGGCTCGACACCACCACCGGGGAATGCCGTCAGACCGCCGAAGAAGCCACGCGCCGACCTGGTGACCATGAGGACCTCCAATCCGTCGTCCTCACGCAGCAGCAGGATCGTGGCGGCAGGACGGGCAATGACCGGATCGGGTGGCACCGGCACATGGTATGAGGTTCCTGGCACACTTCATCCGGTGACGGAGCCCAACCCATACCGTGATCTCCCCTCCGTCGAGCAGTTGCTGACCGACCTGGAGGGCTCCGGATTGCCACGTCGGCTGGCGGTGGAGACGGCTCGGACGGCACTCGATCAGACTCGGGCGGCTATCTCCAAAGGCGAGCCGCACGATGTGGCCCGTCTCGCCAGGGACCTCGCCAAATCACTGAGACGCGCAGGGACCACATCGGTGATCAACGCCAGTGGAGTTCTCCTCCACACCAATCTGGGTCGAGCATCCCTCTCCGCGCGTGCAATCGAAGCCGGCGTATTGGCTGCGAGCTCCTCCACGAACGTCGAGCTGGACCTCGCGACGGGCGAAAGAGGCGGAAGAGGAGCTTATGCGCGCAGATTGCTCACGACCTTGACGGGTGCCGAGGACGCCATCGTCGTGAACAACAACGCCGGGGGTGTCCTGCTGGCCCTCGCTGCGCTGGCGCGAGGTCTTTCGGTCCCGGTGGCGAGAGGTGAGATGATCGAGATCGGCGGCTCCTACCGCTTGCCCGCCGTCATGGAAGTCGGCGGCGCAGAGCTGGTCGAGGTGGGGACGACAAACCGCACGAGATTGGGCGACTTCACCACCGCCATCCAGATCCATCGCTGCGGGGCAGTCCTGAGGGTTCACCCATCCAACTATCGAGTGGAGGGATTCGTCGAGGACGTCCCTCTGCACGATCTGGTCGCCGAGACACATCGAGTCGGTTTGCCCCTCATACACGACGTCGGCTCGGGCCTGCTCGACAGTGATGCGCCCTGGCTGGCCCGACCCCGTCCCGAATGGCTCAGGGATGAGCCAGGGGTCAGACAGTCGATCGACTCGGGTGCGGACGTGGTGACATTCAGTGGCGACAAGCTGCTCGGGGGCCCACAGGCGGGAATCATCGTCGGAGCAGGCCAGTTCGTCGATCGTCTCCGTCGTCACCCCCTGGCAAGGGCACTGCGCATCGATGCGGTCACCGATGCGGCGCTCTGTGCGACCCTGGAGGCGTATGCCGACGATCGGGTCGACGAGATCCCGTTCTGGAGGCAAGTCACCATCGGAAACGATCTCCTGCATGCTCGTGCCGAGGCCGTGGCGTCGGCGATCGGGGGCGAGGTGAGGCAGGGCTCGAGCCTGATAGGAGCCGGCAGTGTCCCGGGAAGAGGCATCGACACGCCACAGATCGTCCTGCCGGGGGAGGACCATCTCTTCCAGTGGCTCCTCGACAACGATCGCCCGATCCTCACCCGGCGTTCGGGCAAGGACCTCTGGATAGACCTTCGCGCCGTCGATCCCGGCGAAGACCTCCTCATTGCCGAGACGGTGGCCAATTGCCGCTGATCGGCACCGCCGGTCACGTCGATCACGGCAAATCGACCCTGGTCCAGGCGCTGACAGGACGCGACCCGGACCGATGGGAGGAGGAGAAGCGGCGGGGCCTGACCATCGACCTGGGGTTTGCCTGGACCACTCTCCCCAATGGCATCGAGGTGTCGTTCGTCGACGTGCCAGGCCACGAGAGATACCTCAAGAACATGCTTGCCGGTATCGAGGCGATCGACGTGGCGTTGTTCGTGGTCGCCGCGGACGAGGGCTGGATGCCCCAATCAGAGGAGCATCTCGCCGTCCTCGACTTGTTGGGGATACATCGCGCCGTGGTCGCCCTGACCAAGATCGATGCCGTCGACGATGAGACGGCCGAGCTGGCGGCTCTCGAGATCCAGGACCGTCTCGAGGCAACTTCGCTGCATGATGCCCCGATAATCCCGGTGAGCGGACTAACCGGCTTGGGTCTGGAGAGGCTGCTGGAGACACTCGAAGACCTGGTTGCCCAAGTCGAGCCGACCGGTGATCGTCCCCGCCTTTGGGTGGATCGAGCTTTCTCGGTGGCCGGCGCGGGCACGGTCGTAACCGGCACCCTGATCGAGGGACCGCTGCAGACCGGCCAGGAAGTCACCATCTTCCCGGGCGGGGCCCGCACTCGAATACGTGGAATCCAGAGTCATGAGCAGGACCTGGAGGTGGCCGGCCCCGGACGTCGAATCGCTCTCAGCCTGAGTGGCGTGGACAAGACGATCGTTCCCAGAGGGTCGATGCTCGGGCTCGCCGACCAGTGGGTGCTCACGCGCCGATTCACCGCCCGCCTCGTCCCAGCGCGTTATGTCGACGTGTTCCCAGAGCGAGGTTCGTTCCATGTCCATGTCGGCAGTGGTGCCCACCCAGCCGAGATCCGTGTACTCGAAGGAGAACTGGGCTTGGTCTCGATCGCAGACTGGCTCCCGCTGCGATCCGGTGACCGGTTCATCGTGCGGGAGACGGGACGGAAGATGGTCGTGGCGGGGGGTGTCGTGATCGACCCCTCTCCACCGCGATCCCGAAAGGCGATCCTGTCTTCTCCGGAGTTGAACCCGCTCGACACGAAGGACTCCATCGCCACCGCCCTTCTCGCCGGCCGTGGTTTGGAGCGGGCGGATCGTCTCGAGGCGCAGTCCGGGGGAGGACATCCCCGGGAGGCGATACAGGTGGGGCCACTTCTCCTGACGGCAAGGACGTTCGACGAGTACAGCCAAAACGCGCTCGCTCTGGTGAGGGCGCATCATGATGAGCACCCCCTGCGTCCCGGCATCCCCATCGCCACGATTGCAACCTCCCTGAAAATCCCCCCCGGGCTGGCTGACCGAATCGTTGAGGATTCGGTCTCACTGCTGAGACGTGGGCCTGATGTCGCATGGGTCGAGCATCGTGAGGAGATGACAAAGGAGATGCGGAATCTGTGGGACGGGGCCCGGAGCCGCTTGGCCGACTCATTGAGAGTCCCGCCGGTGAGCGAGCTTGGTCTCGATCAGGAGCTGGTGCACCTCCTCGGACGCACGGGCGAACTGGTCAGGGTGTCCGCCGATCTGGCCTATTTGCCCGAGCAGATGGCCGAGATCAGGGAATCGCTCACCCGAATCGGATCGCCTTTCACCGTCGCCCAATTCAGGGATGCCACAGGACTGTCACGCAAGTACGCCATTCCCATCCTCGAATGGGCGGATGATCAGGGAATCACCATGAGACAGGGTGACAGCCGGATCGTGAGATGAATCGAGACTCGATCGTCTCAACCGACCAGGGTGACACTCCTCCGTTCGACCTCGGTGAGGCCTCCCCAGATGCCAAATGGCTCCCGGATCTCGATCGCGTGCAATGTGCACGGCTCCTTGACGGGGCAGACCCCGCAGATGGCCTTGGCCTTCGTCTCCCTGCGCTCCCGCTCGTCTTTGCGCTCGAACGTCGACGGCGGGAAGAAGAGATATGCATGGCTACCCCGACACAGCGCGTCGAGCTGCCAATCGTCCATGGCGGACAATTCGACTCCTCCCTGTCTAGCGACAACCGGTCGGAACCTACTCACATGAAAAGCCGGCGACAAGGAAGAACCTGGGAAGAGCTATTTCAGTTTTCGCGGTCTCCGGATCTCCCGACCTCCGCGACCGGCTCGAGCTCGAGAAACATCCCGTCGACCCCGGCAACGGTCACGGCGTCGCCGGCACCTATGCCCGCCTCACGATGGGCGGTCGCACGCCACCGGGCCCCCCGAACCTCCACCAGGCCGTCCGGGTCGAAATCGACCAGAGCCACACCCTTTTCCCCGATCAACCCATCACGCCCGATGGTCCGGGTCGAGAAGCGCGCCCTCTGCACGGTGGGCATGGCGAGGAGGAAGAAGAAGAGAGCGGCGAGGACGGAAGGGAGGACCAAATACCAACGCGGGTCGATCTGACCCGAGCCATCGACATACCACATGCCCCCGGCCTGGAGGAGCATCGCCCCGAGCAAGGTCAGTGCGAAGACACCACCCCGCTGATAGGCCATCGTGAGAAGCGCCCAGCCGAGGACTGCGACACCGAGAGCCCACGGGCGTACCGGCAGGTTCACCACCCCCCAAGAAGCCAGGATCAGTGAGATCCCGGCCACACCGGCGGCGACACCGGGGCCTATGGCGAAGAATTCGAACGATGCGATGGTCAGGCCGACCACCAAGAAGAAGAACGCGGCCTCCGGGGTGGCGGCAAGGCGGAAGAATCTCGTCCCGAGACCGGGCTTCTGGAAGGTCACGGTTTTGAGTGTGACCCCATCTTCGAACGGCTTGATCGTCTCGACTGCGACCGGGCCTTTCGACGTGGAGAAGGTGACTCCATTGAGCGCCTGGAGGAATTGACGGATGGTCGGCTGGAGGCTCAAACCGGTTTCCTCCGCTGTCACCCGACTCTCGAAGACCGGCGGGACGGAAGGTGCCGACGACCCGTCTTCCCCGGCCACGATCGGTGACTCCAGACCCATGGTCGACCCGGGGGCAATCGCAGTCTCCTCGGCAGCCAAAACCAATGCCGTGACGCCGCCAAAGGCCGTGGCCGGCGCCGGGCCCACCCAGACGGCGACGGGCAGCGGAGGGCTCTCGATCATCGAGATCAACTCCTCGAGAGCGGTCCCATCCAACACCGCTGGCGAGTCGATCTGGAGCACCGCCAACTCCTGGCCCGAGACCGCGGCGTCCTCGATCGAATCGGACATGAACTTCAGGGCGAGCGAGTCGAGAGGCCCGCTCACATCGATGACGTCGATGCCCGCCTCATCGGATTGGGCGTACACGATCGCCGGAATGAGCAACAACAGGAGGATGAGGAGCAGCCGGCGCAAGACGCAGGCAGGTTAGGGCCCGATTGGCGGCTAGGAATCGCCACTTTCTCGGCCGCTATCGTCCCCGGTCCATGACCAAGGTCCTCGTCGTCTCCGATTCTCCCTGGGTGACGAATGACGTCTTCGCCTCATTGGGCTCCTCACAGTGGGACATCGAGACCACTGACGACCCCAAGGCCGCAGCCACGATTGCCTATGAGACGGCAGTCGACGTCGTGCTCGTCGACCTCCAGATCCACAGCATGGGTGGCATGGCGGTGGTCCGCGACATAACCGAGGACTTCGAAGGCGAGAAGCGGCCGCGATTGGTGATGCTCCTCGACCGCAAGGCCGACGCCTTCCTGGCACGGCGGGCCGGCGCCGATGCTTTCGTCGTCAAGCCCTTCCAGGCCCACGAGCTTCGCCTGGCAATGCAGACCGCGTAGCCACCGCCCTTCAGCGCACAAAAGCCCGAGACACCCCCTATCGGCCCCGAGCCGCAGAGAATTCCCACTTCCACTCGGCCAACCCCCGGGATAGTCTGATGGGGGGAGAACTGGGAGACTTGGAGAGGAGCGAAGCATGACGGCCTACAAGGCAAAGCTTCGAATCAACGACGAGACGGACGCGCCCGTCGGTGTCGAGGTCGATCTCACCGACCAGCGAATGAAGATGACCGCTGGAGAGGTAGAGGTGGCCGATTGGTCACGGGACGAGATCAGGGTGTCGGCGTTGGCGGATGGCTTCCACGTCCGGGCAGAGGGCGAGGAGATCGTCCTGGACGTGACTGAGGATGCCCGTTTCGCGCTGGAGCTTGGCCTGCGGACCGCGCATCCCGCCCTCCGCCGCAGGATGTCGGCGCTTCTTCGCAACGACGACTGAGACCCCGGGATCGGTTTCGAGCCTGGTTCGGCCGGGTAAGTCAGTCATGGAGCTCGGGACACCAACAATCGCCGACCCCGAGTAGAAACATGAGCACTAGACGGAAGATTCGACACGCCGACGACACCATTTCGAGCGTCCAAGAGGTTCTCGACAAGGCACAAGCCGGATTGCGGACCGCCGACCAAGCTGCCAAGACAGCAGAGAAGGCCGGAAGGCATCCGGTGATGATTACTCTCGTCGGGCTTCTCCTTGCCGGTGCCGTGATGATGCTCGTGCGCGGTTTGCGTGACGACAGCTAGCCAATAGCCAACACCGCGTCCACCCCCGTAGTATCTGACGGGTGAGCGCGCGCGGAGTCGAGGCCATCAACAAACCGGAGGGGGATCAGGGTGTCTGAGGAGGAGCCAACACGGAGAGTCGAATACCGGGGCACCGGCTTCTACATGGGTTTGGCCGCGATTCTCCTCTTTGCCCTGATCCTGTTGCTTCTCTCCGTTCAAAACACGCAGGAAGCGACTATCTCATTTCTCGCGTGGACCTTCAGCATCCCATTGTTTGCGGTTGCCATCGGAGCAGCGTTGATCGCGGTGATCCTCGACGAGCTGATCGGGCTGATCTGGAGGAGGACCGTGCGGGGGCGGATGGCGGAGCGTGCCGAGCTCGAGGAACTGAGATCCCAACAGCGCACACCTCAAGATGAACCTGGGCTGGAGACCTCGGAGCCGGGGGCATCTCGGCTTGCCGATCAGTCACCCGATCCGATGGATGATTCCTTGGAGATCGATGATCCCCCGCACCCACGCGGATTTTGACACCAATACTCGGATGTCTGGCCTCGCTCGCCGGCGGCACCGCAAAGTGACGTGACCGATTGCGGGAGATGGTTGACAGACGGGACATGGTTGACAGAAAGGCCCCGCAAAGACCGGAACAGCTGACCAGGAGAGGCCGCGCACTGTGGTCCATCAGCCTCCCGACTCTGCGAGGACTGGGCCGGGTGGCCTACTCGTTGAGCATCGAGGCGCCCCATGGCCTCCCACCGGCACCGTTTGTTCTCGCCGCCAACCACTTCTCGCACTTCGATCCCGTTGTGGTCGGTGCCGCCGTCGGCCGACCGGTCCGCTTCCTGGCCGTCGATGAGCTCTTCGGGATCTCACGCCTGCTCGACTGGCTCCTCCATTCGTATGGCGTTATCCCGGTGTCACGCAGCCGGTTGCCCCTCGGCACCCTGAGGACCGCTCTGGGCCGCCTGCGGGCCGGAGAGGTGGTGGGTGTGTTCCCCGAGGGCACGAGGGTCCGACAATGGGGGGACCTACCGATGAAACGCGGGGCGGCCTGGCTGGCAATCCGCGCCGGGGTCCCGCTGGTGCCGATAGCGATCACCGGCACCGATCGCGCCTTCGGTGTCGACAACCGGCTGCGCCCGGCCCTGATCAGAGTCGTCGTCGGTCATCACATCGGCACGGAGGGCCACGACGCCACCACGTTGACATCCTCATGGGAGTCCTGGGTGAACGAGACTCTGGGCCGGTAGCCACCGAGCCGAGAGCCGGCGTCACGCAGTCAGGCCGCTCCGGAGAGCGGCCTGACCTGGGGTTTCTGA